>NZ_JBSWBR010000001.1:0-1504114 GCF_054051685.1 Hymenobacter sp. HD11105 | reverse complement strand
ATACCCTTTCTAATTTGTCAAGTCAAAAGCGAAAAAAACTTTTGAAAGATGACTGCCTGTTGGCCGATTGCTCAAACAGGATGACAAAGATAAGGCGAGTTTTGAAGAAGTCAAGACTCGCCTTATCTTTTTATCTAGTTCAAATGAATAGTACTTACTCGATCGGGGCCAACGCTTACAATACGAATGGGTACTTCTAAGTGGCGCTCAAGGAATTGCAGATAAGATTGCAGCTCAACAGGCAGATTTTCTACTTCCGAAATATTTTGCAAATCTGTTTGCCAACCTGGTAGTGCAGTATATACTGGGGTCAACGATTGCAGTGCCTCGTGGTCAGGAAGCAGGTCAGTGTCTTGTCCATCGGGTGTACGGTAGTGCGTGCACACCTGTATTTCGGCAAAGTCGTCGAGCACATCTGCCTTCATAAGATGAAGCTCTGTGACGCCATTAAGCATGATGCTGTAGCGCAAAGAGGGCAGGTCAATCCAACCGCAACGCCGGGGCCTACCGGTGGTAGAGCCAAACTCACGCCCAGCTTGGCGGATCTTTTCTCCTACTTCATCGTGCAACTCCGTTGGGAATGGGCCACTGCCAACACGAGTACAATAAGCTTTGCTGATACCATATACCCGATCGATGTGACGGGGGGCAATTCCTAAGCCAGTGCAAGCACCCGCAACGACGGTGCTAGATGAAGTGACAAATGGATAGGTGCCGAAGTCAATATCTAGCAAGGAGCCTTGCGCTCCCTCAGCGAGAATACGCTTTCCTTGACGCAATAGATCATTGAGTAAGTACTCAGTATCCGTGAGTTGAAGCGTACGTAAGAAATCGATAGCAGAAAAGAAATCCGCTTCTAGCGCTTCAATCTCTAAGTCTTTACCGTGGAATGAAGCAAACTGGGCGTGTCGGGCTACAGCCTCCGCATAGCGCTCTTGAAAGCTGGGCAGTAATATATCACCTACTCGCAGACCTGTACGCCCGATCTTATCCTGATACGTAGGCCCGATGCCTTTTAGGGTTGAGCCAATTTTGCCCCCCCCGCGCATCTCTTCCGAGATGCGGTCGAGAGCCCGGTGAGAAGGAAGAATAAGCTGGGCCTTTTTGGAGATGTAGAGATTAGAGCCCCATTCAACACCACGGTCGGTTAACTTTTGTAGCTCACTGCGAAATACTACAGGGTCTAGGACAACACCATTTCCGACTACGTTGATGATGTGCGGGTGAAAAATACCGGAAGGCACCTGGTGTAGCACATGCTTACGACCATCAAAGGTGAGCGTATGACCAGCATTTGGGCCACCTTGAAACCGGGCCACTACATCGTAAGTGGGGGCAAGAACATCGACAATCTTCCCCTTTCCTTCATCTCCCCACTGTAATCCAACAAGTACGTCAACTGGCATTAGGTTGTGGCTTTCAATTGTTCAGCAGCCGATTCGTCATTGGCTGCAATAATAAAAATGGCGTCAAGCTTGGTTATAGCCAATAGCTTACGCACGAGGTCCGAAGGATTAATGAGTACTAACTCACCCCCTTGGTTGCGAAACTTAGTCAGGATGGAAACTAGCACGCCGATACCGGTGCTATTGATAAACCGCACGTTGGTCAAATCGAGGGCACAGTAAACCACGGCTTCACCCAAGTGAGTATTTATGGTTTGCAGAAGGGGTTGAGAATCGGGGCTACCGATGAGGTCGCCGGTGAGGCGCACGTAGAGGATGCCGTCTTGGACAGCGGATTCAGTCTTCATTCAGAAAGTAAGCGGGCGGCCTTGGCACGGCAGTCGCCGCACACGCCATATAGGTTCAAAGAGTGGTGCAAGATATGGAAATTCAAAAGCTCGCCGACCATCGTTTGAATACCATGGATGCGCGGATCGCAGAATTCGACCACTTTATGACACTCCGTACAGATAACGTGGTCGTGTTGGCGGTAGCCGTAAGACTTCTCGTACTGGGCCAGGTTGCGCCCAAATTGGTGCTTACTTACCAACCCATGTTCTACCAGCAGATCAAGCGTATTATACACTGTAGCCCGGCTCACCTGTAAGCCTTGCGTTTTCATACCGGCATAAAGTTCTTCTACATCGAAGTGACCGGTACGAGAATAAATCTCCTCAAGAATAGCATACCGCTCGGAGGTCTTGCGAAGCCCTTTATTTTCTAAGTAGGCAGTGAAGATTTTCTTTACTTCCTCGAATTTATCTTTATCAAGCATTTTGTAACCTTATATATAAGGAGTAACAAAGGTAGGTGGGTAAAGTGAGTTGGCGGTTGCAAGATTGGTTCACTCACGTGTGAAGACGAGCTAGCAACTTGGTTTTACCAATTGAGGGTAATTTCTTTCAGAGTTGCTATCAGATTTACCAAGATGCCCCCAGGTCACTCCACCACCGCATTTATATACTCTCTAGGACCTCCTAGAACTTCCAGAAACCCTAGGCAGCAAAGCGCTCCACTAACAGCACTCCACTCACTTTGCTCAAGCGTTGAATCATTTTGTGTAGATGATCAGTGTCATTGACAAAAACCATAATCTGCCCTTCAAACATTCCGTCGATTGAATCGATGGTGATAGAACGCATATTAACCTTGAGGCTATTGGAAATGATGCGGGTAACATCGTTCACTAGCCCCACCCTATCAGAGCCTTTGATGCGGATACCGGCTAGGAAAGCCAACTCCAACTGATCGGTCCACTTAGCTCGCACGATGCGGCTGCCGTAGTTCGACATGAGTTTGACAGCTTGCGGGCAGGAAGTGCGATGAATGATAATACCATCGGTTTCGGTTTCAAAGCCAAACACATCATCGCCCGGAATCGGATTGCAGCAAGGGGCAATATGATAATCAAACTTATCCGTGTGCTCGCCAATAACAAGCATGTTGGCATTTACCCCGCGTATCTTCTGCACTTCCTGATCAAAAGCTTTAGGTTCTAAGCGCGAGGCCTGTCGAAGCGGTTCAATAGCAGGGTCGAATAGCTCAACCTTGATTTCGCGGCCGTCGAGTTGGCCGATGGCGAGACGATAGAAGAAGTCCTGTGGGTTATGAACATTGAAATGCGCCAGCAGTCGATTTAAGTTGTCCTGGGTGTATTCAATGCCCAACAGTTCTAACCTCTTTTCAACTAGGTAGCGGCCATCCTCCGCTTTCGTACGCTTATCGTCGCGCAGGTACTCCTTTATTTTAGAGCGCGCTTTAGAGGTAATCACATACTGCAGCCATTCCTCAGTGGGGCGCTGTTTCTGAGAGGTCAGAATTTCTACTTGGTCGCCGTTCCGAAGCTCGTAGCTCAAGGGCTGCAACTTCTGGTTGACTTTGGCCCCCAAACATTGCAAACCTATTTGCGAGTGAATATCAAAGGCAAAATCAAGCGCTGTAGCCTTGTCTGGTAGGATGACTAGCTTACCCTTAGGTGTAAAGGCATAAACTTCCTTTACGAATAGATTCTGACGAAACTCGTCCATGAACTCCAAAGCGCTGGAGTTATTGGTTTCGAGCATTTCGCGCACCTTAGCAATCCACGCTTCCAGGGTTGACTCAGGCTGCGCGACGCCGGTGTCCTTGTACTTCCAATGCGCGGCGTAGCCTTTTTCGGCAATATCGTCCATACGTTTGGAGCGGATCTGCACCTCTACCCACTGGCCCGTGCGCGACATAACGGTGGTATGCAGGCTCTCGTAACCGTTGGCTTTGGGCGTGCTTACCCAGTCGCGTAGTCGGTCGGGGTTGGGTTGATAGAAGTCGGTAACGATGGAGTACACCTGCCAACAGGCGGCTTTTTCCTGCTCCTGGGGCACATCAAGGATAACTCGTATTGCAAACAGATCATACACCTCATCGAAGGTCACGTTCTGCTTGCGCATCTTGCGCAGGATGGAATAGATTGATTTTGGGCGCCCTTTTATCTCGAAATCGAAGCCTTGCGTCTTCAGTTCTTCATCAATCGGTGTGACAAACTCCTTGATAAAACGGTTGCGGGCGCTACGGCTTTGGCGCACTTTCGTCACCAAGTCATTATAGACCTCGGTATCGGTATACTTTAGATATAGGTCCTCCAGCTCCGTTTTGATGGCATACAAACCAAGGCGGTGCGCGAGCGGAGCGTATAGATAAATAGTCTCCGACGCAATTTTGAGCTGTTTGTGCCGGGGCATCGACTCCAGCGTGCGCATGTTATGCAGACGATCGGCCAGCTTGATCAGAATGACGCGCACATCTTCGGAGAGCGTGAGCAGCATTTTGCGAAAGTTTTCGGCCTGCTCGCTTGTACCATAGTCGAAGACGCCGGAAATCTTGGTCAGGCCATCGATAATGCGGGCTACTTTGGGCCCGAATTCCCGCTCAACGTCCGAAATCTCCATGGGTGTATCCTCTACCACATCGTGCAGCAGCGCCGACACAATACTGGTAGTACCTAAGCCTATTTCTTCTACGGCAATCTGGGCTACGGCCAGCGGGTGCAGAATATATGGCTCGCCGGACTTACGGCGCATATTCTTATGAGCTTCCAATGAGGTGTTGAAAGCCTTTTTAATGAGCTTGGCGTCGTTGCCGTGCAGATAAGGCTTGGCCGTACGGAGTAAGCGGCGATAATGCCGCAGAATCTCGTTGCGCTCTACTTCGGGGTCAATCAGGGTTGCCATGGTACGCGGGCGGAGCATAAGCCCCGTGGTTATCTGCGAAAGTACGAACTCAGCCAACCAATAGCGGCGAGTATTTTATAACAATGCTGGCCTGGAAAAAGGTGCGCGACAATAATTAGGGGGCAAAAATGGCCGCTGGGGGGCAAATTAGCGGCTTCTTGATAATCATTTATTACTCATTGCGGAGTTGGTTTGGATTTCCAGACTCCTTGCGTAGCTTTGCGGCCCCGAGACAGTAGGTCTTGCGGCGGATGTGGCGAAATTGGTAGACGTGCCAGACTTAGGATCTGGTGCCGCAAGGCGTGTGGGTTCGAGTCCCTCCATCCGCACTTAATTTTTTAAAGAGTACCCAAACCCTCAACCCAAAAACGTTGGGGGTTTCTTTTTCGCCGGCTGCCGGCTCGTTTCATTTCCGTTACCCTTTAACCGACGACCCGTTTTGGATATTACCCTCGATAAAAACGACGACCAGCTTAGTGCCATCCTGACAGTACACCTGACTGAGGCCGATTATGCCGCCACGGTTGAGAACAAGCTCAAGGACTACAGCAAGAAAGCTCAAATCAAAGGGTTCCGGCCGGGTAAAGTACCCGTTGGGCTGGTGCGTAAGATGTACGGCAAGAGCATTCTGGTAGAAGAAATCAACGGCATGCTCGGCAAAGCGGTTGATGGCTACATCAAAGAAAACAACGTGCGCATTCTGGGCGAGCCCCTGCCCGTGGCCAGCGACATTGACTTTGATACCCAGAAAGACTTCGATTTCAAGTTTGAATTAGGCTTGCTGCCTGATTTCGAGTTGCCTGCTGACCAGACCCTGAATGTTGACCGTCACCAGATAAGCGTTGACGAGAGCACGCTACAGGAGACCTACGACCAGATTTCTCGCCAATATGGCGAAAGCACCAACCCAGAAGCTTCTGAGGCTGACGACTACCTCTACGGTAAGCTGAAGAAGGCCGACGACGAAGGCGAAGGACGCGTGGTATTGCTACCTATTAATAAGGTAAAGAACGGCGTTGAGAAGTTCATTGGTGTTAAACCTAACGACTCAGTGACTTTCGACCTGAAGGATGCTTTCGACGGTGATGCTTCGGCCATTGCTAACTTCTCAGGCTTGTCGAAGGACGAGGCTGCCGATGTGAGCGGTGAGTACGTGCTGAACGTTGAGAAAATTAACCGCACTACTAAGCCCGAGCTGGACCAAGAGTTGTTCGATAAAGTATTCGGCAAGGACATAATCACTTCCCGCGAGGAGTTTGACGAGAAAGTGCGCACCACGGTACAGGAGAACTATGACCGTGAGGCCGATGGCTTGCTAAACCGTCAGATCGTAGATCAGATGGTAAGCAACACTACCATTGAGGTACCAAAGGAATTCTTCAAGAAGTGGCTGGTGCGCGCTAACAAAGGTAAGCTCAGTGAAGAGCAGGTTGAAGAGCACTACGACGACTACGAGCGTGAGCTGAAGTGGTCGATGATCCGCAACAAAGTAGTTGAGGAGCAAGGCCTAAAGGTGTCGAACGACGAAATCGTGGAGCGCACCATGCAGAAAATCTTGGGTCAATTCAATATGGAAATGACACCCGAGTTGCAAGATTCTATCCGCAGCTTTGCTGACAATTACCTCAAGCAGGAGAACGGCAAAAACTACGTTGACGAGTATGAGGCCATTCTGGCAGAGAAAGTACTTGAAAACCTGCGCGGCAAAGTTGTTGTTAATGAGAAGCCGATTTCGGCCGAGGACTTCCGGAATCAGGCGGCTAGCCAACGCTAGTCTCCCGGTTATTTAACCCACAAAAAAGCCCTTACTTGCCGTTAGGGCTTTTTTGTTGCCCGGCGGCTTCGCTTTTACACTTCTTCTCCCACTATTATTTGCCATGCTGAATAAACAAGAATTCCGCAAGTTTGCTGTTAAAGGTCAAGGCCTAAGCGGCTTGGGTGTCGACCAGTACTTACAACACGTGGAAGGCCAGATGCGCCACTCCGTAACGGGCATGACCCGCTCGGTGATTGAGGAACGCCCGACGCGCTTCGCTGAAATTGACGTGTTCTCCCGCCTGATCATGGACCGCATTGTGTTCCTGGGCACCGCAGTAGACGATTATATTGCTAACATCATCACTGCCCAATTGCTGTTCCTGGAATCGGCTGATGCCAAGAAGGACATTCTGCTTTACATCAACTCGCCCGGTGGCTCGGTGTATGCTGGCTTGGGTATCTATGATACCATGCAATATGTGGGCCCCGATGTAGCTACTATCTGCACAGGTTTGGCAGCTTCGATGGGCGCGGTATTGCTGGCCGGTGGTGCCAAGGACAAGCGTTCAGCTCTGCCCCACGCTCGCGTGATGATTCACCAGCCTTCCGGTGGTGCGCAGGGTCAATCGTCGGACATCGAAATCACCGCTCGTGAGATTCTGAAGTTGAAAAAAGAGCTTTACGACATTCTGGCGCAGCATACAGGCAAGACTTACCAGGAAATTCACGACAACTCTGACCGTGACTACTGGATGCGTGCTGACGAGGCTAAAGAATATGGCCTGATTGATGAAGTACTAGAGCGTAAAGTAACCTAAGCTTCACTGCACCTATCATAGGGTTGAGCTTACGACTTAGGTTGCTTGTTGAGTTCTACTAAATAGTAGTTAATCAACTACAATACTTTGGCAAGCTTGCACTCATGATTTTATAGAAAAGCCTATTTCCAGCCTTAAAACTGGGAGTGGGCTTTTTTCTTTTAAGTAGAAGCCCCACAGTAGGGCAACTTTTTTTAATACAGAGGGCGTTAGCCTTTTTGTACCTTTGATGCCACTCCGACGCGAGTGGAGTTTACTATCCTATTCTGAGAATCCAGGCAATGGCAGATATTACGTGCTCCTTCTGCGGCAAGAGCAAAAAAGACGTCTCGGTGATGATCTCCGGCATCAATGCGCACATTTGTGAGCGATGCGTAGGTCAGGCCCAGCAAATTTTGAACGAAGAGAACAAGATTCGCTCAAACAGCAAGACGCCGAAGTTTAACCTCGTGAAGCCGCGCGAGATGAAGGAGTACCTGGACCAGTATGTAGTAGGCCAGGATGAGGCGAAGAAGGTGATGTCGGTGGCGGTTTATAACCACTATAAGCGCCTCATGCAGAAGCCTAGCACCAAAGATGATGTGGTGATTGAGAAGTCGAACATCATCATGGTGGGTGAAACCGGAACAGGTAAGACCTTCCTGGCACGCATGCTGGCTAACATTCTGCAAGTACCGTTCTGTATTGCTGATGCTACCGTGCTGACTGAAGCTGGATATGTGGGCGAAGATGTAGAAAGCATCTTAACCCGCCTGCTGCAGTCGGCTGACTACAACGTAGAAGCGGCCGAGCGTGGCATCGTTTACATCGACGAGATTGACAAAATTGCCCGTAAGAGCGATAACCCTAGCATCACGCGCGACGTGAGTGGCGAGGGTGTGCAGCAGGCCATGCTGAAGCTGCTGGAAGGCACTACGGTAAACGTACCGCCCCACGGTGGCCGCAAGCACCCGGAGCAAAAGATGATTACGGTGAACACCGAAAATATCCTCTTCATCTGCGGGGGGGCATTTGTGGGTATCGACCGTATCATCAAAAGCCGTCTGAATACTAAGCCTATGGGCTTCTCCAAAACAATGCTGGAGGAAAAGATCGACACACAGAATTTCCTGCGCTATGTGACGGCCGTGGATTTGAAGCAGTTTGGGCTTATTCCCGAGCTAATTGGTCGCCTGCCTGTGCTGACTCACCTCAATCCACTTGACCACGCTACACTGCGCAAGATTCTAACGGAGCCTAAGAACTCTATCGTGAAGCAGTATCAGCGATTATTCGAGATGGAGAACATCAAGCTGACTTTTTCTGAGTCCGCGATGGAATATATTGTCGTGAAGGCTGATGAATACCGTTTAGGAGCTAGGGGCTTGCGCTCTATCTGCGAAAGCATCATGACGGATGCTATGTTCGATATGCCTTCGGAGACGGACGTTCAGGAGCTTGTTATTGACCTAGATTACGCGCAGAGCAAGTTTGAGAAGTCGCCATTGAAACAGCTGCGAGCAGCCTAGTAACTTAGAACGTCATGTATAGAAAAGGCCCGAAGTGAATTCACTTCGGGCCTTTTCCTTTTTGGCTATTTGCTCCGACGTAGGACTAGCGTACGATACTTAAATTATTGCTGTAAATACCCCACCATCAGCTTAGCGGCTTTCTGCGCAGCGTTGCTACGGCCAAGTTTTTCCCGCAGTTCGGCGTAATCGGCTTTTTGGCGGGCGATGTACTCGGGGTTCTCTAGGATGTTTTTCAGCTCCTGCACCAGATTGCGGGAGTTGAATTCACCTTGAATAAGCTCTTTCACTACTTCTTTGCCAGCTACTAGGTTTACTAAGGAAATGTAAGGCACTTTGATCAAGGCCTTCGCGATGGTGTAAGAAATGATACTGGTGCTGTAGCAGACAACCTGGGGCACGTCGAAGAGGGCAGTTTCGAGGGTGGCGGTGCCGGAAGTCACCATGGCGCCGTCGGCATGGCGGAGCAGGTCATAGGTTTGGTCGGTGACGATGGTGATGTTCTTGCCGCGCTGGAAATTCTCGTAGTAGCTGCGGTCGAGGTTGGAGACGGCGGCAATGACGAACTGGTAGTTCAGGAAAGGTGGCAGCACGGAGAGCATGACGTAGAGCATACTCTCGATTTCCTGCTTACGTGAGCCGGGCAGCACAGCAATTATGGGCTTGTTGACCGGAATCTGGTTTCGCTCGCGGAAGTCGGTGGCGGTTTCGTGCTCGGCTACAGCATCGACGGTGGGGTTGCCGATGTAGTCGACATCGTAGCCAAAACGCTGGTAGAATTCCTGCTCGAAGGGCAGAATGACAAACATCTTATCAACCACGGCCTTCACGGTATGCACGCGGCCTTGGTTCCAGGCCCAGATTTTGGGCGAGATGTAGTAAAACACCTTGATACCATGCTGCTTGGCAAACTTAGCGATGCGCAGATTAAAACCTGCGTAATCAACTAGAATGAGCACATCGGGCTTATAAGCGAGCAAATCACGCTGACATTCTTTCAGGAAACCGCGAAACTTAAGGATGCTGGTGGCTGCTTCGAGGAAACCCATAATGGCCATTTCCTTGTAGTGATGCACCAATTTGCCTCCCGCTGCTTCCATCATGTCGCCACCCCAGCACCGAAATTCGGCCGCCTCATCTTCTGTGCGCAGGGCGCGCATCAGGTTAGCAGCGTGAAAATCTCCGGAACGCTCGCCGGCAATCAGGTAATATTTCAATGGGTGAGGAATTGAATGGTTGAATGCTCTGGTAAGGCCGCGCCAAAACTGCTTCTATTCGCCGTAGTACTCCACGAAATTTCGGGGCGTTTCGTAGAGCTTGATGCAGTGCAACTGGGCGGAAGAAATAGAGTTTAGCTCGCGCGTCAGAATTTCCCAGAAGGCGACTACCAAGTTCTCGGTACTGGCCATTTTGCCTTGCATAAAGGGCACGTCGAGGTTGAGGTTTTTGTGGTCTACCTGGTCGGTGATATGCTGGCGAATGAGGTTGCTGAGCTGTTTGAGGTCGATGACGAAGCCAGTTTCAGGATCGGGCTGACCTCTGACAGTCACAATGAGGTCGTAATTGTGGCCGTGCCAATTGGTGTTGGCGCATGGGCCAAATACTTCGCGGTTGCGCTCGTCGGACCAGTTGGGGTTGTGCAGCTTGTGCGCGGCATTGAAATGCTCCTGGCGGCTGACGTAAATCATTTGTTGCGGTGCTAGTAAGGGATGTGCGGATGCGGTAACGGGCTGAGGCAGTAGGGGATGAAGTAGCTAAGGAACGCGGCACATTAGCTTTTCAACCAATCAGCACGGTAGTACATCAACTCGACAGCTCATTAAAGCGCTACGCGCTTTTTCCGCAGCAAATATACGAAGAACGGTACGCCAAAAAGGGCCGTGACTAACCCCACTGGCAAGCCGGCCGGCGGGTAGAGTAAGCGGGCCAACAGGTCGCAGGCGAGCAGAAAATTACCCCCTAGCAAAGCGCAAAACAGCAAATTGGCCCGTCCCGTGACGCCCAGCAGCCAGCGTGTGAGGTGCGGAATCATCAGCCCTACGAAGCCAATGGGGCCACAAAGCGCTACCACACAGCCCGTAAGCCCAGAGGCGGTAACGATGAGAATCCAGCGCAGGCGAGTCACATTCAGGCCTAGGGCCTGGGCTCGCTCCTCCCCTAGCAGCAATACATTCAGATCTTTTTGCAGAAAAGTAAACAGCAGTAGTGCTCCACCCACAGCCACAGCCGGGTAAGGCAGCAGGTTCCAGCCGGCCCGCTCAAAGCTGCCCATAGCCCAGAAAATAACGGTGCTCAGCTTGGCTTCCGTAGCCGCCAGAAACGTGACCAGACTGCCAACGGCCGCGGTGAGGGCGCCCACGGCCACGCCCGCCAGCAGCAATTGGGCCGGCCGCAGCTGGCCTTGTTGGGTGCCCAATCCCACCACTACTATGGTAACAAGCAACGCCCCCGCCAGCGCCGCCAGCGGCGGCAGATAAAAGCCCCCCAGCACCAGCGTATCCAGAAAAGCAAAGCACAAAATGGCCCCCAGTGATGCTCCCGAGGCGGTACCAAGCAAGTAAGGATCGGCTAGGGCGTTATTGACCATGGCCTGCATCAGGTAACCACTAAAAGCAAGTCCGGCGCCGGCCAGCAGGGCAAGCAGCAGCCGTGGCAGCCGCAGCTGCACCAGCACCAACTGCACCGGATCAGTGGGGTCGTAGTGAGTAAGGGCGCGCCAGATAATAGCGTAATCTGTCTCGAAACTGCCTACGCGCAGGCCCAAAGTCAGCAGCACGAAGGTGAGCACAATGCTAGCCAGCAGCCAGGGACCAACGCGCCGGCTCATAGTTGCGCCGGGCTTTGGCGCAGCAGCCGTTGCAGTTCCCGCACCGACTCCACTACCCGTGGGCCGGGGCGCTCCATCAGGTTGCCGTTGATGCCGTATACCTGCCGCGTCTGGTAGGCTTGAATGCGCCGCAGTTCGGGGTAATTTTTGAAAAACGTACTATCGAGCTTGCCAAAATTGCCTCCCAGCAACACATCGGGGTTGAGCTGCAGAATGTACTCGCGGGTGAGGGCCGGATAAGGCTGGGGAAACTTCTCGACGACGGCATTTTGCCCCCCAGCGCGCCGAATTTTGTCCGTGAACAGCGTATTCTGCCCATACACATAGATGGGGTCCTGCCAAGTAATAGCCAGCACTTTCGGCCGCGGATTGATAGGCGTTTGCTGCTCCAACTGCTTCAGCTCAGCGGCTAAAGAATCGGTGACGCGGCGGGCCAGGGGCTCGCGGTGCAGGATGCGGCCTAGGTCGCGCAGGCCGCGCAGTACGTCGGGCACGGTGGTGTAGCGCTGGTAATACACTTGCACGCCGAGCTGTTGCAGGCGGGTAGCATCATCAAGCGAGGTGATGCCCTCCACGGTAAAAACAACGTCGGGCTGCAAGGCTACCAGACCTTCCATATCCAGCGGGTAGCTACTAACGACGGGCTTGTTCAACACGGCTTTCGGGTAGTCACACACCTGGGTACGGCCTATAATGGTGGCGGTATCAGCCACGGCATATAGCATTTCGGTCATGGATGGGGCCAAGGCCATAACGCGCCGCGGATGAGCCGGTACAGTTACGGAGCGCCCAAGGTCGTCGCGAAGCTGCTGGGGGGCATTTTCCGCGAAAGTAGCCGTCTGGGGAGGTTTTTGATCGGAGTTACATGCTGCAACTAAGGTGCTGAGCGAGAGAAAAGTCAGGGATTGGCGCAGAAAACGAAGCATGGTGCAAAGATGGTGATTTAGCTTGCCTCCTGGCTATTGGAGAGTACATCATCCAAATTGATAGAACGTCAGGCAGAGGCGGAGCCGAAGCATCTCGCTTGATTAGTAATCAGACGACCGCCCGCGAGATGCTTCGCTTTGCTCTGCCTGACGTTTTAATACGATAGCATAAGTCGAAGCCCACTCCGCGGCTTTTGCCTACTTTTGGGGCAAAACTCAGCTCTATGATCGTTGTCACTGGGGCGGCTGGCTTTATTGCTAGCTGCCTTGTCACCCGCCTGAATGCCGCCAACTTCAATGATATCGTGGTGGTCGATAATTTCACTGTGGAGCGCAAGCTTGCCAACCTGAAGGGCAAACGCCTGCGTGAGTACGTGGACCGCAACGAGTTCTTCGAGTGGCTCGACACCAACCACGAGCAAGTGGAGTTCATCTTTCACCTCGGCGCCCGCACCGATACTACCGAGAAAAGCCGCGAAGTTTTGGATTTGCTCAACCTAGAGTACTCCAAGAAGATGTGGCAGGCCTGCTGCCAATATCAACTGCCGCTAGTGTACGCCTCATCGGCGGCTACCTATGGCTCGGGCACGCTGGGTTACACTGACGATGATGCATTATTGCCGTTGTTGCGCCCTCTCAACCCGTATGGTGAGTCGAAAAACGACTTTGACAACTGGGCGGTGGCGCAGGAGGTAAAGCCGTTTTTTTGGGCTGGCTTGAAGTTTTTCAACGTGTACGGGCCAAATGAGTACCACAAGGGCCGCATGGCTTCCGTCATTTTTCACGCCTTCGACCAGATTCGGCGTACGGGCTCCATGCAGCTGTTTCGCTCCCACAACCCTGAATATGCCGACGGCGAGCAAAAGCGCGACTTCGTGTATGTGAAGGACGTATGTGAGGTATGCTACTTCCTGATGCACCACCGCAAAAACTCCGGTATTTATAACCTGGGTAGCGGCGAGGCGCGCACTTTTCTCGACTTGGCTCTCAATACCTTCGCAGCCCTCGGTCAAACCGCAGATATTCATTTCAAAGACACCCCGGAAGATATCCGCGACACCTACCAATACTTTACGCAGGCCGAAATGCAGAAGCTGCGCAGCATTGGCTACGAGCAGCCTTTCACTCGTTTAGAAGATGGTATCAAAGATTACGTGCAAAATTATTTGGTGAGCGGCACGTATTTGTAAGCTTGTCCAGCACCTTCAGTAGGTAAGCCGTTTTACTCAGTCTTAGCTATTGTTAAAACTCAGATTTTACACGCAGCCCGGCCTTGGTAAACTCTTGGTCGGGCTGTGCGTTTTAATGGCTGACTTTCGACTTCAATTTTCGCAATAATTCATCTTACTGCTGCCTCCCCGTAGCCCCAGTATGCCCCCACGACGCACCATTACGATTATAGGCGCCGGATTTTCAGGGTCAATGCTGGCCGTGCAGTTAGCCCGCGCAAGTGGCTCTTACCCTTGTGATGTACACTTAGTAGATCCTCGGGCGGTGCCGGGACCGGGCTTAGCGTACTCAGCGCCCCGAGCGGAGTATTTGCTGAACGTGCGGGCTGGTCGCATCAGTGCCTTCCCCGATCAGCCCCTGCATTTTGTAGAGTGGCTACGGGCGCACGGGCTGTCGGCCGACGAAGCGGATTTTTGCCCGCGTCAAGTGTATGGGCAGTATATAAATGACTGTGTGCAAACAATTCTGGGAGAAGCGCCCAACGGGATGCGGGTCCATTGGCATCAGCAGGCAGCAGTAGATGCGCGACTTGCGGCCGATGGCAAAGCAGCAGAAGTAGAACTAGCTGATGGTCAAATTGTCCGAAGTCAGCAAGTAGTGCTGGCGCTGGGTAACTTTCCCCCATCAGGGCCGGCCAGCTTTGTCGCAGAAGGCAGCTTTCATCCCAATTACCACCCCAATCCGTGGGCACCTGGTGCACTTGCCAAAATTGCCCCCCACGATTCTGTTGTGCTCATTGGCACAGGCCTGACATCCGTGGATGTGCTCATGGGTTTGCACGCCGATGGGCACCAAGGCCCAATTACGGCCGTCTCGCGGCACGGATGGTGGCCTACCGTGCATGGGCCAGCCCAGCACCCGCAGTATCCTAGCTTTTATGCCACCGAATTAGCCTCTCTGACTGAAGTAAAGACCGTGCTGCATACCGTGCGCCAACATGTGCATGCGGCGGCCGCGCGCGGTACCGATTGGCGCGATGTAATTGATTCCTTACGGCCCGATTTGGGGCATATTTGGTCCAATTGGCCCTTGGACGAGCAAGAGCGGTTTGGACGGCATGTAGGCGCACTCTGGTCAGTGTTGCGCCACCGAAGCCCAGCGCAGAATGTAGCGGTGCTAGAACAGCTTCGTAGCACGGGGCAGCTTCGTACCAAGCATGGTCGGGTGCGCCAAATTGCCCCCCAGGGCGAAGACATACGGATAGAAATACTGTACGGCGGCCAGCAAGAATACCTGACGGCCCGCCATGTGATAGCCTGCACGGGACCTTTACTCGATTACACTCGCATACAAGACCCGCTGGTACGCAGCCTACGTGGAGCGGGTCATCTCCTCCCCGACCCACTGCGGCTGGGCATCCAAACGGATGAGCGCGGCGCTTTGCTAGATGCGGCGGGTAAGGCCTCGCCCCTTTTCTATACGCTCGGCCCAAGCCGCCGACCCGCTTACTTCGAATCGACGGCTGTACCTGAACTGCGCGAGCAGGCGGTAGCTATGGCGCACCACCTCTTGCGAGGTATGTAAGACAAACGTTGTTGGAGCAGCCTTCGCAGACGTTGTTTTCTGCTCGGAATTTCAGATTCTCATCTGATTGCTTCGCCCGCTCATCTGCCGTTTGAAGAAACAAGAAAGGGCACCGTAATCGGTGCCCTTTCTTTGCATATTGTAAGATAAGAAGCCTAGGCCGCAGCAGCGTAAAAAGGCAGTACTACGGTCTCAGGCGAGATGGTTGTAGCTTCTGTTTCGGTAGCAGTGCGGCGAATGGCACGCAGCAGCAAATATTTGTACTCTTCGGCGTCGGCCAAAGCCTCCTCCAATGCGCGCAGGGCGTCATCGTAGGTAACGACTGGCACTGATTCAGCTACTTCGCCAGTAGGGTAAGTAAGTTGAAAAACCGGACCAGTGAGGTATTCAGCAGGTGATTTCATAGGTAGCGAAGTATATGAGGTATGTCAGAAAAGCAGTCGAAAAGACAACAGCTGACAGTCATGTTTCATTCCTTTTTTCGCTGTAAAAAACTTGTATTTTTACCGAAATAGCACCCTTGAAAACTTGCTCTTCTAGGCCTAATTTATACACTCACGAAAGGTATAAACCTGCCCAAAATCAGGGGTTGCAGCTACTTGATAGTGAGTACTACTTTTCCGAACTGCGCACCGTCGGCTAGGTACTGGATTGCGGCATCCCCTTCCACTATTGGAAACACCTTGTCCACAACGGGCACTATTTGCTTTTCCTCAACTAAGCGCACCATTTCGGCAAAGTCCTGCTCAGTGCCCATAGTTGAGCCCAGAATACTGAGCTGTTTCCAGAACACTTTCGCCGGTGGTACTTGGGGAATAGCTCCCTGCGTGCCCCCATAAAACACGATACGGCCACCAGGCGTAGCGGCATCGAGCAGGGCGTTGAAGCCGGGACCAGCGGCGCTATCAATAATGACGTCAAAATGCCCCCCAGCTTGCTTTGTGAGGTCGGTAACCCAATTTTCGTCGTTGTAGTTGGCGCCTCCTTTGGCTCCGAGCTCCTGGGCCCGGGCCAGCTTGTCGGCCGAGCTGGAAGTAACCCACACGTCGGCGCCACAGGCCACGGCCATTTGCAAGGCCAGCACCGCTACGCCGCCCCCTATACCAGAAATCAGTACCCGCTCGCCAGCCTGCAAACCGGCACGGGTGAAGGCAGCGCGGTAAGCGGTAAGGCCGCCAAGCGGCAGGGCAGCAGCTTGCTCAAAGCTTAGGTGGGCTGGCAGCGGACGCACATACTGCTCGGGTACGCTTATGTATTCAGCGAAGGTGCCTTGGTCGGGCAAGCCCAGAATCTTGAAAGCTTTTGCTTGAGCTTTAGGATTGTCGCCCCAATTGTGCCCGGGATTTATTAGAACGGCGTTTCCAACCACCGAGCTATCTACGCCTTCCCCTACGGCACTCACTACGCCGGCTCCATCGGAGCCCAAGATGCAGGGAAACTTCAAGCCACCGTACTGTCCCTTCTTAATCCACACATCGCGGTGGTTGAATGCTGCAGCGTGTAGCTCGATGAGCACCTCCCCAGCGGCAGGTGTAGGCGTGGGTACTTCTTGAATGGTAAGCGGCTGATTGACTCCGTCTAATTGTAGGGCCTGCATGAAAATGGATTAAGTGAGAAAGTGGTTTGGAATACGACAGACAAAGTAAATAGACCATACAAGGTTATAGTAATCATGATTACTATAACCTTAATTATTATCTACAGACTTACAATTATTGCTTTTGTATGTTGCTTTATTAGAGCGCTTTGCCGCAGCGAGACAGCCTACTATCGTGCTGCTCTAGTGCTTCAAGTAAAGAAGCAATGCCTCCTCATGATCAAGTCGCGTATGTAAGGCGGCGCTGCAAGCCAAGGAAGAGGCTTCGAAAGTAAGGATTCAACCGACACTTCGGCTACCTTTTCTATTGCCGGGGGGCTTTTTTCTATTCTGTGTACTAGCTATGGCTGCTCAATCTCTCTTCTCCTTCGAAAGTCCCGATGATAGCCTTGGATTTATGCTTTGGCAGGTAAGCAACCATTGGCAGCGCGAGATCAAGAAAGCCCTGGATCAGTTCGGACTTACGCACGCGCAGTTTGTGGTACTAGCGTCGGCTTACTGGCTGGGGCAGCAAGGCAATGTCACTCAAACGACTTTAGCCGCTCATGCCCGCACCGACAAAATGATGACCAGTAAACTACTGCGCACACTTGAAAGCAAAGGCTATTTGCAACGCATAGAAGACGCTACTGACACACGCGCCAAATCCATCAGCCTTACCTCGGTTGGCGTACGCCTGGCGGTGCAGGCAGCTTGGGCAGTAGAAGAATTTGAAACGAAATTCTTTGCGTCCCTACCCGCAGATACCGCCTTGCTGCAGCAACTCAAAACCTTGCTGCCGCCCGTCGTTGGGGAAGAATTGCCCGCTTCTAAGGAGATAAACTAAAGGCTTATAAAAAGCGCTGGGCCAGATCGGGAGTAGGCAGCATGCAGGCATCTTGCTGCCCAAACCACCGGTAGCGGTGCCGGGCAACAAACCGGTACACTGCATCGCGCACCACACGCGGTAAGAGCAGGCCAGCGTAAAACAGTTGCCAGGTGCCCCCCAAACTGCGCAGAATGTGCAGCACGGCGGTAGAGTGGGTATACAAGCGTCCTTGCTTGATAAGTACTACGGTTTCGGGTGTGGTGGCTACAGTCGTGCCGTACTGCGCCAATAGCCTCTGCCCTACTTCCGACTGCAAGGAAGTAAATTGAAAATATCCCGCTGAATCGTGCCGAATAATGAACTGCACAAAGCCATTACATAGATTACAAACTCCATCAAACAGGATAATAGCGGGCTGAGGTGCCATAAGCAAAAGTGGACTTCTCGAACAGCTTTAATGCAGCTTAAAGCAATGAAGTATGAGTACGCAATGCTTAGAAAGCGGTTAATCAAATACTATAGCGCAGCAATAAACACGAGGTATTATTTGTAATTACTCATGTTATAACTCAACGTAAATATATAACCTATTATACCAAATATTACTCAATTTATATGCTTTAATTAATTATATATCAACGTGTTACAGCTTTTTATGTTCTACGTATTTATGCAATAAAATGGGTATTTATTCATTCAATAAATCTCCTTTTACCCTTTACGATAAACGTATAGCCCTCGAAAACTATTTGTTTAACCTTCATTCTATTTCTTATGAAAAAGGTATGGTTGTCGGCTGCGGCCGCTGGTCTTATGAGCTTATCAATAGGTCTTGTGGCCTGCGATGACGACGAAACGTTCCCAGAGCCACCACCGACTGGCACTACTACCTCGGGTACAACAACAGGTACGACGACCGGTACCACGGGCACAACAGGTACTACTGGCACAACGACCGGAACTACTGGTACGACTACGGGCACTACGGGTACTACTACCGGGACTACCGGCACAACGGGTACTACTGGCACAACCACTGGAACGACTGGCACCACAACCGGTACGACCACAGGCACGACCGGCACAACCACGGGCACAACAGGTACCACCACAGGTACAACAACTGGTACCACAGGCACTACCGGTACAACTGGTACAACAACTGGTACCACGGGTACAACTACCGGAACGACTGGTACGACTGGTACCACGACCGGCACGACGGGTACTACTACCGGTACGACCACAGGCACGACCGGCACAACCACGGGCACAACAGGTACTACCGGCACAACCACAGGCACTACCGGTACAACTGGTACAACAACTGGTACCACGGGTACAACTGGTACCACGACCGGCACGACGGGTACTACTACCGGTACGACCACAGGCACGACCGGCACAACCACGGGCACAACAGGTACTACCGGCACAACCACAGGCACTACCGGTACAACTGGTACAACAACTGGTACCACAGGCACGACGACTGGTGGTGGCACAACAGGTACCACAAGTGGGGGTGGAACAACGGGTGGCTCTACTACCTAATACATACAAAAGTTAGCCTTTCTTAAAGTGCAGTTAGGAGGCTGTTTTAGTCTTACTGACTGGGGACCAAACAGGTATAAAATACGGACTGATCTTACTAGTCCGTATTTTATACCTGTGGTTTTTTCCAAAAAACAAGTATTTCTTCTTTGCACATTTTTTAGCTCTCGTATTAACGAATGGCGTATAGGTGCTCAACTCTATTCACTTTTTGCTACAATCCACAACCAACTCCCTTCATTTACTTCACCATGAAAAAATTACGGTTTAATATCCTGACGGCTGCTTTGATAGGAGCTTCGCTCACATTCGTCGGCTGTGAAAGCAAGACAAACTCGACTGGCGCAGGTGAGGGCACTTCATCAGGTGACATGGGTACCGGCACGGACACTGATATGATGGCCACCGACTCAGCCGGCGGTACTATGGAAGGTTCTACTGGAGGTACCACAACTGGCGGCATGGGTTCTACTGCAGGTAGTGGCTCTACGGCTGGTGGCACTGGCTCTACAGCTGGCACCACAACTGGCAGCACAGGTGCTACAACTGGCTCTACTGCTGGTGGCACAGGTTCTACTGCCGGTGGCACGGGTTCAACAGCAGGCGGTACGGGTACGGGCTCTACGTCTGGCACCGGCTCAACATCAGGTTCTTCTACTGCAGGTGGCACGGGCTCGACGGCGGGTACCGGCTCAACCGCGGGTGGCGGCACAGGTGGCTCAACAACACGCTAACTAACACCAAGATTTTAAGGTGTTTATTAGGTAGCCAACAACTCAAAAGAGGGTAATAGCTAACTGGTTATTACCCTCTTTTTTACCTTATAAACACTTACTTACAGAGCAGTAATCAATGATTAAATCATTGAATAAAAGAGCATTAGAGCTACTAGGCCAAAAAAATATATACATGTATTAGTAACTATTTTCTCTGGTTTGCACGTACAAGAGGCTCTTTCAATACTCTACCCGCTCTGGTTTAACCCATTCACCAACTAATCCTTCCAATGAAAAAATCACGGATTTTCATCTCGACCCTCGCACTTGCTGGCTTATTCGCATCAGCTAATTTGATGTCTTCTTGTGCCTCTACGGGCACTGATGGAGCTACAACGAGCGGTAGCACTTCGGGCAGCACTAGCGGTAGTACTTCAGGTAGCACTAGCGGCAGCACATCAGGTAGCACTTCTGGCTCTACCTCGGGTTCAACTACTTCGACTGGTTCAACTACCTACGGCTCTACCTCAGGTTCAACCACGACTGGTACTACTTCGGGTAGCACTTCAGGCTCCACTACAATGGGCACCACCAGCGGTAGCACTTCAGGTTCAACCACGATGGGCACTACTAGTGGCAGCACTTCAGGTTCGACCACAATGGGTACTACCTCGGGCAGCACTTCAGGCTCGACCACCTCAGGTACTACCTCAGGCAGCACTACTAGCGGTACCACGGGTGGTACTACCACTCGCTAGGTTGGTGTATCAACAATAGCATATAATCTACGACAAGAGGGATAATTACTATTCGGTAATTATCCCTCTTGCTGCAGATAGGGGTATGTACTCCGTGCTTATTTATCCGTACAGAAGCCAGTGTTGGTAGCAATCTGCTACTGACTGCCATCATCCATTGTCGGTTTCTGTTACCGGATCATTCATTTTCTACCCTAGTATCTTTCTTAACAGCTATGAAAAAGTCATCATTCGTATCATTTGCCGCCTTGCTGGCCGCCGTATTTATGTCTGCTGGAGCTTCTGCTCAAACCACTATGGGCTCTACCACCGGTGGCGCTACCACTGGCACAACTGCAGGATCAACAACTGGTGTAACTAGCGGTGCTACCACTGGCACTACCATGGGAACCACGGCAGGCACGACCGCCGGCACAACGATGGGCACTACGGCTGGTACCACAAGGGGTACAACGGCCGGCACCACTGCGGGCACCATGACTACTGGCTCCACCACAGGCACTATGACTGCCGGAACCACCACTAGCGGCACCATGACCAGCGGTACTACCGCT
Source organism: Hymenobacter sp. HD11105 (assembly GCF_054051685.1). Taxonomy (NCBI): domain Bacteria; kingdom Pseudomonadati; phylum Bacteroidota; class Cytophagia; order Cytophagales; family Hymenobacteraceae; genus Hymenobacter; species Hymenobacter sp. HD11105. The sequence goes on along the minus strand of NZ_JBSWBR010000001.1, from coordinate 1,482,885 downwards.
GGCACCACAGCCGGGACCACTGCTGGCACTACCATGGGAACCACTGCGGGCACAACCGCTGGCACTATGACGGCTGGCTCGACCGCCGGTACTACTGCCGGCACCATGACGGCCGGCACTACGGCTGGTACTACAGTAGGTACCACCAGCGGCCGTACCACTACTTCTTCCTCTACCCGTACCACAGGTACTACTTCGGGCCGTACCAATACGCGCACTACCTCAGGCCGTACCACTACCGGTACTACCTCGGGCACCACATCGGGCAGCACCACGCGTAGCACTTCAGGTAGCACTACCAGCGGTACTACATCGGGCGGCACTACGCGCTAATTTCTCTTTCCGGCCTTAAATAGTCGGTTGCTCTTTTTGAAGGCGAAAAGGCAAACCATCCAGACAGGTGGCGCACCTTTTCGCCTTCTTTTTTCTCACAATTTGCCCCCCAGCGCGGCTCTATGACCCGTGTTCTTGAGTTTCTACGAAGTCCGTTTGTTCTCGACCTCCGAGCACTAGCCTTACTGCGCATTGCCACGGCGGCGGTTGTGCTCACCGACCTCGCCATTCGCAGCACCGACTTGGAAGCGCATTATGCCAATATGGGCATTTTGCCCCTGCACGTGCTGTATGAGCGCAACTGGAATGCGTATCAGTTCAGCCTGCATAACATCAGCGGGTTGTGGCAAATACAGGCCCTACTGTTTTTGCTGGCGGCGGGTACGGCAGTAGCGTTATTATTGGGGTATCGAACTCGCGTAGCCACGGTGGTATCGTGGCTGCTGCTGGTGTCGCTGCAGAACCGCAACCCGGTTATTGGGCAGGGTGGCGACGACTTGCTGCGCATGTTGCTGTTTTGGGGCATTTTTCTCCCTTGGGGTCGTATGTACTCCCTCGATGCAGGCCGGAGGGAGCCGCAGCCGGCCTCCTACGCGTATTTCAGCGCGGCCACGGTAGCGTATATCGTGCAGCTGGCGCTGGTGTACTGGTGCACGGCGCTGCTCAAAAACGCGCCCGAATGGACCACCGAGGGCACTGCCATCTACTACGCCCTCAGCCTCGACCAAGTGCTGATGCCGGGCGGACGGATCTTGTACCAGTTTCCGGAGGTAATGCGCTTTCTCACGTTTGCGACTTACTACACGGAGATGTTGCTGCCCTTTGTGCTATTTATTCCGTTTGGGGTTCCGTTTTGGCGGATGTTGTTTGTGGTAGTGATGTACGGCTTTCACTTCGGCATCAGCCTAACCTTGTTTGTGGGGTTATTCTTCCTCATAAATATGGCCTCGGTGCTAGGCTTACTGCCGACACCAGCCATGAATTGGATTGACCGACATATCCGCACGCGGGCCCAGCGCCTGGCGCCGTATGTAGCTCGTTGGCGGCCGCGCCTCGATGGCTGGCGCAGCCCGGTGCGGCTCCGGGTCGAATCGAGCCTGGATTTGCCCCCCAGAGCTATTCGGACCTTGCACGGCATACGCAACGCCGTGGTGACGCTGTTGCTGGCCTACGTATGCTGGTGGAACCTCGACTCGATTGCCAATCCGTCGCTGACTATGTCGGAGCCGTTGCGCTGGTTTGGCTACCTCTTCCGCACCGATCAGCACTGGGGAATGTTTGCGCCGGCCGTATTCAAAGATGATGGCTGGTACATACTAGACGGCACTACCCCCGAGGGCGCGCACATTGATCTAAACCGTAAAGGCAGGCCCACGACCTTGAGGAAGCCCAAGTCGGTGGTGTCGTTGTTCAAAAATGACCGTTGGCGGAAGTACTCCGAGAATTACCTGTTCATCAACAACATGTATCTGCGCCCGTACTACTGCAATTATCTATTGCGGGTATGGAATGAAGATTCGAGCAACGAACCTGTTCAGCGCCTCGACGTTATTTATATGAAAGAGGTAACGCAGCCTAACTACCAACCGGTAACACCCAGCCGCGAGGTGCTCTGTAGCTGCGAGATAGCCTTGCCCGTTAAATAACTTATGAATATTAGGGAGTTGCCCTGCTGTCGGTAGTGCATTCTTACTCCGCTTTTAACTGCTCTTCCAGCAGCCAGTCATATCACCAGCTTTGCTGCAATTGCTGCTAGCTGGGGCGGCTACAAAAAAGCTCCCCAGCGTATTATTTCCATGTTTACTAACCTTAAAGCTTTCTCTATGGCTAATCGATCGAATACTCCTGCTTTGCAGGCCGTGGCGCCGGGTGTGTGGGGCCTGCGCAATGTTTTTACCAATCTGTATTACATCCGCGAGGCAGAAGCGCCCATGAGTCCGTGGGTGCTGGTAGATGCCGGCCTACCCGGCTCGGCGGGCACCATTCGCCGGCACGCGGCCGAAATCTTTGGCTCACTTAATCGGCCATCGGCCATTATCCTCACCCACGGTCACTTCGACCACGTGGGCGCGCTGGTTACTTTAGCCAATGAGTGGGATGTACCCGTGTACGCTCACACCCTAGAGCTTCCCTACCTCACTGGTCGCTCGGCCTATCCCCCACCAGATCCAACGGTTGGCGGTGGCGCGATGGCGGCCATGTCGTTCTTATATCCAAAGCAGCCCCTCGACCTGGGCAGCCGCGTGCAGGCCCTGCCCACCGATGGCTCGGTGCCGCACCTGCCCGGTTGGCGCTGGTACCACACGCCCGGTCACACGCCCGGCCACGTGTCGTTTTTCCGGGAAGAAGACCGCCTCTTGATTGCCGGCGACGCCTTCGTGACGGTGAAGCAGGAATCGGGCACGGCGGTGTGGGAGCAGCGCCAGGAGGTGCACGGCCCGCCTGCTTACTTCACGCCCAACTGGCCTCAGGCTCGGCAATCGGTAGCGTTGCTGGCCGACCTGAAGCCGCACATTGCTGCTACTGGCCACGGCATTCCGATGCATGGCACCCAGCTTTTGCAGCAATTGAAGGAGCTAGTAGAGCATTTTGATGAAGTAGCCATTCCCAAGCATGGCCGCTATGTGCCTCAGCCCGCTACTGCCGACGAAACAGGCGTTACCTCGGTGCCCCCGGCCGTAGGGCCTGGCGTATCAACCTGGGCCCTGGGCCTTGGGGTAGCTGGTACTGTGGCTTTAGTGCTATTGGCCAACAAAAAAGGCAAAAAGTCTACCCGGTACTGATTTTCGCCGTAAACGTACTCAGATTCACTAATGAGACCTCGCTCTTGCCTTCTTCAGAAGGGATAGGGCGAGGTCTCATTAGGTAATGTACCACCCAAACTCAACTGTGCCTTCCCTCCTCTCTCACTCATGCATTCCTCCCAAACCGACACCCGACAAACGGCTGCGAAGGAAATCAGCCAAAAGATAGCCGCCATCCAACAACTCGACTTGCGCAAGGAAGCCATCGACGACCTGGTACCGAAGATGCGGGAGTTGCTCAGCGGCACGGCCTTGCGCTGCTTGGACTTCGAGCCGGGGCTGTTGCTTTACCGCGGAACGCCCTGCGACCAGTTGCCCAAGCGCTTCGCTGATGTGTCGTATCCGCCCCCTGAGAAGGTAACTAAGGATCAGCGCGCCAACCGGGCCGGGGTGCCTATGTTTTATTGCAGCGCTACCTGGCACCCGCCTTTTTTTGAGTCGCATGTGAAGCCCGGCGACGAGGTGATTATTAGCCGCTGGCGCACTCAGAAGCCACTGCGCATTGCGGGCTTTAGCTACGCCGATTCCTGCGCCGATGACCCACACTCCGACCGCGAAGAATCCTTACACAAAGCATTAGAGTACCTGCCCAAAGCCGAGCGAAGCCTGGCCGAATTCCTGATTGGCTGTTTCACGCAGCCTGTTGGGCCCGGCGAGGAGTACAAGTACCGCTTGTCTATTGCCCTGACTGAGGCTTTTCAGCTGGGTGAGCAGTTTGATGGGCTTCTGTACCCATCGGCGGCAATGCCAAGCCCCTCTCACAACCTGGCCTTGCACCCGCGCTGCATTGATGAGCAAAAACTCGTGCTTCAGTACGTGGAATACCTGTCCGTGAATCGGGTAGAGACGGAAACCATTGACGTATGCTCGCTCAACTTTGCCCGCGGCGTGGCGCCCGGTGAAAAGCTGGAATGGCTTGACAGATCCGGTAACTGGATTCTGCGCGAAGGCGCTGACAGTAAAGAGCATTGTATTCCAAACAACTAAAAAAGCCCCCAGAACTGCTCTGGGGGCTTTTTTAGCTACTGTATTTATTTACCTGATCAGCTAGTGGCCAAGGCCAGCAATGCCGGAATATTTAGCGGCTCCGTGACCATAGCCAGCTCGCCAGAAGCTGTATGGGGCCACTCTTCGCGGGGCCGGTCGTAGTACAGTTCCACGCCGTTACCATCTGGGTCGTTCAGATAAATAGCTTCCGATACGCCATGATCAGCGGCGCCGGTAATGGGATAATCGGCGTCGAGGAGGCGCTGCAAGGCTACGGCCAGCTCGGGGCGGGTGGCGTAGAGAATGGCCAGATGATAAAGGCCTGCCGCTTGGCGCGGCGCCGGCGGACCGCCCAGGCTATGCCAGGTATTCAAGCCAATATGATGATGGTAGCCGCCGGCCGAAATGAAAGCGGCCTGGGTGCCAAAGCGCTGCATGAGCTGAAAGCCGAGCACGCCACAGTAAAAACTAAGTGCACGATCCAAGTCGGCCACTTTCAGGTGTACGTGCCCAATGCGGGTTTCAGGAGGAATGACGTATGGCTGGCTCATCGGTGTCAGAGCTACTGGTTTCGTGGACGTTGAGAAGGACTCTAATGACCTTACGCAAACAGACTGTAAAGCGATAACAACATTGCAGAGCAACTCACGAAGCCCATGCTCACTACCGTTTCTAATTCTAAGCTACGGCTCAGGTAAGGTCGCAATACCAGAAAGCAGCTTCTGGGGCGCCAGGTACCGGCGCTGGATACGTGCGACGCACTATTTCGCCCCGCTCAAAGAGAATAGGACTGCTGAAGTACGGCGCATCAAACACGAAGCTGTGGTACTCTCCGTTCTCGCCGCACGCATCGACGCTGGGGGGCAAATCGCGCAGAAAGTCGGCGTCGAGGAGGCGGCCGCAGAAGCTGGCGTCGAGGTGCTGCTCATTTACGCACACCACTACGGCCTGAAAGCCCAGATCGAGGTACTCGCGCAGCAAGTCGTCGGTAGGGCGCTGCCAGAGTGGAAAAATGCCCCCCAGCCCCACGCGGGCAAGCTGCTGTTCGCGGTAAACCCGTAAATCTTCCAGATAAATGTCTCCAAAAATGGCCTGGCTTACGCCCTGCGCCTGCAAGGGCGCCAAGGCTGCTTGCATAAGTTGTTCGTACTCGTCCATGCCAGGCGATTCGGGTAAGGCGAGCGTCGTAAGTGGCAGACCGATGCGCTGAGCTTGCGCTTCGAGCAGCGCTACCCGCACGCCGTGCATGGATACGCGCTGGTAGTGGGCGTTAATACTGGTAAGCAGATGCGTAACCTGGTGGTTGGGGTCGCGCAGGGCGTGATAGAGAGCGAGGGCGGAATCTTTGCCCCCGCTCCAGTTCATAAGGGCTGAAACGGGCATGAAACAAAGGTATTGGCCAGCGCCGGAAGTAGCGCGTCGCTCAAAATTTCCACGCGCCCTAACATCTGAGCAATTGGCTTCGGCTATTGAAGCCAGCTTATCGTATACAAGCTTTCCGAACCTGTATTTCACTCCAAAACAACCTCTTTATGAAATTTCAACAGCGTTATGCACTGGCCTTATTGCTGGTTGCAATGGCTCCGCTGGCCTCCTGTGAGTACGAAAAAGGACCTGGCAAGGACCCCCAGTACGTAGAAAACTTCAATCTGGAAGCTGCCAAGCCCCCTACCAGCAATGAAGTAGCTCGTGACAGCGTAAACCGCGTGCAAAACGTGCAGCCGCCGCTAGGCGAAGGCTCGGCCGCTGACCAGCAGATGTCGACTGACAATGCAATGAACTCGGCGCCCGGTGGCAGCAATGCCAGCTCGCCCCAGACGGCTTCGGGAGAGCCCGCCCAAGGGAAAACCCAGGATGGCAACAGCCGCAACGCATCGCAAGCCCCTTCTCAGGCCTCGGGCACCGACCAGAGCGGCAATGGTACCACCTCAGGTGGTGGTAGCACCGGCGGTGGCGGTATGGGCGGCGGTGGCGGCTCTACAACTCAGCGCTAGCCTGCCGCGCTTACGGCATTGCTTAGAACAAAGCAGCTAACGACCTTTTATACAGTAAGCATAAAAAAGCCCCCCAGGCATAGCTTGGGGGCTTTTTGTATTAACAACAACTGCTACAGCTGATTGGAGGTGCTGCGGCGGGCGTCATTTGCCACGGCTACAGCACTTTTCAATACCAAGCTATCTTCCAGCACTGCCCAAATTGTGTCGGGAAGACCGGTGGTGCGCCCCAGCGCCTTGCGCAGATACAAAGCGCCATAGGTGGCAGCTACCGCCATGCTGCCCCCAATCAGGGCGCCGGCGAGCATATTATCATTCTTAGCTTTGTAAGCCGCAGCTCCTACTAGCGCGCCAGCCAAGATGCGCCCACCCAAAATGGGCGGAGACGTGCGGTCGGGCATGCCAGGCATCTTGTCGGCGGCCATTTCGCTTACCGCTAATCCTTTCAGCACCTTAGCAACCGTGGGCGACTGCAGAAACCGCAGGGGCGAGCTGGCCAGCGCATGCGAATTATTTTTGGCCAATGCGTGACTGATGGTGGCAGGAGCCGTCATGCTGCGCATGCCGGCCATAGCGCCTAAGGCGAGAGTTTGACGAAGTTGCTGAGACATCTGATTGATTTTAATATAATAATGAATAGTGTCTTAAACGGACGGCGTTGGCAGATAGCCGACTGCCCAGCTTAAAAAGGTATAGTCTTTTGTGGTTGTGCGAGAGTAGGGTAAGCTTTGAAAAATGCCCCTGATATTATTAGCCATAAAAAAGGCAGCCTTAGTAGGCTGCCTTTTTTATTCAATTTAAACCCGAAGTGCGGAAATCTACCTCTGCTCAGCGGCCAGAGTAAGCAGGCAGGTTGCCTCCCGCCGCTACTCTACCCGCTGCAAGTCTAAATCCTGGAAGTCGAAGCTAAAGTCGGTGGCGGGCGAAATGGGCTTCATTTTAACGCTTGTGGCCTGGCCTTGCGCATCGAGGGTGAAAGCGGCGAAGGCGTCAGCATTGAAGCTGCGGTCGCGCCAGCGCACCACGTAAGTGTTGCCTTGGTAGGGCAGTAGCTGCCCCGTCAGGCGGGGTGAACGCTTGGCTTTGAGCCAGAGTTGGTTGCCCTGGGCAACGATGTTCACATCGCCCAACCAGACATCGTGGTAGCGGCCGACATAAGCCGCGTATTTCGGCTTTTTGGGCGCGGCCTTTTGGGCGGCGGCTACCTGCTTCCACACGGCCTCGTCGGCTTGCGTGTTGCTGGCTGTCCTCTTCTTGTTGATGTCGGTCATTTCCTGCACCCGGTCTTCGCCTGTCACGCCAAGGTAGTGGTCCAGAATAGTGGCAGAAACCGCGTTGAATGCCAGGGCGCTTTGCTGGTTGGTGAGTACAATAATACCCAGATGCAGTTCCGGCACCAGTTGCACTTTGGTCACCATCCCCGGCAAGTCGCCCGTGTGTGACACTACCTTGTAGCCTCGCGAGTCGTTCAAACTCCAGCCCAGGCCGTAGGCGGCAAAGTGCGTGTTGTAGGGCGAAGGTCGAGGCCCCACTCGCACGATGGTTTGTGGGCTCCAAATTTCCCACTGCGTGGCGGGCTGCAGCAGGGGCGCGGGCGCGCCGGGGCCGCCCAGCAGCATCAAGGCCCACTGGCTCATATCAGTCACACTGCTGTAAATGCCGGCGGCCGCTCCCTTCACGCTGTTCTGGTCGCGGCGAATGACCTGCACCCGGCCATCCACCGACGCGTGCGCGTCGATAATGTTGGTCGGATCGGGCAGGCGGGCAAAGCTAGTGGCGCTGCGGCTCATACCCAACGGCTTCAGTAGGCGGGCTTCCACAAACTCGGCCCAGGGTTGGCCCGAAATGCGCGCCACCACTTCGCCGGCCACGATGTAGAGATTGTTGTCGTAATCGTACTTGCTGCGAAACGACGACACTGGCTTGAAGTAGCGCAGGTTGTGAATGATATCCTGGACAGTGAAGTCCGTCGAATCGGGAAACTGCATCAGGTCGCCGGCGCCCAGGCCCAGACCGCTCCGATGGCAGAGCAGGTCGCGCACGGTGAACTCGGCCGTCACGTAGGGGTCGTACATTTTGAACTCGGGGATGTATTTCGTCACCTTATCGTCCCAGCCCAGCTTGCCCTCGTCTACGAGCAAGCCTAGCGCGGCCGTGGTAAAGGCCTTCGTGTTGGAGGCAATGCCAACCAAGGTATTGGCGTCCATCGTCGCTTTAGTTTTGAGGGAGCTGACGCCGTAGCCTTTGCTCAGCACAATTTGCCCGTCTTTGACCACGGCTACGGCGATGCCGGGCACATCAAAGGCCTTCAGGGTGCGGGCTACCACAGCGTCTACAGCCGCCACGTCGAGCGGGGCCGTGACGGGCGGGGCGGTTTGAGCCAGGGCCGGTCCCGACACGAAGAGGGCCAATGCCCAGCAGCGCAAAGAAAATAAACGCATGTATGCAGCTTGAACGGTTGTCTTGATGTAGTCTTTCGATTCAGGAAAAGGTGCCGGTTTACTGCCTAGCGCTGCCGGGCGGCCCAGGCGTCCATTGTTTTTTCCAGCACGGCCAGCGGCATAGAACCCCCCGCCAAAATCTCGTCGTGGAAGGCGCGCAAGTCGAACTTCGAGCCCAGTTGCTTCTCGTAGCGGGCACGCAACTCGCTGATTTTTAACTGGCCGGTTTTGTAGCTCAACGCTTGGCCGGGCGCGGCCATGTAGCGTTCTACTTCGGCCGTGGCACCCTGTTCAGTAATGGCCTCGTTGGCTTGCATGTAGGCAATGGCCTGCTCGCGAGTGAGCTTGCCGGTGTGCAGGCCCACATCGACCACTAGGCGTATGGCCCGGTGAATTTCGGCACCCAAGTGGCCCATGAGTTGGTTAGAATCTTGGAACACGCCAAGCTCTGGCCCTAGGCTCTCGGTGTATAAAGCCCAGCCTTCACTGAAAACGCCGTAGCCACCGAAGCGGCGGAACCGGGGCAGGGCAGTATTCTCCTGCTGCAACGAAATCTGATAGTGATGGCCCGGAATTGCCTCGTGCAGAAACAAGGTTTCCATTGCTGGGTTGGCGACGGTATTGTACTTGAGCGGGTCGAGAATCGGGACGTAAAAAATGCCCGGCCGCGAGCCGTCGGGGGTGCCGCGGTTGTACTGGGCCGAAGCCGAAGCCGCTCGGAACGCTTCGGTGGCCCGCACCTCGAACGCGGTTTTGGGGGTGCGGCTGAACAGCTTAGGCAATGATGGAGCGATGCGTGCCTGTATGGCCTCGAACGCTGCTATTACTTCCTGTTCGGTCTTGAAAGGCCGAAACTTGGGATCAGTATTGACAAAGGCGAAGTAGCCTTTCAGGTCGCCCGTGAAGCCAGTTTTGGCTTTCACACGTTCCATCTCGGCCGTGATGCGCGCTACTTCGCTAAGGCCAGTCTGATAAATTTGCTCCGGGGTACTGTTGGTAGTGGTGCTTAACTGCACGGCATAGGCGTAGCGGGCGGCACCCTGCGGCAGTGCTCCGATGCCGCTGCTGGCGCGGGCCTGGGGCAGATACTCGGTTTCGAGGAAGTCGGCCAGCTTCTGGTAAGGTGCTACCACGTCGCGGCGGATGGCCTGCTCAAACAGGGGCGTAAGGCGAGCTTTATCGGCTGCCGAGAAGCTGGCCGGGAAGTTCTTTACCGGGCCATAGAATAAGTTTTTAGCCGGGTCGGCTACGGCCACGGCGCGCAGCTGGCTCACCATTTTGGGCACGAGAGCCTTGGGCAACACTACCCCGGCCCGCATTCCGCGCCGGAAGTTACCGATAGCCGAATCAGCCCAGACTGGGAAGCTTTGCAGCCGGCTTAGCCATTTGTCATAGTCCTGCACCGTCTTGAAGGGCTGCGCGCCGGTACCCGTCCCAAATTGAACCAGGAAACTAGGTAAGCCGCCAAACTGGTTGAAGGGCATCATCCAGTTGTTGAACGCAAAACTCGCCAGCCGCTGGTCCAGCGAGTAAGCAAACATATCATAGCTTACTTGGTCGGTAGGGTTGAGGCGGGCGCGGTCGAGCTTCTGCAACTGCGTACGGTAGCGCTGGTAAAAGTCGCGTTCTTCTTGGCGCCGCGCCTGGGTCTGGAAGTTGGGAAACTGGTCGTTGTAGCGATTGTCGCCCCGGGAGGTAGCAAGAAAAGGATCCAGTTGGGCCTCCTCTTCCGAGTAAGCCTCAAACAAAGCTGCCAGCGGCGCTGAAGCAGATGACGAAGCGGCTCGGGAATTGGCTGCGGGCTTAGTTGTAACCGGCTTCGCTTTTTGCGCCACCGCCGGGCTCATCAGCGCCAGACCCAGTAAAGTTGTGAGGAAAGGTGATTTCATAAAATTTAGAAAAAGTAGAATCCATCAAATGTATACCTTTTCCAGTGTCTTCAAATAGGCGCGAAAAAAGCCCCCAACTCAAGTCGGGGGGCTTTTTCAGTAGAGATAATCGAGCTTTAGGCAACCAGCCATTAGGCTACTTCTGGGTAGCTGCCCAAGCGTCCATTTTGCGCTCCAGCACGGCCAGTGGCATGGCGCCATCTTTCAACAGCTCGTCGTGGAAGTTGCTGAGGTTGAATTTGCTGCCCAGTTGCTTTTCGTATCGGGCTCGCAATTCCCGGATTTTGAGTTGGCCAATCTTGTAGCTCAGCGCCTGGCCCGGAATGGCCATGTAGCGCTCCACGGCCGATATGTCGTCTTCCTCGCTAGCAGGCATGTTGTCTAACATGTAGGTAATAGCTTGCTCGCGGGTCATTTTGCCAGTGTGCATACCGGTGTCCACTACCAAACGCACAGCGCGCAGCATTTCATCATTCAAGGCACCAATGTATTGGTACGGGTCTTTGTAGAGGCCTAGCTCCTTGCCTAGGCTTTCGGTATACAGGGCCCAACCTTCGGTCATGGCGCCGTAGCCACCAAACTGCCGAAACTTAGGCAAGCTGGTATTTTCCTGCTGCAGCGAAATCTGGTAGTGGTGACCCGGAATGGCTTCGTGCAAGAACAGCGACTCCATGCCCTGCGTCACGTTGTACTCGGCAGGCTTGGGTAGAGGCACGTAGAAAATGCCTGGCCGGTTGCCATCCGGTGAGCCCGGGTTGTACTCAGCAGAAGCAGAAGCTTCGCGAAAGGCCTCGGTGCGGCGGATCTCAAACGGGGTTTTAGGCGTGCGCCCAAACATCTTTTTCAAGTTGGGCTCAATGGTGGAGTGGATTTTATGGAAGCCAGCCAGCACCTCCTCGGCAGTTTTGAAGGGTTGGGCTTTGGGTTCGTGTTTCACCTGCTCGAAGAACTCGCGCAACGTGCCTTTAAAGCCCAGCTGAGTTTTCATACGCTCCATCTCGGCACGGAGGCGGGCCACTTCGCGCAGCCCAATGGCGTTGATCTCGGCGGGTGTTTTCTCAGTAGTGGTCGAGTAGCTGGCTAGGAAGCGGTACATCTCGGAGCCGCCCGGCACGGCGTTAAGACCCGTAGTAATCCGTGCTTTGGGCAAGTACTCGTTGGCGAGGAAGTCGCCCAGCTTCTTGTACGTGGGCACCACCTGCGTCTTAATGGCCTTCTTGTAGGCTTCAGTCAAGCGCTGCTTGTCGGCGTCGGAAAAGTCTTTAGGAAAGTTGTTGATGGGGCCGTAGAACAGCGACTTGGTTGGGTCGGTCGGCACCATGTCAGGCGCTCGCATCTGTGGCAGCATTTTCACTACCAAAGCTTTGGGTAGAACCACGTCGGCCTTCATGCCGCGGCGAAAGTTGCCAATGGCCGAATCGGCCCACACCGTGAAGCCCTGCACCCGGCCCAGCCAGTTCTCGTAGTCCTTCACGGTCTTGAACGGCTGATTGCCCACGCCCGCGCCGTACAGGCCCATGTTGATAGGCAGACCCCAAAACTGCTGAAACGGCATCATCCATAAATTGAACTTCAGCCATTCTACGCGCTGCTTCAGATCATACTGAAAAATGTCGTAACTGATCTTGTCATTATCCGACAACTTTTCGCGGTCGAACTTTTGCAGCTGGCTGAGGTAGTTTTGGTAGGTTGTCCGGAGCGTGTCGCGGAAGGCCCGAGTCTGGTCGTTGGGCAGGCGGTTGTTGTAGCGGTTATCGCCCTGAGCAGTGGCGTTGAGTGGGTCCAGGCGGGCTTGGTCCTCCCAATAAGCCTCAAACAAAGCTGCCAGTGGAGCTGAAGCAGATGACGATGCGGCTCGGGAATTGGCTGTGACCTTTGTTGCAGTCGGCTTCGCTTTTTGCGCCACGGCCGGGCTTACCAGCGCCAAGGCCACTAAAGCAGTGAGGAAAGGTGATTTCATCAAATTTAGAAAAAGTGTAATTCATCAAATATAGACCTTTTTTAGTGCCCTAAGTCAGGCACTAAAAAGCCTCTCCAACTAGAGTTAGGGGGCTTTTTAGTAAAGACAATTTAGCTTCAGCAAAAGAAAAGCAAGCCTACTTCTGGGTAGCTGCCCACTCGTCCATTTTGCGCTCCAGCACCAGTACGGGCAGCGAGCCGTCCTTAAGCAGCTCGTCGTGGAAGTTGCTGAGGTTGAATTTGCCCCTCAGTTGCTTTTCATACTTGGCGCGCAGCTCCCAGATTTAGAGTTGACCAATCTTGTAGCTCAGCGACCAACGTAAGTCGCCACAATACCGCCCGCGGCTATTGTACTCGCTGCAAGTCTAGGTCCTGGAAGTCGTAGCTAAAGTCAGTGGCGGCCGAGACGGACTTCATCGTGAGGCTACTGGCTCGGTCCTGCTCGTCGAGGGTAAAGGCCGCGAAGGCATCAGCGTTGACGCTCCGGTTGCGCCATCGCACCACGTAAGTGTTGCCTTGGTAGGACAGTAGTTGGCCCGTCAGACGCGGCGAGCGGCTGGCTTTGAGCCAGAGCTGGTTGCCCTGGGCCACGACGTTCACGTCGCCGAGCCAGGCGTCGTGGTAGCGGCCCACGTAGGCCGCGTAGTTCGGCTTTTTGAGGGCTGCCAATTTCTGCCACACGGCCATCGCGCTGTCTGCGCAGCCTTTTGTGCGGCTCGGTTCTGCGAAACAGAAATGGAGCCTATGAAAAGGGGTAAGCGAGACCCACTCTGTGGTAAGAAGGATTAGAACACTCTATTTACCACCGCTACCACTAGTTACTGTTTTGGGCCTCGGCAGCGGCTGGTTGTATAAAATGGCCCTAATCGAGGCGAGTGGAGTAGAAACGTCGTTGTGGTTTTGCAAGATGATGATGGTTTTGTCGTGGGTCGTGTGCCGGTCGATGTAGGTGCGGTACCCGGGCCAGCTCCCACCGTGCCCCACCAGTTGGCCATAAATCGGATGGTTCTCTAGCATCCAGCCAAAGCCGTATTTAATTGTGGGCCGGTCCTTCCACGTCATGGTGGACCCGTCCTTCAATGTGGCTGCTTGGAACACTTCGCGCAGGGTAGACTGCGCCAGCAATTTGTTGCCGTATAAGGCCCGGTCCCATTTCAGCAAATCCTGGACGGTGGAGTTCACGGTTCCGTCCCCCACGATGCCGTCGAGCCACACCACCATGTTTGTGGCTTTCAATTGGTCCGGCAACACGTACTTTTTGGTACTGTCGGGCACGTAACCGAACGCATAATGCGCGATGGTTTTGGGCGCAAGCCGGCGCGTGTACACGAAGGTGTGCTTCATTTTCAACGGGGTGAAAATGTTTTTTTGCAAATACTCGGCGTAGGTAAGACTGGACGTTTTTTCAATCACCGAGGCGAGCAAGGCATAGCCGGTATTGGAGTACTCGTACTTGGTGTTGGGTTCAAACAAGGCCTTCGGTTGGTGCTTGCTCAATAGCGTAATGATGTCCCGATTGGTCGCAATGGTGGATTTATCAAACACGCCGTCCATCAGTTCCATGTAGTCCGGCAGCCCGCTGGTGTGGGTCAGCAAGTGCCGGATGGTCACGCCCGGGTAACCGGCGAGTTCCGGGAAGTACTTTTTTAGTTCATCATCCAAGGCTAACTTTTTCTGCTCCCGCAGGAGCACGATGGCCATAGCCGTGAACTGTTTGGAACAGGAGGCTAATTCGAATACCGACCCTTCTATCAGTTTCTCTTTGGTCTCCTCGTTGGCGTAGCCAAAGCTGCGGCTGTATATCACTTTCCCCTTTTCTGCCACGAGCACATTGCCATTCAACTTGTGGTTGGTATACAAAGAATCGAGCAGGCTGTCTATTTTTTGCGTTCTGCTTTGTCCAAGGGCAAGTTGTGCCAAGAAGAACAACGGGATGATAAATTTTACTTTCATGTGTTGTCGCTTTTAGGATGCGCTTTGTAAGTGCTGTTGATGGGGGATGCAGAAGAAGACCCTATGCAGGATGAAGGTTATTTCACGGCAAATGCAGAAGCAGCCCGGCCAGCCCGCGCGTGCACCGGCGAAACGGCACCCTCGCGGGCCGGCAGGTCCGCGTTATTTTACGCTGGCTGCCCACTCGTCCATTTTGCGCTCCAGCACCAGCAAGGGCAGCGAGCCGTCCTTGAGCAGCTCATCGTGGAAAGCGCGTAGGCTGAACTTCTGGCCCAACTGCTTTTCGTAGCGGGCGCGCAGCTCCTGGATCTTGAGCGCGCCTACTTTGTAGCTCAGGGCATTGCCGGGAATGACCATGTAACGCTCGACCTCGGCCGTGGCCTCGGCCTCCGCAATGCCCCCGGTTGCCATCATGTACTGAATGGCCTGCTCGCGCGTCATCTGGCCCGTGTGCAGGTGCACGTCGACGACGAGGCGCATGGCGCGGTGCATTTCTGATTTGAGCATGCCCAGGTACTGGTAGGGGTCGGTGTACAGGCCGAGCTCCTTGCCCAAGGACTCTGTGTAAAGGGCCCAGCCTTCGACGTAGGCCGGGCTCCCGCCGAAGCGGCGGAACTTGGGCAGGGCGGTGTTTTCCTGCATCAGCGAAATTTGGTAGTGGTGGCCCGGAATGGCCTCGTGCAGAAACAACGACTCCAGGCCGCGGGTCACGTTGTACTGCGTCACGTCGGGGATGGGTACATAAAAGATGCCCGGGCGCGAGCCGTCGGGCAGGCCCTGGCTGTACTGGGCCGCGGCGGAGGCTTCCCGAAACGCCTCGGTGCGGCGCACTTCGAACCCGGTTTTGGGCACTTGGCCGAACATCGTTTGCAGGTTGGGCTCAATCTTGGCATGCACCCCGCTGTACGCGGCTAGCACCTCCTCAGGCGTTTTGAAGGGGCGGAACTGCGGATCGGCGTTCAGGTGCGTGAAGAAAGCTTGCAGGTCGCCCTTGAAACCCACTTGCTGCTTGACCCGCTCCATCTCGGCACGCAGGCGCTTCACCTCACGCTCCCCGGTGCGAGCAATGTCCGCCGGCGGTGTCAGCGTAGTGGTGTAGACGCGCACCCAAAACGCATACATCTCCTGGCCTCCCGGCAGGGCGCCGATGCCCGCGCTGCTGCGGGCCTTAGGCAGATACTCGGTTTCGAGGAAGTCGGCCAGCTTGCGGTACGGGGCCGTAGCGTCGCGGCCGATGGCCTCCAGGTAAAGCGGCGTGAGGCGGGCCCGGTCGGCGGCCGACACGGCGGCCGGAAACGCCGCCACCGGCCCGTAGAACACGCTCTGGGTGGGGTCGGCGGGCGCCAGCGCGCGCAGCTGGGGCAGCATCTTCACCACCGCGGCCTTAGGCAGCACCACGCCGGCGCGCATGCCCCGGCGGTAGTTGCTGATGGCCGAGTCGATCAGGGGCGGGAACTGACGCAGGCGGCGCAGCCAGTTGTCGTAGTCCTGCGCCGTCTTGAACGGCTGCCCGCCCTTGCCCGAGCCGAGCAGGGGAAACGTGTTGGAGAAGGAAAATATGAATTGGTTGAAGGGCATCATCCAAAAATTGTGTTTGGCGCCCTCTAAACTTATTTCCAACTGGTACTTAAATACGTCGTAGCTCAGGCGGTCGTTGGCCGAGAGCTTGGCCCGGTCCAATTGCTGGAGTGCCGTCAGGTACCGCTGGGCGAAAGCAACGGATTCGTTGCGCGATACCTGGGTCTGGAAGTTATACAGCTGGTCGTTGTAGCGGTTGTCACCTCGGGCAGTAGCAGTGAGCGGGTTCAGGCGGGCCTGTTCTTCCCAGTAGGCCTCAAACAACGCCGCCAGCGGCGCCGAAGCACCGGGTTGAGTGGCCGGAGCAGCACTGGAATTAGCTGCGTCTTTGGGTGTAACTGGCTTCGCTTTTTGCGCTATTGCCGGGCTTATCAGCGCCAAACCCAATAAAGCAGTGAGGAAGGGTGATTTCATAAAATTTAGAAAAAGTAGAATTCATCAAATATATACGTTTCTCGGTCCACCTGACTAAGCATAAAAAAAGCCCCCCAAATAAAGTTGGGGGGCTTTTACTATTGAAGTCAATTTGACCTCAGCCAAAGAGAGAGAAGCAAGGCTACTTCTGTGTAGCAGCCCAGGCGTCCATTTTGCGCTCCAGCACTGCCAGCGGCATCACGCCGTCTTTCAGTAGCTCGTCGTGGAAGTTGCTGAGGTTGAATTTGCCCCCCAGTTGCTTCTCGTACTTCTGGCGCAGCTCCCGAATCTTCAGCGCTCCGATTTTGTAGCTCAGCGCCTGCGCCGGAATGGCCATGTAGCGCTCAATCTCGGCGGTGGCGCCCTGCTCGCTAATGGCTTCGTTGTCCATCATATACTTGATGGCCTCTTCGCGGGTCATGCTTTTGGTGTGCATACCCACGTCTACCACTAAGCGAATGGCGCGGTGAATCTCGTCGCCGAGGGCTCCCATATATTGATACGGGTCGGTGTACAAGCCCAACTCTTTGCCCAGACTTTCGGTGTAGAGAGCCCAGCCTTCGCCCATGGCGCCGTACCAGGCAAAGCGCCGGAATTTCGGCAGATTCTCATTTTCCTGCTGCAAGGAAATCTGGTAGTGGTGGCCCGGAATGGCTTCATGCAGAAACAGTGACTCCATACCTGAGGTCGTGTTGAACTCCTTGGCGTTCAGAATCGGCACGTAGAATACGCCTGGCCGCGAGCCGTCGGGGTTGCCCTGGTTGTACTCAGCGGAGGCGGAGGCGGCGCGGAAAGCTTCGGTCTGACGAATCTCGAATGGCGTTTTGGGCGTGCGGCCAAACATCTTTTTCAGGTTCGAATCAATCTTGGTCTGAATGGCGCGGAAAGCTCCCAGTACGTCTTCCGGCGTCTGATAAGGCATGAATTTCTTATCCGTCTTGAGATAAGTAAAGAAAGCCGGCAGGTCGCCTTTAAAGCCAACTTCGTTTTTCACGCGCTCCATTTCCGAGCGAATCCGCTTTACCTCAGCCTGCCCGGTCTGGTAGATTTCTTCGGGCGTCTTGTCGGTAGTAGTCCAGTTCTTTACGTAGTAGCGGTAAATTTCTGGGCCGCCCGGAATAGCCGAAATGCCGGTCGTGGTGCGGGCTTTGGGCAGGTATTCGTTCTTCAAAAAGGCCCCCAGCTTCTTGTACGTTGGTGCCAGATCGTTCAGAATAGCATCCTTGTAGGCGGCAGTCAGGCGCTGCTTATCAGCGTCGGAAACACCATCCGGAAACTTCGTCACGGGGCCATAAAACAAGCTCTTAGTAGGATCCGTCACCACCAAGTCCTGCATCTGTGGAATCATTTTTTCTACCAACGGCCGGGGTAGCACCACGCCCGCGGCCATGCCTTTGCGGAAGTTGCCGATAGCCGAGTCGCCCCAGGCGGCAAAGCCCTTAGCGCGGCCCAGCCAGTCCTCGTAGTCCTTTACCGTTTTGAAGGGCTGAATACCCGTGCCCGAGCCATATTGGCCCAGCGTGATGGGCAGGCCCCAAAACTGCTGAAACGGTATCATCCACGTGTTCAGCTTCAAGCCCGCAAGCCTGTTCTCTAGGTCGTACTTGAAGATGTCGTAGCTGATTTTGTCGTTATCCGATAGCTTTTCGCGGTCGAACTTTTGCAGCTGGCCGAGGTAGTTCTGATAGGTTGTCTGGAGCGTGTCGCGGAAGGCCCGGGTCTGATCGTTGGGCAGCCGGTTATTGTAACGGTTGTCGCCCTGGGCAGTGGCATCCAAGGGATTGAGCTTGAGGTTTTCTTCCCAATAATTGGCAAAGAGCGTCGACAGATCTTTTACCTCGGCAGTACCAGTAGCCGCGCCGCCATCGGCGGTGGTTTTCTGCTGATTACAAGCAGTTAGCAAGGCGCCAACCAGCAACCCGGTAAGGGCTAGTTTTTTCATGAAGAAGGGAGTGAGATATAAGGAGGATTTGAGAACGGAAATGTACTGCGTTTTATGACACGCCGCACAGCCGTTGGTTGCCTGCTTATTTCTCGCTCCCTTCTTCGGATGCTTTCTGAAAGCTTACTCTATTCGCCCGTTGCGGATGCGTACGTCGGCCTTGGGTTCCGGCTTTTTCACCATCGTACCAAAGGCGCCTTTTTGCTCGAATGAGCGGGCTACTTCGTCTTCCAGCGGCGTACGTTTTACCACCGGATTGTTAGCCCAGAAAGCGGGATCGTACTTGGTTTTTTTGATGGCTTCTAAGTCTCGCTCGCTGCTGCTTACTTTGCTGTAGGGCAAGTTGGTAGGCTTCCGGCTGGTATCGTAAAAGAAGGTGAAAGCCGCCACGCTCATCTTAGCCGCTGGCAAGCCCGGCCGCACCAGATCATAGGTCATGTTGGTGCGGATGTACTCGAGCGGACTCACGGCCGTTGTGTCACTCTGAAACACCATATCCAGCTCCAACTCCGAATTTTTGAACGAGAAAGTGGGGTTATTGGCCTTGCGCGTGAGCTGGGGCGTGGTCATCTTATAACGTATTACCTGGTAGGTATCTACGTCAATCCAGACGGTGCCTTTCGATTGATATTTGTTTTTCTCGGGGCGGGTTTCAAACGTGATTTCGGCTACGCCGCCCGTCTCACCTTTATCCAGCACGCCTTTTATTTCTAGCAGGTAATTGTCTACCACATTGGGGCTGAATAAGCCCAGTGACGTGGTGGTGTCGGCCTTGTCATCATAAAGACCGAAGGCTTTAGTATAAAGCGAAAAGTTCTTATCGCTGATCAGGGCTTGCTTAGCGGCGTAGCGCCCCTGCGCCATAGTCGTACCCTCAATGCGGGCGTTATTGGACTTAGCATTCCACACCATTTCCAGTAGTTCGGTGGGGTCGTTGTCGATGCGCGTGATCTGACGGTAATAGGCCTTACCGTAAAACTTACGGCCGTAGTTTTTCCTCAAATGCTGATAAGCTCGGTCAACCAGCTGATACGCATAGCTGCCCACTTTCACCTCCGAGAGCACCACCGAGGCCGGGGCCATCAGCACCTCCAGCGACTGACCTGGCGTGGTCACCCGCACGGTGTCCTTCACGTGGGCCAGCTCCGAGAAAACCAGGGTTTGAGGCAGCGATGGCAGGTTTAAGGTAAATTCCCCATTCTCGTTGCTGGCCGTACCCATAGTGGTGCCTTTCACCCCGATACCCACGAAAGGCAGCGGCTCTTTGGTTTCTTTATCCCGCACGATGCCGCGTACTTGCTGGGCTAGAGCGGTCTGACTAATGCCCCCCACCAACACGAGTACAAGGCCCAATGAGGCGGGTAGCATGCCGCTGGCAAAGCGGAAACGAAGAGAAACCAGGAGAGCAAGTAAGTTATTCAAGAGCTGAAAGCGTTTAGTTTTCAAGAGTATCAGTACAAATAACGCCTATTCGGGTCGTGGCGTGTGCCCAACGCACAAAAATTAGACCGGCGGGCGAAGGTGTGGTACGCTAGGGGGCATTTCTTAACAGTTGCTTTACACGAACCCACGTAGTTGGTGTTGCCTCACCTCACATCTTTGCAGCATGAAGAAATACTTTCTGATTTTGGGCCTGCTCCTGCACCTGGGAAGCCCAATGGCAATGGCTCAGCGCAAAAAAGAGCTAACTATAGCCTTCGGTTCCTGCAATCGGCAGAACCTGCCCCAGCCTATGTGGAAGCCTATTATGCAGGAAAAGCCCGACCTCTGGATTTGGTTGGGTGATAATATTTACGGCGACTCCGACGATATGGCTGTGCTCAAAGCCAAATATGACCTCCAGCTGGAGCAGCCCGACTACAAAGCCTTCCGCACCCAAACGTCCATCATCGGCACCTGGGACGACCACGACTACGGCCGCAACGACGGCGACAAATCCTTTGGTCCGCGCAAGGAAAGTCAGCAGCTCGCCCTCGACTTTTTGCAAGAGCCCGCCAACAGTCCGCGCCGCCAGCAGGAAGGCATTTATGCCGCCTACGACTATAAAGTGGGCCGCAAGAAAATCAAGGTAATTTTGCTCGACGATCGTTATCATCAGGATGCTCTGCAAAAAGATTCTGCCAGAGCTTACATCCCCAACACCACGGGCGACATTCTGGGCGAGGCGCAGTGGCAGTGGCTTCAGCAGCAGCTAGCCACCAGCGACGCCGACGCCCACATTATTGGCTCCGGTATTCAGTTTTTAGCCGAAGAACATCCCTACGAAAAGTGGGCTAATTTCCCAGCCGCGCGCCAACGCTTATTCGGTCTACTAGCCAGTACCAAAGCCAAAGGCGTCCTACTTATTAGTGGCGACCGGCACATCGGCGAAATGGCCAAAATAACCCTGCCGGGCGTCGCATCTCCAGTCTACGAAATCACCTCCAGCGGCCTGACGCACTCAGCTACCAATAACACGGGCGAACCGAACCAATACCGCATCGGCCCTTTGGTTAATCAGAAGCACTACGGCGTGTTTCGCTTTCAGCAGAAAGGCAAAAAGCTAGTAACAACGGTGCAGCTGAAAGGCGAGCAAAGCAACGTGTTTCACACCGAGGAAATCACGATTCAGTAATAAGCTTTTTTGCGTGAGTGAGAAAAGAGCTGAGGTGTCCTCAGCTCTTTTTTATTGTGAGAAAATCTAAAAGACCGTCATGCAGAGCGGAGCGAAGCATCTCGCTCGCGCCGTCAGATTAGTACTCCCGCATCAGCACGCGAGATGTTTCACTACGTTCTGCATGACCGCATAAAGGAAGAACTCACACTGCTGCTTTATGCCTGCTTAATTAAGCCAAAGCCAGTTTAAGCAGCAATTCACAAATAACTTCCCAGCATCCCGTATTTTCGCGGTTCCCTCACTGAACTCTGCGCCCTTGCTCACGCCCCGAAATTTCCCGCTCTTTCTGCTGATTTTGTTTCTGTTGCCTTTCGCCTCCTCGGCCCAGCAGCGTCGCACGAAATCAGCCAAGTCTAGAACCACTGCTGCCAAGCCGCGGCTGATGAACGCGCCGGTGCCTTTTGCCCCCCAGGCTGCAAAGTCGCGGTGGGTCGATTCGGTAATGGCGACGCTTACGCCTGATCAGCGGGTAGCTCAGCTGTTTATGGTGGCGGCTTACTCCAACCGCAAGCGCATCGATGAAGACTCCGTGTCGCAATTGGTGCAGCAGTACGGCGTTGGGGGTCTTATTTTCTTCCAGGGCGGGCCAGTGCGGCAGAGCAAGCTGCTGAATCGGTACCAGGCCCAGGCTAAGGTGCCACTGCTGGTGGCCATGGACGCGGAATGGGGCATCGGCATGCGCTTGGATAGCACCACGCGCTTTCCTTACCAAATGAGCATAGGCGGGGTGAAGGATACAGCCTTGTTGTATGAGATGGGCGCCGAGATTGCACGCCAGTTTAAGCGTACGGGCATGCACGTCAACTTTGCGCCGGTCGTAGATGTAAATAATAATGCCGCCAACCCCGTTATCGGCTTCCGCTCCTGGGGCGACAACCGCGAGGAAGTAACCGCCAAAAGCTACCAGTATATGCGTGGCATGCAGGACAATGGCATTCTGGCCGTAGCCAAGCATTTTCCCGGCCACGGCGACACCGACACCGATTCTCACTTCGACTTGCCCCTGATTCGGGTAGACCAGCGCCGCATCGATACGCTAGAGCTGTTTCCCTTCCGCAGCCTGATGCGGCGGGGTCTGGGGGGCATTATGATTGCCCACCTCAATATTCCGGCCCTCGACAGCACGGGCATTCCCTCCACCCTATCCAAACCCATCGTGACGGGGATGGTGAAGGAAAAGATGGGTTTTGAAGGCGTCATTTTCACTGATGCCATGAACATGAAGGGCCTCACCAATATGTTCGCGCCCGGCGAGGCCGACGTACGCGCCCTGCTGGCCGGCAACGACATTCTGGAGTTCTCCAAAAACATTCCGCTGGCGCTGACTATGGTGCGCGAAGCCATTAATCGGGGGGAAATAACCCAGGAAGAAATTGACCGTCGCTGCCGCAAAGTGCTGGCTCTGAAGGAGTGGTCGGGCTTGAATAAGTATCAGCCCATCGACCTTAAGAATCTGTATCAAGACCTGAACACGCCCCACGCCAACTACCTAAGTCAGCGCCTGAGCGAGTTGTCGTTGACCTTGCTGCGCAACGAGAAAAATCTGCTCCCCTTGCAGCGCCTCGACACCCTGCGCATCGCTACCGTGACCATCGGTACTAAAGACACTACCGATTTTCAGCGCATGGTGACCGACTACGCCCCCACCGACCACTTCTGGCTGTCGGCTACACCGACGCTGGATGAGCTGGTAAAGCTGCGCGAGGCTTTGAAAGGTTACAATACGCTACTAGTAGGCTTGAATAATTTGGGCCGGCTGCCAGCCACCAACTTCGGCGTGACGCCCGAAACCAACGTGCTGCTGCGGGAGCTGGCCACGGCCAAGCAGCGCATTGTGGTAAGCGTGTTTGGCAATGCCTACGCCGTGGCCAAAGTCCGCGACCTGGCCCGCGCCGACGCCGTAGTATTGGCTTATCAGGAAAGCAAAAATGCCCAGGACCTTACCGCCCAGATGATTTTTGGCGGCATTGGTGCTCGAGGCAAGCTGCCCGTTACCATCTCCGACCAGTTTCCGCGCGGCTTCGGCCTGAGCACCCAGGGCGGTATGCGCCTGAGCTACGGCTACCCCGAAGCCGTGGGCATGAACAACAACCTCGAAGCCCGCGTGGATTCGATGATGCAGCAGGCGCTGACAGCCAAGGCATTCCCCGGCGGCGAGGTGCTGATTGCCCGCAAAGGCACCGTGGTGCTACGCAAAAGCTACGGTACCCATGACTACGCCGACAACCCGCGTTTGGGGGGCAAAAAGCCGCGCCCGGTGCAAAACACCGACATCTATGACTTAGCATCGGTAACGAAAGTATCAGCGGCGCTGCCGGCCCTGATGCTTCTTCAGGACCAAGGCAAGTTCAACCCCGATATGACCATGGGGCAACTTTATCCCGAGTTTGTGGGCACCAACAAGCAGGACCTAAAACTGCGCGATGTCCTCACGCACCAGGCCCGCCTCAAAGCCTGGATTCCCTTTTGGAAAGACTACACCAAGCCCCGCGGCCTGTTCAACAGCCTGTTTGGCAAAAGCCCCGACGCCTCTAAAGTATCCGCTACCAAGCCATCGGAGCTGAACCGCCGCTTCTTCCGCGCCGATTCATCGGCTCGTTTCCCCTACCAGGCGGCCACTAACCTGTGGGCCCGCAAGGACTTTCCCAAGCGTATTCGTGAGGCCATTGCCGAGTCGCCGCTAAATGAGAAGCCAGGCTACGTGTACTCCGACTTATCATTCATCATGTCGCCGTGGTTCGTGCAGTCAGCGTCGGGGAAGCCGCTTAACCAGTTTGTAGTGGATGAAATTTATAAGCCGTTGGGTGCCACAACCATGGGGTACAACCCTACGCGCCGTTTCCCGCTCAACCGCATTGCGCCCACCGAGTACGATTCCCTGTTCCGCCACAGCCAGCTTCACGGCACCGTGCACGACGAAGGCGCAGCTCTGCTGGGGGGCATTTCTGGTCACGCGGGCCTCTTTGGCAACGCCAACGACCTGGCAAAAGTGGTGCAGATGTACGCTTGGAACGGCAAATACGGCGGTCAGCAGCTCATCAAGCCCGAAACCATAGCCGAGTACACCCGCTGCCAGTTCTGCCCCGATAACCGCCGCGCCCTCGGCTTCGACCGCCCCGCTACCGACCCTTCTGTAAATTCGGCCAAAAACGCCAGTCCCAGCAGCTACGGCCACACCGGCTACACCGGCACTTACTTCTGGGTTGATCCACAGTATGACCTCACAGTAATTTTCCTTTCCAACCGCGTCAACCCAACCCGCAACAATAATAAAATCAGCGAGCTAAGCGTGCGCAGCCACTTATTGCAGGTGGCCATCGAGGCTGTGAAGCAAGGCAACCGGGCCACTGTAGAATCAACAGTTCCGAAGGAAAATTAAACTACCGGGTACCTGGCCCGCCGGCTTATCTATTGGTACATTCGAACTCGCAACTATGCATTAAAGCACAGAGCCAACGACTATAAAGTCGTTGGCTCTGTGCTTTAATGCATAGTTGCGAGTTCTTGTCTTGAATCGAGTAGCTTAGTTCACTTCTCGTTTGGCCTACTACAATGCCTGCTCATCACTCACGCGTAATGCAGCGGAGCAGGTAATGGGCACCGTGACCAACTTCGAGACCAGACAATTCTCGCGCGCGTCCTCTATTAAAGTTCGAAACTGGGCTTGCGGTAAGCTCGGAACTCCTTCCGCAAAACGGGTGAGGTAGGAGTATTGTGCCTGATTTAATACGGTGCTATCGGTGCTGATACTACCGTGGCCAGCTGTGCCTGTACCAGAACAATATACTGTCGCAGAACGAGTTATCAACATTTACTTAATATACCAACAATGATAAATAACGATAGAATAGCTCAGTAGCCAGCTCCGACCAGACGCTAGGAAGAAGCATCAATTTGCGAGTAAGCATCAATAGCTTGGGCAAATGCTAAAGTAAAAAATTAGCCCGGTAAAGTTTAAACTCAACCGTAGGAAAATGGATTAGCTACTGACTACGGCTTACCTAGACCGTTTGCAAATAGACACTTAACTACCAGCTTGGGCTGGCGGTTTTTTCTTAGCTTGAACAATAGTGAAGCGCGCTTTTCCCACCCAACCTACTATCTATGCTCGGCTTAATGATGAACCAGCCCCTGCGTATCGCGGGGCTTATCGAACACGCGGCTAAGTGGCACGCCGACACAGAAATTGTGTCGCGCCTCACCGAGGGCGGCATCCACCGCTACACCTACGCCGACGCGCACCGGCGCAGTAAGCAGCTGGCCAATGCTCTCAAAAGCCTAGGCATCGGGATGGGCGACAGAATCGGGACACTGGCTTGGAACAACCACCGCCACTTCGAGCTGTATTATGGCGTGTCGGGACTGGGGGCCATTTGTCACACCATCAATCCGCGCCTGTTTGCCGAGCAGTTGGTTTTCATTATCAATCACGCCGAGGACAGCTATATTTTCCTGGACCTCACTTTTCTACCCCTGGCTGAGAAATTAGCCCCCCACTGCCAAAAAGTTGCCGGTTGGGTCCTGCTCACCGACCGCGCCCACATGCCCGCCGACTCTAGCTTGCCCGGCGACCTGCTTTGCTACGAAGAACTACTAGAGGTGCAGTCCGCGGACTTTGAATGGCCTGTTTTCGACGAAAATACTGCTTCCTCTCTCTGCTATACCTCCGGCACCACCGACGAGCCTAAGGGCGTGCTTTACTCCCACCGCTCTACCCTGCTGCATAGCTACGCTGCCTCCCTGCCCGATTGCTTCAGCTCCTCCGCCCGCGACGTAGTGTTGCCCGTGGTGCCCATGTTTCACGTCAATGCCTGGGGAATTCCCTACGTGGCACCCATGAACGGCTGCAAGCTGGTGCTGCCCGGCCCCGGCCTCGACGCGGCCAGTCTCTATGAGTTGTATGAGCAGGAGAAGGTCACCTTCACGGCCGGTGTGCCCACTATTTGGTTTGGCTTGCTGACTTTCATGCGGGAAAAACAACTGCAATTCACTACCCTCAAGCGCATGATAGTAGGCGGTGCATCTTGCCCGCCCGCCTTACTAAAAGCATTTGACGAAGAGCTGCACATCGAAATTCGACATGCCTGGGGCATGACCGAAACCAGCCCCCTGGGCACAGCCTGCACGCTCAAGGCCAAGCACTTGCTCCTTTCTCCCGACGAGCAATTCGCCATCCAGACCAAGCAGGGCCGGGCCATTTTCGGGGTAGATATGAAAATCGTGGACGATACCGGCCAGGAGTTGCCCCACGACGGCGTGGCCTTCGGCGACCTGCTCGTGCGCGGCCCCTTCATCGTAGGCAATTATTTCCGAGCCGGTGAGACGGGTAAGCTAACCCAAAGTGGCTGGTTTAAAACCGGTGACGTAGCCACTATCGACCCCGACGGATTCATGCAAATCACCGACCGCTCCAAGGACGTCATCAAGTCGGGCGGAGAATGGATTTCGTCGATTGATCTGGAAAATCACGCCATTGCCCACCCGGCCGTGGCTGAAGCAGCCGTGATTGGCGTGCCTCACCCCAAATGGAGCGAGCGCCCATTGCTGGTAGTAGTGCTCAAGCCGGGCGCCGAAGTAAGCAAGGAAGAGCTATTACAATTCTTCGAAGGCAAGATTGCCCGCTGGTGGACGCCCGAAGCCGTGGAATTTGTGGATCAATTGCCGCATACGGCCACCGGAAAGCTGCTCAAAACCAAGCTCCGCGAGGATTTTGCGGGCTATACTTTCTAAAATAGAAAAACTTAGCCCGTCATGCAGAGCGGAGCGAAGCATCTCGTGTGCTGACGCTAGATTACTAATCTTAGCTACCGCGAGCGAGATGCTTCGCTCCGCTCTGCATGACGGGTTAGAGAGATAGCACACAAAATCTGCACACTTTGCGATTCAGACCTTGATGATTATCCGCCGATTGTACATCACCCACAAAATTCCCAGCCAGATCAACACGCACACAATGGCACCTGCCAACGAGGCATTGATAGGACTGAAATAGGGCACGAAAAACGTATCGTAAAGCCAGGTGCGCAGGCCCACAGATTCGCCGCCTGCAACCGGAATCTTAATCATTTGCAGAATGCGCGGTACTAGGCCCGACAGGAAAAACACGGTGATGGCGTTTACCCCGTACACCAGAAACGGCTTGGTCCAGGCACGGTAGCCGTGCACGTCGCAGAGCCAGTACAGAGCAGCCAGCGTGGCCACCGCAATGCCGCCCGTATAAAGCACATAGGAACTGGTCCAAAGGCTTTTATTAATCGGAAACCAGCCATTCCAAATCATACCCAGCACGATAGCCGCGCCACCGCCCACGAATAGCCACGCAACTTTGGTCGCCGGCTCAGTGCTGCGGCGCCGCAGCCACTGCCCAGCCAGCATACCCAGCAGGCCCGTGCCAATGGCCGGCAACGTGCTTAGCAGGCCTTCCGGGTCCCAGGTTTTGCTGGACTTCCATAAGTGATTTTCTCCTAGTATAAGGCGGTCGAGCCAGGCGCCGAGGTTGGTAGCGGGCTCCAGATTGGCGGGCCCAAAGCCCGGAACCGGCACTACTTGCAACAGCACATTATACAGCACCAAAATGCCCCCCAGCAGCCACGCATGAGTGCGCCAGCCAGTTTTGACGAAGATGGTACCGCACACCAGAAATACCACAGCAATGCGCGCCAGCACCCCCGGAATCCGAACCGTCTCGAACACGAAACTGGGAAACAAGGCTGAGAACAGCCCCAACCCAAACAGAATAGCTGAGCGCCGCAGAATGCGCAGCAGCAACTGCGGATGGCGGCTGGTATCTTGACGGGCCGAATCCAGGGCGTACACAATGCTGACTCCTACAATGAAGAGAAAGAAAGGAAAAATCAAGTCGGTAGGCGTACAGCCGTGCCATTTGGCGTGCTCCAGCGGCCCATAGATGTGGCCCCAACTTCCTGGATTGTTCACCAATATCATAGCCATAACAGTGATACCCCGAAACACATCGAGCGAGACGAGCCGGCCCGGCCCGGAAGCTTCGGCCAGCGGCACGGTGTGCGTGGTGTCGATAGCGGCCTGCGTCGTGGTTTGCATATGGGGGGCTTTTTAAGAACTCTCTAAGGTAAAAAGACCCACTGGGAAACCATACTTTGTATTTCGGTACTCCATCCAAGGTATAAGCTCCGCTAAATAAAATTCAATATATAGTTGTGCGGCTTATGCCGCTGCTTTAGTTTTAACTCCTCTTTTCGGTATTACACGTTCGCAGAATAGCCTTCTTACTGCTAAGCAGTGTATACTTTGCAGTCTAACCTGCCCCCACCCTATGGACACCTGTCCTTGTTTGTGTCTGGTTCCCTTATAATTACGGACGTTCTTACGGCCGGAATCCAACTGCCTCGCGCGACCGGATTCCGGCCGTTTGCTTTTCCTGCCCTTTCTTTTCCCTCCACCATTCTTTCCCTTCTATGAAAAAACTTCTATGGTTTTTCTTGGCGCTGGGGTGGCTACTCGCCCCTCCGGCCCTTGCCCAAACCGCCCGCACCGTAACCGGCGTCGTGACGGCCGCCGATGACCGCTCGCCCTTGCCGGGCGTGAACGTGATTGTAAAAGGCACCACCAATGGTACCTCCACCAACGCCGAAGGCCGCTACTCCCTTGATAACGTAGCGGAGGGTAGCACCTTGGTATTTAGCTTTATTGGCTACACTGCCCAGGAGCGACCAGCTACCAGCGCTACCATTGATGTGGCACTCGCCTCAACGAGTAGCAATTTGAATGAGGTAGTTGTGACGGCCTTTGGCATTGAGAGAGACAAGCGCACACTAGTAACCGGCGCCCAGCAAGTACAAGGCAAAGAATTGATTGACTCACGCCAGCCCAATATCGTGAATGCCTTGCAGGGCAAAATCGCGGGCGTAAACATTACTAGCTCAGGTGGTGGTCCCGGCGAGGGCGCAGCTATCGTAATTCGCGGCGGCACCTCGCTTGATGGCGACAACCAGCCTTTGTTCGTTATCGACGGAGTTATTATGGACAACTCCTCTTTTGTCGAATCGACAGCACCAGGTGGCGGCTCGGCCTTCAATGGTATTCTGGGTCGCTCGGTGGGTTCTACCAACCGTGCTTCCGATATTAACCCCGAGGATATCGAGAGCATGACGGTGCTGAAAGGCCCCGCCGCCGCCGTACTCTACGGCCTGCGCGCCGCCAACGGTGCCGTAATTATCAAGACTAAAAGTGGCAGCGCTGGTCGTACCACGCTCAACTATCGCACGCAATTCTCCGTGGATGAGGTGAACCGTCTGCCTAAACTACAGAATCAATACAAGCAGGGCAGCGCCGGCGTTCTTGATCCGGGCACCCGCCAGTCGTGGGGTCCCCGCTTCGCGCCGGGCGAAGAGATCTTCAACAACCTGGAAGACTTCTACCAGAAAGGCACCTCCTTTCAGAACTACTTAACAATGACCGGCGGCTCGGAAAAAGCCAGCTTCCTGCTATCAGTTCAGCACCTCGACTCGAAAGGCGTCACGCCTCAGAGTGAGTACGACAAAGCCTCAGTGCGCCTAGCAGGCACCGCACAGATTTCGCCAAAGTTTAGCGTTAATGCCTCGGCCAACTACCTGAACTCGGGTGGTGAGCGACCAGTGCAAGGCCCCGGCTTATTTGGTGGCTCGGGGGGCTATCTGATCAGCTTGCTCAACTGGCCCCGCAACGACGATGCCCGCAATTACCTGAACCCTGACGGCAGCCGCCGTCGCCTCACGGGGGCCTCTACCAGCGCCAACGACGCCGACAACCCATACTTCACTGTCAACCGCAACCCCCAAACCGACCGCACCAACCGCTTTATCGGCAACGCGACGCTGAACTTTGCCGCCTATAAGTGGCTAAACCTCAGCTATACCCTAGGCACCGACTTCTACCAGGAGCGCGTGCGCTCGGTACGGGCCGTGGGTACTTCGCTGGTGAATAACCAGAATGGCGGCATTGCTGAAAGCACTAACGCTAACCGTATTCTGAACTCCAACTTCCTGGCTACTTTCAACCACCAGTTCAGCGAAAACTTCAGCGGTACGCTAACGGTAGGCAACACGATAGAGCAAAACCAGAACGAGAGAACGGATGTCATCGGTCTGATTTTCCAGAACCCGGACTTTATCAGCATCAACAACACTGTAAACCGCAACGCCTTGACCAGCAACGTAAAACGGCGGCTGGTGGGCAATTTCGGTCAGTTAAGCCTTGTATTTCTCGACCAGCTATTCCTGGAACTGAGTGGTCGCTACGACATTTCGTCAACCCTACCCCGCCCTGACCAGAACAAGATTTACGGCAAAGGCTTTGGCTACGGCTCCATTGGCGCGGGCTACGAGTTTACTCGTACGCTGGGCCTCGAGCAGAACCCGATTCTGAACTACGGCAAGCTTCGGGGTTCCATCGCCGAAGTGGGTAAAGACACAGGCCCTTACCGCGTTGAGTCGCCCTTGGCGGCCAACACCTATATTGGGGGTGGCTTCCGCAACGGCTTCTTCGGCTCCAATCGTCTGCTTATTCCCGAGCGCACCCGCTCCTATGAGTTAGGCATTGAAATGCGCTTTCTGCAAAACCGCTTGGGTCTCGATGCCAACGTGTACCGCACCCGCACCACCGACCAGCTTATTGCTCCACGCGTAAGCCAGGCCACAGGCTTTATTCTGCAATACATCAATGGCGGCACAGTAGAGAATAAGGGCATTGAAATTTCCTTGAATGGCTCGCCAATCAAGACAGACAACTTTATCTGGGACATCAACGCCAATTTCTACCGCAACGAAAATAGAACGGTAGAGCTACCCAGCGTACTGACGGTAGTAAACCAGTCCGACGCCTTCATCATTGACTTTGCTCAGGGTGGCGCTTACCCTGGCAAACCACTAACGGGCATCGGCGCCAGCGACTGGCAGCGGGACCCAGAGGGACGTGTACTGATCAGCCCCACTACCGGCTATCCTTTGGTTGATGCAAACTTCACTTACCAAGGTGACCGTGCTCCCGACTTTACCACGCAGGTAACCAACACGTTTACATACAAGGGCTTGCAGTTTACCTTCCTGGTTGACTTCCGCAAGGGAGGCAAAGTGGTCAACGGCAACGAGTGGTTTATGGTCCGCACCAGCGGCCTGAGCGAGCGCACCCTCGACCGCTACAAGGAAGTGGTATTCGACGGCGTAATTGCGACGCCTAACACTGATGGCTCGACCACCTATACTCAGAATACCCGCCCCGTAGAACTCACCCAGAACTACTATCAGAACTTGTTGGGCGCTGTCGGTTCGGAATTTATTGAGGATGGCTCCTGGACGCGCCTGCGCTATGCTACGCTGAGCTACAACATTCCCTCGACGGTCTTCGGTCAGTCGTTTATCAAGGGAGTAGAGTTGAGCGTTACGGGCCGCAACCTGCTCCTGTTCACCAACTACAGCGGCGCTGATCCCGAGACTTCGGCGGCGGGTGCTGGTGTGCGCGGTGGCGGCTCCAATGGCTTCGACTTCGGTAGTGTTCCGGGCACGCGCGGCGTGGATATGGGCGTGCGTGTTACTTTCTAAATCTTATTCGGCCATGCCTCCGCTGGGGGGCTTTTTGGCCTTTCCGTCTTTACTTTTATGAAAAAACTCATTCTCCTGCTGGGCCTAGTGCTGGGCGGCGGCATGTTCACTTCCTGCGACGATTTTCTCGACGTGAACACCGATCCGAACAACCCTACTACGGCTACGCCTAACTTCCTGCTCCCCAACATTATTTCCAACGGGGCGCAAACCCAGATGTTCACGGCCCTCCGGACGCCGTTTATCACCCAGTATTTGGTGAGCCGCACGGCAAATAATGCGGTTGATAATTTCTTCTACACCAACGCTCAGAATACCAACTCCTTCAACTACACGTACTTCTACTCGGGGGGCAATATTCCGCCGATGATAGCGGCTGCCGAGGCTGAAGGTTCGGTGTATTACGTGGGCGCGGGCAAAATAATGATGGCGCTCATCCTAAGTCACGCCACCGATATGTTTGGCGACATTCCGTACTCGGAGGCCTTTTTGGGTGCGCAGAACTATACGCCCAAATATGATCCCCAAGAAGAGATTTATGCCAACATCAACAAGCTGTTGGATGAAGGCATTGTGGAGATGAGTAAGCCAGCCACGGCTAATTTCCGTCCCCTCTACGTGACTACCCCCAGTATCAGCGGCGACATTCTGTACCGGGGCGACGTGAGCAAGTGGATTAAGCTCGCTTACTCCCTGAAGGCGCGGCAAAATCATCATCTCACTAAAAAAGCCTCCTACGACCCGAACGCTATTCTGGCGCTGGTCGATCAGGGTTTCAAGGCGACTGCCGACGATGCTCAGCTTCAGTTTCAGGTAGCGGTGGCTCCTTTGGTAAGTACTACCAACATCTTTGGTACAACCCGCAACAACTTCGCGACCTCAACTTTTTCGGCCAATTTTATTAAGTATTTGGATGGTCGCACCTTCGGTGTTGTCGATCCTCGCTACCCTATTATGGCTACAACTACCAGCACCGGCGCTGACCCCGGCGTAGGTGGCGGCCCCCAGCCTAGCACCGTGCAAACCGACTTCTACGCTAGCTGGTATGCTCGTGAGTTGGGCTACTTCGAGTTGATTACTTACCATGAATTGAAGTTTATTGAGGCCGAAGCTGCTTTCCGGGCCAACAACCGTGCTCGGGCTTTCACGGCTTTCCAGGAAGGTATTAGGGCCCACATGCGCAAAATCGGCGTGGGCGGCACCAGTTCCAGCACGCCCGCACTTACTTATCCAACTATCAGCGAAGCTCAGATTACGGCTTATCTAACCAGCTCAGCTGTGCCCCAGAATGCCACCGACCTGACCCTGCGCAGCATTATGGAGCAGAAGTACATTGCTATGTTCC
Source organism: Hymenobacter sp. HD11105 (assembly GCF_054051685.1). Taxonomy (NCBI): domain Bacteria; kingdom Pseudomonadati; phylum Bacteroidota; class Cytophagia; order Cytophagales; family Hymenobacteraceae; genus Hymenobacter; species Hymenobacter sp. HD11105. Next base: position 1,450,034 of record NZ_JBSWBR010000001.1, on the reverse strand, counting down.
TGAATCCAGAATCGTGGTCTGACCTGCGCCGCTTTGATGTGAATCCATCCATCTACGTGAATTTCCGGGTGCCAACGGGAGTGAATTCCGCCTTGGTGGTTCCGGCTACTCCTACTACCCCTGCCGGCGTGCGCTATCCGCGTCGCCTGCTGCCCGGCGCTACGGAAGTGCTTTACAACCCGAACGAAATCGCCCGCTTGGGAGGCAATAATCCCGATTATGTCGCCCTGCCCGTGTGGTGGGACCAGCCGTAAGGCCGAATTTGCCCCTAGCTCGCTTTTCATTGACTTACTTCTGCCATTCTGCATATGAAGCATATTCTGAAACGTTTCGCTCCCCTCCTGCTGCTGACGCTCGCTGGCCTCACCACCAGTTGCGACGAGGAGCAGGACGAACTTTACACCGAGGTCGGACCCCAGTTTCCGACCGTTCTGACTAATGCCAACTTTACTCCTGATACCAAGTACGCCGTGGGTGAGGTGGTACCGCTAGAGCTGAACTTTGCCGCCCAGACCGACCCAATTCGGGAAATACTGGTGCTGCAAAAAGTAGAGCCCAGCCGCGACTCCGTGGTGGTGCAAACCATTCCTTACCAACCAGCTTATTCCCGCATCAAGCGGGCCGATACACTGGTGGTTCGCTACGTTGTGCCAGAGGCGGCCAACAAAGCACTAATTCGGGTAGATGTGCGTGTGGTTAGCCAAAATGGCCAAGCCAGAACTCGTTCTGCTTCTTTTCGGGTAGCTGAGGCCACGCCGACCATTCGCATCAACAGCGTAGCCAACGTAACGGCACCCACCGCCGGCCCCGTAGCCCCCGGCGACGTGGTGCGTTACAACCTAACGCTGAACGTGAATGGCGTGACGACTGCCACGGCAACCACGCCCGCAGCGAACATTTTATATAAAGACGTCGACAGCCTGATTACTTACGTTCGCGTGGGTACGGCTGCTGAGCGCCGCCTCCTACGGCAGCGCCTACCCGCCGTAGGTACTCAAACTGGCGCGGCCACCACGCTGAATGTAGATGCTACTGTTCCAGCCAACTCAGCTGGTCAGGCGGTTACGTTCCGCTTCGAGGCCAAAGTGCGCACGCCGGCCCGCGCGGCGTCGGTTAGCTCGGCCGTCATTACGCCGGCGACGCCTACCGCACTAGCCGCCGCGCGTAACATCACGCTCACGTACACGGGCACCACCGGCGGCGACTTAGCTGCTCTGGACTTGACTACGTTTACGCCAGTAGCCGCAGCCGGCCCGGCCGCCAGCAAGGATGTAGCAATTACCAGCACGGCCAGCAACGCTGTACGTCTGCAAGCGCTGAACCCGACTACCGGAACGCCTGCCCCTACGCCCACCCGCTTTGTGCGTCTGACTACGGGCGCAGCAGCGGCCTACACCAGTGCCACGCTCAACAGCATCCGACAGGCTTTTCTAACTGCGGTAGCGGCCAATCAGGTCACGACGCTCGATAACGTCGTGGTAGGTGACGTAGTCATAGCCCGGGTGCGCGGCCTCGATCAGTACGCTATCTTTACCGTCATGGGCATTAACCGTACCTCGGCTACCGATGTAGCCGTAACGCTAGGTATGAAGGCGCTGTAGCCTTAAGTTCTTTATCCACAAAAAAGCCCCCCAGGATTTCTGGGGGGCTTTTTTAATGCACGCATGACTCTTTACTAAATCGTAGGGTCGTCAGGCGTGACGGGGTTATTCTCACGCTCAGTGCGGGGGTACGGGTAGAAGTTGCGGTTGCGCTCTGAGCCAGCAGCGCCCGGGCCGGGTCGGTTGAAGCGCCGGCTGTCCTCGAGCCGGAAGCCTTGGAAGGCCAGCTCTACCAAGCGATTGCGAAGAATATCCAATAGCACAGCCTCTTGCGTGAGCGGACCATTGTAAGGCGCCAGTCCTGCCCCGGGAGGCGCCGTAGGTAGGGCTGTAGTACCACCCGTGGTAGTGGCGGCCGCCGTACTGGTCCGCACCTTATTCAGCTCCAGTACCGCGTTGGTCAGGTCATTTTTGCGGGCGTAAGCTTCGGCCCGAATTAGCAGCATCTCGCCGGGCACATATACCGGAATAGGCGCCGCGCTGGCGCTATAAAAGCCTGTGCCCCGGTTTTGCGTAGCGGTGGGGTTGGCGCGGGTATAGAACGGGATGCGCCGGTCGCCAGCCTCAGGAGTCAGGGCCCCGGTCAGGCCCAGATTCACGTTGGTTGGCTCAAATACGTTGCGATTACCAAAGGCAACTTCAAAGATTGGATTACGGGCTAGCTCATCGAAGGTGAACACGGAGCGGCTTGCCAGATCCACCCGACCTGCGGCCGCTATGGCCTTATCATAGTCGCCGGCCATTAGGCTATAGCGGGCAATGAGGGCTTGCACGGTATTAGGCAAGTTGATCCCCGGAATAATTTTGCTATTGAAATCAGCCGATACTGCCGCCGTATTCAGCTGGGCGGCGGCCGCTTCCAACTGCTCTACGGCCGACTGCAATGCCTGCACGCGGCTCACGAAAGGCGCGTTGGCTTGCGTCACAATGGGCACCTGCTCAAAGTATTGCGCCAAAGTACCAATGGCCAGGGCCCGAAAGATGCTGGCATAGGCAATGATGCCGCTACGGGTGCCCGGATCGGCCGCGTTGTTAGCATTAGCCAGCACGAGGTCGGCGTTGGCCCGCACTAGCTGCGACTGAGTCCAGAGGTTGCGCACTACGCCGTTGAGGTTAATCACGTTGCCGGCCCCGAGGCTGATGTTAAATTCTTCGATGTTACCAACGTTCAGGATTGCTAGCTCACGGGTACTTAGGCCACCAGCCGCTACGGTATTATAGAGCGGACTTAGCGCCCCGCCCGTCGTGAAGCGTGCCTGCAAGCCGTTGCACACCGTAATCAAGCCGTCGGCGTTCGTTAGCACCTGCACGTCGCTGGCGGTGCTGGGGTTCAGATATTCTTTGTCGCAGCTGCTTGTCGCCATCGACAGCACAGCCAGCAGGATCATTATCTTTTTCATGGAATGACGAGTTTGAAGGAGGGACCTTATTAGAACGTGGCCGACAACCGGAGTTGATAAGTGCGCGGAATCGGCACGTTTCCAAAGTCTACTGCCCGGAACAAATCGGAAGCACCGCCCGCACTGGTTTCGGGGTCAAAGCCCTTGTAGTCATCCCACGAGTACAGATTTCGGCCAATGAGCGATATATTCAGGTCGCTGATAAACTTGCTAATGGGAGGCAGGGTGTACGTCAGGGCCGTCTCGCGGAGCTTGACAAATGAGCCATTGTCGATGCGGAATTCCTGCGTATTGTACACGGCGAAGATGTAGCCACGCGGCAGCTCACCCCGTAGCTCCTGCTCGGCCAATTCGCCCAGACCCACGCCCTGGCGGGTCCGATAGTCAGCATTGAACACGTCCACGCCCTGCACAGCATCGAGTAGCACCCGCAAGGAAAGTTTCTTGTAGGTGAAGCTAGTGCTGAAAGAGCCTGTCCAGTCCGGATTTGGGTTACCGATGACGACGTTGGCAATGCTGGTACCTGGTGCGTAGCTGGGCTGCCCCTCCGCGGTGCGGGCCGGCACAAAGTCAATTGAGCCGACAGCTTGGCCCGTAGTGCGCTCATCCTGGGGAAAACCTTGCGGAGTCAGCAACAAAGAGCCATCGGGGTTGCGAGCATAAGCCGAGCCGTAAAACACGCCCGCTGGCTGCCCATTAATCAGATAAACCGGCGCGCCCGCCACATTATCGACAAGTATGGCCGACGAACCCACCAGATCCACGATCCTATTGCGGTTGCGGCTGAAGATGGCCGTAAAATCCCAGCTAAAGTCAGCAGTCCGCACCGGTACGGCATTCAACTGTACTTCTACACCCTTGTTGCTAAGTCGGGCTATGTTCTGAATGATTGAGGATCCGCCCCGCGACGGCGCCAGTGGTCGGTCTACCACCAGATCGGTGGTTTTTTGATTGTACACACTTACACCCAGGCCAATCCGGTCGTTGAAGAAACCTAAATCAGCTCCAGCTTCCAGTTCGGTCACGCGCTCCGGTCTTAATCGTCTGTCTGCTAGTCGCGCGCTGGGGACGAAGGTGTTGCGTCCCTGAAAAGCAGTGGGTATAAACTGATAAAAGCGGTCATAGGAGCCTGTACCACCCAAATTACCAGCATCACCGTAGCTGGCGCGCAGCTTCAGTGAATTGAATGTCTTGGCAAATGCCGCATTCTTCCATAAGTCTAAGTCTGATAATACCAGCGAAGTGCTCACCTTGGGATAGTACTGATTGGTTTCAGAGGGGGAGAACTTCGATGAAAGGTCGCGGCGGATAGCGCCCGTCAGGAAAGCCAGATTCCGGAAGCCAAAGGTCGCTTGCCCATAAATACCCATTAAATTAAACTGGTCCAGTTCGGCATTGGATGCAATGGTGTTGCTAGCCGCCCCACTTACCGTTGTGATAAAGGGCGCCAGGTTTTGCCCCTGCGTGCGCACTAATTGCATACGAGAGTATTGATAGCCGTAGCCAGCCAGTATCGTCACCTTAAAGTCTTCGGTCAGCTGCCGATCATAGCCCAGGTTCAGATCAGAATTGAGTAGCAGCACGTTATTGTTAGCATTGGCCGCGAAACCAGCTGGATAGCGCTGGAGCGGCAAACCAGCAACGGCTTGGTATGGGTAAGGACGGATATAGTTTTCGCCCACCTGCGAGTATGTATCTACCCCCAGAATATAGTCTGCTGAAAACCCTTTAAATGGGGTCAGATTTACTTGTAAGTCGGTAATGGTACGGTTGATACGCTGTGTGAACTTCATGTCCTCAATCGTAGACAAAGGGTTAACGCGAGTGGGCTCGACGGCAAGCAGATTGCCATTGGGGTCGCGTTGGTTGATGTCGTAGATGTTATTAGTGATGTTAATAGAATTGATAGGGCTATAAAACACGTTACCGTTTGCTTTTTCGTTGGCAAAGCTGTTGTTATAAGCTACTCCCGCTGAAGCTTTAATCCAGGGAGCTAGACGCTGATCGACGCGGGCTCGCACATTGTAGCGCGTAAAATCGGTGCCTTTGATGATACCTTGATTTTTGAGGTAACCTATCGATACAAGATATTGTGTTCCCTCAGTCCCACCAGAAATAGATGCACCATTGTCGGTGCCGTAGCCCGTCTGAAAGATTTCGTCGAAGTAATTGTAACGCGGCGTGGGTACTAAATTGGTAGCCAATTGGGTGGTTGCACCAGCCCGGTTAATACCAATGGTTGTGACGCCGGGATTGGCGGCGAGCTGGGCAGCGGTGGGGGCGCCGATGGTGTACAGGCGTAGGCCCTCAAACCCAAACTGTTGGCCGAAAGTATTCACCGGCACGGATTTGCGCAGCTCGTTAATACTAAAGCTAGCGTATGCCGATACCCGGGCCGCGCCCGTCTTACCGCGCTTAGTCGTGATGAGCACAACTCCATTGGAAGCCCTCGAGCCATATATAGCCGCGGCGGCAGCTCCATTGATGACGTTGATACTAGCGATGTCGTTGGGGTTGAGGTCGGCTAATCGGTTCTGTCCAGCATTGGCCGTCCCAATGTCAGGGCTGGCGGCTAGCTGCGACACGTTCGTGCTGCTGTTACTCACAATAACGCCGTCGATTACGTAAAGCGGATCGGAAGAGCCACGCAACGAGTGAATACCCCGCAGTCGCACCGACATAGAGCCCGAAGGGTCGCCGGAGTTCTGTACGATTTGCGCGCCGGGTAGCTTACCCTGCAAGGCCGTGAGTGTCCCGCCCGTGCCGCTCTGGGTCAGCTGGCTACCCTGAATTGTACTAATGGCATTGCCGAGTTCCCGCTTGTTCACGCTTATTGTCGAGCCTATCACTACCACGTCATCCAAAGTTTGCAGGGCTTCGGTGAGGGTGACATTGGTGGTTACGGTCGGGGTGCCGCCTAGGCTGATAGATCGAGACTGGGGTCGGTAACCGATAGTAGAAAACGCGAGGGTGTACGTGCCAGGCGTAACTTGCACTGATAGGCTATAAGAACCATCGGCGTCGGTGGCTGTGCCGAGCGTGGTACCCGTCAGCAAGACGGTGGTACCAGGCAGACCCTGCCCTCGCTCATCTATCACACGGCCCTGCAGAGTGAATGACTCGCGTGTGCCGCCTCCAGGCTGCGCCGCAAGCCGCGTAGTCAAGAGCACGCACATGAGAAGCCAGCCTAATGCCAAGACTAGCCTCAACGGGTAAGTTTTACGCATAAAAGGAGAGATTAAAGTGAAAAAAAGAAGAGTGGGAAGAAGCTCAGCACCATCAATATATGGTATAAATACCAGTTTAAATAAAACTATACTTACCAAAGACGTAGTGACTTGTCTTTAGGCGGCTTGCCGTAGCTAGTTCCTGCTTATAATTTGCGCTCAACTCAATCATTGAGCTGTTTGTTACCACTCAAACGCCCACAAAAAAGCCCCCCAGGATTGCTGAGGGGCTTTTTTGTGGGCTTAGACATGTGAACGGTGCAGACCGCTTACCGTCTGCCAAATACGCGTTCTAATAAGCCGCCACGCTTACGCTTTTTCATTTTCACCTTGGTCTTAGTAACAGTGCTGGGGGCTGGTCGGCTGATGGTGGGCCGGGGCGTGACGGGCGGTGCAGGCCGCGCCGGAGCAGGCGTAGCATCTGGGGGCGTGACGGGTACGGAGGTAGTAGAAGGCGCCGTCCGCGGGGCTTGAGCTACTAATACTGGTGAGCCAGCGGCCGTGGTGGCCCGTATTGGCGAGCTTTCGTTGTGCAGACGGTCGACGGCGGTGACGTAGTAAGCGTACTCTACGCCGGGGCGGGCGGTGGTATCTACTAGCGCGGGCTGGTTGTTGGCGGGCCTTGGCACCAGGGCCACTATCCGGCGTGGGTCGTCGGGGGCGGGCGTTTCGCCGGGGCCGAAGCGGTAAACTACAAAGTAGCGAGCTACATCGCCGTCGGAAGCCGCGGGGCCGGACTGCCAGAACAGCGTTACAGCCGAGCCGGTACGCGTGAGCACCAGGTTTTGGGCTGGGCGGGGCGGCATGGCATCCAGCCAGGGCATAGTAGGCACCAAGGCCGGGTAGCGAAACAAGTCTTGGCGCAGCGAATCGGCGATATGCAGCGGGTTAGCCACCAATGACTTGGAACTAAAAAACACGCTGCCGCCTACCTGTGTGGGATAGGAGCGGTTGAGGCGAATCTGACGGGGCAGTTCGGTGGGGTCGCGCCAGGATGGGTCGCGCTTGCTGGTTTCGAAGATGCGGTAGGCGCCCTGCCCGATATACAAGTGACGGTCGAAGCGGTTGCGCGCCCACCACTCCAGCAGCACCGGGTAGGCCGCTACTTTAAAGGTAGTGCTCCAATAAAGCTGAGGCAGAATATAATCGACCCAGCCCTGCTGCATCCACAAGCGGGCATCGGCATACAGACCGGAGTAGCCTTCGAAAGCGGCGGTGCCGGAGCCTTCGGGGTTGCTGGTCTGGTTCATCCAGACGCCAAAGGGTGAAATACCGAACTTCACCCAGCGCTTCGTGCTTTGAATGTTGGTGTGCAAATCCCGCACGAGTGTATTGACGTTCTGACGACGCCAGTCGGACAGCTTCAGTTGGTCGGGGTTGTATTGCTGGAAAGCTGCTTCGTCGCGAATAACCTGACCGGCTTCAGGATATGGGTAGAAATAATCGTCGAAATGTACCCCATCAATGTCGTAGCGGCGCACCACGTCTAGAATCACCTTATTGATATAGCTGCGCACCTCGGGCAAGCCGGGGTTAAAAAGCAGCTTGCCGGAGTAGCGCAAAAACCACTCGGGGTGCTGCCGATACGGATGGTTGGCGGCCAGCTTGCTCGTCACCGAGTCGAGGGAGGCGCGATAGGGATTGAACCAAGCGTGAAACTCCATGCCACGGGCATGAGCCTCATCAATCAGGAAAGGAAGCGGATCGTAAGCCGGGCTGGGGGCTTTGCCTTGCTGCCCGGTAAGCCACTTGCTCCACGGCTCCAGTTCGCTTTGGTAAAAGGCGTCGGCGGCGGGTCGAATCTGCACAAACACTGCGTTGATGCCATTCTTTTTCTGCGTGTCGAGCATCTGGGTGTACTCGCGGCGCTGCTGCTCGGGCGTGAGCGAGCGACGACTGGGCCAATCGATGTTCTCGACGCTGGCAATCCAGACGCCGCGCATCTCCCGCTTCGGGGGGGCATTTTGGGCGCGAGCGAGCGGACTGCTTAACAATCCAGCCAGCAGTAATATAACAAAGAGAGGACGAAACGCAGCGGTAAGCGAATAGGGCATAGAGTGCAAACGGGTAAGACGCCCGCAAATTACGCAGCTCAGCACTTAGACTCGACACAAAACGCACATTTGCCGGTATTTATCCAACTTCTACCGTCTCCAACTGCTTTCTCCCGAAGCTATTTTAAGCCTGCAAGGCCCCAAATTCTAGGTCCATCAAATCATAATCGGCCCAGCAGCTATGATCAAAATGCCACCACTCGCCGGGGTACTGCTGAAAGCAGTGGCGACTCATCACGGCCCGGAGCACTGCCCGATTGAGCACCGCCAACGTGGGCAGTTGATCGAAATCAGCGTGGGCGGCGGGCGACAGATCGTCGAAGTCGGTAGGCATTAGCAGAGCCTGACCGGTGCTTAGGCTTACCAAAGTCACATCCACGGAGCAACCCCGATTATGGCGGGAGCCGCGCCAAGGCGGAGCCGCGTAGGTTTCGTCGCCCACATGGTCGTAAAAGGCAACTGTGACGCTGTACGGCCGGTATGCATCAAATACCTTCAAGCCAATTCCAACAGCAGCTAGCTCCAGCTGAACAGCGCGCAACGCGGTGGCCACCGGCCGCCGCAGGTAAGCAGCCGGCTGCTGATACAGTGCCCGACCCAGTACATTGGCGGTCGTAGCATACCGAATATCCAGCATGATGCCGGGAATAAAATCCGCAAGGTTTACTAACTCGCTGTCCGGAGTCTTTTGCACCTGACTTCGATAGTCGTCTGGTGTCGTGATTACGCGCAAACCGTGCGCATTAAGAAAGCTGAGCTCGCTGGGGGGCATTTTTTGTTCTCAGTGGCCTGCTTAGGTAGTAAAGGCAGACTTAGTACTCATGCAATATAGCGGCCACTTTATCCCTAGAACTCGGTTTGCCAGATGAGGTCTAGCAGCCGCTCTTAGGGTAAAGTATGAGAGCTTACTCTTATTTCAAACATTAGTTGTTTCTATAACCCAGTTAGAAAAGAAAGTTTTTATCAATTATATAATAAAACTACTATGTTTATCATTAACCAGTTATCCATCAACTGTTTAATTCTTTCAAAAAGGTTACATAAACCGGCAAAACACTACTAACATTTGAGCTCAGAATTGGCTTAAATCGGGTCGGTGGCGGCGATTACGGTTCAACTCATATTGGTACACCGCTTGGCCTAAGTCGCGCATAAATGGGAAGCCAATTGCGTCATACTCGTAGCGGTCGTCGTTGAGAATTCCGTCTGCATTCACATAAATCACGGCCGACAGCAAGAACTCCACACCCCGCTCTGCGTCCATGATGTAGGCATTATCGATCAGGAACCCGTAGGCCTGCCCAATCTTGTTGAAAATGCGCACTCCCGGCGGCAAGGGACCGGCTGGCCCGCCCGCAAGGAGGAACTTGGCGTAGTTATCCGGGTATTCCAGCGAGTCGTAGCGTGGGGCGCTGCTTTCGCGGGGCAGCATGGACATGTAGCGCCGCAGAAACTGATAGTCGTCCTTTGCAAGCTGAAACCGGCGTTTCTTAGGTAGGCTTTCGGGAAACATGATGGCCCTCAGCACTCCGTGCAAATCGGCAAGGGAAATGTAGTTTTTGGTACTGAAATCGAGGGGCTCTTGCACCAGCTTATCACCTTGCATGTAGCCCTGGCCGATCTTCTCCCCTTCCAGGCCTAGCTGCGGCCAAGCGCCCACAAAGGAAGCCGCATGCTCTCGATAAATGGCTATTTGCTGCGCCGAATCGGCAAAAAACGTGATTGGATTGGTGTAGCGCGAGCCTGGCTCCTTATCCCCCACCGACAACCGATGCATGAGCCGCACTTGCCGGTAGCCTCGCGCCTGCAAGGCTGCATTTAGCGGGCCAGGTCTCACAAACTCATACAGCCGATTGTAGGCGTCGTTGTCGCTCACTAGTAGCACCTTTCGGATGTAGTTCGCAATGCTAGGCCGGAGCGTGGTGTTGGTAGAATCCCAGTCGACGCGGGTTTGGCCAGCAAAAGCCGAGTCGATACGCATGGGCGACTCGGGCGTTAGGCCGGGGTGCTTGGCGCGGAGGGCACGCAGCTTTTCGAGGGCTACGGCGGCGGCGGGCAGCTTCACGGTGCTGGCTGGGTAGTAGTAGCGCCGCAGATTTTGCCCCCCATAGGTGTAGGTGCGGAAGTGCGGCCGGTTCTGGGTGTCGCGGTTTATTTGGGTATAGATAATCTGAATGCGGTACTGCTCGGGGTGGCGCAGTAGCCGGCCAAAGCGCGCGGTATCAGCGTGCAACAGGCGGCGCAAAGGGTTGTCCGCCTGCGCTTCAGCTTTGGTAATGCTTAGCATTCCTAATCCGATCAGCAACCCCAAAAAAGCCCCCCACCGCTTGCGCTGGTACCGTTCGTTCGTTTTCATAGCGGGGAAGATACACCGGAGCGCCTTCTTGGGCTAACAGGCGGATTATAGGGGCAAAACAAAGCTGCTAGGGTGCAAATTTGTCTCAGCTTCGACTTCCGATTTCAGCTTTGCCTTAAAACGACAATGGTCCGACGGCTTTGAAGCCATCGGACCACTGCTTGATCACGCCCGCAAGGCGCTTACTTATTTATTTACCAGAGTTTTCGCTTTCGCCACCGGCCTCTGCGGCGCGGCGCATGTCAGCGCCGTCTTCACCTTCCATGCCATTGGTTTGGTCGCTGTCGCCGTAGTCGCCGCGGATACCGGCGCCGTCACCCATGTTGCCCTGGGTGCTGGTAGTATTTGGGTTCTGGCCGCCTTGCGGCTGGGCCTGCTTTTGATCGTGCTTTTGAGCGGCCGATAGAGCCTCGTTAATAGAAGTACCGTCCTGGCCGCTATTGGTAGTGCTCACGCGTCCTGCGCCGCTGTCCTCGGAAGTGCTGTCGGTATTTTGGGGGTGATTTGACATGATAGAATGGTTTGAGTTAAGGGTGGGTAAGTTGAATTAGCTGTTGTTCTCGTCGTCGATGGTACCGCCGTCGTTGGCCGCGCTGGGGGCCGCGTTGCCGGTTCCATAATCCGACTTATCAGACGTGGTATTCTTGGTTTGGTTGGCTTTTTCGTTGTCCTGGCCGCCGCCTTGGTTGCGCTGGTCGGCGCTGGGTTGGTCGCCGCGGTTGCTGCTGCCTTTAGCGCCGCCGGGATTGCTATCCTGATTGCCGCCGCGGTTGCCGCCGTGGTTGCCGTCGTTATCGGTGGTATCAGCGCCGGTCTGCTGCTTTTGGCCTTGCTGCTGTGCTCCTACGCCGTGTTGGTTTTCGGGGCGTGGGGTGTTGGAGCCATCATTAGCTGCCGACTGATTATTTTGGTTATCTGCCATAATCGGGGGTGATAAGGGTGAAGAAGTACGAGAAGAGCGAATTATCCGAGATTTACTTGGCCTACTTCGCTGCCACCGCCCGAGGCGCCGGTACCACTGCTGGTTGTGCTGCCGCCCACGTGACCATCGGCGGCATTGCCAGGCGCATCATACTCTGGGCCGTCGCTCACGTTTTGGCCTTCAATTGCTTTGCCGCCTTCGGTTCCGCCACTACCGGAGTTGTCGTCCGCGTTGAGGCCATACAAAGCTTCGTTGCCGGCTCCTGCTGCCTGGCGGCCTTCGGGCTGGCGCTGGTCTGATTGCGAAACAGTGCCCTGCTGAATGGCGCGGCCATCGGTGGGTTCTTGATCGGGTTGTTTTTGGTCGTTTGCCATAGCGTAGTAGTTGGGTCGAAAAAGTATTGACTAAACTATACGCGGGTTGGGGGGCAAATGGGTGGTAATGGCACGTTTTTTTACCAACTTGGGGAGTTATATATTCTGACTATTCCTTCACTTCTATCTGCCTTCGGCATGTCTTCATCTCCAGTTAACGCGCCCGATTTATTCTCCCAGAAAGCAAATCCTGAACTCCTCTATTTTCTCCAACACCCCGAGCTTTACCACCCCGATGTAGTGACGGCAGCCCGCCAGGAATTGCAGCGCCGCGGCGTAGCCACCAGTTCTTTTATCATTTACGACGAGACAGTTATAACCGACTTCGACGCGGAGCCCAACGAGCGTCGCTGGCTGATTCCGGGTATCGGCGCGGCGCTGTTAGTGGCTGGGGGGCTTTTTTATAGTCAGTTTTATAAGCCGGCGCCCGCTTTTGCCGTGGCTCCCAAGGTCAATACTTCCACGGTGCTAGAATCGGTAGAGCTGAATGTGCTGCCGACTTTCGATGCGGAAACGGCCGCGCAGGTGAAGGAAGAGCCTAGCCGTCTGCCCGCCCGCGAGCGTACCGACAAGAAACCCCTGGGCAAGTACCTGATTCTGGCCGGTCGCTTCTGGAAGGCTGAACACCAGGCAGACTTTTTGGCCAACCAAGTAGCCGCCGCCAAAATAGACTCTACTTTCCCTGGTAAAGCCACGCTGGTGTACGACCAATGGCGGGAGCTCACCCGCGTGTTGGTGTACAACCATAACCTTCGCCCTTCTATGCAAGCCCGCGTGAACATGATGCACGACGTGGCCAACCGCCGCATGCAATCTTTGCAGCAAATGCGTGATAATTACGTATTGGGCAAGCCGCTTATCGACAAAGAAGTGCGCAGCACCCTGGCCCCCATAAAGGATATGCTACACGAACTGCGCGGCGGCAAAACTCCCACTCGCCACATCGACCTAACGGCAGCGCGGTGAGTTTCACCTTACTGTCCTGATGGACTCCGACGACTTATTCACCCACAAAACCGACGCTGAGTTATTTTATCTGGCACGGCAAGCCCAGCGCTTTCCGCCCCCGGTAGTGCAGGCAGCCGTGCGCGAGCTCCAACGTCGTGGCTTAGTGCCTGATGAGGTACCCACGCCCCCTAGCCCGGCCCCCTCGCCCCTGCCCGATGAAAGCACCGGCCGCTTAGTAGTGCGGAGCCTGCGAGCCATGCTGTGGCCCGCAGGCTCGTTTTTTATCACCCCGCTACTGCTTGACCTGAACTTGCTGGTGTATGCCCTGTTGGCTTTTTCGGCGGCTGATCCGCTTGCGCCCAGCGGGCAGGAACTGGTGGCCTGGGGCTCTAACTTTTCACCTCTCACACTACACGGGCAGCCTTGGCGCTTGCTTACGAGCTGCTTTCTGCACGGGGGTGTGGCTCATCTGCTGCTCAATGGGTTGGGGCTTCTGTTTCTGGGGGCCATGCTGGAGCCACTGCTGGGCCGGGTGCGGTTGCTGGGGGGCTTTTTGGTGTGTGGTGTAGGCGGCAGCCTCGCGAGCCTGTGGTGGAACATGACAGGCGTAAATTCGGTAGGCGCCTCGGGGGCCATTTTTGGTTTGTATGGCTTGTTGTTGGCCTTACTGTTTACGAGAGCTGTGCCCTTCGATCGGACGCAGCGCCGCACTATGCTGTGGTTTGTGTTCTACTTAATGATAAGCGGGCTGGTTGGGAGTTTGGGGGGCAATATCGACCACGCGGCCCATGTAGGCGGGTTAATAACGGGGGTGCTAGTAGGCGTACTACTAGGCCGTGGCCGCCTGCAAAAGGCGAAGAATAGCGGTTGACGAATATTTTTATTTGCGAAAGCGCGGGTATTGCGACCAACTTGTTCAAATTCGCCTCGAACAAACAACCAAATAGCTGTTTAGCAACGTAGTGTACCCGTACCAGCTAAGCAGGCTGAGCCGTTGCGTTTTTGCCGCACCTATTTTCAACCCCACATCTATATGAAGGCTCCCTTACTCTCTCTTTTATTACTCAGCAGCATCTGGTACTCGGGCACAGCCGTTGCCCAAAGTACAATAGCAAACGGCTCCTTCGAAACCTGGACTACCGGGAGCGGCATAGGCGTAGACGCTCCTACACAATGGATTACCTCTGATCAGATTGCGGAGAACATCATTGGGCTGGGCCTGAGTACCGTAGTCCGCTCAACAGAAGCTCAGGCCGGACAGCTTGCCGCCCGCCTTACCTTCAGAAGCATCACCAATCCATTAATAGGCACTATTGCCGCCCCCGCAGTGCTTCTGCTTGGCACCGAGGTTCCGAATGTCACCATCGCTACGCTGCCTCGCACCGAAGCAGATATTCTGCGATTGCGGCCGGGGGGCGTTCCCTTCACTGCCCGGCCAGTGGCAATGCAATTTTGGTTTAAGTACACCGGCGCTAGCACCGAAACAGGACAAGTGGGTTTGCTCCTAACCAAAGGCGACCAGATTATTGGACAAACTTCCATGATGCTCACCGGCGGCGTGCCAACCTATACTCGTATCAACCTGCCTATCACCTACACCTCCACGGAAGTACCAGATGCACTACGCATTTATTTTGTGGCTGGCACTGGCGCGTCGCCCTCCACTACGGCCTCTTTGTTTGTTGATGATATAACGCTGCCCCTCACGGTTACCTCCAGCCGCAACCCGCAGCTAGATGCAGCCTTGGTGCTTTACCCCAATCCAAGCTCTAACGGGGATTTCTCGTTGGCTTCTTTGCAAAAACCTGGCGTCGCGACAGCGCCCTTTACCATTACGGATGCTGCTGGCCGGGTAGTACAGCGGCAAGGCGCCGCACCCGCTAGCGCCGCTAGTGGTCGGCTTATCAGCCTACACGGGCAGCCAGCTGGCGTTTATCTGCTTCGCCTGGATACCCGGGAAGGCACCGTGACCCGCAAATTGTTGATTCAGTGACCGAAGAAAAGCCCCCCACGGACTCATTACCAGAACCGGAGCCCGAGCATACGGACCCAAGCGCAGAGCCATCATCTCGGTGGCAACGCGCCCGGGCAGCTATGCGCCGGGCGGCGGCCTTACCCGTCAACGGGCTGGACTATTTGTATCGGACGGGCCAAGCGTATCGCCATTTTACACTGCCGGTGCTCAACGGGGCCATTGGTGACCAGCTAGCTGAGCGCCAGGACCGCCGCGCCATTCAGATGAGCTTACGTCAGCACGGAACCGACGTAGCCGTGCCCGACCTGCGCCTAACCAGCGAGCAGCAAAAAACCGTGGTGTTTCTGCACGGCCTGATGGGCGACGAGATGATCTGGCAGTCGGGAGCGGCCGATACGCCTCGCTACGGGCCCTTGCTACAGGCGGAAGCGGGCGTGCGCAGCTTGTACGTACGCTATAATAGTGGTCTGCATATTTCCCAGAATGGCCAGCTGCTGAACGCGTTGCTAACAGAACTGCTGACGGTGCACGCTGACGCCATTGGCGAGCTAGTGCTGGTAGGCCACTCTATGGGTGGCCTTGTAATTCGTAGCGCAGGCTATTATGGCACCCGCAAGGGACAGCCCCAAGCGCCCTGGGTAGAGCGCCTGCGGTCCGTTTTTCTGCTGGGCGTACCGAATGATGGGTCTTTTCTGGAACAAAACAGCCACCTGACTTCGGTGCTGCTGCGCAAGATCAATGTCGCGCCTACACGCTTTCTGAGCAAAGCCATGGACCAACGCAGCAATGGCATCAAGGACCTGCGCCACGCTTGGCTAATAGATGAGGATTGGCAAAACCCACGCGCCAACGACATTTTTGCCCCCCGCACTGTGGTTCCGCCCCTGCCAGGCGTGCACTATCATGTACTGGTCGGCTCTTTGCTCAAAACCCTAGGCTCGGCTCTTGACCATTACTTCGGCGACGGCTTAGTGGGTGGCGGCAGCGCCATCGGTCGCACCTTCGGCGACCCAGCCTTGCCAGCAGGCTCGGTGGTTACTACTACCGTCTTTTCCCAGCAAAGCCATATCGGCCTGCTCAGCAACCCGCAGGTGTACGAGTATCTGCGGGCGCACGTGTAAGAGAGCTGAAACCAGATTTTACTTGCGTAAAACGCAACGTGTTACTCTTAGCTCGTAGCCGGTGGGGTACGCCTTTGTCAAGGCCTCACGCACCGGTCAGGCGCTTCACGTACCGAATCCATCGGGTTCGTAGCCGTCAGGTTGCCAACCTAAGGCTCGATAGAAGCCGTTAGCGCGAATGGATGGGTCAGCGCCCGTGGTGAGCCAGGCTTCTTGAATATTGTGACGCTGTAGCCCGGCTTCGGCCGCTTCCATGAGGCGCTTGCCAATGCCCTGACCTTCGTATCCCGGCCGCACAAAGCACGCAAATACAGTGCGTTCCGAGAGAATTATCATTGCGAAACCCACTGGCTGGCCGTTTATTTCAACGATCCAGCCTGGGCCGTCATCTTGCAGCATTTCAGCAACAGCAGCATCTGTCACCCCCAGCGCCGCCAGCTCCTCGCGCGATTGGTAATTTTCACGGACCGAGCAACGAATATCGAATAGCGCCGGAACATCGACAGGCGTAGCACGACGTAGGTTCATTACCTCAGAATAAGTAACCAGCAGTATAAGTATACGCAAATACTTCGACTGCAATGACGTTACTCGCCTGAAAAAACAGTGCTCTGCTTCGCTATTCAGAGCCTATAAAAAAGCCCGCCAGAAGTAGTTCTGGCGGGCTTTTTTATAGGCTCTGAATTTTTACTTAATAACTACTTCTACAAATCCCGCACTCACAATTACCTGGGGCAGCGTAGCGCCCGTATCGGCTGCGGCTTCCATCAAAGGGGTTGACTTAGCATCAGCAGTGCCCTTTAGGGGAGCGAAGGGTAAGCCGTGCAACACCACCCGATAGGTAGCGAAGCTGGGCTGATAGTCTCCTTCAATCTCCTGGCGGAGCGTAAGCGTGGTTTCGGTGCCGATTACCGTAAAGCGGCGCGTGGTGCTGTGGCCTTCCTGATAGCCGTAGCCTTCGCCGCCGTCGTCGTAGAGTACGCTGTTCTCTGTGCCGTTTTTGTAGTACACGTGCAGAGTGATTTCCTCTACCACCTTTTCACCTACGTACTGCATTACGGGGTACAACGGAAGCACGGCGCCAGCCTTCACGAAGAGCGGAATTCGGTCGAGGGCAGCGGTGGCCCACACTTCGGCCCCGCCAGTGCGCGCTTCATCGGTCCACCAGTAATACCACTGACCTTTGGGCAGATACATCCAGCGGCCATCGGCGCCGGCCGTCGTGATGGGGCACACCAGCAAGTGGTCGCCGAGGCTGAACTCGGCCATGCGCAGGTAAGTATCCGTGTCGTTCTGGTCAAGGAAAGCCAGGGGGCGCAGCATGGGAGTGCCTTGCTGCACGTACTGCCAGAACGTGGTGTAGATGTAGGGCAACAGCTGATAGCGCAGGCTAATAAACTTGCGTGCCAGATCGGCTACTTCTTCGCCAAAGGACCAAGGCTCTTGGTCACCGTGGTCGCCACTGGAGTGGGTGCGGAAGAAAGGATGAAACGCGGCTAGCGCAATCCAGCGGGCGTACAGTTCACCGTCGGGTGTCTCTACAAAGCCCCCCACATCGGATCCCACGAAAGAAAACCCGCTGATACTCAGTCGCTGGCACTGAATATTGGCCAGCCAGAGGTGTTCCCAGGAAGCAATATTATCGCCGGTCCAGGCAGACGAATAGCGCTGCCCGCCAGCGTAGGTGCTGCGCGTGATGGTGAAGGGCCGGTTGGGATACGTAAACTTCTTCACGCCCGCGGCCGTGGCCCGCGCCATCTGCATGCCGTAGATGTTGTGGGCCTTCTTGTGCGAGGCCGGGTGGCCGTCGTAGTTGAAGCGCACGTCGTCGGGGAAAGTGCCTTTCTCGAACACGGCTGGCTCGTTCATGTCGTTCCATACGCCGCGCACGCCGTCTTCTTCGATCAAGCCCTTAAACAAACCGGCCCACCACTCGCGCACGTCGGGGCGGGTGAAGTCCGGGAAGTTGCAGAGGCCCGGCCACACCGAGCCGCGCATAAGCGGACCATCGGCGCGGCGGCAGAAGTAATCGTTGGCTAGGCCCTCGGTGTACACCGAATAGTCTGGATCTATCTTGATGCCGGGGTCAATGATGACAATGGTTTTGAAGCCATCGGCCGCTAACTCCCGCACCATGGTTTTGGGGTCGGGAAAGTGGGTGGGGCTCCAGGTAAAGCACCGGTAGCCGTCCATGTAGTCGATATCTAGGTAGAGCGCGTCGCAGGGAATCTGTCGCTCCCGGAAACCGGCCGCAATAGCCCGGAAGTTGCTCTCGGGATAGTAGCTCCACTTGCACTGGTGGTAGCCCAGGGCCCACATGGGGGGCATTTCGGGCGGACAGGTGAGGCGAGTGTACTCTTCGGTGACTTCGGTGAGCGTGGGACCGTAGAGGAAGTAGTAGTTCATCTCCCCACCCTGAGCCCAGAAGCTGGTCACGTCGGCGCGCTCGGCGGCAAAGTCGAAGCTGGCTTTGAAGGTATTGTCGAAGAAAATGCCGTGGGCAATTTTCTGGTGTAGCTCTAGGTAAAACGGAATGTTTTTGTAAAGCGGGTCCGAGCCTTTTACATAGCCGTAGGTATCGGTCCCCCAGTTGGTGTAGCGCTTGCCGCGCAGGTTCATGTTGTCGGGCTTGTCGCCGAGGCCGTAGTAATGTACGCCGCCCTGTACCTGCTTGCTCATCTTCACGATGTCGTTGCCGGTATCGTCGTCGTGCTCCCAGTGGAAGCCCTTCTCATCGGCCGACAGCACCGTACCGGAGCGGTCGAGCACGCGGGTGGCCAGGTTTTCCTTGGCGATAGTGCAAATCAACCGGTCGGTGGTGATGCGGTAGTGGTCGGGCTTTTCCCGAAACTCCAGGAATTCTAGCGCGGCGCGTGGTAGGTCGGCCGGCACGGCGTAGCTGAAGTCGGGCGCGAAGCCAACTTCGGTGGCGTAGCGGAAACGCAGGATCTTATCGGTAATTACCTGAAGCAGAAGCTGTACGCCATTATCGCAGGTAAAGAGAAAATCTTGATTGGTTTGCTTGCATGAGACAATCTGGCCGGGAGAAAACTCTTGTTTTCCCCTGGTAGCCAGGTCATTAATCATGTAATTGTTTTCCTGAATGATATCAGCCATGGGGGGAGGCAGCAATTGCGTTGAGCTAAAAAAATACCGACACCGTCGGCATGTTTTTTTAACATAAGTGTGCAAGGTAAAACTGATTAACGCGAAAATTATCTAACCTTAGGCTCAGATTCCGTAAAACAGGACTGTAGAGCTGTTTTGCGCTTTTTTGCTGACCATCTTTTTCTCGTCTTTATCCTTTGCCCATGGAAAATCCCAATCTCAAGGTGTTACTATTAGGCTGGGATGAGACGATGCAGGGTTCCGACTTGGGCCCAGCAGAAGCTCAGTCGCTGCTCCAGACCTTAGCGTCCCAGACCGATTTAACCGCTATCCTGCCTCATCTTCCGGAAGCCGACCAGCTTGCTCTGGCTCATATTGTGGGGCTCGACACCCTCACGCCGGAGGCTTTGCAAGCCCTCACCACCTCCCGGATTGCCGGTGAGTGGCAGGCACCCGCCGCGCCGTACGTAGGAGCCAGCGTGCCGGCACCTGGGTCAACTACTAGTCAGACTCAAGCGGATTTTAGCAACGAAACTGCCGATTCTGCCACGCAAGAACAGTCGTTGCAAAATAGCCCCCCAGACCTGCTTCAGACGGATGAGCAGGCTGCACAAGCCACTGAGCCGGGCGCCGACGAGGCCCATGACCTCGATCAGCCCGCCAACGATTTGTCGCCCAACGCGCCGACGCCCACTTTTAGAGTATCGCCCATCGAATTTTCGGCCGACCGTGCTACGCTGCGCAGCTTGTTGGATGTGTTGCCCGACGCGCCCGGCGACCTCAATTTTCAGATAATTCAGTACACGCGCTTCGCAACGCATTTGGCCCTGCGGGAGGAATTTGGGGTTATCTATGCCCCTGAATGGCCTGTGTGGCTGGCGGGAATGGAGATCCGGCAGATGACCAGCAAGCCCTTGGTGTTGCACGTGCATTCCTTGGCCCTCGACCGCGATACCGCCGACGATAGAGGCTGGGTGCTGGAGTTGGAGCGCCTGGCGCTGCGTCGAGCTACGCTGATTTTGGCGGCCACCGAGGAGCTATCCCAGCGCTTGCAAAGTGCCTACGATGTAGCCGCTAACCGCATTCAAGTAGTTGCTGCCCACGACGAAGATGCCTTGACGGCAGCCCTACGTTTCGCCACGACGACCGCCTAGTAGCTGGCAGCGTTGTTACTTTGTCAAAAAATTGACTGATGACGACTCCCTCCCCTACTGCTCCCGAGCAAACCTTTGACGCCTCCTTAGAGCTACACGGCTCTGACGGAGGCGTATTTCTGACCGTACCTTTCAGCGTAGAGGAAGTGTACGGCCAGCGCGGTACCCTACACGTGCGCGGCACCATCGATGGGTTTCCGTTTCGCCTGCCCCTGCAACCTGCTTCCGATGGCACGCACACGCTGACCGTGCACAAGCAAATTCGCAACGCCATTGACAAAACTTGGGGCCAGGAGGTGCACGTTACCCTCGCCCCCGACACCGAAGAAAGCCCCCTAGATATTCCCGAGGAGCTTACACGGGCCCTGGATTTAAATGGGCTGCGCGCCAAATTTGAGCAACTTTCCTACGCCCAGCGCAAAGAATACGCACAGTGGATAACCCGCGCCAAGAAGTACGAAACTCGCGCCGAGCGCGTGAGCGAAGCCATCGAGCGGATTAAGATTGGGCGGCGGTTTCGGTAAGCAAAGCTGATTCTTGCGTGAAGAGAGTAACTTACTAGCCGTATCATGAACGCCCTGGTCACATGCCATCCTTGGCATGCAGCCAGGGCGTTTGCGCTTCCTCAATTTACTGTACAGATTGCTTTTAGCACTGAGCCGTTTAGTTCACCCCATTTTCTTGCTCCTTCATCCCATTTTCCCCCTTTGCCTTTCCTGCCTACCTAGCTTTGTTTCAAACGCAAACGACTATGCAGCCGGCAGTACGCATTCAATGGTGGGAACTGGGTTTTGTGGCGACGGTAGTTATCATCTTCGTTGTGCGTTGCTTGCTGCAAGAAACACAGGCTGCGGAGGAACTGATGAATCAGGCCTTGCGCGGTGGAGTGTCCAGGGAGCTTATTGATCGAAGCCTCGCTATTTATCAGCAACAGCGAGCTATTGTTCTCCCTGTTATTGGTGGCGCTGCTTTACTATTGGTGGCTTGGGGTAGCCTACATTATTTGGCTCTGCCACGGCTAAATGCGCCAAAACCACTTCTGGGGGGCTTTTTTTATTTGGCGCTAAGCATAACGCTGCTAACTGCTGGCGTGTGGGTTTACCATTACTTCCGGCTTTACCTGCGACTTCAGCATTCCGGCGACGGGAAAATCATCGGGCTGCTTGCTTACTCTCTTTATCGTAAAAAAACCGTGTTTGCCGATGCAGTAGCTGCAGGTATCCTGCTGGCACTGTATGAGCTACTTGCCCATCTGTATCGGTATCTGCGACGGAAGTTACCACTGGCCACGAGCCCAACCCTTCGCTATGGTCACTACGGACTACTACTTGGGACCGTTGGAGCAATTTTCGCCTTAACCTGGGCCGGACAATTGCCCCCCGCTCTTTGGAATTCTCAAACCGGGCCTTGGCTACTGGTACTTGGCCTTGGGGTCCAAGTATATGGGTTGTACCGCTTGGCTTATCCTGGTTTAATCGCCTTTCGTACCGCACCGCAATCGGTCCGCTGGCTTGGCTACTTGGGACTTTGGATCGGCCTAGGGCTTGCAGGCTCAGCTCTGCTTTGGGTCGCTTACAGCCATGATTCTAGTCTGGCATTGCGGCCGTTGGGGGGCTTTTTTTTCCTTTCAGCGGCGGCGGCCACAACGGTTGTGGCGTTGCGCCATGTAGTGGCCGGCGAAAGAATTCAACTCCAAGCCCAAGCATCCCACAGTGCCGCCGAACTCTCGAGCCTACGCGCCCAAATTCACCCACACTTTCTCTTTAATGCACTCAACAGCCTGTATTCTACGGCTCTACAAGGCGACAGTGAGAAGACGGCCGAAGGCATTCAGCAACTAGGCGATATGATGCGCTTTCTGCTCGAAGAGAATAACCTCGACCGTATTCTGCTGCACAAAGAAGTGGAGTACCTGCATAACTACATTCTACTTCAACGCCTGCGTTTAGATGAAACGCAGGGAATCGACATTCGAGTCAACATTCAAACTCCAAGTCAGGATGTGTACCTCGCTCCCATGTTGCTGACGCCGTTTGTAGAGAACGCTTTCAATCACGGCATTAGCTTCCAGCTACCATCCTGGATTTATGTAACCCTGACGCTGGACTCCACCAAGCTGTATTTCAAAGTTCACAACTCCCTGCACCCGCGCGCCAGCAACGAGCCAGCCGCTCACACCTCGCGCGTAGGCCTCGATAATGTTCGCAAGCGCCTGGAGCTACTCTATCCTAACCGCCACCAGCTCGACATTCAGCGCTCCGATCAAGACTACTTTGTAGCCCTCACCCTACACCTCTGGTAGAGGTTATTCCCGCTATCATTTCTCTCCTGCCGCGCTGACTAACTATGGCGTAGTGAGCCGGTGTGACCATGCACGAGCAATCATTCATCTTAACTTATGTGTCACTTATGACTAAGAAGCTCCTCGTTTTCCTTTTCGGCTGGCTAATGGGTTGCCCAGGGCACGCTCAGAGCAAAGTCCAGAAAATAGACTCTCTTTTCTGCCGCTTAAGCAGGGAAGGCAATTTCAACGGCACTATTCTGGTAGCCGAAAAGGGGAAAGTGCTGTATCATCAGTCTTTTGGCTATGCGAACATCAGCCAGCAGACACTGAATACGCCATCTGCTAGGTTTCAGACGGCCTCCATCTCCAAGCCCTTTACGGCCACGGCCGTTTTACAACTGCTGGAAAAAGGCCAGCTCCAGCTGAGCGACCCGTTTGTGAAGTACTTCCCCGAATTTCCTTACCCAACCATTACGTTGAAACACCTGCTTTCCCATACGTCGGGGTTGCCAGGCCTGGAGTTGTACGAGCCGCTGGTGCGCCAACATCCCCAGCTTATCATTACAAATAAAACGACGATTCCAGCCCTACAAAACTGGAAAAGAGACTTGTATTTCCAGCCCGGCGCGCAGTGGAAGTATTGCAACACCAACTATGTATTGCTGGCTCTCTTGGTAGAAAAAGTAAGTGGGCTACCTTTCCCTCTTTATCTCAAGCGCAATATTTTCCAACCAGCCCGTATGCGGGATACATATGTAAAAACCATTGGTAATCAACTTAATGATTCGAAGCTGGTAACAAACCATTTGTTTCCCACCTTGTACACAGCTGTTCCAGTAGCTGCGGAGAAGGCGCAGGTGCAGGACAGCGTCGGGATGTGGAAGCTACGGTTTGAGCAAACTAACGTAGTCGGCACAGTCGGTGATGGCAATGTTATCAGCACCGCTTACGACTTGCTCCAATTCGACCAGGCGCTGTACTCAAGTAAGCTGATCAGTAAGCGCACCATGGCTTTGGCCGCCACCCCCACCACCTTAAACGACGGCACCATTGCTTCTTGTGGAATGGAAGTAGACTATGGCGGCAACACTTCGTATGGCCTAGGCTGGGTCTTATACCGAGACGCGGAAGTAGGCAACATAGTAGGCCACGACGGCTATACGGGGGGCATTGCAACGATGCTGTACCGCAACGTGACCAAAAATCAGACGGTCGTTATGTTTGACAACACGGTGGGCATACAGTTCCGCGAAAAAGTAGCTTCCGTGGTCAATATCCTCAACGATAAACCGCCCCTGCCACTTGTTATTAAAAAGTCTGTGGCCCGCTTGTATGGAGTGGCTTTACTTAACGACGGCCCGGAGCGTGCTTTGCTGCAGTTCAATTCTATGCGGACTGATACGTTGCGCTATTATATTTCTGAAAGAGAAATAAATATTCTCGGCTATGAATTTCTCTTTAATGGGTACACTACCCAATCGTTGGAGGCTTTTAAAATCAATACCTTACTCTTCCCAACCAGCTTCAACGTGTATGATAGCTACGGCGACGCCTTCCGACAATTAGGCCGCCGAACGGAAGCCATGTTGATGTATCAGCGGGCACTCACGTTGAACCCCAACAGCGAAGGCAGCAAGCAGTCATTACTCCAGTTGCAGGCCAGTCACAAGTAACTCGTTCTCGCCCATAGCTCGCCACAAATACAATGAGGACACTCACGGCCATTGCTCTTGACGACGAGCCGCAAGCCCTGCGGGTTGTGCACCTACTGGCCGCTAAAGTATCTTTTCTGGACTTACAAGCTAGCTTTACGAATGCCTTCGACGCGCTGGCTTACCTGCAAGTGCACCCAGTAGATGTGCTCTTCATAGATGTTCAGATGCCGGATATCACCGGTATCGAGTTTGTGCAGGGGCTAGCCAAAGCTCCTATGATAATCTTTACCACGGCCTACTCTACTTATGCGGTGCAGGGCTTTGAGCTCGACGCCGTAGACTATCTGCTTAAGCCGTTTTCCTTGGCTCGTTTTACCAAAGCCTGCACCAAGGCCCTCGGAAACATAACCAAGCAAAGCACGGAAGCCAGAGCCTATATCTTCATCAAGACGGGCTATGAGGAAGAAAAGCTACTGCTGGAGGATATTTTATACATCGAAGCAGACGGGAATTACCTCACTTTCGTGCTCACGAACCGGCGCCTGCTCACGCGGCAGACCATGGCCGATATCGTTCGTCAGTTACCGGCTCAGCGGTTCGTGCGCGTGCATCGCTCCTTTATTATTTCCCTCGATAAAGTAGAAAAGATAGCCCGCACGGAGATTACAGTAGCTGGCACGCCCATCCCAATTGGTGTTTCCTACGAGAATCAGGTAGATGTTATTCGAGAGAAGCTTTCACAGTAACAAAGCAGCCATTATACACGCCAACCAGCCGCAGGGAGTAGCAATAGCCTGCTTCCTACGGCTGGTTGGCGTGTATAATGGCTGCTCGTCTACCTATGCCGCGCTTGTTTCGGCGGTGGGTTGCTCCTGCTGAACAGCGGCCGGGTCCATGTACATTACTTCCCACAAGTGACCATCGAGGTCCTGATAGCCGTGGCCGTACATGTAGCCATGGTCTTCAGGGTCGCGGGGCGTGGTGGCACCGGCAGCCACAGCTTTGCTGATTAGCTCATCCACCTGCTCTCGGCTGTCGGCCGAGAGGCAGATAATAGCTTCAGTGCTGGTGGTGGCATCCACGATCTGCTTCTTGGTAAAGGTTTGGAAGAAGGGTTCCACCAAGAGCATGACGTAGATCGTGTCGCTGATGATCATGCAGGTAGCATTTTCATCCGTGAATTGCGCGTTGAACTTGTAGCCAATTTTGGTAAAGAACTCCACTGATTTGTTAAGGTCCTTTACGGGCAGGTTGACGAAGATTTGAGTAGCCATAATAGTGTCTTTTTTAAGTGATTTGAAACTTATATGACAAAGGTATAGGCTACCTTAAAAGCGGAAACTGTGTGAATACGACAATAGTAGGGGGCAATTACGACACCTTTCTATCGGGTATTTCTGCCGACTAAAAAGCACCAGTAATTGCCCCCCAGATTGCTACACTCGGGCCAGCACCAGAGCAGTACGGCTCGTGATGTATAGACTCAATTTGTCTACCTCATCCTCCTGAAAAGTTTCGTAAACCAGCGAGTCGTCTACGCGGTTGAAGCCATCGAATTGGGGCGAGTCCGAAGTCAGGATAACGCGGTAGCGGCCGGGCTTCGGCACGAAGAAGCGATAGTCGAAAATGCTGCGGTCTACGTGGAAGTTGAAGATAAATATCAGCCCCGCCCGCTCGAAGATGAGGACTTGGTTTTCGGAATCGTTGTTGAGCAGCTGAGCATGCGCGGCCCCCAGCAGGCGGCGCGATTTAGCCATACCGATCATGGCTTTATCGAAGGCCAGCAGGTAGTGGTACTTGAGGTCGGGGTTGTCGGCCAAGGACCACTGCCGCCGGGCATAGTGGTAGCTCCACTCATTGCCCTGACGCGGAAAATCAACCCATTCGGGGTGGCCAAACTCGTTGCCTATAAAGGTAAGATACGCTTCGCCGCCCAAGGCCAGAGTCACGAGGCGAATCATCTTGTGCAGGGCAATGCCACGAGCCACTGCCGGGTTGGGGTCATTCTTGCTCATGTGCGTGTAGATGGCCGCATCCATAAGCCAGTGAGCCAGCGTTTTGTCGCCGACTAAAGCCTGGTCGTGCGACTCGGCGTAGGCTACGGTTTTTTCACCCACGCGGCGGTTGGTGAGCGTGTACCACAGGTCGCCTAGGTTCCAGTCTTCGTCGCGACGGTGCTTGAGCAGCTTAATCCAGTAATCGGGAATGCCCATGCCCAAGCGGTAGTTGAAGCCCACGCCGCCTTCGCTGATGGGCCGACACAGGCCAGGCAGACCGCTCATATCTTCGGCGATGAGCAGAGCGCCGCGCTTTAGCTCTTGCACCAGCGTAGCCGCCAGTTGGAGGTAAAGAATAGCATCTTCATCGGCCTCAGGTCCAAAGTATTGGTCATAACTGCTAAAGGCTACGCCCTCGCCGTGGTGATGATAGAGCATAGACGTTACCCCATCGAAGCGGAAGCCGTCGAAGTGAAACTCCTCCAGCCAGTAGCGTAGGTTAGACAGCAGAAACTGCTGCACTTCGGGTTGGCCGTAGTTGAATAGCTTGGAGTCCCAACCTGGATGGTTGCCGCGGGGGCCGGCATGGAAATATTGCCCCCCAGAGCCATCAAAGTCAGCCAAACCTTCGGCCTCGTTCTTCACAGCGTGCGAGTGTACCACGTCCAGCAGCACCGCAATGCCCCGATTGTGCGCTTCATTTATCAGGTGCTTTAATTCCTCAGGCGTTCCGAACCGCGATGATACGGCGAAGAAGTTGGCCACGTGGTAGCCAAACGAGCCGTAGTACGGGTGCTCCATCACGGCCATGAGCTGTAGGCAGTTGTAGCCTAGAGCCTGCACGCGGGGCAGTATTTTCTCCGCAAATTCGAGGTAGCTGCCCACCTTGCCTTCCTCAGTAGCCATGCCCACGTGGCACTCATAGATGAAAGGCTCCCGCACGTAGTTGTTGATGCGGAACTTCTGATCGGTCCAGGTGAAGGGCGTTTCGGGGCGCCACACCTGGCCGGTAAAATCTTTGGTTTCCTCGTCTTGCACGGCGCGGCGCAGGGTGGCTGGCAGGCGGTCTTTTGCCCCCCGACTGGTCACGACGTGCACTTTGTAGCGGCTGTGGTGCGTAAGCCGGTCTTTATACTCTTTGTCGGACAAAAATACTTCCCACACGCCGTTAGCACCTTTGGTTAGAGGCGTGGCGGCGCGGTCCCAGCCGTTAAAGTCACCAACCAGAAACAGACCCTCAGCGGCCGGCGCCCACTCTCGGTACCAATAGCCGCGACGTCGGGAGTCGTAGTTGAGGCCCAGGTGCTGGTGGGCTGTGGCAAACTTGCTTAGCGAGCCGTGGGTTTGCGTAATTTCGGCAAGGCGCTGGTGCAGGCGCTCTTGGCGGGCAAGCAGTACGGGCTCATACGGCTCAAGCCAGGGGTCTTGCTGTACGAGAGCCAGTGAGGAAGTGGAAGCAGCGGTGAGGTCAGGTGTTTTCATAGGGAAAGAGGTTTGGGCAAAACTACTATTACCGCCGGACTATATACCTGCCCTACTTTGGGAGGTAGCGCCGCGGACGATTCGCCTCATAAGCTACTGAAAGCTGTCTTAACTTTTCATGTAGGGCCAGCATTCGCTCGCTGGGGGCTTTTTTCCAGGTTTAAAAAATATATCCAACAGACTCTATATTCTAAAAACGGGCATAAAGCTTGGTAACGGCTCCATGTCTTATCTTCCCCCCATGAAGTCCCGATTCTACTCACTAGCGCTATTGGCGCTTCTGGCCTGCACCACCTACTCCACGCAAACTGCGTCCGTCACGCCCGAGACTAATCTGGCTGCCCCGTTGCCGTCCGTTGAGCCTGGCCTTATCACGGCGCAGGCCATGGTGGTATCGGCTCACCCAGACGCGTCACGTATTGGCCTGGAGGTCTTGCAGAAAGGTGGTAATGCTTACGACGCGGCCGTTGCCGTGCAGTTTGCGTTGGCAGTGGCCCTGCCTACGGCGGGTAATATTGGCGGGGGGGGCTTTTTTCTGTATCGCGGCTACGAGGGCAATGTGGGCGCCCTAGACTTTCGCGAAACGGCCCCCAGCGCCGCCTCCCGCGACATGTACCTGGATAAGCAAGGCAACCCCATTACCGACCTGAGCACAGCAGGCCACTTGGCGGCGGGCGTGCCAGGCACGGTGGCTGGCATGGTAGCAGTGCATCAAAAACTAGGTAAACTATCTTGGGCCGAGCTAGTGCAGCCGGCCGTAGAGCTGGCTCGTCGGGGCGTGCAGCTAACCACCAAAGAAGCCACCGGCCTGAACAGCACGCGCGAAGACTTTATTAAGCACAACCCCAAGAATAGGCCCGCCTACGTGCGCGCCGATGGCGCCACTCGTCCCTGGCAGGCCGGCGACACTATTCGATACCCTGAACTGACCCGCACCCTCGAGCGCATCCGCGACCAAGGCCGCGCTGGATTTTATCAGGGTCAAACGGCCGCCCTTCTAGTAGCCGAAATGCGGCGGGGCGGCGGAATTATTACGGAGCAGGATCTGCTGAAATATCAACCCAAATGGCGCACGCCGTTGAAAGTACGTTATCGGGGCTACGATTTGTTATTAATGCCGCCGCCTAGCAGTGGTGGGGTGGCCTTAGCGCAAATGCTGCAAATGCTGGAGCCCTACGACTTGCGGAGCGCCGGCTGGCATTCGCCCCTAGCGGTGCATTTTATCACCGAGGCCGAGCGCCGCGTGTACGCCGACCGGGCTACCTACCTCGGCGACCCAGATTTTGGCAAAGTACCGGTGGCCCAACTCACTGACCCAGCTTACTTGAAGCGGCGTATGAGCGCCCTAGAGCCAAAAGGCCGGGCCACACCATCGTCGCTGGTGCAGGCCGGAGTGGGCTTACCCGTATATGAGAGCGACCAGACTACGCACTATAGCATCATAGATGCCGCCGGCAACGCCGTATCGTGCACTACCACGCTCAATGGCAGCTACGGCAGCAAGGTGGTAGTAGCGGGCGCGGGCTTTCTGCTGAACAATGAGATGGACGACTTCTCAGTGAAAACGGGCGCGCCTAACTATTATGGATTGGTAGGCGGCACGGCCAATGCCATTGAGCCCGGTAAGCGCATGCTTTCTTCCATGACGCCGACTATCGTCACGCAAGATAACAAGCTGCGCATGGTGGTGGGTACGCCCGGTGGCAGCACCATCATCACTAGCGTGCTCCAAACTATTTTGAATGTACTCGACTACGGCATGAGTATGCAGCAGGCCGTAAGCGCGCCGCGCCTGCATCACCAGTGGCTTCCCGATCAGATTGATGCCGAGGAAAACGCCCTCCTCCCTGCCGCCCGCGACACGTTGCAGCGGCGAGGCTACAAAATTAACCCTCGCAAGCCCTGGGGCCGCGTCGATGCTATCCTGGTATTACCTGATGGCCACCTAGAAGGCGGCGCCGACCCGCGCGGCGACGATAAGGCAATGGGTTATTAAGACAATTTCGACTACCCAAAGAAAAAGCCCCCTGCTAGGTTAGCGGGGGGCTTTTTCTTTGGGTGGTTTGGTAACTACTTCAGCTGACCAGCAGCGCTGCTGAGCATTTGGCCCAGCTGCTGGAGCTTATCGGCGGTGGCGCCATCGGCACCGGCAGCGGCTTTGGTCGTGTGCTCCCCAAGCTTATTGAGCGACTGGCTAAGCTGAGAAGTATCGGGCATGGGCGAGTCGAGCAGCTCTTTCAGATGCTCTAGTTCCTGAGCCACACCATTGAGCTTGGTATCGGCACTTACTTTCAGCGTATCGATCCAGCTGTTGATGCTGCGAGTGGCGCCGTGGCGAGCTTCATGCAGGCCGCCATTGAGCGAATTGAGGGTGGAATCGAGGTGGGCGAGGTTATTGGCTGATGTTGACATAGCTTAGAAAGGCTGTAGAAAGAATAGAAACGGTAAAATGAGGGCAAACGAAATCGGACCAGCGCCTTATAGCACCAGTCCGATTTGGAAACAACTTTCGCCGTTAGCGAATCTGGCTAGCAGCTGAGCTCAGCGCCTGGCCTAGCTGACGTACTTTGTCTTGAGCGCCTGGATCGGCCGACTCAGCGGCGCGCATGGTATGCTCGCCCAACGTTTTCAAAGACTGCTGCACCTGCATGGTATCGGGCGAGCCGCCCGACAGGGCATCATTGAGGCGCTCCAACTCGGAAGCAATGCCCGAAAGCTGCCCGTTATTGGAGTTCTGAAGCGTACTGATCCAGCTTTGAATGTTGGCGCCCGCCTGGGGGGCTAATCCGGCGAGATTGCCGCCTTGCAGGGCCTGAATAGTAGCGTCTAGTTGAGCGGTGCCGGATGGATTGCCTGAATCTTGCATAATGGTAGTGGGTTTTGGTTGGTAGATGTTGAGCTTACGCGCCAGCTTACGTGCGGTTGAGTTTATGACTGTATAGAATTATGTCCAACATATTCACTATCAGATACTTAAAACAAATCAAAACATTGACTGTTTAGCGGCAAAGCAGTGACTTCAGAGTGTTTAATACAGGTAAATCTGCCCCCGATGCCCTCAGGCAAAGAATGGGTGGCGACAACCAGCACCAACCCTTTGAAATAAAAAGTACCGGCCGCTCTTTGTGAAGGTGGACAATAGTAATCAGCTATCCAGAATGCTTGCTTTCACCGCGTTGATACCGTCGGGGATGCAGTGTGCCCACCGCCGTATTCGGCCGCTGGCAAGTTAGCTAGCTGACTTATGGGCTGAGGTTAGAGGTATTTTGAACCTGATGGCATTCTGTATCTTGCTTTGCCAAGCCCTACCCTATGCACTCTTTTTTCCGCCCCAGCATCCTTCCGCTTTTGGCTGTGCTCAGCCTGCCCGCCTACGGGCAGCGCGAAAGTGAAGGCCCGCCCTCGCAGGATCCGTTTCCGCGCCCCGCGGCTCCTGCCCAACCGATTGCTGCCTACCGCTCGCACCAGTATAGCGCCGGCCTGCTCAGCATTCGAGCTACTGATGGGGCTACGCTGCGAGTGCGCCCTTGGGCCACGGGCGTGGTGCGCATCGAGTATTTTCCCGCCGACAGCCCCGTACGGTCCGATTCGTCGGTGAGCGTAGTGGCCACCCCGGCCGCGAATCTAACTAGCGGCGTGCGCGCAAGCAGCCAAGCCTTGACGCTTGCTTTAAGCGAAAATTTGCAGGTGGTGGTTATTAAAAATCCGTTACGCGTACACTTGCTCCGCGGCCTCGACACGCTGGCTTCGGAGGCATGGGGGGCATTTCGGCGGGTAGCTGCGGGTGGTTCAGGGCCGGGCAGCGTGGGTGTGGGCTTGCACCTGCAATCCGGTGAACAACTTTACGGCACTGGCGCACGCGCTCTGCCGCTTGATCGGCGGGGGCGACGGCTGGAGTTGTACAATCAAGCCCGCTATGGGTATCAAAACGGCACTGACAACCTTAATCTGACCCTGCCCGTGGTGGTATCGAGCCGGGGCTACGCCGTATTTTTCGACAACCACACGGCCGGTTACCTCGATCTGGGCGCGACGACTAAAAACGTTCTGGAATATGGAGGCGAGGAGTTGCGCAGCTTGGGCTATTTTCTGGTGGCAGGCGACTCGTACGCTACCATTATGGACCGCTACACAGCTCTTACTGGGCGTCAGCCCTTGCCGCCTCGCTGGGCGCTGGGCCTAATTCAGAGTCGTTTTGGCTACCGGTCTCAGGCCGAAACGGAAGCCGTAGCCGCCCGCATGCGCCGCGAGGGATTTCCGCTAGATGCGCTGGTGCTGGACTTGTACTGGTTTGGCACCACCAAAGACCAAGGCAACCTTGATTGGGATTACCAGAAATTTCCCAAGCCCGCCGCCATGATGCGCGGCTTGGATTCCAGCGGCGTCAAAACCATTCTGATTTCGGAGCCCTACGTGATGCGCGCCTCCCGCAACGACTCCACCGTACGCACCCAGGGCCTTATCGGGACTGATTCCGTGGGGCGACCTTTCACGGTAGCTTCTTTCTGGGCCGGGCCGGCTTCCCTGCTCGATATGTTTAAGCCCAGCGCCCGCCAGTGGCTGTGGAGTTACTACAAAAAACGTAAAACCGAAGGCGTAGGCGGCTGGTGGAGCGACTTGGGCGAGCCCGAAAATCACCCCGAGCAGATGCACCACGTACTCGGCCCCACTCGCCAAGTGCACAACGCTTACGGACAGGCTTGGGCCAGCATTTTTGCCGAAAACTACGCTCGGGAATACCCGCAGGAGCGCCTGTTCAACCTCGCTCGCTCAGGCTGGGCGGGTATGCAGCGCAATAGCGTATTTCCCTGGTCGGGGGATATCAACCGATCGTGGTCGGGCTTTCAGGCGCAGATTCCCATTATGCTGGGCGTGAGCATGGGGGGCGTGGGCTACATGCACTCCGATGCCGGCGGCTTCTGCGTGGGTCCCATCGACCCGGAACTGTATACGCGCTGGCTCCAGATGGCGGCGCTTTGCCCCATTATGCGGCCTCACGGCGAAGGCGTGCCGCCCGAGCCCTACTATTACCCTGAGCCTTACAAAAGCATCGTGCGCAACGCCGCGCGTCAGCGCTACGAGTTGCTGCCTTACTTATATACCCTGGCCTGGGAAAACAGTCAAAGCGGCGCGCCCCTGGTTCGCCCCATGAACTTTGAAGCTACCGGCACAGCCAACGAGCAACTTGGCAACGTGAACGACCAATATTTACTCGGCCCGAACCTGCTGGTAGCGCCCGTAGTGCAGCCCGCCCAGCGCCGCCGCAACGTGCTGTTACCTGCCGGCACCTGGATTGACTTTTACTCCCACGAAACCTTGGCTGGGGGGCAAAATGTGGGCAGAAATGCGCCCTTGGAGCACGTGCCGCTGCTGGTACGTGCCGGCGCGTTTCTGCCACTAGTACCCTACGTCAACACCACCGCCCGCTACCACACCGATACGTTGCGCGTGCGCTTCTACGCCGACTATAGCGTACCTCAGTCCAGCTTTACCTTATATGAAGACGACGGCAAATCGGCTCAAGCTTTGGCTAGGGGGCAATTTCAGCTACTAACCTTCGCAGGCACTACCGCTGCTACCCAAACTGATATTCGCTTAACTGCCAGCGGTCAGGGCTATCCCAAAATGCCCCCCAGCCGCATTATCGAGTTGCTGATTCCGCGCGTCCTGGCTGCGCCTACAGCCGTGCTACTAGCCGGCCAGCCCGCCGCCGCCGATGCCTGGCGCTACGACGCCGCTAGCCAAACGCTGCACGTGCGAATGCGCTGGCAGCATCAGCCCCTTACCATTTCCATTCAGGGTCTACGCCTACCCAATACGGCTTCCGCCGCCGCGCCCGAGCTGTTGACATTAGGTGCCCCCAGCGACCGGGTTTTTAACGACCAAACTACGCTCAACTACACGGTGCACACGCCCGGTCAGTACCCGCTAACCATCCGCGACGCCCGCGGCCAAGTGGTACGCACGCTTACTACGGCCTCAACTCCCGGTGAACATTCGCAAGTGTGGAATACCAAGGACCAAAACGGCCAGCCTTTACCCAACGGCGTGTACACGGCCCAGATGCTAGGCCAGCACCAGCGCCTGGTGCTATTGCGCCCCGAATTATAATGTTGACATCCTCAAGCCAGCCTGATAACGAATCGCCCATCAGCTCTTTATGTACACTCAGAAAAGCTTTCCGCTCCGAGTCATTCTGTTCTTTAGCTGGCGCAAGATTGTGTGGTACACCCTGCTCAGCTCGCTGGTGCTGGGTTTGTATAAGGGATTAGACTGGACGTTTATTGCCATCCCGTTTTTGCCGGTGGCTACCATCGGTACGGCGGTGGCTTTTTACGTGGGCTTCAAAAATAACTCTTCTTACGAACGCCTGTGGGAGGCGCGGCGCATCTGGGGGGCAATTACCAACGTCAGTCGGTCGTGGGCTACGCTGGTAAATACGCTGGTGGGCCACGCCCAATTATTTGATAATCCCGACGCCATCACGGCCCTGCGGCGGCAGCTGATACTGCGGCAAATAGGCTGGTGCAATGCCCTGCAGCTGCGCCGACGCGCCCTGTGGCAGGAGGATCCGCACGTGCGCTCCCTCAGCCGGGAGCTAGTACAGCAGCAGCACCGGCAGGCCGAGGAAATGCACAGCACGCTTCAGCCCTTCCTGCTCCCGCTGGAGCTAGGCTGCACCGACTGCGGCGCCGTCTCTGTTACCAATCAGCTGCTGCACGCCCACTCGGCCCAGCTTGCGGAGCTAAAAAATCAAGGCCTACTCGATGGCTTCGAACAGGCCTTACTGGCTAATCAGATTGTAGAATGCTTTGCCCAACAAGGTGGGGCTGAGCGAATCAAGAGTTTCCCGTTTCCGCGCCAATACGCTCACTTCAGCACCATCTTCGTCAATCTATTCACCCTGCTCCTACCCTTCTCTTTGGTGGGCGAAATGGCTAAGTTCGGCGAGTACGCTGTGTGGCTTACCATTCCCTTCAGCGTGCTTATTTCCTGGGTTTTCTTTTCGATGGAATCCATTGGTGACGCCAGCGAAAACCCTTTCGAAAACGCCATCAACGACATTCCCATGACGGCCATCTGCCGCAACATTGAGATTGATCTGCGGCAAATAATAGGCGAAACCAACCTTCCTGAACGCATTCAGCCGGTAGATGGCATTTTGCTGTAAGCTGGGGGGCAATTTCCAAGCAGAACCGGCCCTAGCTTATTAGTAGGTTAGGCGGCCTACAATTTTTGTACCTCGGGGTGACGCGCCTGTTGCTCCTGAATCTGCGTTGACTCCGAGTCCCAACCCAACGACTCCAGCGCGGGCATATAGCCTTCATGGGCGCTACGCTCATCAGCAACGCGGCTGAGCATTACACCATAAATGACTTTAGAAGTAATGTCGGCCACGGTGTACAACACTTGACGCAGCACCATGCCCCACTCGGTGGGCATAAACCACGGTACGAGGTAGGCAATTGGGTACAGCGTCCAGGAGAAAATTAGCAGCCAGAAAATGTTGCGCATCAGGCTACCAGTCGTGCCGGGCAACGTGGGAATGGTACGAAAAATAGTAGTACCCACCAGGTAGCAGATGTACACCATAAATACCGAGCTGATGGCACCCCAGATCAGCAAATTCGGAATGCTGGTAGTCTCGTAGAATTGCCCCACGTAGCCCGTATAAATCATGGCCAGACCGCCTAGAGTAAAGCCGAGCCATATTTTCTTGAATTTAGCCCCCGTAATGCCGAGCACGATAAGTAGCTGGGTCAGCAGCACGGGCACGTCGATCGACCAGTTGACGTAGCGGTAACCATTGGAAAACGTACTGTCGCTGCGCTGCCACATTTGCCCATCCCAGGTAAAAGCGCTGGTCCAGTTGATTTGCTGATTCAGCAGAATAAGCGCCGCCGACACCATCACCACCGCCGACAGCACCGAGGAAAGCTGGTAGCGCGGCGCAGAATTCTTGCGGGTCAGCACGAAATAAAGCAGACCGGCAATCTGCGCACCTACCCCGAGCGTCAGGACATGCGTAATAATGTCGAACTGGGCCGAAGTATAAGCGAAGTGGTTTTCCATGTTTTCCATAAGCAGCTCATTAACAGGTGTTGGCGAAATAAGAAATAGTAGACGGCAATAGAATGAAAGAGGCCTTAGCGGCTTCGGGTATAGTTTAGCTTACCCTTCAGATAAGGGAAATGTTTATTAAAAATCTTTAATGGTTGTCCTTATTATACCCTTAGGTTATATGAGCTAGCGTGCTTCGGACTGCTTTTTACGCTGTCTTTTGCCTCATTTCAGTCAGCTTGTCGGCGCATTATTGCGAACCCAGTTAAGCAGCATTACAGGCGTGCTGCGCCGTCTCCGATTCAGGCTCGGCAGATGATTATCTGATTGTATAGGTTTAAACGCACTGCTTTCTGCCGACTTCTGCCTGTTTTCTGCCGTAAACTGCAATTCCGTTTTATCCTGATCTATTAAATCCCAACACAACCAGAACCCCATGAATAAGCGTCAATTAGGTAACTCTTCTCTTTCCATAGCTCCCCTCGTTTTGGGCGGCAACGTGTTCGGCTGGACCGCCGACGAAGCCACTTCTTTCGCCGTACTCGATGCCTTTGTGGCCGGGGGCGGTAATGCCATCGACACCGCCGACGGCTACTCTGTGTGGGTGCCGGGCCATAAGGGCGGCGAGTCCGAAACTATCATCGGCAAGTGGCTGAAGCAGCGCAGCCGCCGCGACGACGTGGTGATTGCCACCAAAGTAGGCTGGGAAGTGAATGCCGAGAATAAGGGCTTAGCCAAAAACTACATTCTGCGGGCTGTGGAAGGCTCACTCAAGCGCCTCCAAACCGACTACATCGACTTGTACCAATCGCACAAAGACGACCCGACGGTGCCCGTGGAGGAAACCCTCGAAGCCTACGCCCAGTTGGTGAAGGAGGGCAAAGTGCGCGTTATCGGGGCTTCCAACTTCTCGGCCGAGCGCCTGCGTGAATCCTTGCAAGTCAGCGAGCAGCACGGCTTCCCGCGCTACGAGTCACTGCAGCCGCTCTACAATCTCTACGACCGCACCGAGTTTGAGCAGGAGCTTCTGCCCTTATGCCAGGAACATAACATCGGTGTGATTCCCTACTACGGCCTAGCCGCCGGCTTCCTGACGGGCAAATACCGCTCAGAAGCCGACCTAAAGAAAAGCGCCCGCGGCGGTGGCGTCGGCCAAAAATACTTGAACGATAAAGGCCTGGCTATCCTCTCCGCCCTCGACGCCGTGAGTGAGCGCCTCAACGCCACGCCCGCTCAAGTGGCCCTGGCCTGGATTATGGCGCAGCCCGGCCTAACTGCTTCTATTGCCAGCGCCACCAGCGCCGAACAGGTAGAAGAACTCCTGAAAGCCACCAATCTACAGCTAGATGCCGAGGCACTGGAGCAGCTCGAAGGCGCAAGTGTAGTCGTCTAAACTTAGTTTTCTAAGCGGCCGCAAAAACGCAAAGGAGGCCCTTATCAGAATAGCGGCTCTTGAGTTCAAGAGCTGCTATTCTGATAAGGGCCTCCTTTGCGTATAAGTAGTCTTTCAATAAAGGACACCGATGCGCCAGGGGACTTTTCAGCTGAATTTCGCCGCTTTATATATGCTACTAACTATAGTTAAGTTATTCTAGCGTCCAACCTCAACATCGTAGTTTTCTCACTTCCAGTCTTGATCATCTTTAAAGGAAGCAGTAACACCAAAAACGGTTAGCACTGATTTAAGAGTACATAATACAGAAGCCCCACTGTGACTACCAGATAAGTCAATACGACAAAAAGAAGAGCATTATCTTGTTGATAGTAAGCTGCATGAGGAAATTTCATGCTTTTGATTTCATTGTTGGCGTACTCAAACCTTCCTCCCAAAAACTGGCAATCAACTTATGGGAAAAATATCTTATACATCTGATTAACAGTGTCTTACAAAATAACTAGCGTAGCTTCTTACACCTATTGTACTCCGTTGTCCGCTCATTATAACAAATAGATAGATACCTCCTTTTGCTTTTATTGTAGTGGTTGACCCATTTCCCGTAAAAACATGAAGAAATAAAGTAACTTTAAGAGTTTTCTTATACTTATTTATTCAAATTTCGGAGTTTTTACATTCTCTAGCGGCTAACGTATATCCAGTCTAGTTTGACTACCTGTCATTGTACAATGAAGCTGCATACTCCTTTGAACATGCCCAAGGTTAAAGGACTGATTTTGCCTACTTCCGGTTGGCGGGTTGATCAATTTACGCGGCCGTGCATAATGCCCCCTTTTCCTCCTAGTGAACAGCGATAAAGTGGATTAGCCCGGCTGCGCGCTAAGATTCAGTGCCGACGGCAGGCCGTGGCATTCAGTATACCTTTAAACCATAAGTATGAAGCAAAACTTTACCCTAATTACCTTATTAGTCTTGGGTTTACTACTGGGTTGGGCTCAACCTTTGGCGGCCCAACGCACCCAAATCCGGGGCTTCGTCGATACTTACGCTTACTACCAGCACGGGAAAGTGAACTTTGGCCTGGGCGAGCAGGACTTGTTTATCACTTCCGAGATAACGCCGCGCTTATCCTTTCTGGGCGAGACAGTGTTTAGGTTTTCTCTGGCCTCCCCAACGGACTTTGCCGTCAGTATTGAGCGCATCATTCTCAAGTACAATTACGCGGGCAACCACAGCTTTTTAATAGGCAAACACCACACCCCCGTCAATTACTGGAATGATACCTACCACCACGGCCGGGTATTCTTTCCCACCATTGACCGACCCTTACTGTTTGCCCAGGGAATCATTCCCCTGCACACGACTGGGGTTAGCTTACAAGGCCAGAATCTGGGGGCCCTTCGCTTCGGCTACGACGTTATGGTGGGCAACGGGTTAGGAGCCGGAGAACTAATAGACAACAATAGTTTCAAGTCCCTGACCATGGCCGTGCACGTAAAACCTAAGGACGGGTGGCGCATGGGGGCCTCCCTCTACCATGATGTCATTTCCAAAGGGAGCATGCTGCACAATCACTCGGGCGGTATCAACACTCGGGCCCTGACCAAGATAAATCAAAACATCTTGACCGCTTCCTTCGCCTACAACGACTCTTTGTTCTCAAAAAAATACGAACTCTTGGCGGAGAGCAGCATGGCCCTAAACCAGTCCGACAGCCTGGGGAGGCAAAATACTATTGCCTCCTACGCGTACGCGGGCATTAGGCTGACTGATAAAATTATTCCTTATATCCGAGTGGATGACATTCAGTACCGCCAGGAGGAAGTGTATTTCTCAGACCGCAATGTGCAATCATTTGTGGGCGGGATACGCTATGAGTTCAATTACCTGGCGGTAGTGAAAGTGGAGTACCAGCGGACAAAAAGCTATCGGACCGCGGCGGTAGATAAAGTATCGTTTCAGCTAGCCGTAGGCTTTTAATTAACAACTTATGGCGTGGCATTGTCGATTTCTTTTTTTGTTATTATTACTTAGTACTGGCGGCAGCTTGTCCGCCCGGGCCCAAGACTTGCCCTTGGTGGTCATTGCGAATGGCAAAGGCGCACCCGCGGAAATGAAGCTCAGCCAGCTGAAAGCCGTTATGCGGGGCGAGCGTTTGCGCTGGCCTGATGGGAGCAAAGTCGTGATTGCCTTGATGAAAAGCAGCACACCTATCGGCACTTATACCGGCCAGAAGATTTATAACATGAGTGCCAATGAATTGAATAAGTACTGGCTAGCGCTCGTCTTCCAAGGCAAAGCTGATCCGCCGAACTTCTTTAATTCCGAGGCCGAGCTAGAAGAGTTTATCGCTCAGACTACGGGGGCTATTGGCGTGGTGAACCAGCCTCCCAGCAGCGGCAAAACCGTCCTCATCGACGGAAAAAAGTCGCTATAAGCACGCTTTGCTCTACCCTGTTGCTGCTCTCCACTTATGCTTCCCCGTCTGCACCGGTCCCTGCTCTTTTCTAAATTACGGCTCTTGCGGCTGACGGTCAAGACTAAGATCTGGTTGACGGTGACCAGCATCGTCCTGCTGTTTTCCTTCTTCGTGCTGTTTTACCTGCCCGTGATTCAGGAGCGGTATCTGCTGAATAACTTCAACAAAGAAGTGCAGAACCACGCTAACACAGTCGCGTTAGGGGTGAAAATTGCCATGACCGAGCAGAATTTCGAGGGCGTGCAGACGGCCATGGATTTCGTTAAGCAAGACCCCCTCTTGCAGTTTGTGAGCTTGCTACAAACCGATACCCTGTGGAACAACGAGCACTCGGCGTATGAAATCAAGCGCACGGTATTTAAAACCTACCCGGCGGGCCATGCGGTTGAGGTAGAGGCGACCTCCAATGATACCACGGTACTCAAGCGGGCGCCTTTCAGCACACCCATGATGAACGGCGAAATTCTCTTGGCCTCTTCCACCCGAGAAATCATTCAAAGCCGCAAGCAAATTCGACTTACCTCTCTGCTTTTCAGCTCTCTAGTGTTTAGCATCGGCATCGTTATTGGCTTTGGCTTGGCCCGTAACATATCCGTGCCTGTATTGGAGCTGCGCGACGCGGCCACGCGCGTGGGCCGGGGGGACCTCACCCAGCGGGTGTATAGCAAGTCGCGCGATGAGATTGGCGAGCTTGGAGTAGCCTTCAACAAAATGGTCACCGATCTGTCCCTAGCCCGGCAGGAAGTGGAAGACCGCACCCGCGAGTTGCTGCTGGAAAAGAAAAAGTCAGACGAGCTGTTGGTCGACCTACGCAAGACGTTGACCGACCTCGAGGAAACCCAGGAGCAACTCATTCGCCAAGAGAAACTTGCCTCCATTGGTCAGCTAACCAAAGGGCTGGTGGATCGGCTTCTGAATCCCTTGAACTATGTGAGCAACTTCGCCGCCTTATCCACTGAGTTTCTGCAAGAAAGCAAAGAGTTGCTGACCCGCCCGCCCTATACCGCCGACGCCCACGTGCAGACCGAGGTAGTACCCTTGCTTACCATGATTGAACATAACACCGGAAAGATCGAGGAGCACGGCTTCAGCTTAACCCGAATAGTGAGAAGCATGGATAAGCTGTTGCAAGCCAAGTCCGACGTATTTATCGAAACCAATATTAACTCTTTTATTGAGGCTCAGCTGCTTACATTTTCTAAGGAAAGTCCGGTGACCAATATGGGTATCTCCCTAGAATTCATAAAGGACCCAGTGACGCGCCCCTCCCACGTGAGCATCCTGCCAGCTGAAATGACTTTGGTGCTCGTGAACCTGCTCAATAACTCAGTCTATTCTCTCCAAGAGAAATTGTTACTGGGCGAGCACTTCGGACCCAAGGTAGTGGTGACCACGTCATTCTTCCCGGAATTCGTGGAGATTAGCGTCCAGGACAATGGTCAGGGAATTTCCGCAGTGGATAAAGCGCAGCTGTTTTCTCCATTTTTCACGACCAAGCCTACATCTAAGGGAACTGGGTTAGGGCTGTTTATCAGCCAGGATATTATCAAGACCCATAAGGGCAATATAGCTGTTGAGTCGGAGCCGAATGGCTGGACTAGGTTTATCATCACCTTGCCTTTGACAGCAGCAGCCTTGGTTGAGCCCTCGCACAAGTTAACCAGCGAACGATCTGCCTGATTTCAAGGGAGCTGAGGAATAATCCGCACGTACTGCCACATGATTCGCGGCTGGTAAGTTCCCTTGAGTTACTACCCCGAAGCACAGGGCTCCTTTCACGACTTTGGTGCACGGCAAGGTTATGCTTCTCTACCTTCCGGCGGCCTTTTTATACAGCATTAGACGCATCTGACGATGCGGTTGTACTTAGATTCTAGTTGGCTGAGCCAAAAGAGTTTACGACTACACACCTGTCAATGATGTGAGCTATACCTATGATAGAGAGGCGCTGTGGGGCTTTTTATGTGAAGTCAGGGCTTAGTTTGCCGAGTAATTATACGGCACATAGTTTTCCCACTGCCAGGGCGTGAAGGTGTCGCCGAGCAGCTTTTCCAACAGCTCTTTAAACAGCTTATCGGCATTCGAACTGTTGCTCATTAGGATCAACCCTTTCTTCTGGTCGCCAAATACCACGCTATGGTTTTCCCAGCCGTCGTCGTGCCCTTCCTTGAAGTAAGCGTGGCCGTATGGTGACTCAAACGTCCCCCAGCCCAGCCCATACGACAGCTTGATGGACTTATTATCGTCAGTCGGTACGGTGGCCAGGGGGCCAAACTGAGCCTTGAAGGGAATAGCCACCTGGGCGCGGATCATTTCCTGCTTGGCCTTCGCCGTTAGGCCTTGGCCTTGCATCACGGCGGCCACGAACGTGGCATAATCGGCAATGGTGGTTTCCATGGAGCCCGCGGCACCGGCTTTTTTGCGTTTTTTCTTGGGAAGTGCCTTGCCATCTTCCAGGTAACCTACCGCGTGGTTTTCCTCAAAGGCGGGCTGCCATACGTAGCTGGTACGCGCCATGCCCAGGGGCTTAAACACGCGCTCCTCGCTTAGCTGTTGTAGTCCTTTTTGGGTAATATGTTCTATTACTAGCTGCAGCAGTTGCAGCCCCTCGCCCGAGTACCAGTACTGAGCGCCAGGCGCAAACTTGAACCGCAGCTTTTCGTCGGATTCCAGCCAGCGCCAGTTGGGCAGGCCGGTAGTATGGGTGAGGGCCATGCGGGCAGTGAGCTGTTTCCACTGGTCATCAGCCGCCAGATCCTCGTAGCCTGCCACTTCCGGCAGTGGCTTGCCCAGGTATTGGTACAGGGGCTTATCTAAGTCGAGCAGGCCATCCTGCGCTAGCTGCATTACGAGGTAAGCGAATACGGCTTTGCTGAATGAGGCCGCATACATAGCCGTTTGAGGTTCCAGGGGGCTTTTTTGCTCCACGTTGCGGTAGCCAAAAGCCTTTACATAGCGCACTTTGTTATTGTCGAGAATAGCCAGCGCCAAGCCCGGAACCTTAGCTGAATCCATAAGCGCGGGCACCAGCCGCTCTATCTCCTGCACTGATATACGACTGCCATCAAGGCGCTGAAAAGCTGCTTTTTGAGCTTGGCTGACTGGTGCTCTAAGCATAAGCAATCCGAAAGCGAACAGTAGCTTCAATGCCTGAGTGGTTATTCGCATACCGACTAAATGTGATGTAATTCATCTATAAATCACTTTGCTAATATAGCATATTGATTGTCTATCAGCTATTTACCGGCTTTTGCCACTACATCAAATGCCAGGGTGAACTCGTTACGGATGGCGTAGCTGCCCAAGTTCTGGAAGAAGCTGCTGGAGTTGTAGTTCACTCCGAATTGCGTGCGGTCAACGGTGGCGGTGCCTTTTATTCGCAGACCTTCGAGCTGTGGCGTGATGGTGATCGGAAAGCGTACTGGTTTGGTAATCCCTTTCAGGGTAAGCTCCCCAGCGGCCTGCCCATCTATTACCTCACGCAACACAAATACAGCGACCGGAAAGCGCTCCACATCGAAAAAATCAGCGCCGCGCAGGTGCTTCTGCAATTGAGCGTCGGTATGCGTGATGGTCTTCATCTCAAACTCAAAGCGGCCTTGGCGCAGCGTATTGCCTTCATACACGAAGGTGCCGCGCCGGAGCTGCAGCGTGCCGCTGGGTGCCCAGTCGCCGACTTCGGCGTAGCCCATCCAGGTAAGCTGGCTGGCAGTAGGCAAGGCTTGATAAGTAGAAGTAGAGGCAGGCCGAAAGGACAAAAGCAGGCCGGCGAGCAGGGTAAACAAGAGCGTTTTCATGATGAATGAGATAAGTTAACGTGAGAGTTGTTAAGTGTATAGAAAAGCCCCCCAGACAGCCTTACAGGGAGTTAAGCAGCTAACGGACCGTAGCTTCCGTCTCGATTAGGCCCATGCCTTTGTAGAGCTTGCCG
Source organism: Hymenobacter sp. HD11105 (assembly GCF_054051685.1). Taxonomy (NCBI): domain Bacteria; kingdom Pseudomonadati; phylum Bacteroidota; class Cytophagia; order Cytophagales; family Hymenobacteraceae; genus Hymenobacter; species Hymenobacter sp. HD11105. The sequence goes on along the minus strand of NZ_JBSWBR010000001.1, from coordinate 1,406,509 downwards.
TTCTTGTCTTTGGCCAGAATGTACCAGAGCGCGTCGCCGCCGTAGAGCTGCTGGGCGCTAGCGGCGTAGCGATAGTTTTTGGCGAAGGTGTAGATGGTGCCTTGGCGCAGCTGACCTTGGGGACAGTTGAACAGCTCCGCAAACTCGGCGGGTGTTTCGCGCATATTGGCCTTCCACCCCTCGGGGCTGTACCAGATAAAGCTGCCACATTCCACTATCTCCAGATCGGCTACGTCGGCGCGCACGAGGGTGCTATGTTTCCACACGTATTGGCCCGGTTTGCTGGGGTCGGCCTCGGGGTAATTGGGGTTGGGCGTGTGCCAAAGCGTGAGGCCTACGGGCACTTGGCGGAGCTTGCCGGGCAGGGCGCGGGTGTGGTCGGTCCAAGCGGTTTGGGCGGCAAGCTGGGTGCTACTGACCAGCAAGGCCAGCGCTACAAGGAGGGTTTTCATGACCGTAGTTCAGTGAAGTGAGTACGGTCCAAAAGTGGGGGCTCAAATAGCACCAAACGCCCCAAATACAGCATTGGAACGTACCACATCATGATGTGGGGCTTTATTCTTCGCTATTTGCCCTTTAGTAGATAGCCAGGCAACTCAGGAAGTACCAGAAGCTTGTTCGTCATGCAGAGCACAGCGAAGCATCTCGCCCGCTTCGTTGTAATAGTACCCCAGCATCAGCACGCGAGATGCTTCGCTGTGCTCTGCATGACCGGCTTTTGTTTTCTAAATACCAAGCACTAAGCGCCAACAACTAAGCGCTAAAATCGCTGGGCGCCACGCCGGTAAACTGCTTGAAGATGCGGTTGAAAGTTGTTTTGGAGTTGAAGCCGCACTCGAAGGCGATACCCAGCAGCGTAAGTCGGGCCACGTCGGCGGGGTTGGCGAGGCGGCGCTTCACAGCTTCTACCCGGTAGCCATTCACTAAGTCGTTAAAGGACTGGCCGAAACCATTATTAACAGTAAACGAAATAAGCCGCGGCGCCAGTCCCGTGTGCGCCGACAGCTCGGCCAGCGTAAGTGTGGGGTTCAGGTATAGCTGCTCGTCTTCCAGCGCCCGCCGAATTCGCTCCTGCACAGCCGCATCTACCGTCGCGGCAGCAGCTCGCACCGCCACCGGGGCCACAGAAACGGTATTCTCCGCAGTTTCTCCCGAAAAATGCCCCCCAAGGGATTCCGCCTCCGACTGGGCCGTCGTTTCCGAAGGCTGGGGGGCATTTTCGGCAACTTCGGCGGGAGCGAAATGCACAGCGCGCATGTCGGCTTGGCGCAGGCCAACTACACCAATTAGCAAGACTACGCCGCCCAGCAGCCACGTAGAATAATCGTAGGTGTAGTACATCTGGAAGAACTCGCGCAGCACTACTTCTACCAGCCACTGCACGCTCACCAGCCCGAGCACCAGCAAAAGCACCCGCAGCCACTGCAAGCGCAGCTGCGACATTTCGGAGAAGTTGTCGGGCAGCCAGCGACGGTAGCGACGCAGCAGGCGCAGACTTAGGGCCAAATACACCATCAGAGAAACCCAGGTACCGATAAACTCTATTCGGTAGGTGTAGGGCTGATGCACATGTTCCCAAAACCAGAGCCGCACCGAATAAGGCTCAAACCGCAGCCACCAGTACAGCGCGGCCTGCAACAGTACCGGCCCAAAATGCCACCAGTACCGCGCCCGCCACTGAAAAGGCTGGTTCACGAGGCTTTGCACATAGAAGTACAGCAGCGGCCCGAAGGCGAGGGAATAGTAGATGGGCGTAAAGTACCATTCGGCATTTTGCCCATATAGCCCCGACGCCCGCCACAAGCCGTCCAGCATCCAGAGGGCCATAGCTAGCAGCAGCAAGGCCAAAAAGCGGTTTGGGAATTGATTGTGGGGGGCAAACCAGAGCAATCCTGCGGCAAAAATGGCCTGGGCCAGCACCGCAAAAAGTAGAACAATCTCTGGGGTAATCGTGAGCTGCATGGAAAAATCGGGTTTCGGCGCTTAAAGGCTTACCGGGTACTTATCGGGCTTCTTAATCGACACTGAATTATTACTCTGGCTCAGCTAGTAGCTTATAATCAACCTGTTTGTGCGAAACACAGGACTACTCGGCTGGGGGGCAAATCTGGCAAAACTTTTCACCCACTTGCCGAGCACAAAGTGGCCGTGGAAGATAAAGAAATACTAGCGCGTAAGTGTTGCTTAAGGAGTCGACTTTCCCTAGCCCAATCAATCTTTTGCAAGCAGTCGGGCCAGGTATAGCAAGCTCATCTGTTGCCTACTACTGCGCCCGACGGTCCTGTTCAGCTTGCGTCTGCAGCTTGGCTAATTCCTAAAACCAGCACTTCTCATGGTCGTATGACCACAGCTTGGCTGTTTGCTGGCCGTAGCTTATCAATGGCTATTACTTCTCTTTTTGCCTTGCTCCATAAGCTGCTTCACTTCAGCATAGTAACTTATGAAAGGCGTTTATTTTTTCAGAATTAGGATAATGGATACAGAATTTTTCAAGGATTTAGTGGGCTGGTATGCCGATACCGATTCTATCAAATCATATCAAATGGCAGTGCGGGCAGTTATTGTGTTCATGGCTGCACTAGCTATGCTCCGTGTAGTGGGCTCCCGGTCTTTCGGCCGCGATACGGCATTTGACTTGGTACTAAAATTCACGATTGGGTCCATGCTGAGTCGGGCCGTGGTAGCCGCTTCTCCCTTTGGGGCAACCCTGCTGGCGTGCACCGTGTTTGTGGGCCTACACCACCTACTGGCCATCGCCGCTTACCGTTTCGACGTAGTGGGTCGAATTATCAAAGGCAAGCCCGTTATTCTGGCTCAGCAGGGCCAGCTGCACCGCGATTCTATGCGCCATTCCGATATTACGGAAGAAGATATGCTCGAGGGAATACGCGAAGGCGCCAGTATAGCCTCGGCCGATCAGGCGGACACAGTGTGGCTAGAGCGCAGTGGTACCATCAGTGTAGTCAAAAAGCAAGACGACTGATACTAATGTTGCACTCACAGGGGTCGAATGCTTCGCTCGCAGTTCACCCCTGTGAGTGCAAAGCATGGCGGAGGACCACGGGATGGTGAAGGATTTTAAGCATCTTTGGCCGTCTTGAAAATGCCCCCCATGCGCCACACACCGTACTATTTTCTCCTTGTTCTCGCTTTTTTGGGCTGCGCTAAACAGCCCTCGTCCAGTCGCCAGCAAACTACGCAGGCCCAGACAACTCATTATTACCCCGGCGCCGGCGACACTTGGCAGCGCAAAGAACCTACGCAGGTAGGCATGGATGCTGCTCTGTTAGAGCAAGCCGTAGCATTTGCCAAGCAGCAGGAAACTACCCAAATGAAGCCCGATTTCTCCACCCAAAAAGAGATTTTCGGCGAACCCCTCGGCCCGCTGCCTGCCACCCGCGCCGCCACCAATGGCCTCATTCTGCGCCACGGCTACATCGTGGCCGAGTGGGGCGATACCAAAGCCGCCGACCCAACGTACAGCGTGGCCAAAAGCGTGCTGTCAACTATCGTGGGGCTTAGCGTGGAGAAAGGAATTATTAAGGATGTGAAGGACCCCGTGGCCAATTACATTTCAGATGGGAGCTACGCCTCGGCCCAAAACCAATCTATTACCTGGGAGCACCACCTGCGCCAGACCAGCGAGTGGGCCGGTGAGTTGTGGGGCAAAAACGTCAACTTTATCGGCAAGGAAGCCTTCGGCCAGGGCGAGCGTAAGCCCCGCCAGCTCCAGGTACCCGGCACCTACTACGAGTACAACGACGTGCGCATCAACCGTATGGCGCTGTCGTTGTTGCAGCTCTGGCGCAAACCGTTGCCCGAGGTATTTCGGGATGAAATCATGAACCCCATCGGGGCGTCTAATACCTGGCAGTGGGTACCTTACCGCAACTCTACGGTGCAGATCGATGGCAAGCCCATGCCCTCGGTGAGCGGCGGCACGCGCTGGGGCGGTGGCCTCTGGATCAGCGCCCGCGACGAGGCCCGCTTTGGCTATCTTATGCTGCGCCAGGGCCGCTGGGGGGCAAAACAACTCGTATCGGCCAGTTGGATGAAGCAAGCCACCACCCGTGGCCCCGTCGGTCCTGACTACGGCTACCTCTGGTGGCTAAACACTGAGCAGAAAGCCTGGCCCAGCGCCCCCGCTACCAGCTACGCCGCCCTCGGGGCCGGCTCCAACACCATCTGGATTGACCCCGAGCACGACATCGTCATTGTGTGGCGCTGGCATGACGGCAAGCCCGACGAGCTGATCAAGCGGGTGCTGGCGGCGGTGCGGGAGTAAAAGCAGCACGACGAAGCTCATCTACTAGGAGCCTAGTAGCTCAACAACAGTAGCCGCTGAAAACGCGTTAGGACAGGCAATCTTTAACGCGCTTCCATGCTTCTCCTTGCCGCTCCCATCGAGCCTTTCGACTGGCACCGCATCTTCCTTTCGGAGGACGCGCCCCCGCTGTTTCTGCTGGAAATAGCTTTCCGCTGCGTTCTTACATATCTGCTGCTGATTGGCACCTTGCGCGCCACAGGCCGCCGCGGCGTACGGCAGCTGTCCATCTTCGAGCTGAGCATCATTCTGGCCCTGGGCTCAGCCGCCGGCGACGTCATGTTCTACGACGATGTGCCCATTCTGCACGCCTTGGTGGTGTTTGCCGTGGTGGCCCTCATGTACTTGCTCTTCAACCGCCTCACCGAGCGGGTGCCTAAGTTCAGCGACTGGCTGGAGGGCAAACCACTGTTGCTGGTAGAAGACGGCCAAATCAACCTGAAGAACTTCGACAAACAGAATCTCACCCAAAAGGAAGTATTTGGCGAGATGCGCCAGCTCCAAGTAGAACACCTCGGCCAAGTACGCCGCGCCTACATCGAAGCCACCGGCGACGTGAGTTTGTTCTTTTGTGAGGATAAAGATGTGCGCCCCGGCCTGCCTATCTGGCCCGAGCGCATAGCCGATACCCACCACTGTGCCCAGGAAGCCGGACTCCACGCCTGCGCCCGCTGCGGTAAAGTACAGGAGCTAGCCCGCGGCGAAGCGGCTAAGTGTGCTGTGTGCGAGAACGAAGCCTGGGTGCCCGCCTGCGCCACGCTGCGGATTGGGTAAGAAGTTTTTGCGGTTACACCTACTTCATGTGGTATTATTGCGCTTTCTCAGTGAATGGGAGTAGCGCACACCTATGTCCTGCTGATCAACGGTCTCCACAACAATAGTTACTGCTGCACGAGCTGCTTTCACTGCAATCAGCGCGCATTTGCTTCAATATGTCTCCCTCAGTCCAGTCTCTCCCCTACCTCATCATCGATTTCGACAGCACCTTCACCCAAGTAGAAGGCCTCGATGAGCTAGCCGATATTGCCCTCCAGCACCACCCCGACCGCGAAAAAATCGTGGGGCAAATCCGGGCCCTAACGGATCGGGGTATGAGTGGGGAGCTTAACTTCTCGGAGTCGCTGAAGCAGCGGCTGGCGCTGTTGCAGGCCCGACGCGAGCATCTGCCGCTGCTGGTGGCTCAGCTCAAAACCAAGGTTTCGGATAGCATCGTGCGCAACCGCAGCTTCTTCGAGCGGTTTCGGGGGCGGGTGTATATCGTGAGCAGCGGCTTCCGCGAATTTATCGAGCCTGTAGTGGCTGATTTCGACATAGATGCCGACCACGTGCTGGCCAATACCTTTACCTACGACGCTGGGGGGCAAATTACCGGCTTCGACGCCGACAACGTGCTCAGCCGCGACGGGGGCAAAATTGAGCAGCTCCGCCAGCTCGACCTAGCCGGCGACGTGTACGTGATGGGCGACGGCTACACCGACTACCAGATGCGCGAAGCCGGCCTGGCCAACCGCTTCTACGCCTTCACCGAAAACGTGGCCCGCGCTTCCGTTGTGGCCCAGGCCGACGAGGTCATTCCTTCTTTCGACGAGTTTCTCTATCAAAATAAGCTTCCCATGACGCTCAGCTACCCCAAAAACCGCATCAGCGTACTCCTCCTCGAAAACCCCGACGCCCGCGCCGCCGAGCTGTTTCGGCAGGAGGGCTACCAGGTAGAAAGCGTGCCCGGCGGCCTCGATGAAGACGAATTAGTAGAACGTATTGCGGGCGTGAGCATTCTGGGAATTCGCTCCAAAACCCAGGTTACACCTCGCGTGCTCGAAGCCGCCAACCGCCTGATTGCTGTGGGGGCCTTTTGCATCGGCACCAACCAGATTGACTTGGTAGGCTGTATGAAAAAAGGCGTAGCCGTGTTCAACGCGCCATTTTCCAACACTCGCTCGGTGGTAGAATTAGCCTTAGGCGAAATCATCGTACTAGCCCGCCGCATCCCCGACAAAAACCCCAAAATGCACCGCGGCGAGTGGGACAAGTCGGCGAAAGGCTCATTCGAGATTCGGGGCAAAAAGCTGGGCATCATAGGCTACGGCAACATTGGCAGCCAGCTCTCAGTGGTGGCCGAAGCCGTTGGCATGCAGGTGATTTATTATGATGTAGCCGAAAAGCTCCAGCTTGGCAACGCCGTCAAGTGCCGCACCATGCAGGAGCTACTTCAGCAAGCCGACATCGTGACCCTACACGTAGACGGCCGCGCCGACAACAAAAACCTTATCGGAGCCGAAGAATTCGCCTTGATGAAGCCGGGGGCCATTTTCCTCAACCTCAGCCGTGGCCACATTGTGGATATTCCCGCGCTGGCCGCCGTCATCCGTAGCGGCCACCTGGGCGGCGCCAGCGTCGATGTGTTCCCCTACGAGCCCAAAACCAACAACGAATCGTTCGAGAACGAGCTACGGGGCTTGCCCAACGTGCTGCTCACGCCCCACATCGGCGGCAGCACGGCCGAGGCCCAGCGCAACATCGCCGAATTCGTGCCTGAGCGCATCATGGGCTACGTGAACACCGGCAACACCCAGCAAAGCGTGAATCTGCCCAACATTCAGCTGCCCGTGCAGCAGGCCCACCGCCTCATTCACCTCCACGCCAACGTACCCGGCGTGCTAGCCAGCATCAACAACGTGCTAGCCGATCATCACGTCAACATCCTCGGCCAATACCTCAAAACCAACGAGCACATTGGCTACGTGATTACTGATATTGATAAGGAATACGCTCCTGAGGTAATTGGTGCCCTGCGCAAGGTGGAGCACACGATTAAGTTTCGGGTGTTGTATTAGAACTTATCATGCTGAAAGTAGTACTCACCAGCCTACTGATTTTTGCTCGCCCAACTACTGTACCTGCGGTTCTCCCGGCTTGGGCAGAAGCTCGTTGGACTCAAGCCGAACTTAGTAAGTCTTTTAGTTTTGCGGCCTACGCGAAGCCTACCTATTTACGAGCCGACTTTAACGGAGACGGCAAATTAGACGTCGCCGTTCTTATCACGCGCCGGGCTACTGGTAGCCGCGGTATCTTAATATTTCATCAGGGCCAGTCTACACATTATGTTGTGGGTACAGGGTCTGGTACCAGTACCGATATGCTTCAAAGCAATTTTGAGTGGGTTGATTATTGGAATCTATTTACCAAAGCCAGCACACTTGAAACCTTGTTTGATAAGTCGGGCGACACATCTGGCGCCCGAACCGTTCGACTCAAGCACCCAGCTATTGAAATAGGAAGGGAGGAAACGGGCGGAGGTATGATTTACTGGAACGGCAAGAAGTACATCTGGATTCACCAGACTTGCTAGGGTAGATGGCTCTTGCTTACCGATTCAGCTTCAAGGCCAGCGCAATCCGCTCGTAGGACGTCAGAGACCAGAAATAGTGGCGCTGCACTTCCTCAGCTTCCGCTTAATTCTGAGTTCTAATAACGGGCTGTATAGCTAAGAAATTTATCAACGATAAGAATCATATACGCAAAGTCGCGAATCACATCCGCTCGCGCACTTCTTTCAGCACCCGCTCCATTTCATGGCGCACCACGGTAGTCTCCACCACGTGGTTGTTGTTCATGAAAGTTACAGCTAACAAATGCCCCCTGCGGGTGCGCAGGTAGCCGCATACGTTGTGGTTGTTGCTGAGCGTACCGGTTTTACCCCAGAACCACGGGCCCGAGGCATCGCGATACACGCGGCGCAAAGTGCCGTGCCCGCCACCAGCGGCCAGCAAGCTCAGCAGGCGCGGCTCCGGCACTTCCTGGTGCAGCTTGAGCAGCAAGGCCGACATGGTGCGGGGCGTCACCAAATTTTTGCGCGACAAGCCCGAGCCATCAACCCAGCGCGGCGCATCGGGCAGGTCTTGTAAATACTGTGACCGCACAGCCCGAATAACAGTTTGGGTGCTCAGCGAATCGGAGCGGAGGCGGGCGGAACACATCAGCAGCAGCTGCTCGGCCAGTAGGTTGTCGCTCACTTGCAGCATGCGCCGGTACAACGAATCGGCGGGCAAGCCAGCCAGGGTGCGCACCGTTTCCTGCGGACGCACGGGCCGCCAGGGGGCATTTATAACGGGCCGGCGCAGCGTGTCTTGTAGTAGCTGAAGCACCAGCTGAGAGCTAGGCCGGAAAGGCGTTTCGTCAATCCACTTTTTAGGCGACACAAAGTACACAAAGCGGTTGTCGGTTAGCTCGCGGCGCACGTGGTCGTCGGCGGGGTGCGGAAAGCCGGCGGGTGCCTCTTTTACAACGGAGTTGAAGAAGCGCGGACGTACGGCCGGGCGCTTGTTTGGCCCGGCGTAGAAGCGAATGACATTGCCATAGACGGGGAAAGACGAGCGCTCGGGCTGATAGTAGTAATTGTAGTCGTCCCAGCCCCAGCCCGGCCCAAAGGAGGGTTCCGTCATCGGAATTTCGCGGTAGAAAAGCTTTTCAGACCGTTTTGCCAAGAAGTCGAAGGCCCGGCGCGAGGGCACGTCGCCGTGCAGCAGCGTGGGGTCACCGGTACCCCAGAACAGCAGCGAATCGCCGCGCACCACGTAGCGCAGACTGGGCAGCGAATCGCCGAGCAGATGCAGGCCGGCGTAGAAGCTAAACAGCTTCATGTTGCTGGCGGGCGTGAAGTAGCGGTCGGCGTTCAGCTCGTATAGTTTCTCGCCAGTTTCTACCTCCGTAATGCTAATTCCAACCTGATGCTGACGTAGCACGGCCGATTCCGACACCATTTTGTTCAACCAGCGCGGTCCTTTCCCCCGGTTAACGCTCATTTCTTCCTCCTCGTCATCGCTGCTGAAAGAGCCATAGCGCGGCGCGGCGGCGCTAAGCGGCAGCAACAGCAAAATCAAGAAAGCGAAAAAGCGGAAGTAGGGTGACATTGCTGAGTAGTTATTATTGCAATATGCACAGAATAAAGCCCAAAATAAAGCACTGGGGGGCTTTTTTGTGGTAGCAAAGCTCCTCTTTACTGTGTCTTCGCTTGTGGAGTGACCCGCGCGGCCGATAAGTGCAACTAAAATGGAAGCCAAAGTGAGTAATCAGCGAATTGCGAGCCAATGAACCTAAAATTGGCATTCCCCATCCGAAAACTTCGCCGCCCGAGATATTCCGTCTAACTTTGTTTCCCGTTATGCCAGACCGAAATACCTCCTCCCCGACTGCAACGGCCAAGTACATCTTCGTCACCGGCGGGGTGACCTCCTCCCTAGGCAAGGGCATTATTTCTGCCTCCCTAGCCAAGCTCCTACAAGCTCGCGGCTTTCGGGTCACCATCCAGAAGTTCGACCCCTACATCAACATCGACCCCGGCACGCTCAACCCCTATGAGCACGGCGAATGCTTCGTGACCGACGACGGGGCCGAAACCGACCTCGACCTGGGCCACTACGAGCGTTTCCTAAACACGCCCACCTCCCAGGCCAACAATGTAACCACGGGCCGCATCTACAACCACGTGATTAGCAAGGAGCGCGAAGGCGCCTACCTCGGCAAAACCGTGCAAGTAGTGCCCCACATCACCGACGAAATCAAGCGGCGCATGCTGCTGCTAGGCCAGGGCGACGAGTTCGACGTTATCATCACGGAAATCGGCGGCTGCATCGGCGACATCGAAAGTCTACCCTTTGTCGAAGCCGTGCGCCAGTTGCGCTGGGAATTGCCCCCTAACGATTCGCTGGTGATTCACCTCACCCTGCTCCCCTATTTGAAGGCGGCCGGTGAGCTAAAAACGAAGCCCACCCAACACTCGGTGCGTGACTTGCGCGAGGCGGGCTTGCAGCCTGACATTCTGGTGTGCCGCTCCGAGCACCCGATTCCGGCGGAAATGCGCCGTAAAATCGCGCTTTTCTGCAATGTCAAAATCAACTCGGTTATCGAAAGCCTCGATGCCGACAGCATTTACTCCGTGCCGCTGCTCATGCTCAAGGAGCAGCTCGACGATCGGGTGATTAAACGCTTGAAGCTTACGGGCGGCGCCCAACAGCCGGACCTGGAAGTTTGGAAGGACTTCTTGGGCCGGTTGAAAAACCCGACCGAGGAAGTGACCATTGCCCTAGTGGGCAAGTACGTGGAGTTACCCGACGCCTACAAGTCTATCAACGAATCTTTCGTGCACGCCGGGGCGCATAACGAATGCAAAGTCACGCTACGTAGTATTCAATCGGAGCACATCACCCCCGAAAACGTGGCCCAGCTGCTACAAGGTGTAAATGGCGTGCTCGTAGCGCCCGGCTTCGGCGAGCGGGGCTTCGAGGGCAAAGTGGCCGCCGTGCGCTACGTCCGCGAAAACAACATTCCCTTCTTCGGAATTTGCTTAGGCATGCAGGTGGCCGTGGTGGAGTTTGCACGAAACGTGTTGCAGCTAAACAACGCCAACTCCACTGAAATGGACCCGCTCACGCCTACGCCCGTCATTGCCATGATGGAGGAGCAAAAAAACATCACTCAAAAAGGCGGTACCATGCGCCTGGGCGCCTACGACTGCGACCTGCGCCGTGGCTCCAAAGCGGCCAAGGCGTACGGCCGCAACCACATCAGCGAGCGGCACCGCCACCGCTACGAGTTCAACAACGAGTACTTAAAGGAATTTGAGGCGGCGGGTATGGTGGCTTCGGGCACCAATCCGGGTACGGGCCTTGTGGAAGTAGTGGAGTTAAATGGCCATCCGTGGTTTGTGGCCGGGCAGTTTCACCCTGAGCTGAAAAGCACCGTGGAGAATCCACATCCGTTATTTGTGCGCTTCGTACGGGCCGCTATTCAGCACCATAAGAATGAGGTGTAACTAATTGATTAAGAACAAGGAGAGGAATTTGACTGAGTTCGTGTTCACCACTCAGTCAAGTTCCTCTTTGGCTTAAAACCGCAGGTATTTACCTGTCAGCTCGTCCGAATTTTAAGCTTCTGCATAAAATAAGCTGCCACTAACGACCTTTGCAGCAGCTTTGCCGAATTTTTGCTGGCAGCAAGCACGCGCTGGGGGGGCTTTTTTCCAGCTATTTCCTTAGTACCGAACACCTTCGCATTTATTTTCCCTTCATGGACAAGAACTCAGCAACCGGCCTGTTTTTGATTTCGGCCTTGCTCCTCATCTATCTGTTTTTCTTCGCGCCGAAAGAAGCGCCAGAAAAAGCCCCCGCCAAGCCCACCACTACTGCTGCTACCACCCCAGTTCAGTCGGCAGACACAGCAGTGGCCGCTACGCCCGCTCCCCTTGATTCGGCCGCAGCAGCGCAGACGCTTGGCGCTTTTGCTACTGCCGCCCAAGGCACGGCTCAAGATGTGCAGCTAAGCAATGACAACCTCGTTGTTACGTTCTCGACCAAAGGTGGTCAGGTGCAGGCCGTCCGCCTGAACAAGTACAAAACCTTCTTTGGTCAGCCTTTCGACCTGCTAGACAAGGAAAGCGCCAAGCTCGACACCCGTTTCCGCACCACCGACGGGCGTACTGTTCGCTTTTCGGACCTGTATTTTCAGCCTAGCGCTGCGCAACCGGTTTCGGAGGGCAACCGCCAGGGCCAGCGCCTCGCCTTCACCGCTGCTGTGGCTGGGGGGCAAATTGAACAGGTATACACGCTCTACAACGACTCCTACGAGCTTGGGTACGACTTGCGTATGACCGGCCTGGGCAACACTATTGCTCAGGAGCCCATCACCATCACCTTCTTGGACCGCGTGCGTCAGACGGAGCAAGACCGTGCTCAGAACCGCAACCACACCACCATTAACCACTATTTGGCTAATGATGACGATGGTTCTTTAGCCGAAGCCAGCGAAGACCCCGAGGAAATTGTCATCAACGAGCCAGTAAAATGGGCCGCGCACAAGCACGACTTTTTCGTGGCCGGCCTGATTGCGCAGAACCAGTTTAGCACGGGCAAGTTCAACTCCAACGTGCCCGCCGCCACAGATACTACCAATAAATTTATCAAAACGCTGAGCTCCACGCTCACCGTTCCAGCCGCCGATGTGCTGGGGGGTAAAGGCCAGTTCCGTTATTATTTCGGGCCCAACTCCTTCCAAACCCTAAAGGAAGTGACGCCCGGCTTCGACCGCAACGTGTACCTGGGCTGGGGCATCTTCCGCTGGATGAACCGCTTCATCGTAATTCCAGTATTCCACTTTTTGGAGCAATTCATTAGCAGCTACGGTATCATCATTGCCCTACTTGTACTGCTTATTAAACTGGTTACCTGGCCTTTGACTTACAAAACCTACGTGTCACAGGCACGCATGAAGGTGCTAAAGCCGGAGTTGGATGAGATAAAAGAGAAGTACGGCGACGACCAGACTAAAGTGCAGAGCGAGACCATGAAGCTCTACACCTCCATGGGCGTGAGTCCGCTTAGTGGCTGCGTACCCACGCTGCTCACGCTCCCAATTCTGTTTGCCATGTTCAACTTCTTCCCTAACTCTATTGAGCTGCGGCAGGAGGCATTTTTGTGGGCTAAAGACCTCAGCAGCTACGACGTATTCGCAAAGTTACCTTTCACTATTCCTTACTATGGCAGTCACGTCAGTATGTTCACCTTGCTCATGACGGCCTCCACCCTGCTGATGACTTGGCAGAGCAACCAACTCAACACGGCCATGCAAGGCCCGATGAAGTTCTACAGCTATCTGATGCCGCTGATTTTCCTGTTTGTGCTGAACAGCTTCGCCGCCGGCCTCACTTGGTACTACTTCGTTTCTAACGTTATCACCTTCGGTCAGCAGGCACTTACCCGCCGCTTCGTAGATGAGACCAAGCTCCGCGCTCAGCTCGAAGCCAACAAAGTAAAGAACAAGGACAAGAAGCCCGGCGGCTTCCAAGCCCGCCTCGCCGAAGCCATGAAAACGGCTCAGGAGCGCGAAGCTGAAGCCCGCAAGCAAGGTCCCGCCAAATCGAAGAATAAGTAAGGCTTTTACGTTATAAAAAAGCCCCCCAGAACTACTCTGGGGGGCTTTTTTATGTATGTTTGAGACCTGACAGGCTGTAACGCGAACCCTTAGTTCGCGCTACAATTTCTGCACACGCTCCAGCACTAGTTGGTTCATTGGGTTCGGTTTCAGACCCTGCACATTGTTCTGAGTAAGCCGCACTACCTCATCATAATACATCGGAATAACGGGGCATTCCTCCACAATGATGCGGTCCATCTGCCGGTAGAGGTCGTAGCGCTTTTCGGTGTCTTGTTCTAGTTGAGCCTGCTCATAAAGGCGGTCGTAGGCGGCGTTTTTGAAATGCGTCTTATTAGGGCCAGCGGGCGAGAAGTTCTTGCTGTAAAACAGCGCCAGATAGTTTTCCGCGTCGGGGTAATCGCCTAGCCAAGACTTGGTGAAGAAGGCGGCGCGGCCGTTGTCCACGTTTTCCTGATGGGCGGCGCCCTGGCTCACATCAATTGTTACCTGCACACCTACTTCGGCCCATTTCTTCTGCAAATACTCCGTTATCTCCTTGGTTTCAGCTACGGTACCCAAGCGCAGCCGCAAAGGTTTGCCGGCGCCATAACCGGCCGCGGTGAGCAATTCGCGGGCTTTTTCGGGCTGATAAGCGTAGCCGGGAACCAGCTTTTCACTAAATGAGGGCAGAGAGGCAGGCACAAAGCCCGAGTTGCCAGGTCGGCCCACATTATTCAGGAAATAAGCAATCAGCTCCGGCTTATTAAGAGCATAACTTAAGGCCTGCCGCACCCGCTTGTCGCGCAAGGCCGGGTTGGCCGCATCACCGCGCAAATTGGTTGGATCTTGCTGAATACCTAGATACTCGGTGTTCAGATACGGCACTTTCTCAAAGCGAAACTTACCTTGGAAGTCTTCGCGCACCGTGCCATCGGGGTGCAGAATCAAGTCACGCGAACCGGCGCGGATACCGCTCACAAAGTCAAGCTTGCCCTGCTGAAACGTTAGAAACTCAGTTTTACGATCCTGAATAAAGGAGATCTGCACGGCATCTAAGTAGGGCAGTTGCTGGCCTTGGGCATCTTTGCGCCAGTAGCGCGGATTGCGGTGGTACACAATAGCGTTGCCTTCGTCCCAATCGTGAAACCGAAACGGCCCTGTGCCCACCGGATGCTCCCGGAAGTCCTTGCCGTAGCGCTGCACCGCCTCGCGCGGCACCACGTAGGCATACGGCATAGTCAGGATGCTCAGGAAGGGAATAAACGGCTCCTGTAAATAAATGCGCACAGTGCTGTCATTCACCGCCACGAAAGCCGTATCCGACGGCTCACCGGCCTTGTTTTCCAGCACCTTACCCCGAAAAATCCAGCCGCCGGTGCTAGCCGTCACTGGGTCGAGGAGGCGGCGGAAGCTGTAGACGAAATCCTGAGCCGTGACGCGTCGGCCTTTGCCCCCCGGAAATACTTCGCTGTCGTGAAAGAATACATCAGGCCGTAGCTTGAAGGTATAGCGCCGCCCGTCGGGTGAAATATCGTAGCTACTGGCTAGAGCCGGGCCGGGCTTTAATTGGTCGTCCAACTCTACTAAGCCATTGTATAGCTGGGTCGTGGCCCAGGTATTAGCTTGGTTGCGGGCAAAGGCTGGGTCGAGGGAAGTAAGGGCCTCGGGCTGATTGTAGCGAAAAACGCGGCGCTCATCAGTGGGGCTGCTCGGGCTGCCACATCCAACTAATGCCGTGAGCAACGGGAGGACAAAACCAGCAAAACGACGCGAAAACGAAAACATGGGAAAGGCGAAACAGTGTATATTTGTGCTAAGTTCGGTGCAAGTGTAACGCTAAATCGGCGTCTCACCGCTCCTTTCCGCTTCGCTTTATTTATGAAACTGACCTACTACGGCCACTCTTGCTTCTTGGCTGAAATTGGAGGCATCAAGGTGCTCTTCGACCCATTTATCCGCCCCAACGAGTTGGCTAAGGACATTGAAGTGGAAAAAATTGAGGCTGATTTTATTCTCCTAAGTCACGGACATGGCGACCATGTAGCCGATGCTGAGGAAATTGGCAAGCGCACCGGAGCAGAGTTAGTAGGCATGTTTGAAGTGCTCAGCTGGTTTGAAGCGAAAGGCCTGAAGGCCAATTACAAAATGAACCTGGGGGGCAAAGTTAAGCTGCCCTTTGGCACTGTGAAGCTGGTAGCCGCGGCGCACTCCAGCTCCATGCCCGACGGTTCCTACGCTGGCCTAGCAGCGGGCTTCGTGATTGAAACCGCCGAGAAAAACTTTTACTTCGCCGGCGACACTGCGCTCAGTTACGACATGAAGCTCATCGGCGAGCGGCACGAGCTGGATTTTGCTATTCTCCCGGTTGGTGATAACTTCACCATGGGCGTAGATGACGCCATTGAAGCAGCCAACTGGGTAGGCGTACGTCAATTTATTGGCATGCACTACGATACCTTCCCCCCTATTAAGATAAACCACGACGCGGCCCGGAAGCAGGCCACGGAGGCCGGCAAAGAATTAGTGTTGATGGCCATCGGGTCGACCATGGAGTTGTAAATAACAATGAGTGAATGGGTGAATCAGTGAATGTGTGATAGTAGATAATTAAGCATTCATCCACTCATTCGCTCATCATAAACAAGTAAGAAGTAACCCACATGGGAAAAATTATCGCGGTAGCCAATCAGAAGGGCGGGGTGGGCAAAACTACTTCCTCCATCAACCTTGCGGCTAGCTTGGCGGCTTTGGAATACCGTACCCTACTCGTAGATGCCGATCCGCAGGCCAACGCTACTTCCGGCGTGGGCTTTGACCCCAAAGACATTCAGAACAGTATCTACGAGTGCATGGTGGATGGCATCAATGCTCAGGATATTGTTCTGCAAACCAACATTCTGCCTCACCTCGACCTCATGCCCTCCCATATTGACTTGGTAGGTGCCGAAGTAGAGATGATTAACCTGCCCAACCGGGAGGAGAAAATGAAGGAAGCGCTCCGCCCCTTAGCCGAGCAGTACGACTTCATTATTATCGACTGCTCGCCGAGCTTAGGCTTGATTACAGTTAATGCTCTCACTGCGGCGCATTCGGTAATTATTCCGGTCCAGTGCGAATACTTCGCGCTGGAAGGTTTGGGTAAATTGCTGAACACCATCAAAATCATTCAGAGCCGACTTAACCCCGAGCTGGAAATTGAAGGCATTCTGCTCACCATGTACGATGTGCGCCTGCGCCTCTCCAACCAAGTGGTGGAAGAAGTAAAGCTGCACTTTCAGCAGTTAGTATTTGACACCATCATTCCTCGGAACGTGAAGCTGAGCGAGTCGCCGAGCTTCGGCATTCCGGTTATTCTGCACGACGCGGACAGCAAAGGAGCCATTAGCTACCTGAATCTGGCCCGCGAGATTGTGGAGAAGAACTCGGTAGAAGCCGACCCCGAAGCGGCCGAAGATGAAGCAGCTTAAGCTCCCATTGGGCGGCGAGTAAACAAAAGACGGCAGGTGGCATCCACCCGCCGTCTTTTGTTTTCGGGCGTTGCAAAGAGTAACAGTAAAATTTCGGGTCCTTCCCGGGCGTTTGTGTATTTTTGAATCCCGCTTTGGTCCGGTACTGGGCTCAGGCTGTTAGTAGGTATGTCAGAGAAGAACGAAGAAAAGACCCCCGCGTCGGTCCCAAAGCGCAAAATTGGTGGCTTAGGTCGCGGGCTCAACGCCCTCATTGAAGGCAGCTACGAGAAGAAAAGCGAGCGGCTTGTGTCGCATCCGGTTAATTCGGTGGGCTTTATTTCGGTGGCTCATATTGAGGCCAACCCATATCAGCCTCGCACCCACTTCGACCAAGCAGCACTACAGGAGCTGGCCGAATCGATCAAGATTCAGGGTATCATCCAGCCCGTGACCGTACGGCAGATGGGCACCAACTCCTATCAGCTGATCAGTGGGGAGCGGCGCTTGCAGGCTTCCAAACTGGCCGGATTGGATACGATTCCGGCGTACATCCGCAAGGCCGACGACCAGCAGATGCTGGAAATGGCACTTATTGAGAATATTCAGCGCGAAAATCTTAACGCTATTGAAATTGCTCTCAGCTACCAGCGTCTGGTGAGCGAGTGCAACCTGAAGCAGGAGGAGCTAGGCGACCGAGTAGGCAAGAACCGCTCGACGGTGACTAACTACCTGCGCCTGCTCAAATTGCCCCCCGATATTCAAATCGGGCTGCGCGACGCGGAAATATCCATGGGTCACGCCCGTGCGCTCATCAATATTGAGGATGCTGAGCAGCAGCTGTTGCTGTACCGCCGTATCGTAAACGAAGATCTTTCGGTGCGACGCGTTGAACAAATTGTGCGCGGTGGCACGGCGGCCGCTCAACCTGCCGCTGCTGGTCAGAAAGCGCCCGAAAATGCCCCCCAGCCCGTGCCCGTAGCCGAACTGCGCCGCACCGAGCGTCACCTCTCCGACCGCTTTGGCAGCCGCGTGCAGGTGAAGCCCAGTCCCCAGGGCAATGGAGAGATCAGAATTGCGTTTGACTCGGTAGAAGATATGCAGCGCATACTTCACATTCTTCAACCGTCTTAATCAGCAGCAATACGTGACCGGGTACTGGAAAGCGGCGATTTTATCTGCGCTCGTGGGCATACCGTTGGCGCAATCGGCGCAAGCCCAGGTCGTAACCACTGGCCCCGATTCAGTGCAGGTTAGTACGCCCGCCGTTGCCGATACCACGCGCCGGACAGAACGGCTATTTGGCCTGCACCTTACGCGGCCCGCTAAAGCGGCTATGCTGTCGGCCATGGTGCCCGGTGCCGGCCAGATTTATAATCGCAAATACTGGAAGTTGCCGCTGGTATACGGAGCCCTAGGCACTGCCCTTACCGTGGAGTTTTATTACCAAGACCTATTCCGGGAGTTTCGGTTAGGCTATGCGGCTCGCACCGATGGCGACCCCGCTACCATCGATACGGGCCCGCGTTCCAGCCTAATCGAGCTGGATGCCAATGTGCAACGCGGCGTAATTATCTTCCGCCGTAAGCGCGACCTATGGATTGCTTACTCGGCTGTGGCCTACGCAATTGGGGTGGTCGATGCGTTAGTTGATGCGCATTTGCGCGACTTCGACGTAAGTGACGACCTAAGCCTACGGGTGGAGCCGACCTTGCTCTATATGCCCACAGCGCAACCCACAGCTGGCGTTGCACTTAGTTTAAATTTGAAGTCTACTTCCCGCCCAACGAAATGAAATTGCTGCTGATTGGCTACGGCAAGATGGGCCAGGCCATTGAGGCCCAGGCTATTGCCCGAGGCCACCAGATTGCTGGCATTGTGGATCCCTCGCGGCCCGATGTGCGCATCTCCGACTTTGACTCTTCCACTGTTGATGTGGCCATTGAGTTTACCCACCCCGATGCCGCCTTTGCCAACGTGAGCGCGGCTCTGCGCCAAGGCTTGCCCGTGGTGTGTGGCTCTACCGGTTGGCTGCATCACTTTGAAGAGGCCCGCGACCTGTGCAAGCAGCTGGGTGGGGGGCTTTTTTACGCTTCCAACTATAGCGTAGGCGTAAACCTCTTCTTTCATTTCAACGAGTACATCGCCACCAAAATGCACCACTTCGGTGGTTACGATGTGCAAGTGCGCGAGATTCATCACACCCAGAAGGTAGATCAGCCCAGTGGCACCGCTCTTACTGCCGCGCAGGCCATCATTCGTCACTTCCCTACCAAGACTATCTGGCGTAACGAGCCTACTACCGCTCCGCAGGAGTTGGCCGTACTATCGGAGCGCACAGGTGAAGTGGTTGGGACGCATATTGTTACCTATTCTTCGCCCGCCGACACCATTGAGCTAAAGCACGAGGCGCATACTCGCGATGGGTTTGTGCAGGGAGCGTTATTAGCCGCTGAATGGCTGCCGGGTCGTAAGGGCGTATTTGGCATGAACGAGTTACTAGGACTATAGGAACGCGTCACGTCGCATTCGGCGTTGGGGCTTAGAGCCGTAACGACAAATGCGCTAAGCGCAGTTTGGGTGCAATCTGCACTGGATCATATTCCTGCATTAATTCGGATATTTAATCTCTCAATAGTATCCTTGCTTTGCTTGGGCAGCGTGCTGCCCGTTTTCGTATTGCTTTATGGCCGTAAAATTCTGGGAGAAAACCTCCGCTACCGAAACAGCACCAAGAAAGCCTAAAGGTTTTTTGCGGGAGTGGGGCGACGCCATTCTCTTCGCCGTGGTGGTTGCCTCGCTCATCCGCTGGGCCACGTTTGAAGCGTATACCATTCCTACGCCTTCCATGGAAAGCTCCCTACTGGTCGGCGACTACCTGTTTGTGAGCAAGCTGCACTACGGCCCACGCACACCCCAAACGCCGCTGCAAGTGCCGCTTACCCACCAGACTATTTGGGGCACCGACATCAAGAGCTATTCGGATGCTATTCAACTGCCGTCTTATCGCCTGCCGGGTTTCTCAGAGGTAAAGCGCGGCGACGTGGTGGTGTTCAACATTCCCTTCGAGAGCCAGCACCCCGCCGACCTACGCACCAACTACATCAAGCGCTGCGTGGCTGTAGCCGGCGACGTGTTGGAAATCAAGAAAACGCAGGTGTATATCAATGGTCAGCCATCGGAGAACCCACCGCAGATGCAGTCGAGCTACTACTTGCAGGTAACCGAGCAGGTGCGCGACAAGGTGTTTCAGGACTTGGCCGTAACGGACTCCAACATGCCCAATGGTGTGCCTCAGCCCCAGACTACGGCCATGGGCCCCGCCTACGTGGTAAATACTACCTCCACCATTGCTGCTTATTTCAAGCAGCAGCCCTTTATCAAGGGAGTGGTAGAGGAAGTGGCTCAGCCCGGTCAGGGTGAATCCGAGGTATTTCCTAATAACCCAGATTATCCGCACAGCTTGCCAACGTCTGCTTTCCCTTGGAATCGGGATAACTATGGCCCCTTAGAAATACCGAAGAAGGGCCAGACGGTGCAGCTAACTGCTGAGAATTCGGCTATTTATCAAAAAATCATCATGCGCTACGAGCGCAACGAAGGCATCACGTTCACCAATGGCGTGATCCAGCAAAATGGTCAGCCGCTGACGAGCTACACTTTTAAGCAGAATTACTACTTCATGATGGGCGACAACCGCCACAACTCGCTCGACTCCCGCTATTGGGGCTTTGTACCCGAAGACCATATCGTTGGCAAAGCTGTTCTCATCTGGCTTTCTGTTGACCCATACGCCGACTTCTTCAACAAAATTCGCTGGAGCCGCTTGTTCAACGTCATCCGATAAATCGCATCTTAGAGTTATCCTCTATAGTTTCTTCATTAACAAAAAGCCCCCCAGCGCATTGCTGGGGGGCTTTTTGTTAATGAAGAAACTTATAGTGCACCTATTACCACTTAATGGGCTCTAGGCCGTGCTGGCGTAAGTACTCGTTGGTTTTGCTGAAAGGCCGGGAGCCAAAGAAGCCTTTATCGGCGGCGTAAGGCGAGGGGTGCGCGGCTTTAAGCACCAGGTGCTTTTTCTCATCTATCAGCTCTATTTTTTTCTGAGCAGATGCCCCCCAAAGGATAAACACTACGTGCTCTTTCTGGTCCGAAACCCGCTGAATAACGGTATCCGTGAACTGCTCCCAGCCTTTCTTCTGGTGCGAGGCGGGCTCGGCAGCGCGCACGGTGAGCGTAGCATTGAGCAGAAGTACCCCTTGCTCAGCCCAGCGGTCAAGGTTGCCGTTGGGTGCGGGCGGCGTGTCGGGCAAATCGGCTTGCAGCTCCTTGAAAACGTTTTGCAGGGATGGTGGGGTGCGTACTCCCTCGGCTACGGAGAAAGCCAAGCCATGCGCTTGGCCCCGGCCGTGGTAGGGGTCCTGGCCCAAGATCACGACCTTGGTTTTATCAAAAGGACAGGCATCGAAGGCGTGAAAGATTTGTCCCCCAGGCGGATACACGGTGGTGGTGGCATACTCGCCCCGGACAAAGGCGGTAAGATGTTGAAAATAGGGTTTTTCAAACTCGTCCTGTAGTACTTTGCGCCAGCTTTCTTCTATCTTTATGGACATAGGGAAAAGTTTTTTATGGGTTCAGCAAGCCTTTCCAGTAGCTGCTTGCGTAGATAAACCAAATTCTAGAAACGGCTGTTAGTTATCCACCGAACCCGTCCAGGCGCTATGAATACTACGACCACGCAAGGAGTAACTGTAAGTGTTACGACCAACTATTTACCCGATTACTCCAGCCCTGGCCAGGAGCATTACGTGTTTGCTTACAAAATTGATATTCGCAACGACAGCGAATATACAGTGAAGCTTCTGCGACGTCATTGGCACATCTACGATGCCAACGGTGTGGTGCGGGAAGTGGAAGGCGAAGGCGTAGTGGGCCAGCAACCAGTGCTCGAGCCTAGCGAATCGCACCAGTATGTATCGGGTTGCAACCTCAAAACCGGCCTTGGCAAGATGCGCGGCACCTACCAAATGGAGCGCCTCGCCGATGGCCGCGAATTCACGGTTGTAATTCCTGAGTTTACGCTGGTTGTACCGTATCGACTAAATTAGCGGCGAGTGGTGAGTTTGACTTTCAAGCTCACGCCTTTTCAACCCGCAATCCCAAGTACTTGCTTTACCAAGCACTCAGTTACATTCGATTTTTGCTCCGCTCGGGGAATGCACATGGCTTGCATTCCCCGTTCGTTTTTGCACTGTATACCACCGTGGTGCGCCACACCGGTTTTTTCGCCCCCTACGCAGCTGTAGAGCAACGCCGGGCCGAATTGTTAGCCAGCAAGGAAACCATAACAATACGCGACTTCGGGGCCGGTTCGCACACCGGCGCCGGCCAGCAGCGCCGCGTCAGCGATATTGCCCGCACTGCCGCTAAGCCTCGGCAGCTTGGACAGTTGCTATTTCGGCTAGTGAATCATTTCCAGCCGCGCACCGTGCTGGAACTGGGCACCTCCTTGGGCTTGACTACGGCTTACCTAGCAACTCCTTCGAGCCACAGCCGCGTTATCACCTTCGAAGGCTGTCCCGCTACTGCTACAGTGGCACGCACGACGTTTGACGCCTTGAACTTGAACAATGTGAAGCTCATCGAAGGCAACCTCGACGATACCCTTGCGCCTGCCCTAGCTGCGCTGCCTGGATCTATCGATTTTGCTTTTTTCGATGGCAACCACCGCTACGAACCTACCCTTCGTTACTTTGAGCACTGCCTCACTCATCGCACCGACCAAAGCGTATTCGTGTTCGACGACATCCATTGGTCATCTGAGATGAATCGTGCTTGGGAGGCCATTAAAGTGCACCCAGAGGTAGCCCTAACGATTGATTTGTTTTATATGGGCTTGGTCTTCTTTCGCAAAAATCAGCCAAAGCAGCATTTCTCCTTACGCTTCGATAATGCGCTGGATAACATCCTGGACCGAGTTCGGCGGCTGTCCGCTTAATCTGTTGAAAGTATAGCCTTCCCTGGCTTATCGTATTGCTTCCCGAACCCGCGTGAGCTTCACCATTAATGCTTCCAACTGATCCAGCGGCAGCATATTAGCCCCGTCTGACTTCGCGGTGGCAGGCGTTGGGTGCGTTTCGATAAACAATCCATCGGCCCCGACAGCAATGGCGGCTTTCGCAATGGTTTCGATGAGAGCAGGCTGGCCACCGGTCACGCCGCTGGCTTGGTTGGGCTGCTGCAAAGAGTGCGTTACATCCATCACGACGGGCACATCGAAGCGCTGCATCACGGGCAGATTACGGAAGTCAACCACCAAGTCGGCGTAGCCAAAGGAGTTGCCGCGGTCGGTAAGAACTACGTGCTCATTGCCCGACTGACGCACTTTATCAACGGCAAACTGCATAGCCTCGCCTGATAGGAACTGGCCTTTCTTGATGTTAACCACTTTGCCAGTTTTAGCAGCAGCTAACAGCAAATCGGTTTGGCGACACAGGAAGGCTGGAATCTGGAGCACATCCACATACTCGGCGGCCATGGCAGCTTCCTCAGACTCATGAATATCGGTGACGGTGGGCACGCCGATTTCGCGACCTACTTTTTGCAGAATGCGCAGGGCCGTTTCGTCGCCGATACCGGTATAGGAATCGAGGCGCGAACGATTTGCTTTGCGGTAAGAGCCTTTGAAGATGTAGGGGATTTGCAGCTTGTCAGTGATGTGACGCACGCGCTCGGCAATGCGTAGGGCCATGTCTTCGCCCTCAATCACGCAGGGGCCAGCCATGAGAAAAAATTGGCCGGAATTGGTATTACGAAAGTGAGGCAGGGCTTTTTCGAGGGAGCTGAACATAAGCAAGGAGATAGAGAAGCCAACTTAGAGCTTGGCAAACTAATTAGTGATAACCATGAGAACAGCAAGGTCGACGCCGGTCCATGACTGATTGCGTCAGAGCTTGGTATTACTTCTTTTGCAGGCAAATAAACAACTCTCTCCCCTGGCGAGGCCGAATAGAGTTGAAGGCAGTATCGAAATGTATAAACTCAAAGTACGGCTCAAAGTACGTGCGATACTCGTTGCGGGTGCCACCAAACGGAGGCTCAGCTGATGCGCCAAAGTCTGTTTCAAACAGCAAGCCCACTAATTTGCCCCCCGGCCGCAGCAAATGCGCGCATTGACGAGCGTACTCTGGGCGCAAAGCGCGAGGTAGGGCGCAAAAAAATGTTTGCTCCACAATCAGATCATAAGGTGGCTCGGCGGGCAGGTTAAAGAAATCAGCTTGCACTAAATGCTCTTTAGGAAAGCTAGGTACGCGCTCCCGCAGAGCCTCTAATGCCTCAGGCGCCAGATCAGCTACCACAACATTGGTAAAACCTTGCTTGTGCAGATATTCGGCTTCATAACCACGTCCGGCACCTGGAATAAGGATTCGCCGGTCGTCGGGTGGGCCTAGCTGACTAAAATAATCTAGCAATGGAGTCGTTATGGCTCCCACATCCCAACCCGTTTGACCGGTGGTATAGCGAGTTCGCCAATAGGTTTCGTCGAGCAGCAAATCCATATTCGTTCAGATGGAGTATTTAGGGCCGGCACTTGCCCACGTGGGTAAGTCCTTTATTTTTGTGCGTAAAGGTAGTGTACCCGCTTAACTAGCCGACCGCTATCGTATCAGTCAACCAATCCCCCTTCCTCAATGGAACAAAACGAAAACACGGAGCCTAAAAACAAGAGCCGTCTTCTGCTGATAGTGGCTCTATTTCTGGTTCTGGCCGGTATTAATGCCTTGCTTTTCTACATGAACAACCAGAAAGGCAAGCAAAACGAGCAGCTCACAGCCGAGGTAAAAGCCAAGGATGTGCGGCTGGAAGAACAAATTAAACAGTACGAGACACTCAAAGCCGATTTTGAGCGGCAAAGCCAGGAAGTACAAGCCATGGGCTTGGCCAATGACTCATTGGAGGCGCGCATAGCCGCTATCAACTCTGATTTGCTCAAGCTCCGTTCTTTCCGCAAAGGCAGCTTCTCGCTGGCTGAGCAGGCCCGCTTCCGCAACCGCGCTACCAATCTGGAGCAGCAGCTACGCAAAAAGGACGAAGAAATTGCCCAGTTAAAAGCTGACAATGAGGTATTGTACACCGAAACGACCACGCTAAAAGAGCGTCAGAACAAGCTGACCGACACGATTTCGACTATTGCTCGCACCAACCAAGAGCTTTCGGAGAAGGTAGCCGTAGCTTCTCGCCTTCAGGCCGACAACATTCGCGTGAATGTGATTAACGCTCGCAATAAAGAGAAGGACGACGACGACAACGAGTTCAAGGCTAAGCGTGTGGAGAAAATCAAGGTAACTTTCAACCTTGCCCGCAACGACGTGTCGCCGAAAGAAACCAAGCAGATTATGATGCGTCTTGTGGAGCCTGATGGCTCGGCACTATATAACCTGAGCACCGGTGGGGGCACTTTCATGATTGATGGCTCAGAAGCCTTCTACACCGCTAAGCAGGACATCGTGTACGATAACACCCGTCAACCTGTGCAGTTTGTGTACGCAAAAGGTGCGGCTTACAAAACTGGCCTTCACACCGTTGAACTGTATGAAGGCGGCGTGATGATTGGCAAATCAACTTTCACGCTGAAGTAGAATCCAGTTCGTTTCAGCTACAAAAAAGCCCCCCAGACAAAATCTGGGGGGCTTTTTTGTAGCTGAAATAGTGGCTCTTACGCCTGCACAACTTGTGCTTCGAACTCTTCTAGCTGCTTTAAAGTAGCGGGGATTTTCTCCGTGAAAATACTAATCACCGAACCTGGCTGAGCAGTATGGAGGGCGTGGTTGATGGCTTCTGTTTCGTCTTCGATATAGGTAATCTGTAGGTCAGGCTTGTCCATACGGAGGCCTTGGGTCATCAAGGCATATATTTCCTCTCCCGTTTTACCTCGCAGGTCTTTGTCTTGGCGAAGAATAACTTCGTCGAAAATTCTACCTGCTACGCGCGCGAAGCTTATGGTATCCTCATCACGCCGGTCTCCTAATCCCGATACGATACCTACCTTGTGCGTTGCTGGTGTATTATCCAAAAACTCAGCGTACTTGGTCAGGCCTGCCGTATTATGGGCATAATCTACAATCACCTCAAATTCCGGAAACTTGAACACGTTCATGCGGCCGGGAGTCTTGGCAGCGGAGGGAATGAAGGTGCGCAAAGAAGTTTTGATAGAATCGCGCGAAAAGCCAGCTACGTAACCTGCCAGCGCTACCGCTAAGCTGTTTTCAATGTTGAAAGTAGCACGACCGCCCAATGTGATAGGAAATTCAACGGCCCGATCGATACGCAGCTTGTAGCTATTTTGATAAATAGTCACGTATCCTTCCTCGTACACAGCGGCTACGCCACCAGATTCAACGTGGTCGAGAATGCGTGGATTCTTTTCATTCATGCTGAAGAAAGCTACGCGGCAGTGCAGTCGTTCAGCCATTGCATACACCAAGTCGTCATCGGCGTTGAGAATAGCCCAGCCGCTTTTGCATACCGTGCGCGGCAACACACCCTTTACGGCTGCCATTTCTTCTACCGTATAGATATCGCGCATGCCTAAGTGGTCGGCGGCTACGTTGGTCACAATAGCGATATCACAGACGTCAAATCCCAGGCCTGAGCGGAGCATACCGCCCCGTGCTACTTCTAGCACAGCATAATTTACAGTAGGGTCGCGCAGCACAAACTCGGTACTTTGCCCCCCAGTGCAGTCGCCTTGCTCTAGCTGGTTGCCCTGAATATAAATACCATCGGTAGTCGTAAAGCCTACTTTGTAGCCTTGCGCAGCTACCATGTGGGCTAACATGCGGGTAGTGGTAGTTTTGCCATTAGTACCTGTAACGGCCATAATAGGAATACGCGAAGGAGTGCCCCGTGGAAACAACATATCTACCACAGGAGCCGCTACGTTCCGGGGCAGGCCCTCAGTAGGTGAAATATGCATGCGGAATCCAGGCGCGGCGTTCACCTCAATTACGGCCCCGCGGGATTCATTAAGCGGAATAGCAATATCGGAGGTGAGCAGGTCGATGCCGCATATGTCGAGGCCAATAATACCGGCGGCACGCTCCGCTAGTAGCACATTGTAAGGATGTACCATATCGGTTACATCAGTAGCTGTGCCACCCGTGCTGATGTTGGCAGTGCTTTTCAAAAACAGCTCTTCTCCTTCCGGCAACACCGATTTCAACGTCAGGTCGCGAGCTTTGAGAATGGCCATTGTGTGCTTATCGGCCCTTATTTTGGTTAGAACCTTTTCGTGGCCTTCACCGCGGCGTGAGTCCTGGTTAACCCGGTCAATAAGCTCCTGAATTGTGCTCTTTCCATCACCTAGCACAGAAGCGGGCTTGCGTTTGGCTGCTGCCACAAGCTGGCCATTTACAACTAGCAGGCGATGATCAAAGCCCTCTATGAATTGCTCC
Organism: Hymenobacter sp. HD11105; assembly: GCF_054051685.1. Classification (NCBI taxonomy): domain Bacteria; kingdom Pseudomonadati; phylum Bacteroidota; class Cytophagia; order Cytophagales; family Hymenobacteraceae; genus Hymenobacter; species Hymenobacter sp. HD11105. The sequence continues at coordinate 1,379,375 of NZ_JBSWBR010000001.1, read as the reverse complement.
ACGATGACAGCCCGGGAGTATATTTGGGCCTCTTTAAAGCCAGTTTGAGCTGTCTTCCAATCTGTGATGTTAATACTGGCCCCTTTGCCATGATTCCCGTCTAAGGGCTTCGTCACGATAGGAAACCCTAGCTCCTCAATGGCTGTGCGTAGTTCATCGAGTGAATACACCGTTGTACCACGGGGTACGGGAATACCCGCATCGGCAAGCATTGCTTTTGTGCGGTTTTTATTACCCGCAATGTCTACTGCAAAAAACGTGGTGTTGGTAGAAGTAGTAGCTTGAATTCGCTTCTGGTTTACACCGTAGCCCAATTGAATAACGGACGTATTCTTGAGGCGGATATAAGGGATATTGCGCGCAACAGCTTCCGCAATTATACTGTATGTGCTAGGCCCAAAGAACTCTTCCTCCCGAATATTGTGCAGCTCTGTAATAATGGGCTTAATATCGACCTTTTCTTTCCGACATAAGGCGTCCACTATCTCCACCGCGGCACGAGCGGCTACGCGGCCAGCACGCTCCTCCTGATAAGAAAACACAACGTATTCAACTCCTTCTTCGTGCTCTGAAGGATATGATTTACCCCAATACACCGGCATGCCCGCCAAACGCTGTAACTCCAACGCTACGTGCTGGATGACATGGCACATTGGCTCGCCATCGGTAAGCTGCTCCAGTGTCAGCGGAGGATATTTTGATGCTTGTTTTGATGCATCGGGGGCTGGGCACGGCTGTCCTAAACCAGGTAATAGCTTCGTAAGGCGACCTGCTAAGCCTGGAACTGCGTTGGACCATTTCTCTGCCAGGTCCTCCAGGTCAACTTTCATCACAATAAGCTTCAGGTGCTTGACAGACCAGTAGCTCGGGCCGCGCATGGTGCGGAGGTCAGTAATTTTCATAAGAAGTGGAGAGAAGAAGTCGTAAGCAAACAGTTGTACGCACAAACGAAATGTAGGGATAATAAGCCCCTAATGCCACTGATAAGCTTGCATAAAAACGTTGCAGACGAGCTTGCAGCCAACACGTTCACTTAAAACTATCTACCGCGATGACTTGCTCAGATTGCATAGTGAAAATAGTTTGTGATTGTTATCAATACTCGATTAGAGTATAAAGCAAAAACCCCGGTTGGGGCTAATCAACCGGGGCAATAAGCAAAAGAAAACAGGAACAGGAAAAGAGGTGACGGGCGGATTCGAACCGCCGTAGGAGGTTTTGCAGACCTCTACCTAGCCACTCGGTCACGTCACCGGGTAATGAGGGTGCAAACTTACGCCATTATCTGACCTTCGCCAAACCTGGGGGGCTTTTTTCGATGCCACTTAGTCTAAGCTCTTGGTTGCGTGCACGGTAGATTTGTAGCAGTGTTACGGTTAAGTTACCAACAAACACCCACAAAAAAGGCCCTGACTATCGTCAGGGCCTTTTCTTATGCAGAAGCTAGGGAAATCTAGGCTTTCTCTTCGTTCTCGTTGTCGGCATCATCGTTGCCGGGCAGCAGGTCTTTTGCTTTGTCTACAACATCACCAGCTACTTCTTTCGCTTTTGCGAAAGCAGCCGAATCAGCTACAGTGTCAACTACGTCGCCAGCTACTTCAGTTACTTTGTCGATGGCAGCGGAAGCGGCACCAGTTACGGCAGCCAGGATTCCACCTCCAGCAGCAGGAGCTTCGTCGGCGGCATCAGCTTCAGGGGCTTCGTCAGCCTTGGCTTTTTGAGCCTTAGGAGCTTGAGCTTCCAGCTTTTGCACACCAGCGTCGCGCTCGTTGCCCATCATCTTGTCACGCAGAGCGGACAGAGCATCTAGGTCACCAAGAGTCGACTTGTCGGCCGTTGCGGGCTTCTTGAGGTCGCTTAGTTTGCCTTCGCCTTGAGCGGCACCGGCAGCTTGGCCAGTAGTTGGCTTCTTCTTCGCGAACTTCGAAGCACGGCTATCCTCTTCCTGCTGCGCCTGATTGAAGACGGCAGTGTGCGACAGTACGATACGACGATCATCCTTCGAGAACTCAACTACGCGGAAGTCGAGCGACTCGCCGTTCTCGGCGTTCGAACCATCTTCTTTCACCAACGACTTGGGGTAAGCGAAACCTTCGATACCGTAAGGCAACTCGAGTACCGCGCCACGGTCGTTTTTCTCCGTGATAGTGGCTTTGTGCACCGAGCCGGGGGTAAATACCGTCTGGAACGTATCCCAGGGGTTTTCCTCCAACTGCTTGTGACCAAGGGCCAAACGACGGTTAGCAACGTCCAGTTCCAACACCAGTACGTCCAGACGGTCGCCTACCTTCACCACTTCGGATGGGTGCTTGATCTTCTTGGTCCATGACAAGTCAGACACGTGCACTAGGCCGTCAACACCCTCTTCCAGTTCTACGAACAGGCCGAAGTTAGTCAGGTTACGCACCAAACCGTTGTGCGAGGTACCTACTGCGTACTTGGTGCCGAAGTCGCCACGAGTCCATGGGTCTTCGCTCAATTGCTTGATACCCAAGCTCATCTTGCGGTCTTCGCGGTCTAGCGTCAGAATCTGTGCTTCTACCACGTCGCCCTGCTTGATGAAGTCCTGCGGGTTGCGCAGGTGCTGGCTCCAGCTCATCTCCGAAACGTGGATCAGGCCTTCTACGCCGGGCACGATTTCCATGAATGCGCCATAGTCGGCTACGTTCACGATACGGCCTTTCACTTTCGAGCCTACGCCCATGTCGGCGGGCAGCGAATCCCATGGGTGAGGAGTCAGCTGCTTCAGGCCCAACGAGATACGCTTCTTAGCTTCGTCGAAGTCAAGAACAACCACGTTGAGTTTCTGATCAAGCTGCAATACTTCGCTCGGATGAGCGATGCGGCCCCACGAAATATCAGTGATGTGCAACAGACCGTCGACACCGCCGAGGTCGATGAACACACCGAAGTTTGTCATGTTCTTGATAACACCTTCCAGAATCTGACCTTTTTCGAGGTTGTTCAGGATGGCTTCGCGCTGCTTCTCCAGGTCCTTTTCAATCAGGACTTTGTGCGAAACAACTACGTTGTCGAAAGCGGCGTTGATTTTTACCACTTTCACTTCCATGCGGCGACCAACATAAATGTCGAAGTCACGGATGGGCTTCACGTCAATCTGCGAGCCGGGCAGGAAAGCTTCTACGCCGTCCAGTTCCATGATCAGACCACCTTTGGTCCGACGCTTTACTACGCCCTCCAGGATGTTATCGAACTCCAGAGCGTCGTAAATCGACTTCCAAGCCTGCTTGATCTTCGCCTTCTTGCGCGAAAGGATCAGCTGGCCGTTCAAATCTTCCTGGTCTTCGATGAATACCTCTACTTGGTCACCAATTTTCAGGTCAACCATGTCACGGAATTCGGACAGGGGCACGAGGCCGTCGGATTTGAAGCCAATGTTCAGGATCACGTCGCGGTCGGTGATGCCGACTACGGTGCCCTTCACTACCTCTTCCTCCTGGACGGTGGTCAGCGTGTCGCCGTACATTTTCTCCATCTCGGCGCGCTGCTCGGGGCTATAATTGCCACCAAAGCCGGTCGCTCCGACGTTGTCCCAGTCGAAGTTATCTGCTACTTCTGCCATAATACTTGCTTGGCCCTTATCTACACGTCCGGCTCAGGGCCACCTACCGGAACGCGTTATGAGTAACTCCCTGAAGCTGAGGCTCCAGACCCGCCACCCTGGCGGGGCGGCAAAGGTACGGATTTGACAGGAAGAAAGGAAGATATTATTGCCCGCTGGCGAATCTTCGGGCCTCCTCCGCTAATGTGCGAACTTCTTCGGCAAGGCCAGCCAGAATACGGTCGTCATGGCGGGCAGCTTCAATAGCACTATTTAAGGCGTGCAAGTTTAACAAAGAAGCCAACTCAACGTGATTACTACTCTGAATTGCGCTTACCACAGCTGTTTTTGCCTCTAACCAGATGGGAGGAATCTCTTTAGCTCTTTTACTAGATGTAATTCTATTCCAGAATGAGGAATTAGGTCTGACTTCGGCGCAATGAACGGCAAATCTCTCTTGCATTTGGTCATAGAGCGTCTGTATTCGCTCTATCTCGTTTTGCACCTCTGATCTATTCGAAAATAAGTCCTTGTGTAAAGCCATTAGATATAGGTTGTTGCTTAATAGAACCTATTGATAGAATTTGTTTCTATTAGGAGGTAAGTTCAGGCTTAATACTTAAGCAATATCAGTGCGCGAACGATAAGTTCCCATTGGCTAGACCTATGGCAATGAGCTTTAATTAATATTTCTTTATCTATCATTCTGACCTATTCACCGGGCGCTTTTTCTACTTCATAGCCTAAACTCTCAAAACCAAGAAAAAGCCCTCTATCCTTACCTGTAACCCCGAAAAGAAGGAGTGAGTAGATACCGGAAACACATCTATATCTACCACCAAAACCCCTCCTAACATGAGTTACATAAAAGCCGGACCAGATACTCAGGGCAACCCTGTCAAATTGCACTACACTGATTTGGGCCAGGGCGCGCCCGTGGTGCTTATTCATGGCTGGCCATTGAGCTACGAGTCATGGGAATATCAGCTGAACGAGCTGCCCAAGCAAGGCCTGCGCGTAATTGCCTACAGCCGCCGCGGCTTCGGCAACTCTGATAAGCCTTGGGACGGCTACGACTATGACACCTTCGCCGATGACTTGAAGGCTGTACTCGACGAGTTAAACCTGGATAACGTGACGCTAGTCGGCTTCTCGATGGGAGGCGGCGAGGTGGCCCGCTACATGAGCCGGCACGGTGGGGCTCGTGTGAGCAAGGTCGTTTTTGTATCGGCCGTGACGCCTTATCTACTTAAGACTGACGATAACCCGGACGGCGTGGATAAGTCGGTGTTCGATGAGATGATTGAGAATATCAACAAAGACCGTTTTGACTTCCTGTCTTTGTTTGGCAAGAAGTTCTATGGTGTGGGCGTCATAAGCCACCCCGTCAGCCAGGCTACTCTTGATTGGACACAAGCCTTGGCGCAGTTTGGCTCACCCCGCGCTACGGAGCAGTGCGTGCGTGCTTTCGGCGGCACCGATTTCCGCCAGGATTTGCAGACTATACAAGTGCCCGCGCTAGTTATTCACGGCGAGGACGACCAGACGGTCCCAATCAAAAACAGCGGCGCCCGGATGCAGCAATATCTGCCCCACGCCTCCTACATTGAATACAGCGGCGGCCCGCACGGCGTATTTATCACCGAAAAGGATAAGCTGAACCGCGACTTGCTGGAGTTCATTGGCCAAGGTCAAGGACAGGTATCCAGCGCTGCTGCCCAGAGCCAAACAACTTATTAGAGTTTGGATAGAGCATAAAAAAGCCCCCCAGAAAGTTTCTGGGGGGCTTTTTTATGTAATTGCTACTCTACTTACGGCCCATTTCCCGCAGGTACGATACGTGCGAGGCTACGGCGTAGCGCATCTTGGGGTACTCGTTGTAAGTGATGTCGAACTCCTCGCACATCTGCTTGATGATCTTGCTGATGGCGGGATAGTGCACGTGCGAAATCTTCGGGAACAAGTGATGCTCTACCTGGAAGTTCAAGCCGCCCACAAGCCAGCTGATAACTTTATTATGGGTAGCGAAGTTGGCGGTGGTTTTAATCTGGTGAATGGCCCACTCATCTTCCAGCTTATTCGTGATTTCGTCGGGCATGGGGAAGGCGGCGTGCTCTACGGTGTGCGCCAACTGGAACACCAAGCTGAGCGTGAAGCCGGCTACGGCCGCGAACACCACAAAACCTACCAACCAGGCCACAAAGCCGGCGGTGTAAATAGGCAAGGCCACGAATAACAAGAGGTGAATTACCTTGAAGCCCCAGAAAACCGACTGGTCAGTGGCCGTCATTTTCTTAATGGGCATGCCACCGATTTTGCCTTTAAAATACTTCTGGTAGTCCATGAAGAAAATCCAGGCGATGTAGAGCAGGGCGTAGAGAAACCAGAAGTAGAGATGCTGAAAGCGGTGAAGCTTGCGGCGGGGCTGGGTGCTACTCATGCGCATCCAGGGCTGCACGTCGAGGTCATCGTCGACGCCGTCCACGTTGGTGTACATGTGGTGAATGAGGTTGTGCTTCATATTCCACATGAAGCTATTGCCCCCCAACACGTTCAGCGTGAAAGCCGCGAACTGATTAAGCCACTTCGACTTACTGAAGCTGCCATGGGCGCCGTCGTGCATGACATTGAAGCCAATGGCCGCGCCGATACCACCCAGCAGAATACACTCCAGAATGCCGAGAAAGGCACTGGGCGTGAAAAAAACCAGGTGCAGATACACCAGCACAAAAGCCGTGGTCAGAACAATCGCCTTGACGAACAGCCCGGAGTTGCCGGTTTGTGATTTGCCAGCTTCCTCGAAGTAGGCGTTGATCCGAGACTTCAACTCGGTGTGGAAAGAGCGGGAAGCCGCAAACTTGGGAACTGACATGAACGCAGGTTGGGTGGAAACGGGGGGCAAAGGTATGCCTCTAACCTCAACCAGCGATGGTTAGTTTAAAGCTGAGCGGTAATTCCTCGCATGCAGCAAAAGAAAAGGGCGACAGATTGGAATCTGTCGCCCTTTGGTTTCTTAATTCAGGTAGTCGTGCCAGTTCTGATCGATAGTACCGGCCGAGAGTTTTAGGAAGCCGGCCAGGGTCGGCTTCTTAGGCTGCTGCCGCACTGTGAAGCCCGCTTCGTGGGGCGTGCGGTGGCCTTTAGCGTGGTTGCAGCGGGCGCAGGCCGTAAGCAGGTTAGTCCACGACGAGTCGCCGCCGCGGGAGCGGGGCAGCACGTGGTCCAGGGTCAGGTTTTTGGTCGAACCGCAGTATTGACACTCAAAATGGTCGCGCTTCATAATGTTATGGCGGCTCAGGGCAATGCCTTTGTAAGGCACGCGCACGTAACGCTGCAAGCGGATAATGCTGGGCTTGGGGAAAGCTTGGCTGATGGAACGCAACGTTCCATCGGACTTCGCAATCATCTCTGCTTTATCCAAAAAAAGCAACACGAAAGCCTTTTGCACGCTGCACAGCGTGATTGCGGTGTAGTCACCGTTCAAGACAAGCACTTTTTGATCCATACGCTCAGGGAGAATCGGGTTAGCGAAAGCTAGGTGATTCTAAGCGCATTAACAACAGCCGGGAAGTTAAGTTTCCTTTAGCTCAGGGCCGTGGGAGGCTTTTTTTGGACTTACAAGGCAATGACGCGTTCTGAGCTGAGTGCAAGCAACTTAATTGCTTAGTATATCTTAAATCGTAGGCCGTCATGCAGAGCACAGCGAAGCATCTCGCTCGCGGTAGTAGGGTTAGTTACCCAGCATCAGCACGCAAGATGCTTCGCTGTGCTCTGCATGACGGCCTTTTTATATCACAAGGCGGCTTAGTCTGGCAGTAACCGCTTGATCAGACGCAATTTGTGAGAGTATTTTTGGCGCTGACGATTGTAGATACCGTTATGGTCAAGCGGGTCGATGCGGACTTCGCCGCTGGCGTGGAGGATTTGTTGGTCTTCCAGAAGCATGCCCACGTGCACGATATTTCCCTCGGCATTATCAAAAAAGGCCAAGTCGCCGGGCTGAGTTTGGGATACGAAGTGCACGGTACGGCCGTGGTCGATCTGCTGGCGGGCATCGCGGGGCAGTTGGATATCTACTAAGCCATAGAGCTGCTGCATGAGGCCCGAGCAGTCAACACCGAACAGCGTTTTACCGCCCCACAGGTAAGGCGCTTTCAGAAAGACTTGGCCCATCTTCTGGAGCAACGCGGCCTTACGGCCAGGGTCACCGTTGGTGGTGGGGTTGGTGGCCGCGCCATTGTAGAATAGTTGACGCTCGCCCAGGCGCAGCGTCATGCCATCAAAAAAAGGCAGGCGAGCACCCAAGGAAATCGGCTGGCGCGAATCAGCATCGCTTACCATCTGTACCACGTCAAGGCTGCGCGGGTGGGCGTGCGCGCTCCACTCAGTAAAATAAGCACTAGTGACGGGCTGGTGCTGCTTCACATCCATCCAGCCCACATACTGGTCGGCGGCGATACGGATCTGACACCAGTTGCCTTGAATAAGCAGCAGGGTATAACACTCGCCGAAGATGAGTTGGGTGACAATTTCGGCCCGATCATTCGGCTCAGCCCGCACTGGCACCACGCTCAGGGGGCAAATTCCATATTCCAAAATGGCGAAGTTGTGAAGTGGTGAAATATGAACAGCTTTCACTCTGACGTGCTTACCTATTCATGCTGCGAAGCTCTGCCTTTCAGTTGAAGCTACCAAGCTATACGTCACAATTTCACCTAGTAGTCTCGCGCTCGGTCCATCTCGCGTTTCTGGTCCTTGGCTTTGATGTCTTCGCGCTTGTCGTAGAGCTTTTTGCCTTTGGCCAGCGCAATTTCGAGCTTGGCAAAACCCCGGTCGCTCACAAATAAGCGGATGGGAATAATGGTGAGGCCCTGCTCCTGGCTTTTATCGGCAAGCTGACGCAATTCGCGCTTAGTGAGCAGCAGCTTCCGCTCGCGGGTGGGCTCGTGGTTGTTGTAGGTGCCCTCGGTGTACTTGGAAATGGAGAGGTTGTGCACCCAAAGGCTGCCATCGGGGTGGAAAATGCAGAAGCCATCCTGCATGTTCACGTTGCCGTCGCGGATGCTTTTTATTTCGGTGCCTTGTAGCATCATGCCCGCGTCGTACTTGGTCAGGAAAGCGTACTCGTGGCTGGCCCGGCGGTTGACGATGTTGACTTTGCGCGGAGCGTCTTTTTCTTTGGCCATATAAATAGAAAGCGCGGTGAGGCGCCGATTAAGCAGATGTTGGGGTGGAACGCATAGCGGCAAAACGAGCCGCCAGCTTTTCGCTACGTACGATGCGCTGCCCGGTGCGGCCGGTAGCAACCAGCCGCTCGCCCACCCGCACTTCTACGGCGCAAGTCAATTCGCGATTTTCCAAGGCGGCAAAAGTAGCGCGAAATTCGACGGCTTCGCCCGTGAAGGCTGGCGCGTGGTGCTCCACGTGCAGCATAGTCCCGATGCCCTCCTCCCCTTCTTCCAGCATTTCCAGCACAAATAGCCGCCCCGCCCACTCCATTCCCCGCCCCAGCGCAAACGTGCTCAGCACTTCGTGCACCGTATGCCCTTCCATCGTTGCGAAGTCAGCGGCCGTGACGATGAAGGAGTACGTTTTGGTGTCGCCTGGTTGAAAAGGGTTTTTCATTGGGTATTAGAGAACGGCGTATTTATGAAAATGACCTTATAAAAACAGAACGTCATGCAGAGTGCAGCGAAGCATTTTGCTCGCTGACGCAGGATTACTACTCTTACTAAATACGCGAGATGCTTCGCTCCGCTCTGCATGACCGCCTGATTGAAGTCAAGATTCAGTATCTACGGATAGCTTCGCCTTCTTAATTACCCCAGCTTCAGCCGTGGGTCCGGGCTGACGAGTTGGGGGGCAAAATCACCGGCCTCAAACTGAAAATGAGCCGTCATAGCGACCATGGCGGCGTTGTCGGTGCAGTACTGAAACTCGGGAATGAATACGGCCCAGCCTTTTTCAACGGCCAAATCCTGTAAGGCGGTGCGCAGACCAGAGTTGGCGGCCACGCCGCCAGCCAAAGCTATTTGCGTTAGGCCCAAATCGGCGGCGGCGCGCTGAAGCTGACGGAGCAGGGTTTGAATAATGGTGTATTGAATGCTGGCGCACAGGTCCGACAAGTTTTCCTGAATAAATTCGGGGTTCTTAGCTGTTTGCTGGCGCAGAAAGTACATCACAGCCGTTTTGAGGCCGCTGAACGAAAAGTCATAGCCGGGCATGGCGCCGACTGGAAACGGGAAACGCGTAGGATTGCCGGTGCTGGCCAGCTTATCGAGGTGCGGACCGGCCGGATACGGCAGACCGAGCAGCTTGCCGGTTTTGTCGAAGGCTTCGCCGGCCGCGTCGTCGATGGTTTGACCGATTACCTGCATGTCTAAGGGGCTTTTTACGACCACCAATTGCGTGTGGCCGCCGCTTACCGTCAGGCAGAGGAAGGGGAACGTAGGCCGCGGCTCATTGATAAAGTGCGCCAGGATATGCGCCCGCATGTGGTTTACGGCCAGCAGGGGCTTGCCCAGCGCCAGCGCAAATGTTTTGGCGAACATACTGCCCACCAGCAACGACCCCAGCAAGCCCGGCCCTTGGGTGAAAGCCACGGCGTCGAGCTCCGCTTTGGTGACGCCGGCTTGGCGCAACGCCTCTTGCACCACCGGAATCAGGTGCTGCTGGTGGGCGCGCGAGGCCAACTCCGGCACCACGCCGCCGTATTGTTCGTGCACGCGCTGAGTGGCCACCACGTTGGAGCGAATTTGCCCCCCAGCCAGCACGGCCGCCGAGGTATCGTCGCAGGATGACTCGATGGCTAGAATAATAGGATATGCCATAAGTTTCAGATTGTCAAACAGCTCACGCCGGTTGGCTGGAAGTACAAGCGTTACAAGATGAACCGGCCAGGGGTATTACTTTTGCTCCCTGTCGCATATTTCCTGACAAAGGTCGTTTAAATGACTAAACCTTCAGCTCGTCAAATGGTCTGACGCGTACTCTAGTTCAGCTTTTCCTAATCGTTGCGTTTTTAGCGTGGGTGATGCATTTTTTGCCCTCTGCTAGATGATATTCGGCGCCAGCCAACGGTTGCCTGAAAAGCAGCATCTTCGTTGTTACAATCCTTTCTGTTAGCGCTCCGTGCCTCGCTTTATCTCCGTACTGCTCCGAATTCTGCTAGGCCTGGTCCTGCTCGTGGTGCTGGCCGTGGGCATAGTACTGGTGGCCTTGCGGATACCGACTGTACAGACGCGGGTAGCGCAGCGGGCGGCCATCATGTTGACCGATAAGCTCGGGCAGCGCGTGAGCATAGGGCGAGTCGATATTCGGCCCTTTTCGCGGGTGCTACTTCAGGATGTGCAGGTACTGGACCGGCGCGGGGGCGAGTTATTTAACATCGGGCGGGCAGAGGCCGATATCAAGTTATTTTCGCTGCTGAATCCGCGTCACCTGCACGTAGGTCAATTGGTGCTCAATGAGCCGCGTTTTGCCCTCGTCACGTATGCTGGTGCACCCGACTCTACTAATCTAAGTCAGTTTTTGGCAGCGGTGCGCCGCCTCGTCGGCCCCACCGACACTACCAAAGTGAAGCAGCCCTTTGATTTTCAAATTGAAAGCCTAGGCCTACGCAACGGTCGCTTTGTGCTCGACCGCCAAAACCAGCCCCGCGTCAAATACGGCATTGACTACGCCCACATGCAGGTCGATAGCATCTATGCTGATTTTTCGGGTATTCAGATGCATGGTGATACCATCATCACCCGCATCCGCGACCTGCGCGCTGTAGAAACTCCATCTAAGACCCGTGTGCAGCGTCTTGATACCAACATGACGTTTACGCCCACGTTTTGGGAGTTTGCCAACACCGATCTGCGCGTGGGCCAGAGCTATCTGAAAGATTACGTGCGCTTCGACTACAAGCGCTTTCTCAACTTCACGCACTTCAATGATTCGGTGCGCGTTACGGCGCGGCTGGGCACCACCAAGCTTACCTCCGACGACATTGCCCATTTTGCCCCCCAGCTTCGCGACCTGAACGAAACAGTCGTGTTTTCGGGCGAAGCCAAGGGCTACGTCAAGAACTTCACGACCCGCAATCTGGATGTGCGTTACGGTAGCAACACTCATATTGTGGGCAACATCAACGTGGAAGGGCTGCCTAACCTGAAGGAAAGCTTCGTGGAAATGCGTCTGCAACCCTCCGTGATTGACGGGCGCGATATCCGCAAGTACGTGCCCGCTAAGGGTTGGGCCTACGTGCAGCGCTTAGGCACGGTCAGGCTCAGGGGGCAATTTTTGGGTTTTTATAATGACTTCGTAGCCAACGGCGCATTCCAAACGGCCCTCGGCAACGTGGTATCAGATGTAAACATCAAGTTCAAAACCGACCCGCGCTACTCCACTTATGAAGGGCAGGTAAAAACCACGGGCTTTGAATTAGGTAAGTTTCTGGGCGACCAACGCACCGTGCGCGATATTGCTTTCAGCGGCCGGGTAGAAGGCGTCGGTTTCACCCCAACCGGCGCACGCTTGCGAGCCAACGCCACCGTGCAGAGCATTTGGCTGAACGGCTACCGCTTCCGCAACATCACTACCAACGGGCAGTTCAGCCGCGAAACCTTCGAAGGCAAGCTGGCCGTAAACGACCGCGCCCTGCAAGTTTCGGCCGATGGACGCGTGGACTTAAATAAAAGCCGCCAAGCCTTCGACCTGCGGGCCGTGGTGCGCCGAGCCGACCTCCGGGCCCTCGGCCTCACAGAGCAGCCCATTACTATCGCTACCACCGCCGATCTGCGCTTTCAGGGCCTGCGCCTCGACGACCTAATTGGCCGCATCAACCTGCGCAAAACCCAGCTGACCTACGCGGGCCGCACCGTCCCCATCGATACTTTCGACGTGGTGAGTGAGCGGCCCAATGGGCAGCATCGCCTGGCTGTGCGCTCCGAAGTACTAAACTTGACGGCTAACGGCAACTTCGAATTTACTACCGTTGCCCGCGATGTGGAAACGCTGATTACGGAGTATCGGCTCAACTTTGAAAGCAACGATGCGGCCATTGCTGACTACTATCGGCGCAAGCGCCAGGGGGCAATTTCAGAGTATGCCATTGCTTTGGACCTCTATCTCAAGCACGCTAACCCGGTACTCCAGTTGTTTGTGCCGAAACTCACGGTATCAAACTTTTCCCGTCTGGAAGGCTCTTTTCGCAACGGCTCCACCTCTATTTTCACGCTAGCCGGGCAGTTTGATAGCTTGCGCTATGATAGCATCCGGGCGGTAAATACCGCTTTGGAGTTGAATACCTCTAAGCTCCCGTATCAGCCGCAGGTACTGGCGCAAGCCAATATTACTTCCGAAAAACAAGTGTTGCCCGGCCTGGGCGCCACCGAAAACTTCTACGTGGAAGGAGTTTGGGATCAGGATAAAATAAATTTTTCCACTTTCCTGGCTCAAACGGGCAGCACTAATCGGGCGGCCATTAATGGCTCTTTGGCCTTTCTGCCCCAGGCTGTCCAAATCGTATTTCGGCAGTCAGGAGTTAATTTATTGGGTCAAGACTGGACAATTGCGCCCGAAAACGTAGTGCTTATTTCCAATGCAGGCAAAGAGATTGATATCCGCAGCTTGACTTTGGCCAACGGCAATCAGCAGGTAAGCGCGCAAGGCTTTATATCGGCCGACCCGGCTAAAATCTTGCAGCTTGGCGTGCAAAACATGGAGTTAGCCACGCTTAGCTCCCTTACCAAGCAGAACATAACCGGCGTGGTCAACGCGCAGGGCACCGTGAGCGGCGTGTTTGGTGCGCTAGTAGTGAATAGCTCCCTGGCCGTTGACTCGCTCAAGTTCGATAACATCCTGATTGGCAACGTAACCGGCAGCAGCGACTGGGATAACACCAAGAGCCGCCTAGGCGTGAACCTCGACGTGATGAATAGCCAGCAGCGGGTGCTCACCGTAACCGGCACAATAGCCCCCCGCGAGCCCGAGCGCCAGCTCGATTTGACGGCAGTACTCGACAGCGCTCCTGTGAAAATTGCGGAGCCTCTGCTAGCTACTCTTTTCGATAATATGCGCGGTACCGCCGTGGGCCGTTTGCGCCTAACTGGCCCATTGTCGGCCCCTAATCTGGTGGGCGATGTGGACGTGAGTAACGGCCGTTTCAAGTTTATTTACCTGGGCACCACGTACCGTTTCACCGACCGCATTTCCTTCCGCGAGGACCGCATTATGCTCCGCGATGTAACCCTGCGCGACGTGTTTGGCAATACGGGCACGCTCGACGGAGAGATAAGGCATAAAGGGTTTCAGGATATGGTGCTAAACCTCAGTGCCGACTTCCGTAAGTTGCAGTTGCTTAATACCACGCGCAAAGAAAACGAGCTGTACTTTGGCCGAGCTTATGGTACGGGCGAGGCACGCGTCTTTGGCCCTGCCAACAACCTGACTGTTAATGTAACAGCCAAGAGCGAGGCAGGCACCCGCGTATCGCTGCCCTTGGATAATGCGGCAAAAGCCCAACAAGCCGGCTACATTCAGTTCGTAAACCGCAATCTGCCCACCGATACTACTTCTACCGTGCCCATTGTGGCGGCCGCGGCGGGCCGGGTAGATTTGTCGGGTTTGCAGCTCAACTTCAACCTGACGGTGACCGAAGATGCCTACGTCGAGATTATTCTTGACGAAAGCACCGGCGATGTTATCCGTGGTACGGCCGTGGGGCAGCTGCGCCTGAACGTGGATACCCGCGGCGAATTCAATATGTACGGCCAGATCGAAATTGTGCGTGGGGCCTACAATTTCACCCTCCAAGGCTTGATTAACAAAGAGTTTGTGGTACGGCCCGGTGGCACTATCTCTTGGAATGGCGACCCACTTAATGGGCAAATGAATGTGACGGCCGCGTACACTCAGCGCACCTCCTTGGCCCCCGTTCTGGGTGCCTCTACCCCCAGCGCCGGTGCCGTGGTGCCCGTTACGGCCGTTATGGACCTGACGGGTCCGTTGTTGTTGCCGGCTATTCGTCTTGGGTTGGAATTTAATGATGCGCCGTCGGCTTTGGAGGGCGACTTGGCTTCGTTTACCAACTCACTTCGCAACGACGAACAGGAGCTTAACCGCCAAGTATTCAGTCTGCTGGTCTTCAAGCAGCTTTCGCCCCCCGGTTCTTTCGCTCAGCTTTCGTTGAGTGGCAACAATAACACGGTAGGCAACAGCTTAGGCCAGGTTATCTCGACTCAGCTCGGCTTGCTTACCTCCCAGATCGACCAGAACCTGGAAATCGACTTCAACCTGAATGGCCTTTCCGAAGATCAGTTGCGGGCCTTACAGGTGCGCTTGAGCTATAGCTTCCTAAACGGCCGGCTGCGCGTGACTAGGGAGGGTGGCTTTAGCAATACTACTAACCTCGGCACGGTTCCCGGCTCCGATATTGATGCTACGGCCCAAACGTCTCTGCTCGGCGACCTCAGCCTGGAGTATTATCTCCAGCCCGACGGTCGTTTTCGGGCTCGTTTGCGCTATCAGACTTCCCCGCGCGACCTGGAAACCATCAACCAGCCCCGCGCCGCCGTCAGCTTATTGCACACTGAGCAGTTCGACTCCTTGCAGGAGCTTTTTGCCCGCAAGCGCGTCCGTCGCCGCGACGATGCCGCCCGTAAAGCGCGCGAATCACTCATTGTTGACGATGATCCAAGGACGATTATGTAAATGCGTAAACAGGCCCCGCGCCGCCGTTTTGTGTTCTTATGAAAAAAGCCCCCCAGCAATGCTTTGGGGGGCTTTTTTCGAATTCAAATCGGCTATTTGTGTTCATTGCTAATTGCTAACCCTACCTTTGCGGCATGGCTTCCCCTTCTCGTTCGCCCACTCGTAAGAAAAAGCTGGGTAGTTACCCGCACACGATGGTCGTGTTTAGTATCACGCTGGCACTGCTGGTAATCGGGCTGTTTGGGCTGCTGCTGATTCACGCGCACAAGCTCTCCAACCTAGTGAAGGAAAACCTGGAAATGCAGGTTTACCTCGACCGCGACCTGCCCGAAGCTCAGCTCCTACGCTTGCAGCAAGACTTTTCGCGCAAGCCATACATTGCCTACAAAGACCGCCAACCTCAAGTGCGCTTTCTCTCGAAGGAAGAAGGCGCCCGCCAGTTCATTGAGCAAACCGGCGAAGATTTTCAGCAGTTTCTGGGCGACAATCCCCTTCGCGACGCTTATATCATTCGCATCAATTCGGAGTACGCCGACTCGCTTAACCTGCGCAAGATTGAACAAGAATTGCGCGCCGAATCGGGGGTGCACGAGGTGCAATACGTGCAAAGCCTGATTACCAGCATCAACCAGAATGTACGAAAGCTTAGTCTGGTCCTGCTGGGCTTTGCAGTCGTGCTTACGCTGGTTGTTACAGTTCTTATCAATAACACCATTAAGCTGGCCCTATTTTCCCAACGCTTTCTTATTCGCAGCATGCAGTTGGTAGGGGCCACATCCTTCTTTATCCAACGCCCCTTTCTGCGACGCGCTACTTGGCAGGGGTTTGTCAGCGGCACCTTAGCGGCCCTGATTTTGCTGGCCTTGCAGCAGTACGCTTATCTGGAAGTCGATGAACTGCGTTTACTGCTCGATGAGCGCTTAATTGGTGCTCTTATGGTGTTTATGGTGCTGCTCGGTTGCGTTATCGGCTTCTTCAGCTCCTACCGCGCCGTACGTAAGTATCTTGGCATGTCGCTCGACGACTTGTATTAGAACCCTACATTTGCCTTCCTTCGCTAGGAAAGCTGCTTATTTAGCCATTCAACTATGGAACAACGTTCTTCGTCCCACTTCGCCTTCGGGCCGCGCAACTATCGGCTCATGTTTATTGGGCTGGCCGTATTAGTGGCCGGTTTTATCACCATGACCCTCGACTCCGCCGATTACGGCCTAGGATTTTTGGGAATTACGCTTGGGCCAATCTTGCTGGTTATTGGCTTCATTATCGAGTTTTTTGCCATTATGGCAAAGCCTGGGGGGCAAATTTCGGCGCCGGCCGATACGCAAACGGCTACATCAGCCACCAGCACGCCCACCCCAGCTACTCCTACGCCTGCCGCCCCTACCCTGGCAGAGCGTCCCACTTACAAGCGTTCGTAGATGAATTATTGGCATGCGCTGATCCTCGCCGTTGTGGAGGGTCTGACGGAGTTTTTGCCAGTGTCCAGCACCGGCCACATGATTATTGTGGCCAATCTGTTGGGCATAGGCCAGGCACCATTCACTGAGATTTATATCACCTCCATCCAATTCGGGGCTATTCTGTCGGTCGTAGTATTATACTGGCGGCGGTTTCTGCAAAGCTTTGATTTTTACGTCAAGCTGGCCGTTGCCTTTATTCCCTTCGGCATTCTGGGCTTCGTATTAAAAGATGTCATCACGGAATTGCTGAAAAGCGTAACCGTAGTGGCCATTTCCCTGGTCGTGGGGGGCATTATTCTGGTTTTTGTCGACAAATGGTTTGACGGCCCGCGCAAGCAGGTAACCACGCCTAATATCAAGCAGGCATTCAAAATCGGCTTATTCCAGTGCATTGCCCTCATTCCGGGCGTGTCGCGCTCAGCGGCTACTATCATTGGGGGGCTTTCCCAGGGCTTCGACCGACGCTCAGCGGCCGACTTCTCTTTTTTGCTGGCTGTGCCTACCATGTTTGTTATTACCGCGTATCAACTCTATAAATCCTACAAAATCACCCCCATTCAGTCCGGCGATTTACAAGTGCTAGCTTTTGGCAACGTGGTAGCGTTTATTGTCGCCTTACTGGCCGTAAACTCGTTTGTCAAGTTCGTGGCACGCTTCGGGTTTCGCTCGTTTGGGTTTTATCGTATTGGCATAGGCATTATTATCCTGCTGATGATTGGCTTGGGCATTGATCTGCAACTGATATGAAGCAAGAGGCATTTGATTTTGAGGCCGGCGAGGTCTTGCTGCTTGACAAGCCCCTGACCTGGACTTCGTTTGACGTGGTCCGCAAGGTCAAAAACACGCTGCGCATCAAGAAAATTGGCCACGCGGGCACCCTCGACCCACTGGCTACGGGCCTGCTTATTCTCTGCACAGGTAAGAAAACCAAGGAGATTGACTCCATTCAAGCCCAGGAAAAAGAGTACACAGGCACCTTTCGGCTCGGCCAAACCACGCCCAGCTTCGACCTGGAAACGGCCGTCGATGCCGAGCTTTCTTTCACTCACCTGACCGAAGCCGATATTCAAGCGGCCACCGTGCCTTTCGTTGGCTTAATCGAGCAAACTCCGCCGCTGTTCTCGGCCGTCAAAATCAACGGGGAGCGCGCCTACGAAGTAGCCCGCCGCGGCGACACCGCCGAGATAAAGAGCAAGCAGGTAACTATCCGGGAGTTTGAGATAACGCGCATCGCCCTGCCCGACGTGGATTTTCGAATTACGTGCTCAAAAGGCACCTACGTCCGCAGCCTCGCCCGCGATTTTGGCGCGGCCCTAAGCTGCGGTGCCCACCTTACCCAGCTCACCCGCACGCGCATCGGAGAGTACAGCTTAGCCGATGCGCTGACTATGGAGGCCGTGCAAGCGCTAGCCCCACCCCGCCCCGAAGGCTCCCCGGCGCGCCCAACGCGCACCCGCTCCGACGCGGAGCGCCGCCGGCCCGTGCGCCACGGCTTAGCTTTCTACGATGCCTCTACCGCGGCCGCTGCTCAAGCAGCCGACGAAAATGCCCCCCAGGAGTAAATCTATCTTCATTTAGCCACCCAAGCAGATGCAAGTTTTTCGCGACCCGGCGCAATTCCCTTTTCTAGGTCAAGCCGTCGTGACCAGCGGCACCTTCGATGGCGTACACGTCGGGCACCAGAAAATCCTGCATCGCCTGCTGGAAGTAGCGCGGCAAAGCGGTGGCCCGGCCGTAGTAATTACATACTGGCCTCACCCTCGCATGGTGCTGGACCCGCCGCCCACGCACCCCGAGCCACTCGATTTACAGCTGCTTTCCACCCTGGAAGAGCGCATTGAGCGCCTCGAGCAGTTTGGCGTTGACTACCTGCTCATCGTGCCCTTCACCCGTGAATTCGCCCAACTAACTTCTGAGGAATACATTCAGCAGCTATTGCTGAAAACAGTAGGCACTAAGAAACTAGTCATTGGCTACGATCATCGTTTTGGTAAAAACCGGGAGGGTGGCTTTGAGTATTTAAGGCAGCACGCCGACCGCTATGGACTTGAAGTAGAAGAAATCCCGCGCGAAGACGTAGACGCCGTAGGCGTAAGCAGCACCCGCATTCGGCGCGCTTTGCTCAGTGGCGATATTGCCACAGCCAGTCGCCATTTAGGTTATCCGTACACGCTCACCGGCACCGTGATGCGCGGGCAGCAGCTCGGCCGCACCCTGGGCTTTCCTACCGCCAACCTTCAGATGGCCGAGCCATCCAAGCTGGTGCCGGCTCGCGGCGTGTACGCCGTGCTGGCCACCACCGCCGACGGCGCCGTGGAAGAAGGCATGCTTAATATTGGCGTCCGTCCCACCGTGGGGGGCGATTTAGCCCAAACTATTGAAGTGCACCTCCTCGATTTTTCGGGCGATTTGTATGATCAACCATTGACCTTACAGCTGGTAGCTCGCCTGCGCGACGAGCAGAAGTTTGGCAGCCTAGACGAGCTCAAGGCGCAGCTAGCTAAGGACGCCGACGCCGCTCGTCAGCATTTGGTGGGGGGCTAATTGGCGGCCACTTTAGGCGGAAAGGCATTATCGTTTTAACTTCCCGGCCCAAACCACCCCACCCTACACCATGATAAACAAAGTTGTAGCCGACGCTCAAGCCGCCCTGCACGGCATCACCGACGGCATGACGCTTATGCTCGGCGGCTTCGGCCTTTGCGGCATCCCCGAAAACTCTATTCAAGAGCTGCTCCGCCTCGGCGTAAAAAACCTTACGTGCATCAGCAACAATGCCGGCGTCGATGATTTCGGCATTGGGCTACTGTTGCAAACCAAGCAGGTGCGCAAGATGATTTCGAGCTACGTAGGGGAGAATGCTGAGTTTGAGCGTCAGCTGTTGTCGGGCGAGCTGGAGGTAGAGCTGATTCCACAGGGCACCTTGGCCGAGCGTATTCGGGCAGGCGGGGCTGGTATTCCGGCATTTTACACGCCCGCCGGCTACGGAACCGAAGTAGGCGAAGGCAAGGAAAGCCGGGAGTTTAAAAGCAAGATGTACCTGCTCGAAACCGGCCTCACCGCCGATTACGCCTTCGTGAAAGCCTGGCGCGGCGATACGGCCGGCAACCTCATCTACAAAGGTACGGCCCGCAACTTCAACCCCATGATGGCGACGGCCGGAAAAATTACCGTAGCCGAAGTAGAGGAGCTAGTGCCCGCTGGCGAGCTTGACCCCAACCAAATTCACACGCCCGGCATCTTCGTGCAGCGCATATTCGAAGGCAAGAATTACGAAAAGCGCATTGAGCAGCGTACGGTGCGCAGCTAGTACTCGTGCTTAGTTGGCAGTGTGCGTAAGTCCTGATTCAGCTCAGCTGATCAGCGTTTGACAGAAGTTTTAAACGGTATTATGAAAAAGACTTCGCTTATCCTGTTGTTGGCACTGGGCAGCTTCGGCACGTTTGCTCAGGTTGCGGCACCGGCCAAAAGGACCACCCGCCCGAGCAAGGCGATGGTGGCGCCGAAGCCCGCCAACTTCCAGCGCATCGACCAATTATTGCAGGATTACACGGCCGATAACCGCGTGCCTGGCACTATTGCCTTGGTGATGCGCGATGGTAAAGTTGTTTACCGTAAGGCTTTTGGAATGGATGATATGGCGGCTAAAACCCCGCTCCGGCCCGATGCCATTATGCGCATTGCTTCCCAAACGAAAGCCATAGCCAGCGTAGGCCTGATGTTGCTTTATGACGAAGGCAAGTTTCAACTCGACGACCCTATTTCGAAGTATCTGCCGGCCTTCGCCAACCCCAAAGTGCTGGCAACTTTTAATGAAAAGGATTCCACGTACACTACGGTGCCGGCGAAGAGCGAAATCACTATCCGGCAGTTGTTTACCCACACGTCGGGCATCAGCTACCCGGTGATTGGCAGTAAGGAGGCCAAGGCTATTTATGCTAAGGCGGGCATTCCTAGCGGCATCGGTACGCCGGGGGGTAATTTGGCGAAGTCCATGGATGCGTTGGGGCCCCTGCCGCTCATGCACCAGCCCGGCGAGCGGTTCACTTACGGGCTAAGCATCGATGTGCTGGGCCGCTTGATTGAGGTGCTGTCGGGTCAGTCGCTCGACCAGTACCTGCGTACACGCCTTTTTGAGCCGTTGGGCATGCGCGACACATATTTCTATCTGCCAGCCGCAAAGCAAGCGCGCTTAGCCAAGCTCTATACTGAGAACGCCGATAAGAAAACTGTGCCTATGCCTGCCCAGGGCGGTATGACGCCAGATTACCCTAAGGCAGCAGGCACCTACTTTTCGGGCGGGGCGGGCCTATCGTCGACCGTCGATGATTATGCTGCTTTCCTGCAAATGGTGCTGAACGGTGGCACCTACAACGGCCGCCGCCTGCTCAAGCCCGCCACGGTGGCCCTCATCACCCAAAACCAGATGGGCGAGGTAAGCCAAGGCAACAACAAGTTCGGGCTGGGCTTCAGCATCACCACGGCCGAGGGCGCGGCGGCCAGGCAGCCTGGTCCATCGGAAGGCTCCTACGAATGGGGGGGCATTTTTGGCACTACGTATTGGGTTGACCCCAAGCAGAAGTTGGTGGCCATGATTTATACTCAAAAGTACCCCAGCGGCACGGCCCGAGACCTAGCCGACAAATTCAAAGCTGCCGTTTACCAATCGTTGACCCAAACCCAGAAATCCTCGGCGGTGTCGGTTCCGGCCGGCGCTAAATAAGCATCCCACTCTTCTATTTCCCACCCACATAAGCCGCGTAATCCGACTTCTCCCGTCGCATTCGTGGTTCCGACAATCATGCTTGACAAACACGGCATCGCCAAAAGAATCGCCCAGGAAGTAAAAGACGGCTCCTACGTGAACCTCGGCATTGGTATTCCCACCCTGGTTGCCAATTACATCCCGGCCGGCATCAACGTGGAATTGCAGTCCGAAAACGGCTTGCTCGGCATGGGCCCCTTTCCTACCGAAGACCAAGTTGACCCCGACCTTATCAACGCGGGCAAGCAAACGGTCACCACGCTGCCCGGCTCCAGCCTGTTCAGCTCGGCCGACAGCTTCGGCATGATTCGCGGTGAGCACGTAGACCTGACCATTCTGGGTGCCATGGAAGTATCGGAGCGCGGCGACATTGCCAACTGGAAAATTCCGGGCAAGATGGTGAAAGGCATGGGCGGCGCCATGGATTTGGTGGCCTCGGCCAAGAACATCATCGTAGCCATGCAACACGTAGCCAAGGATGGCAGCAGCAAATTACTGACTGACTGCACGCTGCCCATCACGGGCCTGCGGTGCGTAAAGAAAATCGTGACGGAGCTGGCCGTAATCGACGTTACGCCCGACGGCTTCGTGCTGCGCGAGCGGGCGCCCGGCGTGAGCGTGGAGCAGATTCAGGCGGCCACGGCTGGCAAGCTGGTCGTGCCCGAAGGCGACGTGCCGGAGATGAAGCTATAGGTATGTAAAAAAAGCCCCCCAGCAGTGCCCTCCCAAAAGGAGAAGCCACTTGCTGGGGGGCTTTTTTTATTGGTTGCCTTCTGTTTTACGAGCGGGAGCAGAATACTCCTGGGAGCGCACATTCTCGGGGATAGGACGCACCGGCTTAGCCGAATCGACTCGAGCTTTGACGGGAGAGTTCATGGTTGTATCAATAGCATTAGCTGATATGTCGGGAGCCGTAGTGGGCGCGTCGGAGGAAGAGGGGTCGGAAGTGCACGCCGCGAAGGACGCAGACAGCAGCAACAAAGAGAGAAGACGGGCAGCGTTCATAAGGCGGAAGTGCTAAGGGTGAATGTTCATTCCCCGAAACGAATCTTTTTCCTCAGGAGTTATCACGCTCAGGACGGCTTGGTCCTGCCACACTCCTCTTTCGTCCGCTTACCAGGTTTAAAAGCCGTCAGGGTAGCGAGCAGGCGCCGTTTTATCTGTCCTTACAGGAAGTAGTAAAAGGTCGTCTCTACACTTCAGCTGATGTTTGTATAAACCTTGCATCGTAAAGCGGAGTACCTTTATATAGTACGGAAGCTTCATTCTGCCAATAGGTTAATGGCTTGGACGATGCTTCTGCTTTAAATTTCGTTTAAAACGACTTAGTACATATGGCAACAAGTTCAAACGGCAAGACAAGTGGTAGTCACGCCAAAAAAGTATCCGATAAGCCCACTACTCCCATCGCGGAGTTGCTGACGCCTACGGCCGTACCAGCCCATAAACTGGTACTACGTACGCTGCGTCGCTCCGACTTTAAAGCCGTGAAAGGCATCATGGACAAGGTGTATTCCAATATGGAAGGCGCTTGGTCGGCGGACGAGTACGCGGCTCTGATCCGTAAATTCCCCGAGGGGCAAATTGGCATTGAGGACAATGGCACCTTGGTAGCGGCAGCGCTAGCTATCATCGTGCAGTACAGCGACTTTGGCGACCGTCATACCTACGCCAAAATCACGGGCAACGGTAAGTTCGACACGCATAACCCTGATGGCGACACACTCTACGGCGTCGATGTGTTCGTAGATCCTGAGTATCGCTCTCTGCGCCTGGGCCGTCGCTTGTACGATGCCCGCAAGGAGCTATGCGAGAACCTGAACCTTCGTGCTATGGTGGCTGGGGGGCGAATTCCGGGCTACGCGGCCTATGCCGACGAGATGACGCCGGCTAAGTACGTGGAAATGGTGCGCAACAAGGAAATCACCGACCCCATCCTGACCTTCCAGCTTTCCAACGAGTTTCACGTTCGCAAAATCATCCGCGGCTACTTGCCCTACGATTCCGAGTCGAAGGCCTTTGCTACGCTGCTGGAATGGTTAAATGTGTATTACGAGGAGGAAGAAAAGCTCATCGGTAATCAGAAGAGCAACGTGCGCATTGGCATTGTACAGTGGCAAATGCGCGCCACTCGCAGTCTGGAAGATCTATTGCAGCAAATTGAGTTCTTCGTGGACACGGTCAGCGGCTACAAGTCAGACTGCGTGATGTTTCCGGAGTTCTTCAACGCTCCATTGATGGCTCTCACTAACGAGGACTCACCTTCAGTAGCTATCCGCGCTATGGCAGCGTTCACCGAGCCTATCAAAGCCAAAATGATGGAGCTGGCGGTAAGCTATAACATCAACATTGTGGCGGGCTCCATGCCAGTATATGAGGATGGCAAGCTACACAACGTGGCCTTCCTCTGCCGCCGCGACGGCACTATGGACGAGCAGTACAAGCTGCACGTGACCCCCGACGAGGCTAGCTATTGGGGTATGCGCGGCGGCGACAAGCTCAAGTGCTTTGATACTGACTTTGGTAAAATCGGTATCCTGGTGTGCTATGACGTCGAGTTTCCCGAGCTAGCACGCATGCTGTCCGATGAAGGCATGAAAATCCTTTTCGTGCCGTTCTGGACCGACACTAAGAACGCCTACCAGCGCGTGCGGCTCTGCTCCCAGGCCCGTGCCATCGAGAACGAATGCTACGTGGCCATCACCGGCTCGGTAGGCAACTTGCCCCGCGTTGAGAACATGGACATTCAGTACTCGCAGTCGGCTGTATTCAGTCCCTCCGACTTTGCGTTCCCTCACGATGCCATCGTAGCTGAGGCCACTCCCAATACGGAGATGACCCTCATTGCTGACCTCGACCTAGACTTACTTAAGGACCTGAATACTAGCGGTGCTGTGCGTAACCTCCGCGACCGTCGCAAAGATTTGTATTCAGTTAGCTGGGTAGTCAAAAAGTCCGAGCGTGATGATGATTTGCTGAGCCAAGGAGAAGAGCGTGCGCCTCGCACGGGCAAGCGCAAAGCTATTGCGGCTGGGTAAAAACATTCATATTCCTTAACTAAAAAAGCCCCCCAGATATGTTTGGGGGGCTTTTTTAGTTAGAAGTACTGTGTCTATGGCAATTTCGCAATCGATGCTAGTACATGCTATTTGCTGGAAACGGTTTTCCTAACAAGTGATTAGTATAGGAGTATTGGCTAAAAACCGTTAATCAAAGCGTGGGGTCCAGGGACCCTAGTGTTAGCAACGCTGTTGCTCCTTACCCTCCCTGACTCTGCACATGAGCATAATCGCGCAACAGGGTGCGCAGGAATGGCTCATCCTGCAAATCGGTTTGGATGCCGGTTAGCTCCTTCACTTTGTTAGCTACTTCATTGATCAGCAGATAATTTTGGAGACGCACGCCTTGCTGAAAAAGCTGGCGAATAAGCTTCACGTCCTCGGTGGTCAGATTAGCAGCCTGTGGAAATACCACTTGGTAGTGTGCATCGGGCAGCATGATGGTGTCGTCGAGGCTGGTGCTGGGCCGAATGCGCACGACGGTAGTACCGGCTGCTATATCGCCGAGACGCTGGCCTTTACCGTTTATCAGAATGGTAATAACGGCTACGGCTCCCGACATCAGGCTAAAATCAATCAGACGCAGAAGCCAGCGCAGCAGGTAATCTCCGATGCTGGGTTGGGTGCCATCAAGCCGAATTACCTTCAGGTCGCGGGCTCGCTTGCCCAGGCTCTGCCCGTTAAAGAATATCTCGCTCAGTAAGTGATAAAAGACCCACGGAACCCCGACTAGAAAAGCAACTAACAATACCACCACGCTGCTGTTAGCTTTCGAAATAGATGCTGTCCTTAGCCAGATTGCCCCTACACCTAGCCAGACTACGCCCCACACAAAAAGCACGAGATAATCAAGAATAGTCGCGATGATGCGGTCACCGACGCTGGCGAGTTCGTACTCGACCGTCACGTTTTGGGGTGTTTGAATCTGAATGGTGCGCATACTACTAAAGTGCAAAACAAAAGGGTAAGCCAACGCGGCTCCCGCGTGATAATCAATATATTTGCCAGAGTGCCCGCTGCCGCCCGCAGGCGCCTTCTGCCGGGTTCATCGTTCCCTTATTTTGCCCCCCATCCCGTATGCGCGAAGCTGTTTTTCTGCGGCAAAATACCGAAAAGTGGAAGCGCTACGCCACCCAGCCGGCCGCTGACCCCGACGAGCTAGCGGCCCGCTTCGTGGAGCTGACCGATGACCTGTCATACGCTCGCACCTTCTACCCCGATTCTACCACCACGCAGTACTTGAATGAGCTGACGGGCAAGCTACACCAAGCCGTATATAAAAACAAAAGGGAGAATACGGGCCGCTTTGGCCGTTTCTGGTTACGCGAGCTGCCTTTATTGGTAGCGCAGTCGTACCGGCCGCTGCTGTGGGCGTTGGCTTTCTTTTGCCTTGCTTCAGCCGTTGGGGCATTATCAGCGGCGTACGACGACACATTTGTGCGCGTGATTTTGGGTGACCAATACGTTAACCAAACACTTAACAACATCCGGCGCGGCGACCCGATGGCGGTGTATAAGAGTGCTGGCCAAACGGAAATGTTTATCGGCATCACAATCAATAATATTTACGTGGCCCTGCGCACCTTCGCTATGGGTGCCTTGCTGTCCTTTGGCGCGGCGTGGTCATTGTTTGCCAATGGCGTGATGCTGGGCGCTTTTCAGTATTTTTTCTTTGCCCAGGGCGTAGGCGCGCAGTCTGTGCTTACTATCTGGATTCACGGTACGTTGGAAATTTCGGCCATTGTGCTGGCTGGGGGCGCGGGTTTTGTGATGGGCAACAGCCTGCTGTTTCCGGGCACCTATTCCCGCTCCGACTCCTTCCGCCGCGGCGCCCGCACCGGCCTGAAACTGGCGATTGGCCTGGTGCCGATTTTTGTAGTGGCCGGTTTTTTGGAAGGCTTTGTGACGCGTCATACCGAGATGCCCTTGGCGCTAAGCCTACTTATTATTGGTGGTTCTCTTTTCTTTATTCTGGGCTATTTTGTGGTGTATCCGTGGTGGTTGCATCGGCAAGCAGGCCGTGTTAGCTAACTCTTATCTTTTCGATTATGCCCCGCCTTTCCTTTACCCAGCCAGCCGATTTCCTGAAAGAGCGCGACTTCGGCCAAAAAATCGAGGCCTCCTTTGACTTTGTACGGGTTCATTTCCGGCCATTTGGCAAGTGCTTATTATATATCGTGCTGCCAGCAGCCTTGCTCAGCGGAATTGGTGCGGGCCTCATGCAATCGCGAATGCAGCTTTACATGCGTGAGATAACGACCAGCCAACAGTCAGGCAATTCCGCTTTAGGGCCGTTAACTGATTTTGTGAGTAGTCCAGAATACCTGCTGGCATTTGTAGGGGGCTTTTTTACTCTCACGTTGCTCATTCTCACTACCTACGGCTACTTATTACTCTGCTTAAACAGAACTGACCAGTCTGCCGAGATAGAAGTTTCGGAAGTTTGGGCGGTAGTGCGGCGGCGTTTTGTGGGTACGCTATTAGCCACTTTTGGCCTTGGAGTTGTGCTAGTGGCCACATGTGTGCCGCTGATAGGCTCATTCTTTTTGATGCAAATAACGGGACCTATCATTGCGGTACTGGCACCTGTATTCTACCTAGGTCTCTTCTACGTAATGTTTGCGCTGAGCTTGTTCCACATCATTTGGGTGCGGGAAGAGCTCGGTTTTTTCGCCACGCTGCGCCGCTGCTTTTATCTGATCTGGGGCAAATGGTGGTCTACGTTTGGGCTTATTTTGGTGATGGGAATAATCATCGGGATGATGTCAATTGTATTTTTTATTCCCCAATCCTTCCTGAACGTTTCCACTTTACTTACTCCTAACTCGACGCCACCCAATAGTTTACTCGTAGTAGCGACAAACACCCTGAGCTCTATGGCGTTAATCATGCTGTATCCGCTCCTGTTCCTGGCTTTAGCTTTCCAATATTTTAACCTCGTAGAGCGCAAGGAAGGCGAAGGCTTACGCACGTTGGTTGGCCGCATCGGGCAGCCTTCCGTGGCCACTCAGCCATACGCCCCCGACCGCTACCGCGCCGACGACGAAGGCGAATATTAGGCCGAGGGGCAAATTTTGCCGCGCTTTTGTTTTGCTACTCTTACTTTCTACCGCTTGTCGCTTCGTGTTCTCTTGTTGCTGCTGAGCCTGCTGCTCCTGGAGCCACTGTCGGCGGCACCCAGCCAGGTTTTGCCCCCCGACACGACCTCCAGCGGCGTAGTTGTGCGGCGGCCGGCGGCCAGTCATTTGCGCGCCTTGCGCCGGCAACGCGAGCTGCAGTACGAAGAGGAAGCTCCAGTTAGGAGCACTAGTCAATCGTGGATACGGCGCTTGATGCGTTGGTTTGACAGTTGGTTCAAGACCCCCGCTTATCGCAACGGCTGGCGCTATATTATCTATGGTGGCTTCCTGGCGGCTTTTGTTGTAGTGGTGCTGCGCTTATTGCAAATAGAGCTGACGGGTGCCTTTGGGCGGGCGCCGCGCCAAGCGAGTCTCGCTTATACCAGCGAGCCTGACAATATTCACGCCCCAGATTTCGCGGCCCGTTTGGCGGCCGCCGAAGCTAATGGCAATTACCGCCTAGCCGTGCGGCTGGGTTTTCTAAGCGTCCTCAAACACCTCACCGACCGCGGCCTGATGAATTGGCGTCCCGAAAAAACGAACGCCGACTACTTGGCCGAAATGCCTCCCAGCCCACTCCACTCGGCATTTGCCACTGTGGCCAGCCAATTTGAGTACGCCTGGTACGGCGAGTGGACGCTCACACCGGCCCACTACACCGAGGTACGCGCTGCCCAACTAGCCTTAATCACGCAGATCAGCCAGCGCGCCGCCTGATGAAAAACCGCCGATTTCAACTGTATCTGGCAAGTTTGGTGGCGCTGTTTGGGGTCTACGTGGTCGTGGATTATTACCGCCCCAAGCCCATCGACCGCACGCCCACCTTTATTAACCGCGACAAGATCCCTTACGGCACCTACGCTCTCTACAACCTGCTACCGGAGTTGCTCAACGACTCAATACGAACGATACGTACACCAATCCTAAACCAAGTAGAAGCTTGGGAGGAGCGCTTTTATGATGCCGAGGCAGACTCAGCAGAGCTAAGTACCACCAGCCAATCGGCGCGCTCTTATCTTTTCATCCAACCAAATTTTCGACTCGACTCGCTAGACTGTAGCGCGCTGTTACGCTTTGTTGCCCGCGGCAACGACGTATTTATCGCTGCCGAAGAATTTGACCGCGATCTGCGCGACACGCTCCACTTCGACACCTTCGAGCCCCTGAACTTTCGCCCTAGATTTAGCCAAGCCAGCGGCACAACCACCGACTCTGTTGCCTTCCGGCCAGACTCCGTAACGCTGCGCTTCCGAACATCGGGCACGCTACCAAGCCGCCGCTTTCGCTACCCGGCTGCGCTGGCTTCCACGCGCTTTCTGGCTGATAGTCTGTCGCCGTTGGCTACGGTGCTGGCTACCGACATGCAGCGGCGGCCGGTGCTGGTCCGCCTGCCGCACGGCGGGGGGCATTTTTACTTGTGCTCGGTGCCCGTGGCTTTTTCCAACGTGTATGTGCTCCGGCCCCAGACCAGCGACTTTGCTTTTGCCAGCCTCTCGTATTTGCCCGCGTCGCGGCCGGCTTGGTGGGATGAATACCAGAAGCAAGGTCGGCTGGGGGGCAATTCGCTGGTGCAGGTGCTACTGCGGTATCCAGCACTACGCGCAGCCTTCTACTTGACTTGTATCGGGGCTCTGCTATTTATCTTCTTTGAAGCCAAGCGTCGGCAGCGCATCATTCCCATACTCAAGCCGTTACCGAACACTACCCTGCTTTTTACCCGCACCGTAGCAAGGCTTTATCGCCAAGGCAACGACCATACGCGGTTAGCTAACAAGAAAATAAACCTGTTTTTGGAGTACCTGCGCACCCGCTTTCACGAGCCCGAGCTTGATATGAACGATGAACAGCTGCGGGAGCGGCTAAGCCAAAAATCGGGAGTATCGCGCGAGGAACTGAACAAGCTTCTGCGCCTCATCAATTTTACCCGCACTGCCCCGCAAGTCACAGATCAACAACTTCTTCAGCTTAGCCACGCAATCAGTGCTTTTCGCCGAATGAGTAGATAGCTAGCAAAAGACCGTCATGCAGAGCACAGCAAAGCAACTCGCTCGCTTCGCTGTTTAGTTTGGCAACGGCTGCACGCCAGATGCTTCGCTACCACACTGCAAGACAGTTCATCACTTGTCATTTGCTTATCCTTCACAGAACCCAGATAGCTTTAGTATAAAGCCGTTTCTATCCTCTCTTACCATGGAATCAGGATCCTTCGCTCCCACGCCTACCTCAGATGCCGCACCGGCCGGCAATTTGCCCCCCGAGGTTATTGCACCAGTTGAGCCGACGTCCGTTTTTGCTCCCCGTCGCGACTTCAGCCACCTGAGTACCAGCGCCGAGGCGGTCAAGCGGGAGCTTAGCAAAGTCATTGTGGGGCAACACGCGGTAGTGGAGCTCCTGCTAACGGCTTTGCTGGCTGATGGCCACGTGTTGCTGGAAGGCATGCCAGGAGTAGCCAAAACCCTCACGGCCAAGCTTCTGGCCCGCACGCTCGACGTGCCCTTCAGCCGCCTCCAGTTCACCCCTGACCTCATGCCCTCGGATGTGCTGGGCACTTCGGTTTTTCGGCCCAATAAGGCTGAGTTTGAGTTTCGGCCCGGTCCTATTTTCGCCAGCATCGTGCTCATCGATGAAATAAACCGTGCCCCGGCCAAAACGCAGGCGGCCCTGTTTGAGGTGATGGAAGAACACCACATCACCCAAGATGGTGTGACCTACCCTATGCAGGAGCCGTTTTTGGTGCTAGCCACTCAAAACCCCATCGAGCAGGAAGGCACCTATCGCCTGCCCGAAGCTCAGCTCGACCGTTTTCTGTTTAAAGTGAGCGTTGGCTACCCTAGCCTAGAAGAGGAAATAGCCATTCTGCAGGGGCACCATGCTGGCTTCGGTGGTACGCCACTAGAGGCAGTGCAGCCCGTTCTCACCGCCGCCGACATTGCCGAGTTGCGTGCGCAGGTGCGTCAGCAGCACGTGGAGCCCAAGCTGCTCGACTATATTGCCCACCTCGTAGGCCAGACCCGCGCCCACAAAGCGCTTTATCTCGGCGCCTCGCCCCGCGCCTCCCTGGCTTTGCTCAACGGTGCAAAAGCCCTAGCTGCCCTACGCGGCCGCGACTTTATCACGCCCGAAGACGTGCAGTTTTTAGCTGCCCCCGTCCTGCGTCACCGCATCCAGCTCACCCCCGAACGCGAAATGGAAGGCGGCACGCCTGATGAAGTAGTTAAGCAGATTATGCAGCAAATTGAAGTGCCACGGTAGAATTAATCATTAACCGTCATGCAGAGCGGAGCGAAGCATCTCGCGTGCTGACACTGGATTACTAACCTCCCTAAACACGCGAGATGCTCCGCTCTGCATGACATTTCACTTACTATTAGTTCTTTATTCTTGAAAAACCTCTACCTCACCCGGCGCTTCTTCTTAGCTCTAACAGTTATTATAACTGGGTTTGTGGTGGCGTTTTTCCTTCCGGTGCTGCTGTTGCCGGTTCAGGCGACACTGTCTGTCCTCACAGCTTTAGTGCTGCTCGATGGCCTGTTGCTGTACGCGCCGGGAGCTATGGGCAGCGGCCATGTATTCGGGCGGCGGGTGCTGGGCGACAAGCTGGCCAATGGCAGCGACAACGAGGTAGCCATCTACCTCGAAAACCACTACCGCTTCACTGTACGAACCGAGACGATTGACGAGATACCTCACCAGTTTCAGCGGCGCGACGTGCTGTTTCGGGTGAAGCTGCGTTTGGGTGAAACCCAGGTGATTCGCTACCAGCTGCGACCAGTAAAGCGCGGAGAATATCATTTTGGGGCCGTAAACGTGTTTGTGGCTTCGGCGCTGGGATTGGTAAGGCGGCGATTTCGCTACGGGCAGGACCAGGTAGTGCCGGTGTACCCGTCGTTTTTGCAGATGCGCCAGTACGAACTTCTGGCTTTAAGCAACCGTCTCAGTGAGGTGGGCGTGAAGCGTATCCGGCGGGTAGGTCACAGCTTGGAGTTCGAGCAAATCCGGCCCTACGTGCCCGGCGACGACCCGCGCAGCATCAACTGGAAAGCCTCAGCCCGCCGCGCTACCGGCGGCCCCGATACATTAGTAGTCAACCACTTTCAGGATGAGCGCGCCCAGCAGGTGTACTGCCTGATTGATAAAGGCCGGGTGATGCGGATGCCTTTCGAAGGCCTGAGTCTGCTAGATTATGCCATTAACGCCACGCTAGTAGTGAGCAACATTGCCATGCTCAAGCACGACAAGGCTGGCCTCGTCACGTTTTCCGACCGCCTTGGAGCCATTGTGCCCGCCGACCGGCGTGGGGGGCATTTATTAAAGCTGCTAGAGGTGCTGTATAAGCAGCGCACCAAGTACCTTGAAACGGACTTTGAGTTGCTTTATACCAACGTCAAGACGCGCATTCGACAGCGTAGCCTGCTGCTACTGTTTACTAATTTCGAAACCCTGAGCGGCTTACAGCGCCAGTTGCCTTACCTACGGCGCTTGGCCAAAGATCATTTGCTGCTGGTCATTTTCTTCGAAAACACCGAGCTACGGCAGTTTCTGGATACACCAGCTGCCACGACCGAGGACGTCTACAATCAAACCATTGCTGAGAAGTTTGCTCAGGAAAAGCGCCAAATCGTGCGGGAGTTGCAGCGCTATGGTATTCACGCCCTACTCACGCCGCCTGATCAATTAACAGTAAATACCTTGAACCGCTACCTAGAATTCAAGGCGCGAGGGTTGATATAAGGCTCTTGTGATATCGTGCTTTTAGTCCTGAAGCCGTTGAGGAAAGCGTGCTTTTTCAGTTAGACAACTTCGGCCAATAAGCTATTTTGCAGAAGTTTATTCAAACGAATTTGTCCCCCAGGAACAGTCAATTGGTTCTTATGCTGCTTGCCTAGGCTCAATAATCTGGGACGGCACTCAACCCGACTACGAAATAACCTGGTAATTTTGAGGCAACTCGCCCCTGCCCCATTATGCTTCGTCCTCAGCGTTTTCTTCCCCCGCTCGTCTTATTCTTCCTGCTTATTTTCAGCCACAGCGGCTACGCCCAAGCAATTACGGAGACGCGTAATCTAATGCCTGTGCCTGCCCAGGCCAAGTGGGGTGCTAGCCGTTTTGCGTTGAAAAACACCTGGCGCGTTCAACTGAATGCTCCGACTACACCCGATTCAGTGGTGCGAACTGCGGCCGAGCGGTTAGGCACTTGGCTGGTACAACATACTGGTGATAAGCGTCTGACACCCGAGTTTACCACTTCCGGCGCCGCCGACCTTACCATTCGCTACGGGCGTACAGGCCGTATGGAGGCCGGCGACGCGGAGCGCTACAGCTTACGCGTAACTCCGGCCGGTATTGCCCTGGATGCCCCCACTAGCCTAGGCGCCCTGCGCGGCCTCGAAACCCTGCGTCAACTGTTGACCAAGGAAAAAAAGAACTTCTATTTCCCAGAAGTCGACATCACCGATCAGCCTCGCTTCGTGTGGCGCGGCTTGCTCATGGATGCGGCTCGACACTTTATGCCCGTAGCCGTCATCAAGCGCAACCTCGACGGTATGGCCGCCGTGAAGCTCAACGTGTTTCATTGGCATTTATCTGATGATCAGGGCTTTCGAGTGGAAAGCAAAACGCTGCCTCGGCTTCACGAAGTTGGTTCTGAGGGTCAATATTATACCCAAGCGCAGGTGCGAGAAGTGCTGCGCTATGCTGCCGCCCGTGGTATCCGCGTTATTCCAGAGTTTGATATGCCCGGCCACGCCACCAGTTGGCTGGCTGCCTACCCAGTGCTGGCCAGCAACGACTCGACCTACGGCGTTGCGCAACGCTGGGGCGTGTTGAACATTGCAATGGACCCAACAAGGGAAACTACCTACGAGCTACTCAATACCTTAATCGGGGAAATGACTGCTCTGTTTCCGGACCCTTATTTCCATATTGGCGGGGATGAAAACGATGGACGGCAGTGGCGGCGCAATCCGCGTATTGTGGCATTTATGAAGGAAAAAGGCTTCATGACCGCTAAAGGCCAGCCCGACAAACACGCGCTCCAGACATATTTCAACCGTCGCATTCTGCAAATGGTAACGGCGCGGGGTAAGAAGATGATTGGCTGGGACGAGATTCTTGGTCCCGGTTTGCCTACTGATGCTCTCATCCAAAGCTGGCGCGGTCGTAAAGGCCTCTACGAAGCCGCCAAAGCTGGCCACAACACTATACTTTCCAACGGCTACTATATCGACCTAAACTACAGCGCCGCTTCTCACTACCTGAACGACCCACTGCCCGCCGATGCGCCACTCACGGCCACCGAAAAGCAGCGCATTCTGGGTGGCGAGGCTACCATGTGGGCTGAGTTCGCCGATTCAGTTATTGTTGACAGCCGCATCTGGCCGCGCACGGCAGCTATTGCCGAGCGCTTCTGGTCACCTATTACGGTTACGGATGTGCCGGATATGTACCGGCGTCTGGGGGGCATTTCTACGCTCTTGGAAACGCTGGGCCTACGGCATCGCCGGGTGCCGGAGCAGCTTCTGACACAGCTGGCAGGCGGCCGCGACGTGGCACCGCTGCGTACATTTGCCAGTGTGCTAGAGCCAGTGAAGGAATATAAGCGGCACTTTCAAGGCATGACCTACACTACCCAAACGCCCCTAAACCGTTTGGTAGATGCCGCCCCCGCTGAGTCAGACGCTGCTCGCGAATTTGGTGTGGCAGTCGAAAACCTATTGCGGCTGCGCCAAAAAGTCCCCCAGGGAACACCTAGCCTAACCGCTGAGGCCAAAGTAGCCGCCGTTGCCGTGGCTACGCCGCTGCGCCAGTGGCAGCTCAACGATGCACTGGTGCGGCCCTTGCTCATGGCCCAGTCAAGCCTACAAGAATACGCCCCGCTTTCGGCCCAACTCAGCGCTATCGCGGCGCTGGCGCTAGAGCGCTTGCGACTATTCGAAAAGGGACAAGCGCCGTCTGCGGCTTGGCAAACGGCGGCCCTCAAACAGCTTGATATGGCGAAAGCACCGGCCGGGCAAGCGGAGTTAGCTGTTGTGGCTAGTATTCGGAAGCTGATTGAAAGTAAATAAGCAGCCAATTTATGCTTAAAACAGCACTGACACCTGCATTCGGCCGGTATGTACGGCGCTCAGACCGTTGGGCTTGCGGCCGTCGTAGGCCACTGTCACGTTTAGGCCATTGCTCAGACGCTGCTCCACATTCAGGTTCCAGGTCATATTGTTGCCCGGACGCAGTGCATTAAGGATTTCTAGCGCTACCAGCGATGATTGGTTGCCCTCAAAGCCGATACGTACGTAGCGCGTGGCGGCTGTGAGCGTACGCTTGCTCACTTGGCTCAAACGCGTTTCTACGCCCAACTCGTCGAACACACCGCGCGTGTTTTCGTCGGGGCCGGCGAAGGTGTTGCGCTTGGAGGAGCGCAAATAGGTACCAGTAAACCGCAGCGCCGGGCTGGGCTGGTAACTAACTTCGGGAGCTACCTCATAGAGCAGCACTCGAAAATTACGGGTTTGCAGATAGTTAGACGTGTTTTCACGAATGCTGCGCGTAGTACTAACCCGCCCCGTAAATGACTGAGCCAGCGTGCGGCGCAGCAGCACCGACTGGCTCGCTAGATTGCGAATATCGGTACCCTGGGTGAGCAACGCCTTTTGCTGGGTTTGCTGCACCGTAAACTCAGCCCCAAAAATGGGATTAGACCGATTGAAATACAGCGTATTGCGCAGCAGCTTATTTAGCGAAAGCAAGAACTGATCTTCGGTTTGGAAAGCAAATGGATTGAGGCGGGAGCTAAGGTCGCGCTCGGTGGTGCGCCGGTCCAACGACACCGTGCTGATACTGGTAAAGCGAGCCGCAAAGCCCTTGAGGCCCGGCTGATCGCGCCACTGCCGGGGCAGGCCGCTGGTGAGGCGGTAACTGAAGCGGTTGGTGAAGGCGATGATGTAATCGTCGGTGGGCAGGAACACCTTGATGTGCGTGCGGTACTGGGCATCAGGCGTTTGCGCTTCAAAGAACTCCTCTTTGTCTTGGCGGTTGTTAGCGTTGGCATCGCCAGCATAGAAGTGAGTGCCCTGCCCATTGGGAACCGGCAGAAAGGAATAATCGCGGCGTAGCTCACGGCCGGTGGCCACGTTATAGCTCAGCTCCGAGCGTAACAGGTTATTGAAAAACGAAGCATTCCAGTCGAGCTTGCCGAGCACTGTGTGCTGGCGGGCACTGTCGCGGGCGGCCAGATCGCGGTAGGTGAGCAGCAGCGAGATGTCCTGATTTTTACCCAGGCGACTCGCAAATAGGCCCTGCCAGGTTTGG
This sequence comes from Hymenobacter sp. HD11105, assembly GCF_054051685.1. Lineage (NCBI taxonomy): Bacteria > Pseudomonadati > Bacteroidota > Cytophagia > Cytophagales > Hymenobacteraceae > Hymenobacter > Hymenobacter sp. HD11105. Next base: position 1,343,406 of record NZ_JBSWBR010000001.1, on the reverse strand, counting down.
GCACGGCCGCGGGTGCGCAACTCGTCGTCGAGGGGCGCTTGGTCGCGGCGGTAGGTGTAGTCGAGACGGAAGCGGGTGGTGGCACTGTCGCGGCTCTGCACAAACACGGAATGCTCATCAAAGTAATTGGCCGAAGTAAGTGCAGTGCCATCCGGCAACGACACCTGGTTTTTATCAAAGCGATACGCGTAGCCCGGAATAATTGCCCCCCGCGCGTAGCGGCCGGTCACTTCGCCCCGCGCCCAGTTAGACTGGCGCGACCCGGCTTCGGAGTTCAGCAAAAAAAGCCCCCCACGCAACTCCACATCCCCAATCTTTTGAGCGCCATCCAGCCAGTGTTGCAAGCCGCTTACTTCACCCGCCCGGTAACGGCGACTGAGACGGTAGGCAAATGCATTTTTATCATCCTTCACTAAGCCAGCCGAGAAATTCAGAATATTGTCCTCGCGGGCTGGCCGGAAGGCGGCATTGCCCTGCACGGTACTGGTGGTACTCCAGTTGCGGTCAAACTCAATGTCGCGGTAGCGGTCGATGGGGGCAAACTGCTGACTGCTGTACTCATAGTCCAGAGTACTACGCAACTTATACTGCTTCATAAAGGGCACATTCACGGGCCGATTCAGCACAGCGTAGCCCACCCGAAAAGTGCGTCCCTGGTCCGCCTGGGGCGAAAAACGGTTCAGATCCAACTGCGACGAAGCTAAATCTATGAACACCGTAGCCGTGGAGTCGAGGCGGTAGCTGGCTCCGGCCGTCACGAGTTGTTTTTGCAGAGGCGTGGGTAAGCGACGCTCGGCCCGGTAGTTCCCCCGTCCGCCTCCCACGTACTGAAATACGCGGCCATTGGCGTTGATATTGTCGGCGCTCGTGCTCAGAATGTAGTCGCCTTCGCTCTGCCCCACGCTAGTAAAGCGCACATTATACACGCCGCGCGTGGAGTCGGTGGTATATACGAAGGTGGGCACGCGGGTGCCGTCGGGCAAGGTGAGCACCTCCCGGCGGTATTGCACCTGGCGGCGGTCATAAGCGGCCGAGTCGGCACCGGGCGTAGTAGCGAGACTCACATTATCCCCAATGGTCCGCAGCAGCTCGCGGTCAGTCTCGTTCAACACCAGATTAGGCGAGTTGTCTGGGTTATCGGATTCGCGGTAATAGTTCAGGTGCACACTCAGCCGGCCCAATTCCTGGTAATGACTCAGGTCAAAAAGCGAGCGAGCATAGTTAAAATCCGAATACTCAAAATCGACCCGGATGCGGGAGTTGCGGGTGATCAGGTGCTGGGGCGAAAAGGTAACTTCCGCCTGATTATAATCGATGACATAATCAAAATCGAACCCCCGCGTCATTAGCCGACCATCGAGGTACACCCGCTCGGAATTGGCCAGCACAATGATAAACTGCTCGCCATTCGGGCCCCGCAAACGATAAGGGCCCTGCACGTTTTCTAGGGGCGGTAGCTCGATGGAGGCAAACTTGCCTTTGGCCACACCGGCGGCGGCTGTAGTTACGCTGCGCCGCCCTGCTCCCTGGCTTAGCTTGGCTTCCACGGCCGCACCCTGCACATTTTTGTAAAAGCGCAGAAAATAATCGGGACGGTTGCGGAGTACTACGTCGCCAGCCGTCAGGCTCCAACGTGGGTGAGTGAGCGTCACGTAAATGCGGTCAAACTCCTGGAGTTGCTGGGTATTCCCTTCCGGTTGGAATGGTACGTTCTGATCCGAAATAGCTGCTGTTAGGTTTATCTGATCGGTAAGCTTGCCTTCGAGCTGCAAATTCAAGGCAGAATTAACAAACACATTCTGCGTATTGCCAAAGGAGATGCCGCGCGCTAGGCTGCCCGTTTTGTTGATACCCGGCGTAGCCAAGATCTGCTCTTTTACCGCAAAGTCATTGTAGCTAAACGACCGGGGGGCAAAATTGAGGCTATCGATAAGCGTGCGCGGCCGGCGGTAGCTGGGCGCAGCCAGCCGGAGCGGCAAGACCCGATAGCACACCAATACCGAGTCGGGGCCAGTGGGCAGAAACACGATATCGGGCTGGTCGGGGTCAGGCGCGGGAAAGCGGCGCATGGGCCTGATGATGCGATACTGATCGGTACGCGCATCGTAGCTGACTGAGCGACCATCGGCTGTCACCGAGGAGGGCACCACAGTCAGGGTATCAGGGAGGGTGAAGATAATAGTGTCGCGGGTTGGCGCCAGCTTCACCCAGCGGCAGCGGCGCGTACTGGGCGGGCCGGCTTGCTGCGCCGCAACGCTCTGAGCCAGCAGCAACAATGTGAGCAGCAGGCTGAAACGCGGAAGAATTTGCGTAAAGCTGCTACTCATGCTACTTATTTTTCAGGCTGGGGGCTTTTTCGCACCACAACGAGCGGCGGCGCCAGATTCGTGCCGCTCTAGTGGAGGTGGTGCTCCGTGGGCGTGGGTGTTTTGGTCTCTCCGGCCCTACTTCGGCGCCAGCGGCAATTCAATACAAAACTTTGTACCCACGTTTTCCTCGGTTTCAAACCAAATTTGCCCCCCAGCGCTTTCAATTCCTCTCCTAGCAACTGCTAAGCCAATACCCGATCCAGACGTTTTGGTGGTAAAGTTGGGTACGAACACTTTATCCTGCACTTCCTCCGGAATACCGGCCCCGTTATCTGCTATGCAAATCTCAATGCGGTCAGCGCTGACCCGCTCCATCGTAACGTTGATGTCGGGTTTGCGGCCTTCCGGCACCGACTGTAGCGCGTTGATAAGCAGATTATTAAAGGTACGCACTAGCAAGTTTTCGTCGGCAAAAACGGCGTAGCCTCCGTATTTAACATCGGGGGGCACTTTCAACCGAATGCTGCCTCCTCCTACCCCGCCCTTGTGCAAGCTCACACACCGCCGCAAGATGGGCAACACATCGAGTCGCTCCGGCCGCATGGCAGGCAGGTTGGTAAAGGTAGAAAACGAGGTGGCAATATCGCTCAATACATCAATCTGAGTGATAAGCGTTTGGGAGATCTTGCCAATCAATTCCTCTGTGTTCGGCCGGCGCTCAGCAATTGCTTTCTGCAGGTACTGCAATGAAAGCTTCATGGGCGTAAGCGGATTCTTAATCTCGTGGGCTACCTGCCGCGCCATCTCGCGCCAAGCGGCTTCTTTTTCCTGAGTGGCTAGCTCCTGCTTGCTTTCTTCCAGCTTAAGCAACATCCCATTGTATTCGCGCACCAGCAGACCAATTTCATCCAATGAATCATATGCCAGCATTTCATTCTGGCCGGTGAGGGTTGTTTGCTTCAGCTTCTCCGTGATGATTTTAAGCGGGGCCGTCAGAATGCGCGACGCTATAAACGTCAGCACCAAGAAGATGATAAACATCACGGTGAAGATGTTCAGGATAGTACAAACCAGCTCTATAAGCTTATTGTCGAGCTCTTTTTCGGAATCAAAGAATGGAATACCCACGTAGCCGACTACCACATCCGGCCTCCCCGGTCTCACTGCTGCGCGTAGCGGCAAGTACAAGGTATTAAAGGACAGGGAGCCAGCAGTTTCGGTGAGCAGTACCTGCGGCTGGCCATTTTCATATAGCTCGGCCACGGCGCGCGGGTTCATCAACTTGCTCAGCAGCCCGGACTCAAAAATCAAAGGCTGACTACTGACTTGCAGATTCCCATCAGCCCCGTACAGGTTCAGGTCCGTTTCTGTCAGGTCGGAGACGTTTTCGGCCAAATCGATTAGTGCCGTGGTGCCCGATGAGTCGGCTAGCAGAGCGCGATTTTTCAAGATGTTCTCTTGCACCGTTTTGCCGCGCCGCTCGTAGGTGCGCCGCAAATCGCGCTGGTAAGAAGAAGTGACCTGGCTAGCCGTCGCAATACTGACGATAAGCAAGGGCACCAAAATTCCAAAGTTTAGAAACAGCTGAATCTTGGTGCTAAACGTTGTCCGGAACACCTGGAAATACTGGCCCTTAAACAGCATGTAGCCAGCAAGAACCAACAGCCCGAAGAAGGTGTGCAGTAGGAAGAGAAAAGAAAAATTAGCCAGCCAATCATCGAAGGAATATGTGGCCGTGGTCACTACTACTGTACGGCGCTGGGCACCACGCACCGCCAAATGATGGAAACCATCAACTGATAAACCCACGCTATATAAGCGCGTATCCTGGCGTTGAGCCGGTGTAAGATGGTTGACGTAATCAAAATCGCCTTCCTTGTAGACCAGCCGGCCATTCTCATAACCTGCATAGCTCAAATCTGACCCTAACCCTGGCTGAAAAAACTTCTGATCGACTAAGAGCTCGGGTACTACGCTATAAGCCGTTAGCTTTTTCAATGAAAGCTCTAGCAGCACGGTACTATTGCCCCCCGCCGAGGTAGTAACCGGTACAAAAGCTACATAACGCCGCGAGCTGAATGAGTTGCTGTTGTGGATTAGGTAGAGATCAGGGTGATCCGTTGACAAGGCCGTTCGCAATAGTCGTCTCCGCAGTTGAGGCAGGGTTAGCGTATCCTCATTGCCATCGAGGGAGCGACCGGCCGGATCAAAAAGCGTAACTGCGATTTCGTATTTGTCGAAATAGTCACGCAGGTAATACTTGATGATTTTCTGGCGCACCACATCTTGGTTAGCAAAAGGCCGGGCCAGCATTGTTTGAATCAAGGGGTCGGCCGCCATCTGACGCGACCGCTCAGCCAGTAAGTATTCGCCCTGCAAATCATTGTCCACAAGCAAGTTGCTAGCGATGCGCTGCTTGTTCAATACCAGTTGCCGATCGAAATGCTCGTATAGCGCCAAAGCACCTACTGCTGAGCTAACCCCCAGCATTAAGAAAACAAACAAATAGATTTGATAGGGTACCACGGATGATACCTGCCGTAAGCCTGTAAGTCGGACGAGGAAGAAAAAGAAAAGCGTGAGCCCGAGTAAGGTGCCGTTTGTGAGGCTAAGCGAGAGCCCAAGGGGTAAAATCACTAAAGTTGCCAGTCCGAGCAGCACAATACCAACCCCACGCGTGGCCGGGCGTACCGCAGCCATAAACAGCTGAGACAGCATATAGAAGCCCACTAAGTAGCTGCCAGTATGTAGTATTATGGCCAAACATAATAAGGCCTTAAACACCGACACCTGGATGCTTTGGGTCACGTCAAGAACCAGCTGGGAGTTGTTGAAGCTATTCGAATAGAAATTGAATAGAAGCTGTAACAGTCCATAAAAGCTGAATACTACCGCGGTTCCCACTATGACCATGGACGGTATGCTACGAAGGCGCCGCACCCGACGCACTATTCCAAACCGCCGGAACAAGAGCAGGGCGTAATATGCTAATGCAACAAACAGGCAGGCGTTAATCAGCAAATCACCCAGTGATGGTGACAACCAAGAAGCGGCGTATAAACGAGGGTCGAAAAGGGGCAACTCTACTAAAGAGAATGGCAACCCAAGAAACAATAGCATTGCTCTGAGCGCCACCAGCGGAATGACAACTGCCCCTACTCCTGCCCACACGCGCCCCGTCGAAAAGAGATGCAATGCTAACTGCAGCCATCCGGCCAAATAAAAGCCCACACCCAGCAGCAATAAAGCAACGGGCAGATACTTACCCGTAATTGGGTCTGGAGCGGAGCTTTCTATAGAAAAAAGATAATCACCTTCTTCCGAGAATAAACGCGGCAACCGGGGATTGGTATTATTCACTACCAAGCGCACATTTGCCCCCCGAAACAAAGCCTGTTCCGAACCTTCGCGCAAATAGCGGTTACTTATGCCATAGCGCTTTTCAAGTGGTATATACGTCAGAAGAGTGTAAGGCCCTACGAGCCGCCGTAAGGCCAGATACTGACCGAAGCGCATGTCCACGAGCTTTTCGCGGAAATTCTGTCCCACATTGGCTACCTCTGGCCGCGTAGCATGGTCAGACCAATAGAGTAGCTTCTCGCCCTTGAATACAAAGCACGGATAAGAAGTTAAGCCAACTAAGTTGCTGAAGTTCAACTCTTGGGCTTGTAGATACTCCGCTACTTCATCGGCTTCACGCTCGGCTTTGCGCTGGGCCTCGATAACCAGGCTTTGCAGACGCGCCGTTTCGGCACGCAGTAATACCTCTGGTACCTGACCATAACGATTGCTGAAGTAGGCCCCCACGAAGCATAAGGTGGCGACCAAAAGCAAAACCAGTGGGGTGGAGCGAAATAATTTCAAAGACAATACGGGCGCCGAAGCACCACTACGGTTTGAAGTAGGGGTTTAACAAAAATGCCGCCATTCGGCGGCATTTCCTATTAAACTGGAAAGCAAGGACTTCAACGAATAGTGAGGGAATTGTAATAGTCAAACCTACTTACTCTTTGCCTGACTGTGTCTATACCAGATGAATCCAACAATCCCCATCAGTACATATGGAACTGTCATAAGCATAAGAATGCCTTTATTCAGACCAGAAGCGTCGTACTCCTCCTTATCCCCGCGCGCCGACTCTACTTGGGTTTTACACATAGAGCACTGCGCTTGCGCCGATATGGGAGCAACGCTCAGTAACAGACCCAAGAGGAAGGTAAATAAACCAGTAACAGCTGCCTTTTTCATACTATTTCAACACTTTTAAGAAAGCAAAGTTTCTCTAGCCTAGGTATAATACGGCGAAATCATAAAGTAAACGATAACACCGGTAACGGACACGTAAAGCCAGACAGGAAAGGTCCAACGCGCTATTTTACGGTGTTTCGTGAACTGCTCAGTTAATGCAAAGTATAGGGTGAACAATACCAAGCCTACCGTCACTATTGCCAGCGCAATGTGGCTGAGCAAAAGGAAGAAGTATACATAACGGATTGTACCTACACCGCCAAACGGTGTGGACGCTTGTTGCGAATGGTAAATGACATAAGAAACCAAAAAAATGGCCCCCAACGCAAAAGCGCTGACCATCATAGCCCGATGGCGAGCCACTTGCTTCTGCCGAATGAAGTAGTAGCCCAATACTAGGCAAACGGCGGTCAGTGAATTGAGTACAGCATTGAGCGCTGGCAAGAATTTTACCTCAGCACCTGGAATTCGGAATGCCTCTGGGAAGTAGTACAGGATAGCGACCAACAGTGGCACTACCGCCGCTAATATTCCTAGAATGATCTTGTACTTAGTGAAACTGCCCGGCTCAAGTACGGGGTTGGTTGTTGTGGTCATAGGTGTAAAGCAACACGGTTATTTCAGTAATCAGGCGGTCGATCTCTCGCGCCTTTGTACCATCGTAGATTCCCCGTACCCGCTGCTCACGATCCACTAAAAATAGCTGCTGACTATGCTGTATGGCTGGTGCCTCGCCTACGGGAGCGGGGAGACGGTACTCTTCCGTTATTAACCGGTTGAGCTGCATTTTGTCACCGGTAAGGAAAAACCATTTGCCCGCAATAGCTCCATATAGTTCGGCGTAGCACTCTAATACTGAAACTGAATCTTGCGTAGGATTTACAGTATATGATACAAGTCGTACACGAGGATCACTACGAAATTTCTCCTGCACGCGCTTCAACTGGTTGTTCATTTGAGCACAACCTTCCGAGCAAGTTGTGTGAAAAAAGCTAGCCACGTACATGCCATCTTTTAGGTCAGCATGGCTAATAGCGCGACCGGCTTGTGATGGGAAACTGTAATTGCGTAACTGATGAAAAACAGTATCGCGCTGCCACTTTCCTCCTATCAGCGTTGAGTCAACGCGGTCAGGCAAGTAAGTAGGCAGCGCGTAGCTGTTTTTACCGAAAGACTTAAGGAATAGGAATGCCAGTACTGGCATCAATAGAATGAGGCCCAGAAACAGTGTTTGTTTGGGCCTCATTTGCTAATTAAGAGCGTTCAGTACTGCTTCGCCTAAGTAAGATCCTTCGCTAACTAAGGCTACTAGAAGCCAAATAAGTAACCCCATAGGTATCAGGATGCACCATATTAGGCCTTTAGTTTCGTGCTTTAGGTGCATAAACTCAGCCACAATGAAAAAGGCCTTAAAAATAGTGAGCACGATAAAAATCGTATTACGCAAAGTGCCCGCATCCATAAGGAACACGAATACGAATTCAAGTGCCGTAATGCCTACAAGTACCCAAAATGTCTTCCAAATCCAACCTGTATTAGGTTTTGGAATTTCACCTAACTGTGGTGGCTGGTTGTTGCTATGTTGAGCCATAACTTTTGAATTTAAATCTTAACTCAACGATCAAATGCAGATCGTTTTTATGAGAGCTTTTTGCTCCTTAATTATTAAACGAGGTAGAAGAAGGTAAATACAAACACCCATACCAAATCTACAAAGTGCCAGTACAGACCAATCTTCTCTACCATCTCATAATGGCCTCTCTTCTCGAAGGTCCCATTGGTTGTAGCAATGAAAGACCAGATAAGTAAGCAAATGCCACTGAACACGTGCGTACCGTGGAAGCCAGTAATGAAAAAGAATAGGTCAGCAAATAGTACTGGTCCATACTGGTTGCGCTGCAGGTTAGCACCATAGAAGCGCGTGCCATCCTCCATTAGGGTGCCTTCGTCGGTACCTGCAATAAAGTGGGACCATTCCCAAGCTTGGCAGCTCACGAAGATGGTGCCGAATAGAATTGTCCATAGTAACCACTTCTGCACATCGTTTTTGTCCATTCGATGCCCTGCCTCAACTGCTAGCACCATTGTTACGGAGCTAAAAATGAGAATCATAGTCATCAAAGCCACGAAACCTAGTGGCAAATCAACTCCATGTAAACCTGGGAAAGCATTGAATACTTTATCCGGGATAGGCCAATAGGCAGTCGAAAACTCAAATGCCTCGCTAGTGCCGGTATAAGCCAAATGCCGATGGCGCATCAGACCATAAGTGGTCAGAAAGGCAGCAAAGGTAAAAGCATCCGATAGCAGGAAGAACCACATCATCAGCTTGCCGTAGCTAGCCTTAAAGGGCTCATTACCGCCATCCCAAGTACCAGTGCGGGGCTGATCGGTGCCGGTTGGCGAAGATAGAGTCTGCGTCGTGGAAGTGGTAGACATAAAAAGCGGGTAAGGACGAAATCAGTGGTTCAAAAGTAGGAACAAATACAAGTACAACCAAAGCGCGCCCAAGAAGTGCCAGTAGATAGTACCGTTCGTGATGGCGAGCATTTGACGTGAATGCACTTGATAGCGCAGGCTCTTAGCTAATACTATTACGAGGAAAACCAATCCCGTGATTAAGTGAAAGCCATGAACCCCAGTTAGTACATACGTAAATGAACCCGAAGGATTGGAATCTGCTCCCCCAAAGAACACTCTATTTTGCACCAACTCTGCCCATACTTGCCACTGTCCAATTAGGAATAAAATTCCGAGGGTTAGAGTGACAAGCATCCCAATTTTAACCTGCCGCAGATTGTCCTTGCGTGCTGAAAACCATGCCCACTGCATAGTTGCAGAGCTAATGGCAATAATTATGGTATTGAAAAGTAGGCCAGCAGGCAAGTCGAACTCTAGCCAGTTGCCCTCTTCGCGGCGCACAATGTAGCCGCTGGTAAAACCCGCAAACATCATCAGGATGCTGATGATAAGCAGAATAAGCAATAATCTTAAAGGGTGCAGACCAGTACCAGTCTGTTTGTCGGTAAGCGTTTCAGAAGGGTGCATACAGCAAAAGCAGTTATAGTTTGTCAAACACCAGCGCAATCTGAACGATTGGCAGGTATAAAAAAGACCCGAACATGATGTTCATAGCGGCTTTTTTCGAGCAGGTGCGCATGAGGTAGAAAGTCTGCATCAGGAATAACACCCCACACACCACCGCTATCATAGCCGATACTTTGCCAGCCATACCAAACTGCAAAGGCAGTAAGCTCAGCGGGATCAATAGCAATGTGTAGGTCATTATCTGGAAAGCAGTGCGCAAATCCTTGCCACCTGGGGTAGGTAGCATCTTAAAACCAGCCCGCTTATAGTCCTCATCTAAAACCCATGCAATGGCCCAAAAGTGCGGAAACTGCCACATAAACTGGATACCAAAAAGCACCCAGGCTTCTACTCCCAAAACGCCCGTTGCAGCTACCCAACCAATCAGCGGAGGCATTCCACCGGGTATAGCTCCGACAAAAACACAGATGGGTGAAATTGTTTTAAGCGGTGTATAAATGAAGCCATACAGCACCAACGAGGTGAACGAAAGTGCGGCTGTTAGAGGATTAAAGTAGTAAGCTAATAGGCCTAACCCTGCCCCACCCAAAATAATCGCGAACACCCAAGCCTCTGAGATACTCAGAATCCCCATTGGTAAAGGGCGCTTCGCCGTGCGCTTCATCAACTTGTCGAGGTCACGCTCATGAATCTGGTTGATGGTGTTGGCCGAACCGGTAACAGCCAGCCCACCAAGCATTACTAGTAAAGCCCGACCCCAGTCTAGCTCTTGTACTCCCAGCAAAAACCCAATGGCGCTAGAGAAAGCGACTGTAATTGAGAGCCGGAATTTAAGTAACTGAAAATAAGCTTTTAGCTTGGTCATCAAAGAAGGTTACAAAACACCCGATTGAGCCTTGTCAAACGGGGCCGCAAAGTTACGCAACAACACGCGGATAAGTGGGCTGCGCTACTGATTTTGCCATTCGCTGGTAAGCAACCACGACTAAAAATTGCCCCCCAAACAGTAATGTTGCTATCGTCAGGTGTACTGGTTGTATAGCAGCTGGTATTGCTAGATAGGCAAGTACAATTCCCGCTAGGATTTCCAAACCAAGAAATCCAAGTACAATGGAGGTCAATCGGTGGAGCCTCCTTGAAGGCAACTGGTACAGTTTGTAAGCCACGTAGAGGTTAACTACCAGCAATACAATGGAGAACGTTCGGTGCACTTTGAAAACATTACCCAGTTGGTCTACCCAATTGCCCCGCTCCCCATAGTTTAATGAAGAAGCCACGATATCCACTTCTTCGCGTACCTGGGTACCTAAGACAATCTGGCTAAAGGTGAGCAGCACCGTTGCCCAGAGCCATATGACTATGATTGGCGAAAAAACGACCTTTTCCTCACTTATAGTTGATTGCTGAGAACGATCAACAGCATAAAGTAGCATACCAACTATCACTAGTGCTAACCCCATATGGATGGTTACCATCACAGGTAGTAAGTTAGTTGATACTACCAACGAGCCTAGCCATCCCTGTACTCCGACCAATATGAAACTCCCAAAAGCAAGCCAAAAAACTGCTCGATCTCGGTGCCAATAGGAAAAGGAGAAAACAACTGTTAGAAAGACAAAGACACCGATTAAAGCTCCCAGAAGCCTGTTTAGGTACTCAATCCAAGTCTTTGTAACATTGAAATCTGTTTCTATATACTGCGTGGGATGAGCGAAGATATCGCCTGCCACTTGCTTAAAGCCCAAGCGCTCAAGTGTGGCGGCTAATCTTTGATTTTTGGCAACTCGCTGTGCAGTATATATTTCTTTGTAGTCAGCAGGCAATTGACTGATATGGGTAGGTGGTATCCACGTTCCAAAACACTTGGGCCAGTCAGGACATCCCATACCTGAACCTGTACTTCTTACAATGCCCCCCACCAAAATCAGTAGATAAACGGAAGCGACCGTTAGAATACCAACAAAGCGAAAACGGCGCACAAAAGCAGGAATCATGATACTATTGAAATGGTGAGGTGCTTCGTTTATATAACAAACAAAACTCAGCTTTTGCCCAAATAAATAAGGGAAATTCGGGTCGGCTGAGCGACAGCGAATTTCCCTTTATACAAAAAAGAGCCGCCGTAAATACAGCGGCTCGTTTTCGTTTTTAAGCTGGGGGGCAATTATTCCGCCATCTCACGCTCGTTAGGCAAGTTTGATGACTGAGTTTGCGAATAAGGCACATTTTGAGGAATGAAGTCCTGCTCGGCACCGGGCTTACTGTAATCATATGGCCAGCGGTGTACTGCTGGTATAGCGCCAGGCCAGTTGCCATGACCAGGGACAACTGGGGTAGTCCATTCCAGTGTATTCGAATTCCAAGGATTCTCGGTAGCCCGACGACCACGCCAGATACTGTAGAAGAAGTTGAAAATGAATATGAATTGGCCGAAGAAAGCAAAAATTGCGGCGGCTGAAATAAACTTATTCAGGTCAGCAAACTGGCTAAAGCTATCGAAACCGGTCCAAGCGTAATAGCGACGTGGAAAGCCTGCAATGCCAATGTAGTGCATTGGCATGAACACTAGGTAAACACCAATGAATGTCAACCAGAAGTGTACATAACCTAACTTCTCATCCATCATGCGGCCAAACATCTTTGGGAACCAGTGATAGACACCAGCAAATAGACCGAAGAAAGCTGAGCTACCCATTACTAAGTGAAAGTGAGCAACTACAAAGTATGTATTGTGCATCTGAATGTCCAGAGCAGCATTACCCAAGATAATACCTGTTAGACCACCAGAGATGAACAGCGATACAAAACCGATAGAAAAGAGCATAGCTGTAGTGAAGCGAATATTACCTCGCCACAGTGTAGCTAGCCAGTTAAATACTTTTACCCCGGAAGGAACAGCAATAATAAGCGTAAGGAACATGAAGACAGACCCCAGGAATGGGTTCATACCCGTCACGAACATATGGTGCGCCCATACCACGAAGGAAAGCAAAGAGATACCCAACAGTGAACCAATCATCGCACGGTAACCAAAAATTGGCTTACGTGAATTAGTGGCAAGAATTTCAGATACCATACCCATCGCTGGCATGATAACTATGTAAACCTCTGGGTGACCTAGGAACCAGAACAAGTGCTGGAACAAGATTGGGCTACCACCCGTGTTGTTCAAAGCTTGTCCGGCAATGTAGATATCTGACAAGAAGAAACTCGTGCCAAAGCTGCGATCAAAAATGAGCAGCAGAGCAGCAGAAAATAGCACAGGAAATGCCAAAAGACCGAGTATAGCGGTCAAGAAAAACGACCAAATTGTCAGTGGTAGCTTGCCCATTGACATACCACGCGTTCTGAGGTTAATAACCGTCGTGATATAGTTAACACCACCCAACAGTTGGGAAACAATGAACAAAGCCATGCTTACCAACCATAGCGTCATACCAGCACCAGAGCCAGGAATTGCCTGAGGCAATGCGCTCAACGGAGGATAAATTGTCCACCCAGCGGAGGCGGGACCAGTCTCAATGAAAATTGAGGTGAACATGATTATACTGGAGATAAAGAAGAACCAGTATGATAACATGTTCATAAAGCCTGATGCCATATCACGGGCACCGACTTGTAGGGGAATCAGAAAGTTAGAGAAAGTACCACTAAGTCCAGCTGTTAGCACGAAGAATACCATGATGGTTCCGTGCATAGTTACTAGAGCCAAGTAGAATTCTGGATTCAGTTTACCGGCTTCTACCCATTTGCCCAACACTGGAGTCAACCATGCCATGGTTGATTCTGGCCAGCCTAACTGAATTCGGAACAAACTGGATAATGCGCCACCCATGATGGCCCAAAAAATACCAGTTATCAAAAATTGCTTAGCTATGACCTTGTGATCCTGACTGAAAATATATTTTGTCAAGAAACTTTGATCGTGATGCTCATCATGATGCTCATCGTGCTCTATATGAGGCACTGTGGGCGTTCCATGCACTGGAGCGTTCGTAGGAATATTAGCAGCCATACAGGGGAGCGTGCGTTAAGATGTAAGTTAGAGCGAAGCTTTGGTAGTCTGTGTCAAGACAGCAGCGGCATCTGCAGCTTTATCTTTAACCAGTTTATCCGACTTCTGTTTGAAGCTAGCTAAGACATCCGGGTTCTGCTCTGAAAAAGATTTTTGCTGGGCAAACCAAGCCACATAATCCTCTGGCTCATCGACAACGATTGTCGCTTTCATAGCAAAGTGTCCACGTCCACAGATTTGCGAGCAAGCCAATTCATAGTTGAATTTAGGATTACCTAGCTGAGCACGCATCTCATCAGTTGTCTTTGTAGGTGTGAACCAGAATTTAGTGGGCATACCAGGAACCGCATACATCTGTACCCGAAAGTTTGGCATATACACACCATGCAATACATCACGTGACCGTATTTTCAACAAAACCGGATGCCCTTTAGGCACGTGGATTTCATTGACTGTAAAGTCATCCATTGCGTTCTGGTCATTCAAATCGAACCCAAACTCATTAGTGGCGTCGATTAAACGATAGTTAACAACACCTAGCTTCTGATCACGACCGGGATAACGCACCAACCAGTTGAACTGCTTACCCATTACCTCCAATACTATAGCATCCTTAGGAGCTGGGCCAGTAATCTTAGTCCACTCTTTCCAGCCAGCGAATACCAAACTAGCCATCACGATAGCTGGAATCAATGTCCAAATAATCTCGATTTTGTTGTTATGTGAAAAGAAAAACGCCCGACGGCCATCCTTATGCTGATAACGAAACGAGAAAATAAACAACATCAGGTGAGTGAGCACAAATGCTACACCCAAAATAATCATGGTGGTCCAAAACAAGCTTTCCATTGCATAGCCATGAACCGATGCAATAGGAGGATTCATCTTAGGATAGCTATCGATGAAAGACCAAGCAAACGCAGCCCCACCAACCACCATGAAAACAATCATGAGGATAGCGTTGACACGGTTGCTCATACCGATCTCACGGGTCAGGCTACCAGAGAAAATAGAAGTAAGAATCTGGAGGCGAAACAGCAAGCCAAATACGACGAGCAGTAACACTAACACCAGCAGAATACCAAGAGCAATCATTACTTAAGAGTAGATGTGAGTACAGAGATGTGAGCGACAAAGAGGAAACAATTAAAAGCCTTCCCTCTCTTTACTCAAATCCAAATTAAGTCGTGTGGTGTACGCTTTCGTCCAAGAACGGGTGATGTACAGGCACTAAAGAAGCTTGAGCCAGACGTTTTGTGAATAGAATTAGGAAAGAGCCTAAGAAGATAAGTGCAATACCTATTTCTATGATAAACCCGCTTTCTGCCTGCATAGTTGCAGGCATAATCATTAAGTAAAAGTCAAACCAATGACCAATCAAAATGGCTATACAAACAATCTTCAGCATAATCATTTGACGCTTCGCATCGCGCGTCATCAGCACTAGAAATGGAAATGCGAAGTTGATGATCAGATTAAAGAAGAATATCCATGTGTATTGGTTGTTAAAGCCACCTAAGCGCTGGTTGTAGTAAACCGCTTCTTCGGGAAGATTTGCATACCATATCAGCATGAACTGAGAAAACCAGATATAGGTCCAAAAAATACTAAAGCCAAACATGAACTTACCTAGATCATGTAAGTGATTTGAGTTTAGAAAACGCAGATAGCCGGCTTGCTTTAAGAAGATAGCTGCGAGCGTCACAGCTGCAAGGCCTGACACCCACCAGCTAGCGAATACATACCATCCGAACATAGTGCTGAACCAGTGGACGTCAATTGACATAACCCAGTCCCATGCAGCCATAGATGATGAAACAGCAAATAGCACGAGAAATAGTGCTCCTACATTGATACTCTTATGAAAGTATCCTGTTCCACCATTTAAATCTTCCTCAAGTGATAGTTTACGAAGCCGTTCAGAAAAGAACCACCATATGGCCAGATACACGACCATACGGATCACGTAAAAAGGCATATTTAAGAAGCCACTCTTGCCGGCAACTATTGCATCGTAATTTTCATGACCAGGAGTCATAATGCCATCATGTGTCCAATGGAAAAGGTCATGGCGACCTAAAAAGAACACAACAACCATAATAATGGACCCTGGGAGGAGCCACGCGCTCAAAGCCTCGGCAATTCGCTTAATCAGTACTGACCAACCTGCATAAGCTACATATTGTAGAGCTACGAAGAAGGTACCAATGACTGCAATACCGATAAAATACACATTGCTATGCCACAAGCTCACAAACACGCGCTTAAGCCAAACTGGGCTTCCTTCATGATGCTCCGCTGACGCACCAGCACCTGTTCCAGCTGCCTCATGACCACCAGCAGCATGGTGCTCCGATCCTATACCTAAGGCTGCTAAGACCAGTCCGATTATTAACAGAACTACCCCAGCCGCGATTATTGCAAAGAATTTCTTACGAGTGCTCGGCGTAATTGTAAGATTCTCAGCCGTAACACTGTCTTGATGTGTCAGAGTTGCCATATATATTAGTTCGCCGTTCCGTTTCTTGCCTCCGTACCGCCTTGACCTGGAGTTACCGATGCTTTACGTGATTGAGCTTTGAGTATCGGACTTTGATTGGTACGATCCGTCATTTGTGATGAATCCTGACTGATGTCAACCAGCTTAGCTAAACCATCTGGACCTTCACCACGCTGAAGTACGCGAACATACATCGCTATCTTCCAACGCTCTTCTGGATTCACAATGGATCCATGAGGCATCATTCTATTGCGTCCCCATTGAATAACGTGATAGATATGGCCGTCATTCATGGTCTTGTAAGCACCGGCTGAATAGTTAGGAACACCCTTAAACTTAACTCCAACGGGGCCTTGACCACCTCCGTCCTCTCCATGGCAGTGAGCACAAACACGTGTGTAAAGTGCTTTCCCCTCTTCAAGATTCGCTTTGGTATAGGGATATGGATTACGCAAAGTACGTTCTGCAATGCCTACACTATCCTTTGGAATATGTGTGTAGTAGTCAAGCTTGCCCAATGGTACCGTTCCAACTACTGGAACTCGCTGGTTGGTGCCCATTGGATTGACTAAGTTTACGTTCTTCTGCTTGAGGGCCTCATACGGTATAGGCTCATACATTTCAGGGGCATACTGTATAGCAGGAACCTCTTTGCGGTCGCAGCTTATAGCGAGTACCGCTACAAATAGTGTTGCCGACGCCTGAAGACTTTTTCTCAGTAGGTGCGTCATTATTTCTGACTCATTTCTTTTTCGTTTACTTCTGAAGCGCCGTTTTCACGCAGCAGCTGAGTCAAACGGCTCAGTTCAGAAGCATCGTCTTTTAGCTCAATAGCCATGACAAATTTGTCGTCTGTGGCTCGTACATCCATTACAGGCACTCTCCATCTTGGATAGAGTTTGCTAATCGTAAAGAATGTGATTACCATACCATGGGCACAGAATAATACGGTCATCTCAAAGCTTACCGGAATAAAAGCTGGTAATGCGATGTGAGGCTTACCACCGATTATCATTGGCCAATCAAAGCCTAGCATATAGATCTGCATCCAAAGGGCGAAGGAAAGACCAGTCAAGCCAAAGAAGAAGGCTGCTATTGGTAAGCGAGAGCGCTCGATACCGAGTGCATCATCAATGCCGTGTACAGGATAGGGCGAGAACACATCGTGAATCTTAACCCCAGCGGCACGGATGTTTTCGATGGCGTGCAATAGCACGTCCTCGTCGTCAAAGATGCCGAGGGCGAAGCGCTTAGTCATGCTTATTATAGTTTACGGGAGCGGAAGCAGGTACGGCAGGTGCAGCGGGCTGATGGCTTGGTGCTACCACTTGGTGGCCATGGTGACCAGTATAGGTAGGACCATTGTCAACTCCATACTTAAGGATAGTCTTCACCTCTGCCATGTTCACAACGGGGAAGAACTTGGCAAAGAGCAGGAACAAGGTAAAGAACAAGCCAAGTGTTCCTACATATACCCCAATATCAATCCAGGAGGGAGAGAACATTACCCAGCTAGAGGGCAAATAATCGCGGTGCAAGGACGTAACGATGATTACAAAGCGCTCGAACCACATACCAATGTTCACAATTATTGAAAGGATGAACGTAGCTGGAATACTGTAGCGAATTCGACGAATCCACACCAATTGAGGAGTGATAACGTTGCAAGTCATCATCGAAGCGTAAGCCCACCAGTAAGGTCCAGTAGCGCGGTTGATGAACGCATATTGTTCGAATTCAACCTGAGAATACCATGCGATAAAGAACTCTGTGATGTATGCCACACCCACAATGGAGCCGGTAATCATCATGATCTTATTCATCAGAGCAATGTGCTCTAATGTAATGTAATCCTCAAGCTTGAATACTACTCTAGTGATGAGCATCAAAGTCAATACCATCGCGAAGCCAGAGAAAATAGCTCCTGCAACGAAGTATGGCGGGAAGATAGTAGTATGCCAACCTGGAACAACAGAGGTAGCAAAGTCCATTGATACAATGGTATGCACCGAAAGTACCAGTGGGGTGGCAACGCCAGCTAGGATCAACGATACAGTTTCATAACGTGACCAAGCTTTCGCCGAACCTTTCCAACCAAAGCTCAATAGGGCATAAGCACGCTTAGCAATTGGCCCTTTAGCTCGGTCGCGAATAGTTGCAAAATCAGGAATCAGACCTATGTACCAAAATACCAGCGAAACAGAGAAGTAAGTTGAAATGGCAAACACGTCCCATAACAAAGGGGAGTTAAAATTCACCCACAACGAACCGAATGTGTTCTGGAAAGGAAAAACCCAATAAGCTAACCAAGGTCGGCCCATGTGTAACACAGGAAACATAGCCGCGCATATTACAGCGAAGATGGTCATTGCCTCGGCAGCTCTGTTGATGGAGCTACGCCATTTCTGGCGAAACAGCAGCAATACAGCTGAAATAAGGGTGCCAGCGTGGCCGATACCTACCCACCATACGAAGTTGGTAATGTCCCAAGCCCAGCCAACTGTTTTATTTAGGCCCCACTCACCGATGCCATACCATAGGGTACGGTATACGGAATAGAAGAAAATGCCTAAGAAAAAGAGCGCTACGCTCAGGGCTGCCATCCACCGAATGTTGGGCTTAGCCTCTACCTGGCGGCACACGTCTTGCGTGATGTCGTGGTAAGTTTTGCCCCCCGTTACGAGCGGCTCTCTTACTGGCGATACGTGCTGCATAATTTTAAATGTAAAAGAGTGGCTGGAGGCTATTTACAAGTAACAAATAGCCTTTCCGTTCGCTGTTCTAAACTACTAATTTCTTACCTGGCTCAACATTGCGGATCTTAGTTAGATACGTGATGTTAGGCTGTACGTTGATAGCTTCAAGTACATGGAAGCCGCGCTCACCATCTTCTCGCCGAGTGACTTGAGAAACTCGTGAGTTTGGATCTCGTAGGTCACCAAAAATGATAGCTTGAGTAGGGCAAGATTGGGCGCATGCCGTTACCACTTCACCATCAATCGGACGCCGTCCCTCCTTTTTGGCTTCCAATTTGGCCAATTGAATGCGCTGAACACAGAAGCTACATTTTTCCATTACCCCACGGGCACGTACAGTTACATCTGGGTTGAGCACCATGCGGCCAAGGTCCGTGAACATATGGCTGTTTACGTCCTCAAACTTCTCGTTGCTGTAATAAGAGAACCAGTTGAAGCGACGAACCTTATATGGGCAGTTATTAGCGCAATAACGGGTACCTACACAACGGTTGTATGTCATTTGGTTTAGCCCCTCACTGCTGTGAGTAGTAGCCAGTACTGGGCAAACCGTCTCACAAGGTGCGTGGTTACAGTGCTGACACAACATAGGCTCGAAGATCACACTCGGGTTTTCCGATGGATCTTCCATATCTGCATAGGTATCTAGCTTACCCTTTTCGGCAAAGTCTTCTTTTGTAGTATCTGAACTATAGTAGCGGTCAATACGCAGCCAGTGCATCTCGCGACGGTTGATTACCTCCTGCTTACCTACTACGGCTACGTTATTTTCTACTTGACATCCGATAACGCATGAGCCGCAACCAATACATGAGTTAAGGTCAATGACCATACCCCAATGGTGGTTTTTATACTCATAGTCCTGCCATAACGAAACCTTGTTAGGCTTCTCAAGACCATCGGGGGTTGCGATCTTATCGTACTCAGTGACCTCCTTCGGATTCTTGATATACTGTGCTAGTGTAGCCTCTTGTACAACTGGTTTACGGTCCATGACCGTATGGTGAGTCTGTGTTTGGGCAATGGGTGACTTAGTCCCAGTTTGCTCTAAGGTAGCTGTCCCGCTGTATTGCAGTGCATTACCACGAACGGTTGCTAAGGGGTAAGCATTTGCTCCAACCTTGCTACCAACCTTGCCAGCTAACTCACGACCATAACCAACGGCAACACTGATTGTCCCTTTAGCTTGACCAGGCTGAACAAGAATAGGTAGTTCAATTGATGTACCGTTAGCCGTAACTTTTAGTACATCACCTTGCTCCCACTTATTCTCTACAGCCATATCACGTGGCACAGCTATATAGTTGCCCCAAGTAGCTTTCGATACTGGATCAGGTAGTTCCTGCAGCCAAGGGTTATTAGCTTCATAGCCATTACCGATACCTACCTTCTCATAGAGAGAGAACTCTATCCCAGTTCCTTTTGGTGATTGGGTTATAGAGTTAATGGCTTGGTTAACGTCAATCGGGGCGGACACTGGGGTAAGAGGTGCTGGTGAAAGTGTACCGGTAGCTACACCATCGTGGACAGCCTTATCCCAACCTTGTTGAAAATTGCCCCCTAGAATGCTACGCCAGTTGGCGCGCAGGAAATTGTAATAGCTCTGAGGGTTACCGGCCCAAGTCAGCAGACTGTCTTGTGCCTGACGAGTAGCAAACAATGGAGAAATTGTAGGCTGAGCCAAGCTCAATGAGCCACGCTTAGGCTCGTAGTCATTCCAAGACTCCAGGTAATGATGATCAGGAGCCGCGTAATAACAGAGGCTGCCTGTTTCGTCAAGCCGATCATTAAGCGAAATGCTCAGCGGAACTTTGGCAACACCTGATTTTACTTTAGCTGCTAAAGGATGATCATAAATGGGGTTGGCATGATAGAATATCACAGCACCTACAGTACCCGCGTTCATGTCATTTACCAACCGAATCATACGAGCATCATCCCCTTGGCGGAGCAAGGAAGGATTTGCAACATCTACGGTGGTACCTACGTTGCCAAGTGCTTGGTTAATGGCAGCTACAAGTGTTTGAACTGCGACATCATTAGAACCAGACACCACCAAGCTGCTCCCGCGATTAGCTTTTAGCTCGGCCGCAGCTTTCTTTAATTGGGCGTTATTGTAAGAAGAAGCAGCTCCTCCACCCACTACCTCATTATAAAGTGCGAGAGCAGCAAGCCCCATCTCAGAGGGTTTGAGCGGCACTCTCACGTCGGCATTAGAGCCAGTAAGCGACAAGTAGGGCTCAAACTGAAAATGGCGCGACATAGTCCGCTTATCGCTTGACACTTTGCGGTTAGTAATATACTGGTGAGCATATTCTACCGGCGAGATCCAAGTTCCTAGGAAATCAGCTCCTAAGCTTACAATCACATTAGCGCGGCTAAAATCGAAAGCAGGAAGCATGCCTCCGTTAGCTTGCAGCAGAGCAGATTGTGAGTGAGCATCGTACATCACGTGCTCCGTGGTAGGATACCGCGTCGTAAATTCAGCAATAGCTCTCTTAGTAGATGGGCTAATGATAGTAGGCGACACGATAGCGATTTTGCCACGCGTAGTTGCCAGCTTACTGCGAATCTCTTGGTCGACAAGATCCTTTTCAGCCCGTTGACCTTTGATAGCAAAGTGCTGTAGACGAGCGCTATCGTAAAGACTGAGAACAGAGGCCTGCGCACGAGCAGACAGACCACCACGCGTCACTGGCGACTCAGGGTTACCCTCTAGCTTGATTGGACGACCATCACGGGTCTTTACTAGAACGCTGTTATAGTCTGAACCAGTGAAGTAAGTTGAGGCATAAAAATTGGCGATGCCTGGATCAACTTCTTCAGGTTTGTTCAGATAAGGTATGGCTTTGTGAATAGGAGCTTCACAGCTAGCTAAAGTTGCTGCCGCGAGGCTAAAGCCCATTAACTTCAAAAAATCACGACGCGGAGTAACAGTAGCATCGGACGAGCTATTTTTTTCGCTCACCGGCAGGAAATCGGCGAATTCGCTGAATGCATTTTTTGCAAACTCAGGCGAGTTTTCCAGTTCCTCGATTCCTTTCCAGTACTTAGGCGACTCTTGCATTTTGTTTGACTTATATTCTCGGAGAACTAGATATCTGAGTGAGGCTCAGCACAGTCTCTAAGTAAGGCTTATTGTTAGGTCTTGAACTGAATTCGTAGAGTGTTAGAAATATTGCTCTAACACTCTGTATGTGCTAGCGGCTTAGTAATGACACTTTGAGCACTCAGTACCACCATTCGAAGACACTGTGAAGGCGGCACCTTGATTGCCAGCTTCATGCAACTTCACTAGGTTATCATAGTAGCCGTTGCCTTTGGTATTAAGCGGCTGCTCGCGGTGGCAGTTGATGCACCATCCCATAGTAAGCGGAGAGTACTGATATACAACCTCCATGTTCTGAATTGGACCATGGCAGGTCTGGCATTCAATTCCGCCTACTTGCGTGTGCTGAGCGTGGTTGAAGTAAGCCAAGTCTGGCAGGTTGTGCACCCGCACCCATTGAATGGGCTGCTTGCGCTCAATCGCACGGTATATTTTTTTAATTTCTGGCGACTCTGTTTTAATCTGCGAGTGGCAGTTCATACAGATGTTGGCCGAAGGAATATTAGCGCTCTTGCTTTTATACACGCTAGTGTGGCAGTATGCACAGTTGATCTGGTTTTCGCCAGCGTGCAACTTATGAGAGAAGGCGATAGGCTGGGTTGGCTGATAACCTTGATCCAAGCCGATAGCCATTACTCCTTGCACTGACTCATACAATACTACGAGTACGAAAAGCCCAACAGCTAGCCCGCGTACTAAATTTGACTTATAGATTTTGCTGAAGTCAAACTTCTGCTCCAGAAGTTCTACATCTCGACCGTCTAGGTCTTTGCGTCCCTTCAAAACATCACCCATAATGTTGGCGATGATTACTAGGGTTACAACCAAGACGATGAGCACTACTACTAATACGATCAGCAGTAAGTCTACGTATTGACCAGCCCCTGTACCGGTACCGTCTCCACCGGCTTGACCATCTACCTGACCAGCATTTTCAGCAGTGACTCCACCAGCGAGTGCCTGTGATGGGCGCTCACTCTCGGCAGCGATATAGGAAACGATTGAGGTGATTTCAGCATCCGTCAGCGCGAAGCTGGGCATTTGCTGCTTTTGGTATTGGTTGAAGATTTTGACAGCGTACTCATCGCCGCTAGCTACCATTTTACTGGAGTTCCGAATCCACGGAATCAACCACGAAATAGGCCGGCGCTTGTGTACATCCTTCAATGCTGGCCCTACGACCACTTCATTGATAGCGTGGCACTGCGCACAGTTACCTTTGTATAGAGCATCACCGGCGGCAATAGCAGCAGGGTCGCCAGTGGTGGAGCCGGCGGCGGCGGCAGGTGCCGCTTGAGCAGCAGCTCCTGGAGCCACGCCTTCTTGGCTCACGGCTGGGGCATCGCCAACGTCTTGTGCCGAAGCACGGCCAACGGAGGCAAACGTCAGAAACAGAGCTAGAAAGAAATGGGGGAGGGAACGAAGTCGGATGCTATCCATAGCACAAAATCACTGGGGAAAAGAAACGCAGGGGTGCCTTAAGGCCACAAATGTAGGTCGGGAATCGCAGGAAACAAAAGCGACACTTCTAATTTTTGGGAAAGGAAAACACAGCAAAACCCATCAAAAACCCACTCCATGACCTCATTATACTAATAAGGTGTTAGTGCTCAGCCGACCAGAGAAAGTACTTAAGTAACTGGGGACTTATGCTGCGGCGACTGATACCTATTTCCCAACCCCTACTCCGTAGGAAAGGTTTTAGTTACTTTATAGTAAGTATAGTTTATGCAAAAATACTTGAATAGCACTCCTATATAGCTGTATGGAAAGAAATTACTATTCATGCATCAGCTAAAAATTAGGTACTAACCTGCACTTATATGGCAACTTTTGCCTACCTTTGCCCCCTAATTTAGTTTTTCACTTTAATTTTTTCATCCCGTCTAATGGAAGTAAGAAATTACGAGACGGTCTTTCTCCTGACGCCCGTGCTGAACGAAGGTCAGGTGCAAGAGACGATCGAGAAGTTCTCGCAGGTGCTTAAGGAAAATGGCGCCGACATTATCAACACTGAAAACTGGGGCCTCAAGAAGCTTGCTTACCCAATTCAGAAGAAATCAACTGGTTATTATCACCTAGTTGAGTTCACTGGATCAGGTAATATAGTTGACCAGCTTGAGCTAGCTTTTCGCCGCGACGAGCGGGTGATTCGTTTTCTGACTACGGTGCTTGATAAGCACGCTGTAGCCTACAACGAGCGCCGCCGCAATGGCGAAATGAATCAGCAGAAAGCACAGAAGCAATCGGAAGCAGTTGCCCAATAATAAGAATATGAGCCTCGCCAACGAAAAGATCCACAAGCAGGATACCCGCAAGAAATATTGCCGCTTCAAGAAGAACGGTATCAAGTACGTAGACTACAAAGATCCGAACTTCCTTCTGAAGTTTGTGAATGAGCAGGGTCGTGTATTGCCTCGCCGTATTACAGGTACTAGCCTCAAATTCCAGCGCAAAGTAGCTCAGGCCGTGGCCAAAGCCCGTCACTTGGCTCTCATGCCCTACGTAACCGATTCTTTGAAATAGATAGTTGTTGAAGGTTAAATTGCTGATTGTTAAATGGTTGTTGTTTGCAGCTATGAACAATCAGCAATCAACCGTTTAACAATCAACAATTTAGAAATCATGGAAGTAATTCTGAAAGACGACGTAAAGAACCTGGGCTACAAGAACGATATCGTGACGGTGAAGCCTGGTTATGGTCGCAATTTCCTGCTCCCGCAGGGTTTGGCTATTCTGGCCGATAAGAGCAACAAGAAAATTGTAGCTGAAAACGTACGCCAAGCTGCTCACAAAGCTGAAAAGATCAAAACCGAAGCTCAGGGTGTTGCCAACCAGATTGGTGATGTAGCATTCGACATTCGCGCCAAAGTAGGTGAGAGCGGTAAGATTTTCGGTCGCGTGACTACGCTTCAACTCGCTGAGGCCTTGAAGGCTAAAGGTATTGAGGTGGACCGCAAGCGTATTTCCTTTGACCAGGAGCCCACGGCAGTTGGTGAATACACTGCTACCATTAACCTGCACAAGGAAGTTAAGCATCAAGTTCGCTTTAACGTAGTAGCTGAATAAGCTGCCTTGTTAGAAGAAAAAGCCCCCCAGCAACACGCTGGGGGGCTTTTTGGTTAATATGATTGTTAATCTTCGTTATCTATAGCAATACGTAGCGTTTGGTTTGCTCAATTGTGGTTAAGTAACTTCTACAACTTGTACCCTAACTTGTCGCTTTGACTAAAAGCTAAGAGTTGAGTAGGTTGCTCGCCCGTTGGCCCTTTCCTGGTCGTATATTATCCTGATGTTTCGTACTGAAATACCGCTTACACCCCACCCTCAACCCTTATCGCTCGCGGCTCGTGTGCTGACAGTAGGGTCTTGTTTCTCGGATGTATTGGGCAACCGCCTTAGTAATTATAAGGTTAGAACACTAACCAATCCCTTTGGTACTGTCTTCAATCCGTTGTCGGCGTGCAAGTTACTGCGGGCAGCGGCTGGCGAAGAAACTGATTGGCAACAACACTTAGTAGCTGCCCGCGGACGTTGGCAGAGCTACGATTTACACGCTTCGGTGGGAGCCGACTCGCCAGTAATTTTACTTCAGCACATTCAGGAGGTGGTGCAGCGGACCGGCGAGTTTATTCAGACAGCCGACGTAGTGATGCTTACGCTAGGTACAGCATATGCCTATCGGCTGCGCGAGACGCACGAGTTTGTAAGCAATTGCCACAAAGTGCCAGCCGATCAATTCGAGAAAGAGCTGCTGACGCCTGATGAAATCATAAATGCTATAGCGGAAACGCATGCCTTTCTGCGGCGGAGTAATCCTAAGCTGCGCTTTGTGCTGACGGTGAGTCCTGTGCGGCATTTGAAGGACACCTTGCCCTTGAATGCCGTCAGCAAATCGGTGCTACGGATAGCTTGCCATTATTTAAGTGAGCTGCTGCCGGATGTAACTTATTTCCCGGCCTACGAGCTGTTGATGGATGATTTGCGGGATTATCGATTCTACGCGGCTGATATGCTGCATCCTTCGCCCGTAGCGGAGGATTATGTGTGGGAACGGTTTGCTCGTGAGTACTTCAACAGTGACTTTGGGCGCTTCCGAAAGGAATGGGACGCCGTGCGGCAAGCTATGGCACACCGACCCCTGCACCCAGCCGCTCCCGAGCATCGGCAATTCTTAGAGGCTACTCTAGCTCGTTTGCAGCGCTTAAGCAGCCAGGTAGATGTGCGGCCTGAAATGCGGGAAGTGCAGAAACAGTTACATAGCCTGCCAGTACCAATTCAGTCGAAGCCCACACCCGTGGAAGAGTCCGACGAGGATGATGAGGAGCGGATAGATATTGGTCAGGCTGAAAATGCCTCCCAATCCGCGAACACCACAGTGGCGGTTACTACTGAACCCCTACCCTCTGTTGCCGCAGATGTAGCCGTTGTAGAAGAACCAACCAATGATGCTGAGGTTGCGGCTGACGTAGCTGACGACACGCCACCCGTAGCTCCTTTTAAAAAGAAGCGCCGTTCGCGGGGCGGAGCTAAGCGCAGCGGCCGTAAAAAAGCGGCTCAGTTGGCTGCTACCCTTGCTGATGCCGCAACTGACCCACCTGTCGATTCCAGCCTCGAAGAGCCCGTGACCAATGAGACAGTGCCTTCCTCCGATGTGGAGCCGCAAGCCGACGTTTATACTGATGTAATAGTTGATCTGCCCGAAGAAGCACACACAGGTGCAGATTTGCCTCCCAACGAGGCTTCAATGGTTACCGTTAACGAAGAGCCACCCACTGAAGCAGAAGCGGTAGCAGCCCCTACGCGTTCGAAGCGACGGACGGCAGCGCAAGTGAAAGCGGCCAAAACAGCCCGTAAACCGGCCAAATCGACTGCTATTAAAGGAAGCGACAAACCCAAAACTGCCCGCTCCGGCCGCTCCAAAGCGACAAAGAATTCTGGTGAGGCTGCTGCTACGCCGCCCCCTGTAGCAAGCACAGCAGAAGGCGATACGCCTCCGCCAGCAGACACGGACGCTTCTAAGAAGCCTACTCAGCGCCGTGCGCGGCCCGCGCGTAAAAAGCCCGCTGCTCCGGCCGACCAATCGGCCTCTGAATCGTAAACAGGAAACCCGGCTTTTATAGTCGGGTTTCCTGTTTCATGACTTTTTACTCTCCCAGGTATATGTCTAGCTCCCAAACGCCAGCTTTCACCAATCGGCTCAGCCGTGAAACCAGCCCTTACTTGCTGCAACACGCGCACAATCCTGTTAACTGGTATCCTTGGGGTGAGGAAGCTTTGGCAAAAGCCCAGACAGAGCAGAAGCCGATTCTAGTCAGTATTGGCTACGCGGCTTGTCATTGGTGCCATGTGATGGAGCGCGAGTCGTTCGAGAATCCGCGCATTGCGGAGGTGATGAACGCGCACTTCATCTGTATTAAAGTAGACCGCGAAGAGCGCCCCGATGTGGATCAAGTGTATATGGATGCTGTGCAGGCTATGGGCGTGTCGGGAGGGTGGCCCCTAAACGTGTTTCTGACCCCAGAGGCAAAGCCTTTTTACGGCGGCACCTACTTTCCACCCCGCAACTGGGTGCAACTGCTTTCTAGTATTGGGCAAGCATATCAGGGTGAGAACCGGGCCGAGCTAGATGCTTCGGCGGAGCAGTTTGCTGCCATTTTGCAAGCGAGCGACTTAGAAAAGTATGGCCTGACCGCTTCAACCGCTTTGGTGTCAGTTGAGCAGCTTGAGGCTCTAATACAGAATCTGGGGGGCAAATTTGACTTGAAGTGGGGGGGCATGAACCGGGCACCCAAGTTTCCGATGCCTAGTATTTGGCGTTTTCTCCTGCGAGCTTACTCTATTACGAGCAACCCTGTCGTGCTCGAGCAAATCAATCTTACTCTACGCGAAATGGCGCTGGGGGGCATTTATGACCAAGTGGGAGGTGGCTTTGCTCGTTACTCCGTGGATGAGGAATGGTTAGCGCCTCACTTCGAGAAAATGCTCTACGACAATGGGCAGCTGGTCAGCTTGTATGCGGAGGCTTATCAGGTGACGCAGGAAGAGTTGTATCGGACAGTGGTGTACGAAACGGTTGATTTTGTGCGCCGAGAGCTAACCAGCCCAGAAGGCGGGTTTTACTCATCGCTGGATGCCGATAGTGAAGGCGAAGAAGGCAAGTTCTATGTCTTTACGAAGGACGAGCTACGCACTTTTCTGGGTGATGAAGAGCCTCTCTTTTCGGCCTACTACAACTGCACGGCTCTTGGGAATTGGGAACATGGGCAGAATATTCTGCATCGCCGGCAATCGGACGCCAGGTTTGCAGCCGAGCACGAAATTGCCCCCCAGACGTTAGCCCTATTGATAAAGGGCTGGCAAGAGAAGATTATGGCGGTAAGGGCCCAACGCGTGCGCCCCGGCCTCGATGACAAAATACTTACGGGCTGGAATGCGCTGATGCTTAATGGCCTCATCGATGCCTACCGCGCTTTCGGCGACGATCAATTCTTGGAATTAGCTCTGCAAAACGCTCAATTTATTCAGCGCAACCTGCGGCAAGGACCTCGTTTATGGCGCAATTACAAAGATGGGCGCGCCACCATTGCTGGCTTTTTGGAAGACTACGCGCTTGTTATACAAGCCTATATTAATCTGTACGAGGCTACGTTTGATGTTCAATGGCTGCGTGAGGCGGAAACGCTGACCAGCTACGTACAGCAAAACTTCTTCGACCCTAACGAAAACCTATTTTTCTACACCGACGTCAGTAGTGAGGCCCTGATTGCCCGGAAAAAGGAGTTGTTCGACAATGTGATTCCGGCTTCCAACTCCGTCATGGCCCACAATCTGCACCGCCTCAGTTTACACCTCGAAAATGTCCCCCAAGGCGATTTAGCAGCAACAATGCTAGCCCAAGTCCAGGAATTGGTAGTTAAAGAGCCGCAGCATCTCACCAATTGGGCCAGCCTATACGCCGCGCTTCTGCAGCCCGCGGCCGAAATTGCTATCGTCGGGCCGGACGCTGAACACTTCCGGCGCGAGCTCTCCCAACACTTCTTGCCCTATGCTGTGCTGGCCGGAACGGAGCAGCATACCGATGAGCTACCACTACTACAGCAGCGCTCGGCGCTGGGAGGGCGCACCACTATCTATGTATGCTTTAACCGAGCTTGCCAGCAGCCAGTACACTCTGTATCTGAAGCACTTGCACAATTATAGAAAAAATTGAATAGTGAAATTTGTCCAACATTTGAGGGCATTAAAGCTTAGGTACTGAGAGAACCCGACGGTGAAATTCCGGCGAATGAATGCGACCTGACGCAGGTCTGCGCCGCATCTCCTGTTATCTTTACCTTCCGACCTTGCCTATTCTTTACGTTGAGCCTCACCTTTGATTTTGTTTCGCCGGAGCCGGCGGCTACCGACCGCGTCACGCTGTTTGCTGACGTGATTCTGCCCTTGCCCCTGCCCAAGCTGTACACCTACCGCGTGCCCTACGAGATGAACGACGAAGTCGTGATTGGGGGACGAGTAATTGTGCAGTTCGGAGCCAAAAAAACGCTTAGCTGCATTGTAGCAGCCGTGCACGAAACCCCGCCTGCCCAGTATCAGGCCAAGTACATTCTTGAGTTTATTGACGACGCGCCCGTCGTGACCCAGCCGCAGTTGAAGTTGTTTCGCTGGATATCTGATTATTATATGTGCACGCTGGGCGAGGTGATAAACGCGGCGCTACCGTCGGCGTTGAAGCTTAGCTCAGAGTCGCGCATACAGCTGCACCCGGCCTATGTAGCCGAGGGCAGCCCCTACCCTATTTCGGAGCAGGAGCAGCAGATTCTGACGGCTTTAAGTACCGAAGACGGCAAGTCGATGACGTTTACCGAAGTGGGTGATTTGCTCGGCAACAGCAACTTCCACAAGGTCATCAAGTCTTTGATGCAGAAGGATATCATCTTCCTTTTTGAGCATCTGGCGGATAAGTACTCGCCTAAAGTGGTGAAGAAGGTACGACTGGCGCACCATTTTATTGAGGAAAGCGCCTTGGAAACGCTGTTTAGTCAATTGGCTGGGCGGCCTAAGCAGCTCGATGTGCTGATGCGCTACTTGCAGCGCGTACCGGTGTACCAGAATATTCACGCCAACCATAGAGGCATAGAGAAAAGCGCGCTTACCAGCAGTCCGCACCTTTCGCCCTCGGCAGTGAATACGCTCATTAAAAATGGCGTACTAGAGCAGTTTGATGTAATTGTGTCGCGTTTTCCGCTCGATGATGAGCCCGAGGCTAAGCTGCATTTTACGCTCAGCGAAGCCCAAACCACCGCCCGCGACGAAGTATTAACTCAGTTTGCTCAGCGCGACATCGTGCTCTTACACGGCGTAACGGGCGCAGGCAAAACCGAAATCTATATCGACCTCATCCGCAATGCTCTGGAAGGCGGCGGGCAAGTGCTGTATCTGCTGCCCGAAATTGCGCTTACTGCCCAGATTGTAACTCGTTTAATGCGCGTATTTGGGACACGCCTGGGGGTGTATCACTCTAAGTTTTCGGATAATGAGCGCGTAGAAGTATGGAATGGGGTGCTCTCTGGCCGGTTTCAGGTAGTGGTGGGTGTGCGCTCGGCGGTATTTCTACCTTTCGATAATCTGGCGCTCATTATCGTGGACGAGGAGCACGAGTCGAGCTATAAGCAGTATGAGCCGGCGCCGCGCTATAATGCCCGTGAGGTGGCGCTGATGATGGCTAACTTCCAGGGGGCAAAAACGCTGCTTGGCTCGGCCACGCCGGCCGTGGAAACCTACTACCAAACGCGGGCCGGGCGCTGGGGTTTAGTGCAGCTTACAAAGCGCTTTGGCGAAGCTGGCCTGCCCGAAATTGAGTTGGTAGACACGCGCAAGCAGCGCGATGCGAAGAAGATGCATAATCACTTCACGCCGGAGCTGCTGAGCGAGATTGAGCGTAAGCTAGGGCTGAAAGAACAAGTCATTCTCTTCCAGAACCGGCGCGGCTACTCTCCATTCATCAATTGCCTTGATTGCGGCTGGATTCCGAAGTGTAAGAACTGCGCCGTGAGTCTGAGCTACCACAAGCATAGCCACGAGCTGCGCTGCCACTACTGCGGCTACAACGACCGCATGCTGGTGGAATGTCCCGCTTGCGGCTCTAGAGCGCTGAAAACTGTCGGTTTTGGTACGGAGAAAATCGAAGACGACCTCAAAATCATGCTACCCGCCGCCAATGTGCAGCGCATGGACTTGGATACGACCCGCGCTAAGAACTCGTACCAGCAGATTATTGCCGACTTCGAGAACCAAGTGACGAATGTGCTGGTGGGTACACAGATGGTTACCAAAGGGCTTGACTTCGCTAATGTAAGCCTAGTAGGCATTATCAACGCCGATAGTATTATTCACTACCCCGATTTTCGGGCGCACGAGCGGGCTTTTCAGATGTTCGTGCAAGTCAGCGGCCGGGCTGGGCGTAAGGGCAAGAAAGGGAAGGTTATTATTCAGACGGCCGACCCTACCCAGGTTATCTTCGACAAGGTAATTCGCAACGACTATCTTGAGTTTTACGAGTACGAAATTGGGCAGCGCCGCGAGTATGGGTTCCCGCCCTTCATGCGCGTAATTCGGCTCACGGTTAAACACGTTGATCAGCTGTTGGCTGAGCAAGCTGCTATTTTGCTCACTCAGGAACTGGTTGAGCGATTAGGGCGAGAGGCTGTGCTGGGGCCGGAGGCGCCGTATATCTTCCGCATTCGCAATTTTTATTTGCAGGAAATCACCATTAAGATTGATCGGGAGCACACGGTACTTAAGCAAGCCAAAGCCGAGGTATTAGCTGCAATGAACGTGGTGAAAGACCAGAAGGAGTTCAAGCAGGCCCGTCTCGTAGCCGATGTGGACCCGATGTAGAGGTTAAGTAAATTATCTATTTTGAACAGCCAAAGAAAAGCCCCGACTACTGCAGTAGTTGGGGCTTTTCTTTGGCTGTTGCTGTTTACTAAGGCTTACAAATTATCAAGAAGCCATAGAACAATGAATATGATACCAATTATTGAAACGATACCACCTATTAGCTTAAAAATGTCGCCTGGAATGATGGTAATTAATAAACCAACCAATAACAAAATGATACCGGTGCGTAAGTAACCAGTAATGGCGTTTGCATCGCTAGTGCCAGCTATTTCCTTGTTCTGCTTCACCAATATTTTATCAGCTATTTTTTCTGCTTTCTTAGTTACCTTCTTTAGCATCGCATTTTCCATAAAATTGGGAGTCTTGCGTGCGGCAACAGTTGCTGGCTTCGTGGCTTTGGGAGCAGACACTGCGGCTTCTGGAACTGCCGACGGAGCAGAAGCCACTGTGGTAGGAGCTACTGTTGCTGGTTCAGTAGTTGATGCCGGGGTTTCAGCGACTGGGGCTGCTACACTTTCAGCAACAGAAGTCGACTTCGGTTGTGGTCGGGCGACCACACGTTCTGTACCATGATACGAAGTTGTTTTGGGCAACATGGCGTATTCAGCGCGGTTGCAGCTGCTTAAAGAGGCGACTACAGCAACGACTACCGTTAGCTTGTGCCAGAGTCCGGACAGGTGTTTCATAGGTTAAAAAATGTGGTTAAAAGAATAGAAACGTTGTTTTGTACGGGTCAAAGGTAGAAATGGGCAGGAAAAAGCGTGTTTTTGAATATATTTTTTTCCCGGTTACCGACGTTATTATTGCTTTACCAGTATTGACGAGCTAGTTATTGATGGGCCAGCTTTGTTTCCGAACGCTTCAGGCCTGCTGGCTGTTTGCTCATCTATAGCTTCCTTTCTAATACCTATGCACTTCGTCTCGTTGATTACTTCGTGGGTTGCCGTGTTGCTCACGTTGCTAGTTCAAGTATCCTGCACGCAGCCCCCTACTGAGACTTCCATTGCGGCGCACGCTGAGCATCGCCTGAGTGTACCAATTGATACCAGTGGCTATGAAATAAAGCCCCCCGCCGACCCTAATGGGATTGGCAAGTACTACATGGGCCGCCAGATTGCCCACGTAATGGGACACGAGGGAGCAGGCTGGTTGGAGCGCGACGACCGGCAGCAAGAGGAGGGCACCGATATACTGCTGCGCGAACTTAAGCTCAAGCCTACCGACGTAGTGGCAGACATTGGGGCGGGTACCGGCTATTTTACTTTCCAGATGAGCCAGTTGGTGCCTCAGGGAAAAGTGCTGGCCGTGGATATTCAGCCGGAGATGATTGCCTACTTGAAAGAGAATAAGGCGCGCAATAAGGCACCTAATGTAGAGCCCGTCCTTAGTACTAACCGCAACCCCAATTTGCCCCCCAACAGCGTTGATCTGGTGCTTATCGTGGATGCTTATCACGAGTTTGACCACCCGCGCGAGATGATGCGCGCCATTCGCAACAGCCTTACCCCCACGGGGCGCCTAGCACTGGTCGAGTACCGAGCTGAGGATGTGAACGTGTCCATTAAGCGCATTCACAAGATGAGCATCGATCAGGCTCGCAAGGAAATGGCGGCCATTGGGCTGGAGTTTATCGAGAGCGTGGAAAGCCTGCCCCAGCAGCATTTAATGTTTTTTCGTCGGGCCAAATAAGAGGTTCGGGCTTCGGAAATTTGCCCCCTGCCGTCGGCTGCTTGCGTACCTTTGCAGCCATGTCTGCTTTTCCCGACCCGCGTCAGCTTTCCATTCAGGATTTCACTTATGAATTGCCCCCCGGTCGTATTGCACCGGAGCCCTTACCCAACCGCGACCAGTCGCGCCTACTAGTGTACCGTAGGGGGCAAATTGCGGATCAACGCTTTCTTGATCTGCCAACCGAATTGCCACCTGGCGCCCTTCTAGTCTTCAACGACACCAAGGTCGTGCGGGCGCGCTTGTTTTGCCAGAAGCCTACTGGCGGTGTCATCGAACTGTTTTGTTTAGAGCCTGTGGCGCCGCACCGAGCCATAGAGCCAGCTATGCAACAAACTAGCAGTTGCGTTTGGAAATGCTTGGTCGGCAATGGCAAGCGCTGGAAAAGCGGTCCGGTTCAGCTTAGCTTTTTTGTAGACAACCAACCGGCCACGCTTACCGCCGAACGCTTGGAAGCGGGCGAAGGCTATTCACTGATTCAATTTAGCTGGGAGCCGGAATCATTGCCATTTGCAGAAGTGCTGCGCTACGCGGGTCATCTGCCCCTGCCGCCCTACCTCAACCGTGAAGACACCGACGTGGACGCCGTGCGTTACCAGACCGTGTACGCGGCCCACGAAGGTGCCGTAGCCGCGCCCACAGCCGGCCTGCACTTCTCCGACGCCGTACTGGCAGATCTTCAACAACGAGGCTTCTACACGGCCCGTGTAACTCTGCACGTGGGCGCGGGCACGTTTCAGCCCGTTAAGGCGGAGCACATGGCTGGTCATGCTATGCATGGTGAGCCTTTTGTAGTAGAAGCAGCGGTATTGCGTCAGCTACTCGCTCATGCGCCGCAGCCAATTATTGCGGTGGGGACTACCAGCTTACGCACCCTAGAAAGTATGTATTGGCTGGGCGCTAAGCTAGCTCAGCAGCTTGCGTCCACTCCTACGACTGAGCTGCATGTGTCGCAGTGGCAGCCATACGAAGACGCGCCAGCTGTAGCAATGACCGACGCACTACAGGCATTACTGCACTACATGGAGGCCTCAGGAAGTACGTTTCTACGGACTACCACGCAGCTACTTATTGCGCCGGGCTATCAGTTTAAAGTAATAAGTGGGTTAATTACCAATTTTCACCAGCCCGAAAGCACCCTCTTGCTCTTAGTATCAGCCCTTATTGGTCCTGATTGGCGTCGAGTATACGACCATGCTTTAGCGCACAATTATCGGTTTTTGAGCTATGGCGACAGTTCTTTGCTATTGCCCTGAGGCCTGTGTTTGGCTTATTAGGAAGATAAAATTCCCCAAGTTATCCTTATTAGTGTGCATGCCGTATAAGGCCCCGTAAGACATAGTTGTCTTCTTCCCCTTATATGAAATCCACCATGAAAAAGGCTCTTTTGCTGTTCTTCGCAACAGCTTTCTCTTCAGCTGCCTTCGCGCAGTCGACCACTACTACTACTGGCGATAAAGCTACCGGCAACACCACGAAAACTGAAGTTGACGTACGCGACAACGGTACCGTAAAGGCAGAAACCACCACTCGCACTGGCCGTACCGAAGTAGGTCAGAAGCGCTACAACACCACTCAGGATGTGAAGCGCGCTGGCAAGAAAACCGGTAATGCCGTCGAAAAAGGCGCCAAGAAGACCGCCAAAGCGACGAAGAAAGGCGCTAAGAAAGTCGGCAACAAAGTAGAAGACATTGTTGATTAGTATTTTTTAGTTTTTGTGCAGTAAAAAGCCCCCCAGAAGTTTCTGGGGGGCTTTTTTGTATTGATTGGTTGTCGGATAACTACTGTCCCACAAAAAACAAGGCATTACCAAATAGCAGCTTACCGCCTTGCCAGAACCCCCGAAACAACGGGTTATCGGCCAAATA
This sequence comes from Hymenobacter sp. HD11105, assembly GCF_054051685.1. Taxonomy (NCBI): domain Bacteria; kingdom Pseudomonadati; phylum Bacteroidota; class Cytophagia; order Cytophagales; family Hymenobacteraceae; genus Hymenobacter; species Hymenobacter sp. HD11105. The sequence goes on along the minus strand of NZ_JBSWBR010000001.1, from coordinate 1,307,922 downwards.
CACTACTTGGCCGCGTCCCATGTTCTGGGTGCCCAGCACGAAGGTATCCGTGAGCTTTTGGCGGGCACGGCGACCAGTGAAGCCGGCAGCGTAGTCGTTTTTCTTCAGTACACCCACGTTCCAGCCGCCTTCGCCCAAATAGCGATAACTGAGCGTATCGCGCACCAAGGCGTAATATGTTGAGCCGTAGCCAAACGCCAGTGGGTGCGTATTGTCGAGCTGCACCCGGAAAATGCTGCCCTGCACGCGCTCCTCTATCTGGCGACGCTCAGAATCGGCATAACGGCGCAGCGGCGCATACGGATTGGCGTTAGCCTTTTTGGAAGCTGCGGTGTCAGCTGGCTTGGTTTTGAGCAGAAAGTCCTTGCGATTAGCCAGGTAAGCGGCGGCACCTTCCATGGCAATGAGTTTGCCGCCAGCCCGCACCCAAGCTTTCAGGTTTTCGAGGCTTCTCTCGGGGTAGATGTCGGCGTAGTCGCCATCGGGCAGAATAAGCACGTCGAATTTTTGCAGGGGAATACTGTTCAGATAATCCGTGCCTAACACCGTGACGGGGTAGCCAATCTGCTGCTCAAAGAAGTGCCAGATTTCCCCAAAAGCCGTGGGCGAAATGCCTTCACCGGCCACTAAGCCTACAGTTGGTTGCTTTACGTAGCGCACTGAGCTGGACCCAAAATCGGCCCCAGTCGTGGAAAAGCCCGAGCGCACGGCCTGCACCGTTACGCCCATCGAGTCGGCCTGGGCGCGCACCAGTTGGTCGAAACGCGGGCCTAGCTTCTCATTGCCGGTGCGCGTAATGACCAGCGTGCCGGCTTGGTACTTCTGGCCTTCGGCTTCAAATGGCAGTTCTGCCACCCGCACCTTTATATTATGCTGCAACAATTGGCTGAGAAAACGCAAGTCCTGCAGGTTAGTCCAGCGCGATACGTAGGCGTAGGGCGTGCCCGTCGCGGCAGCGGTGCTGCGCACGGCCGGCTTCGACGGTGCTGCTTCCGTGATTTTCAACTGCTCCTTCAGGGCAAACGCTTGCAGGCCGTAGGCGTAGGGCAAAGCCCAAGCGGTAATGTCGTAGGTCAAGGAATCTTCTAGCGCCGGACGGGGCTCAAACAGCACCTTTACCAGCGTTGACTTGGGCTGATACATGCTCACCACTATATCCTGGGGCTGCACCTCCACGCTTTCGTTTTTGCCCGTGGCGTAGTTGAAGCCCTTGGTGCGCACCTTGCGCGGCGCGTAGCCATAGCGGATCTGCTGCCGATCGAGGTATTTACGGAGACTTTCGAGCTGGCCGGGGTCGTTGGTAGCGGCCATTATGTATGTTTTGTACTCGCCGCCGGGCTTGGTGCGGGCGGTGGTATAGTATTTCTCAAACTCACGCACTAGCGGGTCGTGGCGCTCGGCGGCAGCCTGAATGGTGGCTAAGCTAGCCGCGTGATGGTGGGAGATACGTTGGCTGAGCGTGAGCGTATCGCCGTCGGATTTAGTAATCTGCACCCCCGCCCGGCCCGAACCGCCCTGCTCGTAGGTCATGCCGATGGCGCCGTTGAAGGAGGGGTAGGTGTCGCCGTAGCTGGGATAAAACAGGTCGTAGGTTTCGCGGGTGAAGTAGAGCCAATTGTTTTGGTCGAACACTTTGCGGTTGTACTCGCCAATTGTGTTTTGGAACTCGCGCTGAAACGGCGTGATATCGGCGTGAAAAGGCTTAGCGGCGGGCGAAAAGTAGTAGGGATTATCAACGCCCATCTCGTGGAAATCGGCATGCACCTGAGGTAGCCATTGGCTGTACAGCGCCACCCGCTGCTGACTTTCCTGCTGAGTTTGCCAAGCCCAGTCGCGGTTCAGGTCGAAGTAATAGTGGTTAAAACGCCCCCCAGGCCAAGGTTCGTGGTGCTCCCAGGCATAAGGCGAAGCATTGGGCGTGCGGTTGCGCACGCGGTTGTACCACTGGGCGTACCGCTCGCGGCCGTCGGGGTTCACGCAAGGGTCAAGCAGCACCACCGTATTCTGGAGCCACTGCTGGGTCTGCTGGTTCTGGGGGTTAGCCAAGTCGTAAAGCACCTGCATCATAGCCTCCGACGACACCGCTTCGTTGCCGTGGATATTGTAGCTCAGCCACACGATAGCTGGGTCAGATGCCTTTGCCGCGCCACTTTCCAGGCCGGCCCGCCGCAGGTTGTTGCGCCGGATGTCGTCCAGACGACTCAGGTTCTCGGGCGTAGCGACCTGCACTACTTCCAAGAGGCGATTCTCGTAGGTGCGGCCGTAGGGTTGCAGGCGCATCCGTCCGCCCGAGTGCTGCACCACGTGCTCCACGTAGCGCAGTAGCTCAGAGTGAGGCGTAAAATTGGCCCCCAGCGGGTATCCCAGGAATTGGCCGGGCGTGAGCAATGTGCCCGCGCCTGGGTTAAGAGAAGCGGCTGGGGCCTGAGCAGCTATCAGGTGCGAAACCAGTAGCAAAAGCAGAAATAAGAAGGAGGTGTGGAACGAGCTGAGGCAAACTTTCATCTGCCCGAAAGCGGGTTTCTTCATGGAGTGTAAAATGACCAGTAAAAGCACAGGCTAAGAATACCGAGCCTGGAAGACGGAGCTTGCCAGCGGCAACTCAAGCCGCAGACCAAGCGCCCAATCGGTTTGGGTTGATAAATTAAGCGCTAAGTTCTCACTTCTACCTTCTAAGCTCTCAGTTCTCTGTTACTTTCGTCGTATTCTTTCCGCCGACTGTCCACTTTTCCCTTGTCCATGAAGCTACCACTATTCTTTCGCCTGCTGACCGCTGCTGTGCTGCTGAGCACCGCCGCCCACGCGCAGAAAATCAACGCCGACTCGGTATACGTGCGCCAGCATTACACCAAAACCGAGCAGCTAGTACCCATGCGCGACGGCCGCAAGCTCCACACCGTCATCTACGCTCCCACCGATGCGGCCACCAAGCGCTATCCGGTGCTCATAAACCGGACGCCTTATTCAGCTGGCCCTTATGGCCCTGAGAAGTATAAGATCGCGCTTGGCCCATCGCCGACGATGATGCGCGAAGGCTACATTTTCGTGTACCAAGACGTGCGAGGGGCATATATGTCGGAGGGCGAGTTCGTGAATATGCGCCCGGCCAAGGACAAGCCGCGCGGCAAGCAGGACATCGACGAGGGCACCGACACGTTTGATACCATTGAGTGGTTGGTCAAGAAAGGCCCCCGCAACAATGGGCGCGTGGGCCAATGGGGCATTTCGTATCCGGGTTTCTACACGTCGGTGGGCCTCACCAGTCGCCACCCGGCGCTGAAGGCCTCATCCCCGCAGGCGCCCATTGCCGACTGGTTTTGGGACGACTTTCACCACAATGGCGCCTTTTTCCTGCCCCACGCCTTCAATTTTCTGGCTAGCTTCGGCCAGCCCCGTCCCCAGCCGACGCCCAACCGCAACCCGTCGTTTCAGCACGGCACCCCCGATGGTTACGACTTCTTTCTGCGCATGGGCCCGCTGAAGAATGCCAATGAGCTGTACTTCAAGAACAACGTCGCCTTCTGGAATGACCTCATGGCTCACCCTAATTACGACGAATTCTGGCAGGCCCGCAATCTGCGTCCTCATCTGAAAGACCTGAATACGAATACCGCTGTACTTACCGTGGGCGGCTTCAACGATGCTGAAAATCTCTTTGGCGCCATTCAGACCTACAAAACCATCGAAAAGCAGAACCCTAAGCTTTCCAACCGCATCGTGATGGGGCCGTGGGTACACGGTGGTTGGGCCCGCGGCACGGGCGAAATGGTGGGCAACGTAGCCTATGGCCCAGCGCCGTCACTTTTTTATCAAGATAGTATCGAGGCGCCATTTTTCCGGGCTCATTTGAAGGCTGACAAGCCAACGGACCCCAAGCTACCCGAAGCCTATATCTTCGAGAGTGGCGCGAACCGTTGGCGCACCTTCGATGCCTGGCCGCCCAAGCAAGCGCAGGACCGGACCTTATTTTTCCAGCCTGGGGGGCAAATTTCGTTCAGCAAACCTACCGCTACTGCCGCTGGGGAGCTTTTTGACGAATACACCAGCGACCCCGCCAAGCCCGTGCCCTTCACCGAAGCCACCGCCACCGGCATGACCCGCGAGTACATGACCGACGACCAGCGCTTCGCCAGCCGCCGCCCCGATGTGCTCACCTACCAAACCGACGTGCTCACCGAAGACCTCACCCTAGCTGGCCCTATCCAAGCGCTGCTGCAAGTAGCCACCTCCGGCACCGACGCCGACTGGGTCGTCAAAATCATCGACGTGTACCCCAACGACACGCCCGACAACCCCAAAACGCTCCCCAATGTAAAAATGGGTGGCTATCAGCAGATGGTGCGCTCCGAAGTAATGCGCGGCCGTTTCCGCGAGAGTTTCTCACAGCCCAAAGCCTTCACGCCCAATCAAGTCACTTCCGTACCCTTCGCTCTCCAAGACCTTTGCCATACGTTCCGCAAAGGTCACCGCCTGATGGTGCAGGTACAAAGCACCTGGTTTCCGCTCGTAGACCGCAATCCGCAGACCTTCGTGCCGAACATCTACGAGGCCAAGGAGCAGGACTTCCAGAAAGCTACGCACCGCCTCTACCACTCGCCTGAACACGCCTCGCAACTAGTGGTGAAGGTGCTGTAGGTCATGTAGTGTCACGACTTTGGTGTTGTGGCACTACACTTAAGCAAATGCTTTGACATCTTATGGAAATCACGCTCACCACACCGGCCTTGCTTTTTCCGGCTTTGTCGCTGCTGCTTTTGGCTTACACCAACCGCTTTATGGCCTTGGCCAACCGGGTGCGTACGCTCAAATCACAGTACCAAACCACCCACAGCACTCATCTGATGCTCCAGATTCAGAATCTGCGCCAGCGCCTCGTGATTGTGCGAAATATGCAGGCCGTGGGCATTGCCAGTATGTTTGGGTGCGTGCTGTGTATGTTTTTACTGTTTGCGGGCTTTGTGCAGGCTGGGCAATTTGTGTTTGGCGCGAGTCTGCTGGCGCTGTTGGTGTCGCTGGCTATGTCGCTGCGCGAAATTCAGATATCCGGCGATGCGCTTAACATTGAGCTGAATGACATGGAAAATGATGAGGAGCGCCGCCGCGAATTGGCTGGCCTCCCTCCTATCAATCAGGAAGAAATGGAGTAATATTATGCTCTATTTAGAAAAAAGCCCCCCAGAACTGGTTCTGGGGGGCTTTTTTGTGCTGCCTTTTATCTCTACATACTCCTGGCAGTTAAGAAACCACGCCTGCGCCCAGAATTTTGTCAGGCGTCATGGGCAGGTCGCGTACACGCTTGCCGGTAGCGTGGAATACGGCATTGGCCACGGCGGCGGCTACTCCCACCATCGATATTTCGCCGATGCCCTTCACGCCCATGGCATTGATATACGGGTCATTTTCCTCGATAAACTCCACGGTCATATCCGGAATGTCGGCGTTTACGGGGATGTGGTAGTCGGCGAGGGTGGCGTTGGTGTAGCGGGCCGATTGGTCGTCGCGGTGGGTGCTTTCCATCAGGGCCGAGCCAATACCGAAAATACTGCCGCCGATAATCTGACTACGCGCCGTCTTGGCGTTCAGAATACGACCCGCGGCGTGCACGCTCACCCAGCGCGACACGCGCACCGTGCCCAGTTCCGGATCAACACGCACCTCACAGAAGTGAGCCCCGAAAGAGTGCATAGAGTGCCCCGCTGAATCGTCTTTATGCCCCGAATCAGCAGGACTAGCCGCCATGCCTGATTCATAGCCAGCGCCGTACTTGCCGTTGCCTGTGCCCTCAATGTCGGTTAGCTCAATGCGCTTCATCAGCACAGCGAAGTCTTCACCTTTAGTCTTATCCTTCTTGAGCGACAAATGGCCTTTTTCAGCCAACACTTCCTCCGGCTTAGCGCGGTACAGCGGCGACCTTTTGTCTTGAATGGCCAGCTTAACCAGCTTCTGCGACACTTCCTGCGCGGCCATATAAATAGACGAAGCCACCGTACCCGCCGCCACCGAGCCGCCCGAGTTGGGAGCCGTAGGCAGGCGCGTATCGCCCAGTTCAAACCGAATCTTCTCGACGGGCAAGCCCAACGAGTCGGCCGCAACTTGAGTCATGACGGTGTAAGTGCCGGTGCCTAGGTCAGTGGCGCCGCTTTGCACGATGGCGTGGCCGTCGGCGTAGAGGCGAATGCGGGCCGTGCCTTGGGAGTTGTGTACAGGGTAGCTAGCTGTGGCCATGCCCATACCTACCAGGTAACGCCCGTCGCGGGTGACGCCATTTTTAGGGTTGCGCTTGCTCCAACCAAACAGCTCCGCGCCGCGGGCGTAGCACTGCTTCAGCGATTTACTCGACCACGGCTTGCCGTTCGTCGGATCTTTTTCGGCATAGTTCAACAAGCGAATCTGCACCGGATCAATGCCCAGCTGATACGCTAAATCATCCATGGAGCACTCAATGGCAAACGAACCGGGCGCTTCACCCGGCGCGCGCGTAAACGTGGACGTCATCACGTTGGCGCGGGCTAATTGATATTTTGCCTCAAAGTTGGGACAGGCATACAGCAGGTTGATAATCCGGCTGTTCGGCTCCGCGTAGTTGTCCCAAGGCGAAGTTGTGGAGGTTTTCTCGTGAATAAGCGCCGTGAGTTTGCCTTCCTTAGTTGCGCCCAGCGTCAGGGTTTGGGTTTGGTCCTCCCGGTGGCCCATTGAAGTAAACATCTGAGGGCGCGTGAGCACCAACTTCACGGGCCGGCCTACGGCTTTGGCTGCCTGCACCGTCAGGGGCGTATGCGGCCAGCACGAGCCTTTACAGCCAAAGCCGCCGCCGATATATTTCGTCACCACGCGCACCTGCTCCCGCGGCAACCCCAGCATCTGTGACAGAGCGGTTTGCGTGCGCGTCACGCCCTGGGTCGATTCATACACCGTCAGCCGGTCGGCGGCTTCCCAATGGGCCGTGGTCGAGCCTGGTTCCATCGGGTTGTGATGATTAATGGCGTGGTTGTAGGTGGCTTTCAGCTGCACCGCCGAAGCTGCCAGTGCCGCCTGCGGGTCGCCGCGGCGAGTGTGGCCCGGCGTCTTGCCATCCTGCACTTTTAGTGGGTCAAAAATCTCCGCCTTGGGGTCGAGGAAAGAGGAAATTGTTGGCGCAGTCTGGTAGCTGACTCGCACTAGGGAGGCCGCGTGCGTGGCCCGCTCGAAGGTATCGGCCACAATGAGCGCCACTGGCTGGCCAGCGTAGTGAATCTCATCGCCGGTGAGCGGCATGAAGCCCATGGGCGCGCCAATAGCCTTTTTGCCCTCCGGCGTGTTTGGCGTCTGGGCCAGCTTCGGCAGGTTCAAATGCGTGAGTACGGCAATAACACCTGGCTCTTTGGCGGCTGCGGCGGTATCGATTCTCGTTATCTTACCCTTGGCAACGTCGCTGGTTTTTAGCACGCCGTAAGTAAGGCCGGGCAATGGAAATTCAGCAGAGTAGCGCGCCTTGCCTGTTACTTTATCGCGGCCATCAACCCGGTCCAATGGCTTACCTACACTGCCACCTGCGCCGGGCGATTCAAAGAAATTTGGTTCGTTCATAACTGGGAGGCTTAGGCTTTGGCGGCTAGGTCGAGGAGAGCGCGCACAAGAGTATTTTGGGCTAATTCCACTTTGTAGCCGTTGTGTTCGCGAGGCTGGGCGCCTTGCAAGGCAGCCGCAGCGGCCGCCCGAAATGTGGTTTCCGTGGCCGGAGCGCCCGTCAGCACTTTCTCAGCTTCGAGGGAGCGCCAAGGCTGGGCTCCTACCCCACCCAGCGCCACGCGAGCGGAGCGAATTTGCCCCCCTTGCACATCCAGGCCCACCGCAGCTGACGCCAGTGCATACGCATAAGAAGCCCGTTCGCGCACTTTTAGATACATGGAGCGACGAGCATGGGCCGCGGCAGGCACGGTTACAGCCACGATTAGCTCGCCGGGTTCCAGCACGGTTTCCTTGTGGGGCGTATTGCCAGGCAGCAGGTAGAAGTTAGTCAATGGTACGCGGCGCTGCTTGCCTTTAGCGTTTTCTAAGGTCAACACTGCATCGAAAGCCACAAGGGCTACGGCTAGGTCGCCAGGATTACTGTTAGCAATGCAGCTCTCGCTCACGCCGAGGATGGCGAGGTTGTGGTTGTCGCCTTTTTGGGCGGGGCAGCCAGAGCCGGGAATACGCTTATTGCATGCGAAAGCCACATCGCGGAAATAGCCGCAGCGGGTGCGCTGCAACAAATTGCCCCCTATACTGGCCATGTTGCGCAGCTGGGGTGAGGCCGCCAGCAGCAGCGACTCCGAAATAGCCGGACATTGCTCCAATACTAATGGGTTTTCCCCTACGTCACTCATGCGCTCCAGAGCACCAATGCGCAGTCCAGCACCTGGAGCACTGTTTAGCGTAATGCCGGTGAAAGGCAACATGTTAATATCTACGAGCTGCGAGTGCTGCTCGATGTTGGTTTTCATCAAATCTAGCAGCGTAGTACCGCCGGCAATGAAAGCCGTTTGCTTGTCCTCGCGCAGAATGGCGGTGGCGTCTTTAGCCTTCCCGACCTGCTGATAGGCGAAATTGTTCATGCTTTGCCGCCTCCTTTCTGCTGTACTTCCCGCACTGCAGCCACAATGTTGGGATAAGCGCCGCAGCGGCAGAGGTTACCGCTCATCCACTCCCGGCATTGCGAGTCGGAAGTAGCATGGCCTTCATTCACGCAGGCCACGCCTGATAGTATTTGCCCTGGGGTACAGTAACCACACTGAAAACCATCGTGTTTGATGAAAGCGGCCTGCATGGGATGCAGATCGTCTCCTTTGCTTAAACCCTCTATAGTCGTGATTTCTTTGCCCTGGTTCATCACGGCCAGCGTGAGGCAAGAGTTAATTCGGCGACCATCTACCAGCACTGTGCAGGCGCCGCACTGGCCTAGGTCGCAGCCTTTCTTGGAGCCGGTTAGGTCAAGGTATTCACGTAGGGCGTCGAGCAGAGTCACGCGGGGTTCTGCGTGCAGGGTACGCACGGTGCCGTTTATCTTCAGCTGCATTTCCGACACGCCCTGTACCTTGCGCGACATGGCCGTGAGGCGCTCGGCCTGACTGATGAAAGGCGGAGCGAGAGCCAGACCCAAAATGCCCCCCGCCTGCTTCATAAAGCTGCGCCGGGAACCGTCGTCCGGCGCCGCGCCGGGCTGGTCGAGTAGAGAATCGTTTGTCATGAAGGGGAGTTAATTGGGAAACGAAGCCAGAAATCCGGCGCGGCGGCCAGCAGGTGATAGGAGGAAGTAGAACAGGGCCAACGCCGCTGAGTTTGCGGAGCCAGACGAGAGTTAAATATTAGTAATCAACAGATTAATAATCGTCTATATCCCTCGATTAAGCTTGTTAGCTCGACAATTTGCCTACGGCTCTCACCAGCTAATGTTTAAGTAAGCGCCATGGTTGGTGGTGGTTTCTAACGTTTGCAACCTCTTGCGACCGCTATTGCTGTGCTATCTAGAAACCACGAAGCCGAAGAACCACAGGTGTTGTAGTTCTTCGGCTTCTATTTAGCTTCCGCTTAGACTAAGATTCTGCCTGTGGAATTTCGTCCGTGACAACCGCCGAGGGGCCTTTCTCGCGTAACTCGTAGAGCACGCCCTCTGATACGCCGCGGCCAAAAACGCACAATCCTGCATTGAAGACGCCCAGCGCCAGGGTACCGGCGGCCACCCATTCGCTAGTGGGTACTTGCTTGCGCTGAAGGCTCGTAGCCCACTGAATTAGGCAGGTGCCAAAGCCAACCAACATGAGGCCAGACGGGGCAAAGAGGAGCCATTTTTTCTTATGTGTCATCGGTGTTGCGTTTAAAGAGTTTGTCAACTAGGAAAAGAACGTCTCGTAAACCGGCTTTCTGTTGCTTTAGATGAATGCAACTGCCGATTAAAAAGACGCACTGTCTTTTCTCCAATCGTACCTTTCGCCTTTTAGGTTACGTCTTTGTCTGCTGGGGGGCTTTTTGGCCGCATCCTCAGGCCCACCGACGCCACATTTATTTGCCTGCCTTTATGAGTGCTCTCCGTTACGAACAACTGCTGCGCGCTGCCTTCCGCACCGACGCCGACGCGGCCTACTACCTTACCGAGCCCGATACGGCCGCATACGCCACCTTCGAGCACGCCAGCCGCAACGATATCCCCTTTCGGTTTGAGCGCGTACGCCTAGGGGTGGCCATGTCATTGCTCAAGCTGCTCACCGACCTAGGCGACCACGAGGAAAGCCGCCGCGTGCTCGACGTGCTACACCGCGCCCTGAGTGCTCGCTCCGTAGCCGACATTGATACCGTTATCACCCGCGACGCGAAGCTGTTTGAGCGGCTGTATACCAACTTATATGTGAATGACGAGGGCGAAGAAATTCTGCACCTCTTTGAGCGGACCCTCGACGCCGACACTAAAGAAATGATGGATGCGGTAATCGAAGAAGCATTGGCGTTAGCTCAGGAAATAGACTTCGACGCGCTACATGACGATGATGACGACGAGGATGAATAGGCTTTAGCAAGTAAGATCTCCGCTGAATAGGAAGTCCAGAAGATGCAGTTTGTATTGTAGAAGGGCTAGCGCAAACGCCTAGAAGGCTAGGGCATCGCCGACTGTAAAAATCAGCTTAAGCTTAATTTATAAAAAAGCCCCCCAGAATTCTCTGGGGGGCTTTTTAGATACTTTCCTATCCGGATTAGTACCCGGGGTTCTGAACTAGACCTGTGTTGATATTTATCTCACGCTGCGGGACTGGAAGCACAAGGATATTATCGTTGATACTTACCTCTCTAGCAGGATTGGTACCAGTGGCCGGAACAAAAATATTGGTTCCGGTGCGTTTCAGATCGTGCAGACGGAAGCCTTCGAATGCCAACTCTAATTGCCGCTCGCGGAGAATGGCGGCCAAGGTAAGTTGATCAGCAGTGAGTGGTGTAGCACTTGAACGAGTCCGAACACGGTTTACGTCAGCAAGAGCGGTAGTCGCGTCCCCAGCACGGAATGCAGTCTCTGCCCGAATCAAATACATCTCAGCCAAGCGGATGAGCGGAATGTTTTGGCCAAATGCTGTGAACTTACCCGTGCGCAATTGGCCAGCAGGCCGGTTAGTGCCCGTACCCTCATACAGAAGCGAGGCCGTACCGCGAGCATCTGTTGCCTCATAGAGACCGGCAAAAGCAGGCAGCACCCGTATATCACCACGTCCTTGCTGACCAATGCTGGAGAAGAAGGTAGCCAGACCTGCGTTAGCGGTACCAGCGTTATTCTGATCGTTTTGCTGAATCTCCAGTAAAGTTTCCGAGGTATTGCGACCAGTAAATACGGACGAAAGCGTAGGAGCCAACGATCTGCCACTGTTCCGGATTACGTCGTCGGCTAGAGTGCGAGCTTGTGCGAAGTTGCTCTGCTGTAGATATACACGCGCCAATAGTGCCTTAGCTGTGAACGAAGTAGCACGTGTAGGATTGGTGGCAGGCAGCAATTCAGTGGCCGCAGTCAAGTCTGCTAAAACTTGTGTGTACACTTGCGCCACCGTAGCGCGGGTTCCTAAGGCAGAAGCCTGCTCCACGCTTTTCACTGGCACCAAGCTAATCGGTACTCCAAGCTGTGCGTTGGCACCACCAGGCTCGTACTGCTTAGCATAAAGACGCACAAGCTCGAAGTACAGAAGGCCCCGAACAAAGCGGGCTTCTCCCTCATACTGGCTCTTCAAAGCCGGCGTCGTTACTACCGGCAGCGCGTCAAGGATCAGGTTAGCTTGGTTAATAGCCTCATATGCACCACGCCAAATAGTTTCGGCGGTACTATTCTGTGCGTTTGTTTGTCTATTAAAGAACTGGCGATAGTTAGCAAAACTGCCCTGAAACTGAATGTAATTGTCAGCAGCCATGAATTCAGGCACCAAAATCAGGTCAGTACCATACAACGTTGGCCCACCCAGTTGGGCGTACATACCCACTACAGCGCTTCCTACATTAGCTTGATTACCAAGCGCTGTAGTAGCATCTATCGATTGGGAAGGATCGATTTCGAGTTTGTCATCGCATGAGCTCAAGCCCAGGCTTAAGCCCAGGGCTAGCAAAGCAGCCGACCGAAAAAATATCGTTTTCATCAGAAGTTACGTCAAGGAATTAAAAACCTAGATTGAGGCCGACCAAGAAGGTTTTAGCCAACGGCGGGGTGTAGAAGTCAACACCAAGTACATAGTTGCTCTGACCGGCAGGCTGGTTGTCAGTGCGCGAAGTAAATGCAGCAGTGTTCACTTCTGGATCATAGCCATCGTAATTGGTGATGGTAGCTAGATTCTGAGCTTGTACATATACGCGAGCGGTTTGCAGGAAGCCTATCTTGGCTACCGAAGCAGGCAGTGTATAGCCCAGGGTTACATTTTTCACCCGCAGGAAAGAGCCTTTCGAAATCCAGCGCGAAGAAACCTGTGTTCCGTTTGCGGCATAAAGGCGGGCTTGAGGAACATCAGTGATATCACCAGGGTTCTGCCAGCGTCTTAATTGGTCGGCAGACTGGTTATCAAAGTAGTCCGCGTTCACGGATTGATAAATACCAGCTGAGTTGTAGATGTCGTTGCCATATACAAACTGGCCAAGCACATTCAGGTCAAAACCTTTAAATGAGAAGGTGTTGGTGACACCACCTGTGTATTTAGGATTTGGATTGCCAACAACTTGTAAGGGCGACTGGGTAATGTCAGTCGTGGTAGAGTTATCTTCGGCATAATACAAGGCATCACCATTAGCAGGATCTACACCAGCATACTTACGACCCCAGAATACACCAATTGGCTGACCCTGGCGCACGCTAGCTAGCTGTCCGCTTTGGATAGGTGCAGCCAGTTCGGTGATTTTGTTGCGGTTGAAGGAAATGTTGAAGTTGGTGCTCCACTTGAATTCCTTATCAAAGTTGCGCGTGTTCAAGGAAATTTCCAGACCGCGGTTCTCAAGCTTACCCACGTTCTCAGTTACGCTACGATAGCCATTTACATAAGGCAGCAAGCGGCTGAGCAGCAAATCATCCGTGTTTTTCTGATACACGTCAATTTCACCGGAAATGCGGTTGTCGAAGAAACCGAACTCCAAACCAATGTCCGTTTGAGCGGTAGTCTCCCACGTTAAATCGGGGTTGCCCACAACAGTGCTAGGACGGATACCCGCTTGGTCGGCATATGGAAGGGCGTTGAATAGACCACGGGAGAGGAAGTTGCCAATCTCAGCATTACCAGTCAGACCATAGCTAGCCCGCACTTTCAAGAAGTTGACGATAGAGTTCTCCTGCAGAAAGTTTTCTTCCGAGATCACCCAGCCCAAGGAGCCAGCGCCGAAGGTACCATACTGATTGTTGGAACCGAAGCGCGATGAGCCGTCGCGACGGACGCTACCCGACAGCAGGTACTTACCCTGGTAAGCATAGTTGACGCGGCCGAAGAACGAAACGAACGAGAACTCGTCCCGCGATGAGCTTGAACCGCCCGTTTTGATAGCAGCACTGGCAACTCGGGTAAATTCTGAATTTGGGAATCCCCGTCCTTCAGCAGCTGTTTCTTTCGCATCAGAGCGCTGGAAAGAGAAACCAGCCAAAGCTTCAATGCTGTGTGCCTCGTTGAGCGTCAGCAGATAGTTGGCTGTGTTGTTGGTGGTGTAGTTCATCACCTGCACCTGGTTGCTATAGCCATAGCCTGTATTACCACCGCTCGATGTTCCGGTTGGGTAATATTGATCTTCATTCAGGTTCAGGAAGTCGGCACCAGCCTCCGTGCGAATAGTCAGGTTTTTGATTGGGTTGAACGACAAATAAGCATTGCTGAATGATCGGTAGGTACCTGCCCGGTTTGTTCCCAAATCAATATCAATCAAGTTATTTGTGTAGAGTGTCCGCCTGTTCAGTTCACCAGTTTCAGGATCGATTTTGGGTTGCAACGGCGGCAATGCGTTTAGCTGCACTGGGTTAGTGAAGGCATTATCATTGGGAAGACGATCGTTTACCGAGCGCGTCAATGACAAGTTCAAGCCCACTCTTACCTTATCCGTAATAGAGTGATCCAGGTTGATGCGAGCACTGCCCCGACGGAAACGGTTACCGACGATAATACCCGTTTGATCGTTGTAAGTAGTGCTCAAATAGAAGCGGGTTTTGGCATCACCTCCGCTAACGTTAGCGTCATACTGAGTTACTTTACCAGTGCGGAAGGCTTCATTAGCCCAGTTTTGATCAGCCGTTGAGTTGAGGTCGATACCAACAGAAGCAAGTTCCTCCTCAATATCATAGCCCTCATTTTCGGCTGCTTCCGTGAACAACTCCTTGTACTGTTCGGCGTTCAGGAATTTTTGTCTTCTGGTAGTCTCGCTGGTACCGATGTAGTAGCCAACATTCACCTTAGTTTGTCCCTGGCGGCCACTCTTGGTAGTCACAAGCACTACGCCATTGGAAGCGCGTGCGCCATAGATGGCGGAAGAAGCAGCGTCCTTAAGAATAGTAATAGACTCAATATCATTCGGGTTCAAGTCAGCTAGCGGATTCAGGGGCTCTACATCCGAACCAACGTCCTGCGACGTAACAGGAATACCGTCAATCACATACAGAGGCTGGTTCGAAGCCGTTACGGACGAGGCACCACGTACGCGGATTTGAACACCTGCTCCCAGTTTACCGGAAGTTTGGTTGATGGTGACACCGGGGGTGCGGCCCTGAATAGCTTGCTCAAAGCTTACTACCGGCACGTTTTCTACATCCTTGCTGCTGAGCTGTGTTACGGAGCCCGTCACCTCAGATTTTGACTGGCTACCATAACCCACAACTACGGCTTCATTCAGGAGCGTTTCGTTGGTGCCCAGGCGGGCATTAATCACTGACTGCGTGCCTACCGCGATATTTTGCGTGATGTAGCCAATGGAGCTAATCACCAGCGTAGCATTCGGCTGCACGCTCAGCGAAAAGGTGCCATCGGCGCTGGTGCTCACACCGTTCGTGGTTCCGCGTTCGAGCACCGTTACACCGGGCAGGCCCGAGCCGTCGAAGTCGGTCACGCGGCCAGTCACTTCCCGGGTTTGCGCCCACGCAGTCGTGGCCAGCAGCAAGCACCAGACAAGAGAGAGTAAAAGTTTGTGTTTCATTAGGATTTGGCTTTAGGCCTAGTTAAAGTGAAAAAAATACTGGTTTGGCCAACCAGTTGGACAGGTGTTAAAAGTGGAAAAAATTATAAATATGGCTTGCGCGCACTCCTACCCCCTAGCTCGTCAGAATTAGGTGCGCGGTTTAATCTACTGAATAAATGCTTTTTAATGACAACTTAATACCAAATTACATAAGCCAATAATCCTAGTGTTTTTATTTGAATGTAATGTACTAGCCTATTAAACTGGCTAATCGGCCCATTTTAAACGTTTTTTGATAAGACATATTTTCTTAACATCTTCATTAGTAATAGATACAGTCCAATCCCAATTGCTTTAGGAAACACACAATTAGCCTTGCTGTTTCCTAAGTAAAAAAGTATAATAATTATAAGTATTAGTGTTTTCTAATTATTATCATTATCATATTATTCATAAAAAATTATCTCAATTAACGAACAGTATATTACAATTATGAGCAACCTCGCTGATAGAGGCAACCGGTGGCAACTTGCATAGCACTTATACGGAACTGTATGCTTCAGTATAATGCTCTGGCTGCCCACCCATTATAACTGTATGAACCAGAACATACTTATAATGGTACAGAGCCATATAACATAAAGCATAATCTAAAACCAGGTTTCATAGACAACAAAAAGCCCCCCAGCAGCAGCTGGGGGGCTTTTTGATTTCGAGCTACTTTGATTAGCTACTTTAACATCTCGTGCAGCACGGTTTGCATCGAGAACACCCGATTGCCAGCCTCCTGAATCACCAGCGAGTTGGGCGAATCCAGAATAGCATCTGATACTTCTACGTTGCGGCGTACAGGTAAGCAGTGTAGAAACTTAGCTTCGTGAGTGGCAGCCATGTGTTCAGGCGTAAGCATCCAGGCAGAGTCGTTGCTGATAACTTGGCCATAATCAAGGTAGCTGCTCCAGTTCTTAGCCTGCACAAAATCGGCGCCTTCCAGGGCCTTCTTCTGGTCGTATTCAATGCGAGCGCCTTTAGTGAACTGGGGGGCTAATTCGTAGCCTTTGGGGTGAGTGATGACAAAATCAACCCAATCAACTTCCGAGAACCAGTCGGCGAAGGAGTTGGGTACGCATTGGGGCAAGGCACGCACGTGCGGAGCCCAAGTCAGCACTACTTTTACACGCTCCTTTTGCTTGTGCTCGGCCACCGTAATCAGGTCGGCAAACGACTGGAGCGGGTGGAGCGTGGCGCTTTCCAAGCTGATAACGGGTACAGTGGCGTACTTCAAAATCTTGTTGAAAACTTCCTCACTATAGTCGGCTTCGCGGTCCTTGAGCGTAGGGAAGGTGCGCACGCCCAATACATCGCAATACTGGCTCATTACGGCAATAGCCTCCTTGATGTGTTCCTGGGTGCCGCCGTTCATTACCGCGCCATCGGCCATTTCCAGCGTCCAAGAATCGGCACCAGCGTTGAGCACCCAGGCTTGGGCGCCGAGGTTGTAAGCTGCTTTAATAGAGCTGAGACGGGTACGCAGACTAGGATTGAAAAAGATTAGCCCGACCGTTTTATTCTTGCCGATATGCTGGTATCCGTATGGATTTGCCTTGATTTCTAGGGCTTGCTGCAATAGGGTTTTATAATCGCCTGCGTCGGCGAAGGAGGTGAAGTTTTTCATTAAGGGGTGAAGTGTGGAAGCTTACTGCTGTCAAAAAGCTAGTAGTTATCGTGCAAGAATTTTTGATCGTAATTAACCTCCGGCATTTTCTTCAAAAACATGATATCAATACTATCCCCCGGACTATATCCGACAATATTCATGGTATGGCCAGTGTACAGCTTGTCTTTTACTTTAAAATGGTAGTAGTAGCCGTTATTGTTTCTCAGCCCTTGGTATAACTGTGAAGTAAGAAACGCTTTTGTGGTTAAGCCTGTGGTGGCAACTCGATACTGTTTAAAGGTTTTGGCAGCACCTACGCTCAATAGGTATACAAAAGGAAGTAGAATAAACAGCCATGCTATATGCAAACGTGCTACTCCTATATCTATCCATAACTTATTCCAGAATGTAGATCCGGCCTTCATATCAGAATGTCTATTCGTCACTGACTTTCAAATCCAAACCAGCATATAGCGGAAACAGATGGTAACCGCAGTGCTCAGTAAAAACAGCTACTTCCCGAAACCCTGGTGCCTCAATAGTAAAAGCGTATTTAAACTCAACTTTTGAGTCATCTTCAAACTGGATTTGTATTACACCGTCCAGTGGAAAATCGGAAGCACCGAGCTTATTAAGCTCGGTGCTTCCTTTGGCAACCAAATATTCATGAAGCTTGAGCTTCCAGCGTTCCGGCAAGTCTTCGTGGCGCATAATGTTCAACGTCAAGACGCAAATATGCGTCTCTACATCGCCTTATACTCGTTCCAGCTCTTGATCTTCAGATCCTCCAGCTTCAGCGTGCAGAAGGCTTGAATGAACGCCTTGGCTAGCCGCGCATTCGTCAGCAAGCCCACGCCGAAGTCCACGGCGGTGCGGCGGATTTTGTAGTCGTTGTCCAACTCGCCTTTTGAGAGGTTTTTGGGTATGTTGATGACTAGGTCGATCTTCTTTTCCTTGAGGTAAGTCAGCACGTTGGGCTCTTGGTGGTCGTCGGGCCAGAAGACGAGGGAGCTAGGCACGTTGTTTTCTGCAAAAAAGCGGTGCGTGCCCTGCGTGGCGTAAATGGTGTAGCCGCTTTGCACCAACAGTCGCGCAGATTCCAGCAGCGCTATCTTAGAGAGGATAGGGCCGCTGGAGATCAGCACCGACTTCTGCGGAATCTTGTAGCCCACGCTCAGCATCGATTTCATAAGGGCTTCCTCGGCCGTGTCGCCCAGGCAGCCAACTTCGCCGGTGCTCACCATGTCCACACGCAGTACCGGATCAGCGCCGGGCAGGCGGGTAAATGAGAACTGCGGAGCCTTCACGCCCACGAAGGGCAGATCATAGACCAACTCACTCGCGTCGCGCTCCACTTTCTTACCCAGCAACACCTGGGTGGCCTTGCGGATGAGGTTGTGGCCCGAGACCTTGGATACGAACGGGAAGGAGCGAGAGGCGCGGATATTGCACTCAATCACCCGGATTTCGCGGTTTTTCTCCAAGAACTGGATGTTAAATGGCCCGCTGATTTCGTAGCGCTTGGCAATCTTCTCAGCAATGACTTTGAGCTTGCGCACCGTGCCCACGTACACGCGCTGGGGCGGGTAGTACATAGTGGCGTCGCCGGAGTGCACGCCGGCAAACTCCACGTGCTCGGATATGGCATAGCTCACGATTTCGCCCTTGTCGGCCACCGCGTCCAGCTCAATTTCCTTAGCTTCCTGTATAAACTCCGAAACCACGACCGGGTATTCGGCGCTTACCTCGGCAGCCGCCCGCAGAAATGCTTCCATCTCAAACGCGTTGGAAACCACGTTCATAGATGCCCCCGACAACACGTAGCTCGGACGAATCAGTACGGGGTAGCCTACCTCGTTCACGAACTCAAACATCGCATCCAGCGAAGTCAGCTCTTTCCAGCGGGGCTGCGCAATGCCCAGCTCATCCATGATGCTGCTGAACTTATGGCGGTTCTCCGCTTCATCAATGCGAGCCGGCGCCGTACCCAGGACGGGCGCATTCGCATCGGCCAAACGGGTAGCGAGGTTGTTCGGAATTTGCCCCCCAGTGGACAAAATAATGCCCCCCGGCTGCTCAAATTCAAGTATATCCATCACCCGCTCGAAGCTCAGCTCCTCGAAGTACAGCCGGTCACTGACATCGTAATCGGTGCTGACGGTTTCGGGGTTGTAGTTGATGATGATAGTTTTGTAGCCTTCCTCAGCGGCCGTCTGCACGGCCTGCACACCGCACCAATCAAACTCCACGGAGCTGCCGATGCGGTATACACCCGAGCCCAGCACCACCACCGACTTGTTGATTTCGGGCTCCAGGTCGTTTTCGGTGCCGTGATAAGTGCTGTAGAGGTAATTGGTTTTCGCCGGAAACTCGGCCGCCAGCGTATCAATCTGCTTGATAACAGGCAGCACGCCCAGCGCCTTGCGGCGCGCACGTACCAGTAGCTCGTCGGCTTTCACGTCGCCTTCGCCTAGCAGCTTCACGGCTATTTGCTGGTCCGAGAAGCCAGCTTTTTTGGCTTCGCGCAGTAGAAGGGTTTCGAGCCCGTTCAGCCCGTTTTCACGACCTGACGCCAGCTTGTTTCCCAGCTCAAAAATGGTGTAGAGACGCTGCAAGAACCAGTGGTCAATCCGGGTCAGCGCGTGCACTTGTTCCAATGTGTAGCCAGCTTCAAACGCCAGATTAATAGCGAAGATGCGCTCCTCGTTTGGCTCGCTCAGCAGCTTGTCGATAGTAGCAATATCGACATCCTCGGGCCTATTTGCCACGAAGCCACGCTTGCCGGTATCCAGCATACGCAGGCCTTTTTGAATAGCTTCCTCGAAGGATTTGCCGATTGCCATCACCTCGCCCACGCTCTTCATGGCGGAGCCAATTTGCCGGTTTACGCCCTCGAACTTACCCAAGTCCCAGCGCGGCAGCTTCACCACCACATAGTCCAAGGCCGGTTCGAAAAAGGCTGTAGTCGTCTGCGTCACACTATTTTTCAGCTCTGACAGCGAGTAGCCTAAGCTCAGCTTAGCAGCCACGAAAGCCAGCGGATAGCCTGTTGCCTTAGAAGCCAGCGCCGAGGAGCGCGACAAGCGCGCATTCACCTCAATCACGCGGTAATCTTCCGAAACCGGGTCGAGAGCGTACTGAATGTTGCACTCGCCCACAATGCCGAGGTGGCGAATGGTCTTAATGCCGATGCTACGCAGCTTGTGGTACTCGCGGTTGCTTAGCGTTTGCGAAGGCGCCACGACGATGCTCTCTCCGGTGTGAATACCAATGGGGTCGAAATTCTCCATGTTGCAAACCGTGATGCAGTTATCATACTGGTCGCGCACCACTTCGTACTCCACTTCCTTCCACCCCTTCAGCGACTCTTCCACCAGAATCTGGTCGGACGTCGTGAAGGATTTCTGGGCCAGGGCTCGCAGCTCATCCATGTCATTGGCAAACCCACTACCGAGGCCACCCAGAGCAAATGCTGCCCGCACGATAATCGGGAAGCCAATTTTCTCGGCCGCCGCCAGCGCGTCTTCCATGTTCGTCACAGCCACGCTGCGCGCGCAGAACACCCCAATCTGTTCGAGCTTCTCCTTGAAAATATCCCGATCCTCGGTGTCGATGATGGACTGTACGGGCGTACCCAGGACCTTCACGTTGTATTTGTCAAACACCCCGTCGCGGAACAACGCCACGGCGCAGTTCAGGGCAGTTTGCCCCCCAAAGGCCACTAAAATACCATCGGGCTGCTCCTTCTTGATAACCTCCTCCACGAAGTAAGGCGTCACGGGCAGGAAGTACACATCATCGGCAATGTTGTCCGACGTCTGCACGGTGGCAATATTGGGATTGATAAGGATGGTGCGGATGCCTTCCTCTTTCAGCGCCTTCAGGGCTTGCGAGCCAGAATAATCAAACTCTCCGGCTTCTCCGATTTTAAGGGCGCCAGAACCGAGGACGAGAACTTTGTTGGGTTTTTCCATTCTTAGAGTTGAGGTAACAGGCCGCTAGTGCGGTCATGTTCAAAGGCAGTGGTGCAGAGCCCGCCAAAGCGCGTGGCTCGTTGGATTAGGTTGGTGTTTTTGTTCTTAGTTCGTAAAGGTGGTGTCGCTCTTTATCATCTTCCACTCGCCAGATGGCTGTTTGACTACCTGAGTTTTAATCGTTGCGGTGGACTTCTCGCCTTTCAGAATGACCCGAAAAGCAAGTGAATCTTCTCTAGGGCCCAGCTTGTCCAGCTTAAAATCTTTGGATACAATCTTCCCCGTACGGCTAAGTATTCTGGGAGAAGATTTAGCGCCATTCAGGGCAGCAACCACCACATCGGACTTTTTGCCTAATGCCAGTTTGAAGACGTCCTCTCCCTTAAGGTTCTTGATGAAGTAAAACGCTGCAAATGCTACTGCTCCTAACAGCAAAATTCCCCAGTTCTGAAAACTTCTACTTTTCGTTTGCATAAGAGTAGTGCGTTAGGAAGTGGTGGATGAGAAGAGAATAACCTCAGGTAGAACACAGCCGAAGCGTGCTTATGGCTTCACTAAGGTCAGCTATTCACAAGAATCTCTAGTATTCGTTGCAACAGGTTCCCAGCCTATTTTTTCAGCCCATAAGTCGGCAGCGTAATAGATTAAATGGAACGCCGGTTCTTTCAGGAAAAGATATCCATCTATACTGTCCGGGAACAGTTTGGCAGCGCGGCACTTTAATAGCTCGTATTCCGCACGCGCATGATCATTGGCGCAGAGGTAATCTCGAAATAACAGCGCAAATCGAGTATTAAATCGGCCAGCTTCACGCACATGAATATGGAAGCGTCGTTCACCCAGTGGCTCACGAATATAGATTTTGCGCAGCTCTGGAGATTGGGACGGCAAACCATGAAATTCATCGTATTCAAATGAGTTTCTTGGTTGAAAACCGGCTTCCTCTAAAGACTTTATTAGAATAGCCGTATTCTCAATACTCGCCACAGTTAATTGTATATCAATTACATCCTTTGCAGACAGAGCGGGTACAGCCGTAGAGCCAATGTGGTCGATGCGCAAAATGGCATCACCGGTTACAGTACGAATACGCTCAGCCATTTCAGTAAACTCTCTAGCCCAAACCTTCTGATATGGTAGAAGTACTACCGGCCGGGATTTTGTAAACTGATGACTAAGCATTTACTACGCTTTGGCTGCTTTGTACTCCGCTACCGTTTTCAGAAAATCATCAAACAGATACTCCGTATCCTGCGGCCCACCAGCAGCTTCGGGGTGAAACTGGGTGGAAAAGAACGGCTTGGTTTTGTGCTTGATGCCTTCGCAGGTACCGTCGTTTAGGTTTTCGAACAGCATTTCCCACTCGGCGGGTAGCGTGTCGGTGTCTACCGCAAAGCCGTGATTCTGGCTGGTGATATAGCTGCGCTGGGTGCCGGTGAGCTTCACGGGCTGATTGTGGCTGCGGTGGCCGTACTTCAGCTTGAACGTGTCACCGCCCGCGGCCAGGCCCATGAGCTGAGAGCCCAGGCAGATGCCGAAGATGGGTTTATCCTGCTGCAAAGCGGTTTGAAGGTGACCGATCGTAGCTTCGCACATCTTCGGGTCGCCGGGACCATTGCTGAGGAACAGGCCGTCGTAGTCGAGCGTGGTAAAGTTATAGTCCCAGGGCACGCGGATCAACTCCACGTCGCGCTCCAGGAAGCAGCGGATGATGTTGGTCTTGGTGCCACAATCGACGAGCACGATTTTGTGCTGGCCTTTGCCATAGTGCTGCACGCCGGCTGGACTTACCTGGGCGACCAGGTTTTCCTGGTTAGGATCGTGGAGCGGCACATCGTCTTCGGCTACAATCTTACCGAGCATGGCGCCTTTCTCGCGCAGCTTTTTAGTGAGCATGCGCGTGTCCACACCGAAAATGCCGGGGATATTGTACTCCGCCAGCCAGTCGCCGAGGCTTTTGGCAGCGTTCCAGTGGCTGTGCTCCTCGGAGTAGTAGTTGACGACCAGCCCGGAGATATGAATCTTATCCGACTCAAAAATCTTGGATATCGACTCGTACAGCTCCTCGCCAGGTACGCCATAGTTACCCACCATCGGATAAGTCAGCACCAAGATTTGCCCCCTGAACGAGGGGTCCGTCAGGTTTTCGGGGTAGCCCGTCATGGCCGTGCTGAATACTACTTCACCTGCGGCCGAGGTGTGCGCCCCGAAGGAAGTACCCATGATTTCGGTGCCGTCTTCTAGGACTAGCTTTACTTGTTTCATCAGTTGAAAAGAAATCTAGTTGGTAATTATACTTAGAGCTAAAAATTAGCTCCCCTCCTCAGTTGAAGAAGGGAGCTAATTTTTAGCTCTAATCAAGTGCAGAAGCTTGTTGAATAACTTCTACCGATTTCTCTGTTAGCGTGTATAGTGCCTGTAGAAACCGGTCTACTTCTGCTTTCGTGATATTAAGCGGGGGCAGCAACCGTAAGACTGTCGGGTCGGAGGCATTGCCAACGAAGATGTGGTTCTCCGTCAGCAGCTTGTCGCGCAGATCTTTGATGGGGAAGTCGTACTTGATGCCGACCATCAACCCGCGGCCGCGGATTTCCTGAGCTTGAGCATTAGCTTCTAATTCAGATCGCAAATAGCCCCCCAGCTCATCGGCGTGGGCTATCAGGTTTTCCTGCTCAATTACTTCTAACACTGCCAACGCGGCAGCACAAGCTAGGTGGTTGCCGCCGAACGTAGTGCCCAGCAAACCGTACGATGCCTTCAGCTCCGGCGAAATCAGGATGCCGCCGATGGGGAAGCCGTTGCCCATGCCTTTGGCCACCGAAATAATATCGGGCTGAATACTGGCGTGCTGGTGGGCGAAGAAGCGGCCGCTACGGCCGTAGCCACTTTGCACTTCATCAGCAATAAGCACGACGCCGTGCGATTTGCAGAGCGCAGCCAAGCCTTGCAGAAATTCGTCAGAAGGCATAATAATACCCCCCACGCCCTGGATTGGCTCTACAATGACGGCGCAAACATCTTCGCTCTGCATTACGCGCTCTACTTCAGCCAAGTCGTAGCCGACGAAGGAAATGCCGTGGCCCGCGTTGAACGGCGCTACAATCTTAGCGTTATCAGTAGCGGCTACCGCGCCAGAGGTACGACCGTGGAAAGCACCTTTAAAGGCAATAACGTGCTTTTTGCCGGTGTGAAATGAGGCTAATTTCAGCGCATTTTCGTTGGCCTCGGCACCGGAGTTACACAGGAACAGGCTGTAATCGGGGTAGCTGGAGACTTCGCCTAGCTTCTGAGCTAGTTCGGTTTGAATCGGAATTTGGACCGAGTTGGAGTAAAACCCGATCTGGTTCAGCTGCTCGCTGATGCGACGAACGTAATGCGGGTGGCTATGGCCGATGGAAATAACGGCGTGACCGCCGTAAAAATCCAGGTAATCCTGACCGTTTTCGTCCCAAAGCGTTGCTCCTAGCGCCTTTACCGGCGTGATGTTAACGAGCGGGTAGACGTTGAATAAATCCATTAGAAAGCGACTGATTTAAGCTGAAGCCCTTGATTTTCCGGGTACCCGAATAGTAGGTTCATGTTCTGCACCGCCTGCCCAGATGCTCCCTTTATCAGGTTATCCAAAGCCGACGTGACGAGTAATTGCTTGCCGAATTTCTGCACGTGCAGCACACACTTATTGGTGTTCACGACCTGCTTCAGATGAATTTCTTTGTCCGAAACCGTAGTAAAAGGGGCATCAGCGTAGAAATCCTTGAATAGCTGCCGCGCTTCATCCTGACTTAGATCCGAAGGCGTATACACGCTGGCGAAGATACCCCGCGAGAAATTGCCGCGGTAAGGAATGAAGTGAATGGCGCCCTCTAATTGGGGCTGTAGCTGCGTCAGGCTCTCCCCTATTTCACCAAGGTGCTGATGGGTGAAGGGCTTGTAAATGGATACGTTATTAGTGCGCCACGAGAAGTGCACTGTCTCCGACAAGCTCTGCCCAGCACCCGTAGAACCGGTGATGGCCGATACGTGCACGTCGTCGGTGAGCTGCCCAGCTTGCGCTAGCGGTAGCAAAGCCAGCTGAATAGCCGTGGCGAAGCAGCCAGGATTGGCAACGTTTTGGGCCGATTGAATAGCGGCTTTGTTCAGCTCTGGCAGGCCATACACGAAGCTGCGTTCAGCAACATCTTTGTCCATGTTCAAGCGGAAATCATTGCTTAAGTCAATGATTTTGGCGCCCGAAGGTACGCTGTTCTTCTCTAGAAAACTGCGGGAATTGCCGTGGCCTAAGCACAGGAAAACTACTTCTTCGTCGCCGTTCAGGTCGCTTTGAAAGCGCAGATCGGTTTCGCCTACCAGGTCGTCGTGCACGTGGTAGACTGGGTTGCCCGCGTTGGAAGAACTGACTACCGCGCTAATCGTCACCTGAGGATGGACCAGCAGAATGCGAATCAGCTCGCCGGCCGTGTAGCCGGCCCCACCTACGATGCCTACCTTAACCTTCGCCATTGAAGCTGCTGTGAATTTTGAGCTGGTTGCTGAATATTTTGATGAAGCCCTGCGCGTCGCGGGCATCCCAGGCGTCGTTTTCCTCGCCGTAGGTCGCCACTTTGGAGCGCATCATATCATATTTGGAATCAATGCCTTGCAGCTCAAACTGATACGGCTTCAGCTTGATAAACACCGTGCCCGACACGCGGGCCTGCGACGACTCTAAGAAAGCTTCCATGTCGCGCATCACGGGGTCGAGGTACTGGGCCTCGTGCAGCAGCGTGCCGTACCAATTAGCGATGTAGTCCTTATGCAGTAGCTGCCAGCGCGACGAGGTATGCTTTTCCAGCAAGTGGTGGGCTTTGATCAGAATTAGCGGAGCCGGGGCCTCGAAGCCTACGCGGCCTTTGATGCCAAGAATCGTGTCGCCCACGTGAATGTCACGGCCGATAGCGTATTGGCCGGCTAGCTCGTTTAGCTCCTGAATAAGCTGTACGGGGGGCATTTTTTGGCCGTTTAGGGCCACGGGCTCACCTTTCTCGAAGGTGACTTCGATGGCGGTGGGCTCGGTCTGCTGTAGTTGGGTTGGGTAAGCCGTTTCGGGTAAAGCCTGGTGGGAAGTCAGGGTTTCGACGCCGCCCACGCTAGTGCCCCAGATGCCTTTGTTGATGGAGTATTTGGCCTTTTCCCAGCTCATTTCTACGCCGTGGCTGCGCAGATACTCAATCTCGGCTTGGCGGGAGAGCTTCTGGTCGCGGATGGGCGTGATGATTTCGGTCTGGGGGGCAATTACGGAGAAAGCCACGTCGAAGCGGACCTGGTCGTTGCCAGCACCGGTGCTGCCGTGCGCAATGTAGTCGGCCTGGTGCTCGCGGGCGTACTCGGCCAGGGCCAAGGACTGGAACATACGCTCAGCACTCACGGAGAGCGGGTACGTGTCGTTTTTCAGGATATTGCCGAACAGCAGATACCGCAGGCAGTCTTGGTAGAAGCGCGTTGTGACGTCGATGACCTCGTGCTTGGTGGAGCCCAGTTCGTAGGCACGGGTCTCTATCTGCTGCAATTCTTCGGCAGAAAAGCCCCCCGAGTTGACAATGACGGTGTGTACTTCCAGGCCTAACTCCTTGGTCAAGTACACCACGCAGTATGACGTATCTAAACCGCCGCTGTACGCTAAAACTACCTTTTTCATTTCTTGATTAACTATGTAAGAACGTCATGCAGAGCGGTAGCGAAGCATCTCGCTCGCGCCGTTAGATTAGTAATCTAGCGTCAGCACGCGAGATGCTTCGCTATCGCTCTGCATGACAACCAACTTTATTTTTCTTGACTTAAAATCTCAATGGTCTGCTGGCTGAATTGGTCGTTCAGAGTGTCGTAGACCATGCCGGTGCAGAGGCACATTTTGCGGTCGTTCTCCATGAGGATGGGGTAGTTCTTGCAGCTCGCGCAGCCTTTCCAGAAGTCATCGCTACGGGTTAGCTCCGTAAATGTCACGGGCTTGTAGCCGAGCTCGGTATTGATTTTCATCACCGCCAAGCTGGTAGTGATGCCGAAAATCTTCGCCGCGGGGTATTTACTGCGAGAGAGCTTGAACACTTCGTGCTTGATGGCGCGACCCAGGCCTTCCTTGCGCAGGGCGGTGTTCACAATTAGGCCCGAGTTGACCACGAAATTGTTGTTCTCGTAGGTTTCAATGTAGCAGAAACCGGCCAGCTCGTCGTCGATAAAAGCGATGATGGAGTCGCCCTTCACCATTTTCTTGGCGACGTAATCGGGGTTGCGCTTGGCAATGCCAACGCCCCGCTGTTTGGCCGATTCCTCGTACCATTGACAAAGTGTTTCCACGTACCGAGCGTCGTCGGCATTGGCTACGCGTATCATCATGGGAGTATAACTGGGGTGCCTGATGGCAGGTAATACGAAGTGAGAGGAAGAATGGCGGAGCTTACGGACAAGGCTACGCGGCAACCGAAACCGGCTTCGGGAAAATAAACCCGGAAAAAGAGGTGGTTAGCTTGGGTCTCGCTAGGGCAGCAAAGGCTGTCAGCGAGGCAAGAAAAGGCGCACTATGGCTTACACTCGTGTCAAAGGATGATTCGTGGACGTTCTCTTGAGTGGGGTTCTGGAAGAGGGCCCCGCGCCGGTTTTTATCGCGCTAAAAACGCAGGCGAATTATTGCAGCCAGCTCTTAAGCTGGCATTGTTCGCACGGCCAAAGTGGGCCGCGGCAGAAGCGCAATAGAAGAGATAAGAATCATGACAGGTACCGTAGTACAGAGTAGGTTTATGCGGTTTAAATCGAATAGGCCGCTAAATCGTTGCAAAACTAGACGTTTTTTTTTGGAAACTTTACCGGCCCGGCTTTAAAAAAGTGTTAAGCTTATATATGCTCCGGACCAGCTAGCAACCCTGCTAGCTGCAAACTCGGCCCTTACTGACCTGAGTGCCGCATTTTACCTACATGAGTGAAGTCCTAAAAATTTTCAAGATCGGAGGCGGAATTATTGACGACACTGCCCAGCTTAGCTTCTTTCTAAGCGAGCTGGCGCAGGTAGCAGGTAAGAAAATTGTGGTGCATGGGGGCGGCAAAGGCGCCAACGAGCTGCTGACGACCCTAGGCATGCTGCCCAACATGGTAAATGGCCGCCGCATCACCGACGCCGCCACTCTGGACGTGGTAACCATGTTCTACGCCGGCAAAACCAACAAGCAAATCGTGGCCTTGCTCCAGCAAGCAGGCGTGAATGCCCTAGGCCTCTCCGGCGCCGATGGCAATGTTATCCAGGCCACCAAGCGCCCTGTGGGCGAGATTGACTACGGCTTTGTGGGCGACTTGCACGAGAAAAGCGTCAACGCAGAGCTGCTTCAACTGCTGCTGGGGGACAATTTGACGCCCGTTTTCTGCGCCATCACCCACGATGGCAAAGGCCAATTGCTCAACACCAACGCTGATACTATTGCCAGTACTCTGGCCCGCGCGCTAGCCAATCGTTACCAAGTAGAGCTGCATTTCTGCTTCGAGAAAGACGGTGTACTCGCTGACGTTGACAACCCTCAATCCGTGATTCCACAGATCACAACTACGCTTTACACCCAGTTGAAAGCCGACGGCGTCATTGCCGCCGGGATGCTACCTAAGCTCGACAATGCTTTTGCCGCTCTGGCTGCTGGCGTAGCTACCGTGGTTATTGAGAATGCGCTGAAGATTAATGAGCCGGTAAAAACAATTTTATGCCGGGACTAATCAAGCAGCTTTCTGAGAAGGCTATTGGCTTGCTCATTCAGCTTATTCAAACTCCCTCCTTTTCACGGGAAGAAGACAAGACGGCTGATTTGATTTTTGCGTTTCTGACAGCGCACGGCGCGCAACCTCAGCGGAAGCAGCACAATGTATGGGCCGTTTCAAGTAAATTTGCCCCCCACAAGCCCACCATCCTCCTCAACTCTCACCACGACACCGTAAAGCCCGGTACGAGCTGGACTGCTGATCCTTTCGGCGCTGTGTTAGAAGACGACAAGCTAATCGGACTGGGCAGCAACGACGCTGGCGCTTCGGCGGTGAGTTTGCTGGCTACCTTTCTTTATTTTCAAGAGAAGGAAACCGACTTTAACCTCATTTGCGCCATCACGGCCGAGGAAGAGGTGTCGGGCGCGA
This sequence comes from Hymenobacter sp. HD11105, assembly GCF_054051685.1. Taxonomy (NCBI): domain Bacteria; kingdom Pseudomonadati; phylum Bacteroidota; class Cytophagia; order Cytophagales; family Hymenobacteraceae; genus Hymenobacter; species Hymenobacter sp. HD11105. The sequence goes on along the minus strand of NZ_JBSWBR010000001.1, from coordinate 1,279,035 downwards.
ATGGCATTCGTCTCATTTTGCCTCAGCTGGGCAAAATTGACCTAGGTATTGTAGGAGAGCCAACCCAAATGGACTTAGCCATTGCCGAAAAAGGCTTGGTTGTGCTGGATTGTGTAACCCACGGCCGCACCGGCCACGCCGCCCGCAACGAAGGCGAAAATGCCCTCTATAAAGCCCTGGACGACATGTTATGGCTGCGTAACTACCGTTTTCCAAACGAGTCAGACCTGCTGGGGCCCGTAAAAATGACGGTGACACAGGTGCAGGCGGGCACCCAGCACAACGTAGTGCCAGACACGTGTCGATTTGTGGTGGATGTTCGCACCAACGAGCTGTATTCTAATGAGGAAGTCGTGCGCATCGTGCGAGCGCACATACAGGCTGACGTAACTCCCCGATCCGTGCATTTGAACTCCTCGCGCATTGATCCCGTGCATCCGCTGGTGGTGCGGGGGGCAAATTTGGGCCGCAAGCTGTTCGGCTCCGCAACGCTTTCGGATCAGGCCGTGATGCCCTTTGCCACGGTGAAAGTGGGCCCCGGCGACTCTGCCCGCTCTCACACCCCCGACGAATACATCTACCTTAGCGAGGTGAGAGCCGGCATTAAAGGTTACATCGAGCTGCTGGAAGGCTTTCGTTTTTAACCAGCTGTAGAGGCACATAATTGTGTCTCGTCGTTGAACGAATCGGCCACGAATTATTCTACCATCTCGCCCCCACGAGGAGACACAAATACGTGTCTCTACACCAATCGCACAATTATTTAGATATGAAAATCTGGGAAAAGGGTATTGCCGTTGATGAGAAAATCGAGCGCTTTACCGTCGGCAAGGACCGGGAGTTGGACTTATACCTAGCTCATTTCGACGTGCTAGCCTCCAAGGCGCAAGCCGTGATGCTGGCGAAAGTCGGGCTGATTTCGGATGAAGAAAAAGACCAGCTTCTGCAGGGTTTACAAGAACTGGAAGTTGAAATTGCCGCCGGCCACTTTGTGATTGAAGAAAGCTTTGAAGACGTACACTCTAAAATTGAGTTTTACCTCACTGAAAAATTTGGCGACGCCGGCAAGAAAATCCACACCGCCCGTTCCCGCAACGACCAAGTGCTGACGGCTATTCAGCTTTTCCTGAAAGATTACACAGAGCAAGCCGCCGCCAAAATCATGGTGCTGGTAGATATTTTGCTGCAAAAAGCGGAAACCCACCACGCCGATTTGATGCCTGGCTATACCCATTTTCAGGCCGCCATGCCCAGCAGCTTCGGGCTATGGTTTTCGGCCTACGCTGAGCATTTGCTGCTGGATATTGCCTTGTTCGAAGCTGCACACACCGTTGCCGACCAAAACCCGCTGGGTTCGGGCGCTGGTTTTGGTAGTAGCTTCCCAATTGATAGAAGGCTGACCACCCAGGAAATGGGTTTCGGGCAGTTGGCCGTGAGTGCGGTGGGAGCGCAAATGCTGCGGGGCAAAACCGAGAAAACGCTGGGTTTTGCCTTAGCGGGTGTTGGGGCTACACTCTCAAAGCTGGCGTATGATCTTGTGCTGTATAACAGCCAGGATCTGGCATTTGTGGAGTTGCCGTCCGCTTTTACAACGGGCTCCAGCATTATGCCTCACAAGAAGAATCCTGATGTGTTTGAGCTGGTGCGGGCCCGCTGCAACGCTTTGCAGGCATTGCCCAACACGATTGCACTTTGCATTAACAACTTGCCTAGCGGCTACCACCGCGACTTCCAGCTACTAAAGGAGCTGCTGTTCGAGCCTATGATGCAGTTTGTAGACATTCTCGACATGCTCATCTTCGCCCTGCCCCAGCTCAAAATCAAGCCCGACTTACTGAACCAGGCCAAATACGACGGTGTTTTCTCGGTGGAGAACATCAACCAGCTTATTCAAGCGGGGGTGCCTTTCCGGGAGGCTTACCAACAGGTAGGACGGGCCGTGAACGACGGCAGCTACGTGCCACATCGCGAGTTTGCCACCACGCATCTGGGCAGCGTCCACAACTTGGGGCTAGCCGAAATCCGAGCGAAAGTAGAGCAAGTCAGACAACGAAGTACTGTGCTGACCAGCTAGTTACGGTCGATCTTACGTGCCAAATGGCGGCATTGCTTTTGCCCCCCACTCCTGCCTACCTTTGATAAAATGCCCCCAGCCTCGGTGCTTGCCTTTTGGGCTCCGATTTTCGCTTCGATTTTTCATGTCACACCCTGAAATACAATATATAACCACACCAGCAGCCGTGCAATCCGCGGCTGATGCAATGCGCCGCACGCCGCGCATTGCCGTGGATTTGGAGTTTGATGATATGCGCCACCGCTACGGCCGTAATCTCGCTCTTATCCAAATCTTCGATGGGCCAAGCGTTTATCTCATTGACCCCATTCCTCTTACCAATCCGGCCCAGGATTTGGAGCCCATCTGGGAGCTGCTGCGCGACCCCGCGATTGAGAAGGTCTTCCATAGCTGTAAGTCGGATATCCTGCTGCTCGATGAGCTTTATGGCGTGCACGTGCGCCACATCACCGATACCAGCGTGCAGTACACGCTGCTCGCCGAAGCCGATAACAATATTTCTCTGGGTCGACTGATTCAGAGTGAGTTGGGTCTGGAAGTAGATAAAGGCGAGCAGAAGTCGAACTGGTTGAAACGCCCCCTTACGGAGGCACAGAAGTTGTACGCGGCCAACGATGTTATCTATCTTTTTGAGCTAGCCGACCGCCTGGCGGCCAAGCTAGAAGCATTGGGCCGCTCCCACTGGGCAGCCGAAGAGAATAAGGCGTTGGAAACCGTGCGCTACACCCGCGACGAGCGTCCTTATCTGCGCATTGCGGGAAAATACCGCATTCTGCCCGGCGAGATGCCTTTGTTTCGCGACTTGTACTTGCTGCGCGACCAGGTAGCCAAGCAATTGGATCGGCCGCCTTACATGGTGTTTGCTAATGACCGTCTTTCAGAGCTGGTCCGCGATACGCCCCGCGACCTCAGCGACTGGAAAGCCGCTCGTGGTCTCCACCCCGAGCTGAAACGCGCCCCTTACTTGGATCAGCTTGCTGCCCTCTCACCCGACACCTTCGTGCCCGTACCCGAGCCGGCTCCTACCGGCGAGCAGCGCCGCTTCCCCTTCCGGCGGCGGCTGAGCGGCGAAAAAGCCGCCCGCGCCGATGCCCGTGAGCAGTTGTTGCTTCAGCTAAAGACCTTGATTACTGCTGATATCAATGGCTATGTGGCCAACTTGGTGTTGTCAAACCGGCTTGTAGCTGATATCGTAGAGCTGGGTGCTGAGCGCGTATTACGCCCTTGGCAGCAAACCATTCTACGCGAAACGGCCCAGCGTCATTCTCTCGACTACAGTCTAATTGCTGAGCCTTTTGATCAGGCGCTGCAGTCATAGTCAGTTAGCTTATAGATAAGAAAAAGGGCGCTAGGTAGTTTACCTAGCGCCCTTTTTCTTGCTTATAGTATCATTTCTTATGGCGCAGTCATTTCATATGCCCGAGCTTAGGGTTACCCATGAAACTGAGCCTCTTCGGTCGAACCAACCAACGCGACCGTGCTGGTTTTGCCCCCCGACACCACATTTTGCACCGCATCGAAGTAGCCGGTGCCTACAAATGCTTGGTGCTTCACGGCTTTGAAGCCAGCCTTCTGAAGGACAAATTCCCGCTCTTGGAGTTCAGAATAGCCAGCCATGCCCCGCTCACGGTAGGCTTGGGCCAATTCAAACATGCTGGTGTTCAGGGCATGGAAGCCGGCCAGCGTGATAAATTGAAACTTGTAGCCTAGTGCTGCTAACTCCTCCCGGAAGGTTTCCATCTGCTCCACACTCAGCTTGCTGGCCCAATTAAAAGATGGTGAGCAATTATAAGCCAGCAGCTTACCCGGATATTGAGCATGAATAGCTTCCGCAAACTGCCGAGCCTGACCCAGATCAGGGTGAGAGGTTTCCATCCAGAGCAGATCGGCGTAGGGAGCGTACGCCAGACCGCGGGCTATGCACGACTCCACGCCAGGCCGGACGCGGTAGAAACCTTCAGTGGTGCGGCCTTCTTCCGTGAGCACAAAGGCCTGATCACGCTCGTCTACGTCGCTGGTGATGAGGTCGGCGGCATCGGCGTCGGTGCGGGCTACTACCAACGTGGGAACGCCCAACACGTCGGCGGCCAGGCGAGCGGCTACCAATTTATTGATGGCTTCTTGGGTAGGCACCAATACTTTGCCTCCCAGGTGTCCACATTTCTTCGCCGATGATAGTTGATCCTCAAAGTGCACCCCGGCGGCCCCGGCTTCGATCATCATTTTCATAAGCTCAAAGGCATTCAGGTTGCCACCAAAGCCTGCTTCTGCGTCGGCTACGATAGGCACCAGCCAATGCACAGTGCCGTCGCCGGTCAGATTCTGGATCTGGTCGGCGCGGAGCAGGGCGTTATTGATGCGCTTCACTACGTTGGGCACGCTGTCGGCGGGGTATAGGCTTTGGTCGGGGTACATCTGGCCGGCGCCGTTGGCATCGGCGGCTACCTGCCAGCCACTGAGGTAAATGGCGTTTAGGCCGGCTTGCACTTCCTGCACAGCTTGGTTGCCGGTGAGGGCGCCCAAACCAGCCACGTACTCTTCGGAGTGCAAGAGGCGCCAGAGCCGCTCAGCGCCCTGCCGGGCCAAGGAATACTCTATGCTGATAGAGTTTTGCAGCTTCACTACTTCCTCGGCGGTGTAGGGCCGAGTAATGCCTTTCCAGCGGGGATTTGTAGCCCAATCGTGGCTAATGGAGGCGATGCGTTCGAGCTTGTTCATGGCGGTTTATAGGTTAAGAAGTAGCGGTGAGAAAGGGCAAAGCGTGGCCAGGCTACTCGATTGAGCGGCTTTTTTTATGAGGTTGGGAAAAGAGGGAAGCTGAGGCCAGGTGGTCCTACGACTCCAAAGTCGTAGGATCATTATCGTTGCTGATGCCTGTTCTTGCGTGGGTTGTTCTACGGTAGTCGTGTTACTAACTGCTCCGCGGAATCAGGAGGACCACGCCAAATAGCTTAGGCTAGTTGCTCGTAAGCGGGCAGGGTTAGAAACTCGGTGAATTCTTTGATCGTCACGAGGCGGTCGAAGAGGCGGGCGGCTTGCTCGTAGTGACCCTGGGTGTAGCGTTCATCCCCTACCAGCGCATGAATGCGGGTCATTTGGTCGGTGATGAGGCTGCGGTAGAGTTCCAGCGTTACGGGGCGCCCGTCATCGAGTGTGGTGCCGGGCGTGTGCAGCCACTGCCACACCTGAGCGCGGGAAATTTCGGCGGTAGCGGCGTCCTCCATCAGATTATAGATGGGTACGCAGCCATTGCCCCCCAGCCAGGCTTCGAGGTACTGAATGGCCACGTCGATGTTCAGGCGCAGGCCGGCTTCGGTGATGGTGCCTTCGGGAGCTTGCACTAAGTCGGCGGCGGTTACGTGCACATCTTCGCGCTTGCGCTCTATCTGGTTGGCGTTGGGCATCAGCTCATCGAATACCGCTAAAGCAACTGGCACAAGGCCGGGGTGAGCCACCCAGGTTCCATCGTGGCCGTTTTTGGCCTCGCGCACCTTATCCAGCCGTACTTTCTCTAGCGCGGCTTCGTTTGCTTCTGGGTCGTTTTTAATCGGAATTTGGGCAGCCATACCACCAATGGCATGCACGCCGCGCCGATGGCAGGTTTTAATAACTAGCTGGGAGTATGCCGCCATAAAGGGCACCGTCATGGTTACTTGGGCACGGTCGGGCAAACGGAAGTTAGGGTTGAGCCCTAGGCGCTTGATGTAAGAGAAAATATAATCCCAGCGCCCACAGTTTAGGCCGGCCGAGTGCTCGCGCAACTCATATAATATTTCGTTTAGCTCGAAGCTGGCGGGCAACGTCTCGATGAGGACTGTGGCCTTAATACTGCCTTTCGGAATCTTGAGCGACCATTGCGCAATTCCAAACACATCATTCCACAGCCGAGCCTCCAGGTGGCTTTCGATTTTTGGCAGATAAAAATACGGGCCACTGCCACGGGCCAACAGCTCGTGGGCATTATGAAAAAAGTACAGCCCGAAGTCGAATAGCGCAGCGCTGATAGGCTCGCCATCGACTAAAACGTGTTTTTCCAATAAATGCCAGCCTCGCGGGCGGACGATGAGCGTAGCGATTTTATCGTGGAGGCGGTATTCTTTAGTGGGCGTGCTGAGGGAAATGGTGCGGCGGACGGCATCGCGCAAGTTGCGCTGGCCTTCTATGACGTTGGCCCATGTAGGGGCGTTGGAGTCCTCTAGGTCGGCCATGAACACCTTGGCACCGGAATTAAGCGCGTTGATGATCATCTTGCGCTCTACAGGGCCCGTTATCTCCACACGCCGGTCGAGCAGGTCTTTCGGTAAGGGGGCAACAGACCAGGGCTTTTCACGAATAAGGCGCGTTTCGGGCAGAAAATCGGGCAGCTTACCGGCGGCAAATTCCTGCTGACGTGCTACTCGCCGGGCCAGCAGATCGCGCCGGGTTGGGTCGAAACGGCGGTGCAGCTCAGCTACAAAAGCCAAGGCTGAGGGAGTTAAGATCTTGGCAAACTCAGGCGAATAAGTACCTAGCACTTTCACCCGATCTGGAGCCAAATACTTGGGGGGAGAAACGAGTGTGTGGGGTTCGGGGAAAGTCATAGCTCTTGTCGTTTGATGGTAAGGTTAAGATATACATCAAACATAATAAAGCGAATTTTATTAAACAAGCGAAAATTCGCTAAATTTTAATAATCGCTCATTAAGTGTAGATTTGTTCACATAAGTCCGCATCAATGATAAGTCACAGCCTGCTTTACAAGCTGTGACAACTAGTGATTTGGTAACTAAATAGAAGCTATCTACATCTGCTCTCCCTTCCATTTTTGCTTTATAGTTTCTGTAATATGCTGAGTCACGGCCAGATAGTACGCTTGATTTTTGGGTTGAAGCTGCGCGAGCTGCGCCAAGAAAGAGGCCTCACACCGGCCGAGATGGCGCGGGCCTGCGATGTATCGGTTTCTTACCTTAATGAGATTGAGAAAGGCAAAAAATACCCGAAGGCCGATAAGATTCTGAGCTTAAGCAAAGTGCTAGGCGTGAGCTATGATCAACTTACATCCTTAACCCTTAGCCGTAAGCTGGAGCCCATCTCAGAGCTGTTACAATCGGACTTGCTCAAGGAATTTCCGCTGGAAATGTTCGGTCTGGATCCGATGCGCATTGTGGAGCTAATTGCCGACGCGCCGGCCAAAATGAATGCTTTCATCAGCACACTGTTCGAAATAGGCCGCAACTATGAGATGCGGCAGGAGCATTTTTTTCTGGCTGCCTTGCGCTCCTACCAAGAAATGCACGACAACTACTTCGAAGAGTTGGAGCAGGACGTACGCACCTTCACCGTAGCGCAAAAGCTGAACGCAGCCGCGCCCTTCGATACCCGGCAGCTGGAGCGTGTGCTGATCGAGAAATACGGCTATTCCCTAGACCGCACGCTGCTTGATGAGTACGCCTCGCTCGGGCGCTTGCGGTCTGTATTTCAACCTAAAACCCGGCGCTTGCTGCTCCGGCCGGGCCTGAGCAATGCCCAAGAAGCGTTTGTATTGGGACGTGAAATAGCTTTCAACTACCTAAATCTGAGCGAGCGGCCTTATGTAAGCACTAGCTTTCCGGTGCGCTCATTTGAGGAAGTATTAAATAATTTCCGAGCTTCCTACTTCGCCGGCGCCCTACTCATGGAGGAGGAAACCTTGGTGCGCGACTTACAGCAGCTTTTTGAAATGCCGACCTGGGACACGGGCAAGTGGCTAGGCTTGTTGACCAAGTACAACGTGTCGCCGGAGATGTTTATGCAGCGCTTGACCAACCTGCTGCCCCGGCATTTTGGCCTTCAAAGCTTGTTTTTCCTGCGCTTTGACCAAGCCAACGCGGCGGCTCCCTACGAGCTGACCAAGGAGCTACACCTCTCGCGCTTGCACAATCCGCACGGCAATGAGTTGCACGAGCACTACTGCCGCCGCTGGATTTCGCTACGCCTACTGGCCGAAATGCGCTTGCAAGCCACACCGGGCGCACCAGCTATGACTATCGGTGCCCAGCGTTCCCGCTACTATGGCACTGATAATGAGTACATCTGCCTGACACTGGCGCGAGCGGCCACGGCTACCGAGCCAGCGGTGAGCGTTACGGTGGGTCTACTTTGCGACGAGAATTTGAAGCGCACGGTTCGCTTTATTTCTGATCCTGCTATTCCCCTGCGCATCGTCAACGAAACCTGCGAGCGGTGCCCTATTCCAGACTGCGAGGTGCGCTCTGCTCCACCCGTGGAGATTGAACGGCAGCAGCAGCAGCAACAGCTTGCCGAAGCAGTGGCAGCTTTGGTGCACGGCGAGTAGAAGTTGAGCCTTTTAACACTGTACTCGTATTGATTAGGCGGTCATGCAGAGCACAGCGAAGCATGACGTTATACTTGATGATAAGCAGTGTTGGAAGTTTTGAAATAAGTTTGGTCTCTTAGTTCTTTTAAAATGCCCCCCCGTTCCGCAAAAGAACAGTTTGACCGCCAGGCGGCGCATTATAATGCGCAGTGGAACTCTTGGACAGCCTCCTCGTTGGAGTGGCTGCTAACGCAGGCCCAGTGTCAGCCCACAGATACAGTGCTGGATGTGGCGACGGGCACTGGCTTTACGGCACTGGCTTTTGCCCCCCATGTGCAATCAGTGGTAGGGCTGGATGTGTCGCCGGGGATGCTTGCGCAGGCCCAGCAAAACCAAGTGGCTCGCGGTATATCCAATGTAAGCTGGCGGGAAGGGTCAGCCGAAGCGATGCCATTTGATGCAGAAAGCTTCTCAGTGGTTACGTGCCGCATTGCACCACACCATTTCCAGTCGGTGCCGGCTTTCTTGGTAGAAGTGGAGCGTGTATTAGTACCTGGGGGGCAATTTTTGCTCGTTGACACAACCATTCCTGACGATGACCCTACCGTAGGCCAGTGGCAAAACCGCGTAGAAGCCCTGCGTGACCCTTCGCACGCGCGCAACTTGTCCCCCGAAGAATGGCAGCAGGCACTTACTGATGCGGGCTTAGCTATACGAGCCATTGCGCAGGCTGGGGGCTCCACGCCTATGTCGTTAAACGACTGGCTGGAGAAGGCGGGTTGCGTAGGTGAAGCGGCCGCGGCCGTGCGCAAAGCTTTCGCCGAAGCGCCGACGGCTGCCGTAAAAGCCTTTCAAATTCGGCAAACCGCGTCCGACGACTATACTTTTGTATGGCAGCGCCTCGTTGCGAAGGCAGAAAAACGGCGCAGGTAACTTCGCCGTGCGTATGAATGATAAGCAGTAGGTTTGACTAAAGTAGCTTCTTCTCCAAACTCTTCAGCTCGGCTTTGGCGCCGCCTGGGGGGCATTTTGTTATTGCTGGTTTTGCTACTGGGCGGAGCAGGCCTGTACGTGGCTTGGCGTGTGTGGTGGAAACCGAACGTGGCGGTTTCGCCCTTTGGGCCGGCTTATTTGTACATCCGCACGGGCGCTTCTTTTCAGGCGGTGTTGGACTCAATTCATCGGCAGGAGCTGCTGATTGAGCCGGAAACCTTTGCTTGGCTAGCTCGGCATCGGGAATACCCCAGTCAGGTGCGGCCAGGTCGGTACCTGGTGGAGCCAGGACTAGGCAATGATGCATTGCTTGACAAGCTGCTGGGCGGCCAGCAGGATACAGTGGCTTTGGAGTTGAACGCTTTCAAATACAAACCCCAATTGGTTGGCCAAATTGCCCCCCAGATTGAGGCCGACTCCACCACTCTACGCGCTTTACTACAGAACAACAGCTTCCTACGCCGCCGCTACCAGCTCGACACAACTACCGTGTTGACCATGTTTTTGCCCGGCCCATACCGCCTGCTGTGGAATACCTCGGCCGAGCAGTTTTTGGATACGGCCGCGGCGGTACATGGTCGTTTCTGGACGGCCGAGCGGCGGCGGCGTGCCGATTCGCTGGGCCTGACGCCGGTGCAGGTGCATGTGCTGGCCAGCATTGTGCAGCGCGAAACCGCCAAGCCCGAGGATAAGCCCATTATTGCCGGCGTGTACCTGAACCGCTTGCGCCGCGGTATGCGCCTGCAAGCCGACCCCACGCTGCTCTGGGCTATCGGCAACTTTGGCGTGCGGCGCGTTCTGAACAAAGACAAGTTGGTGGATTCACCTTACAACACCTACAAGCGCAAGGGTTTGCCCCCCGGCCCCATCACCTCCGCCAACCGCCAAAGCCTGAACGCGGTGCTTAAGCCCGCCGCCCATGACTACCTTTTCTTCTGCGCCCGCCCCGACTTTAGTGGCTACTCCGACTTCGCCGTCACCTACGCCGACCACCTACGCAACGCCCGCCGCTACCAACGCACCCTGGACAGCTTGAAGATTCGGCGGTAGAGCTTACTTAGTGTAGGTGAAGGTTATTATTAGACCGTCATGCAGAGCACAGCGAAGCATCTCGCGTGTTTAGTTGGGTTACTACTCTGACACCAGCACGCGAGATGCTTCGCTGTGCTCTGCATGACGGTCTTTTTGAGATTGTTACCATGCTTAGATGCTTTGCGTAGCGCATTATGATACCTTACCTAAGCTTAATCACGCGTAACTGGAACGTGTCGCAGGCGGCGGCTTGCTGGCGGGCTAGGGTTTCGTGGTAGCTTAAGCCAGTGTACTCAGAATGCTCCAAAAACAGCAAGGGCGCAGTTAGCTGCGGCTCGGGCCAGGAAGCCACAACAGGCTCTTGCTGCAGTTTGTTGAACTGTTGTACCCCGGCTACGCGCCAGTAAGCATCGAATAGCACATAACGGTAGCCTTGTTGGCGTAGGGCAAGCAGTTGGTTTTCATGTGTAACCACCGTTACGGGCATGGGAGCCACGAATGGCGCTACCCCCTGCCCTACTGTACTAAGCAGCTTATCCGCTTGTTGAGTTCGTAGCCACGCAGCTACCTGCGGGTAATTAGTGGGCGCGTAAGCATACACTTCGCGCTGAATACGGTACAGATCAAAGCTGACTGCTACTAACATCACTACCCAGAGTGCTTTGCCGGGCAGCAAGCGCCGTATGCTCAGAAAGGCCAGCGCATACATGACGCCATAAGCAAGTAGGAGCCCGCGGGGGGCTTTTATCAGCAGCGACATGCCCGCTGGAAAGCAATAGCCCCACACCGCGAGGTAGCGCACCAAATTAGGCTGCTGCAATTCCCGAAACAGCTCCTGTCGCCACAGCACCGGCGCGGCCAGTAGCGTCAGCAGCACTAGCGGCGACTCGAAGTCGCGCAGGAAGTAGAGGTAGTAGAGCAGGTCGAAGTGGAAGATGCCCGTGTGGCCGGCTAGGTTGGGTTGCCCGCGCATTATCAGGCCGTAGTATACAGCAGGCCAGTGGCGTTGCAAGGGCAAATCTGCTGCCCAGGCTACCAAACCCATTATGACAAAAGGCGCGGCCAATATGGCTATTACACGCAAGGCATTGCCGCGGCGGAGCAGCAAGCCGTCGGCGTGCAGCAGCTCCAGCACCGCCAGAATAGGCACAGTGAAAAGGAAACGGTAATTGAAGCTAATACCCAGCATCAGCCAGACAGCAGCCCGCAGTAAGGTGCCGCGACTAGGTGCTACTAAACGCTGATAGTGAGCCCGTAGCAGTCCAGCGAAGAGCAGTAGGTTGCCAGCATTCATGGTGAAGTCGCGCCCCGAGAAGGTGAGAAAAACGGACGTACCAATGAATAGCGCTAGCCCCGCCGTTTGCCAAGCCGTGAGTTTGACTTCACGACCTACGAAAGAGGCCAGGCTGCCAACGGCGGCTACAGCCAGCAACGCATTGGTGTATTGCAGGACCTTAAAATTGCCCCCCAGCCAGATTAATGGCGCAAAAATCAAGTAAAACAGCGGCGCCCCTTGGTGAAACAAATGCGTAAAGTTGCCCGCCGCGACTTCCTGCACAATTTGCCAGTTGCGGACCGAGTCATAATCGGGTAAAGCAGCCTCAGCTAGTCCGTACAACCGTACCGCTGCTACTGCCAGCAAAGCCACAAACAGGAGCAACAAACGCTGATTCAAGGGACAACGGCTAGGTAACGATGGGCGGCCAAGATCAGCCTCCTAATTTGAGAAGGCAAGATTAAGGGTTTACTTGCGGTGGTGCCACGACTTTTTCCGTGGTGGCGTCACCGCACAATTTATCACTTGTTTAAGCTCAACAATGCGTGTAGTGGTTCAACGGGTGCGCGAAGCCCGGGTAGTGGTAGCAGGCCGAACTGTAGGCGAGATTGGGCACGGCCTGCTTTTACTAGCTGGATTTGCCCCCCAAGACGATTCCCGCGCCCTCGACTGGATGGCCCGCAAGATCGTACAGCTCCGCATCTTCTCCGACGATGAAGGCAAGATGAACCGTAGCGTACTTGATACTGGGGGGCAAATCTTGGTCGTAAGTCAGTTCACCCTTCTTGCTGATGCCCGCAAAGGTAACCGTCCCAGCTACGTGGGGGCCGCCCCACCAGCGGTGGCCGACTTGCTCTACCAACAGTTTGTGCAGCAAGTGGGGATATTGCTGGGTCAGCCTGTGCCTACGGGCGAGTTTGGGGCCGATATGCAGGTAAGTTTGCTTAACGATGGCCCAGTGACCTTGGTGTTGGATTCACCGCAAAACTGATTTAGTGAGATAGTGAAGTGGCAAACTCGCCTTGCACTATCTCACGTTTCTCAACCTTACTATACTCATGACCATCGAACAAGCCCAACAAACCGTCGATAGCTGGATTCAGACGACCGGCGTGCGGTATTTTAATGAGCTAACCAATATGGCTATGCTCACGGAAGAAGTGGGCGAAGTGGCCCGCATTATCGCTCGGCAGTACGGAGAACAGTCGTTCAAAGAATCAGATAAAGACAAAGTGCTGGCCGACGAACTGGCCGATGTGCTGTTCGTGGTAATTTGCTTGGCTAACCAAACGGGCGTGAATCTAACCGAGGCGCTAACGAAGAATCTGGAAAAGAAAACCAAGCGCGACGCTACCCGCCACCACGACAACGAGAAGCTTAAGTAGCGAAAACACGATGAATTCAAAAAGCAAGAAGCCACGCGTCTGAAGATGCGTGGCTTCTTGCTTTATTTTAGTCCTACTAAAGCTTGGTTCTACAGGGCTACAATACGACCATTTTGCCAGATGGGCACGATATCGTACTCATCCAGACGGACACAAAACTCCATGTCTTCATTCACTTCCAGACTATTGAGCCGCCGTACGTGGGCCGATTGCAGTAAGTAGCCGGCCAAATCGGGCTTAGCTTGCTGCCACAGGTGCGAGGCAGCAAGCGTAGCGTCGCTGCTGCTAATGTCGAAATCGGCGGTTAGGCGTTCGGCTAGCGCACCGCCGTAAATCGTGTCCTCCAGATTAAACATGCCTTTCCAGCCGGCGCAGACCACCAGCACGTCTTTTTGCTGCTGGCGCAGGAAAGTGGCTACTGCCTCTAAATTTAAAAAGGCCCCTAGCACCACCGTATCAGCGGCTAAGGAGAGATGCAGGGCGCGCGTGCCGTTGGTAGTCGTGATGGCGACTGTGCGGCCTTGCACGGCTACTTTGCCATCGAGGTAGCCAAAGGGTGAGTTACCTAGGTCGACACCTTCGGCTTGCAAACCATCGCGCTCAGCGGCGGTCAGGTAGCCTTGGGGGGCGAATTCGCGGCATTCGGCTAGCTCTGCTACCGGAACGATATGCGTAACGCCTGCCGCCAGCGCCGTGACCATGGAGGAAGTAGCCCGCAGAATATCAACCACCACGGCCACCTTGCCGCGTAGGTTATACAGCGGCAGTAGCTCAGGAGAAAAGCAGACGTCGAGAGTTGGCATTCTTGTCAATTGGATATTAATCAAAACAGAACGTCATGCAGAGCAGAGCGAAGCATCTCGCTCGCTTCGTTGCAACGGTACTTCAACGAAGCGAGCGAGATGCTTCGCTCTGCTCTGCATGACGTTCTTATATAAAAGAGACGTTCTTCTCTAAAATCTTTACTATTCGGTACCTTTTACAAAAGGTAGCTTTACAACCGTTGCAGGCAGGTTTTTGCCGCGCACTTGCACAAATACCTTGCTGCCCGGTGTGCTGAATTCCGTTTTTACATAACCTAAACCAATGCCTTTGCTCAACGACGGCGACTGCGTGCCTGAAGTCACTTCCCCGATTTTGTTGCCGGCTTCATCCACCAACTCGTAGTGGCTGCGCGGGATGCCGCCGCTGTCCATCAAGAAACCGACGAGTTTACGGGTTAGGCCTTGCTCCTTTTGCTTTTTGAGGTTGTCGGCGTTGGTGAAGTCTTTGGTGAACTTGGTTACCCAGCCCAAACCAGCTTCTAAGGGTGAAGTAGCATCGTCGATGTCGTTGCCATAGAGGCAGTAGCCCATTTCGAGGCGGAGCGTGTCGCGGGCGCCCAGGCCGATGGGCTTCAGGCCGAATTCTTTGCCAGCGGCCATGATTTTCTCCCACACCTCACGGGCGCTTTCATTAGGCACATACAGCTCGAAGCCGCCCGCACCAGTGTAGCCTGTGGCCGAAATAATGACGTTGGGCGCACCGGCAAACGTGCCTTGCACGAAAGAATAGTACGGAATGCTGGTTAGGTCAACATCGGTCAGTGACTGGAGAGCGGCGGCAGCTTTCGGGCCTTGCACGGCAAACAGGCTGATCTGGTCCGAAATATTTTCCATCTCCACGCCCTCCGTGTTGTGCTGGCTGATCCAGTTCCAGTCCTTCTCGATGTTGGAGGCATTCACTACTAACAGGTAGTCGTTTTCGGCCAAACGATACACGAGCAAATCGTCTACAATGCCGCCTTCGGTGTTGGGTAAGCAGGCGTATTGGGCTTTACCATCTACGAGCTTGCTGGCGTCGTTGCTGGTGACGCGCTGAATCAAGTCGAGGGCTTTGGGGCCGCGCAACCGGAACTCGCCCATGTGCGACACGTCGAAAATACCTACGGCCCGGCGCACGGTGTGGTGCTCATCGAGGTCGGAGGAGTAGCGCACGGGCATGTTGTAGCCCGCAAAGGGCACCATTTTGGCGCCTAGCTGCTGGTGTACGTCGTTGAGGGTAACGGTTTTGAGATCTTCGGCCATCGGGAAATGAGTGAGATACGTGGGTGGGTTCTGGGGGGCAAAACTAGCTAATTCTACCGGCTGGGCTACGTCCCTAAGGATGCTACCTTTGGGTTATTGCTCAGATTGTGCCGAACGTGCGAACAACAGGCTGCCTTTTCTCGTTGCACGGGGCACCCTGCTGGCACAGTCCGCTCGCCCCTAGCACGTCTGTTAGCCAGCCCATAGGCTACAAATAATGCACGAAGACATAAAACAGGACTTTGAGATGGCGCAGGTAAAGCACCTGCTGTTCAAGTCAAAGCTCCGTTCTGCTCTGTATGGCAGTGGCACTGCCGAAGCCCCTATCCGCGACGCTCAGCTATGCGCACTCGGTGTCTGGATTCGGGAGCGGGCTCTGGTAGTTTACGGCCATTTGCCCGAAAGCCGTGAGCTGGACAAAGTACACCAGCAGATTCATCAGGTAGCCAACCGTCTGCTCGATTTGCACCAGCAGGGAAAAAGCGAGCAAGCCATAGCCGGCTTGGCTTCCATTCAAGTATACGTTGATGAGATTACGCGCCTGCTGCGTACCATGGAGCAGAAGCTGCGCACCAGCAACCCGCTCCAAAACCGGTAAGTTATGTTGTTGCCGCACCGCATGAAGCTCAAGCTTTCGACCAAACTCTTCGCTGGCTTTTTGGCCATCTCGGTACTGTTTGCGGCCGTGGTCGTGATTAATTATCAGCTCTCACGCAAGGTACTGCGCAACTCGTTGCGAGTGGAAGAGTCGCAGCTGCGGACGGAGGAAGCCACAACGCTGCTGCGCAACATTATAGACATGGAAACGGGCTTTCGGGGCTATATGCTGATTGGCAATGAAGCTATGCTAGAGCCTTACCATGTGGGCGAGCGAAACCTGTTGGGCCGCTTTGTGGACTTGCGGCAGAAAATGCCCCCCGAGAGCCCACAGCGCGAACGGCTGGAGCGGGCGCAGCGCTTATACCAACAATGGGCCTCGTATTCGCACCTGATGATTAGTGAGAAGCGTGAGGCCTTGCGCCGCAACCCTGATCAAGTGGCGCTCGAAGGGCTGGAGCATCGTATGTTGGCCGAAGGGCTCACGGGCAAGCTGCTCATGGACCAGATTCGGTCATTGTTTGAAGGCTTTGAGGCCGACGAGCTGGAAGCCCGCACCGAGCGCCGCGAAAAGCTAACCGACAGTATTCAGCAGACCCGTATGCTGTCGATTTCGCTTACTATTATTGCCATCACGATGGGCTTGGTGTGGGCTACCTATATCAGTCGTTTGTTGGCGGGGCGTATCGCCATGATGCTGGATCTGTCAAGTCGCGTAGCGGGGGGCAATTATCAAACGCAGTTACAGGATAACGACCACGATGAGTTGAGTGAGCTAGTGACCTCGCTCAACGTAATGGCGCGCACGATTGGCTCAACTATTACGCAGCTGGAGCGCCGCAACAAAGAGCTGGATCAGTTTGCCTACGTCGTTTCGCACGATTTAAAAGCTCCTTTGCGAGGTATTGAAAATGCCTCTCGTTGGATTGAGGAGGATATGGGTAAGGAGCTGCCCGAACACATCCACGAGTTTTTGCTGCTGATGCGCACCCGCGTGCATCGCATGGAAAACTTAATTAACGGCATTTTGGAGTTAGCGCGGGTTGGAAGCACGGCTCAGGCGCAGGAGCGAGTAAATGTGCGAGAGCTGCTCACCGAAATTGTGGATTCGCTGGCGCCGCCCGAGGGGTTCCAGGTTGAGCTACCCACGTATTTGCCTACGCTTATTACTAATCGGGTGCAGTTACAGCAAGTGTTCACGAACCTAATCAGCAATGCATTTAAGTACCACGATCATCCTACCACGGGTACTGTGCGCATCAGCTGCCGCGAAGACCGCCAGCAGTACACCTTCTCCGTGGCCGACGATGGGCCCGGTATCGACCCGGAATACCACGAGCGCATCTTTGTAATTTTTCAAACCCTCACCGACCGCGACACCTTGGAAAGTACGGGCGTGGGGCTGGCCATTGTAAAGAAGATAGTAGAGCGTCAGGGTGGCACCATCCAAATTCAGTCTGCTGAGGGTCAGGGCTCCATTTTCACGTTTACCTGGCCCAAAACGGCACCCTCCGACACCCCGCGACTAACCGACACAGTTGCCCGGACGGCCTAATTTGCCCCCCAGTCGTATAGGAATCCAGAAACAAGGCTTCCCTCCGTCTTAGTTTCTGTACTATATGTCGCTCGAAACCTCTACTACGCCCAGCATCCTTCTCGTTGAAGACGACCAAATGGATGTGATGAATGTGCAGCGCGAACTGCGCAAACACGACATTGCTGTGCCTCTTCACCTAGCTCGTAACGGCCGTGAAGCTCTCAATATGCTACGCGGCGAAAACGGCCACGAAAAGATCGATAAGCCTAATGTGGTGATGCTCGATATCAATATGCCGCGCATGAACGGCCTGGAGCTTCTCGAAACGCTCCGCTCCGACCCTGAGTTTGTGGCCTTGAACGTGTTCATCATGACCACCTCCGACCTCGAAGCCGACCGCTTAAAAGCCCGCGAGCTTGCCGTAAGCGGCTATATTATCAAGCCCTTAAGCTTTGACAAATTCGGCGAAGGCGGCGCTACTGTAGACGGGTTCAGCTTATTCCTGGACTTGCTGCAAATGAAAGGTTGATGCTAATTAAACAGTAAGAAAGAAGCACCCATGACCATAGCCGCTAAGTGGTAACTGCAAAACGGTAAATACTATTTAAAGAAGCCGGAAGCCCATTCGGTGGTGGGCAGTTGGGCCGTGTTGGCGTATTGCAGCGCGGTGGCGTTCGGTAGGGTAGCCAGCGTTTTGCTCCCAACCATACTCCGGAAACTCGGCTGCTAAGGCTCTCATCCGCTCGTCCCGATACGTTTTGGCCAGCACCGAAGCGGCCGCGATGCTAGCGTAGCGGGCGTCGCCGGCCACAAAGCACGTGTGCTCAATCCCAGGATAAGCTCGAAAACGGTTGCCATCAACTATTAAGTGAGTGGGCTTCACCCCGAGGGCAGCCACAGCCCGGTGCATGGCTAAGTAGCTGGCTTGAGCAATATTAATACTGGCAATTTCATCTGGCGAGGCTTCTGCTACGGCCCAGGCTAAGGCGCCAGCGCATATCTCGGCGCGAGCGACTTCGCGGCGGCGAGCGGTCATCTGCTTGGAGTCGTTGAGGAAGGCGCAGGTGAAGCTGGGGGGCAAAATAACGGCAGCAGCAAACACAGGTCCGGCCAGGCAGCCGCGGCCGGCTTCGTCGAGGCCGGCTTCGAGGGGCTGGTGAGTATGGGTAGCAAGAAGCATAGTGCAGCAAAAGTAAGTCGCGCTTTCTTCAGCAGAAAAGGCTTTCCCTACGGCTAATAGCACCGCGGGGAAAGCCTTTATAAGTATTAATAAGACTTGTTGCTACTCAGGTAGTAGCGTTAATTACTTGTGGTTGCCGGCACTGCTGCCGAGAATAGGAGGTTCGTTTTCGCCGCGACGGAAGCCTTGGTTGTCCCGTGGGCCTTCGTCGAGGGCTTCGTCTTCATCAGTGGTAATGTACTCATTGGTCAGGGGTCCGAGGCCGCCATTTTTCTGGGCTAACTCGGCTTCCGCCTGGGCATGCTTGAGATTGAAAAGAGGGTCGCCGGGCTGAGGATCTTCGTTTTTCTTTTTGGGTTGATTAGCCATAAAAATACTATGGGCCGTCCGGGATGTGAGCGGGCGGTTACTGCTTGGTACGCGCTCCTTGCCGTCGGGGTTGGTATACGATTCTGGCCTCGGTATTATTTTTTATCCCAAACGCAAAAAAGGCTACCGCGCAGTGCAGTAGCCTTTTTTGTGCGCCGATGACCCAGATTGTTTCACCCTACTCCTAGGTCGGGCCGGCGCCCCACGGGAAGATTCTTCCTTTCCACAACCTCCCCCCGCGGGTAGGTAAATAGCGCTGTAAAGGTACTCTCAACCAACTCGTTAATCGAAATGTTTTGGACCAACATGACCTCTTGCCCGCCGAACTTTGCCTTTGCCCCGACAGACACTTCTGGTAGCGTCGCGTCAGCGGGCGTCTTACCTTTGCGCCGCTACTTATTTTCTATCACTCCAGCCTATGTCGCACTCCGCTCCCTCCGATTTCGACCCCAATCATAATCCTTGGCAAGTCCTCAGCACTGACCTCAAATACCAAAACCCCTGGATATCGGTGCGCGAAGACCAAGTGCTGAACCCCGCGGGCGGCCCTGGTATTTATGGCGTAGTCAGTATGAAAAACAAGGCTATCGGCATTGTACCCCTGGATGCGGAGGGCAATACGTGGCTGGTGGGTCAATACCGCTACACGCTCAACGAGTATTCTTGGGAAATTCCGATGGGCGGCGGGCCCATTGAGTTGGATGTGCTGGAATCAGCCCAGCGGGAGCTACGCGAGGAAACGGGCCTGCTGGCCCGTCGCTGGACTAACATTGGGCGCCTGCACACCTCCAACTCCGTGACTGATGAAGAAGGCTTCGTGTTTCTGGCCGAGGACCTGGAGCAAGGCGACGTAGAACCCGAAGAAACCGAGGACTTACGTGTTTGGAAACTACCCTTAGCCGAAGCTATTCGCATGGTAATGGACGACCGCATCACTGATGCTATTAGCGTAGCTGGCCTCTTGAAAGCCGAACGAGTACTAGCGAGCCGAAAAGAAGCGTTAAAGGCCAAGGGTTAAGCACTCGGTTTTAAGTTGGCCCCCAAATAAGCTAATTTCGCTTGTATACGGTTGGCTGTCTTGCCATTGAAGTACTATTCATATCACTCTAAGCCAATGAGCGAAGTGCAATCTGTCTCTGTGAATGCTCACGGCCAGCTCCTAGTACCGAGCTTCTAACTCCTATCTCCTAAATTTGTGCTATGCGGGACTTGATGCGTTTTCTGGGACATCGGCTATACACTACCTGGAGCACCTTTTGGTTTGTCATGCCCTTCGTGGTGACCTATCCTGCGCAGTGGGTGCTGGGGCGACGACCAGCCTGGTATCGGCATCTGCACACATTTAATCGGAGTTGGTCCATCATCTCCATCCGAATGTGGGGCATGCCGGTGGAAGTGGTGCGCAAAAACCAACTACCCGCCGATCAGCCGTGCGTCTATGTAGCTAACCATAGCTCCTACATTGATATTCCCTTGCTGTTCAAGGCCATACCGGGTTTTTTAAACATTATTGGTAAGAGTTCCTTAGCAAAAGTCCCCTTCTGGGGGCCATTATTTGGACGCGTGTATATCACCGTAAACCGCGAAAGTGCCGTGAGCCGTGGCCGCGCCATCGTGCTAGCCCGGGCTGGACTGGCGCAGGGCCGCTCGGTGGTTATTTTCCCCGAAGGCACTATCTCTAAAAAGCCTGGTGAGGAAATGATGCCGTTTAAGGATGGCGCATTTCAGCTCGCTATTACGGCGGGCGTACCCATCGTGCCGGTTTCGATGCCGCTCAACCACCGCTTCATGCCCGACCTCGATGGGGAGCTACGGGTCCGTTATTCGCCTCTGCGCATTGTCCTCCACGACCCTATTCCTACCCAGGGCATGACGATGGCGGATGTAGAGGAACTTAAGCAGCGCGCATTTGCTATTATATCCAGTGAATTCCATCCGGAGGCAGCGGGAATTCCGGCGCCTTCGCCCCGGCCTTTTTTGTCCCCCAGCCAATCGGTTGCCCATAAAAAAGCCCCCCAGCAGCATTTCCCGAGTGTTGTTGCCGAAAACGAGCCACTAAGCAGCAGTAACTCTGAGCTTAGCCTCCCCAATTCTTAATTGCTACTTCTTAATTATAACTGAAGACGTGAGTACTGACCTTGCCACCCTGCGCCAACTGGCCCACTTGGCCCGCCTGGAGTTTGACGCCACCAAAGAGCAGGAAATGCTTGGCGACCTGAATAAAATCCTGGATTGGGTAGAACAGCTGCGCGAACTCGACACCACCGACGTTGAGCCGCTAGTGCATCTGTCCCAAGAAATCAACGTATTGCGCCCCGATGAGGCCCAGAACACCATCAATCATCAGGATGGTTTGCGCAACGCTCCGCGCAAAGACTCGGATTACTTCCGCGTTCCAAAAGTTCTGGAATAACGCTTGGTGCCTACTCCTGTTGCTCTGCCGCCCGCTCCGCGCCGGCGCTATCTTCTGTTTGGCCTGGGTCTGGTAGCGTTGCTGGCCGTGGCTGTGGCTTTGTTTCATTACTTCACCGGCGCCGATCAAACGCTGCCCATCGTTACGGTGCCGCAGCTGACGCCCGTACCGGTTGCGCTGACGCCCCTTACCCTGGGCCTCGATGAGCTGGCCATACGCCTTAATGGCTACCTCGTCACGCAGACCTACGACGTAGCCGGGCCGTACGTGCGGCCCGATGCTGCCATGGCTTGGCTGGTGCTGCTGGCCATTTGTCTAGTTTTTTTTCTGGCAGTAGTAAGCACGCTGGCCCGACCCGCTTTCGTGGGCGGCATGACCTTGCTCATATTCCTGCTGATGTCGCTCAATGCCGATTTGCTCGGCGTGTTCAACTCATTACAGCAGTATTTTCTGGTGTTGGCGCTTGTAGTGCTAGCGCTGCCTGCTTTTGCCTTCCACGCGTTCTGGCCGGCTGCTACCTTCGGGCAGCGGGTGCTGACCTTCGCGGTTTTGATAGGCGCGCTCAGCACTATCTTGCTGGTAAGGAGCAACTTTTCCGCCGACCTTACGGCTTTGCACCTTACTAGCTATGCTACCTATGGAGGCGCAGTTGCTTTTGCCTTGTTGGTGCTCTGGGTTGGCTTCGAGAATATTCACGGCCTTTTGTGGCTGAATACGCAAGCGGAAAATCCGAGCAGTCGGTTTGGGCTACTGCCCTTTGTGCTAGCCAGCGGACTATACTTGGGCACTTTGCTGCTGTATTATCTCAACGACGGTGAGGTTCTAATTCTGCCTAACCTGCGCCTTGAGCCATACTTGCTGCTGCTGCCGGCTGTGTTGGTAGGCTGGCTGGGGCTGAGGCGCCGGGCGCTTACTTACGGCACCTGGGTGAGCTACTGGCCCGGCGCGATGCATCTGTATCTGGTGCTGGTAGCGCTGGCGGCGGGTAGTATTGGGTATGCTATGGCAACGGCAAATGATCCGCTCATTACTGCGGGCCGCGACTTTACTGCCTTAGCGCTGCTGACCTGCGGGGGGGCTTTTTTCCTGTATGTCCTGCTCAATTTTGCCCCGCTCATTCGGCAGCGTCTGCGCGTGTACCGGGTCGTATACGAGCCACGGCGCCTGCCCTTTTATATCGTTTATATTATTGGCCTGGGAGCCCTAGGCATTGTAGAGTTGCGCAACAACTTCTTTGTCATCGACCAAGTTCGGGCGGGTTTTTACAATAACCTTGGTGACTTCACCCGCCTGCAAAGTGAGCAGCAGCCCACCAATGATGGCTTGGCCCTACTAGCCGAACGTTACTATGCCGAGAGCGATGTGTATGACCGCTTCAACCACCGCGCCAGCCTGGGCCGGGCGGGCTTATACCGCTTTCGCTCCCAGCGCCAGAATGAGATAAACGCCCTACGCCGGGCGCTGAGCCGAGCACCTTCTGAGAAAATATCCTTGCGGCTAGCTGCGCTTTTCAACGAGCCCACCGACTTCTTCGACCGTCAGAAGACACTACAGGAGGCTCTCAAAAATGCCCCCCAGAGCCCTCGTTTAGCCAATGACCTAGCGCAGCTCTATACCCGCTCAGCTCTCACCGATTCGGTTCTGTTTTATCAGGCTCAGGCCGCTAGCCTAGCTCCCGATAATGAAGTTGTGCGCGCCAATCAGCTGGCTTTTCTGGTGCAAAATCAAGAGTTGAAGGCCGCGCAGGAGTTTGTGCAGCAAAATGCTCCCCAGTCTGCTGAAGTTACTTTGCAAAGCAATGCTTTGCTGCTGGCCCAGCTCACTAATCAGCGCCCATCGGATAAGGTTACTGCATTGCCTGATTCGGCCACTGATCTTAGCACCGTTGAATTTGCCCACATTTATCACGCCGGTCTGGGCCGTCTGGCTACGCGCGATACTACGCTGCTGCCTACTCTCACCCAATTGGCCCGCCATCCCGGCAATGATGCGTATCTGGAGCAGTTAACGTTTCTGCGGGCACTGACTCAATACTACGGTGGCCACCCTGTAGCCGCTCAAGCTACATTGCTGCCTTTGCTCATTGGTAACTCTCCGAGTGCAGCCTACTACCAACAAACGCGCGCCTTATGGACGCTCGACCAGGGCTTGTACGCCACGGCAGCCGCTTACTTTGCCGAGGCAGTCGGCAATGGGTTCACCGAAGCGGCCTTGCCCCGCGCCTACGCACTCGCATTAGCCGGACAACCAGACTCTGCTCAATTACAGGCAGCCGTAGCGGCCCGCGACCCCAATCCGCAAGTTGCGCGTCAGGGACAGCGCCTCCGCGCCATTCTGAATCTGGACTTTGCCACCCAATATGCCGCGGCGCCGGACTCGGTGAAGGCACAGTACATTGTGTTGCGCGGCGCGGCGTCAGCTAGTAACCCCTTAACGTTTCTGGCAGCGGCCGAAGCTATTGCTACCCCTGCAGCTCGGCAAGCCGCTTTGCTTGCGCAATTGTCACGGGTGTTGGCGGCGGGCAATACGGATGCGGTGCTTGCCAGTGTGCAGTGCTACGCGCCGACGCTTTCTACTAAAAACCTGAATTCCTCGGCCTGGAATGTGTTGCGCGGCAAGCTTTACCTACAAGCCAAGCAGCCTAACGAGCTGCGGCAACTGCTTGGCAGCGCTTATTTTGCCCCCCAGCATCGACCTTATAAGCTTTACTTTCAAACGGCTTCAACTGCTAAGCCCCAAGAAGCGGCGCGCATGTATGCTCAGCTTGTACGAGAGGCGCCGTATGTTACGGAGGCTGTTCTGGCAGCCGCCGACTTCCACGCTCAACGAAAGGAGTATGCTACAGCTTATGATGTGCTTTTGAAAGGCTTAGACTACAATCCTGAGTCGGTGCCTTTGCTGAAAGCGTATGCGTTGGCGGCCATACGGACGGGCTTGGAGACGTACACCGAGGGCCCCCTGGAGAAGTTACGCACATTGCTCGCCCCGGCGGAATATGCTACCTTTCGTAGCCAATACGAGGCTCAGCGCGCCGCCAAAGCCGCTGATCTTGCTCCCTGGAACTAACCCGGCCCCTTGCTCATGCAACCTCCTGTTATTGAAACTACTGGCATTTCCAAGATCTATCAGATGGGAGCCGAGCGCATTCACGCCTTGCGGTCTGTTACTATCAGCATTCAGCGCGGAGAGTACGTGGCCTTCATGGGTCCATCTGGTTCGGGCAAATCGACGCTCATGAACATCGTAGGCTGCCTGGATACGCCTACTGATGGCACCTATATTCTGAACGGGCAGGACGTAAGCCGGATGTCGGATAATCAGTTGGCGGAGGTACGTAACAAGGAGATTGGCTTCGTTTTCCAGACGTTTAACCTATTGCCCCGCGCTAGCTCCCTAGATAATGTAGCTTTGCCGCTTATCTACGCCGGCTACAACAAGCGCGACCGGGAAGAAAAAGCGATGGAGTCACTCCGCAGCGTGGGCCTCGATACCCGCGCCAAGCATCGCCCCAATGAGCTCTCGGGCGGACAGCGCCAGCGCGTAGCCATTGCCCGGGCCTTAGTTAACAACCCCAGTATCCTGTTGGCTGATGAACCTACGGGTAACCTCGATACTAAGACGAGCCATGAAATCATGGACCTCTTTGAGGCGCTTTACGCCAAAGGCCACACCATCATTATGGTGACCCACGAAGAGGACATCGCTCGCTATGCCCACCGTATTGTACGCTTGCGCGACGGACTAGTGGAGTCGGACACGGTAAACACCGACATTGCCACCCACCACAACCAATTGACAATGAACAAGTAGCACTTGCTAGGCAACAATTTGCCCCCCAGCCTCTTTGTAGAGGATAGCTTACAGCGCTATAGTTGATTGATAAGAATGAAAATTTATACTAAAACCGGCGATAAGGGACTTACTTCACTTATTGGCGGCACCCGCGTTTCCAAAGCCAGTCTCCGCATCGAAAGCTACGGCACCGTAGATGAGTTGAACTCCTACATCGGCTTGGTCCGCGACCAAGAGGTAAATGCCCCCCGGCGCGATTTGCTCAAGGAAATTCAAGACCGTTTGTTCACCATCGGTGCTTCGCTGGCTTCCGATCCGGAGAAATCGAAGATGAAGATTCCGGATTTGCACGACGAGGATGTGCTGCTGCTGGAAAGCGAAATGGACCGTATGAATGAGCAGTTGCCCGAGCTACGCGCCTTTATTCTGCCCGGTGGCCACGTGGCCGTATCGTATGCCCACGTGGCGCGCTGCGTGTGTCGGCGGGCCGAGCGCTTGGTTATTCATCTTAGCGAAGAGTCGTACGTGGCAGATTTGGTCGTCATATATTTGAACCGCTTGTCTGATTACCTCTTTGTACTAAGCCGACAGATGGCCCATGATTTGGGCGCTGAAGAAGTTACCTGGAAAGCTCGACTGTAAACCACATTCACAGCGGGGTATGGTTGAGCTTCGCTATGAGTGCCAGCCCGCGGCTTTGAACTTTTCTGGGGGGCAATTTTTGTTATCTTGATAACGCTTCCCTGCATTTCGGGCAGTTCTGCCTTTTTATTTGACAGAATCGCCCAATAGCTTACCCTAGGACCCCGATGGCGGCAACTGCCCACCCCAGTCCGTCGTTTGATACATACCCACCCACCCTTTCTCGTATCCACCCTATGCTTGATACCTTGACCATTCGGACTCAGCGAACTACTGCCTCACGCTTGTCGCAGCTTGATTCCAGCACGTTGGAATTCGGCAAGATTTTCTCCGACCATATGTTCGCGGTAGATTACCACGATGGCGAATGGCAGGAGCCTCAAATTGTGCCCTATGGCGATATGGCCGTGAGCCCGGCCAACTCTGCTCTGCACTACGGGCAGTCCGTTTTTGAGGGGATGAAAGCATACAAAAATATTGATGGCGAAATTGCTCTCTTCCGGCCCCTCGACAACCTGCGCCGCCTGAATATTTCGGCTGAGCGTATGTGTATGCCAGCGTTGCCCGAAGAGCTTTTCATGCAGGGCCTGAGCCAGCTGCTACGCCTCGATGCCGGCTGGATCCCTAACACTCCTGGCAGCTCCTTATATATCCGGCCCTTCATGTTTGCTACTGACGGGTTTATCGGCGTGCGGCCGTCCAACTCCTATCGCTTCATGATTTTTACTTGCCCTGTTGGCTTGTATTACACGAAACCCCTGCGTGTTCGCTTCGAAGAGAAGTTTGTTCGTTCGGCGGAAGGCGGCGCGGGCTATGCCAAGGCTGCGGGCAACTACGGTGCTTCCATGTTGCCTACTAAAATGGCAAATAAGGAAGGCTACCACCAACTGCTTTGGACTGACTCCTCAGAGCACCGCTACATAGAGGAGTCTGGCACCATGAACGTGGTATTTGTAATTAATGGCCGCATTGTGACGCCAGCAACTAGCACGTCTATCTTGGATGGTATTACGCGCCGTAGCGTGCTTCAGCTGGCCCGCGACTGGGACATGCCCGTTGAGGAACGCAAGGTTTCTATCGATGAGATTTTGAAGGCGCAAGCCGATGGCACTTTGCAGGAGGCGTTTGGTGTAGGCACGGCGGCTACTATCGCTCCTATTGCTACCATTGGTTACCGCGACCAAGAATATAATTTGCCCCCCAGCAGCTCAACATCCTTCTCCAAGCGCGTTTCTCAGGCCTTAGATGCTATCCGGACTGGTCGTGAGACCGATACGCATGGCTGGATGGTGGGCGTATAGATTTACATTCTTCTGTCCGACAGCTTGTTACGAAAGCGGTCAGCCTACTCTCAGGCTGACCGCTTTATTTTGCGGACCTTTGCGCACTTCATTCTTACTATTCATTTTTCTATTCCCTCATGACCCAAGATCAGGTTAAGGAATTGAAGGGCCGCGCTGAGGCCCTGAGGAGGTATCTTTGACTACGATAACCGAAAAGAACAAATCGAAGAAACTGAAAAGCAAACTACGGCCCCCAACTTTTGGGATGATTCTAAAAAGGCCGAGGTCATTCTGAAAGAAATCAAGTCCATCAAAGTATGGACCGATGACTACGACCACGTAGCCCAGGCCATAGCCGACCTAGAGGTCTTATTCGACTTTTACCGCGAAGGCGAAGCGACCGAGGAGGAAATGCAGCGCGAGTTCAACGCGGCCCAAAAGGCTGTGGAAGAACTCGAATTCAAGCGTATGCTCTCCGACGAGGAGGACCAGCTTTCCGCTATCATTGATATCAACCCCGGGGCCGGGGGCACCGAAAGCCAGGACTGGGCCGAGATGCTCATGCGCATGTACATCATGTGGGCCGAGAAGCACAAGTTTGATGTAAGGCAAGTAAGCTACCAGCCAGGCGAAGGTGCTGGTATTAAATCGGCGTCTCTAGAAATCAGCGGCAACTTTGCTTATGGCTACCTCAAAAGCGAGATTGGAGTGCACCGCTTGGTGCGCATCTCCCCTTTCGACTCCAGCGGCCGCCGCCATACCTCGTTCGCTTCTATCTTCGCTTACCCAGTCGTCGACGACACGATCAATATTCAGATCAACCCCGCCGATATTACCTGGGATACGTACCGGGCCGGCGGCGCTGGGGGGCAAAATGTAAACAAGGTGGAAACTGCCGTGCGCCTCAAGCACGCTCCGTCCGGCATTATCATCGAATGTCAGATTGAGCGCAGCCAGCTCATGAACAAGGAGCACGCTCTCCGTATGCTTAAGTCGCGTCTCTACCAGATCGAGATTGACAAGCGCAACGCTGAGCGTGACAAAGTAGAAGCTGGCAAGAAGCGTATCGACTTCGGCTCCCAGATTCGCAACTACGTCTTGCACCCATACAAGCTCATCAAGGACCTCCGCACTGGCATCGAACGCACCGATGTACAGAATGTGCTGGATGGTGACTTGGATGAGTATATAAAGGGATTTCTAATGCAGAGTTAAAAGTCTGTTTAGCACTGACAAAAAAGCCCCCCACAAACGTGGGGGGCTTTTTTGTCAGTGCTAAACAGGTTATGGATTATTAGCAATGTCCCACTGCTTCTCAGCAGCTGGCCGCTCTAGGCGGGTAAATAACTTATAAGGAGATCCTGCATATTCTAACGTCTGGCCAGGAGCCGGATTTGGGTTCAACCGATTCAGACGACGCAGGTCAATCCAGCGGTGGCCTTCATAGAACAAGGAATACCGACGCTGCTTCAAGATTTCATTGATGTACTGAGGTAGCCCCGTAAGCGAACCAGCCGTGAGAGCAGGTAAGCCTCCAGCCCGAGTCCGAATAGCATTAATGTCAGCCAGAGCTCCGGTCAGATCACCAGTGTTAGCCCGCGCTTCAGCTGCTATAAGGATAAGCTCTTCGTTGCGAATAATGTCGAGGGGAGCAGTTTGAGAAGTAAACACACGGGCTTCATAGGTTCCGGTTATACCCTGTAAGGTGCGAGGAGTAGTACGTAGGGCAACCTTTGCTAAGCGCAAATCACCTGCTTCAGCCTCTGTTACAAAGTTACTAGGTACTGTTACCAAGTTATTTGGCTCACCATCTGGCACCTGAAAATACGGGTTACCTACGTCGCTAGCCGTAGTTGGGCTAAATACCATTTTGGGACCTAACGTAAGGCTACCAGCCCGGTCATAAAAGGAGGCGTTTAAAGCCGTTAAAGTAGCAGCATAGTCAGCCTGGTACAATGACACCCGAGCAGCCAGTGCCCGATTGAAGCGCCGGAAGGTAGCAGGCGTATTAAAGCCAGCGTAACCACTTGACAGCT
The DNA here is from genome assembly GCF_054051685.1 of Hymenobacter sp. HD11105. Taxonomy (NCBI): domain Bacteria; kingdom Pseudomonadati; phylum Bacteroidota; class Cytophagia; order Cytophagales; family Hymenobacteraceae; genus Hymenobacter; species Hymenobacter sp. HD11105. The sequence goes on along the minus strand of NZ_JBSWBR010000001.1, from coordinate 1,250,065 downwards.
GAAATGCAAAAGCAGCGCCAGCTGCAGCCAGATCTTGGTCAGCCTGATCGAGCTGTTGACGGATGTTAATTAGAGCTTCGGCTTGGGTAACAAATTTGCCAGGCTTCCTGATATCGTCCAAATCAACCCGAATACCATTCTCACCCTGCAAATTGAGTAGATGCAGTTTGCTTAACGCCTCATAAGTACGGGTAAAACCAGCAATACCACTTTTTTGCTCAGCATTGATAACATTAGTTGCCTCAGCAGAAGCGCGAAAAATGCGAGCGGCACGACCAACGCGTGCAAAATCGGTATACTGTCCGTTGTAGAATGCTGCATCGTCGAGTACATCCAAAGTATTATTTCCCAGACGACCTTGCAGGTCTAAATACCAACGGCCTTCCGTTTGGTTCAATACGGTTACCTCCCGGCCCAGCGTACCTACTATTTGGTTATACGAGCTATTGTTCGCGTGTCCCAGACGGAGTGAAGCTTCTACCCCAACGGCCAGCGCATTAAGCTGGGCTTGACTGGCATTGGCAACCACACTCTCAATGCTTGCATTGTTCGGGTCATTTACCTCATCAATTTCAAAAAAGCTGCAACTGCTCGCGCTAAGCAAAGTAGCCAGAGCGCCAGCCATCAGTAAGGGCCGAGCTTGAAATTTCAATATATTATTCATGGGTAGGTTGAAGCAAGTAAAGATTAAAAATCAAGGCTCAGGTGAAAGAACACACGCCGAGTATTGGGGAAACTGCTCACATCCACTTGAGCACCATTGGAAGTAGCACCAAAGTTTGAAACTTCAGGATCATAGCCCACATAATCAGTCCAAGTGAGCAAATTGTTCCCTGATGCCCCTACCCGAATGTTACGCACAAAGTCTTTGAATAAAGCAGTGCGTATGCTAGCTGGTACTGAATAGTAGATGCTGGCCTCGCGCAGCCGTACGTAACCGCTATTTTGAATAAACTCACGAGCGCTTAAGCCTCGCCGCTGCAAACCATTCACTACGCCATCATTGTCGTCATCCTGGCTCCAGTCCTTGGTAGTACCACCTTCGTCTTGCAGCAAACGGCTCAGATTGCTTGTATAGCTATCCTTGCGCCAGTGGAGCAGGAACGATACTTCCACATTCTTGAACAGAGTGAAGTTGTTCAGGAAGGACATTTGAAACTTAGGCTGAGCCTCATTATAACGAGTCAGAAAGCTAGGATTGTTAGGGTTGTCAACGGCACTCGTAGGCGTACCGTACCAACGTGAAGGCGACTCACCTAATGCGAACACGTTGCGACCATAGCCGCTACCGAAACCTAAACCAGTATTAAAGGCTGGTACCTCAATGCGGGTTACCTCCGTGCGATTAAACCAATACTGTGTAGTTGATACCCAGTTGAAGTTTTCGCTGCGGATAGGAGTAACACCAAGAGACAATTCCAGACCTCGGTTTTGCAGGTCACCTACCGGGAAAGCACGAATAGATGTCACACCAGTACTTGGGGCCAGTACATACGAATTAATAAGGTTTCTGGCGACCTTATTATAAACGGTTGCCTCTAAGGTGATGCGGCTGTCGAGAAAGGCGAGGTCTACGCCGGTTTCAAACTCTGTGGCGCGCTCTGGATCGATCTCTCGGTTGCCTACCACCGTTGAAGGCAAGAAGCCTACGCGGCCACCCGTACTTGTATTAACTAGGGGGGAAAAAGTAGAGCCGAAGAAGCCAGGAGCACCAGTCTCACCATAAGCTGCACGGAGCTTCACCAGATTCACCGATGGCAGATCAAAGAAGCCAAATTTAGCTATGTTAACTGCCAAAGAGGCCTTAGGGAAAGCATAGTACTTGTTGGGGTCACCGTTGCGGCTCGATTTGTCGAAGCGCACACCAGCGGTAGCGATGATCTGATCGTTAAAGTTAACCTCCTGCTGCGCCACGTGACCAATGTCACGCTCTGAGCCAAGTTCTACTTCTTGGGTTACCAGTGAGCTACGGTTTGGAGTCAGTGGTTCGCCAGGGGCCAAATTTTGTCCTTGGCTGAAGCTTAAGTTACGGTCCAAACCTAAACGTACCGTTCCAACCTGCGAGGTGAGGTTGATGGTTTCGCCCAAGCGCCAGTCATATACCAAGAACCCTTGGAGGTTATAGTTAAAGAATTGGTTCTTCAGCACACGCACCGCGCCTGGGTTAGGCAGGTTGCGCTGAGATTGTAAATCAGCGGGCAGTGCTAGAATTGCATCACTATTTGAGTAGTCGATACCACCCTGCACAGCCAGACGAAGTGAGGATGACTCATTCTCCAGAATGCGAAGCGTACCGTTCACAGCTTGAACCGTGCGATTGGTATTTTCCTCGTTTATAGCCCGCTCTACGATAGCTAATGGGTTATCACCGCCATATGGATTGTCTGGGAATATACCTGCCTCATTAGGCTGTAGCTGAGCATAGCTTGGCAGATAGCCTAAAGTATAGCCTAAGCTTACACCACGGTTATCATTGCCCGTGAATCCACGGCGGTTCTGCGAACGAATGAAACTGGATGTGATGCCAATGTCGATCCGCTCTCCAATTTTCTGGTCAAGGTTGGCGCGAATAGAATTACGCTTGAAACCCGTGCGGTTAACGATACCACCTTCGTCGGTGCTGGTACCAGCTACGTAGAACTTCGTTTTTTCCGAACCGCCTGAGACACTTAATGAAGTATTACGCAGAAAAGCGGTATTACCGAAAATCTGCTTTTCATAATCGTATACCTGTCCGCTTGCTTGAGCATCTGCCAGACGTTGCTTTTCAAGGGTAGCGCGGGCTCCAGTGTACTTGAGGTCAATCTTCTCATTAGTCCAGTCTTCCTTACCCAATAAATTCCATGCCTGGGCAAAGCCTAAATCTTGGTTGAAGCTAACACGGGTTTGACCAGCTACACCGCGCTTGGTTTTGATGATAATTACCCCAGCATTAGCACGAGTACCATAAATGGCTGCCGCGCTGGAGCCTTTCAACACCTCAATGCTTTCAATATCATTAGGATTTAGGTCAGCTAAGCGGTTAACTGGGTTGTCCTGGGTGCTACGACCTGCAGTAGTCGAGGCAGCGGCAGAGAATGCGGCTGCACCGGCACCATTACCAACTTCAGCATTCACAGCGTACACGCCATCTATAATATAGAGAGGCTGTGTACCACCTGTAAGCGAGGAGATACCGCGTAGCTGAATAGCTACACCGCCACCTGGGGCGCCTGAGGTTTGAGAAATGTTAGCACCTACTACTTTTCCATTTAGAGCGGCGTCAACAGTTACTGGACGGGTGCTGCCTACTAGTTCTTTTGCCGAAATAGTAGTTACAGCGTTAGCCAAGTTTGACCGCTTAATAGAGGTAGCTAGGCCTGTTACTACTACTTCTTCCAACTGGCGGGTATCTGTAGCTAGCTGTACGTTGAAAACGCTTGTACTTCCAATTGGCCGTTCAACGGTGAGGTAGCCAATAGATGAAAAAGCAAGTGTAGTAGCTGTAGAAGGTACGCTTAAAGTGAACGTGCCATCGCTACCAGTTGATGCTCCAACAGTTGTGCCTTTTACTAATACGGTTACTCCTGGAAGCCCTTGTCCACTCCCGGCATCAGTTACTCGTCCGGAAATACTTCTATCCTGTGCTACCACCTGCTGCAACAGCGCGGTAAACAGTAAGAAGATGAGGAATAAAGTTTTTTTCATGTGGTTTAAGATTGGTGAGGGTTAGGTTAAAAAGCTGTTTGGTGAAAGGAATTGGGCAAATAGATGAAATTTTGTTTTCTCCTCGACAAGCTAAGCAAAAGTTTACTTGTTTCATTATATGCTCACACGAAACAGTAAGAAAGATTGACAATAGGATATCTATTACCACAAATAATTATAAATACAGCAAATGAACTATTCAATTTACACAATATTTGATAGGCATATCCTCAATCATTTTGTCATTTGAGTAGCACAGGCAAAATGTCCTTAGTGTGCTTTTATCTGGGTTTTTCGCTCGAGCTAGGGTAGTTATTTAATAGAAATTTAACCTATACTTGTCATAATCATTCACTCACTAATCCAATTAACCCATTCTTTCACTCAAATAAAACATAATGAAAAAACTCTTATTTATGGTCATCCTGTTCATGACTAGCTTGTTGCAGCAGGCTGTCGCACAGGATCGGACCGTTACTGGCCGCGTCACAGACCGCGCCTCTGGGCAGGGTTTGCCCGGAGTCACGGTATTAGTAAAAGGCACGACTATAGGTGCTTCTACTAATGCAGAAGGTGATTTCTCGTTAAGTGTTCCCTCATCGGCCACTGCTCTAACCTTCTCCTCTATTGGTTATGTTAATATGGAGCAGGCCCTTGGCACCAGTTCTGTAGTCAACGTTAGTCTAGGTACTGACACGAAGCAGTTGGGCGAAGTAGTAGTAACTGCATTGGGCCGCGAAGAGCAAAAGAAGTCTCTTGGTTATGCAGTGCAGGACATTAAAGGGGCTGAGTTCACACAGGCTCGCGAAACCAACGTTGTCAATTCGTTGGCGGGTAAAATTGCTGGTGTACAGATTTCTAACAGCACCGGCGCAGCAGGTAGCTCTTCCCGTATTGTGATCCGGGGGGCAAAATCTATTGCCGGTAACAACCAACCTTTGTTCGTAATCGATGGCCAGCCCATTGATAACTCCAGCTTCTCAAACTCCGGCTCAGGTGGGGGTATTGACTATGGCAATGGCGCTTCCGACATCAACCCCGACGATATTGAGAGCATGACCGTACTAAAGGGTGCTACTGCATCAGCTCTTTATGGTACGCGTGGCGCGAATGGCGTAATTGTTATCACTACCAAATCAGGTCGTAAAGCCCGCGGTATTGGTATTAGTGTTAATAGCACCACCACATTTGAAACCCCGCTGAAGACGCCTGATTTTCAAGATCAGTACGGGCAAGGCAGCGGCGGGGAGTTTGAATATGTAGATGGTGGCGGTAGCGGCACCAATGATGGTACCGATGAAAGCTGGGGTCCTCGTTTGGATGGGCGTCTGATACCGCAGTACAACTCGCCAGTTGTCAATGGTGTTCGTCAGGCTACGCCATGGGTTACCTCAGGTAAAGACAATGTCAGAAAGCACTTTTTCGAAACCGGCCGCACTTTAACCAACAACGTTGCCTTATCGGGCGGTAATGAGAAGGCTGGCGTTCGGGTGTCATACACAAATCTTGATCAGAAAGGTATCTTGTACAACACTTTTCTGCGCCGCAACACGGTGAACGTGAATGGCGGAGTTGATGTGACCAGCAAATTCAAGCTCAGCACGAATATCAACTACTCTGAGACCCGTGGCCGTCGTCCAGGTCAGGGCTATGACGAGCTGAACGTAATGCAGCAGCTTTATACTTGGTACGGTCGTCAAGTAGACGTGCGCGACTTGAAAAACCTGTATGAAAATGGCGGTCGCAATGCCAACTGGAACTCGAACTACCACAACAATCCTTACTTCGTACTGGGCGAAGCGACCAATGATGACCAGCGCGACCGGGTTATTGGTAATTTAACTCTGACCTATGCCTTGACTGATTGGCTGACGTTGACGGCTCGCACCACGAATGACTTGTACAATCAGTTCAACCAGCGTCGAGTGCCAGCTGAAACCATCAGCAACGCTGAGCAGGATGACTACACTGAAGAGCGGATTCGTGTTCTGGAGCGCAACAGCGAGTTTCTGGCTGCTGCTAATCGTAACCTGACAGAAGACATCAACCTTGATGTGCTAGTAGGTGCTAACCGTCGTGACAACGAGTTGGACAGAAGCCAAATTGCCGCTCCTGACTTAGCTGTTCCTGGTTTATTCGCGTTGGGTAATGCCTCTGGAGGCCTCGTGACTGGTAATAACTTTGGGGTCAGCAATTCTAACAATGCCGCCATTCTAAACCCGATTCAGAACCGCCGCATCAACAGCTTGTACGGTTCAGCTCGTGTTGGCTATAAGAATTTCGCTTTCTTGGGTGGTACCGTCCGTAACGACTGGACTTCTACACTTCCAGCCGCCAATCGCTCTTTCTTCTACCCTTCTATCGACGCCTCTCTGGTGCTAACCGAAGCTTTCGGTATTGAAGAGTCTTTCCTATCATTCGCTAAGATAAGAGCAGGCTACGCTGAAGTTGGTAACGACACTGATCCTTATCGTTTGCAGAATATCTATACAGGTGCTACGGCTTTCGGAAGTCGTCCCGTTCAAACTGTTTACAATATTCTCTACAACCCTGAGCTGAAGCCTGAACGCACGCGCTCAAGTGAGGCAGGTATTGAAGTTCGCTTCTTAGAAAATCGGATTGGACTGGACTTAACAGCTTATCAGACCTCTAGTACCGATCAAATCCTGACTGTGCTTACTTCGGCTTCAACAGGATATACTGCCTCAGTATTGAACGCTGGTACTCTCACAAACCGAGGTGTTGAAGCCATTCTGACTGTTGCGCCTTTGCAGGCCACAAGCCCATTCCAGTGGAACTTGACGGCTAACTTCGCGGCTAACCGCAACCGCGTAAAGGAATTTGACGAAGAAGGTCAGATTCAGAACTACGTCATTGGTAGTTCAGGCTTTGGCGTAAACGTAGAGGCTCGCAGAGGTGAGCGCTATGGTGCTTTGTTTGGTGATGCTTTCCTACGAGTACAGGAAGGTCAGTATAAAGGCCAAATCGTTTATGGCGAAGATGGTACTCCCCTAGTTGATCCTACTCGTCGTGTTTTGGGGTACTATACGCCAAACTGGATTGGGGGCCTGACTAACCAGTTCCGCTTTAAAGGCCTTGATTTAAGCTTCACTATCGATACCCGCCAAGGTGGCTCACTTCAGAGTGAGACCAACATGTGGGGTACTTATGCTGGCGCGCTGACTTCTACACTCCCAGGTCGTGAAGAAGGAATTATTGGAGAAGGTGTACAGCAGAATGCAGATGGTAGCTATCGCCCCAATGATGTTCGTGCCGCTGCTGAGGACTACTACAAAGGCCTTGCGTATACTGCTCGCGAAAACAGCGTTTTTGACGCCTCATTCGTAAAGTTGCGCGAAGTTCGTCTTGGCTATCAGTTGCCTGCCTCTGTAATCAGCGGAACGTTTATCAAGGGCGTTGGTTTCTCGTTTGTAGGTCGTAACCTGTGGCTCATCAGTTCGAAGGCTCCAGGCATTGACCCTGAAACTTCCTTCAACAACGGTAACACGCAAGGTCTGGAATCCACTCAGATTCCTTCCGTTCGTAGCTACGGCTTCAACATCAACTTTACGCTGTAATTCAGAGCCGCCATTTAGGCGGCTCTCTTACTCCTTAATCAACATCCCATGATTTCTAGATATCGCAAACTCGCACTAGCGCTTCCCTTAATATTAGGGCTTGGCGCTTGTGAGAAAGACTTTGACGAACTTAATACCAACCCAAACAATGCGACGGTTGGCAATCCTGCTTATATTCTAACAAACGCACAACAGTCCAATATCTACCGGCTTTTTGATATTCCGGCGAACCAAGATGGCGGACTGCTTGTCATTCAGCACTGGGCGAAAGTTCAGTACACGGAAGAAGACCGGTATGCCTTTCGGGCTACCTCTTACCAAAGCATCTGGGACGGCTTCTACGCTGGCGGCTTGCAGGATTTCAATGAGTTGATTGAGCAGGGTAAAAAAACCAACAATCAAAATCTGCAGGCTGTTGGCCTGATCATGCGCAGCTATTTCTTCTCTGTGCTTACAGACTTGTACGGTGATATTCCCTACTCAGAGGCCCTACGCCTCTCGGAGAATATTCTGGTGCCTAAGTATGACTCTCAGGAAGAGGTTTACAATGGCTTGCTCGCCGATTTGAAAACAGCTACCAGTCTAATTCAGGTAGGTGGCTCTGCAGTAAGCGGCGATGTAATGTATGAGGGCGACATGGCTAAGTGGCAGAAATTTGGCAACTCTCTACGCCTGCGCCTAGCCATGCGTATTGTTGATGCTAATCCAGCTTTGACTCGCACTCAGGTTACGGAGTTACTAAGCGCCAATACTCCCCTGATTAGTAGCAATGATGATAATGCACAGTTTAATTTCTTGGCTAGTGCATCAAATACAAACCCTGTTTACTTCAATCGCTTGACTCGCGATGACCACCGCGTTAGCCGTACTATCACCTCACGGTTGAGCCGGTTGAACGATCCGCGCTTGGGAGTATATGCCAACCATCCCGAATCCGGCGATTCAGTTGCTTTCTACCGTGGTGTTCCAAATGGGCTTACCACCGCCAATGCAGCAGCTCTAGGACCGTTTTCTACAACTTCTAAAGTAGGCGACGCATTTACCGCTGCCGATGCTCCGGGTGTACTACTCACGTATTCTGAAGTTCTGTTTCTCAAGGCTGAGGCAATTGCTCGTGGCTTTGTAACGGGTAATGCCGCTACTGAATACCAGAATGCCATCCGTGCCTCTATGAATCAACATGGTTTGACTGGTGCGGCTGTAACTGCTTACCTCGCGCAGCCTAGCGTTGCCTACAATGCTAGCAACTTCAAGCAGAGCATAGGCGAACAGAAATGGATTGCCCTGTACGGCCAAGGTGTTGAAGCATGGTCGGAATGGCGTCGTCTGGATTATCCTCAGCTAAAAGTAGCAGCCAGCCCTGCTTCTGCTGCTGCTGGCAAAATTCCAGTACGCTTCCGCTACCCTGCCAATGAGCAGACAACTAATGCTGCTAGCCGTGCAGCAGCAGTTGCAAGGCAAGGCGCTGACTTAATTACCACTAAACTATGGTGGGATAAATTTTAGACTAAGAAGTCTTGCTGAAAAAGCCCCCCAGCTGTTGTTGGGGGGCTTTTTGTTTGTATTCAATTCGCGTCCTAGACTTTTTGACTACTTGGCTTCTATGCCTGAGGTAGCCCGGTTGCCTACATACAGTATTAATATGTAAATTTCAGTTTGAATACCTCTAACAAGTAAGTTGTAGCGCTTATAGCGCAGTTCTCAATGCTTCTCTTCCCTCAGCTAATTACTACTATAAAAAAATTTCTGAGCTACCGTTTACGTCTGCCGATGCAGGTTATGCTGCTGATAATAGTAGCTAGAGTTAGTGCTGGGGGGCAAAACCTAGTAACGTACACGCAACATATTGCACCAATCATCCAGGCAAACTGTGCGCCCTGTCACAAGCCTGATGGTGCAGCCCCTTTCTCTCTACTCACTTTCGAGGATGTGGCGCGCCGGGCCCGTACAATTCAGTCTGTTACGCAGAGCCGATACATGCCTCCGTGGAAAGCTGATCCGCACTATGTATCGTTTGCTAATGAGCGCCGATTGAGCGAAAAGGAAATAACGCTAATCAAGCAGTGGACCAGCAGAGGCACACCTCGTGGCCCGAAGGCAATAGCAGCTTCGGCTGCTGTGAAAAATGCCCCCCAAAGGAAACCTGATTTGGTTTACCGCCCCAAAAAGGCGTTTGCCATCAAAGGCAACGGCATGGAGAACTTCGTTATGTTCAAAATACCGTTTGAGCTTGCCGCCGACCAGGCCATTGAGGCAGTTGAATTCATACCTGGCAATCGTCGTCTACTACACCACGCCAACTTTGCCGTGCAGTATGTTGGCCCCGAGCTTGACATCAACTCAGGGCAAGACTATGTAATTTCAGATCAATTTCTTACCAACCTGCATGAGTTTAAGCCTCTCATGCAAACGATGGTTTACTACGGTGGCTGGATTCCAGGTGCCAGCCGCCAAACGTTTCCAGCAGGTATAGGCTTTACGATGCCTCGACGGGGTGTCATATTACTCACCGTCCACTATGGTCCGTCTGCGGCAGACACATTGGACTGGTCACAGATCAACCTTTATTTTGCCAAATCACCTATTGAGCGTGTGATTCAAGGAGTTAGTCTTGGCTCTGGAGGCATAGGTAAGATCGATCCACCTTTAATTATTCCAGCGGATAGCGTCAAGAAGTTTGGAGTGCAACTTGAAACAAGTACCGATTTGTCATTGCTATATGTGTGGCCTCATATGCATTTGATTGGCAAAAAATTCAAAGCATGGGCAACTACTCCTGAAGGTAAAGAGATTCCATTAGTAAGTATACCCGAATGGGATTTTCGTTGGCAGGAATCTTATCAGTTTCGCCAGTTAATTAAAATACCTAAAGGCTCGATCATAAGAGCTGAAGGCACTTATGATAATACAAGCGGTAATTCAAACAACCCTTTTTCGCCTCCTCAGACTATAATATCACAGGATTTAATGGAAACGCGAAGTGAGATGCTGAATCTGATAATGATTTTTCTTCCTTACCAAAAAGGAGATGAGATAAAATCTATATAAAGACCCCTTAATAACCAGACTATCTAAACATAAACTTTACAATAATATTTATGATTCATATTATATTAAAAATGTTTTAATGTGTGTACATCCAATTAGTGCTTCAATTTAATCAGCTTAAAAACTGACTTAAGGTCTTGTTTTATACAAATCATCCCTATTTTTATCGGTACGAAATTCATTTTCACTTTTAATTACTTACCCAAACCCTTTTTGCATGAAAAAAATCTTACTCATGAGCATCTTGCTCATGTTAACCTTGCTACAGCAAGCCACGGCTCAGGACCGGAATGTCTCTGGTCGGGTCACTGATCGACAGACGGGAGAAGGATTGCCCGGTGTAACAGTCCTATTGAAAGGATCTACTAACGGCATTTCAACTAACTCTGATGGTACCTTTACTCTAACCGTTCCTAGCACGGGTGGGACATTAGTATTTAGCTCAATCGGCTACATTCAAATAGAGCGAGAGATTGGTCAAAATAGCCAAGTGAATGTAGCATTAGCCGGTGACACCAAGCAACTTAGTGAAGTAGTCGTAACAGGCTATGGTACGCAGGAGCGCCGGGATGTTACTGGATCTATTTCCTCTGTTAAAGGAGAGGAAATTGCTAATCTAGCTACTCCTAGCTTTGATCAGCAATTAGCTGGTCGGGCTGCGGGTGTACAAGTAACTACCCCTTCTGGCATTTTGGGCCAAGCGCCCCGTATCCGTATTCGTGGTACGAACTCAATTTCCTCAGGTGCTTCCCCACTGATTGTTGTAGATGGCATTCCAGTAATCACAGGCAACCAAAGTGGTGTAACACCTAACAACCCACTCGGTGACATCAACCCTGCCGACATCGAATCGTACGAAGTGTTGAAGGACGGCTCTTCAACCGCTATTTATGGCTCACGTGCTGCTAACGGTGTAATCCTAATCACAACGAAGAAAGGCAAATTAGGCAAAGCCACTATTAGCTACGATAACTGGCTTGGTATAGCTGAAACTACGAAGCGTTATGATGTATTGAATGCGGATCAGTTCATTGAGATCAATAACGAAAAATTTGCTAATGCTGGTCAGGCTCCCCAAGCTTTTCCTTATGCAGAAGGAAGTAATGTTCTGAATACAAGTACTGACTGGCAGGACTTGATTTTCCGCAAAGGATTTCAGCAAAACCACGTTGTATCAGTTGCAGGCGCTACAGAGAAAACGAACTATTACTTCTCCGTTGGCTATACTGATCAAGAAGCAGTTATTCTTGGCAACTCTTTGAAGCGGGCAACCTTCCGTTCGAATCTGAATCAGGAGGTAGCAAGCTGGCTTAACATAGGTATGAACCTAGGTTTAACGCGTAACGAAAACCAAGGCTTGAATACTGGCCGTAATGGTCTTTCAGGTAACGTAACTAACGCCCTATCTGTATTCCCTAATATTCCAGCTCGGAACCCAGATGGCACACCTTATATCAGCACAACGAGTCCAGCTCTGATTGGTCGTGGCAGCAACACACAGAATATTGCTTTCAACTATCCAAACGTGTTGTTTGCAATTGAAAACAACAAGTATGAAGCTACTAATTACCGTATTCTAGGTAATGTATTTGCTGAAGCAGTTCCATTTGAAGGTCTACGTCTGCGCACTCAGTATGGAGCTGACCTTTTCTTAAATAACGATTTTCAGTTTAATGACCCACGTCACGGTGACGGATTGGGTAATGGAGGTTTAGTATTTCAGCAATTTGCTCCAACTCAGCGTTGGAACTGGTCAAACACAGCTTCGTACGATAAAATCTTTAGTGACGTTCACAAGATAGGAGCCGTTGTAGGGGTAGAATACCAGAAAACTCGTACTCAATCGTATTCGGCTACAGGCACCGGCCTTGCTGACCGTTTCTTTGGCTCAGAAGGACTTATTAACAATACTATTGGCACGCCAACAGTTGGTGGTAGCTTCGCTGAAACTGGGTTTGACTCCTACTTCGGTCGCATCAACTACTCGTTCAAAGATCGTTACCTGTTAAGTGCTACCGTTCGTAACGACGCCATTTCAGCTCTACCAGAAAATAATCGTCGCGGTTACTTCCCAGGTGGTTCGGTAGGCTGGCGTATTTCTCAAGAGCCTTTCTTTAAAGGATCTGCTCTTGGAGCAATTGTATCTGATTTGAAGATTCGGGCCAGCTACGCACAGGTTGGTAACGTTGAGATTGGCAACTACCCTTATCAGAACCTATTCGGTCCTGCTAAATATGGCACTCAAAACGGTATTGGCTATGGTGCTAACATTGGCAGCAACATTGGCGGCCAATTGGGCAACCAAAATCTTCGTTGGGAATCATCCAACAAAAAGGACATAGGTATTGATCTTGGCTTCCTTGATGATCGGTTTACTTTGACAGCCGATTATTATCGGAATGATATTGACGACTTGATTCTAGGTGTGCCAACTCCAGTATCATTGGGTATTCCTAATAACCGTTATTTCGATAACATTGGTGCTATGCGCAATGAGGGCTTCGAGCTCGGTATTAACACCCAAAATATCAGCAACGAAGACTTCAACTGGACGACTAACATCAACTTCGCTACTAACAAGAACGAAGTACTGGAACTTAATAACAACGAAGACATTTTGTTTCCTTACAACATCAACCGTGTTGGGGAATCTATTGGTGCACTGTATGGCTATGACTATCAGGGCGTAAATGCAGCTAACGGCAACCCTATCTATCGCAAGGGTGATGGAACCTTTGTACAGGGTAACGTCGATAACAGCCAGTATTATGCTTACGATCCAAGCAATCCAGGTAGCCCCATAGTATTCGGCAACGCAAATGCTGCACTGAATACTCCTACATCATCTTTGAGTGCTGCTCAGGATCGTTTCATCTTGGGAAATACCAACCCAACTTGGTTTGGTGGTGTTAACAACTCGTTCAGCTACAAAGGGTTAGACCTGGCGATTTTCTTCCGTTTCTCTGGAGGCAATAAAATCATGAACGTAACGCGTCAGCAGTTACTTCGTCAGGAGTTCTTGAATAATGGTACCGAGATTCTCGATCGTTGGACTACTCCAGGGCAGGTAACGAACGTTCCAAAGCTGCGGAGCCTCAGTTCAGACTTCGTTAACTTGAATAACGCTTCTGTAACTCGTTTCGTTGAGAAAGGTGATTTCTTACGCTTGCAGAACGTGACTCTGGGTTACACGCTACCTAAGCAAGTTGTTGGTGTAGCTGCCTTGTCTCGAGTACGCATTTATGGTCAGGTACAGAATGCGTTTACAGTATCTAAGTATAGTGGTGTTGACCCAGAAGTTGATTCGAATGGTAACTCTACTACTAATACCACTGCCAACTCAGAAGTTGGTGTTGATTTCAACAGCAACCCACAGCAACGTGTTTACACAGTGGGCTTAAACGTAGCTTTCTAATCTCGCTTTCTTATGAAGAATAATATTTTGCCTTCATTTCTTCCTCACCGAGTTCGCTTGCTTGCTCTGACAGCTTTTCTGTCTTTTGGCTTGGGCGCTTGTGAGGTAACAGACCTTCAACCCAAAGATAGCTTGCCTGAAGAAGCAGCATTCTCAAGCACGTCTAATATTAACTTAGCAGTTACTGGTTTGTACAATGCTGCACAATCGGGCTTCTATGATCCTTTGAATGGTACCGCCGTTGCTGTACGTGGCTATCCTTTTGGGGCTGCGGCACAAGAGCTTGGTGATATCCGTGGAGAAGACGTAGTTGATATAGCTGGCTTCTTTGGTATTGTCTATTCAAACCAAATCACCCCAGCCAGCCCGAACGTTGTAAACATGTGGTCAACTCTATATGGGTTGATTAACCAAGCTAATATTACAATTGAAGGCGTACGCACTGCTAGCACAAGCGGAGTTATCACTGCTGAGCAGGCAAATGTGTACGAAGGGGAAGCTCGCTTCCTGCGGGCTTTAGCTTATCATGAATTGGTAATTAATTTTGCTAAACCTTATGCGGATGGCCAAGGAAGTAGCCCTGGTGTTCCTTACCGAGAAACCGCTCTTAACTCTATCGCCAAGGTAGAGGAAGCAAAATCGGTGGGTCGTGGTACAGTTGCGAATGTGTACACTAAGATGCTTGAAGACCTTCAGTTTGCTGAAGACAACTTGCCGGCAACTAGAGCAGGATCTGCCAAAGTAACTAGGGCTACCAAAGGAGCTGCTATTGCCTTGAAGCAACGTCTTCGGCTGCACCAAGGAAACTACGCTGAGGTGATCAGAGAAGGAAACAAAATGATTTCTACGGCTGCTCCCTTTACTAGCGCAATTGGAGCCTACGCCTTAGCACCTACTCCTCAAGCAGCTTTCCCTGGTGGTGCAACCACTACAGCCGAGAATATATTCTCGATTGAAAATAGTAGTGATGACAACCCTGGAGTCAACGGATCATTGCCAGCTATGTTTGGTTCGGACGCCCAGCCTCCAGCAGGTATCGGTGGACGTGGTTTGATTGCTATAAGCCCAATTCTGTATAATGCGCCCTTTTGGTCGTGCACAGATTTGAGACGTACGGAGCTTACCCAAGCTACGACTACTCGTTATTTCACGCGCAAATACCGTGATGCTTTAACACGCTCAGATTATGCTCCAATAGTTCGCTATGCAGAGGTAATACTGAACCAAGCGGAGGCAGAAGCACGTGCAAACAACACTACTCGTGCCTTGGCTCTGTTGAATGCGGTTCGTAATCGTGCGATTACAGTAGAATCAGAGCGCTACACTGCTGCCTCCTTTCCTACTACGACAGCTCTCATCGGTGCTATTTTGAATGAGCGTCGTATTGAGTTTGTCGCAGAGGGTTTCCGCTGGGATGATATTCATCGCTTGGCTGTTGACCCTGATTTCAGAACGAATGGTATCCCACGTAAGCTTGCGAACACGCAAGCAGTGCTTGCAAACTATGCGTGTCGGACTCCGCTCACAATAACGGGCAGCACTGCACCAGTGGCATATAATAACACTTTCTTCCTATGGCCTATTCCATCGATTGAAGTGTCTGTCAATCCTACACTTAGAGACCAGCAAAATCCTGGTTACTAACCAACTGCTTACATAAAAAGCCCCCCAGAAATTCTGGGGGGCTTTTTTATTTCATTAATTATTAGTGAGTGTATACATTAATTTATAAAATCATCAGGTTTAGAAAAAACTACTTAATTGTTGTAAAACGTTCTTGGTCAAGGTTTTGAATAACAACAGTTTGATTATAAATATACCCCATATAGTGAAAAATATAGCTTTTCTATTGTTTTAATGTGCCCAAACACTTGTTATTATAATGTTAAGAAGTTTGAATTATGCTTATCTTGGTCTCTCATTTTTAACATCTTTAATCAATCTATTGCATGAAAAAAATCTTACTAATGGGCTTTTTGCTCATGTTCACTCTGTTGCAGCAGGTGAGCGCACAAGATCGAAGCATCTCTGGTCGGGTTACAGACCGCCAAACAGGAGAAGGGCTTCCAGGGGTAACGGTCTTGTTAAAAGGTACCACCAATGGTGTTTCGACCAATTCAGATGGCACCTTCACACTGTCAGTTCCAGCTTCAGGCGGCGTACTGACTTTTAGCTCTATTGGATTTGTTACTACAGAGCAACCCATTGGCACTAACAGCCAAATCAACATTGGACTAGGAGCAGACACTAAAGCGCTTAGCGAAGTAGTGGTAACCGGCTACGGTGGGTCGCAGGAAGTTAAAGACATTACGGGTTCAATAGCACAGGTAAAGGAAGAAAAACTACTTCTACAACCTGTACAAAGCGTTGATCAGGCCCTACAAGGGCGTATGGCAGGCGTAAGCATTAATACGACTAGCGGTACTTTGGGTGATCAAGCAGCGGTACGCATACGGGGCGCTAACTCTATTTCTGGTAGCTCGCAGCCGCTTTACGTAATTGACGGTATTCCACTGAACACTTCTGATCAAGGCAATGCGCTTAGCACTCGCTACAATCCATTAGCTGATATCAACCCAAATGATATTGAGTCGGTTACTGTATTGAAAGATGCTTCAGCCTCTGCTATCTATGGCTCACGTGCTGCTAACGGCGTAATTGTTATTACAACTAAGCGTGGTAAGTCTGGCCAAAATAGAGTTTCGGTTAACTCGTTTTTTGGTGTTCAGCAGGCTGTTCGTCGACCAAACGTATTGAATGGAGCTGATTTCGTTACCATTAGCAACGAGAAAGCTAATAATAGCCGTTTCGGCAGCTCAAACGGTACAGTCAATACCACTTATCCTATCGACATTGCGAAGCCAGTTGATGTGAATGGTGATGGAATTGATGATGAAACCAACTGGATTGATGAGATTTTCCAGACCGGTACCCAGCAAAACTATCAAGTAGCCTTATCAGGTGGCAACGAATTTGCCAAATACTACGGTTCAGGTGACTGGAACGATCAGAAAGGTATCATCATGAAAAACCGCCTGCGGCGCGGTTCCGGACGGTTAAACCTTGATCTGACTCCTACTAAATGGTTGAAGTCAGGTGTTAGCCTTAACTATGCGAGAACGTATAACCAAGGCATCAACGGTGAGAATGCACTAGCTGGCGCTACGGTTTCTGGTTATACAGCTCCACCCAACGTTCCTGTATTCAACCCTGATGGCACGTATTACGTGAATAGTCTGGGTAACCTTGGTAACGGAAATAATACCATTCCAAACAATTCAATTGCTCCAAACGCTTATTACCATATTCCTGCTACACTTTCGTTGAACAAAAATGATAACGAGTCGCAGCGTACACTTGGTAATGGTTATCTGACAGTAGAGCCCTTCAAGGGGCTATACCTTACAACAAAGTATGGTATTGACTATACCACTAACTTTGAAGAACAATACAGCAGTGGTATTCTCGGCGGCTTAGGCCGTGATATACTTGGTCCTGGCCAGCTTGGCTTAGTTCAAGATTATAACACTGACCGTACCCAGTATAACTGGCAAAACTACGCCAACTATGATCGTACTTTCGGTGAGAACCACACGGTAGGGTTAATTGCGGGTATTGAATACCAAGAGACAAAGCTGCGCCGTATTTATACAGTTGCTGGTGGCTTCTCCGATGAAAAGTTTCAGTCTATCATTGATAACGTTTTCTCATCGCAGGCTCCTGGTGGAGGGCAGTTGTCGGCACTAGGATTCAAATCATACTACGGCAGCGCTAACTACAGCTTTAGCAATAAGTATTACGCTAACTTCTCGTTGCGTGCAGATGAGTCCTCTGCATTCGGAGCCGCCAACCGCCGGGGTGTATTCCCTGCTGGCTCGGTAGGCTGGCGTATCTCGGAGGAAGGGTTCCTCCAGAATATTTCTGCAATAAATGACTTGAAAGTTCGTGCTAGCTATGGCTTAGTAGGAAACTCTAATGGCATAGGCAATTTTGCGTCTCGTACATTAGCTGGTGGTGGCCTTTATGCAGATGTGAACGGGTTTACCATCACACAAGTAGGTAATCCTAACCTTGGATGGGAGACGTCAAAAAAGCTTGATGTTGGATTTGATGCTTCGTTATTGAACAACCGCTTAAACATCGTTTTTGACTACTTCAACAACGACATTAGCGGTCTTCTATTGGCAGCCCCTGTAGTGCTAACCACCGGTGTTCCTTTGGCTTCTATCAACCGTAACATCGGCTCCATGTACAATCGTGGTTACGAGTTGACGTTGAACACGACTAACGTTCAGTTAGAAAACGGCTTTACCTGGACGTCATCTATCAACGGCTCGATCATAAAGAACCGTGTAACTGAGCTTGCAACTCCCAATGATATTATATCAGCTACGCAGAGAGCAAGCGTTGGGAAGCCTCTTGGCATTTATTACCTTCCTGAATGGGCTGGTGTAAATCCTGAAAATGGTAATGCTCAGTTCTATGATAAGGATGGCAACATAAAGCAGTATGATGCTGCTTATACTGTGCGTGGTGGCACAGCAGCAAGCCCTATTTTCACTACTGGCCGTTGGTTAGATGCTAATGGTGATGTCACTACTCCTATCGGTGCAGCTGACTTCAAATACCAGGATGGCAAAACTGGCTATGCTAAGTTTTTTGGCGGTTTCGATAATACGTTTGCCTTCAAAGGCTTGGAGTTAGGCATATTCTTGCAGTATAGCATGGGCAACTACATCTATAATGGTTACCGTTCAGCTTTGCTAAGCAATAACTTCCAAAACAACTCGGAGGAAATAAAGGACCGTTGGACTACTCCTGGCCAGGAAACTGATATTCAAAAGCTAGTGTTGCGCGATGCAGTATCTACTCAAGCTTCGACACGCTGGTTAGAGAAAGGTGATTTCTTGCGCATACGTCAGGCAAGCTTAGGCTATAACTTACCAGCTCCTTTAGTAAAGCGCTTAGGCTTGAATAGTGTGCGTGTTTATACCCTTGTTCAAAACCTGTACACATTCACAAAGTACAAAGGCCTTGATCCTGAAGTAAACACCAACGTGAATGCAGCCAATAATGCTGGTAATATCTCCTATGGTGTAGATGGCCGCTCAGTACCTCCAACTCGGAGCTTCACTTTCGGCCTTAACCTGAGTATCTAATTTTGCTCCCTTCCAAAATCATGTCATATAATTCCACTTTACGGCGGCTCGTCTTTTGCACCATGCTGCTCGCCACAGTCACCAGCTGTGAAGACGTTGTAGAACAAACACCCCCGAATGCACTTACTCCTGAAGAAGCTTTCGCTAATCCCGATCGTATTCAGAAAACTGCAACCGGAATGTACGACCAGTTGCAAAACGCCGAATTTTTGGGTGGTCGAGCGCTGATATACAGTGATATACGTAGCGATGACACCAATCCTGCCACTTTTTTTGGCAACATGTCCACTTTCAATGCTCTAGCCAATGATAATACGGTCAGGTTGGCTTGGACTGGTGGTTATCGGAGCCTTTATGGAGCTAACTTCTTTTTACAGAACATAGCCAAAAACCCAGGTAGAGTATCACCAGAGTTAGAAGCACAGTATATAGGCGAAGCCAAGTTTATTCGGGCTCTTATATATTTTCATTTGGTAAACCTCTTTGCACAACCGTACAACTTTACGGCTGATGCATCTCACCCTGGCGTAGTGCTACAGCTTGAGGCTCCTGATGCTTCCACAGCATTCGACGCGACCCAACTGAAGCCTCGCTCTACAGTAAAGGAAGTGTATGCTCAAATGGAGGTTGACTTGACAGATGCTATTGCAGGCCTACCAGAGACCTATACGAGCAACTTCGACAAAACTGCGCGCGCTACTAAGGATGCAGCCCGTTCTTTGTTGTCGCGTATTTACCTCTACAAGGGACAGTATGCTGATGCTGCTCGCTTAGCTGGTGAGGTTGTAACTGGAGCCCGCCATACACTAGCCGCCACTCCCGCTGTTCCATTCGCTCAAGCTACATTCTCTAACCCAGAGTCCATTTTCTCTGTGGCGATGAACGTAGCAGATAACCCGAATACGAACAACGCTCTAGGACAGCATTATGGCCGTCGCGCTGACATAAGCGTCAACCCTTATGCCTTGATACCGACCAACTTGTTCCCTGCGGATGACCGTCGCCGTTTGCTGTTGCTGACGCCTACCACTATCCCAACTTCGACAAGCACTCCTCTCATCTCTACCCGCAAGTACGCTGCAACTTCGGCTGACTATGTGCCGATTGTACGATATGCTGAGACGCTGTTGAACCGTGCAGAAGGACTAGCTCAAACTGCTACAGGTGTAAGTGCAGAAGCAATCACTTTATTGAATCAAGTGCGCAACCGTTCAAAGCCCGATACTACTCCTTCTTACACAGTAGCTAGCTTTGCTGACAAAGCAGCACTAATTGAAGCTATTCTATTGGAGCGTCGTTTGGAGCTTGCTTTTGAGGGTCACCGCTATTACGATTTGATGCGTTACAAGCGCAACTCCAGCCGTATTGCTTATGGCGCAGAAAGAGCTGTTTTGCCTATTCCTCAAGTTGATGTTCAGCAAAATCCTAACCTAGTCCAGAACCCTGGTTACTAGTCTGATAAGGTCCTTTTAGAAAGCCCTGGCTGTATAGCCAGGGCTTTTTTTTGTTCAGTTACATCTGGCTAATATTTGACTGAGTGTATAAGTAGATAAACCATCATTAACAAGCATGAAACTGTTTAAGCCGCTTAAGCATTAGCATCAAACAGTTTGGTAATCAAGCGATAAGGCATTAATCTAAAACTTACTATTATACACGATAAAAAAGGCCCCCCAGAGCATTCTGAGGGGCCTTTTTTATCGTGCCAAACTTTTTTTAAAATTATTAAAAAGCTCAAGCAACGGGAAACAAATCGTATGTGTCATTTACACTCACCTCTAATTGCTTGTAGTCAAACAAGCTGAACACTAATGTATTGGATAAAAAAATTGAAACTTATTGAATGCAAATACCATATAGATGATGGGTAAAGTGCCATGTCTAACTTTAGCAATAATCATTGAAAGTTTAATTATTTTAGCATTATAGTCATAGTCAACACTAGAGACTTTCACTTTCAAAAACTTTGGTGCATGAAAAAAATCTTACTCATGAGCATCTTGCTCATGTTCACCTTGCTACAGCAAGCCACGGCTCAAACCCGGACTATCTCCGGACGGGTCACTGATCGACAATCCGGGGAAGGTCTGCCTGGAGTCACGGTTTTGCTTCAGGGCACAACCAATGGCATTTCTACAAACGCCGATGGCGACTACACCCTAACCGTTCCGGCTAGTGGTGGTGTTCTTACCTTCAGCTCTATTGGCTATATCACTGTCAATCAGCCAATTGGTACGGATAATCAAATAAATGTAGCCTTAGGTACAGACACCAAGCAACTGAGCGAAGTCGTGGTGACGGCCTTGGGCATTCAGCGTGAATCACGTGCGCTTGGATATGCTGTTTCAGAGGTCCAAAGTGAACAAGTGGTGCAGAAATCGGAGCCGGACGTGCTGCGAACCCTCCAGGGGAAAGTGACGGGCGTCAATATTGGTGGCTCCAGCGGTGCTCCTGGTTCATCAACTCGTATCACCATCCGGGGTAACTCGTCGCTGCTTAATGAAAATCAGCCGCTGTTCGTTATCGATGGCATTCCTTTCGACAATCGCTCAGATCAATCGGTTAGTTCACTTGGCAACAGTGCTCCCTATTCCAACCGTGCCGTTGATATTGACCCCAACAACATCGAGTCCATCAACGTGCTCAAGGGTATTGCCGCTACGGCGCTGTATGGCTCGCGGGCCGCAAACGGCGCTATCGTAATCACCACAAAAACTGGTAGCCGCAATCGTGGTGATAAAGGGTTGCAAGTGTCCTATAATGCCTCTTTCTCGGCCGACCAGATATCGGGTTTACCTGAGTTTCAAAATAAATACGGCTCAGGCGGTAATGGCGTCTACTCACAAGCGAACGGCTCGTGGGGTCCAGCATTTGGAAGCACACAAGCGCCTGTCGACGTACCACATCCGTTTGATGTAACACGGCTCAACCAAGCGTTCCCGGAGTTTGTTGGTGCGCGCTATCCTTATCAAGCGTTTAATAACAACGTAAAGGACTTCTTTCAAACAGGTACGCTGTTTGAAAACTCGGTAAGCATTGCTGGCACGGGTGAAAATGCTAAGTTTTCGGCTGTGTTATCGCGCTCCGACCAAGAAGGTATGATTCCGGAGTCGAGGTTTGACCGCACAAGCATCAGCACAGGGGGCTCGGGTCAGTTCAATAAGCTCACGATAGGCGCCAACGTAACCTATGTGAATAGCGACCAGAACGGACCAACCCTAGGAGCTGCCAACGCTGTTGGTAACGCTTCTTTCCTAAATCGTTTGCTGTTCCTGCCACGTAACCTCGACCTCTCGGGACTACCTTATGAGAACCGAGTTACTCGTGGCTCAGAATTAGGCTGGCTAACAGGACAACCAGGGGCAGACAACCCTTACTGGTCGGTGCGTTACAATACGTATAATTCGCGGGTTGACCGAGTTTTGGGTAATTTGAATCTGGGCTACGACTTCACCGATTGGTTGAGCTTCAGCTTTACTGGTGGGGTTAACACCTACAACGATAAGCGTCGCTCCGTAATTCGTCCTGGCTCGGCAGGTGCCAACGGTACGGGCCAGATTATTCAAGATTACATTACGAATACCGAGCTCGAAGGCACAGCGCTGCTGACGTTCAATAAAAACCTTACGGAGGACATCAGCTTACGTGCTATTACAGGCTATAACGTTAACCAACGCGTCTACAACAACTCTTCCGTACTCGGCACCAATTATATTCTATTTGATATCGACGACATTACCAATACTCGTAACGTAGCCCAAAATGGGACGATTCAGCAGAGACGTCGCCTGTTTGGTGTACTAGGTGACGTTACGTTGGGATATAAGGATTTCATCTACCTGAATGCAACGGGTCGTAATGACTGGTCATCTACACTCTCACCAGGCAGCAACACATTCTTCTATCCGAGCTTCAGCGGCTCATTAATCTTTACCGAAGCCTTTGGTATTCAGTCGAACATATTGAACATGGGTAAGCTGCGTGCCAGCTGGGCTAAAGCCGGTAACGATGCCCCCATTAACGCACTCAACAATGTCTTCACAGTTAACCCAACCTTTGGCAATAACGCTGCCTCAATAGCATTCCCCTTCAACGGAGTGGCTGGCGCAGCACGGGGCGGACGGGTGAGCAACCCTAAATTGACACCCGAATTTACCAAGGAAGTCGAGTTCGGCACTGACTTGAATTTCTTCTCTGACCGCATCGTTCTGAGTGGTACCTACTACGATCGTCGTACTACTGACCAGATCATCAACCTGACGCTGCCCTTTGCCACTGGCTTCACTTCATTCCTTACCAATGCTGGGGAAGTCTCCAATAAAGGCGTTGAAGTTGCCCTAACGGTAGTGCCAGTTGATGCAGGCGGGTTCCGCTGGAGCACATTCAGCGCTTTCACCCGCAACCGCAACATTGTTGAGAAACTGGCAGAAGGAGTGCAGCAGCAGTTAAATGGTCTGACAGGAGCCTTTTTCTCAGATCCACAATCAATCCATCGTCCTGGCCAGCCTTACGGATTATTAGTTGGTTCGGTAGCCGCACGTGACCCACAGACTGGCAAGGTTCTCATCAACCAAGCTACCGGCCGCATGATTGTGTCGCCCACCGTTGATGTTATCGGGAACCCCAACCCAGACTTTACCTTGGGCTTCACCAACACTTTCACCTATAAAGGCTTGACGTTGCAAGGGGTGATTGATTACCGCCAAGGCGGCGACATCTGGTCGCAGACGATTCAGAGCTACTACTTACGCGGTGTAACCAAAGACACGGAGGACCGCGAAAAGACCGTGGTGATTGACGGGGTATATGGTAATCCCAACACCTTCGAACCCATTCTGAATAGCGACGGCAGTGCTACCCCAAATACGACTGCCATCTCCTATAACGATTTGTACTTCGGTACGGGCTCTTTCGCTAGTGCTGCTGCCTCGGAGTTTGTCGTTTTCGATGCCACGACCATTCGTCTGCGGGAAATAACTCTTGGCTATGATTTGCCGAGCAAGCTGCTAGATAAGACGAAGTTCTTCCGTGCTGCAAACCTCAGCTTTTCAGGCCGTAACCTATTTTATATTACGCCTAACCTTCCTAAGTACATGAATTTTGACCCAGAAACCAGCTCTTACGGTGCTGGTAACGCGCAAGGTTTTGACTTTACGAACGCTCCGTCTTCGCGGCGTTATGGGGTCAACTTACGCGTGACGTTCTAGGCATTGTTCTTCTTGTTCAACTTAGAACTTACTCCTCATGAAAATATCTAAAATTCCTGTTTCCATAGCGCTGATTGCGGTGCTGGCAGGAGGAGCTGGATGCGAAAAGTTTTTGGATGTCAATACGGACCCCATTAACCCGGTAGATGTCAATATCGATCTGCTCATGACAACTACTCAAGCAAGTATGGGTATTTACTTGGGTCATAACGTATTAGGCCTAAGCCAATATACCTCTGCTATCATGCAGCAGATTACCAATGGTCGTATCGGCACCTATGGTCTTACTGGTGAAACCTTCAATAATCCTTGGCAAGGTCTGTATACCAACGCGCTGTCTAACAACGAGGCTATTATTGAAAAGGGCACTGCTACCAATGCTTGGACTCACGTGGGCGTCGCTCAGATTCAAAAGGCCCATGTGTTCAGTCAAATGGTAGATGTGTGGGGCGACATTCCCTACTCAGAAGCGCTACGTGGGGCGCAAACATCGGCCACCAATTTTAATGCCCCCCGTTTTGATGACGACGCGGAAATTTATGCTGACCTGTTTCGTCTGATCGATGAGGGCATCGCCAACCTGCAGCGCACCGATGCTAGCCGGCCCTTAGGTGGTGATGACCTGATTTATGGCGGTAATCGCGACAAATGGATTCGGCTGGGCAATACGCTGAAGCTAAAGCTGTACAATCAGGTGCGTCTCGTGCAGGATGTTCGGGCGCAGGTTACGCCCCTGCTGACGCAGAACTTGATTACCGCCGATGACGATTTCGAGTTTCGCTTCGGTACGGGCAGTGGCCCTGAGAACCGTCACCCCGGTTTTCAGGGGGATTACGCGGGTAGCGGCCGTGAGAATGGGGTCAACCGGTTCTTCTATGATTTGATGAGAACTACCGGGGGAACTACTCCAGATCCGCGGATTCCTTACTATTTCTTCAATCAGTACACGTTGAACACGCCATCCGCAATAGCTGATTATCAAGATGGTCGTTTCATCACGGTACAGTTTGGCAGTAATGGCCCCCAGGCTAACACGAACAATGCGAACGTCCGTACGCTTCAGGGCTTGTACCCAATCGGGGGGCGTTATGACAATGGAGCTGGTTTGGCCGCTGGGGCTACTGGTGCCTCCGCTAGGGGCAACGTTCCGCAGCGCTTCATTACCTTCTTTGCTCGCAAGTTCATCGAGGCAGAGTTGCAGTTGATGGTGTTAGGTAATCAAGCTGCTGCCCGGACGGCCTTCAGCGAAGCGGTAACAGCTTCATTCAACAAGATCAACTCCATCATCACGACGACCAACCCGCAGGATGCGACTCAGTCTTATACTGTTCCGCAAATTCCTGCTGCTACTATCACTGCCTATGTTACCGCGGCGCTGGCTCGGTACGACGCGGCAGTGGGGGATGAGGCTAAACTCAACGTCATCATGACGGAAAAGTACATAGCCAACTATGGCACGGGCACGGATGTGTACACAGATTATCGTCGTACTGGGTATCCGCGCATTCCGTATTCTGACTTGCCTGCATACACAGGCACTGTTCAGACGGGCGCTTTTCCGGTTCGTCTGACTTATCGCAACAACGACCTGCTCACGAACCAGAATGCTCCTGCGCAGCCGAACGTAACGACCGATAAGGTTTTCTGGGATAAATAAGCTCTTGCTTTATAAAAGGCATAAGCGTCATCATTTTTCACTAAGACTATGAAAAAAGTTCTTTTTGCTTTGCTGGTAGTCATTTCGGCGTTAGGAACGTCGAGTTGCGAGCATGATCCGGACTTTCCATTTCCCGACACTAAAGAATACCCTCAAATCTATACCAATGTATCGCCTGAGAATGCCTTCAAATTAGCCGAAGTACAAGGCACAGGCAATGCAACAGCTCGCTTCGATATACAGGTGCAAGGCGGCAACCCAAACGAAGTGGAAGCCATACAAGTGTACCGTCAGTTCGTAGGCTTCAATGTACCTACTGGTACTGCAACTCCAGCAGTAGGCGTGGGTGGCCCCACCGTATTACTTCGTACAGTTCCTCCAACTTCAGCTACGATTGAATTGACCATCGACGAAGTTATACAAGGCCTGACACGGGCAACTGGCGCTACCCAAGGGGGCTCTCGTACTGCCCTCACGCGGGCTTCATTACGGGCTGGAGAAGGCTTCCGTTTCACGTATGCCTTACTGTTGAAGGACGGTACACGCGTCGAATTTAATCCAACGTTCCTCAACGCTCCTTTCTCTGGTATTGTAACCATCGTACAATAACTTGCTTAAGGAGTTTCAAATAAAAAGGCCGGCTAGTATAGCCGGCCTTTTTATTTGAATAAAGTATTCTAATACATAAACTTCAGGCTAGATCATTGATTCTCAATACGACTTCTTCTCCTGTCTTGCTAGGCCGCTGCAGCCACGCTACGATCTTGCTAGCCGCTTCTTGTGGTTCGACTAAGTGCCCTTCTGCGTGCATTCGCTCGAAGGAGGCAACTTCACTGAAGCGCTGCTGGTCTGCCGAACGAATGTGTTCCTGCATTGCTGTGTCAAGTACCCCAGGCGAGAGGCTACGAATACGGATGCCAGAGCCCCGAATATCCTGCTCTTTCTGAGCAGTACGAGTCAGAGCATCTAGGGCTGCTTTGGAGGCACAATATGCCCCCCAGCCATCCACGGCGCGCTGGGCAGCGCCGCTACTAATATTGAGGATACTCCGAGGAACAGCCAAACCATTGTAAGCACTCAAAAAAGTATTCATTAGCATAGCTGGCGCCACCACATTTACGTCGAACACGAAGTTGAAGTGCTCATTCGCATGTTCACCCAGGTACCCAATTTCGCCTAACACGGCGGCGTTATTGATGAGGGTAATACTAGTTACGTCGGGCTGGGGGGCAAATACCTTATGCAGGTTGTTCTCAACTGCTACAATGTCGGATAAGTCGAGGGGCTGATGATGATAACGCGAGTGCTCAATAGTAGCGTGGCGCGACACTCCCAGAACCCTTGTATCGGGCTGGCGCAGTACTTCTTCGGCTAGGGCTTTGCCCAAGCCGCGGCTAGCCCCCGTAATAATGAAGTAATGCATAAGTAAGCAGCAACAAAAGGTTAGGATAGGAGCTTAGCCAAATGCCTTGGGCTCCAATGTATAAAGGAAAAGGCGGCTCCGTGGGGCCGCCTTTTCTCGTTACGTCAAAAAGAATTCGTAGTTAAATCAGGATTCTTATTCTCAAAGAATATACTGCGTTAAGTCACGGTTGCGAACCATGTCGCGCAGGCGCTCTTCTACCAGTTCCCGGGTGATGAGAATACGTGCGTTGGCGCCGATCTTGTCGGGCACGTCGAACAGAATATCATTGAGCAACCGACTCATAACGGTATGCAGTCGGCGGGCGCCAATATTTTCAACTTCTTCATTTACCTCAAAAGCAATCTCAGCTACACGCTCCAAAGCAGCATCATCAAAGGACAACTCCACCTCTTCGGCCATCAAAAGTGCTTCGTATTGCTTGGTGAGCGCGTTCTTAGGGTCCTTAAGAATGCGGAAGAAGTCATCTTTCGTAAGGCTCTGTAGCTCTACACGGATGGGAAAGCGCCCTTGCAGCTCCGGAATCAGGTCACTGGGCTTGGCTACGTGGAAGGCACCGGCGGCGATAAACAGGATGTGGTCGGTGTTGATGACGCCATACTTGGTACTTACGGCCGAGCCCTCCACGATAGGCAGCAAATCGCGCTGTACGCCTTCACGGCTTACGTCGGGGCCTCCCCCACCCTTGCCGCTGCGACTAGCTACCTTGTCAATTTCGTCGATGAAGATGATGCCCGCATTCTCCGCGTTGCGAATTGCTTCGTCCTTCACCTCATCCATATCGATGAGTTTGGCGGCTTCTTCATCGAGGAGGATCTTGCGGGCCTCGGCAATCGTAACACGGCGCTTGCGGGTTTTCTTGGGCATCATGCTCCCTAGCATATCTTGCAATCCGGCCAGCGAGGCTTCATCCATGCCGCCGGGTCCGCCCACAACTCCTATACCGGGCGTATTATTCTGCTGAACCTTGATATCAATCTTACGATCATCGAGTTCGCCTGCCCGGATCTTCTGACGGAATTTCTCCCGCGTGCGCTCATTTAGTTCGTGGTCACTGTCGGGCATGGCATTGCTGTCGGTTCCAAAACCTGCTGCTGGCTTGACCGACATATTGGACCCACCAGTAACGGGCGGAATTAGAGCATCGAGGATAATGTCCTCCACCATCTGAGCGGCTTGCACCTTCACTTCTTCTTTGCGGCGTATGCGAACCATGTTCACGGATTGCTCTACTAAGTCGCGCACCATGCTTTCCACGTCGCGGCCTACGTAGCCTACTTCGGTAAATTTAGAAGCCTCTACTTTGGTGAAAGGAGCATCGGCAATACTGGCCAGACGACGGGCTATTTCAGTTTTGCCTACGCCCGTAGAGCCAATCATTAGAATATTGTTGGGTACTATCTCACGCTGCATATCGATGGGAGCATGTAAGCGTCGCCAGCGGTTACGCAAGGCAATAGCCACATGCCGTTTGGCATCGTGCTGACCAATAATATACTTATCAAGTTCGGCCACAATCTGGGCCGGAGTCAGGAAGGAAGTTGATTCGATCATGGAATAAACTAAGGGTGGGTCGGTGTGAAACCCACGGGTGGAGAAGTGAGCACAGAAGCAGAACGAAAACCGTAAACGAGACTAGTATACGGCATCATAGAAAGAAGGAGGGAGTAAAAAATTAAGGCACCCTTTTTTCGCGTAGTAAACGGATTATCAGCGGGAAACCTGTTAGCCGCTACTACTTATTGGTAGTGAAATGTTGCTGGTAGGCGTTAACCAATATAGAATACAAGCTATCTGAACGCTAGTTGCTAGTGTTTTTCTTAAATAGAGAATCCAGGTTGCGGGCTATAGTAATATAATTGGCTGCGCCCGAGGCGTGATAATAGGCACGGGTATAGTCAAGCTGAAATTCGCTGATACGGAGCACCGCCCCGAAGCTCATGCCCGCGCCAGCCGAGGTGTTTTCCAGCCGCAGTTCCCGACGCTGTAAGTGGTTGTAGCCCGCTCGCAGTTGAAAGTTCTTGCTGAATATAAATTCGCCCCCCACCACAAAGTGACGGGCAATCTTATCGCCTAGGGTCTTTTTCGGTTTGATTTCCTCGCCTGCATCATTGAGCTGACCTCGCTGATTAGGATCGAGGTACACAATATCGAGCCGCTGGAGGTGGTGCGCCGTCAGCGACAGGCGCACGGGCATATATTCAGGCTTGAAGGAAGCGCCAATTTGGACATCTAAAGGCATCGGCTCCCGGTCGGCCCCCACGTAGGGGCGCAGTTGGTAGCCTACATTACGAACAGTAAGGCCAACTGTAAAGTCCTGCGTGGGATGCTTAAAAAGCCCCCCAACATCGGCCAAAGCGGCCACAGAGTGATTGCCGCCTATACCCGACACCGCTAGTTTGAGCGTGCCGGCCAGGGTAAAGTTGCCGCTAGTATACGCATCCGACACGCCCAGCGCGTACTCATTTACGGAGAACTCACCTAGGCTCGTGCCAGCCGCATCGAACTGCTCAAACTTGCCATAGTTCAGGTAAGTAAGACCAACGCCTAAGCGTCCTGCCTTCTTCGTATTGAAGACATATGTGGCAGTGCTCTGCTTGATATCAGAGAGATAATCGACGTAGCCGAGGGCGAGGCGGCCATCCATTTCCGCATTGAGCAGAGCGGGATTGCCATAAAGCATAGTCGGGTCGGCATCACGTGAGCTGACGTTGACGCCGCCTAGTCCCGCCAGCTTGGCGCTGGGGGGCAAATTCAAAAAGCTAAAAGCCTGCTGTCCCCCGATTTGCGCGGCGGCTGGCTGGCTGAGCAGCAAACCACCCAGCACCAGACCAATAAAAGCAAGCAGTGAGCGGTAAGGTACCTGACAAATCATCGTTCCAAGATACAGCGTTTCGGCTTCTATTTACAGCTAGAATCTAGAAAAGCCCCCTGCATAAACGAGACGCCCCGTAGCTCATCTGTCGATGCTTACATGCTGGGATATATTCCAACAGGTATAGCAACACATGGGCTACAGGGCGTATTTAGGGGCCAGCCAGAATATCAACCGGCGTACTTTGCTAAGAAACTTCTACGCTTGGCCCTACCAATACTGGTGCTGGCTCGTCGCGCACAATGAGCTTGATTGGATTCGCAACCAACTCATCTAACAAGGCCACGTTTAGTACATCATCGACGCGCGCAGCGTAATGAATAGTGAGGTCCTTGAGATACTCGGCCGATATTTCCTGAATGTCCTTGCGGTTCTTGTCGCAGAGAATAACGTCGCGGATACCGGCACGCTTGGCGGCCAAGATCTTCTCTTTAATGCCCCCCACGGGCAGCACTTTGCCGCGCAGGGTAATTTCGCCCGTCATGGCAAGGTGCGAGCGGATTTTGCGCTGAGTAAAGACCGAAGCAATGCTTGTGAAAATGGCAATACCCGCGCTTGGCCCATCTTTGGGCACCGCACCTTCGGGAAAGTGAATATGTAGATCGTATTGGTCAAACAGGCGGTAATCGATGCCGAGCGAGTCGGCGCGGCTGCGCAGATACGACAAAGCCGTAACCGCCGACTCCTTCATCACATCGCCCAGCTGGCCCGACAACGTGACTTTGCCCCTACCGCGGCTCAGCAAGCTCTCGATAAATAGAATATCACCGCCCACCGAAGTCCAGGCCAAACCCGTCACTACGCCAGCCGTTTCGTTATCCTGATACTGGTCGCGGTCAAAAATGGCGGCACCAAGAATTCGACTTACGTCTTTGGGCTCCAATACAGCCACGTGCTTCTCTTTTAAAGCCTTACTCTTAGCGATATTACGAGCTACGGCGCCCAGCTTACGCTCCAGGCTACGCACACCGGACTCGCGGGTGTAATCGTCAACCACGCGCTGCAAGGCTGGCACCGTGATGCTTACATCTTTGGGAGTCAAGCCGTTTTCGAGAAGCATTTTGGGCCAGAGGTGCTTTTTAGCAATCTGCGTTTTCTCCTCCAGCGTGTAACCCGTCAGGTCAATGATTTCCATCCGGTCGCGCAGAGCTGGATGAATGGTATCCAGTGAGTTGGCCGTGGCAATGAACAGCACCTTGGAAAGGTCGTACTCTACCTCCAGGTAATTGTCGGTGAAGGTTGAGTTCTGCTCCGGGTCCAACACCTCCAGCAACGCTGCCTGTGGGTCGCCGCGGAAGTCGGAACCTACCTTGTCAATTTCATCCAGAATAATAACCGGATTGGAAGCGCCCGCCTTCTTAATCTGCGTGATCAATCGGCCAGGCATGGCACCCACATAGGTTTTGCGGTGCCCCCGAATTTCGGCTTCGTCGCGGACGCCACCTAGACTCATGCGTACGTACTTGCGGCCCAAAGCCTTGGCCACCGAACGTCCCAGCGACGTTTTTCCTACGCCGGGCGGGCCGTATAGGCAAAGAATCGGGGCTTTCATGTCCTGCTTTAATTTAAGCACCGCCAAGTACTCAATGATGCGGTCCTTCACTTTCTCCAGACCATAATGATCCTGATCCAGGATTTTGCGAGTGCGGCCCAAGTTGAAGTTATCCTTAGTGTACTCAGCCCAGGGCAAATCGAGCAGAAACTCCACGTAGTTTACGCTCATTGGGTACTCGGCCGCAGCCGGATTTACGCGACTGAGCTTGTCCACTTCCTTATTGAAGTGCTTGGCTACGGCTGGGGGCCATTTTTTGTCCTTAGCACGTGCCCGCAGCTTTTCAACTTCCTGGTCGGGACCATCGAAGCCAAGCTCATCTTGCAGCACTTTAATCTGCTGGCGCAGGAAATAGTCGCGCTGCTGCTGGTCGATGTCGGTGTGGACCTTGTTCTGAATTTCGTGCTTAATCTCAAGTAGCTGAATCTCCTTCAGCATCATTTCCAGCAGTCGCGTACCTCGCTCTACCCCGTCATTTATTTCAAGCAATTTCTGCTTGAGGCCCACTTCCACGTTGATATTCGAGGAGAGAAAATGGGTTAGAAAAGCTGGGGATTCAATGTTATCAAGGGCTACCTGCGCTTCCTGCGGAATCTCAGGGTTGAGCTTGAGCATTTTAGCCGCCGCATCCTTAAGCGACGATACCAACCCTTTTACTTCTTTGGAAGTTTTGTTAGGGAATGTTTCTGGGAAGTAGCTGACACGAGCGGTCAGATAAGGGCTATCCTGCTGCTCTTCTTCAACTTTGAAACGGCTTTGGCCTTGAATAATGATGGTCGTATTGCCATCGGGCAATACCAACAGCTTCAGAATGCGGGCCATAGTGCCCACTTCATACAGGTCCGACAGTGCCGGGTCGTCGCTTTGCGTATTCTTTTGGGCCAGAACGCCCACAATTTTATTACCTCGGTATGCTTTCCGCACCAAGCGGATGCTCTTTTTGCGCGTGACGGTAACGGGCAACACCACTCCCGGAAACAGCACCGTATTGCGCACCGGGAGCAGGGGCAAAACGTCGGGGGCGTCTTGTCCGGAAAGGGGCTGCTCAGGATCGGTGGCAATGATGGAGACCATCTCGGCAGGATCTTCGGCCATTAACAAAAGGGACGATTTGGAATGACGCGAATTGCGGTTTTCACTCATATTAATTCAATTGGGGAAAGGCTAGCGGTGCCAGAATGGCAGAAAAGCGGCGCGCTGTAGCTCCCCAGGGCTAGCAGTACTCCGAAGGTACGGCTTTGGCAAGTGCTATGCCACTAACACTGGCAAGCGTCGTTCAGCCAAGGCGGCACAACCCTTGTTTAGCAGCTAGCCAATCCGGCAGAGAAATAGGCTAGCAGTTACATTGAAAATCTTCTATTTTTGGTGTCTGGCGCGGCAATTGTAGCAGCACTTGGTGTTCAATAACTCGTATGCTTCGCTTGTTTCGTCTAGCTCTACTGCTTTGGTTTCTGGCCGCGACGGCTGCATATGCCCAAGAGCCGGCTATCGCACCGGTACAAGTACGGCCGCTGAGCGGAAAAAAAGCCCCTCAACTACGCCTACGGCCCGATGCCACGCCTAGTTTTCCGAACGTAAATCGGATAGCATACTATCAGAACAAAAAGGAGTTAAGGGAGATTCACCGGGCTGAGAAGCGCCGCAACTGGACCCAGGCCCGTCGGCTGCTGGAGAGCTATGTACACCAGTTTGGCATCGAGAATTTTGCTAAGGATACACCCATGCTGTGGCGCTTAGCGCAGCTGTGTGAGCGCACCGGCGACGAGGCCCGCGCCAAAGCATATTACCGCTTGGCGCTGAAGCACCACCGCCACGACATCACTAAGATTCAACTCTACTACGATTCGCTGGAGCAGAAAACCCAAGACTTGTACGTGCCTCTCAAGACTTACTACGACTTGGTGGAGTATCGCAAGAACATTGTCACGTTTCACCCACCGAAGGGCGTGTACACGAGCATGGGTGATGGTATCAACTCCCCCGCCGAAGACTACGGCCCGACACTGAACTCCGAGGCAGGTTTGTTTATATTTTCCTCAAAGCGCAAAACCCGAGGTATTACCAGTCCCGTGGTAGACGAAGATCTATACACGTCGCGCAAGGAAGGAGATTATTGGACCGACGCTGAGCCGCTGCCCAAACCTATCAACTCGCCTTATAATGAGGGTTCGGCCTGCATAACCAAGGATGGACGCACTATTTATTTTGCTCGCTGTGAGTGTCCAAATTGCCACGGCAATTGCGATTTATTTCAGTCTACGTTTAAGGACGGGCAGTGGTCGGTGCCGAAGAATTTGGGCTCTAATGTAAACTCTCCGGCTTGGGACTCGCAGCCGACTTTGTCGCGGGGCGAAGACACTTTGTACTTCGCTTCCGACCGTTTGGGCGGTTTTGGCCTATCGGATATCTGGTATACGGCCAAGCAAAAGAACGGGCAATGGGACAAAGCGCAGAACCTCGGTCCGGTAGTAAATACCCGCGAAAGTGAGGTTAGCCCATTTTTTCACCCTTTGTACAATGTGCTGTATTTCAGCTCTAGGGGGCAATTATTGAACTACGGTGACTTCGATATTTATAAGAGCTACCGGGTGCAGGGCCGCTGGCAGGAACCCCGCAATATTGGGCCGCTGGTAAACGGCAAGGGCTCAGAATACTACTTCACCATCGACGGGGAATCAAAAAATTTATACTATGCTCGCTCTGAGGTGAAAGACCTTAAGAACCTTGACCTCTACTCGTTTCCGCTACCTATGGAGGCCCAGCCGTTGGCCACCACCCACGTGGAAGGAACGCTCGCTGATTCGGTCAGCAAAAAGCCGTTAGGGGGCATTGTGAGCATTATTGACACCGATAATGGCATTGAGGTAGCCAGCAAATACCTACGGCCCGATGGCTCATTTGACTTCGACTTGATTGAAGGTTCACACTATGTGATGCTGATTCAGAGCCCCGACTTTTTCAGCGTGGAAAAGCAGTTTGAGTTGAAAGGCGATACGGTAATGCGTTTGCTGACCAACTCCATCGATTACCGCTTACCGCTCATCTTCCGCAACATTGAGTTTGATCAGGGTAAGTCGTCAATCCGGCCTTCTATGCACAAGACGCTGGATCAGATTACGTTGTTCATGGTCGACCATCCGACGTTCCGGCTCAGCATTTCGGGCCACACCGATGCCAGCGGAGACCCCGA
The DNA here is from genome assembly GCF_054051685.1 of Hymenobacter sp. HD11105. NCBI lineage: Bacteria > Pseudomonadati > Bacteroidota > Cytophagia > Cytophagales > Hymenobacteraceae > Hymenobacter > Hymenobacter sp. HD11105. The sequence continues at coordinate 1,215,274 of NZ_JBSWBR010000001.1, read as the reverse complement.
CGTGAATATGGCGCTGTCGCAGGATCGGGCGGAGGCTATTCGCAATTACATTGAGCAAAAAGGCAAGCTCAAACCCAACCGCATTGAGAATATGGGCTACGGTAGTACGCAGCCCCTGCGCGAGGAAAGAACGGAGGAAGACAGTAGATTCAACCGACGCGTGGAGTTCCGTTTAATTAAACCTGAGGAGAACAAGGATGCGGGCGCAGGCTGGTAGCTACTTACTAGCGACTCTTCCCTGCGTTACCACACATATGTTGCGGCTGCACTAGGAGGCAGGGTAGCGCTTATAACCTCCTGGCCGCGACGGATACCAAATGTTTTTGACTTAGCACCCTCGTTCAAAACAATGACGACCAGTTTGCCGGCTGGTGTGCGAAAAGCCACGTTTGGCAAATTCGTTACTTCAGTGGAAGCCACGCGCACAGAGCCAGGGCTCACGAATTTGCTAGCGTGGGCAATGATATAATACGCGTCTTCGCGCTTCACTAAGTCACCATCGATTGTAATTGCTCCCCGGCACTCCGTGCAGCCGCCGGGCGTGTGCGGGTTTTGATCAGAGTCGGCGGCCAAATTCCACTCCAGCACTGTGCGCGCCCAATTGCGCGGGGCACCAATAACGAGGTGCTTGATGTGCCAGCCGAAGTTATCGGCGAACTTGGTTTTTGAGCCTACCCATTGCTCGGTGAAGTAGAGGTGTTTGTCAGGGTAAGCATCATGTACTTTGCTTAGCGCCTCAATTTGCCCCCCATACAAGTGAAAGGCCGAGCCATCAATGTAAGCACGCGCTTCTGGGTCGTTGAGCACGGTAAGCGGGTACTCGGGCTTGTCGGCGTTGTGGTCGTAGATGATAATTTTGGTATCGAGCTTTGCCGCTTTGAAGGTCGGCCCCAGGTTATTCTTAATGAAGCTGGCCTGCTGTTCGGGCAGCATCAGCAGACTCGGATTGTTGCCAGGGTGTAAAGGCTCATTTTGTATAGTAATAGCATCAATGCGAATGCCTTCGGCCGCGTAACCTTGCACGTACTTCACCAAATAGCGGGCGTAGGCACTATACCACTCGGGTTTGAGACTGCCGCCCTTGGAGGCGCCATTGGTTTTCATCCAGGTGGGCGGCGACCAGGGCGAGCCGAGCAGCTTAATAGCCGGACTGATGGCCAGAATCTCTTTAAGCACCGGAATCAGGTGCTTCTGATCGGGGGCTAAACTAAAGCGAGCTAAGGTCGGATCGGTTTCGCCGGAGGGCAAATCATTGTAGGAAAATACTCGGTCATCGAGGTCGGAGGCACCGATGCTCAGGCGCAGGTAGCTGATGCCAATACCGTTGTCTTCGGTCCCGAACAACTCGCGCAAAAGCTTAGCGCGGGCCGCGGGGGCCATTTTGTGCAGCAACATCGCGCTACCGCCCGTGAGCGTGTAGCCGAACCCCTCCATGGTTTGGAAGCGCTGCTGCTCGTCGATAGAAATGACAGGAACATCAGTCGGAAGCGTTGTGCTAGCCTGTAATTGCGGCTGGGGGGCAAATCGCTCTACCTGGGCCGGATTGGTCAGCCATACCTGCACAGACCCTGCATTGGCACGGCCGCTTTTGGAGCCAGACAAAGCATCACAACCAACAGCAATGGCCAAAAGCCCGGCACTTAATAGAATCAGAGTTAGGAAAGACCGCATAGGCGGTGAAAGTAGCAAATAACTAGCTGAGCTATTCACTACCGAAAACTAGGGAGCGCAGGACTGCTTCTATGCTAGATCAATCAAATAACCCAGACTAAAAACTTAGCTTCTGCTCATCGTTGCCGGCGCGAAACAGGGCGCTTTGCTTTTTGCCGCCGCCCTCCAGGTTCACGATGTTCATCTGATCCTGGAAAGTATCCAGCAGCAGGCGGTGGCGCAGATAGATGGCGCTAGCAGGCTTGGGGGGCATTTTTACAGAGAAATATACCCAGTGCGCGTCTTTATCTTTTTCAACGCCCACAAAACGGAGTGGCAGAGCTTCGCCGGGCTTGGTACCAAAGGCCACGGAGCGTTGAAGCAGTGCCGTGGTTAGTATATTTACCTGTGCTGGAGAAAGCTTATCGAAGGCAACAGCTACCGGCAGCCCCACGCTTAGTGCTTTCTCAAAATCATCCGTAAAGACTTTCAGCGCTACCTCCAACTGCTGCTTTTGTGCATTGTACTGCACGTCCATGATGCTGGCATGGTAGGCATGAGCCATAGCAGCGAGGCTAAATAGGCATAAAGCACACAGGGTCAGCAGATGACGCATATAATTGAAAAGCTCAAACAAAAAGAGAACGAAGCAGTACTTCGTTCTCTTTTATAGGTATGCTAAAGACAAATAAGTTCTAGAACAGCGTCTTGAACAAGTCGTTGAAGATAACAAACACCATCAAGCTCAGCAGTAAGGCCATGCCTACTTTCTGGGAGTTCTCCAGGAATTTGTCGGAAGGCTTACGACCGGATACCATCTCATAGGTCAAGAACATCACGTGGCCGCCGTCGAGGGCCGGGATGGGCAGCAGATTCATGAAGGCCAACACCATTGAGAGCATGCCGGTCAGGGTCCAGAACTTGATCCAGTTGAAGGTGCCGCCGTACGTCTGGGCAATGGCCATGGGCCCGCCCAACGACTTACTTGCGCTTGCCTCACCCCGGAAAATCTTACCAAACGCCTGCACCTGATTGCTCACAATACCAAACGCCTGGCTGGTGCCGGCGGGAATGGCTTCCAGAAAGCTATAGTTCTTCGTTGAGTATTGCAGCAACGACTTAGGCAAAAAACCGAGCGTTCCTTCCTCTTCAACATTAGCCGTGAGTGTAATAGGCTGTCCGTTGCGCTGCACCAGCAGAGCGGTAGCCTTGCCGGCGTTATCGCGAAGGGCTTGCTGGAGTTCGGGAAAGAAGTTGATTTCCTGATTGCCAACTCGCAAAATACGGTCGCCAGGCAGCAGGCCAGCTTTGGCGGCGGCGCGGCCGGCCACTACTTCGCTTACCTCAAAAGGGTTCAGCGGTTCCACAAAGCGGGCTGGATCTTTCTGATTGTCAGCGAGGCGGTCCATGAAGTCGGCGGGCAGCTTAATATCGAGCAGCTGACCGTTGCGCTCCACGGTATAGTAGCTCTGGTTGCCCATTACCACATCGGGATTGTACACGTCGTCGAACTGCTCGAAGGGGCGGCCGTTGATTTTCACGATTTTGTCGCCTTTGCGGAAGCCTATTTCTTCGCCTAGCTTGCTAGGTACTATGCCGTAGCGCACTTCGGAGGCCGGCAAGTAGCTCTGACCATACTTGGTGGTGAGAATAGTAAAAATGAGGATACCGGTTAGCACGTTCACAATAATGCCCCCCAGCATCACGATCAGGCGCTGCCAAGCTGGCTTAGCCCGAAACTCATATGGCTGCGGCTCCTGACTCATCGTTTCCGTATCCAGCGACTCGTCAATCATCCCGGTGATCTTGACAAAGCCCCCCAGGGGCACGGCGCCAATCATGTATTCAGTTTCGCCGATTTTTTTGCCGAACAATTTCGGCGGGAAGCCGATGGCGAATTTCTCCACCCGCATCCCAAACCACTTGGCCGACAGCATGTGCCCCATTTCGTGCACGCCCACCAGAATTGTTAGCCCCAGGATGAGCTGCCCGGCCATTATTAGAATATCCAATGCTTTATTTAGTTACAGAGTTTAGAAAATCGGTTGGCTTGCGCTGAAGCGTAGCCGCTTGGCGGAACGAAGAAAAGCGCAAGTCCAGTATTGCTACGCGGCCAAGTATTCAATGCTACTTGCAACGAAGTGCATGAGGTGCTTCGTTCCGCGGCGCTATACTAAGAATGACACTCAGTTTTGGGTTAATGTTTTAAAAATTCCTGCGCCACGCGCCGCGTTTCCTGGTCGGTTTGCACGTAGTCGTCCAGCGCCGGCTCGGCAAGGTACGAAACCTTCGATAGGCAGTTTTCCACGAGGTCCGGCATTTGCAGAAAACCGATGCCATCGCGCAGAAAAGCGGCTACGGCAACTTCGTTGGCCGCATTGAGCACGCAGGGGGCATTTCCGCCGCGGCGCATGGCTTCGAAGGCCAGCGGCAAGTTGCGGAAGGTGCTTTGATCGGGCTGCTCGAAGGTTAGCTGCGGATAATCCAGAAAGGAAAACCGCGGGTACTTGCTCGGCAGGCGCTCGGGGTAGCCCAACGCGTACTGAATTGGCAGCTTCATATCGGGCAGGCCAAGCTGGGCCTTCAGAGACCCATCTTCAAACTGCACTAGGGAGTGAATAATGCTCTGCGGATGCACCACTACCTCAATTTGGTCGTCGCGCAGGCCAAACAGCCATTTGGCTTCAATCACCTCCAAGCCTTTGTTCATCAAAGACGCCGAATCGATGGTAATTTTGGCCCCCATATCCCAGTTGGGATGCTTCAGCGCCTGCGCCTTCGTGACACTGGCTAGCTCCTGCATTGTGCGCCCCCGAAAGGGCCCCCCAGAGGCTGTCAGAATAATTTTTTCGATCGGGTTTTGCTCCTCTCCTACTAGGCACTGAAAAATAGCCGAGTGCTCTGAATCGACGGGGTATAACCCCACGCCGTGCTTTTTGACTAAGCCCGTAATGAGTTGGCCCGCTACTACTAACGTTTCCTTGTTGGCCAGCGCTATGGTCTTGCCAGCCTTGATAGCCCGCACCGTAGGCAGCAGGCCCGCATAGCCCACCATAGCGGTGAGCACAATGTCAGTATCGTCGCGGCCGGCTATGTCAGCCAGGGCGGCAGTGCCAGCCAGCACTTCAATAGGTTGCCCTGCCAGAGCATCTTTAACGGTTTGATACTGCTTCTCATCGCCGATAACCACAGCGGCTGGCCGAAACTCCAGAGCTTGCTGAATCAGTAACTCGGAATTGGAGTGGGCTGAAAGCGCGGCAATCTGAAACCGGCCCGGCTGGCTGCGGACCACGTCCAGCGCCTGGGTGCCAATGGAGCCCGTGGAGCCGAGTAGGGTAAGACGTTTGGGTGGGAGGGACATGCTGAACTGTAACGTGCGTCGGCAAAGGTAAGCTACAGTTATAGTAAATAAGCGGTCATGCTGCCATGTGCTTTGCCTGACCGCCTGTTTACTATAACTGCTTATTGGACACTCAGCACCCGCACCGTTTTCCCGTTAAATACCGCTTCCTCCCCTGCCCGCTTCCCACTCAGCGCCGCCGCCACCGGCGCCGCCGCCGATACGGCAAAGTAATCTTTGCCCCCCACGGTGAGCTTACCGGCGCTGATACTAATAAAAAAGTCCCCCATACTGGTTTCCACCAGCGCGCCGGGTCGCACGGTGTCGCAGGCTTGCTCGGGGTTGATACGTGCCAACTCGGCTTGCAGATTCTGGGCTTCGCGGATTTGTACGGCGTTGCGGTTGCGCTCCTCCTGGGCCATGGCGCGGCCGGTCTCGTACTTGTCGCCGGCGCTGCTTTTGGTTTCAGAGTTGGCTGATTCTTGGGCGGCTTGCATGGCTTGGGTAGCAGCGGCAATGCGCTCCTGGACGTAGGCGAGGCAGGCGACGTGAAGTTGGGGTTTTGTTAGCTTATCTGGGCTTTCCATTCAATAGTATCTTGCTGCTCAAACTCCCAACTAAATAGCTTAAGCCCTAATTTATTTATTGAAGCCGCTTCAGCTAAAATCGAAAACTCGACTCGGCACTTTTGTGGCAAGCGCTCTTTATTATCAATAATTATGTGCAGAGCAGTATGGCCTTGATGATCATAGCAATAAGCTTTAATCATTAAATACCCTGGACCGTAGCCGTCATCTGTACCCTGTTGAAACATCACTTCATGTGTAGTATTCATCGGGAAGCCCTTCAATGCCCAACCAAATTCTTTGAACGCATCTGTATACCCAAAAAAGCTTAGTGACTGTCGAATAAACCCCGTGGAAACAGTTATATCAAACGTGCAATCATAGTCATGATCAATACTAGCAGAGATCTGAATAGAGTCTTTGTTCATTGACAATAGTATCTTAACCCAAAGCTTTTCAATTCCCGGTCAACCCATCCGCCACCGTTCTGTCATTGCTCAGGCGTGGCACCTTATTTTGCCCCCCAAGCTTACCTAGGCTTTTCATATACCGCTGAAATGCCCCCTGCGGCAAGCTCGTGAGCCGAAGTGAAGCCAAAATATTGCCCCCCAGTAAGTCGTCGTAGTATACATTGCGACGGCGCAGGCCAGCATCCAGGGCGGCGGCGAAGGCGGCAGCATCTTGGGGTGGGCGCGCAAATTCCATGAGCCACTCGTGCTGGGAGGGCTCATCGGGCGTGGTGCTCACGCGGGGCGCGACGGTGAACTCCACCACTTCTACTTCCGGGAACTGCGTCATGACTTCGCGGAGGGTCTGTTCTACTTCCTCACCAATAACATGCTCGCCGAAGGCCGATAGAAAGTGTTTGATGCGCCCACTTACCACCACGCGGTGGGGCGAAAGGCTCACAAAACGCACCGTATCGCCGATACTATAGCCCCAGAGGCCGGCGTTGGAGTTGAGCACCAGCGCATACTGCTTATCTAGCTCTACATCGGCAATGGTCAGGCGGGGCGGATTAGGCTCGAAGAAGCGTTCGGCGGGAATGAACTCGAAGAAGATACCGGCATTAAGCAAGAGCAGCAAACCAGGATTGCCAGGCTCATCTTGAAAAGCCAGAAAGCCCTCGGAAGCGGGGAAAAGCTCGATGCTATCCACAGGGCGGCCAATAGTTTCGAAGAGCTTAGCGCGGTAAGGCTCGAAGTTGACGCCTCCGTACACGAAGAGGTCAAATTGCGGAAAAATATCCTTGATAGGTCGGCCGGTGCGCTGCACGAGGCGGTCGAAGTACATCTGCACCCAGGGTGGAATTCCCGAAATAAGGGACATCGGCTGCTCGATGGTTTCGTCCACAATACGGTCGAGCTTCTGCTCCCAATCCTCGATGCAATTGGTAGTGTAACTGGGCAGTTGGCTCCGCCGCAAATATGCCGGCACGTGGTGGTTGACGATGCCCGATAAGCGCCCCGTGTGGATACCGTTGATAATGCTCAACTCCGGACTGCCCGACAGAAACATTAGGCGCCCATCCAGAAACTGGGCTTTAGCCGTGCGGTGCACATACGTAAGCAGGGCGTCGCGGGCTCCGTTGATGTGGTTGGGAATACTGTCGCTAGTCAGAGGAATATACTTGGTGCCGGAAGTAGTACCGCTGGTTTTGGCCAGATACAGCGGCCGGCCGGGCCACAGCACATCTTCCTCGCCTTCCTGCACTCGTTGAAAATACGGCGATAGCGCCTCGTAGTCACGTACGGGCACTTGGTTGGCTAAGTCGGAAGCGGTATTAATGCTGCTGAAGTCATGGTCGCGGCCAAAAGCCGTACGTTGAGCTGTATGAACCAATGTTTCCAGCACGCGCTGCTGAGTCGCGACGGGACGGCGCAACCACTGCTGATACCGATGGTTGAGGATTGCCGCAAGCGGACGGCTAAAAGCGGCCTTAAGGGCCATAGACGTGATATAAAGTTGGCTAAACAACCCCGCAAACGAGGATGGCACGTTGTACCAACAAATACGTACGCATTTTAGGGGGCACATAGTTGGTCTGGGGGCAAATTACCAGATTAATTTACCCTTTGAAGCTGAGCTATTACTCGGAGGCCGCTAATCAAAGCTGTTAACGCCAAATCTGCGTACAACGGCTAGCCTTCAGCTTCCATAACCCAACTCATCGATTCCAGGTTGTTACCAAGGCGTTCATCCTTTACCCCTTACTTTTTCTTATCATGGCAGATCATGCAGGCAAGGCCGTTTGGCACGGCGACCAAAAAGGCAGTGGCACTCTTACCACCCAAAGTGGTGCTCTAAATGCCCCCTATTCCGTAGGCAGCCGTTTTGAGGGTAAACAAGGCACCAATCCTGAGGAGTTGGTTGGAGCCGCTCACGCAGGCTGCTACACCATGTATCTGGCTATTCAACTCAGCAAAGCGGGCGCGCAAGTGCAAGAGCTTAATACCGAGTCGAAGGTGACTATGGACACGGTAGAGGGCAAACCCAAAGTCACTAAGATTCACGTTACGACCGAGGCCCAGGTAACTGGCATTTCGGCGGAAGACTTTCAAAAGCACGCCGAGGACGCAAAGCTTAACTGCCCAATTTCACAGCTGCTCCAAGCCGTACCCGAAATGACGCTGACGGCAAGCCTGAAGTAAGCATTCCACCCTTCTAGCTCGTTAGTCGGCCTCCGTTACACTAGTATTAGAACCGCAAAAACCGGCAAAGGCTCTAGCCTTGTCGGTTTTTCGTTTACTTTGCTTTTTGCTGACTTACCCGCTCGCTGTATGCCCACTACCTCTACCCGCATTCGTCTCCAACCAGCTAATACCTCGCGCGTTCCCTTCTGGGGGCAGGTTATGATTGCCTGCTTCTGGATTGCTTACACCATCTTTTCCATGTTTTCGGATGATGGCTTAAACGATTTGCACTTCCTGCACTGGGTCTTCCTAGTATTTAGCTTCTTTTATCTCGGCTACGTGCTGGTGCATAATGCCCCGGTATTTGGCACTCAGAGCTACTTAGAGTTTACTCCGGGCTATATCGTGCACAAGGGTGGCTTATTCCGGGCCAAGCAGGCTTTCGCAGCCGAGGACATCGCCAGCTTGGGGTTTGTGGCCCAGCAGCTCCGCATCAAGCTGAAGGCCGGCGATCAGTATAATCTCAGCTTACGCGAGGTAAGGGGCACCCGCCGCAAACGCACCCTACGCGACCAAGTTCGTGCCTTTGCTCAGCAGCACCAAGTACCCTTACAGGATACCCAGCCCAATACATAAGTTATAATAGTAAAATGCCCCCCAGACCAGGTCTGGGGGGCATTTTACTATATTACGCTTCGTCACTTACCAGCGAATTTCTTGCGTAATTCCGCAATGGTGCCGCGGAAGCTTTTGTCGCTATCAATCAAGTCTGATACCGTTTGAACAGAGTGGATGACAGTGCTATGGTCACGGCCGCCAAAGTTGTGACCGATGCTTTTAAGTGAATGGCTAGTGTGCTCCTTAGCGAAGTACATAGCTACCTGCCGCGCCGTCACCACTTCTTTCTTGCGAGTTTTTGCCTTCAGTAAATCGACTGGAATGCTGAAATACTCAGCTACGGTTTTCTGAATGAAGTCCAGGTTTACCTCGGCTTCTACCTCCTCAATAATGTGCCGCAAAGCCTGCTTGGCCATCTCCAAGTCGATCTCGCGACGATTGAGGCTACTTTGGGCTACCAGCGAAATCAGCACGCCTTCCAGCTCGCGCACGTTGGTATTCACCGAGTGCGCCAGATACTCCACTACCTGCGGCGGAATGTCAATGCCATCCTGCTGCATTTTATTCTGAATGATGGCCATGCGCGTCTCAAAGTCCGGGCTTTGCAAGTCGGCGGTCAGGCCCCACTTAAAACGGGACAACAAGCGGTCTTCCAACCCATTCAAGTCACGCGGGGGCCGGTCGGAGGTCATTACGATCTGCCGGCCGGCCTGGTGCAAGTGATTGAAAATGTGGAAGAACATTTCCTGGGTCTTGTCCTTACCTGACAAGAATTGCACGTCGTCCAGAATCAGCGTATCCACCAACAGGTAAAAGTTGGCGAAGTCCTGCACGCCATTATTGCGCAGGCTTTCGATAAACTGATTCGTAAACTTCTCCGCCGACACATATAGCACGAACTTATCAGGCGTAGTGGCCTTGATATGGTTGCCGATGGCTTGCACCAAGTGCGTTTTGCCCAAGCCCACGCCGCCGTAAATCATGAGCGGGTTGAAACTGGTAGTACCCGGCTTGTTAGCCACCGCCAAGCCCGCCGAACGGGCCAAACGGTTGCAGTCGCCTTCAATGTAGTTCTCGAAAGAATACGTGTGGTTAAGCTGCGACTTGAGGTAGTTTCTGTCGATGCCCTTGGCCGCTTCGAAAGGGTTGCGAAGGGTATCCGGGTTGGAAGGGGCGTTGGCAGCGGCAGCCACGTTGCGGGCCGAAGCCGTTTGGGCACTAGCTGCTACTTGCGTGGCGCTATTATTCCCGGGAGCCGGGTACGCGGCCTTACGAGCCGTTGGAATATTCACCGTCCGAGGCTTCGACTGCCCATTGCCCTGATCAACGACGATGCTGTACTCTAAGCGGCCTTCGTGACCTAGCTCCTGATAAATGCTCTTCTTCAGCACATCCACATAATGCTCCTCCAGCCACTCATAAAAGAACTGGCTGGGTACCTGAATAATCAGAACATTATGGTGAAGCTGCACCGGCACAATGGGTTCGAACCATGTGCGGAAGCTCTGCTCACCAATGTTTGCCTTGATGATGCGAAGACAGTTGGCCCATACGGTTTGGCAATCCTTCAACATCAAATAAACAGGGCAAAAGCAACGGGTGCAGGGTTAGGTAGAACGGTCGAAGCACGATTTGGGCGCGCTCGATTTTTTAGAGGGAGACAAAAATGTGGAAAAGTCAGGACACAAAAAAACGCCTAACCGCTTGCATTTGTCAGGCCGTTCGCACGGGTACTACCGAAGCTGCTGCCACGGAAGGTCGCCGCGTCTGGCGGGCAAACTCATAGTCGATACGGCCGAGGTTGATTCCTGACCAACCGACTTGGTTTATAAGCGTCCGATGGCCGTTCGGGCCATCAACGGGCACGGGCGCATCGAGGAAAGTATGGGTGTGTCCGCCCAGAATCAGGTCGATTCCACTCACTTGCGCCGCCAGCTTTAAGTCATCAATTTTTTCATTTTTATATTGATAACCTAAGTGGGAGAGGCAAATGACCAAGTCACACCGCTCGGTGTCGCGCAGACGCGCCACCGTAGCGCGGGCCGTGGCCACGGGGTCGAGGTACTGAGTTTTGCCAAAATTTTTATCGGCGACCAAGCCGGCCATCTCAATTCCCAGCCCGAAAACCCCAATACGGTGACCCGCCTTGGTGAATACTTTGTAAGGCTGAAAACGTCCCGCAAGCATAGTCTGCGAGAAGTCATAGTTGGCAATCAGGAAAGGGAAGTTGGCGTGGGGCAACTGCTTGGCTAAGCCTTCCAAGCCATTGTCGAAGTCATGATTGCCGAGGGTACAGGCGTCGTAGTTCATCTGCGACATAAGCTTAAACTCCAACTCACCTTCAAAAAAGTTGAAGTACGGCGTGCCCTGAAATACATCACCTGAGTCGAGCAGCAGCACGTTGGGCTCTTGGGCCCGAATCTGCTGAATCAGCGTAGCCCGCCGCGCCATACCGCCCATGCCAGCAAATTGCCCCACATCAGCCGGAAACGGCTCGATGCGCGAGTGCATATCGTTGGTGTGCAGAATGGTGAGGCGCGTGCTTTTGGTGTCGCGAGCCAGCGCAGGCACTCCAAGCAAGCTCAAGCTGGCAGCTCCTAATGTTGAGTTTTTAAGAAAGTCGCGACGATTCATGCTTTTGGCAGACTGATGAGTTGAGGAGCTAACAAATACAAAGCTGACTAGGTGCAGAGTCTAGCATCACCGCACTCGGCCTTCAACTTTGGCTTCCACGGGTTTGCCTGCTTTTGTAAGCTGGCGAACGTGGTCGGCAATGGAAGTGCGCAGCAGAATACCAGTACCGCGGGGCTTAATGGTCTTGAAAAACACCATATTATCACCGCCGCCGGCCAGATAGTCGGAAATGGCAACAGTGTAGGTCTGCGTTGGGTTAAAGGGCCGGCCACCGATTAGTATATTGATCGGCTTGCCATCTGGCCCTACAGTATAAGTAGCCCCTGAAATGGCCATTTTGAGGCGAGCTGAATAATCAAAGAGCTGCTGCATCATGGGGCCCGGCGTGTCGAGTACGACAAGCTCATTCTCGAAGGGCATCAGCTCAAAAATATTCCCCAGAGTGATAGAGCCAGCAGGCAGGTTAGAACGCAGACCACCATTGGTTATCACGCCTACGTCGACGGCTTTGCCCATAGCGGCGCTGGCTCGTTGCCGCTGAATATCAGACACAAAATTTGCCAAGGGCGACTCGCCTGAGTTTTTAGTTAAGGCAACGGGTGCTGTCCCTATTACCTCCGTCATTTGCTGAGTTACCTTCTGCTGATAGGGCTCGATAAGGGCCGCTATCTTAGGATCTGGAGCAACTGCCTGGCCTACGGGCTGGGCAGTTGCAGGAGCTAATGCTGGCTTGGCTGAGTACGTAGCACGCTGACAAGCAGGCGCTAACGCAACGGCAAAAAGCAGACCCAGGCCAGCGGCCCGTACGCGAAAGAAGTGCATAGAAACAGCAAAAGGCGAAGAAGACAGAGCGCAAAGATAACGGCGGACGTTGGGCTTTTGGTCAAATCAATATCCAAACGAACCTCGAACCGAAGTGCGCCTTCCATCTAAGCAGCTAAAAGCACCTCAACTTCAATCACCCCTTCCTAAGTTGTTTAAGTCCCCATCAGTATCCTACGCTTAGTATGGTGAAGTGCCAATTACAATTTAAAGGGATTATTTATGGTGGTGCTTTAAATCATAAATTGGAAGTGCGTTGCGCAAATTTTTTAGGGAGATGAAGCTACTCGCAAAGCGCCGCCGTACAAACAGCAAGCCTTATTCGCCAGTATTAGCTCTATGCGGTATCTTTAACCCGCATTCCTACCCGGACCCACAGGCTTTTTACTCTCCCCCCGTATGGCCGATACCCCGCGCCCGGCGCACGTTTCTTTTCCCGAATTTCAACCTATCAGCACTGAAGCTTGGCAGGAACGCATCCGCCGTGACTTGAAAGGAGTTGACCCCGCTATGCTGCAATGGCAACCGGCCGAGGGCTTTACGGTGCAGCCTTTCTATCACCGCGAGGCCTTGGAGGCACTTGGCAATTTGCCGGCTCCCCTCCTTTCCGAGCCCGCTGCCTCCGACCGCACCTGGCTTAATATCCCTGTGGTGCACGTGCCTGCGCAGCATAGCGGCCACGAGGCAGTAGACCACGCGCAGACAGCAATAGAGCGCGGCGCCGACGGAATCCACTTTGTATTTGCCGACGACGCCAGCGCTTTTGATGTCGACTATTTGCACAGCCTGCTACCACTCGACAGCACTTTCATTGGCTACTCTGTTCCACATCATCCGGCGGGGCTAGTACGCCGCTTAGTAGCAACTAGCCAAACGCTGGGGGGCTTTTTGGTATTTGATCCGCTTGTTCACCGTGTCGGAGAACTTGGTAGCCACTTACCTGAGCTGCGGGCAGTTCTGGAGCTTACCCGGGAGATGCCAGATTTCCGGGCACTGACCATCGACGCCAGCTTTTTTGGGAACCGCGGCGGTACTAATATCCAGCAGATTGGGTATGCGCTGAACGTAGCTGCCGCTTATCTGCACGAGCTTCCTACTGCCGAGTTAAGCCTAACTGATGTAGCTACCGCCATGCAGTTGCACGTGGCGGTGGGCACCAGCTACTTTCTAGAGATTGCGAAACTCCGGGCCTTGCGTCGCCTGTGGGCTACCCTGCTGCACGCCTACGATTTGCCCCCCAGCATTGCGGCGGGGCTGCGTCTGCACACTAGCACCTCCACGTGGCTGCAAACTACCCTCGATCCGCATACCAATCTTTTACGCTTCACCACCGAGGCAATGGCAGCGGTACTTGGCGGAGCTACTTCGCTCACGGTAGCACCATTCGATAGTTTGTACCGCGAGCCGGGCGAGTTCTCGGAGCGGCTGGCGCGCAACCTGTCTATCATCTTGCGCGAAGAGTCCCAACTTGGGCGCGTGGCCGATCCGGCGGCCGGCTCTTATTACGTAGAAACGCTGACCGATACCCTAGCCCGCGAAGCCTGGGCCCTGTTTCAGGCCACCGAAGACAAGGGTGGCGTACCGAAACACTGGGGTAGCATCCTCGAAGAGTTACGGGCGGTCAGCCGTCAGACGTTTCACCGCATTGCCACCGGTGAGCAGGTAATAGTGGGTAGCAACCGCTTCACCCAGTCCCAGGAGGAGTTCGAGTTTGATCCTAAAAAGCTGTTACGCAGCCGCTCCTTCGACACCACCCGTGCTTCGTACCCTACCGAAGTGCTTCGATTGGTGACGGCCTTACACTTCCGGCGGCAGCTCCAGAAAAAGCAGCGGGCAGCCGTAGTGCTCCTCGGGCAGGACGCCAACCATACTATTCTGGATTCTTTCCTTCGAACGCTGCCCGCTGAGGAGCGTACCACGCTCCCTCTCCCGGAGTTCGCTGCTGACTCGCTGCTAGTACTTTATTCCACACCCGAAACCGTGACGCTGATGTACATTACAGCGGAGCAGTTCCGAGCGTTTGTAAGGGAGGTAGCCGCGCCCGATTCCGCTGACCTTTCTGTGCATTTACCCACCATGGTAGCGGCTGATTTGGCAACGATGCAGGCAGCGGTCCAACGGTTCGGCTTTCAGGAGTTTACCGTAAACGGCTACAATACTGACGATATTCTAGCTCGTTTACAGGGAAAATCATAATTACATGCGGAGCTTAATTGAGCCTCTATCGTAACCCAATAGCCTAGCCAAGAAGTCTCCCTTACCACCCCATCATGAAGCCTGATTTTTCTCGGATTGCCTACGATGCAGCGCCTTTGCCGCCTGCGCCTTCCGCACCCACCGAAACCCAGACGCCCGAGCAGATTCCGCTCCATAGCTACTACACCGCTCAAGACGTAGCTAGCTTCGACCACCTGGGTTTTGGGGCTGGTGTTGCTCCCTATTTGCGCGGGCCTTACCCCACCATGTACGTGCAGAATCCGTGGACTATTCGTCAGTACGCGGGGTTTTCGACGGCCGAGGAAAGCAACGCTTTTTACCGTCGCAACTTGGCTGGGGGGCAAAAAGGCTTATCAGTAGCCTTCGATCTGGCTACTCATCGCGGCTACGACTCGGACCACCCACGTGTGGAGGGCGACGTGGGTAAGGCCGGCGTCGCCATCGACTCGGTAGAGGACATGAAGATTCTCTTCGACCAGATTCCGCTGGATCAGATGTCGGTATCGATGACCATGAATGGGGCCGTACTGCCCATTATGGCCTTTTACATCGTGGCGGCCGAGGAGCAGGGCGTGAGCCCGGAGAAGTTGGCAGGCACCATTCAGAATGATATTCTGAAGGAGTTTATGGTGCGCAACACCTACATCTATCCGCCTGCGCCGAGTATGCGCATCATCGCCGACATCTTTGCCTATACGGCCAAGCACATGCCGCGCTTCAACTCCATCAGTATCAGTGGCTACCACATGCAGGAAGCTGGGGCCACCGCTGACCTTGAGCTAGCCTATACCCTCGCCGATGGGCTCGAATACGTGCGCGCGGGTTTGGCCGTGGGCATGAGCGTCGACCAATTTGCCCCCCGACTGTCGTTTTTCTGGGCTATTGGCATGAACCACTTCATGGAGATAGCCAAGCTGCGCGCTGGCCGCTTGCTCTGGGCCAAGCTCATGAAGCAATTTGCCCCCCAGAACCCCAAGTCGCTGGCTCTGCGCACGCATTGCCAGACTTCAGGCTATTCGCTTACTGAGCAGGACCCTTTCAATAATGTAGCGCGCACCTGCATCGAAGCAATGGCGGCGGCTTTGGGCGGCACGCAAAGTCTGCACACCAATGCGCTTGATGAGGCTATCGCCTTGCCCACTGATTTTTCGGCCCGTATTGCCCGCAACACTCAACTCTATCTGCAGCACGAAACTGACATCACACGCGTCGTGGATCCGTGGGGCGGCTCCTATTATGTAGAAAGCCTCACCCATCAGTTGGCCGACAAAGCCTGGGCCTTGATTCAGGAAGTGGAGGAGTTAGGCGGAATGGCCAAAGCCATTGAAACCGGCTTGCCCAAAATGCGCATTGAGGAGGCAGCGGCCCGCAAGCAGGCGCGCATCGACTCAGGCAAAGAAATTATTGTTGGTGTAAATAAATACCGCCCTGCTGAAGAGCAGAAAATCGATGTACTCGACATTGATAACGCGGCTGTGCGCGAGGCGCAGTTAGCTCGCTTAGCAACCATAAAAGCTGAGCGTGACACAACTGCAGTAGCCAAGTCGCTAGATGCGCTAACAGAGGCGGCTCGCAGTGGCCAAGACAACTTACTGGAGCTAGCCGTGCAAGCGGCTCGTGTACGCGCCACCTTAGGCGAAATTTCCGACGCCCTAGAAAAGGTGTACGGCCGCCACCAAGCGACCATTCGCGCTATTTCGGGCGTGTACTCCGCTGAGCTAGACTATGACGCCGAATTTCAGCGCACTCGCGAAATGGCCGATGAATACGCCAAGCTGGAAGGACGCCGGCCGCGCATTCTGGTGGCCAAAATGGGACAAGATGGCCACGACCGAGGTTCCAAAATCATTGCCACCAGCTTCGCCGATGTTGGCTTCGACGTGGATATCGGTCCCCTATTCCAAACGCCAGCCGAAGTAGCGCGCCAAGCCACCGAAAACGATGTGCACGTCGTGGGTGTAAGCAGCCTAGCTGCAGGCCACAAAACTCTTATTCCGCAACTCATCGCGGAGCTAAAGAAACTTGATCGCGCCGATATCCTGGTTATTGCCGGTGGCGTCATTCCAGCCCAGGACTACGAGTTTCTCTTCGAGGCAGGTGTGGCCGGCGTGTACGGCCCCGGAACAGTTATTGCAGTGGCGGCTCAGGAGATACTGCAAAAATTAAAGGAACAGATTGCTTAGTTAATTCGTACTCAGCCCTCACAAGCTGGAATAGCTTGTATTTGAATTTATTTCTAAGTTGATTGATGCCTATACAAAAAGTGGCTTAGTGATTTCTGATTTGAATTACCCTTTATTAAACTTATTCTTTGTATAAATTTTATTACTCAGCAAAGTGCAACTGAGGAGCTTTAATTTATGTAATTTATTATGTTAATTGGCCTTTAATATTATGATCCTGTACTTTTATTGGATTAAAATTTAGTTAACGAGTACCTTGCACTAAATAAGTCTGCCCAACCTCATCGGTTATAATGAAAACACAACTACGAAATACTTTAGCTCGGATTTACCGGTCTAGTGAGCGAGTGGTACGCGAAGGACTCCACCTCTACGACTCAGATGATAAGCTAATTGCTGATTCTCAGCAGTATTGGGAGCGCATTGATCGCGACTATATACCTGGTAATGCGCACTGGCGGGGTAAGGGAATTTTCACTAACGATGATGAGCGTTGGCTGAAAATGGGTCGCCATAACCTAGATATGTACCGCAAAATGGCCGGGATAGCTGCACCTGACCATTATCCGGCTCGCATTGTAGACTGGGGCTGTGGTGGTGGGGCTAATGCTGTGCATTTTGCACCTGGCTCCACTTGTTACTATGGTGTTGATATTACTTCTGCTAGCGTGCGCGAGTGTGAAAAGCAACTAGCGCGTGAAGGCTTTCATGATTTTGTTCCTGTAGAATTTGAGGCTGGCTCACCAGAAACAGTTCTGGACGCCATCACGGAGCCTTGCGACTTATTCTTCTCGACTTATGTGTTCGAGATATTCCCGACGAAAGCGTATGGCAGTCGGGTGCTAGACATTGCTTACAAGCTGTTAGCACCGGGTGGGCAAGCCTTTATTCAAATCCGGTACGCTGATAATACTCCCGTAAGTCAGCCGCACCGTTGGGGATATGCTCAAAACTTGCCCCACATGGTAACCTACCGCATTGAGGAGTTTTGGGAAAATGCGATTAAGAGTGGTTTTGAACCTCAGTTGGTTACCCTTGAAATAGAGCAGGAGGTAAAGCTAGGACGGCGTTATGCCTTCTACTTGCTTACTAAGCCTACTCATTAATATCCACAATAGCCCACACAAAAACGGCTTCTCACTCACCTGCCAATCGGTAGGTGAGTGAGAAGCCGTTTTTTATCCAACAGTTGCTGGAACTGTCAACGAGCTAACACGTCACGTCGGGTTTTTCTAAGCATATTATCTACGCTCCAAGGTCCGGCGCCTTGAGCAGCAATGTACAGGAATACAAAGCAATACAATACGGCCAGTTCCCCTTGATTAAGGATGGGAAAGGCTCCTTGTGGTGCGTGTGCCATAAAATAAGCTACGGCCATGGTACCACTGGCCACAAAAGCAGCTATGCGAGTCAGGAAACCGAAGGCAATTAGCAGTCCACCTACTAGTTCTATTATCCCCGCGAGGCCCATTAAGGAGGCTATTTCTACTGGCGGTTTATCGCCGGGAAAACCGAGTAGTTTTTGGCTACCGTGCATCGCAAAAAGTACTCCTACCACTATGCGCATCAAAGCATAAATGTAGGGAGCAAATCGGGCTAGACTTTCCATATTAAAGCTTGAATTTGGCGAAAATGGTTACTGCTTTTCAACCTACCGCGATAGTAATGTCGGAGTATACGACAACAAGCTCGTAAGGTGCCTCAACTATTATTGCAGCAGTTGCAAGGCTTCTTGGTTGCCTTGCTGCACGGCCAAGTCAAGAGCAGTAAGGCCGCGAACATCCTGAATAGTGGCATCGGCGCCCGCTTCGAGCAGTATAGGAATGAGCTTATTGCGGCCAAACAAGGTGGCAAACATTAGGGCGGTGCCGCCATTGCCATTCTGCAAGTCCAAGTTGGCACCGTGCTCAATGAGCAAGTGAGCTACCTCGGCATGACCCTTAAAGCAAACACCCATTAGGGCATTATTACCACCTGCGTCTTGCACATCTACGTCGGCCCCAGCTTCTATTAGCAGTCTAGCGGCCTCCAATTGGTCGTCGTAGGCAGCCACAATTAGGGGCGTAAAGCCTTTCCCATTTTGAATATTTACGTCGATGTTGGAGGCAAGCAATTCTTTCAAGTAGGCAACATCGCCCCGACGGGCAGCATCAAACAATAGATCTTCGGGGCGAGAAGAGGTGAAGGACATGAGCAGTGTGTGAGGGTTGAGGAAAAGTATGCGATTCATACGGTAGCAAAACCAGTTTGGTCGTAGCTAGTTGGGCTACCGCTTAGGAACCGTAATGGTAAACATACAAATCAGACGCCTGCTGGTTTAAAAGCGTATTACTTTATTCATACCCTCAACTATGGATCTGCAACTCACCAATAAACTCGCGCTTGTAACGGGCTCAACCGCAGGCATTGGCTTAGCCATTGCCCAACAGCTAGCCGCTGAAGGCACTCATGTCATCATTACCGGTCGCACTGAGGCTAGAATCCAAGCCGCTACCGCCGCTATTTTAAAGCAAACTCCAACGGCTCAGGTACACGGTGTGGCCGTCGATTTTGGCCACGCTGATCAAGTCCAGCGCTTACTGCGTGAAGTGCCCACGGTCGACATTCTGGTAAACAACATTGGCATATTTGCCCCCCAGGAATTCACCGACATCACCGATGAAGACTGGATGCGATTTTTCATGGTAAATGTGATGAGCGGCGTACGCTTGTCGCGACAGTATTTCCCGCTGATGCTAGCCCAAAACTGGGGGCGCATTCTATTCATATCCAGCGAATCGGGATTGCAGATTCCGCAGGAGATGATCCATTACGGTACCACGAAGACGGCGCAGCTTGGTGTGGCGCGCGGTCTGGCCGAGCTTACGAAGGGCACGAATGTCACCGTCAACTCGGTGCTGCCCGGCCCCACGGCTTCGGAAGGCGTTGAGGATTTTATCAAAAAGTTGTCGGCTGAAGGTAAATCGAAGGAGGAAGCCGAACGTGATTTTTTTCAAAATGCCCGGCCTTCGTCCTTGCTACAGCGTTTTGCTACGCCCGAGGAAGTGGCGCACATGGTTGTGTATTTAGCAAGCCCACTGGCATCGGCCACTAATGGAGCGTCGGTGCGCGTAGATGGCGGCGTTGTCAGAAGTATTGGCTAACCACTACTTGTTGTTGGCGCGCATTTCCTGCCTGCGCATTGGCATGGTATCAATTGTCTCGAATAACACCTTCGGGTCGATGGGCTTGCTGTCTTTGCGCTTCACGCCGCCGTCTTTACCGATCAGAACCACTGCGAAGCTGCCGGGCGTTATACCCAGCGTTTGGCGCACATACTGCTTTTCGGCGGTAGTCAGCTCTGTTTCTATAGCCTCCAGCACTAGCATATCACGCGTTTTGACTTGCGCTTCGGCGGCTCTCATGCTGGCTTTTTGCTGAGTCAGGGCGGGAGTTTCGGCGGTTGGAGCACAGAGTATAACTATGCGCTTCTGCCACCGTTGGGCCTTAATACGCTCAGGCAGCGAGACCTCGGTACGATTCGCTTGCGCTAAACAATTAAGCGCTAACCCACTAGCCATCAATACAAG
This sequence comes from Hymenobacter sp. HD11105, assembly GCF_054051685.1. Taxonomy (NCBI): domain Bacteria; kingdom Pseudomonadati; phylum Bacteroidota; class Cytophagia; order Cytophagales; family Hymenobacteraceae; genus Hymenobacter; species Hymenobacter sp. HD11105. The sequence continues at coordinate 1,195,042 of NZ_JBSWBR010000001.1, read as the reverse complement.
AACAAGGGATCGTAGCATCTGGAACAGAAAAAGTAATAGGACACAACACGCAGCTTGCTTAACCAAACTGCGGCTGGCTGGGGGGCTTTTTGAGCAGTGATGAGGTTTAGTCTATACTTCTGAGCTGCTGCAAAAAAGCCCCCCAGCTTGTATTTCAACTCCAATACCGGCCGGTCTGTTGCTGTTCACCGGGAAATTTCGCGAGCATCTGACGCTGGACACTATATTATCTTGGCACAAAATTCCGTTTTCTACGCTGCACGCGCTAGCTACCACACCTTGGCTGGCACCCGACTTTTCATGAAAAAACTTCCTTTCTTACTTCTCCTCGTTAGTCTGTTTGCCAGCTTGCAAGCCCTGGCTCAGGCCGAGCAGTCTATCTGGTATTTTGGTAACATGGCGGGGCTGAGCTTCGCCCAAGGCAAACCCACACCGTTGCTTGATAGCAAGATGGTGAGCTACGAGAACTGCGCCGTCGCCACAAATAAGAGTGGGCAACTGCTGTTTTATACCAACGGCGGCACCATTTTCAACCGTCAACACACCCCAATGCCCAACGGCCGCAAACTAATGGGCGGTCAGGAAGCTACGCAGGGAGTGCTCATTGTGCCCGACCCAGGCAGCGGTAACATTTTTTACGTCTTCACCACCGATTTTCAGGGTCGCCCTGGCGGCATGCGCTACTCCGTGGTAGACATGACCCGCGATAATGGCCTCGGCGACGTGCCACGGGCTAATATCCTGCTTATCTCGCCCGTAGCAGAGAAGCTAGCCGCCGTGCGGCATAAGAACGGCCGTGATGTGTGGGTAGTGGGTCACCGCTGGAACTCCAACGCCTTCGTGGCTTATTTGGTGACAGCCGACGGAGTCCAAACTAAGCCCATTCTGAGCAACGTGGGCACTATGCACGCCGGCCCCGGCCGCAACGCTATTGGCTGCATGAAGTTCTCGCCCGATGGCACTAAGCTAGCTGCTGCTATCTGGCGTGAGAGCAACAAGTTTGAGGTTTTCGACTTCGACCGTACTACGGGTCTGGTAAGCAAGCCGCGTCAATTTGGCCCCTACGAGGAGGCATACGGCGTAGAGTTTTCGCCCGACGGCACCAAGCTCTATGGTACGAACAATGGCACTGGCGGTGGCGCAGCCCAGATCTGGCAGTTCGATTTGAAAACCGATAAAGCCACTAAAATTGGCGACTCAAAAAACCGGAAGATCGGGGCCCTGCAGCGTGGGCCTGATGGCAAGATTTACTTAGCCCGCGAGGATAATCCCTTCCTAGGCATTATCCAGAACCCTAATGCGGCGGGTCTTGCCTGCAAATACGAAGATGATGGCCTGAGCCTGGGGGGCAAACGTAGTAAGTTTGGGTTGCCCAATTTTGTGGTGCAGTAAGAGTTCCTCGCACGCGCCCACTGTTGTTTACTTATCTAGCCTCGGGGAGGGTTAAGTAAACAACGAGAGGGACGTGCCACGTGCTCCTATACCCACAGTCCCGCTAATTCTTCTTCATATGGCCAAACGCTTTACCCTTGACGAGTATGTGGCCGGCATTCGTGCCGGCAACCGCGTCGTATTGAGTCGGGCCATTACACTAGTAGAAAGCACTTTACCCACCGATCAAGTTTTAGCGCAGCGGGTGCTTGATGCGGTGATGCCCCTGGCGGGCCGCTCGGTGCGGGTGGGTATTACGGGCGTGCCAGGCGTGGGTAAAAGCACGTTTATTGAGGCGCTAGGGCTATTCTTGGTAAACAAGCTGGGCAAAAAGCTAGCGGTGCTGGCCGTAGACCCGACCAGCCAGCGCAGTGGCGGCAGCATTCTGGGCGACAAAACCCGCATGAGCGAGCTGGCTGCCCACACAGCCGCTTATATTCGGCCTTCGCCGGCCGGACGCTCCCTGGGCGGCGTTACGCGTAGCACCCGCGCGGCCATGCTACTATGCGAAGCAGCCGGCCACGACGTGATTTTTGTGGAAACCGTAGGTGTGGGCCAAAGCGAAACCGCCGTGCACAGCATGGTCGACTTTTTCCTGCTGTTGATGCTGGCCGGGGCCGGCGACGAACTGCAAGGCATTAAAAAAGGCATTATGGAGATGGCCGACGCTGTGACCATCACCAAGGCTGACGCCGGCAACGAACTAGCTGCCCGCCGCGCCCGCCGCGAATACCAGAACGCCCTCCATCTCTTTCCCAAAGCCGCCTCCGGTTGGAGCCCCGTCGTGACGACTAGCTCGGCGCTGACTGGCGCAGGCGTGGCCGAAGTATGGGAAGTTATTGAGCAATATCAACAACAAATGCAGGCCAGCGGCTACTTTCAGCAGCGCCGGCAGGAGCAGAATTTGCACTGGCTGCACGAAGCCATTCGGCAGGAGCTGGAAGATCGGTTTTATGCCCATCCCGAGGTGCAACAACGACTTGCTCAAGTGCAAGAGCAGGTGATGGGGGGCAAAAAATCGCCGTTTGGAGCGGCTGCCGAGCTGTTAGCGCTCCAGAGCTAAACCGTGGTGCGCTGTTCCAGCAAATCCCATTTGTTGCCGTAGCAATCTTCAAATACGGCCACACTGCCGTAGCTTTCGTGGCGAGGCTCTTCCAGAAAGCACACGCCACGCTCCCGAAACTGCGTGTAGTCGCGCTGGAAGTTGTCGGTATAGAGAAACAGCAAAACTCTGCCCCCAGCCTGATTGCCTACACCGTTGCGCTCAGCCTCCGTGTGGGCCTGAGCCAGTAGCAAGCTGCACCCAGACAGATTACCGGTTGGGGCGACCAGCACCCAGCGTTTACTGTTGCCCAAATCTGTATCCTCCAGAAGTTGAAAGCCTAACTGTTGGGTGTAAAAGGCAATGGCCTCGTCGTAGTCTTTGACGAGCAGAGTTAGGGCAGCGATGCGCTGTTGCATGGTATTACTGGTATATAAATAGGCGCTGGGGGCAAATCTCAACTCAGATAATTATCTAGCTTACCCGCGCTTTTTCAGCATCAGGTAATCGAGGAAGTAGAGGATTTTGATGGAGACGGAGTTGTTGTGGGGGGTGTTGATGGTGTTGCTCAGGTTGTCGAAGTACAGGGGCGTGGCCTCGTTGGCTTGTAGAAAGGAGGTACCCGCATTCTTCCACACCACGCTGATCTGCGAGCCGGGGGCAAACCACCAGGAGTAGACCGCATCCACGTTGAAGGCATTGTAGGTGTTGTCGCGGTTGCGGCGGTAGTCGACCAGCTCCTCTTCTCCGCCGGGCAGCAGGGCGGCAAAGTCAGCGTAGCGCACGTTGCTCGTGTAGTGGCGCGTGCGCACGGTCAGGGACATACGGTTAGTGAACGTGTAGGCCACCGAGACGATGTTAGAAATGGTTGTGACATTGCGGCGGCCGAGCAAAACGGCACTGGGAAATTGTGTCATTATAGTCGCGTCCTCGGGGTATTTGTCACTCATGCTGCGACTATCGCCCGATGATGGATTTACGTAGCCGACCTGGTTGTGGCGCAGATTCCAATCTAGTTCGTAGCGGAAGTTCAGCTGATTGTTGACTCGGTAGCGTGGCGAAATATTTACGCCGTAGCCCATCCGGCGCGGACGCGGCAACCGGTCATCTTCTACATAGCCCCGGATGCCGGCATTTATGTCTAAAGCCAGCTTTTTGCGGTAGTCGCTGGAGATATAGCTGCCAATATTAAGGCTAGTAGGTATCCGCACGTAGTAATCACCTAAGGGGTTCACGCGGGGCTCAAAGTAGTCGTGGTTGGCGGGGTCAAAATTCACGTTAAACCCGGCGCTTAGAAAGTTCTTGGTGAAAGTGGTGTTGGCCCCACCGTACAGATTTACCCGCTGGTAGCGCGTAGGCTGGTACAGCAAGGAATGCTCTATACCAGCGAATGTATTAAGGCGGTTTACCTTCCAGAAGGGCTTATAAATGTTGAAGCCTATATCTATCCCTTGGCGGATATTATTGTTGCCGAACAGGATACCTAAATCATTAGGATTGTACTTGTCCGACTCAATGCCGTGACTGACATTCCAGGTGAAGTTGCCGCTGATTTTTCCGTAGTCCAAGGCGTATTTATACCCATTCTGGTCGCTGATTTCGTCTTCTGTACCAAACACTTTCCCCCGCCGCCGTGAGTAGTTTACTTGTCCTCTTAGTGCGTGCGTGTTCTTTTTGTTGGCAAAGCGAAAAAGCCCCCCAGTCACGTTCGCATCGTAGGTTTGGCCCCAGCGCGTAACGTTGGTGTTGATCAGGCTCACGTAGGAGTTGTTCTTCAGGCTTTGGTCCAGCACAGCAATGCTGTAATTGCTGAAGGGCTGGGTCTGCACCTCCCGCTCCTCCCCCGTTTCGGTATCGCGCACCGTGGCGTACACGTCATTGGACAAGGCATTGAAGACGCCAATACCCAAGCCCTTACTGGTGCGGCCCGAAACTTTAGTAGCATTGAGTAGGCGCGTTTCCGACGGGTTACGCACAATCTTCTCGTTGTCGCCCGTGGCTACATCGTAAAAGCCAATAGGCGTGGCTCCTACCCGACGGGAGTAGAACAAGTTGCCCTTGTTAAAGAGCTCGGTGCCTTCGGTGAAAAACTGGCGGTTCTCGTTGAACTGCACCTCAAAGGGCGAGAGGTTCAAGACCTGGTTGTCGCTCTGCACCTGGCCGAAGTCGGGTACGAGCGTGGCGTCCAGGGTAAAGCTTTCGTTGATGCCCCACTTCAGATCCGCGCCTCCGTTGAAGCTGGTCGTGGTGCGGCGCGTGCCTTCCGCGTTCAGCGGGTTGTGGTTCACGTAGGTCGACACGTAGGGCGTCAGCGACAGACGCAGCGGGGGTTGTATGTCGCTCAGGCCAGTGAGTTCGCCCCATTGGTTCACGAAACCATCTACTTCGGGCTTAAGCTCATTCCAGAAATACTTCTGACGGCTGCTTTGACGCTGGCGCCCGAAGTTCATGCCCCAAATAGTTGTTTGGCCGCCTGTGGTGGGCGCAAAACGAATAGCGGAATACGGAATGCGCAGTTCGGCTATCCAATCAGTGCCACGCAGGGCTGTGCGTGAATCCCACACGGCATTCCAGTTATTGTCTTCGCCATTGGCGGGCGAGTAGCGCGCATCCAACTGTACACCGCCCGACGTGACGATGAATCCATAGCCATTCTGCTTGTCGCGGTAGGTATCCAGGAACACCCCAAACCAATCAGAATTGTTAATATCGTCGCGCTGGCTCAGCTCTCGCAGAATCGAGTCAGGCGACACATCGTGCATGATGGCGCCGATGTAAAGGTTCTGGTCGTCGTAGAGAATGCGCACCTCGGTGCGGTGCTTTTCGAGGCGGCCGGGCGTGGGCTGGTTTTCGATGAAGTCGGTGGCGGCGGGTGCTTGCTGCCACACAGCTTCATCCAGCACCCCATCCAGCTTAATAGCCTCCGTAATACGCACGGCTTGTAGTTGCCGCTTGGGAGCAGTGTTGGCTGTTGCGGCGGGGGGCAAAATTTGCCCCCCAGCCACATACGTCAGGGAAATGAAACACCAACAAATTAAAATTCGCAGCATATAGATAAAGTAGAAAAACCGGACGGCGACCGACAGGACAATAGATGCAACAGGCACCCTTAGAGTTGCCGCGGCGTGTTTATAAAATATAAAACCGGCTTCCATTGGAATGAAAGCCGGTTTCGTTAATCCTGTAGCTATTAGAAGGTAGGCCGGAACAACCTTCCAACTTCGAGTGGGCTATTCCTCAATTTCAATGTTTATGCTATGTTTTTTACCATCATTGTGCCCAACGAGTTGACGGTATTTAGCGGCCAGTTCATCGGGTTGGCGCTTGCCGTTCACGACAAGGCCTGACGAATCTAGCTGGAACCGGTACTTTTTTTCATTTGCCCCGATCAAACCATCCTCACGTAAGTGGCTGCCCAGATCCACTGAGTTCACCATAGCGGGGCGTGGAGCACGGGGGGCACGTGGCGGAGCCGGCGCGCGAGGCGGAGCTGGAGCTGCCGCAGGGGATGGCACTGCTGGGAGCGCAGGCATACTAGGAGCTGCAGGAGCATCAGGGGCGGCGGGTGGCGGCGGCGGCGGCGGCATATTGCTATCGTTGCTCGAGCGGCTCATGTAGATCCGGTTGATATTGCCCCCATTGTAGCTGAGCGTGACGGTACCCGTGGCGCCGATGGTGCGGCCCACTCCCTGCTCATACATCTTCAGGTATTTGGCAAAAACGGCCTGGGGCTGCTTTTGCTCATTCACGTGAAGATCATTGGCTGTGAGCACAAATTTGAAGTGGCTCTTATCCTTGATCAAGCCATCTTTCACCAGCTCATCGATAATAGCGTCCTCTGCTTTAAGCACTTGAGCCTCGCGCTCGGCCCGTGCTTTGTCCCGCTCGGCGCGCGCTTTTTCCCGCTCTGCCTGCAGGCGCTCGCGCTCTACTTGCTGCCGTTCGCGCTCCAACTGCTGCTGCTCACGTACGGTTTGCTGCCGCTCGCGCAGTTGCTCCTGCTCCTGCCGTAGTGTTTCTATTTTCTGTCGGATTTTCTCTTTGTCGGCACCGCTGTCGGCGCGCTGCTCGGCGGCTCGCAGGGTTTGCTCGGCGGAGCGTAGGGCTTGACTACGAATCTTTAAATCATCTCCTGCCTGCGCAATGGTATAATTGCCCTGGGCCATGGCGCGCTTCATCTTTTCGCTATCCATCCGGAAGGCTTGCATGGAACGGCGCAGATTAGCCTGTTCTTTTTCTGAAAGCCCTGAGTTATCAAAATCGAAGCGGTTGTTGGAGCGACCGATGGCTCGCACTGTACGATCCGAATTGAGCCGGATTACTTGGGTGCTACCGTCCTTGTCTTTCTTCCGAGCTTCATCTAGCTCTTTAGCGTCAATGCGGTTACCGTCGACGTACACTTCCGTCAGGCGGCCCTTTTTGTCTCGCTCCAGCACAACGGTGCCCGCGTCGCGGCGACCCCGTCCTTCATCCTGCATGATCACAACCCGGTTGTCATCCTTCCGACGGCGCTTTTTGTTTTTGTCCTTGTCTTTATCCTTGTCATCGTCGGTGGCGCTGCCCAGCTCGGTGCGAATAGGTCCTAAGGGAGCCAACTTAGGCAGAGGCAGCGTTGTGAGGCCTGGCAGCAAGTCGGCGCGCCACGCATTGCCCATTACCAACGTCTTATGACGGTCAGCTCGCGGGTGCAGATCGGCCATAGAGAAGGCAGTACTCACGCCCAACAGCACTACGCCACCCAACACCACTAGGGCCGCCATAAAGCCTTCGGAAAAGCTAGGCGCCGTCCGCCGATGCACCAGCCGCCGAACCCGGCTCAGTAGGGAACCATCGGGGCCAACGGCTGCCACTGCCAGCCGTGGAATTGCCGCACGGTCGTGGCCTAGCTCAGCTAAGTTAGTCAGGGCCTGAGCTACCGTAAGGGGGCTGCCACACAAAGCCGTAGCCATGTCATCGCAGCAGTTTTCGCGCTCTGTGCGCAGGCAGGCATTTACAAACCATACCCCAGGATGATAAAAGAACAAAATTTCGGTGATGGACTGAAGAATATTCATCAGGTAATCGCGCCGAATGATGTGGGCTAGCTCGTGCGCCAGAATGGCCTCCAGATGCGCTTGGCTTAGGCCCGAAATGGTCCCCAGCGGCAACAATATCACGGGGCGAAGATGACCGGCTACCAGCGGCGCTTTCACCAGCGCCGACTCCAATAAGGTGATAGGCCGGGTCAAACCGGCGCGATTACTTAGCGCAGTTAGGCGGCGCTGCCACTCGGCCGGTAACTGCCGCACACGGTAATGGCGCAGGCGGTCGAGGTAAGCTAGCCCCCCCAAAAAGCGCAGGGTCATGGCCAGCAGGCCCAGCAGCCAGGCCGTAACCAACAAAGGCAAATGCTGATCGAAATAAGGCAGCCAAGCGGCGCGGGCGCTAGGTACACCGGCGTACTGGGCTGCGGCGGGGGCCGGCGCTACCGAAGGCGCTGCTTGTTTCGCGAAGGCAGTAATCACCGGCAAATTGCCCCCCAGACTTAGGTTTGAGGTGGTGACACTAGGAATTGCCATAGCAGCCGGCGACACCACTGCTTCTGGCTCGGCGGCCATATAGTAGCGACCAAACGTAACCGCCGAAAGGCCCAGCAGCGTAATCAATGCCACGCCAGCCACGCGGTAGCGGATGCGGGCCGTATGCTGACGCAGTAGCAGCAGCAAAGTGGCTAAAGCCAGGGCTACCATGGCACCTTGCCACAGGGAGTGCACCAGCGTCCAGCCAAGGGCCCGGACTACGGCTGGTGATAAAAGCTGCTCAAGCCAGTTCATCGGTCCCTCCTTTCTCAGTTGTGCCTTTTTGTTGTTCCATCTCGTTAAGCAATTCGCGGATTTGGTCTAGCTCCTCCTGGGAGGTGCGCTTATGACCAAGTGCCTGTACCACCAACTTTAAGGCTGAGCCGCCGAAGGCCGCATCTAATAGCCGGTCGATGAGTAGGCCCTGGGTTTCCTCTTCGCGCACACTAGCGCGGTACACATGCGTCCGACTGTCATCGTCGCGCAGTACAAGGCCCTTGTCGAGCATCAGCTGAAGCAGTTTGAGGGTAGTGGTATAGCCCACCTCACGCTTTTGGTTCAGCTCATCATTTACAAAGCGGACGGTAGCAGGACCATGCTGCCAGAGCACCTGCAGAATCTCTAGCTCCGATTCGGTTGGCTTGGGGAGGGGTGGCTTACTCATAAAATCCGGGCGTTAGATTGATACGAAATGATTCGTATGTCAAACATATACGAAATCTATCGTACTACCAAATTTTATCTACGAATTCTTTCGTATGAATTACAGGATGCAGTGGAATCTCATTGTTATTCACTCATCTTCAAGCACATAATTTGGATTGAGTAGGCCGCTCTAGACTTATACTCGCTCAGCAGATTGAAATCTATTCTGGAGACTCAATTTATCCATGAAGGATCATTCTGATGAACACATCGCACCGTGAGCTCTCCAAATAGCTGAGCATTGATTTTAGATTTATCCGCGAAGCGACGTACATCAACTAAGGTTGAAAATTTAACTAACGGCTTGACTACATACTCTTATATATCAACTTGTTATAACTATTAAATCTTTATTATTCATATCTTTATTTATATAAATTACTTCATCAATTAACGGTCGAGCTTCATAAAAAATTTAAGAACATTTTTTAGTCAAGTCTTCAACCTCAGGGATAGCACCGCGTACTATTGGGAGACTCAGCATAACCCGTAACCCTACGGCTATCAGCATGTTCTATTATGCAGCCTTCCAATAATCATTTCGAAAATCAGCCACCCTATCAAGTGCCTAATCCCCAGGTAACCATCCCTGTGGTAGAAGAGCAGGTGCAGATTAATAAGGATGTGGTCGAAACGGGCCGAATCCGCGTGTCGAAGTCGGTTCATGAAGAGCAGCGCATTGTTGACGTGCCCACGATTCAGGAGGAAGTGCACGTAGAGCGTATTCCGATTAATCAGTACGTAGCTACTCCACCAGCCGTGCGCTACGAAGGCGACACGATGATTATGCCCATTCTGCAGGAAGTACTCGTGGTGGAGAAGAGGCTGCTGTTAGTCGAGGAAGTTCGCATCACGAAAACACAGACTGAAACGCGCACTCCCCAGCAGGTGACGCTTCGCAAGGAGGAAATCCACCTGCAGCGCGTATCGCCCAATCCAGAGAACCCAAATCAGCCAACAACTTAGCTTTTAATTCTTTACCCTTTATTATTTCATCCTTCCACACCCACAACCTTAAAACAGTAAAAAAATGGCACATACCGTAATAGGAGTATTCAACACCGCTGCTGACGCTCAGCGCGCCGTACAGCAACTAGAGAGCAATGGTTTTCAGCGTGACTACGTTGATGTAGCCCCATATGAAGGTGGCGCCGCAGGTGGCAGCAGCTACGGCAGCACCAACACCAGTACAAATACAACCGGAACCCGCGCCGAAGCAGCCGTGGATAATGCTGGTGATAGCATCGGTAATTTCTTCAGCAACCTCTTTGGTGGCGACGACGATAACACAGCTCACAATTACTCGAACGTGGTTCGCAGCGGCAAATCGCTGGTGACGGTACACGCTCAATCTGCTTCAGAAGCCGAGCGTGCCCGCGACCTGCTTGATGAGTATGGCGCAGTAGACGTAGATGAAATGGCTTCTCAATATGGCTCCAGCAACACCGGCAATGCGTATGCTGGTACAACTGGTGCTCAAACCGACACTACCCAAACCGGCGAAACTGGCTCGGTGAAGGTGATGGAAGAAAACCTGCAGGTAGGTAAGCGAGTGGAGCAAACGGGTGGTGTGCGCGTACGCAGCCGCATCGTGGAGCGTCCAGTAGAAGAGCATCTGCGCTTACGCGAAGAGCATGTACGTGTTGAGCGTCATGCAGTAAACCGCCCAGCTACTGAAGCTGATTTCAATGCCTTTAAAGAAGGTGAAATTGAAATCACCGAAAGCGCTGAGCGCGCTGTAGTAGGCAAAGAAGCCCGCGTAGTAGAGGAAATCAGCCTCGGTAAGGAAGTAACTGAGCGCGAAGAAACCATACGTGACACGGTGCGCAAGACGGAAGTTGATATCGAACAGATCAACGACTCGACTACGAATACTACCAACACGAATAACACGAACGACTTCAACAATCCGAATAGAAACGTGTAAGCTTGTTTAGCTCACAGTTTTAAATCAGACACAAAAAAGGCGACCAGTTACGGTCGCCTTTTTTGTGTCTGATTTAAAACTGTGAGCTAACCTGTAAGCGACTGGGGGGCAATTTCCTTGCGCTTGCGCTTTAGAGTAATGCGGGCACGCCGACAAATGCCCCCCAGCGGCGGATTGAATTTGGAAACGCAAACTCTTACGGCCCGCACATGGGGGAATTGCGCCAATATCCGGTCCATGACCCGGTGACCAAGGTGCTCCAGCAGGCGCGCAGGAGCCAGCATTTCGTCGGCTACCAGCCGGTAGAGCACCTCGTAGTTAACGGTTTCCTGCAGCTTGTCAGAGGTGCCAGCCGCGTGCAGATCGGTTTGGATGTACAGATCCACGCCGTACTTATTTCCGATTTTCTGCTCCTCGTCGTAGTAGCCGTGGAAAGCGAAAAACTCCATTCCTTCCAGCGCAATTTGTCCCATGGTGAGTTGTGATGTGTAGCTATGTGATGTAGTTATACCCTTCAGCTTTACAGCCGAAACTTACTAAAACTAAAAGGCCCGCAACGATTGCGGGCCTTTTAGCTGGGGCGAAATATGTAGGTTAGATTTCGTCGAAGAAGGACTTTTCAGCCGTTGCTGCCGTGGCCATTCCGGGGTGCGTGGCGGGCGAAGGCGGCGTAATTTCGGGGTGGCTGGGACCTACGGGCTGAATATCAGGCATTGGCCGCTCAATATCAGGAGCGCCGGGATTCGGCACGCGGGAAGGCTCAGGCTGATAAATGCGCGAAGGATCAGCTTTGCCGGGGTTCTCATCGGGTGAATCGGGGCGAATGTCGGGGCCAGGCGTTTGGGCAGGGGCACCGGGGTCGGGCTGCTGACCGGGCTTGGGGTTATAGTTACCGGGCTGAGGGCCAATAGGGCGCGCTTCGGCAACCGAAATGCCCCCCATAGCGGCGCTAGAAGCGCCAGCTACCGCAGCGGCTGATGTAGTAGATGCAGAAGATACACGCATGGCAGATTCTTTTTCAGGAGAAGGTTCAGGTCTGCTTACCTGTACGCTCTCGGCCCGCGAAAGGATGGCTGCGGCATCGGTTTTCGGTCGAGCTTTGGCTTTGGCTACCTTCTCCATGGCATCGGAGGCCAGGTGCTGCAAATCGCGCACAAGGTTTTCCATCTGGTTTTCCAACCGATGACACTCCTGGCTCAGACTATTTACCTCCGTCCGCATGGCGCCTACGCTTTTCTCGGCTTCGCGGGTAGCATCTTCTACTAGCCGCCGCGCCTCTTGCTTGGCCTCACTCAGAATCTGATCGGCTTTGAGTTGAGCTTCTCGGATGCGCAAGTCCGCATCGCGCTGCGACTGCTCCATGATGCTGTTGCCAGTGTCTTCGGCCGTCTTGAGCGTGCGGTAGAGGCTAGTTTCCACTTCGCGCATCTTTTGCACATCATGGGTGGCGTGCTCTAGCTTCAAGCGCAATTCCCGGTTTTCGTCGCCCATGCGCTCCCACTGCTGAGAAAGCGTGACCAAAAAGGCTTGTACTTCGTCCTTATCAATGCCCCGAAAGGATTTCTCAAAGGTTTTCTGCCGGATGTCGAGGGCGGTTATTTTCATTTGACAGGTAACATTTAATATTTAACAGGCATCACTTCACATTTAGTATTCAACGTTTAACAAGGCAAGCATATGGAGGCTTGCTACTGTTTATCGCTAAATGCTAACTATTGAATGACACTTGCCACACCGCCAGGCTGCGGTCGTCACTACACGAAACTAGCCGATTCTGCTTCCCCGACCAAAATAACTTGTTTACGGAGGTGCCGTGGCCCGCGTGCCGGGCCTTATCCACTACCCGCAGCAGGCGCCCCGTTTCGGCCTCCCACAGCTTAATAGATTTGTCCATGCTGCACGTGGCCAGTAGCTGCCCATCGGGGCTGAACAGTACGTGGTTGATGGTAAACATATGAGCCACGATGCTGCTTTCCTCGGCATAATTGCCCCCCACAGACCAGGTGCGCAAGTGAGCGTCGCGGCCAGCCGTTAACAGCCGGCCGCCGTCGGGCGAATAAGCGGCGGTAAAGACGGAGTTGGTGTGGCCGGTTAGCGTCTGTTTCACTGTCAATGAATCGACATCCAGAATGCGCACCAGCGCGTCGCTGCTGCCTACGGCTAACTCGCCGCGCTCTTCGTGCAGCGCCAGGCAGCGCAGACTTTTGTCGCTGAGTGGCAGCAGCTTCTCTAAGCTAAAATCAGCCGCCCGTAGCACTGCCAGTACGCCGTTACCAAGAGCAACATACAGGCGCTGCCGCTTACTGGAGTACACCAGATCGAAGATGGCAGCCGGAGGTAATGCCGTGCTATGGAGCAGCTTTCTTTCGGCCAACGCTATGGCCTGTACGCCCTGAAAATTATGCCCTAGCACCAGCAGTTCGCGTTCGGGTACGTAGCGCAGCGCGTACACGGAGTTTTCTACGCGGGCCACCAGCTCGCCGTCGCGGGCTAAGTCATTCAGGCTCCATACGGCCACCATGCCATCGGCGCCAGCCGAGAAGAAGCGGTCCTCATCGGGGGCGCCGGCCAGCGCGTATACGCAGTCGCGGTGGCCGCTGAGGGTGGCCAGTTTTTCTACCTGCGGACGAGAAAGCAGCGGCATAAGCTAGGTGGTATTTTGATGCGAAATTACGGCGGTTTTGCCTAGCTGTCGCCGTGGGCCATTTCAGCCGCCTAAGCTTCAACTCAGCAGAAACAAACAATCAGGTGTTCAAGTAGAGCGTCTGGTTTACAACAAACCCATGCCCTTACACTCACTTACGCCGATTTCCGAGCACGCTTTGCTGGGGTTGTGGCACCTCACCGAAACGCCCCCCAATCTGCTTTCTCTGGTGCCCCACGCTGATCATTATGCCGCCCAGCAGCCCGCCGTGCGAGACCCTACTCGTCAGGCTCAGTGGCTGGCCGGCCGCGCCCTTACTCATACGTTACTAAGCGAGCTTACCCCCGCTCCTGCCCAGTTGCACAACGACGCCAACGGCCGTCCCTACTTCGCGCAGTTGCCTGATTTTGCGGTTTCGTTGTCTCATTCCGGGCAATGGGTGGCCGGAATTGTAGCCGTGAACGGACGCGTTGGCACAGATGTTGAGTTAATAAGACCCAAAGCGCAACAGTTGGCAGTCAGGTTTCTAGCTGAGACCGAACAAGCTGACGCCGGCGATGAAACGGCTAAATATAGTCTCTATTGGAGTGCCAAAGAGACGCTGTACAAGCTGCATAGTCGCCGGGGCGTGGTGTTTAAAGAGCAATTGTTGCTCAACCCGTTTGAGCTGCGGGAGGCAGGTGTTTTGACGGGGCACCTGCTGCTCGAAAACTTCCGCAGCCAACACCGAATTTGCTACCAGCGCCTGGCATCCGACTACGTACTTACTTATTGCGTGGAAGATGCCAGCTCGCTGCGTGGTGGGGATTAACTGACTGATGAGCGCCGAGCAACCTCATCAATTCCAAGTTTAATCAGCACCTTAGCATTACCACTTAACTTCCCTCCCATGCTTTTTCGCCGAATTTCTATCGTCGCGGCTGCGGCCCTGCTTTTTTGCACCATGGCGGTGAGTGTGGCCCGCGCCCAATCGGGCCGCACCGTAGATGACTTTAGCCTGCAAAGTACTGCCAGTGGCGCCGTAAAGCTCAGCAGCTACGCCGACCGCAAGGCCGTCGTAGTAGTGTTCGTGAATCCCAATTGTGCCTTTTCGCGCTTGTATCTGGCTCGCCTCACGGCCCTGAATGCTACGTATAGCGCCCAAGGCGTGCAGTTTTTGTTCGTCAACGCCCCTATCAACCTGGAAGCCACCGCCGACGCTTTGGATGCCGATAAGCTGAAAATCAAAGCCACCGGCGACACGCCCGACCTGCCTTACCTCACCGACGAAGGCCAGCAGGTAACGAATCAGCTGGGCGCTACCAAAACCCCGGAAGTAGTCCTGCTCCAGCCAGCCGGCACCGGCTTTGTGGTACGCTACAAAGGCGCCATCGACGATAATCCGCAGGTAGAAGCCTACGTGAAAGAAGCCTACTTGGCCCGCGCCCTCGATAACGTGCTGGCCGGCCGCCCCGCCGGCGTCACCGACAAGCGCGCCGCTGGCTGCTTGATTAAGAGAATGTAAGCTTGGAGAAATTATAGCCACAAAAAAGCCCCCCAAACTGAGTCTGGGGGGCTTTTTTGTGATTATACGAGTTACCCAACGGGTTTCGTAGCACCACACAGGACCCTTTATTCTCCCGTAGGATCTACGTCCGTCTGGGGGGCAATTTCATCGGTCAGGATGGCCAGCAGCTTACCAACTTCCAGCGCTTTAGCAGGTTCTTGCATCTTCTCGAAGCTAAACACCAGATTCCGAAGGGCCCGGCGCACGATATCCAGATGTGAGCAGGGAGAGTAGAAAATATCGTTGGGCGACAGGTTCAATTGCGCCACGTAGTGCTCAATATCAGTGCGGGATAGAATAAGCCCGCGGTTGTAGCAATTGATATAAAACGGCTCACCAATCTGGCTCTGCGACTGGTACGTGAGCACAAACAGATTGGGCAGATTCACGCCGTAAATGGGCAGATTCAGCCGCTGTGCCACCAGCATATAAATCACGCAGAGCGTAAGTGGATTACCGCGCTTGGTTTCCAATACCAAGTGCAGCATGGAGTTGGCGGGCGAATGGAAGTTCTGCGTATTGGCGCCCAGCTTATGGGCTTTAAACAATACGTGGTTGAGCACCTGCACCTGGTCGGCGGGGTGCATGTTGGGGCGCATTAAGGTCCACGCCTCGAAACGCAGCTGCTCAATGGCTCGGTTTAGCGCCTGCAAATCAGCATCGGGGTACTGGTAGGAGTTGAGCAGCCACATGCCTTCGAGCAGGTTCTCGCCGCCCGAGTCGCGCCAGGTGCGCAGGCGCTGTTTTAAGCCATCAAACTGCAAGTCATGAATCAGATCCTCCAGACGCTGCTGCTGCCGC
The DNA here is from genome assembly GCF_054051685.1 of Hymenobacter sp. HD11105. Taxonomy (NCBI): domain Bacteria; kingdom Pseudomonadati; phylum Bacteroidota; class Cytophagia; order Cytophagales; family Hymenobacteraceae; genus Hymenobacter; species Hymenobacter sp. HD11105. The sequence goes on along the minus strand of NZ_JBSWBR010000001.1, from coordinate 1,179,388 downwards.
GGGTCGAGGCTCTCCTCCCACGATTCTTCCAGGAAAGGAATAATGGTTTCGCCCAAGCCCTGAATCCGCTCCTCAATCTGGGGGGCAATTTCCGGGTCATCAAGCAGGGATATAAGGGCTTTGATTTCTTTATTGGTCATAGAACGGATGGTCGGGGCGTTTGCAGGGGCTCCGAATAGCACGAAGTAGCAAATAAAAGCAACCGACACGGTTTTGCCTCCGTCGGTTGCCCAGAATCAACACGTAGAATGGAGCAGAATGTTCAAATAAAGTACCTCCGCGAACTGGTTTTCAACTTACCACTGGCGCGAGTTTAGCGCAACGTAACTATTGACCAGCCATGCCGGAAGGCTGCGCCTCCCCCGCCAGAACGACAACGCCGCCCGGATATTCCAGGCGGCGCAGTCACAATTTGCCGCTGGAGCGGCAGTGGAGGTACAACTTCCACTTCAGAGCTTGACACGAGCTACAAGCTCGCGCCAGTTAAGGGGTGCTAGCGAAATTCACTTCTTAATTCTTTCACCTATCCTGAATTTATAGTACGCCGTCTTACCTATATCCTCGTCATTGATATGCTGAAAAGTCTCTATTTCAAAAAGAAATCTTTTAGACTCACTTGAAAAATTACCAAATAGAAATTGCCTGCAAATCGCTCTAAAGAACAGCTCAAACCTACTAACTATTAACTCATTTGACTTTTTATATAATTGATCAATCTGTTTTCCATCTAATATCATTGACCAATAGTTATCGAAGCCATAATACTCAATTAACAAAGATGACTCTAATCCTTGCCATTCGTTTTTAGCATCAAGTTCCTGCTCTATGCCTAGTACTGCATCTAAATTGAAGTACCTGGCCTTTCGCGCATATGCCGATAATATTTTGCAAGCATCATTTGCAAACACGTCTTTGGTTATTATATCGTAGTCCATTGCAGCGAAAGGCCTATTTACTGGAATACAAAATAATTCAACTCTTTTTTTCAGAGACTCGATATCGTGACCATTATTTTTACCTATGAGTTCATTATAATTTGGGAGCCTACCGTTTAATTCTTTAAAATTCAAACATATCATAGATTTAAACAACCTTTCTAACCCACTTGACAAGAATAATAGTATAGGATCATAAAAGTCATTACCTGGATATATTTTTTGAATTTCAGATAATCCACTTCTTAAGAATTTGATTGAGTTACCAATTTCAATTCCCAAGGCGATGTTTCGTGATATTTCATTCATAACACAAGTGGATAATTTTATTTAATCACACCTGAATAACGCCCACATTAAACGCCTTCTCAATCGGCGCATGATTAGCTGCATCAATGCCCATTGAAATTACCTTACGCGTTTCAAGCGGGTCAATTACCGCATCTACCCACAGACGAGCCGCCGCATAATACGGCGAAAGTTGCTCCTCGTAGCGACTCTTGATGCGGTCGAGCAGCTCCTTTTCGGCTTCGGGCGTGATTTCCTCGCCTTTGGCTTTCAGGCTGGCTACTTGGATTTGCAGGAGCGTATTGGCGGCGGCGGCGCCACTCATTACGGCGAGCTGGGCCGTGGGCCATGCCACGATGAGGCGCGGGTCGTAGGCTTTGCCGCACATGGCGTAGTTGCCGGCCCCGTAGCTGTTGCCCACGATAACCGTGAACTTGGGCACCACGGAGTTACTCATGGCGCTTACCATCTTCGCGCCGTCTTTGATGATGCCGCCGTGCTCACTCTGCGAGCCCACCATAAAGCCCGACACATCGTGCAGAAACACCAGCGGAATGCGCTTCTGGTTGCAGTTCATGATAAAGCGCGCGGCTTTGTCGGCCGAATCGGAGTAGATGACGCCGCCCATCTGCATCCCCGTCTTCTTCGACTTCACGATTTTGCGCTGGTTGGCCACAATACCAACTGCCCAGCCATCGATGCGCGCCAGGCCGCAGATTAGCGTTTGGCCGTAGAGGTCTTTATAGGGCTCAAACTCCGAGTTATCCACCAGGCGGCGGATAATGTCCATCATATCGTAGGGCTTGGCGCGGTCGGCGGGCAGCAGGCCGTAGATTTCCTCGGGCTTCTCGGCGGGCGCGGCGGGCGCGGCGCGGTGGAAGCCAGCGGAAGGCTGTCCGCCCATCTTATCGAAGATGTTGCGGATGTGGTCGAGGCACTCCTCGTCGTTTTTAAACTTATAATCCGTAACGCCCGAAATTTCGGAGTGCGTACTAGCGCCGCCCAGCGTCTCGTTGTCAATGCTTTCGCCAATGGCCGACTTCACCAGGTAAGAACCGGCCAGAAATACCGAGCCCGTACCGTCTACAATCATGGCCTCATCGCTCATAATGGGCAAATAAGCCCCCCCAGCCACGCACGGCCCCATAATGGCGGCCAGCTGCACGATACCCATGCTGCTCATCACGGCGTTGTTGCGGAAGATGCGGCCGAAGTGCTCCTTGTCCGGAAAAATCTCGTCCTGCATGGGCAGGTACACGCCCGCCGAATCGACGAGGTAGATGATGGGCAGCTTATTTTCGATGCTGATTTCCTGGGCCCGCAGGTTCTTTTTAGCCGTAATCGGGAACCAGGCGCCTGCTTTCACGGTGGCATCATTGGCGACGACCACGCACTGCCGCCCCTGCACATACCCAACCACCACGACCACGCCACCCGAGGGGCAGCCGCCTTCGGCCTGATACATACCCTCGCCGGCGAAGGCCCCGATTTCCAGGGTTTCGGCGCCTTTATCCAGCAGATAGTCGATTCGCTCGCGGGCGGTGAGCTTACCTTTGGCCTTGTGGGCCGCGATGCGCTTCTCGCCGCCGCCCAGAGCGACCTTCTTATGGCGCTGGCCGAGTTGAAAAATGAGCTGCTTTACTTGATCTTCGTTTTTGTTGAACTCCAGATTCATGCGGCTGGGAATTGGGTGTTGGGGGGCAAATTGGGTGGTTTCGACACAAAAAAATCCGCCCGGAGGCGGATTTCAAAGGTACTTAAAATTGGCAGACGCCTTATTTCACGGGCGTGGTAACCGAATCGGTTGGCACCAAGGTTTGTGGACCGGTAGTTTTTATCTTCTGCTCGACTTCTACCTCACCGTTTGGCTTCTTAGTTACTTCTTTCTTGGCCTTGTCCTTACCGCCAAACGAAATCAGTGAGAAGTTGACGTAGCGTTTCGGGTTGGCCTTAAAGTCGACAAGTAGCGCATCAGTGCTGGCAGCAGAGGCGTTTAAATTGGTGTAGAGCGAATCGTCATTGATGAGTCTACCCAATGAGCCTTTGGTAGAAGTCAAGGACTGATTGAGCGAAGTCATCGTGGCTTGCGCTTCGGTTACCGTGGCATTCATTTTACGCACCGTTTCACTCAAGGGGGCATTTTTAAGCGTGTCCGTGATTTGGGCCAAATTGGTAGCCAAGCGGTCAAATTTACGTTCGGTCACGTTGAGGGCGCGGGTCAGCTCGGCCATATTGGCCGTAATCTGATTGATATTGCGTTGATTCATAATCAATATATTCTTCAACGCCTCCGTCGAGCCTTGGGCATTCAGCAGTGTGGCTTGCAGGCTGATACGCGCTTCTTTGGTTAAGAAGCTGTTCACCTTGATTAGCGTCGAATCGACGGTGCCCAGTACTGGTAGCGCTTTGGCCTGAAATGCATCCGTGATGCTGGCTACGGTATAGGATTTTAGCTCCTCTCCACCATCATATATTTTCGAGTTGCGGCCCATAAACAGGGTGATAGTCTTGCTACCCAGCAGCGTGCCCGACAGACTAGCCACAGTGGAGTCACCCACCACAATGCCTTTTTCCAGCTCAAATTGCACCCGGACCCGGTTGCCTTCTTCCGGTACCAGATGCATCTCGCGCACCTGGCCCACCTTCACCCCGTTCAGAATAACTGGGTTGCCCAGGGCAAGTCCGTCTACGTTATCATACTTGGCATGAAACGTCCGACTAGAAGTGAACAGATTGCTTCCCTTTAGAAAGGTAAAGCCAAAGTACAGAGCCACGAGAGCTACGATAGCGAGCAGGGCTACTTTGATTTCTTTTGACACGTTGGGTCAGCAGTTGAAAAGAGTGAGAGGCAGGTAGATGACGAGTCAACGATAGCTGAAGGGCTTTAATCTCCGTTCATTTCTTCTAACTCGTTCTTATAGTCCCGGAACGCCCGGTATATACCCGAGGCCATATACGACTGCCCCGATTTATCGTTCAGGTAGCGTTCCTCGTTGCGGTTGGTCAGAAACCCTACTTCAATCAGGGAAGAGGGCATAGTTGATTTCCAAAGCACTAGAAAACCGGCCTGCTTCACGCCCCGCGACTTCCGCCCTACCTGAGTTCTAAATTGATAATCAACCTTTTGCGCAAAGCGCAGGCTGTTGTCAACGTGGGCGCTCTGAAATAAGGAAAATAGGATATGGCTTTGGGGCGAATTTGGATCAAAGCCGCCGTAACGCGCTTTATAGTTATCTTCTTGCAGAATAACGGAGTTTTCACGCTTTGCTACGGCTAGGTTTGCCTCGGTTTTGGCCGTACCCATCGTCCAAACCTCCGTGCCATAGGCAGCAGAAGGCCCGGCATTGCAGTGTACACTGATAAATAAATCCGCGTTATGCTTATTAGCAATGCCGGCACGGTCGGCCAACTCCACAAACACGTCAGTCTTGCGGGTGTAAACTACCTTCACGTCGGGTTGGTTGGCCTCGATAAGCCGCCCCAACTCGAGAATTATTTTTAAGGAAACCGCCGCTTCGCGGGCCTCCACGCCAGCGCAGCCTCTGTCCTTTCCTCCGTGGCCAGCATCAAGCACCACGGTGCGCAATTGGTACTTCTTGGGGGGCAAAACTGCCGACCCAGGAGCCACCGCTACCGACGAGCCGGAAAGAAACAAGAGACTCGCCAGACAAACAGCTACAATATTCCGCACAGAGTTCGTTAGTTGGAGTAGCTACCCGCTACCTTTGCAAATCGCCACAAAATAAACGATAAAAACTACGTGGCAGTGCCCTCGCCGTTTCGCTTGATTTATTCTTGCATCCTTTTCTCTCCGACACGGCTGTTGCCGCTGCTCGTGGTTATGCTGCTGGCGCTGAGTAACAGCAGTGTCTGGGCTCAGCAGCGCCGTCCGGCTACGCCCGCCCCCGCCATAGTGCCGCGCGTCAACTCCGATGGCCGCCAGACAACCAATGTATTACCTGATACGAGCCGCACGGCCCGTGGGGGGCGTTTGGTAACCGCAGTTGATACCAGCGCCATTGGCGACTCCCTTCGCGTGGGCGCCGAGGTAAAGGGCGACATCAAGACGACAGTAAAGTATTCGGCGCAGGATTCTATCCGCTTCGACGTTCAGCAAAAAGTAGCTTACCTCTACGATAAGGCCAACGTCGACTACGGGGATTTGTCGTTGAAAGCAGCCGTAATCACCGTTGACTACGGCAAAAACTTGCTGAACGCTATTGGAGCCCCCGACTCAACCGGCAAAGTGCAAGGCAAGCCCGTATTTAAAGACGCGGGCGGCCTGTATCAAGCCGGAGCCATCAACTACAATTTTAAAACCCGCAAGGGCAAAATTGCTGATGCCATCACCCAGCAGGGTGAAGGCTACGTGCACGCCGGCGTGGTGAAAAAGAATGAGCTGAACGAGATTTTTGGGCGCAACGGTCAGTACACGACCTGTAACCTGGAGCATCCGCACTTTCATATTAATGCCACCAAAATGAAGGTGATTCCGGGCGAGAAAGTCGTGACCGGACCTTTTAATCTGGTGCTTAACGATATTCCGACGCCGCTGGGCTTTCTGTTCGGCTACTTCCCGACGCCGGGCAAAAACCGGGCATCGGGCTTGATCTTCCCCACCTTCGGGCAGTCGGCCGACCGGGGCTTTTTCCTGCGCAATGGAGGCTACTATTTTGCGCCCAACGAGTATATCGGTCTGCGCCTGACCGGCGATGTATACGGTGGCAACGCCGAAGCTTTTGGTGGCTTTGCCCTCCGGGGCGAAATGCAGTACATCAAGCGCTATAACTATAACGGTCTGCTTAGCATTGACTACACCCAGCGTCCAGCTAATCTGATTCTGCCCTCCGACGCAGTAAACACCAACCCCGAGTTCCGGCGCCCACGCAGCCCCAAGACCGTCTGGATAAACTGGAGCCACACGCCTACTCCCCGGCCCGGTGGGGGGCGTTTTTCGGCTAGCGTGCAGGCTGGCAGCAACGACTACAACCAGCAGAACTCCTTTGATACGCGGCGCTACCTCACGCCTTCGTTCAACTCGACCATCAGCTACCAGAAGCAGATCCGTAATTCGCCCATTAACTATTCTCTTCAGCTCAGCCAGAACCAGAATACCCGGACGGGCTCCATGAACTTTGTGCTGCCCGATGTTACGGTGGGTGTGGCCCGGCAATACCCATACCAGTGGCTGGGCATCGAGCCGGGTGCTGGGGGCGCATTAGGAAAGGTCTACGAGCAGTTCGCCCTGACTTATACCTTGGTGGGGCGCAATGAGATTAGCAACTTGGAAGAGCCACGACTCGTGAATGGCGGCGTTATTCCCGTCATTGGCGGTACCCGCGAAGGGCGTACCATTCCCTTCGATTTCTCCAACCTTTCGCCTCTGCTCAACAACGCTCGCACCAGCATTCAGCATCAGTTCGGCATTACGCTCGGCAGCTACCCCATCCTGAAGCATATCAACTTCAACCCAACGATCAGCTACGGAGAGTCGTGGTATTTCAAGCGCTTGGATTATACGTTTGAGCCCGCGGCTCAAGCTTTACGCGTTGACACGGTGGCCGGATTCAATCGGGTATATAATTACTCAGGCGGCGCCAGTCTCTCGACGAACATCTATGGCATCTTGCCGATAAAAGGCGCTAAGATTGAGGCAATTCGCCACAAAATTACCCCGTCCGTTGGTTACAACTTTGTACCCGACTTCTCGCGTAACCGAAATTTCTATGAACCAGACCTCAACTTAGGTAGCCTGCGTGATGCGCAGGGTCGGTTGTACAACCAATTCAATCAAGGTACGCGCACGATAGACAACCCAATCTCCTTCAACCGATTCAATGGTATTGCGTCGGGCGTGCCGGGTGGACAGCTTTCCAGCGCTATTACCTTCAGCCTGCAGAACCAGGTGGAGATGAAAGTTCGCTCCAAAAACGATACGACGGGTACTACTCCGTTCCAAAAGGTAAGCCTCATCGACGGCCTTGATTTTAACACCGGCTACAATTTTGCTGCTCCTGGCGATTCGCTACATCTGCTTCCATTATCAGCATCATTTCGGACACAGGTAGCGAAGAAATTAAACATTATAATGAACGCTGGTTTTGTCTTTTATCAGCGCGATTCTACTGGTCGCCTCATCAACAAATTTCTTTTCGACCAGCCTAAGCGTCGACTGGCTCAACTTTCTCAAGCTACTTTAAATCTCAGCTACCAGTTTAACCCAGCAGCTGGCACTAAAAAGTCGACGGTGCAACGCGAAGTTGCGCCCACCAATGACCCCGTGCTTGGTAACCCCCAGCGGATTGATCCCTACGAAGACTATGTGGACTTTGATATTCCATGGGAATTAAGCACTTCTTTCGGCGCCAACTATACCGATCCCGGGGCATTACCGAGCCGTCCAGGCCGCCCGCGACCCAACTCCCTCACGGCAGCCTCTCTCGACGTAAGTGGCTCTGTCAAGCTTACTAAGAACCTACGCCTTGGCTATAAAAGTGGATATGACTTTGTGAATGAGCAGGTTACATTCACTTCCCTGGATTTTTATCGTGATTTGCACTGCTGGCAAATTAGTGGCAGTTGGTTTCCTTTCGGCATCCGCCAAGGCTACAACGTGACTATTGCCGCAAAGTCGAGCTTACTGCAAGACCTCAAGCTGAACCGCAACCGCACCTTCCAGAATCGATAGCGCTGGGGGGCAAATCTGTGGAGTTAACCGAAAAACTCGCAATTTCGGACCACCTTTTATTCCCCATTTCCTCCGCTCTTATGTCCCAGCACAAAGAAGTTAAGCTTGTGACCACTCACCAACTGCTCGCAATGAAGCGGAGGGGTGAAAAAATTTCCATGCTCACGGCCTACGACTTTTCTATGGCTACTCTGCTCGACGGCGCCGGCATCGACGTGCTACTCGTGGGCGACTCGGCTTCCAACGTAATGGCCGGCCACGAAACCACCCTGCCCATCACCCTCGACCAAATGATTTATCACGCTTCTAGCGTGGTGCGAGCCGTGAAGCGTGCATTTGTAGTCGTAGATATGCCCTTTGGCTCGTACCAAGGCAACTCCTCCGAGGCACTACGCTCCGCCATTCGCATCATGAAAGAATCGGGTGGGCATGGCGTGAAGCTGGAAGGTGGCGCCGAAATCCGGGAGTCAATTACGCGCATTCTCACGGCCGGCATCCCTGTCATGGGCCACTTAGGGCTGACTCCCCAAAGTATTTATAAATTCGGCACCTACACGGTGCGAGCCAAGGAAGAATCTGAGGCCCAAAAATTGCTGGAGGACGCGCAACTACTACAAGAGCTCGGTTGCTTTGCGCTGGTGCTGGAGAAAATCCCCTCTGCCCTGGCAAAGCAAGTAGCTGACACCCTCACTATTCCGGTTATTGGTATCGGGGCTGGCCCCGATGTAGATGGACAGGTGCTGGTAGTACATGATATGTTAGGTATCACTAAAGAGTTTAAACCCCGTTTTCTGCGCCGCTACGCTGAGCTTGGCGACTTAATGCACGACGCTGTGCAACGCTACATTCAGGATGTAAAAACGCGCGACTTCCCTTCAACTGAGGAAGCTTACTAATTTTCATTAAGTCTCCCGCTATTGCCATATAGACTTTACACGCTTCCAGCTAACTATGGGGGGCTTTTTTAATATTTTCTTATTACTTTATTAAGTATTACCGCGTGACTCGTCCGAATTTATGGTCGGAACAGAAAGAGATTCTGTTTGAAGACAATCATCTGCTCATCATTAACAAACCTGCTGGGCTGCTTGTGCAGGGTGACGCTACTGGCGACGAACCCTTATCAGTGAAGGCGGCTGAGTATCTACGGTTCAAATACAAAAAGCCTGGTGCCGCCTTTATAGGTGTAGCCCACCGCTTGGACCGACCCGTGAGCGGTGTGGTGGCCTTAGCCAAAACTTCTAAGGCGCTAAGCCGGCTCAATGAAATGTTCCGCGATAATACCGTGCACAAAACTTATTGGGCGCTGGTTGGCAAACGGCCGGAATCAGACAGCGGCAACTTGGTGCACTGGCTCGTCAAAGACCCGATTCGCAACGTTACCAAAGCCTACACCACGGCTCACCCTCAAGGCCAACGCTCCGAACTTAACTATGAAGTGCTCGGCCAAGCTGGCTCCCGCTACCTGATTCAGGTGAACCCTATCACTGGCCGGCCACATCAAATTCGGGTACAGTTGGCTACCGGCTTAGGCACTCCTATCGTCGGCGACGTGAAATATGGTTTTCTGGCGCCCCTACCCGATGTAAGCATCGCCTTACATGCCCGACGCCTCGAGTTGGCGCACCCCGTCAGCAAAGAGCTCATGACATTTGAGGCACCGCTGCCCTCTATTGCCCACTGGGAAGCAGCCCGCGCATACTACTAAGTGTCAGGCGTTTCACTTTCTCAACCTTTTGTCTACTTTCAGGTTATAGTTGAAGTAGCTGTTACTCGCGCAAATATTAAGGAAGTGGCATCTTTGGCCATCACTCTTGTTGCATATTGGCTTGAAATAGCAACTGAATAATATTTTGGCCTTTTCAGCTATTTTATTGACCCTACGTTGGTCTGGCCGTAGGTTTGCACTCAAAATCTGAACTAAACTCGACTGCGTAGTCTTTTGCAGACTACGCTTGCTTCTCTACCTCTGCTTTCCAATACCCTTGTCTCATGCCCATACTTATCTTCTTCGTAGCGCATTACTACTTGTCGCTGTTTACCCAAACGTTTTATTTGCATCGCTATGCGGCGCATAAGATGTTCACGATGAACAAGTTTTGGGAGAAATTCTTTTATCTCTTCACTTACGCTTGTCAGGGCTCCTCTTTCCTATCGCCGCGGGCCTATGCTATCCTGCACCGGATGCACCACGCTTACTCTGACACAGAGATGGACCCGCACTCTCCTCACTTCTCATCTAACCCTTTTGCGATGATGTGGAAGACTAAGGTCATTTACACTGACTTGCTTAAGCATAATGTAGAAGCCCCTGAGCGCTTCGAAGGCGATTATCCAGTGTGGGAAGCAGTTGAGAACTTTGGTAGCCAGTGGTACTCTCGCTTAGGTTGGGGCACTGCTTATGTACTGTTCTATATCAACTTTGCTACCGCATGGTGGATGTACTTGCTGTTGCCGGTTCACTTCTTGATGGGACCATTGCACGGAGCTATCGTGAACTGGGGCGGCCATAAGTATGGTTATCAGAACTTTGATAACCACGATAAGTCTAAAAATACCTTGGCTCTTGATTTTTTGGCCTTTGGTGAATTGTTTCAGAACAACCACCATAAGCTTCCTTTGCGCGTCAACTTCGGTGTGAAGTGGTGGGAATTTGACCCTACTTATATGTTTATATGGGGCATGGACAAAATGGGAGTCATTAAAATTAAGCGCAAGCAAAACGCTCCTGTGCGCGTTGCAGCATAGTTTAACTAACCTAAAAAGAAAGGCTGTCTCGTTTCCGAGACAGCCTTTCTTTTTATGATTGGATAGGCTAGAGCGCTAGTGAATAGATTGAATAATATAATTGCTTTCAATCCAGCAACTATGTGCGTACCTTTGCGCCTCACTTTCAACCAGACGGACGGGTTCCGTCGCTTAACCAACCAAGGTTTATGGCAGTTAAAATCCGCCTCGCCCGCCGCGGCCGCAAGAAAGCCGCGCAATTTGACATCGTAGTAGCCGACGCCCGCGCCCCCCGCGATGGTCGTTTCATCGAGAAGATCGGTACCTACAACCCTAACACCAACCCTGCTACTATCAACTTCGACGGCGACAAAGCTTTCGATTGGATCATGAAGGGTGCTGAGCCAACCGATACGGTTCGTGCTATGCTTTCTTACCGTGGCGTATTGTACCGCAAGCACCTGCAATTAGGTGTTCTCAAAGGTGCTATCGCTCAGGACGTAGCTGACGAGCGCTTCACTGCTTGGAAAGAGCAGAAAGATGCGAAGATCGAAGGTAAGCGTACTAGCTTGGGCACTGCCAAAGAGGAAACTCGTAAGCAGCAGCTGGCTGCTGAGACCAAAGTAAAAGAAGCTCGTGCTGAGGCAATCCGCAAGAAGCAAACTCCAGTTGCTGAGCCTGCTGCTGAAGCCGAAGGCGAAACGACTGAAGCTGCTGCTCCAGCCGAAACTACGGACGAAGCCGGCGCTTAAGCATCGCTTAAGAGTTTAAAGGATTGAGAGTTTAGAAGTTGTTGTCTTGCGGCTTATGCCGGAGCAGCTTCTTCTAAACTCTCAACTTTTTTACAAAAAAGCTGTCTTTGTTGCGCCTTTCTTTTCACTCATTAGAATCTTTGTCCTATGACTATTGACGAATGCTATCAACTTGGCGGCATTGGAAAGACACATGGCCTCAAGGGCTTCGTTGTGGCTTTCCTGGACGTGGACGACGTTGAGGCCTACCGCAAAATGAAGTCGGTTTGGCTGGAATTGCCCCCCACGCCCGGTAAGCTTACCGCTTTCACAGTGGAGCGGGTACAGCCTCAAACTTCTGATCGGGTCTTGTTAAAGCTACAAGGCATTGACACAGTGGAAGCAGCCGAGCCGTTGCGAAATGCCAAGCTATACAAGGCGCTCGAAGAGTTGCCAGAGCTTGAGGACGACCAGTTCTACTTTCATGACGTTATCGGCTACACAGTAGTGGATGAAGAACTGGGTGAGCTGGGCACAGTGGAGACGTTCTACGAAATGCCTCAGCAAGATTTGATGGGCATGAGCTACCAAGGCAAAGAAGTGCTGATACCAGTAGTAGACGAGTTGGTACTGCACGCCGATGAGGCTGAGCGTAAGCTGCACGTACGTTTGCCCGAAGGGTTACTAGACGTGTACCTCAAGCCCGCTTCCCGGGAGCGCGACGAGCCCGACGAATTCCTTGAGCCATAGTGGGCTGGCGAGCGAGTAAAAAGCCCCCAACCTCACTTTAACAAGCTTACATTCAGAAACTAGCTCCGCTGCCTGCTGAGCGATGCTCCTATGCGTCTCGATATTATCACCTGTCAGCCCGATTTATTGGTCAGCCCCTTTGCCCATTCCATTGTGAAACGGGCACAGGAGAAAGGCCTAGCTGAAATACACGTTCATGATTTGCGCCGCTTTGCTATCAACAAGCACGGGCAGATAGACGACTATGTATTTGGCGGGGGTGCGGGTATGGTGCTACGCGTGGAGCCCATTGCGGCCTGTATAGACGGCCTGTTAGCTGAGCGCCCCTATGACGCCGTCATTTATATGACGCCGGACGGTGAGACCCTGCGGCAGCCGCTGGTGAACCGTCTGTCTTTGATGGATAACCTCATCATTTTGTGTGGGCATTACAAAGGCATCGACGAGCGTATTCGCCAGGCTTATATTACTCATGAAATTAGTGTAGGTGACTATGTGCTCAGCGGTGGCGAATTAGGCGCAGCCATTCTTACCGATGCTGTTGTGCGCTTGTTGCCCGGCGTGCTTGGTAATGAAGAGTCGGCTTTGAGCGACTCATTTCAGGATAACCTGTTAGCTCCGCCGGTTTATACACGCCCTGCAGAGTGGCGTGGCCAGACGGTTCCAGACATTCTACTTTCGGGCAACACCCCCCAAGTTGACATTTGGCGGCATGAGCAGGCCTTGGAGCGCACACGACTGCGCCGCCCCGATTTGCTCGATGAGTAAGAGTAGATGACCTAATTATTTAATAGTTGCTGGCTCAACTAATGCGCCTGAGGCCAACCTTTAGCTATTTAGACATTTAACCTTGTAATAAGTTTGCCTTCGTCAAAACAGAACGCTATATTTGCGCCTCTTTTACCCGAAACCACTCGGACGGCGGCGCCGTCCTATTTTTAGTTTTTCCCAGCCATGAGCGTACTACTCGATTTTATCCAGCAGGAATCCCAGGAGCGCCGCGCCAGCTTCCCCGCTTTCGCCGCCGGCGATACCGTCAATGTTCACGTAAAGATTCGTGAAGGCAATAAGGAGCGCATCCAGCAGTTCCAAGGCGTTGTGATTCAGCGTAAGAACCCAAACTCAAACGGCGAGACTTTCACCGTTCGTAAGATTTCCAACCAGATCGGTACCGAGCGTATCTTCCCACTGCTGTCGCCTAATATCGACAAGATTGAGCTGATTCGTCGTGGTAAAGTGCGTCGTGCCCGTTTGTTTTATCTGCGTGGCCTATCGGGCAAAGCAGCCAAAATCAAGGAGAAGCGCAACTAAGCTTTGCTCTTTTGAACACAAAAAAGCCGGCCCCTTCTCAGGGGCCGGCTTTTTTTGTTTTGTCCTAGCGGGGACGGTTTAGGCTGCTGCTACGAGTTGTTATTGTTCTTCAAATCCTGCTCAGGACTGGTATTATCATTCTTGCCTTGAACTTGCTTGGCAGCCTTCAGTAGCGCTTCTCCTAAGCTCGTGACACGCTGCGCCGTATTGGGGTTAACAGCGAAAACAGCCGACTTGATCGTGTTTTCTCCTAGGCGGCCCAACAATTGCCCAACTAGCTTATGATCGATAGTGCCGCCGTTGAAATGGGCCTTTAGCGCCTGCAAATCAACTACTATTTGATGTAGCTCTGGATTGTTTACATCCTTCACGTCCTCAATCCAGCGCTGAAGCACGTTATCGAAGCCGGCACGGGAAGCCTCTTCCTGTAAATCGTTATTTAAGTTATTGATGGCCCCATCCAAGTGATTTTGGTGCTGGGTATCGTCTTTAGGAATTTTGTTGAAAGACATAGTGGGGAGGTGTTAATCCGCAGGGGCAGATGGTGAATACTCTGTTGGGGAAAACGGGTCGACAGGAAGAAAGGTTGTGAGACGGCCTTTTGGGGCGTAGAACGTACTTTCGCCTCGCATTTAGTCGCTCGTTCTATTATTTCTCCGCATGAAAAAGTTACTGGCCAGTTTCTGGCTTGCTTTTCTTCCTTTGGCTGTGTTCGCGCAGGCCACTCTATCTGGCGCCTATTGGCAGCAGGAAGTCAACTACTCCATTGATGTAGCTCTGGATGACCGCCAGCACATGCTTACGGCTCAAGAGGAAATCCAATACACAAATAACTCCCCCGACCAGCTGACCTTCATCTGGTTTCATCTCTGGCCCAACGCCTACCGCGACAACACCACGGCTTTCGCCAAACAGCAGCTGCGCAACGGAAGCCGCAAGTTTCAATTTGCCCCCCAAGACCAGCGTGGCTTCATCGACCAGCTGGATTTCAAGGTAAATGGCCAAGCTGCCACGCTCACCTTCGACGCCGAGCACCCAGATATGGCCAAGCTCATGCTACCTCAACCCTTGGCCGCGGGGGGCAAAATTACGATTACGACCCCATTCCGGGTGAAAATACCGAACTCGTTTTCACGCTTTGGCCACGTGGAGCAGTCGTATCAGATAACGCAGTGGTACCCGAAGCCAGCCGTGTACGACAGCCGGGGCTGGCACCCTATGCCCTACCTTGACCAAGGCGAGTTCTATTCTGAGTTCGGCTCGTTCGATGTACGCATTACCTTACCAGCCAATTACACCGTGGGTGCGACGGGCGTACTGCAAAACCCCACAGAGCAAGCCCGACTGGCGCAGCTAGCTACGGCCGCTGCTGCCAAGAAAGCTGAAGACTACGGCAAAGACTTAACCTTCCCGGCATCCGCCTCAGAAACTAAAACCCTACGCTATGTGCAAGACCGCGTGCACGACTTCGCTTGGTTTGCTGATAAGCGCTTTAATGTGCTGAAGAGCGCTGTAACGCTACACTCGGGCCGGCAGGTAGACACGTGGGTAATGTTTGTTAACAAAGACGTAGACAAGTGGATCAAAGGGCTACAGGACGTTAACGACGCTGTTACTTACTACTCGCAGTGGGTAGGCGAGTATCCCTACTCGGCTGCTACGGCCGTCGATGGAGCGCTCAGCGCCGGTTCGGGTATGGAATACCCGATGGTAACGGTTACGATGCCCGAGGCCATCGTGCATGAGGTAGGCCACAACTGGTTTTATGGTATTCTGGGCTCCAATGAGCGGGTTTATCCGTGGCTAGATGAGGGCGTAAACTCTTATATAGAAAACCGGGTAGCCGAGCGCGACAACCCCAATGCGGGTATGTTCGAGTCGGTGCTGAAATCGGGAAAGGTATCGCAGGCGCTTGGAATTGAGGGCTTAGATGCTACAGCGCTAAACCAGGTGCCATACCAAGCCGCAGCCAGCCGTGGCCTCGACCAGGCCGTGAGTGGGCCTAGTTCGGCTGAATATGGCAAGCTTAACTATGGTATCATCGTATATACTAAGACGGCTTCCTTGCTGAAATACCTAGCAGGCTATTTGGGGCAGGAGAAGTTTGATGCCGCTATGCACGCCTACTATCAGCGTTGGCAGTTCAAGCACCCCGACCCGGCGGATATGCAGGCTTCGTTTGAAGAAAGCACAGGCGAGTCCTTGAGCTGGTTTTTTCAGGACATGCTCCAATCGACTACCCGCTACAACGCGGCCGTGGGCGACTTGCAGGTAACCAACGATCAAGTGAAAGTGCTTATTCGTAATGATTCACCCTCGCCGTTTGCCGTGCCGGTAGCTACGCTCGATGCCCAGGGCAAAGTACTGGAAACGCAGTGGACGCCCGTATTTGGCGCCGGCGAAAATGAAGAAACCCAACTCGACTTCCGCCGCGAAGGTGTGGCTGCCGTCGCCATTGATCCTGCTTACCTCACGCCTCAGCTTAACCGCCGCGACGATCATGTAAAGCTCACAGGCACCTTTCCTCGCTTGGAGCCAATTCGTTTCAAGGCGCTGGCATCGGTTGAGCGCTGGGATCGGGCCGCCATCAACTGGCTGCCGGTCATTGGCGCTAACACTTCGGACAAGCTGATGCTGGGGGCCGCTTTCTACAGCAGCCCGTTAGTTATTAAGCGTCTGAGCTACTTGGCCATGCCTATGTATAGCTTCAACCGCAATGAGCTGAATGGCATTGGCACGCTTAACGTAAACATTCTACCCAAAGAAACCGTCCGTCAGCTTGTCACCAGCATCACGGTGCAGCGCTTCGAGCGTTACCTCAAAGTGGAGCCTAGCTTGACCTTGACTTTGCCCAAGTCGGCCTTCAGTGGCCCTCAGCATACGATACAACTTGCGAATACCTCCGTGCGCGACCAAGACCTGGACGCGACTACCAGCATTCAAACCTTATCGTACCAAGTGCGCGGTGGCGACGCCCTGCAAAGCTGGTCGGCCAATGTGGAGCTGAACCGCCTCACTCCTGACTTATCGGTGGAGAATTCCTCAGTGCAAGCCACCTTGCTTCGCGCTTCCGCTACCTACAGTCGGTTCTATTCTCCGAAGAAGCAAGTGCAGGCACGTTTGTTTGGGGGGCGTTTTTTGCAAAAAGCTAATGAAGCACCCTTCGTTATTGGCTTAAGCGGCAGTCCTGACTACCGTCGTCAAACTGCCTTCTTAGATCGTCAGCAGATCTCGGATGTTTATACCGCACAGATACATCAAACGGATGACCGTGATGGCGCCTTTAAAGGCTATGTGCCCGTATTCAGCCAGCGGTGGCTTAGCACCCTTAATCTACAGGCCGATTTACCTGTTACAGGGCTAGGCGTATTTACTGATTTTGGCGTGATGAAAGAAGAAACTGTGCTTTCCAGCAGCCGTGGGGGGCAAAATTTCTTCTACGATGCGGGCTTGGTGGTGCCCATTATTAAAAACGTTTTCCAATTCTACTTGCCCGTAGCTGGTTCGCAATATGAGAATGGTTTGCCTAGCAGCCGCAAAGATTTCACCGACCGAATTCGCTTTGTGCTGCGGCTTGACCAACTTAGCCCTTTCCGCCTGCTCGATGCTCAATTAGCCAAATAACCCATCTTGTTGATGCGTGGTGCCACCGGATTTTTAGTGAGCCTTCTGCTTAGCCTCGGCGTAGCCGGTTGCCAAACCGACTACGCCGAGCTACCCACGTTTTCCCCGGAGCGCAAGCTGATGCAAGCCGTAATTGAGGTATCAGCGGGCACCAATTATGAGCAGCGCTACGACCCGGCCAACAACAAATTTGCCCCTCAGCAACGCGCGGGTAAGGATCGGATGCTAGAGTTTCTGCCTTATCCCGGCAACTATGGTTTTGTACCCAGCACCAGTACAGCTTCGGGCAATGCATTGGCCATACTAGTGCTAGCTGAAAGTCAGCCTGCGGGTACGGTGCTGGAAGTGCTACCTATTGGCTTAGTAGTGCTCGATAAAGCGGGCGTGCTGGAGCGGGTGGTACTAGCGGTGCCCGCCCGTCCGAGCCAACGTATTCTGCCTCACGTTACTACTTGGGACGATTTTACGCAGGGTTATCCGGCTGCCCAGCAAATACTACGGCTGTGGTTTCAGCATAGCGACAACCCAGGTGCGGTACGCATCATGGGCTGGAAAGACGAGCAGACGGCTATTCAGCACGTGCGCGACGTGATGCGCTAAGAACCAAGCGTCATTCGTATAGAATAAAAAAGCCCCCCAGAGAACTTCTGGGGGGCTTTTTTATTAGCGGTAAGAAAGCTATTCAATCTTGTTCATGCGCTCTTTTACGGCTTCCAAAGCCACACGCATGTTCACAATGTCGGCACGGGCGGCTTCCTGCTCTTTCAGGTTCATGTCCACCACGTTGTTAAACTGCAGCAGTTCGGCGGCATTCTTAGCCAATTCCTGCTGAATTTCTGCCTTGCGGGCTTTATTCTTCTCAATGTCTTTTCTAACCAAATCAGCCTTGGCAATAACGGCCATGTGGTTGTTTTGCGATATTACCAGTGACTTTTCGGCTTCTGCAACCTGTACGGCCAAGTCTTCGCGGTAAAGCAGACGGGCGAACTCTTTTAAATATTTCTCCGCAGCGCTCCACTGTACAGGAGTAGCAGCTTTGTCCAAGTAAGCATTGCCCAAGTCAATAGACCACCAGATAGTAGTGCCCGTAGGAGTAGCATCAACTTTGCTGATAACGCGAATCGGAGTTTTGGATATTTCGTCGATGGTAACGCCTTCCATCGAATAGATACCTTTATCGTTTTTCAACTTGTTACCGTATTTAGTAGTCAAGTTTTTGGCCCAAGAATCTTCCACTCGCTTGCTTTCCAGCTGCAGGGAAATTCGTTGTCCCTTGCGAGGAATACCTTTGATGGACATGTCCGTTTCATCAACGGGTGCCTTCTGAGCATAGGCAGATACCGTCAGCATGAAGCTCAGGAGCAGGGAAAGGAGTACACCTTGTTTCATATGTGAATGAAAAGGGTTGAAGGAAAAGTTATTGTCAGAGTAAAAGCTGGTTGTTATCTAGAATCTCACTACGCCAAATCTATACCAGACTGTCCTTTGCTGCCTACCCCACGAGTTGTTTTTTTTCAAGAAACCATACTTTTGTTTAATAAGTCATAACCTATATAATTTAACTACCACCACGCCGCTTCAAGCTGATTCACAAAACCCTATTGAGTTACTTATATCATTGGCAAACTTCTATATACTAGCCAATAAATAGACTTACTCGAAGCAAAGTGAACAAAATGCTGTGGGGGTGGTTCAGCAAGGACTATGCAAGTCACCGTCTGCCGAAAGGAACACTTTAACGCTGCTCATCGCCTCTTCAACCCCGCTTGGGATGCGGCGCGCAATCAGCAGGTGTTTGATAAGTGTAATAACCCGAACTATCATGGTCACAATTACGAGTTGATTGTGCGCCTCACGGGCCCCATCGACCCCGAAACTGGATACGTGTATGATCTTAAGCGCTTAAGCGACCTGATTAAGCGCGAGATTCTGGATACCTTTGATCATCGTAACCTCAACTTGGATACGGAGGAGTTTCGCCATCTCAACCCTACGGCCGAGAATATCGCTGTGGTGATCTGGCAAAAGCTACGGGCTCATCTGGAGTCCCATTTACTTTTATCGGTCACGCTGTATGAGACCGAACGCAACTTTGTTGAATACCATGGATAATTCCGTGCCCGCGGCTGCCGCCACGGACCAACCCGTCCCCACCGACGCGCATTTGCCGGCTGATCTACGCACGCCGCTCCGTCCTGATGCCTTTGCCCTCAGCGAAGAGCAAAAGATAGCGGGCATCGCTGAGCATTTTCGCGAAATCATGACCCTGCTGGGCCTTGATCTAGACGATGATAGCTTGAACGGTACGCCCCAACGCGTAGCTAAAATGTACGTGCAGGAGTGGTTTCGTGGCCTCAACCCCGTTTATCAGCCCGATGTAAAGCTTTTTGATAACCGCTACCAATATCATCAGATGCTGGTAGAGCGCGACATCACGCTTTTTTCCTGCTGCGAGCACCACTTTGTGCCCATTATCGGCAAGGCGCACGTGGCTTACCTGCCTGGTGAGCATGTGGTTGGCTTGTCTAAGCTAAACCGGGTGGTACAATATTATGCCCGCCGCCCCCAAGTACAGGAGCGCCTGACCCGGCAAATTGCGGAAGAGCTGAAAAGCACCCTGCACACCAACGATGTCGCGGTGTTAATTGAAGCTGACCACTTATGCGTGATGAGCCGCGGCGTGAACGATACGAGTAGTAGCACGCTCACGGCCGAGTACGGCGGCGCCTTCGACCGCGACATAGCCCTGCGAACTGAGTTTCTGCGTTTAATCGGGAAATAAATTTCTTGTTGTGAGTTGTCGGCTGCCTGCTAGCTTGCATACCCTTTCGATCTAGCCTCACCTGTTCAACACCATTTGTCAGCTAAACACGTAAGTGCCAAACTGCAAATAGGCAACACTCCAACCGTATGTCCCAGAAAGTTCTAATCACCGGTGGCACAGGCATGATAGGCACCCGCCTCGCCGAGCTGCTCATTGATGCGGGCTATGAAGTGGCCCTGCTCAGCCGCCAAGCTGGCTCCAGCCATTATCAAACTTTTCGCTGGGATCCGCACCATGGCACGCTGGACCCTGCTGCCATTCGCTACGCCGATTACATTATCAATCTGGCGGGATCGAGTGTATCGGATGGCAAGTGGACTGAAGAGCGCAAGCGCGAGATTATGGAGAGCCGCCTGGATGGTACCACATTGCTTGCCAAGGAGCTAGCTAAAGGTGAACACCACGTGCGCGCTTTCATATCAGCCTCGGCTATCGGGATTTACGGCGACAGTGGCGACAAACTGGTAAATGAAGAAACGCCCCCCGGAGCTCCCCAGGACGATTTTCTGGCCGAGGTATCGCGCAAGTGGGAACAAGCTGCCCAACAAGTACAGGCACTTGGGATTCGTACTGTTATCGTACGCATTGGTATTGTGCTCAGCACCCACGGCGGTGCGCTGCCACAAATGGCACGCCCCGTGAAACTGATGGCCGGCGCCCCGCTAGGCACAGGTAAGCAGTTCATGTCCTGGATTCACCTCGATGACCTGTGTCGTTTGCTGATTCAGATGCTGGATGAGCCGCAGTGGCAAGGCACCTATAATGCCGTGTCGCCCAATCCGGTTACCAATCAAGCCTTTACGCAAGCACTAGCCGACGTCATGCATCGGCCACTAGTATTACCCAAAGTTCCGGCATTTGCTCTCACTCTTATGATGGGGGAAATGAGCGAAATAGTGCTGGCTTCGCAGCGGGTAAGCGCCGATAAGATTTTGAACCAGGGCTTTACGTTTGAATACCCCAACCTGAAGGCAGCGCTGGAGTCGTTTTATGCGGCTGAGGAGTAGAACTGCATCTACGCCACCAAGACTTGTTACTGCTATTAGCTTGTTGTTTTTCTTAACAATAATAAGCTCTTGCGAATCGGCTATAAGGTATGCCTGCGGTGAACTTACTGGTGAGCGCCGACAGTACGTAGCCGATATTAATATGGCTTATATAAGGCAGCTATATGCTGAGCAGGTACCCTGCTATCCCGACTATCTGCAGCTAAATTGTGTATCATCTGTTCCAAGCAGCAGCATCGATTCTATTGAAGCTACAGCCCGCCCACTTGGCTGGATTGAGGTTTTGGTTTATGACCGAAACAATATTTTGATAAGGGGTAATACTGGCTCTATGTAAAAGCCTGTGGTTTGCTTTTACAAACTATCTGGCACGCCCAGCCGTGCTCCGCCCACTGAGTTCAACCTTTCCAACAGATTATCGGCTACGAGGGAGTCCATTGGCTCCACAATACGACGCGGGGCAGGTGTTAGGCAGTTATACTTCTTCGTAATCTTAACCGTAGGCTTGGGGAAGGGACCATACTCGATGCCCAGGTTTTTATCCCGGTAGAGCTTTTCCATGTAGGTGCCGTACACAGGTAAGGCCATGCGGCTACCTTCGCCCTGCTGGGAGCGGAAGAAGTGAATGCTGCGGTCTTCGCCGCCTACCCACACGCCAGAGACTAAATCTTTGGTGACGCCCATATACCAGCCGTCGGAGTAATTGGAGGTGGTGCCAGTTTTGCCGCCTATCTCGTTGCCTTTCTTCCAAAGATCGTATTCCCACAAAGCCTGGGAAGTGCCGCCGGGCTCCTCCATACCGCCTTTCAGCATATGGAGCATGAGCCAAGCCGTTTCGGCCGAAATAGCGCGCGTTTGCTTGGGGTCAAACTGCTTGATGACATTGCCATTGCGGTCTTCAATACGGGTTACGAGCAAGGGCTCAGTGCGAAAGCCGTTGTTGACAAATGTGCTGTAAGCATTCACCATCTCGTACACACTCACGTCGCCTCCCGAGCCTAGGCCGATGCTGGGCACGCCAAGCAGCTTGCTCCGAATACCGACTTTATGGGCGTATTTGGCTACGTTTTCCCAGCCTACTAGCTCCGTGAGCTGGGCCGTCACGGAGTTTATGGAGCGCGCCATGGCGTGGCGCAGAGTCATGTTGGAGCCGGAGTATTCGCGGGTTACGTTGTTGGGCTTCCACTCCATGTCCTTGCCGTTTTCCACGTAGCGAATGGTCACACGCTGGTCGCGAATACGGTCGCAAGGCGTGTAGCCATTGTCGAGGGCAGTGAGGTACACGAAGGGCTTGAACGTAGAGCCAGGCTGACGGCGGCCCTGCTTCACGTGGTCGTACTGGAAAAAGCGGTAATTCAGGCCACCCACCCAGGCTTTGATGTGGCCCGTGTAGGGATCCATAGTCATCATGCCCGCGTGCAGGAATTTTTTGTAGTACGCCAGCGAATCCAATGGTGACATAACAAGCGTCGTGTCGCCGTCGCCTTTCCAAGTGAACACTTTCATCGGGCGCTTAGCATTCAGAGCCGAGTCTAGACGAGCGGGTTGGCCTTTGTAGCGCTCGGCCAGCATTTTGTACTGCTCGGTGCGCTTCATCTGGGTTTCAATGAAACCGGGAATTTCCTTGCCCTTATCATCCACCCACGGGTTGCCCCCTCTGTTGCGCCAGAAACTATCGAACTGCCGCTGCAATACTTTCATGCGCTCAAGCACCGATACTTCAGCATGAGCCTGCATGCGCGAGTCGATGGTAGTATAAATTTTGAGGCCGTCGCGGTACATGTCGTAGCCGTTCTTCTCGCACCACTGATTCACGGTCTGACTTACCGCTCCGCGGAAATAAGCTTCAGGGCCGTCGAAGTGCTTATCTACCTGATAGCGCAACGCCAGGGGACTTTTTTGCAAAGAATCAACGGCGCGGGCGCTTAGGTGGCCCGCTTGCCCCATGCGCGTCAGTACTAGGTTGCGGCGCTTGAGGGCGGCTTCGGGGTGAAACTTAGGGTTGTAAGCGGTGGGGTTGTTGAGCACGCCGACTAGCATGGCGGCTTCTTCGGGCTTGAGGCTGTCAGGCGAGGTGCTGAAGAAGGTTTTGGCCGCCACTTTAATACCGAAGGCTTGCGAACCGTACTCCACCGTATTGAAGTACATGCGCAGAATTTCTTCCTTGGTATAGCGCCGCTCCAGCTCCACGGCCGTCAGCCATTCTTTAGTTTTGCTAACGAGCGTATTGACGACTGGAATATGGCCAAAAGCGCCGCCGGTTTCGCCGCGGCGGGTTTTATATAGGTTTTTGGCCAACTGCTGTGTAATGGTGCTGCCACCACGCTTTTCACCCCGGACCACAGCCCACACGGCTCCGGCCATAGCTTGCGGATCGATACCAGCATGTTCGTAAAAACGGGCATCCTCAGTGGCAATAAGAGCCTTCACCAATAAGGGCGAAATCTTTTTGAACGGTATGGGTGAGCGATTTTCGCGGAAATACGTGCCGATCAGGACGCCATCGGAGGTGTAGAGTTCGGAGGCTTTTTCCACCTTGGGGTTCTCCAGTTCCTCTAGTCCCGGCGACTTACCGAAGAGGAACATGAAGTTGGTGCTGACCAAAATCGGATAGAGCAGGAACACGCCCAACCCTACGATAAATGCCCCCCACGCCATGCGCGACAGGATATTGGGCCAGCGCCGACGGGGCTTTTTTACTGACTTTGGCGATTCGGGAGCGGACATGTAGAACAGAACACGTGGCGGCCGAGGGGCCACTCATAGCAGGAGGCACCGACGACGGATACGCAAATATACCAACTAGGCGCGGCCCCGTAGCCAGATTTCCCAACCAAACCGCAGCGATAGGTGCTCGGGTTCAATTTACTTGCACCTTACTCCCCTGCCCACAGCGCCCGAAACGCCAGCCTTACAGGCGCACAAGGCACACTGACGGCTGGTTTAACAACGGGTGCCGCCTGCTGCCCACGAATAGAAATGCCCCCCGGCGTGGTCAGCATCTCCTCTACCCTTCCAAACTCAACGCTCACGGCTTCGGCAAAAGCCAGCAGCCCAAAGCCCCCAGCTCGCAGCGTGCGATGATACGTAAACCATACTACCAATGTAGTGCCCACCATCAGCCCACGATATACCTGGCGCGTAGCCCAACGACGTAGTCCGCCGTGGGTGCGCGTAATTTGATGCAGAGTAAAGCACTGAAAATTCAGGTGCATTTCCTCATCACGAAGAATACGCCGGCAGATTTGCTGGAGTAAGCCCGAAAAGGTAGCCTGATAAAGCGCCTGATAATATACGGCAGCAATAATTTCGGCCGTGAGCAGCACCCGCAGCGTGTGCTCCAGCGACGCCCACTGCCGCAGCCAACGAAACACTTTTTCCAGCATACTGGACTTGGTCAGGCGCGGAATCTGGTGGAGGGCCATGTACTGCCCCAACACCATGGCGTGGCCTTGCTCCTCCTTAATGAACAGCCGAATAGCCGCCACATAATCAGGGTCGCCGAGGGCTTTGGCTTTCTGGTAAAGGTGCTTGCCCTCGGAATGCTCGCCTTGCTGAAACTGGGGCAGAGAATGACGAATAACGCGCAGCTCGCGGGCGGTGAGGCGGTAGGTATCGTCCCAGCTCAGATTGTCGAGGTGGTCTTGGTTGGCGCGAAAATAGGCGGCCCAATCGTGGAAAGTCATGGTCTTGCTAGTTGGGGTAAATTCCTATTTGCTGATTCCGATTTTGGCGTGTCGGTCGGCGCTGGCTAGTTGCTGGTAGGCCTGCCAGTCGGCGAAGGTGTAGCTGGGCCAGTTGCGGGCTTCCTGAGCTGACCTAAATCTGGCAAGGCGGTGCTGGAGGCGCTGATTAGCTGCCTCCGGACTGAGCGTGGTCCAGCTACGGTAAGATTTGTGCACGAGCTGGCGCTGGGTGAGCACTTCGGGGTGAGCCGCCAACACGGGCAGCACACGGTCGGGCATGTCGAGCAGGAAGCCGTAGTCGAGCGTGGGCAGTTCGGGGCGCAGGTTGTAGCGCGCTATCCAAATTTCCCAGTTGCCGCAGGCCAGCCCTACCATCAGCACATAGGCTGCCAACCCATTCATGCGCACCAATGAATAAGTCGAGCGCCGCTGCCAGATTTTAAGCAAGATGGTAGCCAAGCCAAAGAAGGTAAGCAGTAGAAAGAAGTACACCCCAATTCGCTTGTAAGCGAGGCCCGTGTAGAGAATGTAATAGTAGTTGCGCAGCCCCACCGACACGGCCAATACCGCGTTTTGCAGTACCCACACCGTCGCCAGCCAGCGCAGCGCCGGCAAGCCTCGCTCATAGAAATTTAGGTTGCGGCGAAAAAACCACAGCACAATGCCCATTGCCACCAGGATGCTCAGAATGAGCACGTAGGTGCCTTCATGCACAAACTGGGTGAGGTCGAAACCAGGCTCGGGAGTAAAGCCAAACCAGATCCAGTTGATGTCGATGCTATTGACAACGAGCAGCAACACATTCACCAAAACCAGCATGCTGAGCGCCACGAGGTATTCTTTGCGCAGGTCGAGGGCTCGAAAGCTTTTGGCGCGGAAGTCGGGGCGGCGCACGGCGAAGGAAGCTACCCGGTCGCGCTCGCGCAGAATGAATTCGCCGAAGCGGGACTCTTTATCGGCAAAGTAATGGACCGGCACGAACACAAGCGCAACCCCAGTAAGGGCCAGACCAAACAAGAAAAATAGAATACTCGGGACGGACAGCACTTCGAAAAAGGTCTCTACCCACGTTCCAATCACATCCAGTAATCGACCCACTAGCTCACTATAAACGGGGTTGGCGATAGCAAACAGAATGTGAAACACCAGCAGGGCTACAAACGGCAGCACCAACAGTCGCCCGTAGAACCAGGCCCGCTCTACGCGGCCGTCTAGCTTAGGCGGCAAAAGCAGCAGTTGCGCCAGCCTTGGCACTGTTTGGATGGCGCTGCTCATGGCCGTCAGGAGCGCGTACGCCACTAGCTTCAGGTGGGGCTGATTGAGGTAGCCGAGCCACATAGCTGCCGAGGCCAGCCAAGCCAGGAGTGCGGCTCCTGAACCGTACCAGGCTACCATTGCGGCACTCAGTATTGTGCCGGCCAGCGTCAGCCGAAACCCGTTGGAACGCCATTGCGCAGCGTGGCGCGGAAGGCCAGCCAGCCCCGCTCCTAGCACGAATAGCGTGTAGAGAAACACGTTCAGAGCCGCGCGCTCTTCCCAGAACAGGAGGTAGAACCAGATTGCCCCGACTGGGATTGCCACCTTCTGCAAGGTGGTGAGGGCAAGACGCGGAGCCGCCGCCGCCGTTGCGCCAAAACGCGAGCCTGGGAGATGAGTGGATATTTCCATAATTCAGCAATTAATTAAACTTGGATTAGTAATTCAAAAGAACTTTGTATTACAAAGTATACAGACAAAAAAAAGAGCGCTTACCCCCGCAGCAATTTTTCCAACGCGTTCAGATGCTCCTGAAACGCCAGTTTGCCTTCTTTGGAGGGCGTGTACGTTGTATTGGGTTTTTTGCCAATAAACTGCTTGCTCACTTCCACGTAGCCCGCCTTTTCGAGGGCGGCTACGTGACTGGCTAAGTTGCCATCGGTGAGGTCGAGGGCTTCTTTTAGGTCGTTGAAGCTTACTGGGTCGCTCTGGCCCAGAAGCACGGCCATCACGCCCAGGCGCACGCGGTGGTCGAAGGCTTTATTGAGAATGTGGATGTTGTGCTTCACAGGGCGCGCGGGGTCCGTTCGTAACGGTTGTACATGAGCAGACCGTAGATAATGTGACTCAGGCCAAAGCCTAAGGCGAAAAATACTAGGCCATAGCCAGGGAACAACACCGCCACCAGTCCCAGTCCGATTTCGGTGAGGCCCAGCCACCGAATTTCTTCCAATGTGTACTTGCTGGCATTGAGCAAAGCTAGGCCATAAAACAGCAACATACCCGGTACCACCAGTCCGGCGGCGCCTTGCAGGTAAATTGCCAAGCAAAAAAGCCCCCCAGCCACCAGCGGAATGGCTAGGCTGAGCGCGAGCCGCCGCCCGAGGGCGCTCCACAGTTGCACCTTATCTTGCTGGGCTCGGCGGCGAGTAAAATAGAAGGCCACCAGCAACGCCAACAGAATAATGCCCCCCGCAAGCCCCAGCAGAAACGGCAGCGCACGTAGCCGCTCCTGTTCGGAGTTCTGCATTACGCGCACAAACTCCTGGGTGCTGCCGTACTCCTGGCCCAAATACCAGTAGCCGACGCTCACGCCCGCTAGTGCCACCACACCCGCCGCAATGCCCGACAGGCCGCTCAGTGACAAGTAACGCGACGAGCGCTCCATGATGGCGCGAATCTCAGTAAGCTGGGCGAGCGGATCGACGGCTGGATTCATAGTAGTGAAAAGCACTTTGTTTTGCAAAGCTGGCGATTAGAAACCTGATTCGCAACCCTCCCCTCTAATAATTACACTTTGTGACGAATCAAGTTCATATGTATAAAACGCGCTATGGCTCAAGTTGACCCTGAATAGGTACTGCCTCTGATCAATACTACCTAAGCTATCAACTGGTACATAGGCTGCGACTGGTACATAAGCTACGATGATTAGATGCGAATACGCGCCTCTACAGCAGATATATCGAGTTTGGGCAACCATTTACATTGACTTCGTACAGACATAAAGTATAACAACTTTGTCTGTAGCCACCTGCTAGCGAAGCCATTTAACTCTATCAACCCTTGAAACTTCGCCTCCACCTATTCGAGTTTGAAGACCAGCCTTGGTTCCCGGATATTATCCGGGCCGGGATGATGGACTATTTGCGCTTCATGACCACGAACCTAGGCATTTATCAGCCACTGGTGCCGGTGCTACAAGAGGCGCTGATGAAAACCGGACAGCTTCACTTGCTTGAACTCGGAGCCGGCGCGGGCGGCGGCACCGACGGTGTGGCGCGGGCCTTGCACCAGCTACCGGGCTTGACTGACTTACGTGTTACTCTCACCGATCTATATCCGCAGCCGGACGCCTGGCAGGGCATTAAGGAAAGCTCTGGGGGGCAAATTGGCTACGAAACAGCGCCTGTTGATGCTACGGCTGTGCCCGCTCACCTCACCGGGTTTCGCACCATCTTCTCCGCGTTTCATCATTTTACGCCCGCTGCGGCCGAGGCCATCCTGGCCGATGCTGTGCGGCAGGGCGCGGGTATCGGTGTGTTTGAGGGCGCCGGTAAGCACTGGCACGAAATCCTGCTGGCCTGGACGATTTTGCCCGTCATGCAAGTGTTGGCAACCCCATTTATGCCGCCATTTCGTCTGAGCCGCCTGTTTTTCACATTTATCATTCCCCTAATTCCGCTGTGCACCATTTGGGACGGGACCGTATCCATCATACGCATGTACCCGACGGATCGATTGCTTGACTTGGCCCGTAAAGCCGATCCGGGGGGCAAATTTGAGTGGGGGGCCGGCAAGGTGAAGCACTGGTCCGGCTCGCAGGTTACGTATCTGGTGGGTTGGCCGAAGCAGGCGTGAACTAGCTTTACCAGGCGTGATCCTACCACTCCAAAGTCGTAGGACAACTCCGCCCTACTACTATTACCTTGCACGCTTCTACCATTTCTGCTTTTCATGCTCCTCGCCTATCGCCGGGCTGTGCCACTGCTGCGCATTCCCTTCTCCGTGTACCTGATGCCGGTATTCT
Organism: Hymenobacter sp. HD11105; assembly: GCF_054051685.1. Taxonomy (NCBI): domain Bacteria; kingdom Pseudomonadati; phylum Bacteroidota; class Cytophagia; order Cytophagales; family Hymenobacteraceae; genus Hymenobacter; species Hymenobacter sp. HD11105. Next base: position 1,150,811 of record NZ_JBSWBR010000001.1, on the reverse strand, counting down.
GGTTTGGGCTGAGTGCTTTGCGCGAGCCGTTTAGCCCGTGGCGGGCAGTGGGCGTGTTTGTGGTGCTGCACGTGCTGGCGTATCCGGCCTCCAACGGCTACAACTCCTACTACGACCGCGACGAGGGCAGCATCGGTGGCCTCAAAAAGCCCCCCAAGGTATCGGAGGAGCTGCTGCATCTGGTGTGGCTCTTCGATGCGTTGGCCGTAGTGGGCGCCTGGCTGCTTAGTCCCGTGTTTGCGGGGTTGGTGGCTGTGTATCTCCTTATTTCTAAAGCCTACAGCTACGAGGGGATTCGGCTCAAAAAGTATCCTTTTCTTAGCACGCTGGTGGTCGTCGTGTTTCAGGGCGCGTTTACTTTCCTGATGACGCAGGTGGGCGTGGGGGGCAATTCTGAGGAGATTTTAGTGCCCGACAACTTGCTGCTGGCATTAGTGAGCACGCTGTTTTTGTGCGGCTCTTACCCGCTCACGCAGGTGTACCAGCACCAGGAAGACCGGCAGCGCGGCGACCAAACCCTAAGCCTCGTGCTCGGTATTCGGGGTACGTTTGTGTTTGCGGCGGTGGGCCTGCTGTTTGGGGCGGTGCTGCTGGGAGTCGCGTATTGGCTGCGCAATGAGCTTTCCAACCTCGTTATCTTTCTGGTGGCTACCGGACCCGTGGTAGCCTTGTTTGGGCGCTGGGCTTTTCTAGCCTGGTCCGATGCGTCGGCCGCTAGCTTCGAGCGGACTATGCGCATGAATCAGGTATCTTCCTTGTGCTTAAGCGCCGCATTTGTGCTCATGCTGGTGCTACGGCATTGGTTTAGCGCTTAACGGCTTATAAGGCAAGTTAAGCCAAAAAGCCCCCCAGAACAGTCAGCCGGCTAGCTGCGTATTGCAACATCAGGTTTTCTACTTGCCCGCTTACTTATGCGCTACGCCTTCGTTTCCGTATTGCTGCTTCCCCTCGCCCTTGGCGCCTGCTCTGGCTCCGACTCCACCCGCACCGAGGCCACCGAAACGGGCGCGACTACCGTAACAGCAGAGCCCATGGACACCACTCGCGCGCCGGCCGTCAATGTTCAGTCGGACACGCTGAAAGTGGTGCGGAAGCAGCACCGCTTCTCTTCGCCTTCCACCGAGGACGAGTTTAAGTTGGTGCTACGCGGCCCTTCCATGCTGGCCGGCGAGGTCACCTTCACCATCACCGACTCGAGGGGCGAAACGATTTTTCGCGAAGTACTATCGGCCGCCGACCTGGAGGCCACGATGGTGTATGAGATGAAAAATAAAACAGCCACCCAAGCCGAGCGCGAAGCCTTCGTGCGCCGCCGCATGGACGAGTTTTTTGCCGATAAAAACTTCCGCACGCCCGCCATTACAGACAAAGACACCCACCAGCCCGACCTCCTCGACCGCGCTACCTGGGAAGACCTGCGCCGCCGCCCCGATGCCATCAGCTTTCAGTACACCGTGGGCAAAGAAGACGGCCGCCGCATTGTGTGGGCGCCGCTCAAGAAGGAAGTAGTGCGCGTGGGTAGCTTCGGCGGCTGATTAAGCTTTCAGCTACTGCTCTTCCGTGGCCTGCTGCAACGCCTGCCGTACTGCTTTGCTAAATGCCTCGTAAGGTTGAAAACCTCGGGCTAGTACGTAGCCCTGTTGGCCTACGCGCAATATGGTAGTGGGAAAACCCTGCACGCCGATGCGCTCCACGGCAGCAAATTCCTGGCGGGTAGCCGTAACCGTTTCGGGCAAAGCCAGGCGGCGCTGAAACTCAGTATCGTCTAAGCCATAAGGGGCAATAAGCTTAGTGTAGATAGTTAGATCATTCAGGTCTTGACCGTGGAAATAGTGTGCCTGCTGAATGTCGTGGGCGAAGTCGATGGTGCGGCTGGGGTCGGTATTCAGTTGACGAAAAACGGTAAGCGCGCGGCACGGCGGCTCCGAATTCTGAATGTTGGTGCCTTCCTCGCCAAGTTGCAGGTAGGCGTCGCCAAACTGCACGCCCGCAGCTCTTTCCACGTCCTGGAAAGCATTTTTAATGTAGTTCCACTTAGCGCCCAGCGGGGCCACCCGCTCGCCGGTCACCATGCCACCACTGAGCACGGATACTTGCAGTTGACCCACCATGTCGGTGCGCACGCGCTGCACCACGGGCGTCATGCCGTAGCACCAGCCACAAAGCGGATCGAAAATATAGAGCAGTTCGGGGAGGTCGGGCGTGTTTTCCATGGTCCAAAGGTCCGGCTTGCGCAGGCAAGGCGCAAGTACTTACCGCAGGGTGCGTAGGCAAAATGCACTCTAAGTTGTCTCTTGGTGATACTGCCTTGCTGACGCAAGTTTGCCAACGTATAGGCCCCACTCGGCGAATTTTCCCGCCTGTACGGCCGAGGAATATCTACGCTTATAGTATTTCTTCGTAGCAGCAAGACGCTCATACTATGAAAGCAGAGACCATTACGAAGCTCGACCTGGCGTCTCATCAGGCCTTAGCCCAATGGGCAACCGCCTGCGCTGAGCACGTGTTGCACCATTTTGAAACCGAGCGCCCCCAGGATGAGCGACCCCGCCAAGCGCTGGAAGCCTGCCGGGCCTGGGCGCGCGGAGAATTGCCTATGACCCAAGTGCGCATATTCGCCTTCGGGGCGCACGCGGCGGCTTGCGAAGCCCAAATCCCGGCGGCCCGTGCTGCTGCGCGGGCGGCCGGACAAGCTGCGGGCACGGCCCATGTTCCTGGCCATGCCCGGCACGCCGCGACCTATGCTGTAAAAGCCGCGGCTGAAGCTGTGCAACTCTCTTCCGCCAAAAAGGATATGGCCGCGCAGCTACGCGAATGGCAACGTCAGCAGCTTCCGGAGCTACTACAGTCGCTATCGGTCTCACTTCTCAGCCGGGCAAAATGGGAGTTGTAGCCCCTGCGCTATCCAACTTAGTCTCAGCCTGCCAAGCTCGCCCCGTAGCTCCAGGCGAATGCAACCCACAAAAAAGCCCCCCAGAAATTTTCTGGGGGGCTTTTTTGCTTTTAATACGATAACTGTTAGCCGTTCATCGACATCAAGAACTCGTTGTTGTTCTTGGTGTCTTTGATGCGGTCTTTCAGGAACTCCATGGCTTCTACGGCCGTCATGTCGGACATGAACTTGCGCAGCACCCAGATGCGGCTGAGTTCTTCCTTGCCCATGAGCAGGTCTTCGCGGCGGGTGCCGGAGGCCGGTACATCAATGGCGGGGAAGATGCGTTTGTTGGCCAGCTTGCGGTCCAGCTGCAATTCCATGTTGCCGGTACCTTTGAATTCCTCGAAGATAACCTCGTCCATCTTGGAGCCGGTTTCAATCAAGGCGGTAGCGATGATAGTTAGTGAGCCGCCATTTTCCACGTTACGGGCCGCACCGAAGAAGCGCTTAGGCTTGTGTAGGGCGTTGGCATCCACACCACCCGACAAGATTTTGCCCGAAGCCGGCTGCACCGTGTTGTAAGCGCGAGCCAAACGGGTGATAGAGTCGAGCAGAATCACCACATCGTGGCCGCATTCTACCAAGCGCTTGGCTTTGTCGAGAGCAATGCTGGCAATCTTCACGTGACGGTCGGCGGTTTCGTCGAAGGTTGAGCTTAGTACTTCGGCTTTCACCGAGCGGGCCATGTCAGTCACTTCTTCCGGGCGCTCATCAATGAGCAGGATAATGAGATAAACCTCGGGGTGATTCTCGGAAATAGCGTTGGCGATTTCCTGCAACAACACCGTCTTACCGGTTTTGGGCTGGGCCACAATCAGACCCCGCTGGCCTTTACCAATGGGGGCAAACAGATCTAGAATACGGGTGCTGAGCAGGCTAGACTTGGTGGTCAGCTTCAGGCGCTCCTCGGCAAACAACGGAGTGAGATTGTTGAAGGGAATCCGGTCGCGGGCTTCTTCTACCGTGCGGCCATTGATGCCTTCTACTCCTACCAGCGCGAAGTACTTTTCACCTTCACGGGGCGGACGAATCGTGCATTTTACGGTGTCGCCGGCTTTCAAGCCAAACTGCTTTACCTGCTGCGGCGCCACATAAATGTCGTCGGGCGAGGCGAGGTAGTTATAAAAAGGCGAGCGGAGGAAGCCGTAGCCACCGTCAGGCATTAGCTCCAGGGTGCCTTCGCCGTCTACTACTATATCAAAATCGTTGCGGGGACGCTGCTGCTGGCCGACGGGCTGTTGTCCATCGGCTACTGGGCGGGGCGCACGCTGCTGGTCGCGAGCGGCGAAGCGGTCTTCGCGACGCTGCTGGTCGCGGCCTTCGCGGGGCTCCCGGTTATCCCGATTCTCGCGGGGTTCGCGCATTTCCCGAGGCTCCCGGTTTTCACGCGGCTCGCGCAATTCACGGGGTTCCCGATTCTCGCGGGGTGCATCGCGCAGAGGGCGGGGCTCGCGGTTATCACGGTTCTCACGTGGTTCGCGGTTTTCCCGCAATTCACGAGGTTCGCGTGGGGCATCATTACGATATTCGCGAGGCTCGCGGGGAGAATCGGTTCGCGGTTCGCGGCCATCTCGGTATTCCCGCTCGCGGGGTTCACGCGTTGGCGCGACGGGCTGGTCGGTACGTGGCTCGCGGGGGGCTACGCTCGGGGCAAAAGATGTGGGGGTAGCAACCGTTTCGGAGTGCGCTTCAGCTGCTGCCTCCACTGCACCCTCTGGAGTGAGGGAAACGGGTGCGTCAGCAGTTACGGTACCAATTCCATCGGCTGCTACGTCAGCGTTGCGGGGGCGGTCAACGCCATTGCGCTGACGGCGCTCCGGGCGTTGATATAATTTTATGGGTCGAACGGGTTCCGCCTCGGTCGGTGCCTCAGCTTCTACTTCTACAGGTGCAGGTGTAGCAATTACAGCCGGGGCAACCTCTGCAACCGGAGCCTCTACAATAGCTGGCTCCGGCGCAACTGCTACGGGTGCCACTACTTCGGGGGCAGCAGCGGCCCGGACGGGGGCTGCGGCACCACGGGTAGCACGTGCTCGGCTGGGGGCCGGGCGGGCTGCAGGTGCAGCAGGCGCAATGGCTTCAGCAGGCACGCTTTCCGCTACGGCTACATCGGAGAAGGGCTGCTCGGTGCCATTTTTAGGACTGGCGGCAGTCTTGGTCTTGGGTGGAAGCTGATCGGCGGGCGTTATGGCCTGTTGATCTAGAATCTTATAGATAAGATCCTGCTTGCTAAGCTTTTTGAAGTTACCGACCTTCAGCTGTTCCGCAATTTCTTTTAGCTCGGAAAGCAAGCGGTCCTTCAACTCTTCAATATTGTACATAAACTAAACTAGGGGAAAAACGGGCAGGGGGTGGAGTGCCAAACAGGATAGGGAGCAACACAGGCCAAACTGGGCGATAATGGGCAACCGCAGCGCGGCGCGAAGCACAGGATACGTAGCGAAATTGGGGGTACTCGGGGGAGGCGCTGGAAATAAAAGCGGGCCGTACGCAAGTAAAGAAGAACTGCGGACCCGGCATCAGCCGCCGGCTTGTAGGCGCAATGTTAGACTAATACGGCTAAACTGCCAAATCAGATACGCTTTTTTTAAGCTATTTGCTCTGATACTATGGACATTTTTGCACAAGTATTCGTTCGCGCTACCCTATTCCGCTTCTAATTGACTTCTGGAAAGACTTTATAATTACGCTGGTCTGCCGTACAAAAGCTCTACTACTTCCCTACTTTTGCCCCATGCTGCAAGTTTCCGTCCTAAAAGAACAAACCGACCTGGTGCTGGCCGGCTTAGCCAAAAAGCACTACGCCACCGCCGAAACCGACGTAACGGCTATTCTCAACCTCGATCAGCGCCGCCGCCAGCTGCAAACGACCCACGACTCGGCCCAGGCTGAAGCCAACGAGCTGGCCCGGCAAATTGGCGGCCTCATGAAAAGCGGCGACAAAGCTGGAGCTGAAGAACTGAAGACGCGTACCGCCACGCTCAAATCAGAAATAAAAACCCACGCCGACGAGCTAGGTCAGGTTGAGATAGCCTTACAGCAGGTATTACTGAAGCTGCCCAACCTGCCACACAGCAGCGTACCCGAAGGTCGCACGGCTCAGGATAACGAGGTGGTACTAGAACATGGTGCTAAGCCAGATTTGCCCCCCACCGCCCTCCCCCACTGGGAATTAATTAAGAAGTACGACATCATCGACTTTGAACTGGGCAATAAGATCAGTGGCGCCGGCTTCCCGGTGTACAAGGGTCAAGGTGCGCGCCTCCAACGTGCGCTCATCAACTTTTTCCTCGATGAAGCCCGTGCCGCTGGCTACCTAGAAATACAGCCCCCCATTCTAGTGAACGAAGCCTCGGGCTACGGTACCGGCCAGCTCCCTGACAAGGATGGCCAGATGTACCACGATGCCCAAGACAACCTCTATCTGATTCCGACGGCCGAAGTGCCTATTACTAACCTCTACCGCGACGAGATTATTGCCACTGATAAGCTGCCGATCCGCAATGCGGGCTACACGCCCTGCTTCCGGCGAGAGGCTGGCTCTTGGGGCGCCGATGTACGCGGCCTCAATCGCCTGCACCAGTTCGACAAAGTAGAAGTCGTGCAGATTGCCTTGCCCGAGCAGAGCTACGGTATCCTGGAAGAAATGCGGGCCCACATCGAAGGCTTACTGCAAAAGCTGGAGCTGCCCTACCGCGTATTGCGCCTCTGCGGCGGCGACATGAGCTTCACTTCGGCTCTCACCTACGACCTGGAGGTTTGGAGCGCGGCCCAGGGCCGCTGGCTGGAAGTAAGCTCGGCCAGTAACTTCGAAGCCTATCAAGCCAACCGGCTGAAGCTGCGCTACCGCGCCGAGGGCGGCAAAACACAGCTATTACATACGCTCAACGGCTCAGCGCTGGCCTTGCCCCGCATTGTGGCGGCGCTACTGGAAAACAACCAAACCGAGGATGGCATTCGTCTCCCCGAAGCACTGCACAGCTACTGCGGATTTGATACAATTCACTAAGTCTCTATCCTAGCTGGCTTCTGAAATAAGCTCAGTTAGGATAGATCGGCGACCTGTCATGAAAAAGCCCCCCAGAGATAGTCTGGGGGGCTTTTTTGTGTCAAGTGGAAATTCTAATAAGCAGAATAAAAGGTTAATACTCAGCAAACGCGCTGTCCACGTAACACCAAGCCCATCGCTCGCCGGGCTCGGCGGAGGTGATAACCGGATGACTGGTAGCGTGAAAGTGACGAGTAGCATGCTTGTTCTTAGAGTTGTCGCAGCAGCCTACGTGGCCGCAGGTCTGACACACGCGAAGGTGTACCCACTGGTCGCCTTGGGCGACGCACTCGGGGCAGATGTATTGTTCATCTTGTAGCAGTTGACCCAGGCTACTGAGGTGAGAGCAAAGAGATGGAGACGCCATATTAGTTACGATTAAGCGACAGATTGTTCGTCGGCAGCCACTAGGTGCGTGTTGATGCGCAAGCCAGCCGCTAGCGTTTTCTGCACAGGACATTTTTGCGAAATCAGCTCTAGGCGCTGCCGTTGCTCGGGCGTAAGCGGGCCCAGGAGCATCAGTTCTTTTTCGATTTCTTCCAGCATCTGACCCGATTGCTCACACTGCTCGCAGTCGGAGCGGTGTACGCGCTGGTGGCGTAGGCGCACTTCGATGGCCTGTAGCGGCCATTTTTTCTGATCGGCGTAAAGGCGCAAGGTGATAGCGGTGCAGGCACCCAGGGCCGCGAGCAGCAGGTCGTAGGGCGTGGGGCCGCGGTCTTGACCACCAGCATCCAGCGGCTCATCGAGCATGAAGGTGTGGCGGCCGGCCCGCACGTCGGCCAGCAAGGTATCAGCACCCACTTTCACGAGCACTACTTTGTCGGCAGCATTATCCATGTCAGAAGGATATAGTTTAGCAGAGCAATAATGTACTCAATTTCTTTTCGAGTTTTCTAATCCCTGTTAAAGGTCACTACACGTCATAAAAGCGGGCTGCCCCAGCCTTATGGCAGAAGCAGCCCGCTTTACTATAATCTGTAAGTCAGATTGGATAATGTATTAGGACTTAGGTGTATAAGGAAACTTCTTGGAAGCATTGCGCATCAGCACGTTTACCATGCCTTCCGTTGAGCTGCCCACCGAGCCAGCCGCTACGTAATCGTACTTCCAGAGCAGCTTACCGGCATCCGACTCGTGTATATTGACGGTTATGTTGGCCTCGTTGGTAGAGCCGAAATAGCCGCCACCTAGCAGCACGGAGGCTGCGCCCACGGCTAGAGCAGCACCTTCCGACATTGGCTTGGAGGTACGTACGCTGGTGGTCAATACTGCATCTACGCCCAATGCTTTGGCCAACTCCTGCGCGGAGTGGGTACGCAGTTCTCCGTAGGGAATCTGCAATTCGCGCAGCTTCGCGTTGGTTTGGGTTACGTCCTGAAACTGCACCGTATAGCCCCGCTGCTGACTGCGGCGCAGCAGCCACGCATAAATTTTTTCTTGAAAATCAATGCCACTCCTGTACTCCATATCACGCATCTGCTCAACAGTCGTGTTGCGTGCTTGGTTGGGGCGTAACTGCATGGTTACGGAAGCTGGCAGAATAGCGACAGTCTTGTGCTTAGGAGCATAAGAGCGAAAGTCGTTAGCCAAATAAATGTTGGGGCCACATGCCGTGAGCAGTAGCACCATAGCTAGGTTCAGGGCCCAAGCCCCAAGAGTGAAAAGACGCATAAAAGGAGGGGGAAAGGGGAAGATTAGAATATAGTTTTATCGGCAAAGTAATGACTCATGCGCAACTTTTAAACCAAAATATTCTAATATCTAACTCTTTTTATCTACCCTTCTTTGCCAGAGACTTTAAACACTGCTTTTGAGCAATATGCAATTGTATTAACTACCCCTACTTGCTAGCCAACTGTTTATCTAACGTCCATCGCGTGTGGGCGGCAAATCCAAGTCGAATTGAATTTCACGCATACATTTGAAGTGACCCTGGGGGCACTTTTCGTAGCCAATCTTCGAGCAAGGCCGGCACGATAAGCCCGGCCTTTCCAGAATGCGAAATTCCGTGCGGTACGGGTACATCCCGAACTCCGGCACCGTATTGCCCCACACGCTGAAAATCTCTTTTTTAAACGCGGCCGCGATGTGCATCAAGCCGGTGTCGTGACTTACCACTAGTTGCGCCTGCTTAACTAAAGAGGCCGATTGGTTCAGCGAAAAATGGCCACAGGCGTTATAGATGATAGTCTGTTGCGCGGCGGAATTTGGGGGCTCCGACGGGAAGTAATATGGGCTATCGGGTACCTTGGCTGGGGCGGGCGGCGAGTTGGCGGCTTGCTTCTCGAAAGCCAGTTCCACCACGTGGCCTGTGGTTTCGTCTTCGGGGCCGCCCAGCAACACCACGGGCCGCCGTAGCAAGCCACATAGTTCAATAATGCGCTCCACGGGCAATCGTTTGGTCGCGTGCTGGGCTCCGATAGCGAAGGCCACGTACCCGCGCTGAAAGCCGGCGGGCAGCGAATTTAGGTTTACTTCATCCTGAGCCGGAATAAAATAATCGAGACCCTGCCCGTCGTTGCGGACGCCCAAGGCCGCCGCCGCCGCAAGGTAGCGGTCCACGATGTGCTGCTGGGGCATAGTGTTCACCTTCAGGTTTACCAGCAGCCACTTGCGCAGATTCAGCTTATCGAAGCTGGAAGCCGGCACGCCCAGGCGCAGCTTGAGGATGCGGGTACGCAGGTTATTATGCAGATCGACGATGTAATCGAACCGCTCGGCCTGTAATTCTGCCACCAACTCCGTGAGCGAGCCGGTCAGATAGTGCGCCTTGTCCACGTAGGGGTTGGGCTCGATGATGCTGCGGTAGGCTGGCTTCGTACAAAAATGCACCCGCGCACCCGCCACCTGCTGCTTCAAAGCCCGTACCACAGGCGTAGTCAGCACAATGTCGCCGATAGAGGAAAAGCGCAGAATAAGAATCTTCATAAGTCATTCGATAAGCGCCTCACTACCTAATTAATTGCGTGAGATACTCAGCAGGCTTCCGTTGCTAGAACAAGGTTGTTTTGAATTCTTCGGCGGGCTTGATCTTGGTTTTGCGCTCAGCAAAATACGCGGCCACTTCGTCGCGGGATAAGGCATTGAACGTCATTTCCTTAGTCAAGCCTCCTTTACGGCCCATAAACACGCCGTAGCGCATATCGGCGTAGCCGTTGGTGTGGTGGGCATCGGGGTTGATGCTGAGCTTCACGCCCTGGTCGAGGGCATAGCGCACCCAGCGCCAATCGAGGTCTAGGCGCCAGGGGTTAGCGTTTATCTCAATAATCACCTGATGCTGGGCGCAGGCATCGATAACAGCCTTGTAATCGATGGGATATCCTTCGCGGCGCAGCAAGAGGCGGCCCGTGGGATGGCCCAACATGGTGCAATACGGGTTTTCGATGGCCCGGAGCAAGCGGGTGGTCGCGCGGGCTTCGTCCATTTTGAGGTTGCTGTGCACCGAGGCGACCACAAAGTCAAATGAGGCCAGCACCGTGGGCTGATAATCTAGGGCGCCGTCGCCAAGAATGTCGCTTTCAATGCCTTTGAAGATGCGGAAGGGTGCCAACTCTTTATTCAGCTCGTCTATCTCGCGGTGCTGCTGGCGCACGCGCTCCGGGCTTAGGCCGTTTGCATAATGCGCGGCCTGGGAGTGGTCGCAGATGCCAAGGTATTCGTAACCGCCATCGCGCAGGAACTCGGCCATTTGGCGCAGGGAGTGGGCGCCGTCGGAGTAAGTGCTGTGGTTATGCACGCTGCCACGCAGGTCGGCATCCTCCAGCAGCTTAGGCAACTTATGCTCTTTGGCCAGTGCCAACTCACCTAGGCCTTCGCGCAGCTCTGGCTCCACGTATTGCAGACCGGCTTTTTCGTAAATGGCCGTTTCTTGGTAGAAGCGCTCCTTTTTCAGCAACTGGCGCAAGGTAGCGGGCTGGCCGGGCATGGCCTGGGGGGCAAATATTTCGCTTACATGAGCCTCAGTTCCCGTCCGCAGAAAGAGTTGATTGGTGAAGTCATCTTTTGCCACTAATACTACTTCCACCTTCACTCCCGACGCAGTAGCGGTGCCGCGCCAGGCAAACGGCCCGGAACGCATGGGCTCAGCGGTAAGCCCCTCCAGCGAATTTAGCAGCTTGTGTGCCTTTTCCGGCTGGGCCGTAGCTGCTACTAGTACTATAGTTTCTACAATTTCCAGGCGCCGCCGCACTTCCCCTGCTACCGCCACGGATTCGGTAAACAAGGCTTCCTGCAAGCGCGCTACCAAGTCATTGGCCAGCTCCTCGGCTTGCGGGTAGAGTAGCTTGCCCCGGCTTTGGTCACTAAATTCGAGGGCTTGCAGAATGGCATCTTGGGTCTTTTTGCCGAATCCTTTCAGCTTACTTACTTCATCGCGCTCGGCGGCGGCGCGCAGAGCATCGGAGCTTTCCACGCCTAGCTCCCGCCACAGCGCCCTAATCTTTTTGGGGCCAATACCTTTGATTTTCAGCATCTCCACCACGCCGGGGGGCGTGATGCTGAGCAGGCGGGTCAGCTCTTCGAAGGTGCCGGTGTCGAGCATTTCGGCCACGCGGGCGGCGGCGGTTTTGCTCAGGCCAGTGCGGTCGGGCAGTCCGGTGCGCTCTACCTCCTCTACCGGAAACTCTAGGCGCTCTAGGGCGGCGGCAGAGCCTTCGTAAGCGCGGATTTTAAATGGATTTTCGTCGTGCAATTCCAGCAGCGAAGCCGCGAGGCGGAAGGCGCGAATCAGGGCGCGATTGTCCAAAACAGAAGCAAAATTTGCCCCCAGGGGCAGTGGAGAAGAAAAGTAAAGGTACAGCGCTTGGCACTGACAAGTTCTACGTGTTATGCCTTACGTAAACGGATTACGTTTAACCTTTACTTATTAAATGTAAACGGGAAGTCCTTAATTTACCATTCCTCAGCAACCCTAACCTTGTACGCCATGCGCCTTTTCACTTTGCTTTGCTGTCTGAGCGTGTTGCTGTTGGCCGTAACCTGTAAAACCGATTTGCGTGAGTCGCCCCAGCTACGCTACTTGGAAGGCACCTGGCTGCACGCCCACGAGGAAGACCAGGATGATATTGAAGTGTATCGGCCCAATACGTATTCTTTTGGCCCTTCGCGCGGGCGCACCGGCTTTACCTTCGAGCACAACGGTCTGTTTACGCAATACGATATTGCCCCCACCGACGGCCTAGAAGATCGAAAAGGCCAGTGGAAGGCCGAAAGCGAAACCGTACTGCGTATCACCCTCGACGAGACAGACGAGCCACCTTACAAGCTCGAAATAGTGTCGCTGAACAAAGACATGCTGAAAGTTCGTCGTTTGCCACAGTAGCTTTAGCCGCTAAAGGTTAACAACGCTGCTACGCCTGATTCTTAGGCGCTAACGCTCTTTTGGACAGTAATTAGCGCTTGCTCCCGACAGAATTGTGCGCAACTCAAACCCACGCACGCTAGTCAACAATAGCTAAAACCCGTATCATTGGACCACGCAAGTGGCGAAATACAACAGCAACCACATACCCCTAGCACAAATGACAAAAATCAAGGTAGCGAATCCCGTCGTGGAGCTCGATGGCGACGAAATGACGCGCATCATCTGGAAGTTTATCAAAGACAAACTAATTCTGCCGTACCTGGAATTAGATATTAAGTACTACGATTTAGGGATTGAGTACCGCGACGAAACCGGCGACCAGGTAACTATCGATGCCGCTAATGCCATCAAGCAATACGGCGTAGGTATCAAGTGCGCCACCATCACACCCGACGAGGAGCGGGTGAAGGAGTTCAACTTGCAGCAGATGTGGAAGTCGCCCAACGGCACCATCCGCAACATCCTGGACGGCACCGTTTTCCGCGAGCCTATCGTGATGAGCAATGTGCCCCGCCTCGTGCCCAACTGGACTGCGCCTATTTGCATCGGCCGCCACGCCTTCGGCGACCAGTACCGGGCTACCGATTTTGTGACCAAGGGCAAGGGCAAGCTTACCATCACCTTCACGCCTGAAGACGGCGGCGAAACACAATCGTTTGAAGTGTATAACTTCAAAAGCGACGGCGTAGCGCTGGCCATGTACAATACCGACGAATCTATCCGTGGATTCGCTCACGCTTGTTTTAACCAGGCGTTGATGAAAGGCTGGCCACTTTACCTCTCCACCAAAAATACCATCCTGAAAAAATACGATGGCCGCTTTAAGGACATCTTCCAGGAGATATATGAGCAGGACTACACTGCCAAATTCCAGGAGGCAGGCATTACCTACGAGCATCGCCTGATCGATGACATGGTGGCTTCGGCGCTGAAGTGGAACGGCAACTTTGTGTGGGCATGCAAAAATTACGATGGTGACGTACAGAGCGACACGGTAGCACAGGGCTTCGGCTCGCTGGGCCTAATGACCTCTACGCTGGTAACGCCCGACGGCAAAACCATGGAGGCCGAGGCAGCCCACGGCACTGTAACTCGCCACTACCGCGATCATCAGAAAGGCAAGCCAACGTCTACGAACCCTATCGCCTCTATTTTCGCCTGGACTCGTGGCTTGGAATTCCGCGGTATCCTCGACGGCAACCAAGAGCTGATCGACTTCTGCAAAGCGCTGGAAACCGTCTGCATCGAAACAGTAGAAAGCGGCAAGATGACTAAAGACTTAGCCGTTTGTATTCATGGCAACAAAGTAGAGCACGGCCGCGACTACCTCTACACCGAGGAATTCCTGGAAGCGCTAGACACGAACCTGAAAGCTAAACTAAGCTTGTAAGCTTTACGCTAATCAGTTATGAAAGCCCGCTCGGTTAGCCGAGTGGGCTTTTTTGTTGGCCTTCCTACTCAAATTTCTCAACCGAGCCGAGGAGCATAAGCTGGCCGGCCGACACGATAAAGGAGAAGAAAGATTTGCCCCCCAGCCATTTAAATATCATTGAATGAGCATTGTTAGCGGCGTTGCTGAAAATAGCCAAGGCAAAGTTGGGGCGGCGAAAAGGAGAAGTATATTAGTGTAGAAAGCCAGTGGGCTGTGCACATTGAGCACAAGCTTGTTGGCCTTTGCTATTCGTTATCTGCCTCTCCCCTCCTCTCCACCATTTGCACTTTCACTCATGAAGCGACTTCTGCTCCTCGTTTTGGTGTTTTTGGCTGCTTTTGTATCCATGGCCCAGGCTCAAGCACGATCGGCTGCTCCGGCCACGGTGAAGCGGACGGAAGAATACTGTCAGCTGCGGGCCATGCCCAAGCTTAATGGGCGCTACGTGGTTTCCATCGATTATGGGCAGCAACGCAAGCTGGTTTCACGCAACATATTCCGCGACGCCACGGGCCAGGCAGTTGAGTTCAACTCTGTGATTGACGCGCTGAACTGGCTTAATGAGCAAGGCTGGGAGTTTGTCAACGCCTACGTGCTGGTTGAGGACAACGAGAGCGTGTCGTACTACATCATGCGCCGCCGCCTTGCTGGATAACGCAGTCGTCGGGCCGAGCCCGCTACTGCTTTGGGGGGCAAAACAGAGCACATTGCAACAGTAAGCAGCTATAAGCAGTCCGTTGATTCCTTGCATAACTTACTATTTGAGCTGCTCAGAAATGCGGGCTTTGCTAGCCGGAAGTTGCAGCTAAGTGTTGAGCCTGCTGCCCGTCTCGCGGGAGTGCTTATCTTAAGCACATGAAGAACCCAGCTAGGCCCACGGCCACCCCTCCAGTGACCTTGGTCCGCGCAGTGGGACTATTTACGGGCACTTTTCTAGTTGCCGGCGTTGTGATTGGCTCCGGTGTATTCAAGAAGATTGTGCCCTTGGCTCAGTCGGGCTTGAGCGAAACGTGGATTCTAGCTGCGTGGGTGGTGGCCGGCCTTATTACTATGTGCGGGGCCCTGAATCTGGCTGGTTTGGCCTCGCTCACGGAAGAATCGGGGGGAGTGTATGAATATTTGCGCCTCTCGTTCGGCAATTTCGCCTCCTTCCTATTTGGGTGGACCGACTTCACCATCATCGGTACGGCTTCCGTTGCCGCCCTTTCCTTCATTTTTGCCCAAACGATTAACACGCTAGTACCGCTGCCCAACCCGCTGCAGGCCCTGGCGCACGTGTCAATCGGCTCGCTTATTTATCCCTTTGCCGATTCAGGTATCAAAATCCTGGCTATCGGCACCATTGCCACGCTTACCTGGGTAAACTACCGCGGAGTAGTCACCAGCGGCTACCTGAGCAATGTATTTACGGTAGCCAAAATCTTGGGTATTCTGCTGCTGATTGTGCTAGGCCTGTTTTTAACTGCCCCTGATCAGCCGCTGGTTGTCCAGCCTAGTTCGGGTGCCACTATATCCTCAACCACCCCGTTTGTAAATGCTTTTTTTGCTGCTCTGCTCAGCGTTTTTTGGGCCTACGATGGCTGGCTCGACCTCTCATTTGTGACGGGCGAAGTAAAAAACCCGGCGCGCAATGTGCCCTTGGCCATTCTGTTTGGGGTGTCTATTGCTATGGGATTGTATGTGCTCGTGAATTATGCCTACCTGCAAGTGCTGCCCCTGTCCGCGCTGGCAGCGGTGAGCCCAAATGCAATTGGGGCCGCCGTGGTGGCCGAAACTCTACTAGGAAAGCTGGGCGAAACGGGCGTATTGGTGTTGATCATGGTGAGCGTGTTTGGGTCGTTGAATACGGTGCTGCTTTCCCACAGCCGCATTTATTTCCGCATGGCCCAAGAGCGTTTTTTCTTTCGCCAAGCTGGGGTGGTGCACCCGCGCTACCGCACGCCCCACTGCGCACTACTGTATACCTTTACCTGGAGCTGCCTGCTGGTCATATCGGGCACTTTTGAGCGGCTGACCGATATGGTCATTTTCGCCAACTTTCTCTTCTATGGCCTAATGGCCGCCGCGGTGCTGAAAATGAAATACCAAGGCCGCATCACTATCCCAGTCACGGGCTACCCGATCATTCAACTTATCATCCTGATTTTTGCCTTGTCCCTAGTAGTCAATACCATCGTTATGCAGCCCCAGCAGTCACTGACGGGGCTGGGCCTGATGCTGACCGGGCTGCCTTTTTACTTTTATTTTAAAGACAAACGGCAGCCGTCTTCTTAGCCCCAGGCGAGCAGTCGGCTACATAGTGGTGGCTTTTTCCTGGGGCTCTTGCTCCAGCAACGGCGCCTTTCTGGGGCCGATAATGTAGCGCAGGCCTTTGTCGTAGCTGAAATAGCTGTAACTCCAGTTCAGTAGCACAATCAGACGGTTGCGGAAGCTCACAAGCGAGATAACGTGCACGAAGCTCCAAGCCAACCAAGCCAAAAAGCCCCCCAGACGCAGATTGCGGCCAAAAAAGTTAATATCGGCCACGGCATGGTTGCGGCCGATAGTGGCCATGCTGCCTTTGTCGTCGTAGTGAAAGGGCTGCAGGGCTTGGCCCGCGAGCAAGCGCTGCAGATTTTGCCCCAGGAGGCGGCCTTGCTGCAGAGCCGGCTGAGCCACCATCGGATGCCCCTGAGGGTACTCTTCGCTGCGCATGGCGGCAATATCGCCCAGGGCAAAGATGTTGTCGTAGCCACTTATCTGGTTGTAGGCGTTGACGTCGTAGCGGTTGCCGGACAAGAGGCACTCGGGGCGTAAGCCGCGGATGGGGCAGCCCGTAACTCCCGCTGCCCAAATCAGGGTGCGGGTAATGAGCTGCTCGCCGGTGTTGAGCGTAACGGTGTAGCCGTCGTAAGATTTCACGCGCCGGTCAAGCCACACTTGTACCCCGAAGCTTTTTAGATACTCCAACGACTTTTGGGACGCTTCTTCCGACATGCCTTTGAGCAGGGCAGGTCCGCTTTGAATTAGGTGAATATCCATCTCCTTGAAGTCTAACTCCTTATAATCGCCTGGAAAGACATGGGCGCGCAGCTCGCTCAGGGCGCCGGCAATCTCCACCCCAGTAGGACCGCCGCCAACAATGACGAAGTCCAGCAGGCTATTTACTTGCTCCATGTCGCCAAGCTGGAGGGCCTGCTCGAAGTTGGAAAGCACCGTATTGCGCAGCTCAATGGCATCGGTTACGCTCTTGAGCGTGATGGCGTGCTTCTGCATCTGCTCATCACCGAAGAAGTTGGAAGTAGCGCCGGTAGCCAGCACCAGATAATCGTAGCGCAGCAAGCCAATGGTCGTTTCGAGCAGCTGCTTCTCGGTATTCACGGCCTGCACCTCGGCCATCCGGAAGTAAAAGTTTTCCTGCCCCTCCAGAATTTTTCGAAAAGGCGAGATAATAGAATCGGCTGCCAGACCCGACGTAGCTACCTGATAGAGCAGAGGTTGAAAGGCGTGGTAGTTTTGCTTGTCGATCAGCACGACCTGCACCGGGGCATCGCGCAGGGCGCGGGCTAACTCCAAGCCCGCAAAACCGCCCCCCACAATCACGACGCGCGGGTGTTCTAAGTCTTCGATCTTGGCTAGGGTATCCATAAATAAGAAGGGCAGCAGAAAGGAAAATATAAGCTAAGCGCAACGGCCGGGGCAAGCAGCCGACAAACGGACGGGCTGAACTTTGTTTTTGCCCCCCAGCGATTTACGCGGCTTCATTTACGCAACCAGGTCTTAAATCAACAGTTAGCGCGGAGCTTTTACGCCACCATTTGCAGGAAAGATGAGCAGATGCCGAAGTTAGAGCAAGCAGTGAGATTGACGAAGCGGTTTTCCTGTTCAGCAACGGCCTACCGAAGCCCACCCCGAGCCTGAGCTGCGTAATTTATTCCCCGTCTCCTGCGTACAAGCGCTCGACTAGCTAAATAGCCCGTTATTCGACTTGCAATCGTTCTAAAATGCCCCCCGGCCGCGCCCTAGCCCGATGAATAACGCGACTCGCCAAGTTCAGTACTTCTTTTTCAGTCAGGATTTCTCCGACGGGCTGCGCATCACCCTAGCGGCTCTGGCGCCGGCCTTGCTCTTTGGACAGTTTGGCCTCCTCGAAACGGGTATTTCGCTCTCCATTGGCGCTTTGTGTATTAGCATCATCGATTCGCCGGGGCCGGTGACGCACAAGCGCAATGGCATGCTGTATGGCACCCTGGCTATTTTTTTGGTGTCGCTGCTCACCGGCTTTGCCCGGCTCAATGACTGGACTCTGGGGCTGGAAGTGCTGGTGCTCAGCTTTGGCTTCACCATGCTCAACGTGTACGGCAACCGGGCCGCGTCGCTGGGTTCGGCCGCGCTGCTGATTATGATTCTGAGCATGGACCGGCCGCTTACTCCCCCGCAGGTGCTCACGCACAGCTTCCTGACGCTGCTGGGGGGCATATGGTATATGGCGCTAGCCCTATTAGTTTCTCGGGTATGGCCCTACCGACCGGCTCAGCAGGCTATTGGCGAATGCATGCACGCCATTGCCGAATTTCTAAAGATTAAAGCCAGCTTCTACCACGCCCACACCGACCTTACCAAAAGTTACCGCCAGCTAGTAGCTCAACAGGTGGTAGTAAGCGAAAAGCAGGAAGCCGTGCGGGAGCTACTGTTCAAAACCCGGCAAATCGTACGCGAATCTACCCCAGACAGCCGCCGACTGTTGCTCACCTTCGTGGATGTGGTGGATTTGTACGAGCACATTACTACCACGTACTACAACTATGAGGCGCTGCGGGCGCAGTTTGGCAACACGGGCGTACTGGAAGAGGTAGGTCAAATGATTGAGCAATTGGCCGATGAGCTTGACGCTATCAGTCTGGCGATGCAGGCCAACCGCGCTTTCCACGCCCACACCAACTACAGTCAGCAGCTCGAGCGGTTGCAGGCCCGCATTGAGGCCGTAGGGGAGCAGAACCCGGAAGTGCGCACGCTCGTGCTCAAAAAGCTCCTGATCAATCTGCGCAACCTGTCCCAGCGGCTCGAAGATATAATCGGGTATTTCGATACCAAAGCACCAGTGCTGCCCCGTCGCTCAACCGAAGCAGAGTATGGTCGGTTCGTTTCTCATCAGGACTTCAGCCTGAGCGTTTTGCGCAATAATCTGACGTTCAGTTCCGCCATTTTTCGGCACTCCGTGCGTATGCTGTTGGCCAGCGGCGTGGCCTTTGTGGTTGCGAAGCTGGTCTTTGCCGGCAGCCACAGCTATTGGATTGTCATGACGACGGTCTACATGCTCAAGCCCGCGTTCAGCCTTACTAAGCAGCGCAATTATGAGCGCATTATCGGCACGCTGCTGGGGGGCATTTTGGGCGTACTTCTACTGATCAGTGTCACCAACCAGCCGCTTCGCTTCGTTTTTCTGCTGGCGTTCATGATCCTGGCCTTTAGTTTTCAGCGCCGCCATTACCTGAGCTACGTCATTTTCATGACGCCCTTTGTGGTCATCATGCTGAGCTTTTTGGGGGGCAGTTACTTGGCTGTAGCCAAAGAGCGTGTTCTGGACACTATTATTGGTTGCGTAATTGCCGTTTCGGCGGGCTATCTGCTTTTTCCCCGCTGGGAATCCGAGCAGCTCCGCGACTTTATGAGTCAGGTGCTGAAAGCCAACCGAAGCTATCTGCAACAACTAGCGGAAAGCCTGGCCGGCCGGCCCCTCGACTTCATTCTCTACCGCGTTGCCCGAAAGGACGTGTACGTTAGCTCCGCTAACCTGGCAGCGGCTTTCCAGCGCATGCTCTCGGAGCCGAAAAGCAAACAGCAGCACAGCGAAGACGTGCATCAGTTTGTGGTTCTCAATCATATTTTGTCTTCCAACATCGCCACCCTCAGCGCCACCCTGCAAGCCCAAACCCGGCCCTCACCTTCTCCCGATGGGCTACGGGCCGTAAAACGCGCGCTTTCGGCCCTTTCAACTAGCCTGAAAAAGCTCAATCCGGCTGCGGAGTCCGCTAACCCTTTGCCCACGCTCCCACCTGCGCCGGAGCCCAATCTTGCCAAAAAGCCCCCCATGACCGACGACGACCGTCAGCTGCTCGAGCAGCTGGAATTTATTCAAAAAGTGAGCGGAGATATCAGCCGGGTTACCGATGCGGTGTTGGCTTAGGTGAAGCGAAGTACAAGTTGTACTGCTTAAAATGTCCCCAGCAAGTGCGTTAGTCAACGGCCTGGGCCCTGGATGGGGTTTTGCCAGCCTCCGCAGCTAAAAGTAAACTGCGGTGTATGTTTGCGCC
This sequence comes from Hymenobacter sp. HD11105, assembly GCF_054051685.1. Lineage (NCBI taxonomy): Bacteria > Pseudomonadati > Bacteroidota > Cytophagia > Cytophagales > Hymenobacteraceae > Hymenobacter > Hymenobacter sp. HD11105. The sequence continues at coordinate 1,130,738 of NZ_JBSWBR010000001.1, read as the reverse complement.
TCCTCTCACCGCCCCTTTCTAAACCCATGATACCTACTATTCGAACAATTAGCAGCCTAGCTGAGCTGGAAAGCCTTGTGGGCCAAGAAATGGGCGTTTCGGCCTACCACACCGTCACTCAGGAGCAAATCAATCAATTTGCCGCCGCCACCCTCGACCACCAGTGGATTCATGTGGATGCCGAGCGGGCCCAGGCGGAGTCGCCGTTTAAAGCTACCATTGCCCACGGCTACCTCACCGTGTCCCTACTGCCGTATCTCTGGCAGCAGATTGCCGCCATCGAGAACCTGAAAATGCAGGTCAACTATGAGATTGAGCAGTTGCGCTTCAACCAAGCCGTGACAGTAAATAGCCGGGTGCGGCTGCGCGCTAATCTGCTTTCTGTGGCCAATCTGCGCGGCATTGCTAAGGCTCGCCTGCAAGTAACCTTGGAAATCGAAGACGTGAAAAAGCCGGCTTACACGGGCATCATTACGTTTTTGTATCACTTTCAGGAGCCCAGCAAAGCTTCCGAATAGATCTGGAGGCCATTATTCTGCCCCACCATCCCTCTTACCTAGCCTAATGAATATCGTGATAAAGCGAATAGCGATTCTCTTGTGCTGTCTTTTTCCTGGTCTTACTTGGGCGCAGGTGGATACAGATATCATGCTCCTAGATATGGTAGTGAAGAAGAACACCGTCGTGCTTAGCAAGCCGCGCAACATTACGCCGCACCGAGGCTATGATAATCAGCCCTATTTTCACCCAAGCCAGCCCCTGCTCTACTTCGCCTCGGCCGCGGACAGTGGCCGCACCGACCTGAAGTCTTATAACTACCAAACCGCCCAAACCCAGCAGCTTACCACTACGCCCGAGCGGGAATACTCGCCGACCCTCACCGTGGATCAGCAGTTTCTTTCCTGCATTATTCAGCGGGCCAACGGGCAGCAGGACTTAGGCAAATACCCACTGGCTGGCGGCCCGCCCACCATCCTGCTCGACACACTCAAAGTAGGCTACCACGCCTGGATTGACCGCACGCGCTTACTGGTGTACGTGCTGGCCACGCCCGCCAACGAGCTGCACTACCACAACTTGGCCACGCACCGCGACACCATCATTGCCCGCAATATCGGCCGCTCCCTCAAGCAAATACCCAAGCAGGCAGCCCTCAGTTTTATGGAAAAAACGCCGCAGGGCACCTGGCTGATTAAGCGCTTCGATACGCGCACTATGGCTATTACCACCATAGCGCCGGCGCTGGAAAACTCCGAAGACGTAGCCTGGACCAGCAACGGGCTGATGCTGATGAGCAACGGAAACCAAATTTATGCCTGCCGGCCCGGCAGTGGGCAAGGCTGGCAGCCTGTACAAATGGCGGACGTAGCGCCCACACTCAAAAAAGCTAGTCGCCTAGCAGTCAATCCGGCCAATAATAAACTGGCAGTAGTGGTTAGTGAATAGCCTCTTATGGGGGGCATTTTTCGAGAGCACAAGTATCCAATCAAGCCAACAGCAGCAGGACTCTAGAAACTAAATCTCCAAGCGAAAAACAGTACCCTGCCCCGGCACGGACTGCACTTTGATGCTGCCGTGATGCAGGTGCATAATCTGCTTGGCTAGGCTCAGCCCGATGCCGGTGCCGTTTTTCCGGGTTGTGAAGAAGGGAATGAAGATGTTATCGAGCACTTCGGCTGGTATGCCCCGGCCATTGTCGATTACTTCAATTAGTACGCGGCCCGAGTCAGCCTGGGAGGCACGCAACTGAATGCGCGGCTGCGCCGCTTCGCGCACGGCATAGGCGGCATTGAGTACAAGGTTGATCAGCACTTGCTCCATGAGCTGGCTGTCGGCTTGCATGCGTAAGTCGGGGGGCTCCACGGCCGTCAGCAACTCTATTCCTTCCTCTTTCAGCTGCGGGTTCATCAGTCCTTGAATGCTACCAAAAAGCTCCCGCAAGTACACCGTGGCCAGTACTGGCGTGCTGATGTTGCTTAAGTCGCGGTACACTTGGGCAAAGCGGAGCAGGCCTTCGCTACGGTGCTGAATAATACCTATGCCCTCTACAACATCGTCGAGCAGCGCCCGTTCCGAAGCAGATTCTACCGTTACCTGCTCCAGAGCTCGACGCAGGGGGCGACGCAACGAATCGGCCAGCGACGCAATTGGCGCCACCGAGTTCATGATTTCGTGGGTCATTACACGCAGCAGCTTTTGCCAGGCCGCCGTTTCGGACTCGTCGAGGGCGTGGCTGATATTTTTGAACGCCACTAGGGTAAACTGCCGATCCTGCAACTTGAATGTGGTGGCCGACAGCAGTAGCTGCATAGTCTTTTGGCCCACCGTAAGCTTTACCACCGTGGGCGTACCAGGCTGCAGCTGATTTATTGCCTCGTGAAGCACCGGCAGGCGCTTCTGCAAAGCTTGAATGCTCTTCAAATACGGCAGCTCCAGCGTCTCCTTGAAGGCCTCATTCACCCATTCCACCTGGCCCGTTGAGTCGTAGGAAATAATGCCGGTCTCGATGAGGTGAAGTACAGTTTGCAGGTAGGTAAATTGGGCTTGGCGCTCGGCGCTGAGCTGCCGGAACGTGGTATTGATTTGATTGAAAGCCGCGTACAACGGCCGCAGCGAGCCGTCGGAGTGCGCTTCGTTGTAATGTTGGGTAAAGTCACGGTATTTCACAGCCAGCAGAAAATCGGCGAGTGCCCGATTGTTGCGCGTCACGTACCGGGCCAGCTCCCACACCCCGAATAGTAGGAACACGCCAGCCCCGAGCACCAGCGCGTAGCGCCGATGTTGCTGGGCATACAAGCCGGCGCCTAGCAAGCCAAGCAGCCCCAGCAGCCGCAACCCAATACCCAGTTCCAGCCGCTTAGAGGTCATGTTTTTCGAGGCGGCGGTAGAGGGCGGTACGGGTCAGGCCCAGTTCTTTGGCCGCTTTGGTGATGTTGCCGTTGTGGCGCTCAATCACGCGTAGGATGGTGGTCTTTTCAATCTCATTGAGCTGCAAAGGGCCGTCGGGTAGTGAGAGCTGTGCGGCTTTGGGGGGCATTTCCATAGCAGAAAACCGGAAATCCTGGGGGCGGAGCTCATCGCCTTCGGCCAGAATAATGGCTCGCTCCACGGCGTGCTGCAGCTCGCGCACGTTGCCGGGCCAGCTGTGCTGCTTGAGTTTTTGCAAGGTGGCCGCTTCGAAGGTGGGCGTGGGCTTACGGTTGCGGGTAGCGTACAAGCCCGCGAAGTGGCGGGCCAGCAGCAGCACATCATCGCCGCGCTCCCGCAGTGGGGGCAGCGTTATCTCTACAGTATTGAGTCGGTATATTAGGTCCTTGCGAAACTCATTGCGAGTGGCCAGCTCGTAGAGGGGGGCGTTGGTAGCCGAAATGAGTCGAATATCAACGGGGATTGGCACATTGCTGCCCAGGGGAATCACCTGGCGGTTTTGCAGAGCGGTGAGCAGCTTGGCCTGCTGGGGCAGCGAGATGTTACCGATTTCATCCAAAAACAATGTGCCACCCGCCGCTGCCTCAAACCGTCCCATTCGATCCTCGCGGGCATCGGTGAAGGAGCCTTTCTTGTGGCCAAACAATTCGCTTTCAAAAATGCCCTCACTCATGGCCGCCAGATCGGCCGTGATAAATGGCTTGGCCACCCGAAATGACCGTTGGTGCAAGGCTTTGGCGACCAGCTCTTTGCCCGTCCCGTTCTCCCCGAGCAGCAGAATATTAGCCTCCGTCGGCGCTACCTTCTCAATGCGGTGAAACACCTCCTGCATAGCCTCTGACTGGCCCAGCAAATCGAACTCGGCGAAGGAAGCGGCGCGGCGCGGCGCGGCACTGGCTGGAGAGCTTTTTTCGGGGTTGGCGCGATGTTGTAGCGCCGCTTCCAGGGTTTCCAGTAGCTGGTCGTTGCGCCAGGGCTTCACCAGAAAATCAGTAGCGCCCGCTTTCAAAGAGCGCACGGCCGTGCTGATTTCCCCGTGAGCCGTAATCATAATTACGGTGGCCGTGGGGTCTTTTTCCCGGATGCGCCCTAGCCAGAACAGGCCTTCGTTGCCGCTGCCCAGGGTGCTTTTGTAGTTCATGTCCAGGAAAATAACGTCGAAGCGCTGCCGGCTAAGCAGGGACAGTAGCAGCTCTGGATTTTTCTCCGTTACTACTTCCTGGACCTCCGTTTTGAGCAGCATGCGCATGGCGAACAACACGTCCGTGTCATCGTCAACCACCAAAACGCGCGCTTTTTTCAGAATCATGATCTAAGGGAAGTAATCAAGGAGGAGCGGGCTTTGCACCCGGAGGCAAAGCACCGAATTACCCACCATAAATTATACTAATTTCTCAAAAGCCGCTTCGGGCCGGTAAAAAGCAGCTTTTGCCGGTGCTTCAACGCAGTAGTGTATCACAAGCGGACGCTGAAGTGTATCAAAATCGAACAGTTTGACGGCTTTGTAGCATACTTTGGTTTCTAAATAATTGACAATAAGCGTTTTATAAAAGTGGCATCTTTCTTCCTATGCTTTTATCGACCGTCTTTCTAAACGTAGTAGAAGCGGTAACAAAACCATGGACGTACCTATTCAAAAGAAGACCTGGACCCGCGCCCGCTTACTACTCCTCGGTATTGCGGTGCTAGTGATAGGTTGGGTGGTGGCCAGCCTAATGTCGACGGCGGGGCCAGCCAAGCTGAACGTAGACCCAGAGCGCCTCACCATCAGCCAGGTGACTCGGGGGGCTTTTCAGGAATTTGTACCAGTGGATGGGGCCGTGATGCCCGTCAAAACCATCTACCTCGACGCCCCAGAAGGAGGCAGCGTGCAGCGCATTCTGGTAGAAGATGGCGCCACGCTCACGCCTGGTCAACCTATTATTCAGCTGGCCAACACCGATTTACAGCTGGAAATGGTGAACCGCGAAACGGCCGTGTTCGATCTGATGAACAACCTGCAAAACACGCGCAACCTGCTTCAGCAAAACCGGATTCAGCAGCTCAATCAGCTGGCCGACATCGAGTTTCAGCTGCGGGAAGCCAAGCGCCTCTACGAGTTGAACCGCTCGCTTTACGAGCAGAAAGTAATTGCCCAGCAGGAGTTTATTCAAAGCCAGAACAACTACCGCTACCAGCAGCGGCGGCAGCAGCTCACGCGCCAGTCGTTGCGCCAAGATTCGCTGACGATGGGCCAGCAGATCGGCCAGATGCAGCAATCGGTGAATCGGATGCAAAGCAACCTGGCCCTGATGCGCCACAAGCTGGATGATCTGACCATTAAGGCCCCAGCCGCTGGTCGTCTGACTTCTCTGAATGCCGAAATCGGTGAGCTAAAAACCCGCGGGCAGCGCATCGGGCAGCTCGATATGCTCACGGGCTTGAAAGTGCGCGCTACCCTGGATCAGTACTATATCTCGCGGATTTTTCCTGGTCAGAAGGCCGAAGTAACGCTGAACGACAAGCGCTACGAGCTGAAAGTAACCAAAATCTTCCCCCAAGTAACCAGCGGCCTGCAAGTAGACTTAGAGTTCACCGGCGCCACCCCGCCCGATATTCGGCGCGGCCAAACCCTACCTGTACGCCTGGCGCTGAGCGACCAAACCGAGGCCGTGCGCGTGCCCCGGGGTGGCTTCAACCAGAAAACCGGCGGCAACTGGATTTTTAAAGTGAACGAAAGCGGCACTAAAGCCTACCGCACCGATATCCGCCTGGGCCGCCAGAACCCGGAGTATTTCGAAGTGCTGGAAGGCCTCAAGCCCGGCGATAAAGTGGTGACTTCCAGCTACGAGGGCTACGACACCATGGGCGAGCTGCTGCTCCAGGACAAGCAAGAATAACTTCTCTCCACGGCCAGTCACGAGTTAGATAATCCGAAAAAGCCGTCACGCGGGGCTTCCAAGCTGGGGCAATGGGCGAGCTGCCTGGCGGCTGGCACGTCTGAAGCAACAAGAGATGAGGAGGCATTCAGCGAGGCAATAGAGCTGCAACTCCACTGCCTCGGGCCTTCAGCTTCGCTCCGTGTGACGGTCTTTTTCTTAAGCCAACTATTTGCCCCCCAGCGCCTACCACGTTTCCCCAACTTATTCTCAACCCGCAAAACAACCCCTACTACGATGCTTAAGATCGAACACCTCGACAAGATTTACCGCACCGAAGAAGTGCAAACCAAGGCGCTCAATGATGTGTCGCTGGCGGTCAACGAAGGCGAGTTTGTGGCCATCATGGGCCCGTCGGGGTGTGGCAAGTCCACGCTGCTCAACATCATCGGCCTGCTTGATGAGCCCGACGGCGGCAGCTTCCAGTTTGCGGGCACTGAAGCCAGCAACATCAGCGAGCGGCAGCGCGCCGCCCTGCGCAAGAAGCACATCGGGTTCGTGTTTCAGAGCTTTAACCTGATTGATGAGCTGACCGTGGCCGAAAACGTGGAGCTGCCGCTGATTTATCTGGGAGTGAGTGCGGCGGAGCGTAAGGAAAAAGTGGATCGGGTGCTGGAGAAAATGCAGATCATGCACCGCCGCAACCATTTTCCCCAGCAGCTCTCTGGGGGCCAGCAGCAGCGCGTAGCCGTGGCCCGTGCCGTCGTAAATGCCCCCCGCCTGATCCTGGCCGATGAACCTACTGGTAATCTCGATTCCAGCAACGGCAACGAGGTAATGGAGCTGCTCACGGACCTCAACGAGGCCGGCACTACCATCGTGATGGTGACTCACTCCGAGCACGATGCCCGCTACGCCCACCGCGTCATTCGCTTGCTCGATGGGCAGGTGGTGCTGGAGAATGTGCAGCAGCAGTTCACGCGTTAGCCCTTGCTAGCACAGCATTTAGCCAGCAAAATAGCCCCCCACGTTTTCAGTCACGCATTTCTGCACTCTCAAATTGCCCCCCTGTATGTTTACCAATTACTTGAAAGTTGCCTACCGCAACCTCATCCGGCACAAGGGCTTTTCGTTTCTCAATATTGCTGGCCTGGCCTTGGGCATCACAGCTTGCCTGCTAATCAGCCTCTTCGTGTACGATGAACTGCAATTCGACAAGTTCGTGCCCGACGGCAACCGGATTTACCGCGTCTACACCCAGCAAACGGGAAGCAACGCGCCCGATAGGCATAGCTCTGTGTCACCCATGTTTGCTACTACCCTAAAGCAGGAGTTTCCTGAGGTAGAGCAAAGTATGCGCATACTGATGACTGGTACTAGCCTCAGCTTGCTAGAAGTTGGAGAGAAGAAAATTTACGTAGAAAACGGGCTCGTAGCAGACTCTACCTTCTTTGGAGTTTTCCAATTGCCCTTCAAATACGGCTCGGCGGCGGGCGCGCTAGACAAGCCTCAATCGGTGATATTAGCCGAGGACGTGGCCAGAAGGTTTTTTGGCAATGCCAACCCGGTCGGCAAAGAGCTGAAGATTAGCAAATCGACCTTTATGGTAACGGGCGTGCTGCAAAACAACCTATCCAAGTTTCACTTAAAAGTGAATTACATCATCCCGCTGGCCGCGTATCAGCTGCCCAAGCAGCGCATGGAAAAATGGGGCTGGCAGCAGTTTTATACCTACGTGAAGCTGCGGCCCGGTGCTGATGCCAACCAAACGCAAGCTAAGCTTCAGGACTACCTCGTGCAGAAGGTGCAGCCCACGCTCAGCGAAAATGACAAGCTTACGTTCGTGCCATTTTTGCAGCCTTTATTCGAGACTCACTTATATTCTTCCAGCTTTAAGTACGACCCGGGGGTGAAAGGCAATATCACCTACGTAAAGGCCTTGGGCTTCATCGCTGCGTTCATTCTCCTGATTGCCGGTTTCAACTTTGTAAACCTGGCCACGGCCAAGTCTATGCAACGAGCCAAGGAAGTGGGCATCCGCAAAACAATTGGTGCCAGTCAGCAGCAGCTAATGCTGCAGTTTCTGAGCGAAACGGTGCTTCTCACGCTGGTGAGCGTGGTGCTGGCTACCATAATCACGGCGTTATTACTGCCTTCACTGAATGCTTTTACAGATAAAAGCATGACGTTTGACTTGCTCCGCAACCCCGCCCTGCTGGGCCTGCTGGCGTTACTGACCGTGGTGATAGGCCTCGTGGCAGGTTTCTATCCGGCGCTGGTGTTGTCCAGCTTTCAGCCGGTGAAGGTGCTGAAAAGCACGGTGGTCACTGAGGGCATCTTTGGCCGGGTGCAGTGGCTGCGTCACGGGCTGATTGTGATACAGTTTGCCTTGTCGGTATTCCTGATTGTCTGCGCCTTTGTGGTATTCAAGCAGGTGTCGTACCTGCACAACAAGGACTTGGGCTTCAACCGCGACCAAATCATGTTCTTTCCCATGCGCGGCGAAAACATGACCAAGCAGTACGAAACCTTCAAAAACGAATTGCAGCAAGTGCCCGGCGTGGTGTCGACTAGCATCGGCTACGGCTTCCCCGGCGACCAAGTGGCCGGTGATGGCCTTATTGTGCCCAAGAACGGCGAAATGAAAGAGCATTCGGCCACGCAGCTAATGGTAGACTATGATTACATTAAAACCTTGGGGCTGCAACTGGTTGCGGGGCGCGACTTTTCGAAAGAGCTAGGCACTGATAAGGACCAGGCCTTCATCATCAACGAAACGGCTGTGAAGGACTTCGGCTTTGGCACGCCTCAGCAGGCCCTTGGACAAACCGTGAAATGGCCCATATGGAATGACAGCAACCCTGACTCGTTGAAAGTGGGCAAAATTATCGGCGTGGTAAAAGACTTTCACTTTAAGAGCTTGTATGACCAGCTGGAGCCCGCTGTGCTGCAAATCTTCCCCAGTGCTTACTGGAAGGTAGCCGTGAAGATGAAGGGAGAGAGCATCGGCAGCTCGGTGGATGGAGTGAAACAGGTATGGTCCAAGTTCAGCCCTGACAGCCCCATTGAGTACCGCTTCCTGGACGAAAACTTCGACCAGATGTACAAGTCCGAAGACAAACTTCAGACGCTGCTGTGGGCATTTACCGGCGTGGCCATTTTTGTGGCCTGCTTAGGGCTGTACGGGCTAGCTGCCTACGCTGCCGAGCGCCGCAAAAAGGAAATTGGTATTCGGAAGGTGCTAGGAGCCGATGTATCGACTATCGTGGGCTTGCTTTCGAAAGAGTTTATGCTGCTGGTAGTAGTGGCGGCTGTTATTGCTTTTCCGGCCGCTTGGCTGGCAATGAACCGCTGGCTGCAGGACTTCGCTTACCGCATTGATATTCCACTGTGGGCCTTTTTAGCTGCCGGCCTGCTCGCCGCCACCGTTGCTTTTCTTACCGTAAGCTATCAAGCCGTAAAAGCCGCCACCGCTAACCCCATCAAAAATTTACGGACTGAGTAATTAGCTTCCGCCAAAGGCAACAACAAATTGTTGCTATACAAGCATATCCATATTGGCAAAACACGCTTTCTAAGGGCATTTAAGCTTTTAGAAAGCGTGTTTTGGCTTAATGAAACCGTAGATATTCATTGCTCTATATTATTTTTATTAAACAATAAATAATAGGACAAAATCTTCGCATACCTTAGCAGTCGTGCAACCTTTGGGTGACCCACGGGCTCATGCTATTAAAATTACTTTGCTATAAATATGCGCATTGCTACCCTTATGCTCGTGGTCATAGTCGTGACGGCGTTGCTTGGTGCTTGTACCGAAAATGTGGGTGACTTATTTACGCTACAGCCTCTGGGGCCAGCCGGTCCGCTTTACGGGCGGTCTTGGTATAACTCCCAAGAGTCACACTCCGGCGACACGGTCATTTTTCGTCCCCAGGGATACTTGGTACCGCCATCTACGCCCCGTTATGGCCCTATATTTCTGGACGGATTTCGCTTCGATGAGGATGGGCAGTTTATGCTCTACACCTTCGGACCAGCCGATGCGCCCGAAACCTTCCTCGGACATTGGCAAGCCGTGACGAATGATAAAAACACGCTGTTGATTACGCTCGATAACACCGAGCGTCAGCCGCCCTTTCGTCTGCGCGTGCTAAGCGTCGAGAACGATAAGCTGCTGGTGGTGCGCCTGCCTTAACTTCCTTATTATAGGATGTGCAAACCCATATTGTGGCCGTGGAAGCGTACGTGTTGGTAGCGCACAGAGGGAAGCGGTAGGGGAAGCGAGAAAAAGTGTAGAAGTTTGAGGCTTCGCAGCGATAACATTCGCAGCCGCTTTTGCTTTTACCTTTTCACTTTTACGCTTCTCTACTTGAAATATTGGCTCGTCAAATCCGAACCTGCGGCTTATTCCTGGACTGATTTTGTGCGCGACGGCAGCACAGCCTGGACGGGTGTCCGCAACTTTCAGGCGCGCAACTATTTGCAGCAAATGCAGCCCGGCGACTTGGTGCTTTTCTACCACAGCGTAACCGACAAAACCGTAGTGGGCATAGCCGAAGTAGCTGCCCACGCGGCTCCCGATACTACCGCCCCACCCGATAGCGGCTGGGTAGCCGTGGCTTTACGACCTCAGCAGCCCTTGCCCCAGCCCGTTTCCCTGTCTCAAATCAAGCAGGATGTGCGCCTGAGCCAGATAGGCCTGCTACGCCAGTCGCGCTTGTCGGTGATGCCGCTGCGCAGCGAAGAGTTCGACGCCGTGCTGGAGCTCGGCAGTTGAGTATTCGCGCGCAGCCAGGTTTTGCAAGGCCTGCTGGCTACGGCTTAGCGGGCCTTCTCTGTTTTTGGCAATCTGGGGGGCTTTTTGGGGGGCTATAAGTACATTCGTAAGCAGAATCTTTACAAAATGCCCCCCAGGGCTAGCTCAACGCGTGACTTTACGCGGGCTTCGCCGTATCTTACTAAAGGCCACTACACACGGTGGCTGCATTGAGCTATGAAACAAGCTTTATTCGGATGGTTGGGTCTGGTGCTGCTGCTACTGGCAGGCCATACAACACATGCCCAGGCGCCCGAACCAACGCCTATCGTGCCGGCCCAGCCTTACCGCCTGGAGTTCCCTTTTTCGCAGTACAACAGCGACGTGCATCTACTGGCTATTCCCGAAGACAGCAGTGTAGTGATGCTGGTGGAAGAAGACAACTTTGGCTCGTCGCGCACCAGCTATAAGTTTCAGAAACTTGACCACCGGCTACAATCGCTCGGTTCGCGCAAGCTGGATATACCAATTGAGTATGAGTTTGAGCGAATGAGCGCGGAGGCGACGGCTGTTTATGCGCTTTTCCAGTCGCGCTACGCGCCCGAACGCCTGATGGTAGCAGCCCTAGATGGCCGCTCCGGCGATATCCGCCTCGTTAAGTTTGACACCCGGGTTACCCGCGATGTGCTGGACCTGAAAGCCCTGGCCGGCAATCTGTTCGTGACGGTGCTCGTCCAGCAGCACATGACCGTGGTACTGCTGGACCTGGCTACAGGCAAACATCAGATTCTGCCCTCGGTGTACGAGCCACTTACCACGGAGCTCACTTTCCTTACCGACTCGGCCACCAAGCGAGCAGAGGTAATTATGCGCCAGTCGAACGGATTTAAATCGCGCTTGCAGCTTAAGCAGCTCTCGGCGGAAGGCACATTGCTAAACTCTGAGTTTGTTCAAACAGAAAGCGCCCGCAGTCTTATTACGGCCCAAGTCAGTCTGGGCGACAGCGCCGACCGTATGCTGGCAGGCACCTACACGCTGCGCGATACGCGCTACTCGCAGGGCATTTTTTCTGCTGACCTTACAGCCGGCACCACCCCTACTGGCGTGCGACAGTCGCTGCGATTCTACGATTTCACGCGGCTTAAGCACTTTTTCGATTACCTGAAGCCCGCCAGGGCCGCCCGCATTCGTCAGCGCAGCGAGCTGCGCCGCGCCTCCAACCGGGAGCTACCCTTGCGCTACCGCCTACTGGTACACGACCTTGTACCTTTTCAGGGGGGCTATGTGTTAGTAGCAGAAATCTACTACCCTCGCTACCGCAACGATAGCTATGGTTTTGCCTGGATAGGCAGCCAGTACCGCCGCCAGTTTGATGGCTACCATTCCACGCACGCCATCGTGTGCGGCTTCGACCGGCGGGGAAACTTGCTCTGGGATAACACCTTTGTGCTGAAAAATGTGGAGTCGTATGAGCTAGCAGAAACAGTGCGGCTCCGTCCCCTCCCTGACGGGCAGCGCCTCGTAATGACTTATCTGAACGAAGAAACTATTCGCTATAAAATTATTGATCGGGCGGTAGCCTCCCCCAACGATTTAGAGGTTCCGCTGCAGCCTGCTCGTGCTGATGCGAAGGAAAAACTGAGCAGCACGGATCAGAGCGGCTTGCTTGCTTGGTATGGAAGCCGCTTTTTGGCTTATGGCTATCAGCACGTGCGCAGCCAACACGGCCCTGACCGCGACGTCTTTTTTATCAACGTTGTTTCTTTTGACCAATAACCTAGCACCCCCACCCGAACGGGCCAACGCTTAGCTACGTATGCGGAGCCAACTTACTGCTCTTCCCTATGCCTATTAAGCTCCGTTTGCTCTCCCTGCTGGCCGTGCTAGCCCTCACCTTTACCGTCAGCTGCCGTACCAGTGGCCCCGAAAGCCCAGCGCGCACTGTTGCGGAGTTTTTTCGCAAATACGAGAACCGCTCTGGTTTCAAGGCCACCACATTATCGGCGGGCTTCACTACCCGCTTGCTACTGGCGCGCTTGGGCAAGATGGGCGGCAACAATGACTTGGCGCAGGCGCTTACTTCAGTGCGGGAGATTCGTATGCTCACCTTCACGCCTACCACCGACCGTGCTCAGCGCCTCGTGGCGGCGGGCCTCAACCGTGAAGTCGATGGGCTGCTGGCCAGTGAGCGGTACACGCCTTTGCCCGTATCCACCGATTCGGCTAGCACTACTATTAACCGCTACGCTGTCCGCCAGCAAGGCGACAAGGTGCAGGAGTTGGTAGCTACTGGCAATGTAGAGGCCGTTCCCGAGTCCTTTGCCTTGGTAGCTATCTCTGGCAATTTTACCCATGCTCAGGTCGATCAACTTGTTAAGTTTTTACCTGGCGCAATTGGCGAGTTGTCGCAATTATCGCAATAAGACTTCCATCAAACGTTTAAAGAAAAGGCCTCTCAGCAGTTGAGAGGCCTTTTCTTTGTTTGCGCAATAAGATACTACCGAACCCACTAGCTACTGCTCTGCTACCTCTATATCGGCTTAACCCTTACTTGGTTATCTGACACAGGTTTGCAAATCCACTTGGCTTGCTAGGCTTTGCTAACAAGCGCCATCATGCTTAGTCAATAGTAGCAAGGATTGCGGTATCGCCCGTTTTCGTTTCTTAATGCCGGTCGGCTAGGTTATTACCAGTTCTGATACTTCTCGTTCAGTGTGCTATTTGCCACTTACTGTATATAATCAGTAGTGGCATTGCGGCTAGCATATCAGTCACCTTGGCTATCAGTAGATTTCTTACCTATAGAGAAAAGCCCCTCAGAACAGACTTGCTTGTTCTGGGGGGCTTTTTGGATTTGACTTTAAACCCAACTTAGAATTAACTGTAAAACCCAGCTACAAAAAAAGCGGCGGACCGGGTAGGTCCGCCGCTTTTTGGGGCTAAAGCCAATCAGCAATTAAGGCTGAGGCTGGCTTGGGATGTAGAACTCGAAGGTGAATTCTACGCGGCGGTTCTTAGCCATACCAGCAGCCGAAGTGTTCGGAGCAGCAGGCTGATCTTCGCCGAAGCCTACCGTAGTTACACGGTTTGGATCAACTTTCTTGCCGGTGAAGTAACGCTTGGCAGAAGCCGCACGACGCTCCGACAGAGCTTGGTTGTACTCGTTGGTACCACGGCTATCAGCGTGACCAGCGATGCGCAAGCTGTACTCAGGATACTGATCAAGGATTTTGATCATGTTGTCGAGCGTACCATACGATTGACGACGGATAACCGTGCTGTTAGTTTCGAACTGTACAGGACGAACTTTGTCCATCAAGGCAGGGTCAATCACGCGGCAACCGTTAGCGTCAACAGTGGCGCCAGCTGGAGTGCCGGGGCACTTGTCTACGTCGTCATTTACACCGTCACCGTCGGCATCGAGAACTACAGGGCAGCCCGTAGCATCAACTTGAGTACCAGCAGGAGTATCTGGGCAAGTATCGTTCTTGTCAGCTACACCGTCGCCGTCAGCATCTGGGCAGCCACGCAGGGCAGCAGTACCAGCTTGGTCTGGGCACTCATCTTCTGAGTCACGTACACCATCACCGTCACGGTCGGGGCAGCCTTCTAAGTTAGCCAAGCCTTTCTCGGTGGGGCACTTATCTTGGTAATCCGGAACACCGTCACCGTCACCGTCGAGTGGGCAACCAGCTTCATCTACGGCTACACCAGCCGGGGTGCCAGGGCACTTGTCTTTGCGGTCAGGCACACCGTCCATGTCCTCATCCTTGGGCTTGCCAAAGTTGTAGGTGATACCGGCCGAGTGCTGCAAGTAGCGGTCATTCAGATCGCCAGCGTCGACGTTGTCAATCGTGTTAGTCAGGGCATAGATCTGGCCTGTCTGCACGAAGATGCCGAAAGAGGGCGAAAAGTTCAGGGCAATACCGGCCGCGCCTTGCAGGTAAGCGGCGTAGTGGTCTTTGTTGCCCAGAAACTGCTCACCTGCGCCTACGTTGCTGAACTTGTCAGAAGAAGCAATCATCAAACCTGGCGTCAGGCTCAAGTAAGGAGCAAACACGGCGTCCTCTTTCAGGGCCCAGCCGTTGTTGAGCTTGAACTTGACCGGCACCCCGATCGTGGTCACGTTCGCGTCGAAGCGGCGGATAGCGGCGGGCAGGTTATCAATGGCTTTGAGCGTCTTGGTCGAGAACTTCATGTCCCCGTAGTTGGCCGACAAGCCGATGTCGATGCCCGGCGTCAGGTAGCGAGCCAGGGTGATGCCCCCGCCGTACTCGATCTTGTTGGACTTGAACCACTCCGAGCCTAAGTCGCCGTGGTATTGCAGGGTGCTGCCGTAAAGGCTAATGCCGGTCTTGCGGTCCGCGCTCTGCGCGTGCCCCTCGGGAGCCGCTGCTAGTAGCGCTAGGCCTAAGACCGCAGATTTTGCTAGAAGGTGTCTCATAGCATACAGGTTTGGTGAAAACATTTTCTTTGGTTTTAGCGGCTTAATCTGGATTGAATAAGAGCCATAACTGACTGCCTATACTTTCCATTACGAATAAGGTTGTTGCCTAAGGTTCAATTAGACCGCATTTTCCTGAACTTTTTTCTCCCGAAACAGCGTTTGCGCCTGATTTTCAGGGTTGCGTTTGGGGCTGCAAAGGAATATTTATCTTTTTTAATTTTCAAAAAAACTGTTTACATATCTTTTAAACCCCAAAAAAGGGACGCTCCCAGATGGAACGCCCCTTTTTCTGAATTACTAGCAGCTTGCTGTTACGCCACCCGCGAGCTTAGCCGCGCATGAGACGTTCAATGTCTTCCACTTCCAGCGGAATAGACTCCATCAAATCTTCGGGCTGGCTGCGCGTGATGAGAATATCGTTTTCGAGCCGGATACCCAGCCCTTCCTCCGGAATGTAGATTCCGGGCTCACACGTGTACACCATACCGGGCTCAAACGTGCGGTATTTGGCCCCCACATCGTGCACGTCGAGGCCCAGATAATGGGAGGTGCCGTGCATGAAGTATTTCTTGTAAAGCGGCGCGGCCGGATCCTGATTGCGCACGTCGGCTTCGTTGAGCAAGTCCAGCTTTATCAGCTCCTGCTCCATCTGCCGACCCACAGCTGCGTGGTATTCTTCAATATTATTGCCCGCTACTAGGTGAGAAGTAGCAAACTTCATGACGGCCAGCACGGCCTCATACACGTTGCGCTGCCGCTTGGTGAAGGTACCATTCACTGGCAGGCTGCGCGAAAGGTCGGCGGCGTAGTTACCGAACTCGGCCCCAAAGTCAAGCAGCAATACCTCCCCATCCTGGCACTGACGGTCGTTGCTCACGTAGTGCAGAATGCAAGCACTAGCGCCCGAGGCGATGATGCTGCCGTAAGCCGGCCCGCGCGAGCGATTGCGCACAAACTCGTGCAGAATCTCAGCTTCAATCTCGTACTCCCACACACCCGGCCGCACGAAGCCCAGCAAACGTCGGAAAGCCTTTTCCGTGATTGTCGCGGCCTCGCGCATCAGCCGGATTTCTTCCTTGCCCTTGATGGCCCGCAGCTGGTGCATAATGGGCGCAGCCCGGCGGTACTGGTGCAGGGGGTACTTCGCTTTTATGTCTTTGATGAAGCGGGCGTCGCGAGTTTCCACTTCCACCACCGCCCGAATGTGCTCATTGGTATTGAGGTAGATATTCTCAGCCTCGTTCATGAGGGCGTGCAGTACCTGTGGGAAGCTATTGAGCCACAGAATAGTGGGGGTGCCGGAGTTGGCGCGGGCCTCGTCTTTAGTGAGTTTATAGCCTTCCCAAATCAAAATAAGCTCGCTTGTTTCCTTCAAAAAGAGGATTTCGCGGTGCTGAGGGAGCGTAGCGTCGGGGAATAGAAGCAGAATAGATTCTTCCTGATCTACCCCAGACAGGTAAAACAGGTCGCTGTTTTGCCGAAACGCCATGGTGCCATCCGCATTGGTAGGCATGATATCGTTGGCGTGAAAGATAGCCATGGATGCCGGCAGCAAGTGCTGGACGAAATTGCGGCGATTTTGAATGAAAAGCTGGGGGTCGATAGGGCCGTAACGCATGGAATGGACTAGGTGGGGAGGAAAGAATGACGCGGAAGGGCGCGGTTGCAAGTTAGGAGAATGAGGATAAGACCGACGCTAAAATGTGCTGCCCGTGGTAACGTAATTCACCTAGCTTTCACTAGGTGCAGCCACCAAATTGAGGCAGAGCAGCACGTGAGCCAAGCCTTTTGCACTGCTTCGTTTTACCGATTTCTGAGTAGCAGCTTTGTGTAATAGATGCTGTCTGTTTTGACTGCACTTTATGCAGGCTGCTTAGTGTTATTACTCTAAAACCAAAAATATGCCCCCCGCTGGGCTTGTTTATCTTGTATCCAAAGGCAGGTTGGCTATTTTCGCCCCCCGCTCTTTTCGCCTCTAACGCTTCTGATGCCGCCCCAGCCGCTGCCGCGCCGCGCCGTTCTGCTGATCCAAACCGCTTTTATTGGCGATGTCATCCTGGCCACCGCTTTGCTGGAGCGCCTGCGGCAAACTGAGCCTAATACACCCGTCGATTTTTTGGTGCGCAAGGGCAACGAGGCCTTAATAGAGCAGCATCCTCATGTGCGCGACGTGCTGGTGTGGGACAAAAAAGGTCACAAGTACCGCGACTTATGGCGCCTGCTGGGCATCATCCGGGCTGGCGACTATGCCCGGGTCATCACCTTGCAGCGTTTTGCTTCTACGGGCCTGCTGACTGCCTTTTCGGGGGCGCCGGAGCGGATTGGCTTTGATAAAAACCCCTTTTCCTTTGCGTTTACCCAAGTTACGCCCCACGTCATGGGTCAGGGTGTTCATGAGGTAACTCGCAACCTGCACCTGCTCAATCCTAGGGCCGAGGCGCCCCTCACGCCGCCCCGCCTCTTTCCTACCCCCGCCGACGAAGCTGCGGTGGCTCAATACACAGCGCAGGGGCCTTATTTGTGCATCGCACCTACGTCGGTGTGGTTCACCAAGCAGTTTCCAGAGGAGCAATGGATAAAGCTGTTAAACGCTCTGCCTGCTCATTACCAGGTATACCTGCTCGGTGCGCCCCCTGACCGCGCCACCTGTGAGCGGCTACGCCAGACTAGTGGCCGGGCTGGCGTCGTGAATCTGGCTGGGGAGCTGTCGTTGTTGGCTTCGGCGGCCCTTATGCGCGGAGCGGTGCTTAACTACGTCAACGACTCGGCGCCCATGCACTTGTGCTCGTCGGTGGGCGCGCCTACCTGCGCCATTTTCTGCTCTACAGTGCCATTCTTTGGGTTTGGGCCGCTGAGCCCTTTTTCACGGGTAGTGCAGATAGAGGAAGAGCTGCCGTGCCAGCCTTGTGGCCTGCATGGTTACCGAAAATGCCCCCTAGGCCATTTTTACTGTGCCCACGGTATTCGTACTCAGCAATTGATCGACGCCTTGACGGAGGCTGAAGATTGGGCGGCCGCACAACACTAGCGCCGGAACGGCGGCCGGTTGTGGGGGGCTTTTTTTGTACCTTTGCGCTCTTTCCACCACCAGCACCAAAGCCGGAAACCAGTCAGGACAAAAGCTGGTTATTAACCGCAGGGAAACCCGATGACTGCCTGCCGCAGCCACCTGTTTCCCGTCCGTTCTTACGACTCCAAGTCCTTCTACATGGCCGATTACGATTTGCACGAGCTGCCCAACGGCATTCGCGTGTTACATAAACAAGTACTACACACCAAAATCGCGCATTGTGGCTTTCTGCTCGACATTGGCTCGCGCGATGAAGACCAACATCAACTAGGCCTGGCTCACTTCTGGGAGCACATGGCTTTTAAAGGCACGGAAAAACGCCGTTCCTTCCATATTCTCAACCGCCTCGAAACCGTGGGGGGCGAATTGAATGCCTATACCACCAAGGAGAAAATCTGCTTCTACGCTTCCCTGCTCAGCACGCACTTTGAGCGTGCCTTCGAGCTGCTCACCGATCTGACCTTTCATTCTGTATTCCCGGAGCGTGAAATTGAGAAGGAGCGCGGCGTGATTCTGGAAGAAATGGCCATGTACCACGATGCGCCCGAAGATGCTATCATCGATGATTTCGACGCCGTTATCTTCGGCAATCATGCCTTGGGCCACAATATTCTGGGTACCCGCCAGAGCGTATCGAGCTTTCAGCAGCAGGATTTTCGGCAGTTTCTGGCCGACAACATCCGCACCGACCGGCTGGTGTTTAGCTCGGTGAGCAATCTGCCGTTTACGGAAGTTAAGCGCTTGGCCGAGAAGTACTTGGCCCCGCTACCCGCTCGTTTAGGCCCGCGGCCCCGCACGCCGTTTTCCTCTTATCAGCGCGTCGATCAACTGGAGCGCAAGCCGATAACCCAGGCTCACTGCCTTATCGGCGGGCCGGCCTACCCTATCGAGGATCCGCGCCGCATCCCGTTTTTCATGTTGACCAATATACTTGGCGGCCCCGGCATGAACTCGCGCCTCAACCTAGGTGTGCGGGAGAAATATGGCCTCGTGTACACCATCGATGCCACGTATTCTCCCTATACCGACACGGGCTTGTTCGGCATTTATTTCGGCACCGAGAAAAAGCAAGTGAAACGCACGGTGGCGTTGGTGCAGAAAGAGCTAAAGACCCTGCGCGAAAAGCCGCTGGGCTCCTTGCAGCTACACACGGCCAAAGAGCAGCTTATGGGCCAGCTAGCCATGTCGGAAGAAAGCAACAGCGGCCTGATGCAGCTATTGGGCAAAAGCACCCTCGACCTAGGCCGCGTAGAGCCCCTCACCGAGATTTTCGACCGTATTCGCCGCATTACTGCTACCGAATTGTGCGAGCTGGCGAATGATGTGCTGCACGACGACAACCTAAGCGTGCTGCAATACGTGCCGGAATAGCAGCAAGAATGGCAAAGCAGACTAGCGTATTTGGTGACCTTCCTGGTATTCGGGAAGGTCACGAGTTTTTAAATCGGTTAGAGCTAAGTGCTGCTGGGGTTCACCGGCCGACGCGGGCGGGCATAGGAGCCCGGAGTGGCGTAGGCGCCGAGTCCATCGTGCTGTCTGGGATGTATGAGGACGACGAAGACCACGGCCACGTTATTGTCTACACGGGCCAAGGTGGGCGCAGCGGTGCCTCGGGCGAGCAGGTAGCGGATCAAACCCTGACGGGCGCCAACCTAGAGTTGGTCCGCAGCTATACCGAGCAGTTGCCTGTGCGTGTAACGCGCCGCGTTGCGGAGGCTGGGGGGCATTTTTTTCGTTACGATGGCCTTTATCGCATTACAAGCTATTGGCAGGAAACGGGCAAATCGGGCCACCAAGTCTGGCGATTTCGGCTGGAGAAGCTACCTCGAAGCCCAACTTCATCGCACCTAACTAAGTAGGTACTTCTATACTAGCGACTTATTATTAGCGTATCTTCTTTATGCCCTTTACTCTTTCGCATCCAGCTATCGTGCTGCCTTTTCTATTTCGAACCCGTCGGTGGCTATCTATGACGGGTTTAGTGCTTGGCAGCATGGCCCCCGATATTGAGTATTTTCTGCGCTTACGGGCTTATGGCCACTACGGGCACACGTGGGCGGGACTATTCTGGTTCGATCTGCCTATTTGTCTGCTCATTGCAGGCCTGTTTCATGGGGTAGTAAAACGACCTTTAGTGCGCTGTCTGCCGTTATTTTTACGCGCCCGGCTGGGCCGGCTAGCCGAGGAATCTTGGCCTATGCGTAACCTCTGGAGCTCCCGGCTTGTGCTGGGCATTTTGGTGGGCAGCTTATCGCATATCTTCTGGGATGCGTTTACGCACAACGACAGCCTCATTACAGTAGACCTTGAGCTGTTAAAATTGCGCGTGGGCCCGTTAACTCTTTACCGCTGGCTGCAATATATTTCCTCCGTTATTGGCTTAGCAGCCATTGCCTGGTTTGTGTGGAAGCTGCCCGCGCAGCCCCGCTTAGTGAAAGCCACCGGCAAGATCCGGCGCCTATTCTGGACTATGAATGGTATCCTCACGTTCGTGCTCTGGCTAGCTTTCGTACTCATACAGGAAACATTTTGGCGGGGAGTTATTATTACCCTCATCGTGACGGGCATTAGCGCATTCTGCTTAGCACAATTAATTACGGCGCTTATCATGCGGCGCTATTTTCAACCCTCCGAGCAAGCCAAAGCCGCCCGCGCCCTTAAGCGCGAAATTGCTCACAACCTCGCCCACAAGTAGCCTCAGCTGTGACCCCCGACAACGAACGCCACGCCTACGCCGAGGCCCACACCACGCCCGAGCCGGAACTATTGCGGCAGTTGAATCGCGAAACCCACGTGCAGGTGCTGGCGCCGCGTATGCTGTCTGGCCATTTGCAGGGGCGCCTGCTGAGCATGATCAGCCACATGGTGCGGCCCCGGCGCGTGCTCGAAATCGGCACTTTCACGGGCTACTCGGCCTTATCCCTAGCCGAAGGATTACTGCCCGACGGCGAGCTACACACCATTGAATTTAACCCCGAGTTGGAAAGCCGAATCCGGCGCTACGTGGCCGCCGCCGGCCTTACTGACCGAATTCACCTGCATATTGGTGATGCCCGCCAGGTGCTCCCCTCCCTCACCGAAACTTGGGACTTGGTGTTTATTGACGCCGATAAGATTAATAACGACGTGTACTTCGAGCTTGTCATTAATCAGGTGCGGCCAGGAGGCTTTTTATTGATCGACAATGTGCTTTGGGGTGATAAAGCTCTGCCCTCCTACCCCATAAAGTCCGCCGATAAAGACACGCAAGCCGTCCGGGCCTTTAACGCCAAGATTCAGGCTGACTCGCGGGTAGAAAACGTTTTTTTGCCCCTGCGCGATGGTTTGCTGCTGCTACGCAAGATTTGACAATATTTTATAAGGCATCAAAAAAGCCCCCCAACCTTACGCTGGGGGGCTTTTTTGATCCATAATAGGCGACAGTAAACCGCAACAAAGCCAAAAAGATTCACTTTCCTTGGCACGCCAGATTAAACCCTGCCGAAAACCAGGCGTCTACGCCCACAGTACCCTGATCTTTCGTGTATGAAAAAGGCGCTACGCCTGCTGTTTGGCTTCTGCCTGACCTTTGCTGCCACTTCGGCCTTCGCCCAAAACCAACCTGTAAGCGGCCGCGTGCTGGACGCCACCGACCAGTCTGGGCTGCCGGGCGCCAACGTGCTGCTCATCCGTCTCCCCGACTCCGTGAAGCAAGGCGTAGCTACCGATGCGGGGGGCAATTTCGCGTTTGCTGAAGTGGCACCTGGCCGCTACCTGCTCACCGTTTCCTTTGTCAGCTACCAAACCCAGCGCCGACCCTTTACGGTAGCATCGGCGCCAGTAGCGCTGGGGGCCATTTTACTAGGCTCTAGCCAGATAAAACTGCGAGAAGTGGAGGTAACCGGCCGCGCTGCCGCCGCTGTACAGAAGGGCGACACGGCCGAGTTCAATGCCCGCGCTTACAAAACTAACCCCGACGCCAATGCCCAGGACCTCAT
Organism: Hymenobacter sp. HD11105; assembly: GCF_054051685.1. NCBI lineage: Bacteria > Pseudomonadati > Bacteroidota > Cytophagia > Cytophagales > Hymenobacteraceae > Hymenobacter > Hymenobacter sp. HD11105. The sequence continues at coordinate 1,108,699 of NZ_JBSWBR010000001.1, read as the reverse complement.
CACCAAAATGCCCGGCGTAACGGTGCAGGATGGTCGGGTGCAGGCCCAAGGCGAAAATGTGCAGCGCGTACTCGTCGACGGTAAGCCCTTCTTCGGCGACGACCCGGATGCAGTGCTGAAGAACATTCCGGCTGAGATGATTGACAAGATTCAGGTGCTGGACCGGCAGAGCGAGCAATCGCAGTTCTCGGGCTTCAACGACGGCAACACCGAAAAAACCATCAACATCGTGACCAAGCCCGCCTTTCGGACGGGGCAATTTGGGCGCTTTGTGGCCGGCGCGGGCGACGAGCGCTACCGCGTGAGCGGTAACTACAACTCCTTCGAAGGCGACCGGCGCTTTTCGGTAGTCGCCCAGTCTAACAACATAAACGAGCAAAACTTTGCCACCGACGACCTGCTGGGCGTAACTAGTAGCTCGGGCGGCGGGGGTGGCGGCGGCAACCGCGGAGGTGGTGGCCGGCCCGGCGGCGGGGGTCGTCCTGGTGGCGGTGGCCCCGGCGGAGGCGGCAACAACACCGGCGACTTCCTGGTGAGCCCCAGCGGTGGCATCTCGACTACCCACGCCATCGGCCTTAACTACTCGGATGTGTGGAAGAAAAAAACCCAGGTGACGGGCAGCTATTTCTTCAATTTGTCAGAGAATCAGGCCAATACCAACCTATTTCGGCAGTTTGCGCTTTCGGATGGGGCGGCAAATCAAACTTATACCGAAAATGCCCGAACGACCAGCCGCAATATCAACCACCGCTTCAATCTGCGTCTGGAGCACCAAATCGATTCGGCTAATTCGATCTTATTTCGGCCGCGCCTGTCTTTGCAGCAAAACAGAGGCAACAACAATCTGAACGGCTTTACCGCCGCCGATGGCCTGGGGAGCAGCAATGTGCTCAGCGCCTACCGCTCCGGCCTCACGGGCCTCAACTCCAGCAACGACCTGCTCTACCGCCACCGTTTCAGCAAGCGCGGCCGCACAATGTCTGTCAATGCAAACGTCAACTACAATCAGCGCGAGGGCGATCACAACCTGCGCACTCTATCCGAATCCGATTCGCTTAATCAGTTCTCGGCCCTGGATCAGAGTGGCTGGAACCTGGGCACGCGCCTAGAATACACCGAGCCGCTGAGCAAGCAAGACTTGTTGCAGTTCAACTACACGCTGGCCTACGCCCCCAACGACTCCGACAAGCGCACCTTCGATTTCGTGGATGACATCGGGGAGTATGCCGAGCTAAACCCTGCGCTGAGCAACGTATTCACCAATACCTACCTGACCCAAGGCTTGGGCGTGAGCTTTCGCCACCAAACGAAAGACTTGCAGGTAATGGTCGGTGCGACGGGTCAAAAAGCTGATTTGAGTAGCGACCAGGAGTTTCCGCTGACTACCAGCCTAAACCGCTCGTTTTACAACTTCCTGCCCAACGCCATGGTGCGCTACAACTTCTCCAAGGAGAAGAATCTGCGCTTTTTCTACCGTTCCAGCACGCCGCCGCCCTCCATCGGGCAGTTGCAGGAAGTCGTGAACAACGCCAACCCCTTACAGCTCACCACCGGCAACCCGGCCTTGGAACAGCAAACCCAGCACTCGGCTACTATCCGCTACTCAGCGGCCAAGCCCGAAAAATCGACTACGTTTTTTGCGCTCCTGCTCGGTAACTTCACCGATAACTACATCACCAACAGCACCCTTATTGCCACCGAAGACAGAGAGTTGGAGCTGAATGGTGGCGTGGTGCGCTTACCCGCTGGGGGGCAATTAACGCGCCCCATCAACCTGGGGCAGCAGTACAATTTTCGTGGTGTGCTCAGCTATGGCTTGCCGGTGGGCTTTATCAAATCCAATATAAACCTAAACGCCACGGCCGGCTACAGCCGCACACCCGGCCTGATCAACGATGTAGTCAACTACTCGCAGACACCTACTTTGGGCTTGGGCGCGGTAGTGAGCAGCAACATCAGCGAGCGGCTGGACTTTACGGTGTCGTCCAACTCTAACTTTAGCCGAGCCCGCAACACCGCCCGCACCCAACTGAATACCAACTACTTTACCCAGAATAGCCAACTGCGCTTCAACTGGATTGTGGGAAATGGCTTTACGCTGCAAACCGACCTCACCCACCGCTATAATGGCGGCCTAGCGCAGGGTTTCAACCAGCAATACGCTCTCTGGAATGCCAGCATAGGCAAGAAAATATTTGAAAAGCAGCGCGGTGAGATTCGCCTGTATGCCTTCGATATACTAGGTCAGAACCGCAGCATTCAGCGCAACGTGACGGAAGCCTTCATCGAGGACACCCGCACGGATATTCTGCGGCGCTACTTCATGGTGATGTTTACCTACAACCTACGGAGCGGCACTGGCAACACTGGTGGCGCCGGCGAGCGGCCGGAACGCCGCGGTCCGGCCGGCGATGCAGGTTCTCCACGCTAAACCTTAGTCAACAACGAAAAACCCCCATTGGCCGATGGCTGTTGGGGGCTTTTTCGTGTCTTCCAGCCGGGTTGCGAAGGGCTACTGAGAGAAGGCAACGACATATTTTCGCCACAGATTTGCCTTCTTTGTAAGATAAACTCCGTAGCCGAGCGTTACTGATCGTGTTATCTACTTATCTGATGAACAAAAGAATACTTCTGCTACTCTTATGGGTCCTGCCCCTGCTGGCGGGTGCTCAAAGCGTAACGGTGCCTTCCGAGCTTGCTTTTGGAGGCATGCGCCTTCGCCTGACAAATGGTGGCCGACAGGCAGTGCAGCAAAAAGTGGATGCCCTGCGTCGCTACCAGCCTTCATTTCAGGCCCGCGTCGACTTAGCTGACGCGTATTTTCCACTGATTGACCGCACGTTTCAGGCCGAGGGAATTCCGCTCGATTTTCGATACCTGGCGTTGCAGGAAAGTGGTTTGCAGGGCGAAGCTCAATCTATTCACGACGCGGTGGGCTATTGGCAGTTTAAGCGCGAGTCGGCGACGGAACTGGGCGTGCAGGTAGACGGAATTGTGGACGAGCGCAAGCACATTGTGGCTTCCTCGCGCGGGGCGGCGGCTTATTTCAAGCGCAACAATGCCACGTTTCGCAATTGGGTAAATACCCTGCTCAGCTACAACCTCGGCCTGACGGGCACCAAGCCCTACACGCTGCCCACCGATGTGGACGCGACGGAAATGGAGATTTCCGAAAAAACCCACCCATATATTCTCACCTTTCTGGCGCACAAAGTAGCCTACGAGCCCGCCGTGGGCCAAAATCCGCAGCCGCCCATGCTGCTGCAGGAGTTTCCAGTGCAGCCCGGTCAGCAGTTAGCTTCGCTAGCTGAAACGCTGCAAACGGACCCCGCCGAACTGGCTCGCCACAACCACTGGCTGCTGCCTGGCAGCACCGTGCCGGCGGGCAAAGCCTACACGGTGCTGGTGCCCATTACTGATGAGCTACAGCGCACCGCTTTGCTCGCTCAGCAGCGCACGGCCACGGCTGGCCAGCTCCTCACCCAGCCCGAAATCGACCCCGAAAACGCTGATTTCGTGCGTATCAACGGCTTGCGCGCCATTGTAGCCCTGCCCGGCGATACCAAGGAAAGTCTGGCACGCCGCGCTAATTTGAAGATGCGCCGCTTCATGCAGTACAATGATTTGTATGCCTTCGACAACATTGTGGTCGGCCAGCCTTATTTCGTGCAGAAAAAGCGTGATAAGTCCTCGGTGCAGTACCACATAGCTCAGCCGGGCGAAACAGTAACCACGGTAGGGCAGAAATACGGCGTACGCACTCAGGCTATTCTGGCCAAAAACCGTATGCGCCGCAACGAAGAGCTTCGACCCGGACGCATGCTTTGGCTACAATTTACCCGCCCGCGCGAAGTGGCCGTGGAATACGTGGACAGCCAGGACAGCCGGGCTATGGCCGCTTTCGAGCGCCCAGTGAGCAGCGGTGGTACGGCTCCAACGGCATCAACGTCTACTTCACAGCCTGCTCCTACTCAGCGCCGCATCCTTTTGCCGGGTAAGAAAGCACCTGCCGAGCCCGCTAGCAGCCAGCCGGTGCCAAGCCCCGTAACGGAGGAAGAGGAAGAAACGATAGAGGATACTCCAGCTATAGTGGCAGCCACGCCTACTCCAGCGCCGGCTGCTCAACCAGCTGAGGAAGATTTGCCCCCCACGGCTGCCCCTGATACAGTTAAGAAAGCGCAGGCATCGAAACCAGCGCTTACCAAGCCGGCTGTCTCAACTATAGATCAATCATCCCCACAAGACACTCAATCTACGACGGCAGCTGAACCGCAGGACACCTCTCGCCGGGCTGCCACTGACACCCCTGAAACTGATAACGCTGACCTGGTGGTGAAAAATCCTGGTCAGGTTGTATTGCGTGATTTGCCTGCTTCGTCTAAAGTAGCCCCCGCCAAAACGGCACCGGCCCAGCCAGCTTCGGCCCCGACAGCTGCCACGCCTGCGCCGGTGCGCGTCACTCCCGCCCCTACACCGGTCCCTGCTTCTACTGCCGTAGAATCCGTGCCTGCCAGTGGTCAGCACGTAGTGCAAAAAAGTGAGTCGCTGTACAGCGTAGCCCGGCGCTACGGCGTACGCCCCGCCGACTTAGCAGCCTGGAATAATTTGTCCCCCAGCGCTGCGCTTGATCTGGGCCAGGTACTCCGCGTGACCCCACCGACCGCAGCAGCGGCTGCAAGTCCAAAGCCAACCGCTCCAGCCACGCTTCCAACGACGCCAAAGCCGGCGCCGGCCGCTGCCAAACCTGCAGCTACCACGCCCGCAGTGAACAGCCCAGTGCAGCACATCGTCGCGGCGGGCGAGTCGATGTACGCTATTTCGCGCAAGTACGGCGTTACCATCAAGCAGATTATGGAATGGAATAATAAGCCTGATTTCAACGTACGGCCCGGCGAAGTCCTGACAATTCGGGCCGCGAAGTAGCTTTTCGCAGAAACGATTTTAACCAAAAAGGACGGCTTAGCGCCGTCCTTTTTGGTTTTTAAATAAGAGCAAAGCTGTGCTTAGTTGTACGCTAATGTAGCTTCTTCAGAAAAGCGAGCCGTCCGCGATTTCAGCATTTCAACAATCTCATCATCATTCTTATACCGGTCGCCTACGTTCACGAAGTGCTTAGCCATCAGGTCGTAGCGCTTGGTCATGAGCCAAGCAAAGAGGTGGAGCCAATGGATGCCCTCAAACACGATAGCGTCGTTTTGCACGTATTTGGGCAACGTTTTCAGGAAATGGTTGGGGTGCTCGGTCCAGTGCAGGGCAGGCCGTACATGGTGGCTAGTGTGGTAGCCGTCGTTCCAGCACTTGTGGTTGTACTTGGTGTTCAGGCACGTTACGCTGTTATGATAGGCATTGGCCGGGTCGATGGGGTTCACAAAGGCATGCTGAGTCCAGTTGCCGAGCATCATTACCACCCGCGAGATGATGAAGGGCAGAATAAACACCGCGAACGTAGCAGGGAAATTCACGAAGCTCATGCCAATGCACCAGGCAAAAAACGCCACCTCGCCCCGAATCGATTTGAAATAAAACTTCTTTTTCTTTTTGCGGTCGAAGTAAGAAAGCAAACGGAAAATACCAACGGTGACGAAGTCACCCAGGTACTGCAAAAACCCAAAAAACGAATCACGCTGGTAGCTCATGGTGGAGCTAGTGTCTTCGGGCATGTTGTTTTCGGCGTGGTGCATACCCATGTGGTGGGTATAATACGTCTCTGGTGTCTGCCCGAAGAACGGCCCAATCACCCACGGAATGCACATATTCAGCCAGTCGTGCTGTTTCTTGAACAGGGGCCGGTGGCATACGCAATGCAGCATCAGACCAAAAGGACCTTTGAAAGTGACGTTGTTTAGAAAATGATACAGCACGGCTGCCGCCCACCACAGCCCGTTGGGCAGGCCAGGGATGTAAAGCAGAATAGCCAGTGGGATGAGCGTAAGCGTGATGTTGAACAGAAGGCGGGCGAAGGGCAAATCGCGCTCATCCTGGCACACCTTCAGGAGCTGAGTTTCCAGCCAGGAGTAGGCAGCAGGTTTTTGATAAACCGGGTCGGTAAGGACGGCGGGTAAAGCTTTCATATACTTTAGTAGGTGTCAGGCGTCCAAAGGAAGTCCGGGTTGTAAGGTCCCGAGGGGGCAAGTTAGCTATGCCAACATGCTTAACGTCTCTTTAGTTAGAATCTATACGCTAGGGGGTCATGGTGGGGTTGGCTGGGGGGCATTTTTATCTAGCTGATTATCAGCCGAAGGGCTCTTTTATCTTCCAACTCCGGGCGGGCTTGGGTATCTTTACTAGATTCTTGTTCGCTTAAAATACTTGCCATGCCTACGTTTTCCCACCTTCACTGCCACACCCAATACTCTCTGCTCGACGGGCAGGCCAGCATTGCGAAGCTCATGAAAAAGGCGCAGGAAGACGGCATGCCCGCCGTCGCCCTCACCGACCACGGCAATATGTTCGGCGCCTTCAACTTCGTGGCCGAGGCCAATAAATACAACGTGAAGCCCATCGTAGGCTGCGAATTTTACTTAGTAGAAGACCGCCACAAAAAGAGCTTCAGCCGGGAAAAAGGCGAGCGCGACGTGCGCCACCACCAGCTGCTGCTGGCCAAGGACCAGGCCGGCTACCACAACCTAGCCAAGCTCTGCTCCATGAGCTTTATTGAGGGCGTGTATTCCAAGTACCCCCGCATCGATAAGGAGCTGCTGCTGCAATACCACGAGGGCCTGATTGCGACGAGCTGCTGCATTGGCGCCGAAATTCCCCAAACCCTGCTCTGGAAAACCGAGTCGGAGGCCGAAGAAAAGCTGAAATGGTGGCTCGATGTGTTCGGCGACGACTACTACATCGAGATTCAGCGCCACGGCATTGAGAACATTGATAACACGGGCAAAAGTCAGGAAGACCTAAACCAGATCTTGCTGCGCTGGGCGCTGAAGTATAACGTCAAGGTTATCTGCACCAACGATTCCCACTACGTAGATCAGCAAGATTTTGCCCCCCACGACCTGCTGCTATGCGTGAACACCGGCGAGGAGCACAGCATTCCGGTTGGCGATTTCCAGACCAAGTACTTCCGGCTGATCTCGCAGGACAATAAGGTGCATTACAACCACCTCGATCAGCTTAGACCGCTAGCCAGCAGCGACGACCATGTGCGCCGCCAGCTTATGCGTATCGACGAAGAGATGCAGCTGCCCAAGCCCCGCTCCCGCTTCGGCTTCCCCAACGATAATTTCTACTTCAAGACCCAGGCCGAAATGGCCGCGCTGTTTCACGACGTGCCGGAGTCCTTGGATAACACGAACGAAATCGTTGACAAGATCACGCCGCCAAAGCTCCAACGCGACATTCTGCTGCCCAACTTTCCGCTCCCCCCCGAGCACCCTACCGCCGACGCCTTCCTGCGCTTCCTCACGTTTAAAGGCGCTTTTGAGGGTCCTAAGCCGCGCTACTCCGTACGGACAGCCGAAATCGAGGAACGCCTTGATTATGAGCTGCGCGTGATTGAAACCATGGGCTTTGCGGGTTACTTCCTTATTACCCAGGACTTTATCAACCACGGCCGCAACATTGGCGTAGCCGTAGGTCCGGGCCGGGGCTCGGCAGCGGGCTCGGCCGTGGCGTACTGCATCGGCATCACCAACATCGACCCGATTAAGTATTCTCTGCTGTTCGAGCGCTTCCTGAACCCAGAGCGTGTGTCGATGCCCGATATTGACATTGACTTCGACGACGTGAACCGTCAGAAAGTCATTGACTATGTGGTAGATAAGTACGGCAAGAACCAGGTGGCCCAGATTATCACCTTCGGTACCATGGCCGCCAAGTCCAGTATCAAGGACGTGGCCCGAGCCATGGAACTGCCCCTGCCCCAGACCAACGATCTGGCAAAAATGGTCCCCGAGCAAGTCGGTACCACCCTGGCCAAGGCCTTTGCCGAAAACCAGGAGCTGGACATGATCCGCCGCGACGAGGCGCCCGACAACCTGCGCGGACAGATCCTGCGCCTAGCCGAGCGTCTGGAAGGCTCCGTGCGCAATACTGGCATTCACGCCGCCGGCGTCATCATCGCCCCAGACGACATCACCAAGTACATTCCGGTCTCTACCTCCAAAGACTCCGACCTGCTCGTAACGCAGTTCGACGGCAAGGTGATTGAGAGTGCCGGTATGCTCAAGATGGACTTCTTGGGCCTGAAAACGCTCACGATTATCGTGGACGCCATCAACCTAATTGAGCGCAACCACGGCGTCAAGATCGACATCGACGAGATTCCGATCGACGATCAGAAAACCTACGAGCTCTACCAGCGCGGCGACACCATCGGCACGTTCCAGTTCGAGTCGGAAGGTATGCGCATGTACCTCAAGGACCTCAAGCCCACCAACATTGAGGACCTGATTGCCATGAACGCCCTCTATCGGCCGGGCCCGATGCAGTTCATCCCGAACTTCATCAACCGTAAGCACGGGCGCGAAACGGTTGACTACCCCCACGAGTTGCTGGAGCCCATTCTGAACTACTCCCAGGGCATCATGGTGTACCAGGAGCAGATCATGCAGACGGCCCAGATTCTGGCCGGATACTCCCTAGGCGGCGCCGACTTGCTGCGCCGGGCCATGGGTAAGAAGGACATGAAGAAGATGGCCATGGAGCGGGAGAAATTCTGCGAAGGCGCCAAAAAGCTGCATGGCATCGTGGCAAAAAAAGCCAACGAGGTGTTCGACGTGATGGAGAAATTTGCGGCCTACGGCTTCAACCGCTCCCACTCCGCCGCCTACTCGGTGGTGGCCTACCAGACCGGCTACCTCAAGGCCCATTACCCAGCCGAGTACATGGCTGCCGTGCTCACCAACAACATGGGTGACATCAAGAAAGTAACCTTCTTTATCGAAGAAGCCCGCAAGCAAGGCGTAGCCGTACTGGGCCCCGACGTAAATGAATCCATCTTGAAGTTCAACGTGAACAACAAGGGTCAGATTCGCTTTGGCATGGCGGCCGTGAAAGGCGCGGGTGAAGCAGCCGTAGAGGAAATCGTGCGGGAGCGCGAAAAAGCGGGACCTTACCAAGACATTTTCGACTTCTCGCGCCGGGTAAATCTGCGGGCCGTGAACAAGAAAACTTTCGAAAGCATGGCCCAGGCCGGCGCTTTCGACTCGTTTGAGCGCTACCACCGTCGCCAGTTCATTGAAGCGCCTTCTGGTGACCAAAATCTAATCGAGAAGGCAATGAAAGTGGGCCAGCAGCATCAAGCCGCTAAGGAATCGGCCCAGCAGAGCCTGTTTGGCGGGGGCGGTGACATGATGTCTATTCCCATGCCCAAGATTCAGGACCTGGAGCCCTGGAGCCCCACCGAGAAGCTGCGCCGCGAAAAGGAAGTGGTAGGCTTCTACCTCTCCGGCCACCCGCTCGACGACTTCAAGCTCGAAATCGATTCTTATTGCACCTGCGGACTGGATAAGATTGAGAGCTACAAAAACCGCGACATCACCGTAGCTGGTCTGATTTCTAACGTGTTGTTCAAGACCACCAAAACCGGGCAGCCCTTCGTCAGCTTCAACATAGAAGACTACGAATCGACGCTCAATTTGGCTCTGTTCCGCGACGACTACAGCAAGTTCTCGGGCCTAATTAACCCCCGCAACTACGACAAAGAGCAGGTGCCGCCCATGTATATCCGGGGCAAGTACCAGCAACGTTTCCGCGACTCCGACCAGTTCGAATTCAAGGTTCTGACCATGGAGCCCCTGTTCAACGTGGCCGAGAAGCTCTCTAACGGCGTGCGCGTGCAGCTCGACCTGCGCACCATCACCGAACCCTTTATGGACCGCTTTATGGAGGCAGTGGAAGGCTGCGCAGGCTCCAAAAAGCTCGAAATCAAATTCGCGGAGCCCCACGAGCATCTGGTGGTTGATACGTATTCCCGCCGCTACCGCATCGAGCCCAAGGAATTTATTCGGAAGATGCGGGAAATGGAGATTGAAGCTTGTCAGCTGATTTAATAGCCTCAAAAATGCTCGAAGCAGATTCTAGAATATAGCCCATCGCCTAAACTGAACTTTCCGGCGTGCGGCTTGTTGAACTCCAATCTGCTACCTTGCGGCCCGTTTGCTCGTAAGCACTCAGATAACTACACCATTCAACCCCTACTATCATGGGACACAAAGCAATTGAAATCACCGATTCTAATTTTGAAGAAATAATCAACTCCGATAAGCCCGTGCTCGTGGATTTCTGGGCCGAGTGGTGTGGTCCGTGCCGCATGGTAGGCCCCGTAGTGGAGGAACTGGCCGGCGAGTACGAAGGCCGTGTTATTATCGGCAAAGTTGACGTTGATTCTAACCCGCAAACATCCGCCAAGTTTGGCATTCGCAGCATCCCGACGCTGCTCGTGTTTAAAAATGGCCAGATCGTGGATAAGCAAGTAGGTGCCGTGCCGAAGCATGTGTTGGCCCAAAAGCTAGACGCTCAAGTAACTGTAGCTTAAGCATATTTTTATATAAAAAAGCCCCCCAGACTAGGTCTGGGGGGCTTTTTTATTGAAATTCTTTCTGGTAAAGCAGCTAGAAGTTTGCGTCGGGGTTGCTGGCTCGCGCTTCCGTGGGCGGAGCCTGGGGCGGGAGTGAGTTGCCAAAGAGCGTAAAGCTAGGCGTGAAGTTGATAGCCACCGTGAAGGTCATGGCGGTGGGTAAGTTATACTCTCGGCCCGGCCGGAAAGCAGGCAGATTGGTTACTACACGCCGAGCTTCATTGTCGAGCTCGGGTGACAGGCCTCGCACCACGCGTACGTCGCTTACCCGCCCATCTTCACCCACAGTGTAATTCACAAACACCTGTCCGGTCAGATTGCGGCGACGTGCTTCCTTCGGGTATACCGTCGTTTGGTCGAGGTGGCGCAATAATGCTGCGTCGCCACCCGGAAACTCCGGCGGTTGCCGTTTTCGCGATGTACCGGTTAGCGCGGCTCCATCAGGGAGGTAGTACGTGAGGCTAAGTGTGCGGCCCGCGTACAGGCGCTCGATGGCGCTAAGCTGGCCCGTATCGTAGTAGTAGCGCCACTCGCCGTGGGGCTGGCCTTTTTGGTAGCGCCCTTCGGAGCGCTTTTGCCCGTTGCGGTGCACAGTCAGCCAAGGCCCCACACGCCGGCCCAGCTCGTACTCACCGCGGCTGCGTACGCGCCCATCTTCGTACCAGGCCACAAAAAGCCCCTGCGCCTTATTGTCGCGAAAATGCACTTGGCTGGCTTTAGCGCCTGTGGGGTACAGCCAGGTAAATAAGCCATTGCGCACTGGCGGCTCAATGGCAGTGAGCGTGCCGCGCAGCAACAGAGTGCCTACCAAAGAATATTCACGGACGCCGAATTCGGTGTCGCTGATCAGGTCAACGACCCGATAATGCGTGGCGCTGTCGGGCACCGTTTCCTCGTCTTGGGCATTCAAATAAACGGCTGGCAGTGTTTGTGCCCAGCCACTTTCGGGTAGCGAAAGGCACCCGGCTAACAACACAGTAAATAAAAATGCTTTCATACGCACGGAGAACGGCGAAGTGAAAAACGTACCTGCTAAATATAGCTACTACGTGTCATTGCGCAAGGATCAATCCAATTCTCAAGTCTCCTATACGTTGTGTAGCTGGCTCCTTATCAAGCCTAAAGTAACTGGATAGACCGGTTCAGGTTTTCCTCCAACGAGATAAGCGTTTCGGTGCGCTCGATGCCTTCGATAAGCTGAATTTGATCGTGGAGCACGTCGCGCAGGTGCTGGGTATCGCGGCACACAATGCGGGCGAAGAAGCCGTAGTTGCCGGTAGTGTAGTGAATGCTGATGACCTCAGGAATCTTACTGAGCAGCTTAGCTACGCTATCCGAGACCGAGCTTTTGGTCAAATAGATTCCTAGGAAGGCGCTGACTCCATAGCCTAACTTCTGATAGTCAACGCGTAAGGTAGAGCCTAGCACAATACCCAGCTCCTCCATGCGGGCCATGCGTACGTGCACCGTACCGCCAGACACATGCACCTTGCGGGCAATTTCGGTGTAGGGCATTTTCGCGTCAGCGATGAGTAGAGCGAGAATCTTGCGGTCTACATCGTCAAGTTCGTAATCACGAGCCATTTTTGGGGTCTTTCATTTAGTACATTGCAACAAAAATACTTATTTATTAAAAATAGTGTAAATTTTATTGCAAAAGCTTACCATATTTTTACTTTTCGGAAGCTTCTACTACATTTGTCATAATCAAACACGAAAGGTGGTTGAGCATCTTGTAGGATGATGGAATTGGTAGACATGCCCTCCTCTCTCGGGGGTAGAGATTCGGGAAAAACTGGTCCGGCGGCCGGCTAACTACTCTGTGGAGGTTCGAGCCCTCCTTCTACAGCTGATTGGGGAATATAAGTGGGAAGGGAAGTACCGGAACGTATCTGGGTGGGTACGTTCTTAATTGAGAGGCTGCATCTGGGTGGGTGCAGCCTTCTTTATTTTTCGTCCAGCCAACTTTTCTAAAACCTAAATACTAAAAAAGCCCCCCAGGAATTACCTGGGGGGCTTTTTTAGTGCGCAAATTCTTTACGACACACAAGTTCGGCCTACGCTCATCTTTATCGAGCGGCCATGGGCTGCGCCTGCCGACGATACTGGGCTAGGCCAGCATCCAAAAACTGAACGAAGCTCGTGACATCCGGCTCGTAGGCAATAGGCGGTACCAGCGGCTGGTTGCCGACTTCGGCATTGAGCAATACGTAGTAGGGCTGGGCATTTACGCCATATTCTACTATTTGAAAATCGGCGTTTTGCTTACCTAACGTGGTTTTTTGTTTGTTGTCACGTTTGGAGGTGTACCATTCGCTTTGGGGCAGTTCCTGCTTGTCGTCTACGTACAGCGCTACTACGATATAATCTTCGCGCAGGCGCTTAAGCACCTGCGGATCGCTCCACACCGTAGCTTCCATTTTGCGACAATTCACGCAGGCATGGCCAGTGAAGTCGATGAAAATGGGCTTTTTCTGGGCAATGGCGCACCGCTTCGCTTGCTCCAGATCGAAATAGCCTTGTAGGCCGTGCGGCAACTCCAAAAACCCCGCATGACGTGGCGGCTCACATAATTGATTAGCGACTGTAGTAGCTGGCACCCCTGAAACGCCCCCCGGTGCGGCCAACGTGAAGTCGCGGTTGGATTGGGGAGGCAAATACCCAGCTAGCAGCGGCAAGGGCGCACCAAACAAGCCGGGCACCAGATAAGTCATAAAGCTGAAGGCCAGCACCGCCAGCAACAGACGCGGCACACTTAGGTGTGTGAGTTCGCTATCGTGGGAAAGCTTGAATTTGCCCAGCAGATATAGCCCTAGCAAAGCCGACAGCACAATCCAGAGCACTAAGTACACGTCGCGGTTGAGCAAGCCCCAGTGGTAGGCCAAATCGGCCATGCTCAGGAATTTCAGAGCCAGCATCAGCTCCACAAAGCCTAGCACCACTTTCACGGTGTTCAGCCAGCCACCAGAGCGAGGCAGGCTTTTGAGCCAGGAAGGAAAGACAGCAAACAGTGTAAACGGCAAGGCGAAAGCCAATGAAAATCCAAACATGCCTACTACCGGCATAATCGTTTCGCCGCGAGCGGCCAGCCCCAGCACCGTAGCCACGATAGGACCAGTGCAGGAAAATGACACCAAAACCAGCGTGAAAGCCATGAAAAACACGCCCAGCCAACCGCCCTTATCGGCCTGCGCATCGGCTTTATTCACCAGCGAATTAGGCAGCGTGATTTCAAATAGCCCCAAGAACGACAGGCCAAACACTACGAACACGGCGAAGAATATCAGGTTGGGCAGCCAATGAGTTGCCATAAAATTAGGCCCATCTTCCCCCAGCAGGCGCGCTACGATGACACCGATGATCGTGTAAATCAGGATAATCGACAGTCCGTAGACTAGGGCCTTCAAGATGCCCCGCGCCCGGCTGTCGGTGCCGCCGGTGAAGAAAGAAACCGTCATGGGCACCATAGGAAACACGCAGGGCGTGATCAGGGCGGCCAAACCAGAGAAGAAGGCCAGCACGCCAAACCCCCACAGGCTTCCCGTGCCAGAGCCGCCGGCTGTTGCAGCTGTAGCGGGCGCCACCGTAACGGCGGGCGCGGCGGCTGCCGCTTGGGTTGTCGTAGCTGCTGTAGTGGCAGTCGGTTCTGAAGGTGCTGTTTCGGCGGTTAGAGAAGACGACGCAGCTTTACCGGGAGTGGGAGTTGCAGTTGTAGCTGTATTGGCTTGTGTAGTAGCTGGTGGCGCTACGGCACCAGTTCCAGCTGGGCCAGCCGCTACTTCGATAGGGCCGAAGGTGAGCGTTTCCTCACCAGGAATACAGCGACCGTCAACATCCGTGCAAGTCTGGTATTCTACGTCGGCTTTGATGGTGAGTGCGCCGGGCTGCAATAGCTTAATACGCTGGCGAATCTGGCCGGTCTTGTCGAAATAAGTTATGTCGCCTCCAAATACGTCGTCATACTTCTTTTTGGCTCCTATCGACTTCGGCTTGCCCACTACTGCGTAGGCGTCGCTTTTTGGAAATGTGAACGCAAAAACTGTTGGACCAAGATCGGGGTCGAAATCGGTGGCGTAAAGATGCCAAGTGTCGCTCATACGGGCGTTCACGATCAGCTCAATTTCGTCGCCTACCTTAGCCGTTGGCTGGCTGATAGTGGTGGAGAGCTTGGTAGGGGTGAGCACCTGCGCCCAGGCACTCGCGCCGGCGAGCAACAGCAACAGCAGGGAAAATAAAATTCGAGAGGGCAGCATAAGGTGATAATCAGTTCCAAGGCAAACAAAGTTCGTCAGGAAGTGTCACACTTGCGTGACCAGGGTTGCTCGGGGCTTGTATTACTGCCAATTTACCCCCCTAGCCCCGCATTGTTATCTTAGCTAGAACCGCTTGGACGGAATCTCGTACTTTTGTAGTTATAAAGGCGACTTGGCCGCGTGAGCCGAAGTTTCCGACATTATGGCTTTAAATATTCTTCTTACCATTTTGCTGGTGTTAGCAAATGGGTTTTTCGTAGCTGCCGAATTTGCTATCGTCAAGGTGCGTGCCTCTCAGATAGACTTGAAGGCGCAAGAGGGCAACCGCTTTGCGAAGGTAACGCAAGGCATTCTGGCCCACCTGGACGCGTATTTGTCTGCTACTCAGCTAGGTATCACCTTGGCTTCACTGGGCTTGGGCTGGATTGGCGAGGGCGTCGTTTCGCAGATTATCATTGCGCTCATGGAGCTTGTCGGCTTCCAGGCCGATCCGGCGCTGGCACACCGCATCGCGCTGCCAACCTCATTCGCCGTCATTACTGTCCTGCACATCGTCTTCGGCGAGCTGGCGCCTAAGTCGCTGGCGATACAGCGCCCCGAGTCGGTTAGCTTGTTTGTGGCGCTGCCTATGCAGTTCTTCTACTTTATTTTCCGCCCCTTTATCTGGGTGCTCAATGGGCTTTCCAATTTTTTCCTAAAACTCATTGGGGTTACGCCCATTCACGGCTCGGAGGTGCATACAGCCGAGGAGCTACGCATGCTGCTCGACCAAAGCAAGCAAAGCGGTGAGATTCAGGACTCGGAGCACGAGCTGATTGAAAACGTCTTTCAGTTCAACGACCGGATGGTAAAGCAGATCATGGTGCCTCGCACTAAGATTGCTGCCATCGATGTAAATGCCCCCCAGGATCAAGTATTAGAAACGGTGTACAGCGAGGGCTACTCTCGCATTCCGGTGTACGAAGGCTCCATCGATAATATCGTGGGGGTGCTGTACGTGAAAGACTTGCTTCAGCTTATTCGGCGCAGTGAGTCGGTGGAGCTAGCCAAGATCATGCGGCCCGCCTACTTCGTGCCCGAAACCAAGAAAATCAACCGCTTGCTGCGTCAGTTTCAACGCAAGCACATGCACATTGCTATTGTGTCGGATGAGTTTGGCGGCGTATCGGGCATCGTCACCATCGAAGATATAATCGAGGAGCTAGTAGGTGAGATTCAGGACGAGTATGATAACGAGGTGCCCGTGGTAGAAAAAGTATCGGCCGATGAGTATCGGGTGAATACCTCTACCGCCATTTCCGACGCTAACGAGTACCTTCCTTATCCCCTGCCCGAAGGCGACGACTACGAAACAGTAGGCGGTTTGCTCAACATGATTTACGGCAATATCCCGGAAGTAAACGACGTGGCTGTTGTCGATAACTATGAGTTCCGGGTTCTCCAACGCTCCCGCCGTGCCGTAGAGCTAGTCCAGCTTCGCGTGATTACGCCCGAGGAGCGAGAAGCCGAGGCCGGCGAGGCACTGAATCTGTAGACTGTATAGTTTTTGCCTATAGAAAAAGCCCCCTAGAACTCGTCTGGGGGGCTTTTTTTAGCTATAAGGTAGCTAATTAGGGAAGCAAGTTAATCACCGTTGATAAGTGCTATAACGAGCATGATGGCGCCTACTAGGAATGCAATAAGGCCTATTAGAGCAATAATACCTATTTCAGCAGCTCCTCCTAATAATAGCAATAGCAGACCAACACCTCCTACAATAGCAGCACGACCGGCTTTTGAAGCAGGTTGATTTACGGCTGCTGCATCCTGGTGCTTATCTAACTGCTTATCTACAGTGCGCACCAATTTATCAACGACTTTCTTAGGTACTGTAGTTAAAGTAAGCTTAGGAGCTGCTGCAGTTGGCTTTGCGTGCAATTTCGCTTTGCGTACCGGGGCTACAATAGCTGCTGGGCTAACAGGTGTTACTGCAGTCTCAGCAATTGCTGTTGAGCTAGAAGTAACTTCTGTAGCAGCATTTTCAGCAGTGCGAGCCGGTGCAACGCTTACACTCTGCTGTATCCCATGATAAGGTGAGGTATTGGGTTTAAAAGCGTAATCGGTACGGCTACACGACGACAGGGAAGCACTAGTCAATAAGGCTAGTGTGATGTAGGAATAAATTTTTCTCATGTTGAGATAACTACTAGATTAGGAAAAAATGAATGAAGAAGATGTGCCCAAAGTAAATAAGTATTTACGTAATTAAAACTCAATTATTCATATATTACAATCTATTAAAGCAATAATTACACTGTTATTCAAACCAGCTGGCGTACAACACATAATTATCCGCCGTGCGTGCCAGGTTAGCGCGTTGCTCCTCTGTTACAGGCTTGATCTTGCGGGCGGGAATGCCAGCGTACAGAAAGCCCGACTCACACTGCGTGTTTTCTAACACTACCGCTCCGGCCGCTATTATGCAGCCCGCTCCTACCACGGCGTGGTCCATCACGATGGCGCCCATACCGATGAGCACATCATCCTCTATGGTGCAGCCGTGCACAATAGCCCGGTGCCCAATGCTAACCCGGGCCCCAATCGTCGTAGCGGCTCGCTGATAAGTGCAATGAATGACGGCGCCATCCTGAATGTTGGTTCGTTCCCCGATGCGAATGCTGTTCACATCGCCACGGATGACCGCGTTAAACCATACAGTACAGTTGTTTCCCAGCACCACATCACCCACAATGGTAGCGTTGTCGGCCACGAAGCAGTCGGGGCCAAGCTGGGGGGCAATTCCCTTCACGGGAAGAATCAGAGCAGGCATAATGCGTTGCTTTATGGAAAGAAAAGATTTGACTTGCAATCAGAAGTTCACGCCAAGCAGCGCTACAACATCCGCCGCCAAGTGCCTTTCGCTAGGTTGTACTTGAGGGTACTTGGCAAGGCCTGCCAGAAATACTTGCTCGTCTCGACGGCAAAGCTGGGCTGCATATAGCAATTTATGGTGCAGCCTTCGCAAGCCGGCAAACGCCCTTCCAGCGCCGCCAGTTGCTGTACCTCTGCTGAACGGTACAGCTCATAGAGCTGACCATTGATAGGAAAGCTTTTCTCACCTAAATGATAGCAAGGCAGCACCAGCTCATTGCTGGGCGATATGACCAGCGTGGTACTAGCCGCCCGGCACACCGGCGCGGCTACGTGATTGCCGCCATCTTTGCGCAGCTGAATAAAGGCCTCATTCAGATACACTCCCTTGCGGCGGCCGAAAGCTGACAGATAATCTAGTTCGTCGTTGCTAAGCTGCTCGCCCGTAGCCACGCTGTTGTATTCGAAAGCCGGATTGATGATCAATATCAAGCCGTTGGGCTGGGTAATATCGCGGTACACGGCCTCTAGTTGCGCTAGGTTTTCGCGAAACACCGTGAATAGAATATCTGGCCGCTCGCCTAAGTCTTTGGCCACGCGAATGCTCTCCAGCACAAAATCGTAGCAGGCCACGCCGCGGCCTTTATCGTGTACCTCCTTCTCTGATGAGTCAAGGGAGAAGTGCAACATATCAACTTTGCCCCGCAAACGCTCGGCGTACTTGGGGTAAAGCAGGCAATTGGTGGTGAGCGTGGTGATAAAACCCATGTCGTGGGCTACGCCTACAAACTCATGAATCTGGCGGTGCAGCAGGGGCTCGCCGCCCGTAAAATCCACCACATTCACGCCCAAACGCTGCAAATCGTGCAGGTTTTGGATTACATCATCCAGTTGAATGTAGGGCGAAGGTTTCTCCCAGATGTCGCAGAACGAACAACGCGCATTGCACCGGTAAGTGACGTAGTAATTACACAGTACCGGATGACGAACGAGGCGCATAGCGGCAAAGGTAGCCCATTATGACCGACGACTAATGCGGCAGCTTGCCCCACGCTTCATCCCAACGCTTGGGCGTGGCGGCCAGCGCCTCGGGCGTAGCCGGACCATAATGCTCGAGATAGTAGTTGCAAAAGCCCTTTAGGGGGCATTTTGGGCAATCGGGCTTCAGAAACAAACAGATTTTTTGCCCGTGCCAGTAGTTGTGCTTATGGAAGTTAAGCAGTACCAGCGCATCGGCCGGCAGTTGAGTGAGCAGCAATTGATGCGCTTTGTCGGCGGAGGCTTTGGGCGGAATCATGCCTACGCGCTGGGCAATGCGGTGCACGTGCGTATCGACGGGCAGTACGGGCTTCTTAAAATTAAAAAGCAGCACCAACGAAGCCGTTTTCAGGCCAATACCGGGCATATCCATCAGCCAGGCCAAGCCCTTTTCGGTGGGCCAGTCCATGAGAAAATCCAAGGTAATAGTGCCGTGCTCGGCCTTGATGCGGCGCAGCACCTCCTGAATGCGTGGGGCTTGAGTATCGGGCCAGCGCGTGGTACGGATGGCGTGGGCCAGCTCCGTGGTTGGGGCAGCTATCACGCCTTCCCAATCACCAAATGCCTCCAGCATCCGATCATAAGCCAGTTCCTCGTCGGCGTGAGTAGTACGGTGTGAAAGAATGGTGGAAATCAGCTCACGCATGGGCGAGCGGCGGGAAGTTTCCAGCGTCAGCGGCGGGAAAAACTCATTCAGAATCCGATGGTTCTCGCGGGTCTTTTCCGCAGCCGGCGAGTCGTAGGTGGTTGGCATAGCCAGTTGTACCGACCAGCCCTACTCGAGGTTGCACGCTCGCCACCGAGCAGCTAAGACTGAGCACAAAAAAGCCCCCCAGAACTTTTCTGGGGGGCTTTTTTAAACTAAGTGCGCAAGCTTAGATGGTGCCGCGCTCGGCAGCCTTCTTCAGCTTTTCGTTAGCATAGATTGCCACCTCTACGCGACGGTTGGCAGTACGACCAGCTTCCGTTGCGTTATCAGCAATGGGCTGACGCGAACCGTAACCCTGAGTCTGGAAGCGGGAAGCTTCTACTCCTTGGCCTTGGGCGTAGTTAGCTACGGCCTGAGCCCGGCGCTGCGACAATGGGTCGTTGATAGCATCACTGCCCGTGTTATCGGTGTGGCCTTCTACTAGTACGTTCGTGTCGCCGTACTTTTTCAGGGTCGCAGCCAGCTCAGCAATGTTACTTTGAGCTTCTGAAGTCAAGTTAGAAGAGTTCTTTGCGAAGAGAATACCTGAGTCGAAGGTGATTTTAATGCCTTCGCCTACGCGCTCTACTTTGGCGCCGGCCATTTCACGCTGCAATTCGGCCGCTTGCTTATCCATACGACGGCCAATCAGGGCACCAGCACCACCACCTACCGCAGCACCAATGATGGCACCACCTGCGGTGCTGTTTTTGCCGCCAAGCACGCGGCCTAATACGCCACCAGCTACGGCACCAGCACCAGCACCGATCAAGCCGCCTTTAGCGGTTTTAGTCATTGGCTTTTTGGTAGTCGTTTGGGCCTGAGCGAAGTTGCCACCTAGTAGCAGTAGAGCCAGCAGGCAGGCGATGTACGAACGAGAGAGTTTCATAATGAGGGGTTTGTTTTGGTAGTTGTTAGCGGCAGCTTGTTGGCTGTGTTGATTCAGAATGGCTGCCGTACCATGCCGAAAGGCAACCACCTTGCCAAACTCTTGCGCATGGCAGCGTATTCAAGCAAAAACAGCTTTACGAAGCTCTAAGTGATTTTTTACCAGCTTTATACTCAACCGTAAAGATTTTGCTCATTGTCCTACTAAACGCAAAAAGGCCACCCCTAAGTGGGATGGCCTCTATTAGTAAGCGAATTACCGAGCTAACATTTAATCTTTGCGGGTATACTCGCGGTGGCGCTGGGGGTCTTTTTTCTTATCCCGTTTACGACCAATCAAGGCGCCGCTCACGGCGCCGGCGCCAGCACCGATGACGGCCCCTTTGCCACGGTCGCCTTTGCCGGCAATGATGGCACCAGCTGCCGCGCCTGTGCCGGCGCCAATAGCAGCGCCTTTACCTTTCCGGCTCCAGCCTTTTTTCTCTGTTCCGGTGTCCGACTGAGCAAAGGCAGCATTACTTCCTAAAAACAACATGGCCGCAACCATGGCAAAGTATAAGCGCAGATTCTTCATATTCTTTTCCGTTAAGTGATGGGAATGAGAACGGTGTAATCAGCGATTTAAACGGCAAGCACAACTTCTAGGTTAGCCAAACTGATTGCAAAATCCTACCACAAGCGCTGCCACACTGCAAACTGACTATCTGGCTTTTTGCAAAGCACAAAAAAAGGCCGCCCTATTGGACGGCCCTCTTTTCAACGGAGATAAACCGGTGAAGTAGCACTTACAAGCGACCTTCTTCAGCAGCTTTCTTCATCTTTTCGTTGGCATAGATAGCAATTTCTACGCGACGGTTGGCTTGCTTGCCAGCTTCTGTGGTGTTGTCGGCGATGGGCTGCGAAGAACCGTATCCCTTAGTCTGGATGCGGGAAGCATCTACACCCTTAGAGGTGGTATAGTTAGCTACGGCTTGAGCGCGACGCTCAGAAAGTGGCTGGTTGATGGCGTCTGAACCGCTAGCATCCGTGTGGCCCTCCACCAAGATGTTGGTATCGGGATACTTCTGGAGAGTAGCAGCCATTTTGTCGATTTCGGTCATTGAAGCCGGACGCAGCGTAGCAGCGTTCGTGTCAAACAGGATACCCGAGTCGAAAGTAATTTTGATGCCTTCACCTACGCGCTCTACTTTGGCGTTCTGCATGTCGCGCTGCAGCTCTTCAGCTTGCTTGTCCATGCGACGGCCAATCAGGGCACCACCCGTGCCACCTACTGCAGCACCAATGATAGCGCCTGCTGCTGTACCCGACTTACCACCGATTACACGACCTAATACAGCACCTGCTATGGCACCACTACCTGCACCAATAGCGCCACCCTTCGCGGTTTTGCTCATGCCCGTCTTACGAGGTCCAGTGCCGTTGCCCGTCGTATCGGGGCCGGTAGTGGTCGAGCCTTGCTGAGAGGTAGCGCACGAGCCTAGGAACAGGGTGAGAGCTAAGAAGAGAGAAAAAATTGAATTGGAGGATTTCATGGGAGTGTACTTGGTGAAACAGAAACTAAATGGTGAAATGAATGATTTCAGTGCTGCTTACTGGACTTTGCTTAAAAAAGTTTGTGGTTTGTCAGGTTATGCCTAACAAAAACCTTGCTACAACTATGCAGCCAAACCCGAAAGGCAAAATGCCCCTCAGAGCGCAAGTTCTTATCTCTGGGGGGCATTTTAGGTGCTTATCGTTTCAGGTTCAGGTAGTACCGGCCGTTCGTAGGCTGTGCCGCGCACTCGGCGCTTCTGCCACTAGTTCCGGCATGGGCCGAAGCATCATCAGCAAATCCGTCAGTTGAGCTTTGAGGTTTTTGCGGTCTACGATGAAGTCGAGAAATCCGTGCTCAAGCACAAACTCCGCGCTTTGGAAGTCCTTAGGCAAGTCTTTACCAATGGTTTCCTTGATAACCCGGGGGCCCGCGAAACCAATCAGCGCGCCCGGCTCGGAGATGTTAAAGTCGCCGAGCATGGCGTAGGAGGCGGTTACGCCGCCGGTGGTGGGGTCGGTGAGCAGGGAGATGTACGGAATGCCCGCCTCTGAAAGCAGAGCTAGCTTGGCCGACGTTTTGGCCATCTGCATAAGCGAGTAGCCTGCTTCCATCATGCGCGCGCCCCCCGACTTGGAAATCATTAGGAACGGGATGCGGTGCTGGCGGGCGTAGTCGATGGCACGAGCAATCTTCTCACCTACTACCGAGCCCATCGAGCCTCCAATAAATTTGAAATCCATGCAGGCTACCACCAGATCTTGGCCATTCAGGTGGCCGTGAGCCGTGCGCACCGCGTCGCGCAGACCGGTTTGCTGCTGTGTGGCGGCTATGCGCTGCGGGTAGCCCTTCGTATCGACGAAGTGCAGCGGATCGGCAGAGCTCATGTCGGCATCCAACTCCTTGAATTGGTTTTCGTCGAACAACACCTCGAAATACTCGGCCGAATCGATGCGGGCGTGGTGGTTACACTTGGCGCAGGTGTATTGCCGGCGCTTGTGCTCTGCCATAGCGGCCACCGTTTTGCACTCAGGACACTTGTACCACAAGCCGTCCGGGGTCTCTTTCTTCTCTTCCGTCGGAGTGACGATGCCTTTCTCTACGCGCTTAAACCAGGACATTTTGCTTCATTAATAAGTAACAGTTCCTACTTAAGTAGTAGTATCAAGAACGAAGTTTGCTCAAACCCTACTATACATCTTGCATCTTGTGCTTTTAAAACACGCTGTAGGCTGATGGGGGCTGCTTTGCTTTCTTCTTACTTACTACTTCTCAATTAAATCTTACGCCAGGGTCACCTCGTTGTCGAGGTACACATCCTGGATGGCGTTGAGCAGCTGAACTCCCTCGGCAAAAGGCCGCTGGAAGGCCTTGCGGCCCGAAATTAGCCCTTGCCCGCCCGCGCGCTTGTTCACAATGGCCGTCTTGATGGCTTGTTCCCGGTCGCCGTCGCCGAGGCTTTCGCCGCCCGAGTTAATCAGCCCAATGCGCCCCATGTAGCAGTTGGCTACCTGATAACGGGTTAAATCAATCGGGTGATCGGCCGACAGGCTCTCGTACATGGCCTTGTGGGTTTTGCCAAATTTCAGGTCACGGAAGCCGCCGTTGTTTTCGGGCAGCTTTTGTTTGATGATGTCGGCCTGAATGGTCACGCCCAGGTGGTTAGCCTGCCCCGTGAGGTCAGTAGCAACATGATAATCTTTTTCGCCCGTCTTGAAGGCGTTGTTGCGCGTGTAGCACCACAGCACCGTAGCCATACCCAGCTCATGGGCGCGCTCAAAAGCATGGCTTACTTCTACCAATTGCCGATTTGACTCCTCGGAGCCGAAATAAATAGTAGCTCCCACAGCCGTAGCGCCGAGGTTCCAAGCTTCTTCTACCGACCCAAACATGACCTGATCAAACTTATTGGGATAAGTCAGTAGCTCGTTATGGTTGATTTTAACCAGGAACGGAATCTTATGAGCGTATTTGCGGGCCACCGTACCAAACGTACCGAAAGTAGTAGCCACGGCATTGCACCCGCCTTCCACGGCTAGCTTAATGATGTTTTCGGGGTCGAAATACATCGGGTTGGGCCCGAAAGAAGCGCCGGCCGTATGCTCAATGCCCTGATCGACGGGCAGAATAGACATATAGCCCGTCCCGCTCAACCGACCATGATTGTAAAGCTGACCCAGAGAGCGGAGCACCTGCGGCGACCGATTGGAAGGCACAAAGCAATGATCCAAGAAATCGGGGCCGGGCTGATGCAGCAGGCTCTTATCAATTGTCTTGCACTCGTGCTGGAGCAGTGCCTGCGTGTCGGTGCTGTAGTCAGCGTACGTGGCCATTCGGGGTTTCTTGGGTGAGACGGGGGCGAAAAACTACGAAGGGCAAATATAGGTCGAAAATCTCTTCGCAAGAATGAAGGTTGGAAGTTGGGACACTGTGGGGCTACCTTGCCGCGGGGGACAGCGCTCGGTTACATTTGCCCCCCAGCTCTTTGCTAATCACCCTTCTATCGTGAAAAAAACTTCTACGCTCTTTCTCGGAACGCTGTGCCTGACGGCGGCTACTTTCTTACCCAGCTGCGTTGCTTCAAAAAAATACGACGACCTGCGCGCCCGCCAAACGGCCACTGAACAAGCCAAAAGCGACCTGGAGCGCAAGCAGCGCGAAGCCGTGGCGGAACTAAAAAAGGCCAGCGACGAGCTAGCCCAGCTCCGCCTTGACAACAAGCGCCTAGTAGCCGACTCGACCCAAACCGGCAATGTGCTGCGCAAAACCCAAAACCTCTACGGCGAGCTGAACAGCAGTTTTGAAAAATTACTTAAAAACACCGACCGCGCCCTGGCCGACAAATCGGCTGACTACAGCAAAGTAGCCCAGGACCTAGCCCGCCGTGAAGCCGAGTTGGGTAAAAGCCAGACGGAAATCGATAAGCTAACCGCCGACCTGAAAACCCGCGAGGCCCGCCTAGCCGAGCTACAGCAAGCCCTGGCCGAAAAAGACAAAGCCGTAAACGACCTGCGCGCCAAAGTGAGCAAGGCCCTGCTCAGCTTTAACGACAGCGACTTGCAAGTAAAACTCAAGGACGGCAAAGTGTATGTATCGCTCTCCGAGCAGTTGCTATTCAAATCGGGCTCCACCAAAGTTGACCCCAAAGGCCAGGACGCCCTGAAAAAGCTAGCCGCCGTGCTGCAGGAGCAGCGCGACGTGAACGTAGTAGTAGAAGGCCACACCGACGATGTGCCGATCAGCCGAGGCACCGCCGGCATGCAGGACAACTGGGACCTGAGTGTATTGCGCGCCACCGAAATTGCCCGCCTGCTGACGACCAGTGGCGTAACGCCGGAGCGTGTAACGGCTTCAGGTCGCTCGAAGTACGTGCCCATCGATGCGGCTACCACCCCAGTGGCTCGTCAGAAAAACCGTCGCACCGAAATTATTCTCACGCCCAAGCTCGACGAGCTGTTTCAGATTCTAGATTCCAATTCCAGCACTACTGCTAAATAGCTCGGCTCGTCAATCCCCATAAAAAAACCCTCCAGAACAGTTCTGGAGGGCTTTTTTATGGCGACAGTAAACTACCACACTACTTTCAATGCTTCTTCCATTTTGGTGAGTACGCCAAATTTTACTTTGGCCCTATCATATCGCAAACTGCTCTCACTGATTTCCCGCGCGGCTTCCTCCACGATGCGAAAGGCACTTTTGGCCGGCATCATCTCCATCCCGATAAACTCAGCTGGGTACGCGACTCCACTTCCGTACGCCGGCACGACGTAAATACCGGTGAGCTTCCAATCTGAGCCTATTTTGACGATTCTAAGTTTCATTTCGCCGGCCCTACTCGAAGCCGGCAAAGCCACTTTAGTCGTCAGAATACCCTGAGCGCGGTCCACTGTATCTAGCACGAAGCCTCGCTGCTGCAAATGCCGGGTCAGTTGGGTCAAAACCGAATCCGTGGGCACGGCAGTGGTGGCCCACACAATGTTGCTGCCTTTGGAGGGTTGAGTAAGCAATTGTTGGGCTTGAACTGGCTTGGCAAACCCGATTATGCTACCTAATACTAGAGACCATAGCAATTTTTGTCTAGGCATTTAGGCTACGTTTTGGCGCTGTTTATTCAGTGAACTGTTCATCCAAAGATCTGACCAAAAGAAAAGCCCCCCAGAACTGTTCTGGGGGGCTTTTTTAGTACTGTACAATCCAATGCTTAGTTTGTGGGCAAGGTCACATTCACGCGGGCAAAGTAGAAACCGCCATTGTAGCCAAACTGGTTTGGGTTGTAGATCGTGCGGCCCCGGTTGGTATTGTCTAGGCTGGAATTGTAGTTCAGCAGCGGATCGACAGCGAAGTTGGTAGCGCTGTTGCGAGGGTCAATCTTAAACTGATCCGGATATACATCAAACAGGTTGTTGACACCCACCATAACGCTTAGCTGCTTGGCTACCTGCACGCTCAGAGTTAGGTCAGTGACCCACTTAGCCGAAAAGGTCTGGTCGATGGACGAGAAGAGGAAGTTAGGGTTGCCAGCGGGGCTACCCAGGCGAGCATCCTTGAACTCTACAGCTCCAAAGCGCACAGTGCGGGCTTCGAGGGTAAACCTTCCCAAGGTATAATTAGCGCTCAGGTTAATTTTGCTGCGGGGCTGGGCCGACTCAATGCGGTTGCGCTGCTGGCGGTCAAACAACGTATTCTGCAGGCCCGTCTGGTCGGCATCGATGGTTGATGAGCTGTTGATTTTGCGCACGCGGGTTTGGTTGAAGTTAGCAGCCACCGTCAGGCCCAAGAGGCCCGGACCCACTTCCATGCGTTGGTTGGCCACAATGTCGATGCCACGAGTGCGCGTGTTGATAGCGTTAGCGAAGAACTGCACCTGGCTCACGGGCAGCGTTCCCAGAATGGCGGCTACCGTAGGATTGGCTCTACTAAACTGCGACGACAGCACAATGCGGTCCCGGATATCAATCTGGTAAGCATCAAGGGTGAGCGTAGCATTTTTCAGAATCCGCGCCGTAAGGCCTAGGCTATAGTTCACCGATTTTTCCTGCTTCAGCGCGGGGATACCAAATCCTTGCTGACCCGTGCCAGTGGGCGAGAAGCCGTTGCGGACAATCGGATTGTCATTGTTGACGGTAAGCACTTGATTGGGCGCGCCTTGCACAAACTGGGTACTGGTGTTGGTGAAGTAGCGCTGCTGTAGGGAAGGCGCCCGGAAGCCATTGCTGAGGGCACCACGCACGGCAACATCAGGCAGAATGCTGTAACGGGCGGCTACCTTGCCGCTTACGTTGTTGCCGAAGTCGCTGTAGCGCTCAGCCCGTCCGGCTATGCCCACGAGTAGCTTTTCCGTTAGGTCGCTTTCTAGGTCAATGTAGCCCGCGGTATTGGTACGCGAGCGGTTTACAGCATCGGAGGGTTGGTAGCCGGGGAACACCTGCGCTCCGGCAGCAGCTGGCGTGCCAGGCGATATGAGGCGGCCGTAGTTTTCGTAGGACCCACGCTCCCCTGCCTGTATCTGATAATTATCATCGCGGTATTCGCCCCCAAAGGCTACGTTCAACGTGCTCAGACCCGCTACATTATCGAAGTGCCGCGTAAAGTTCAGGTTGGTTGTATTCTGCCGGAAAGCAATGTTGCCCGCATAGAAGTTGGTGGGGCTAAGGCCAATAGGCAACGACGCGTTGAGCGTATTACTGATATCGAAGCGAATTTCGTTGCGCCCGAAGGTATTGCTCAGGTCTGCATCAAACCCAAGCACTTGAGCCCGCAAGCCGGTGATAATGGATTGATCGACAATAGTAGTGTTGATGAATGGCAGAAAACCGTTGGGATAAATAGTTGGATCTGTCTGCGTAATCTGGTTGGGAAGACGGTAAAACCCCGCTGCTCGGCCCGTGCGGCGGGTGCCGCCGGCCGTTACGTAGGCTTCTAGCCCAATGGCTGGCAGCAACTTGTAGCCAAAGTTCACGAAGCCACCATAGTTGCGGGCCTCCGATTGTCCCAGACGCAGGTTGCGGCGGTCGTAGCCGTTTTGAGCCACCAGCGCATCATCCTGGGCCTTTAGTTCGCGGCGGGCCTGCTCAGTATTAGCGCTAGCGGGGTAGCCACCATTCGAACCTAGGTAAATCAGCGGAGCCGTATCCACTCCCGAGCGGTTGGTATAGCTCCGGTTGCTGAACTGGCCGCTTATATCAAGGTAGCCTCGGCCGTTAAGGCCAATGCCCACGTTTGCATCCGCCTGATGCAAGTCCCCGTCGCCCTCGTAGGTTTGGCCGATGGTGCTGCTGGCTTGAACTCCAGTGGTATCATCTTTCAGCTGAATGTTGATCACGCCGGCAATAGCATCGGAGCCATACTGAGCGGCTGCTCCATCACGCAACACTTCTATGCGCTTGATGGAAGCATTAGGAATTGTGTTCAGGTCGGTGCCCACCGAGCCCCGGCCTACTGTGCCATTAATATTGACCAGGGCCGAGCTGTGGCGACGCTTGCCATTCACCAGCACCAGCACCTGATCGGGGCCAAGGCCGCGCAATGAGGCTGGATCAACGTGGTCGGTACCATCGGAAATAGCTTGGCGCGAAGACTGAAACGACGGCGCTACATACGTTAGAATCTGCGCTACATCCACCTGGGCGTAGGCTTTTATCTCGCGGGCTGAGATGACATCTACCGGCGAAGTGGTCAGAATATTTGAGCGGCCTTCGGTAGCGCGCGAACCTGTCACGACCACTTCATTCAGGTCGGTAGTAGCGTCTTGTAGGCGCACGTCGATGCTGGTGCGGCCGTTTACATTGATTTGTTGCGTGCCCGAGCCAATAGCCGAAAATACAAGCACTGCATCGGTGGGCACCTGAATCCGGTAGCGGCCGTCGTTGTCGGTGCTGGTGCCATTAGTAGTGCCTTTCTGTAGCACTGTCACGCCTGGCTGAGCAGAGCCATTGCCCCCCAACACGCGGCCGGTTACAGCAATGTTTTGGGCCCACGCTGGCACAATGGCTAGCATGAGCACTACAAGGAGTAGTAGTTTTTTCATAAAGAACAGAAGGGTTTGGAAGGGTAAAACGCCAATCAATAGTCAACAGCAGCATGCCATCTTCCGCAGTCGGACAAGGACTTAAAAGCACTTGCACTGCGTGCTTATTTTCCAGAAAGAATTAAGAAGCGTCGACTTATAATAGAGTCAGCAGCAACAACACGCGCCGGGTAGAACGGCGAGGCAAGTGTAAGTTGATGTTGAGAAAGAAGGCATTATTTCGGAAACGAAACTGCGTAATCGACTTGAAGTTGAAATTCTAGCTCTAGTATAAACGATTTATCTCTATATATTTTAAAATCAAAACTTTCCGAACACAAAAAAGTCCCCCAGTTTGATATGGGGGGCTTTTCATAACTGCTAGCACAAATTGTTGTTCTGTTTAAACAACCATTTTAAAGAATTGAAAGCTTCCTTTGACTTTGTGTTACATTGTCCACCTCAAATCAATAAGCTACAAAGCTATTACTATACTTTAATAATTTAATTTATTTAGTAATTAATTAGAATAAATCAATAACGCATAACCCTCTGAAAAAAATAATTACATTAATTATAATAATTGTTTTATAAGCATTATCTTCAAATAGGTTATAACCACCCTGTTTACTTACATCAACTCATCATTATTGCTAACCTCATCACTACTGCGGTGGCTTCGCTATTACGTTTGCCGCTCGGAAACACCTCACGCCTAAATTCTAGTCTCTAGGCGGTGCTCTAACAGCATATGAATTGCGCACACTTGAGGACTCATTATCTCTCAGTTTTTAATGAGGCTTAGAAGGCAAAACAGCGAGTTATTGGCTTGCCTTGCCCCAATTCGAAAAATTACCACCCAACTCCCCAGCAGTAGAGCTTGGCACCTAAGCTAGGCCCATCCCCTCGTGTTTCGACTAGTTAAAATTCCCTACTAGTTCGAGGCTGTTTCCCCATGCTGTAACTGCACCATTTGATAGCCTTGCTGCCGCACGGCTTTTCCATGATGTCAACCCCCTATGCACGTGCAGCTTTGGGCACTCTATAACGTATTCGGTATCCTCCCATTTTAGCATCCTACTGCAATGAAAATGTTTTCCAAGCTTGGGTTTTTGACCCTGCTCTTCAGCTTCCTTTCTCTGTCCTGTTCTAAGGAAGAAATCACTAAAAATGACAACCTGAAGACGAGCACTTCAGCGGATTGGTTTACGAGTTGCCCTGAATGTATGGGCCCTCTGGACTTAATAAAACGAGTTGATAATAAAGGCCAGAACGTAGTTTTAGGTACTGTAAAAGTATGCCGCGACGATAATAACATATGCTTTGATTACACAGCGAAAGCAGGTTCAAACATTGGTTCGGTTCAAATCGGCCTATTCGCCTCATTTGATGACTTGTATAACCGAAACAATACGCCTTCCCCTAAGAGTTTTTACCGCACTGTTAATGTCAAGCCAAATTCCCCTACTCATTCGGAGTGCATTCCTCTCACGGTAGTAAGAGACTTGTTAAACCTAAGTAGTGTAGAGGATCTGTATAATGAAGACCTTGCAGCTAAGCTCTATATCACAGCTGAAGCACAAATTTCGGGTAGCCAAGAAGGTGGTCAAGCATGGGCTGGAACGCGGGTTGGCAATGGCAAGTATCCCTTCGACCGCTATTTCGTTTTCCAATTCGCCGGCTGCAACAATAATCCTAATCCTCCGACCTGCACATACACTCAAGGCTTCTGGAAAAATCACGGCCCAAATCCGAGTGGTAACAATTCCAATGAATGGGATTATAATACCAATACGTTTGGAATGACTTTAGGCACTATTACTTATACAGCATCTCAACTCCAGAGAATCTTCGAAACTCCTGTGCAGGGCAATGGCTTGATTTCTTTGGCCCATCAGCTTATCGCCGCGAAGCTCAATGTAGCGAACGGAGCCTCTACTACGATTGCTCCGACTGCACTACCGGGTGGTGGTACTACAACTAGTATACTTGATGTTATAACTGCCGCTAACACATTGATTGGCAGCAGGGTCATACCCCCAATTGGTAGTGGCTCTCTTGCACCAAAGACTACTAGTGCTCTTACCGGGATTTTAGGAGCCTATAATGAAGGTACCATTGGCCCTGGTCACTGTGATTAGTTCCTCTCGATTGCCATCTAAGCCAACTTATAAGAAAGGGCAGCCATATGGCTGCCCTTTCTTATAAGTTGGCTTAGATGGCAATCGACAACAATCAGTTGGCTTCGGCTTGAGCAGTCATTGTTTCGCTCACAGCTGTTACGCTTCGAGCATCCTCATCTCCAATGGCCTGCCGCAGATCATCAATCAAATCCTCTACGTCTTCAATGCCCACACTGAGGCGAATAAGCGAATCAGAGAGGCCGGCCTTGCGACGCTCTTCAGCAGGTATGCTGGCGTGAGTCATGGTAGCTGGGTGACCGCAGAGGCTTTCTACGCCGCCCAGGCTTTCGGCTAGGGCAAATAGCTCCAGCTTTTCGAGCACGGCCACGGCATCTTCCTTGCGGTCGCCCTTAAGCACGAAGCTGATCATGCCGCCAAAATCATTCATCTGCTTGACAGCAATGTCGTGGTTAGGGTGATCGGCGAAACCAGGCCAGTACACTTTCTCCACTTTAGGGTGCGACTTCAGAAATTCGGCGATGGCACGGCCATTCTCGGAGTGGCGCTGCATGCGCAGGTGCAGGGTCTTAATACCACGCAGTACCAGGAAGCAATCTTGAGGGCCAGGAGTACCGCCGCAAGCATTTTGCAGGAATCGCAGGCGCTCATGCAGCTCGTCGTCTTTTACGATGATGGCGCCCATCACCACGTCGGAGTGGCCACCCATGTATTTGGTGAGCGAGTGCATCACCATATCGGCGCCCAAGTCTAAGGGCGTTTGTAGGTAAGGCGTGGCAAATGTGTTGTCTACAGCTAGCAAGGCACCAGCTTCTTTGGCCACCGCCGCAGCGGCCGCAATATCAATCACATTCAGCAGTGGATTGGTAGGCGTTTCCACCCAAATCAACTTAGTACGCTCATTTACCTTTTCGCGCACGGCCGTCATATCGTGCATAGACACGAAGTGGAACTTGATGCCCAGGGGGGCAAATACCTTCGTAAAAATGCGGTAGCTGCCACCATACAAGTCATTCGTTGAAATAACTTCATCGCCGGGCTGGAGCAGCTTCACAATGCAATCGAGGGCAGCCATACCGGTAGCGAAAGCTAAGCCGTGCTTACCGTTTTCGAGAGCGGCCAGCGAGTCTTGAAGCTGGGTGCGGGTAGGGTTGTGAGTGCGCGAATACTCATAGCCGCGGTGGTCGCCGGGCGAGCGCTGCACATAGGTGGAAGTCTGGTAGATGGGCGTCATGATAGCCCCGGTTTCGGGGTCAGGATGCACGCCAGCGTGGATGGTTTTGGTGCCGAATTTCATAGGAAGAGCTAAATAGAAAGTGTACAGTATAGGGTACCGAACAAGAGGATCCAAAGGTAGAATGTCGCGGGAGATTATTTTTTAGTGAGGAGCTTGAAGCCCATAAGAGCAAATCTCGGAATTAGTATATTCGTGGCTACATATTTTCACTACATAACCTATACTTGATTGAAACAACATCTACTCTCATTTGTGTTCAGCCTGCTTGCAATAGGCAGCTTAACGGCTGGGACTCCGACCGACTCCGCGGCCATTTGGAAAGCTAAAGTTGACTCGGTGCATGCTACACTGCATTACCAAACCGGCTTGGTCACTTTGCCCGAAAATGTGGGCGAAATCACCGTTCCAGTCGGTTTTCGCTACCTCGATCCTACCCAGAGCCAACGAGTACTTACCAATCTATGGGGTAATCCGAACGGGGAGTCGCTAGGCATGCTTTTTCCGACTACGCAGGGACCGCTTGATGAAAGCACCTATGCTTTCATTATTCGCTACGAGGAGATGGGCTACGTGAAGGACGATGACGCTGACGAAATCGACTACGACGAGCTGCTTACCGAGATGAAGGCCGATGTGGAGGAAGAAAACAAAGCACGCGTTGAGCAAGGCTACGAAACATTATCCCTCATTGGCTGGGCCGCCAAGCCTTACTACGATAAAGACAAAAAAGCCCTGCACTGGGCCAAGGAGCTACAGTTTGGCAACTCCGACCAGCACACGCTCAACTACAACGTGCGCCTGCTCGGCCGTAAGGGCGTATTGGTGCTGAATGCAGTGGGCATTCCCGCGCAGTTGCCCGAAATTCGGCAGAGCATTCCTGGCGTTATCCAGAGCGTGTTGTTCAACAAAGGCTTGCGCTACGCCGACTTCAACCCCGACCTTGACGAGGTAGCCGCTTATTCCATTGGCGGTTTGGTCGCGGGCAAGGTCCTGGCTAAGGTTGGCTTTTTTGCCCTGATCCTGAAGTTCTGGAAAGTGGGCTTGGCGCTGTTGGCGGGAGGCTTCACCGCCATTCGCCGTTTTTTTGGTAAAAAGACCACCGAAAATGCCCCCCAAGACTCCCCTGACGCCGAGCAACCGGCTCTGCCTGAGCCCGGCGCGTAGCCTTTACCGTACAGTTTACGTTCTACCTTCGGGCCGGCTGCGCACAGTCGGCCCGATTTTTTGCTGCCTATGTCTGTGATTAAAGAGCTTTTCCAAAAAAACGCCTCCACCCTAGTCTCCATGTTTCTGCTGGTGGCTATGCCGGTGCTGGGTAGCTCTTCCCTCACGTATCTGCTGTACCGCAATCAAGAGTTATTGCAGCAGTTGTCGCCTTTCCAAACTCTGCTTTACTTCGTGGTTATTGCCGTGACTATGGCTTTTGCCCTTACCCCTACCACCTTCGTGGCCCTTGTCACGGGGTTTTACTTTGGGTGGGCGGGGCTGCCAGGCATGGTGGTGGCCTATGCTCTGGCCGCGCTTGTTGGCTACCAGGTAGCGTCGTCCCTCGACCACGGCCGCATGCTCAACTTTCTACATCACTTCCCCAAGGCCGATGCCGTGATGCGAGAGTTGAAAAATGAAAGCTGGCAGCTCATTGTGCTTACTCGCATCTCGCCGGTGCTCCCCTTTGCCCTGATGACCTTTGTGCTGGCCGTCATGCGCATCGACCGGCGCAAGTTTTTGTTGGCGTCAGTGGTGGGAATGCTGCCGCGCAGCCTGTTTTTTTACTGGCTGGGTACCAAAGCTCAAGATGTAATTAGCCTCGTAAGCGACCCTGATACGGGCACGGCGGGCAAACTGCTGGTTGTGGGACTGATAATCGTGTCGGTTTTTGGTCTGTATTATATTTTCAATCGGGCTTTGCAGCGCGCCCTGAGCCGCGGCAATGAGCAAACAGCAGAAAAATAAAATCTGACTATCAGCCGCTTGCATATTTTTTGGCGAAATTTTACGCTAAAAAAGCCCCCCAGCTTGGACGTCTGAAATTTTAGCCCTTATCTTTGCGCTCCCCAAGCGGGATAATGGTTGTGTAGCTCAACTGGATAGAGCACCTGACTACGAATCAGGAGGTTTAAGGTTCGACTCCTTACACGACCACAGAAAAGCCCCTCAGCACTGCGCTGGGGGGCTTTTTGCTTAAAATGCTTTCGTTTGATTCGGGCTACCGCAGCCTTAAAAATGTTTAGTCTAGTCAGGACCAAAGTGACCTTTACACAGACTAGCAGCCCAAAATAGTCTTACAGGCAAGACTAATTCGCATTCCTTTAAGTCATAATTTGTAGAGGGAAATCATGCGACTAACTTTTTAGTCAAACTATTTCTTGACTCCATACAAGCAGCGTATTACATTTAATATAACCACCCTAGGAACGCGTTTCTAGTTTTATCTGACGCCCATTTACACTGGTGGAGGGGCCCGCGCACTCCAATTGCTTGCGCCTTTATACCTATCCGCTTATCAGGGGCTACGGGGATCTTTGGCTGTTGATTGTATTATTGTTACGCGTAGTATCCCTAGTTATGCTACACCTCTTCTCTTCTCTGGGAAGCCACCGTTTCTGGCTGGCCGGCTGGCTTATTGCGACCTGCGTTGCAGGTGGAATATCAACCCTCACTTTCTCTTTTCGACCCCTAACTACCTCTGCCGCTCCCACCGAAGGCCAAGTACTTCCTTACCAACCCCAATACTTATATCCGAATCAGCTAGATGGTTATGTGGGTAAGCCATCTCCCCCTAATTCTGCCAAGCGGCAAACTACGACTGCCTCCGTACCGGCTGACACCTCGGCTATGGGCCTAGGAGTCGTTTTGGCCGATATACACCGCCGAACTTATTTTCTTTATCCGACAGCGGGGTCGAGTTCTGCTGCTATAGCCGCTCATAATCCTGAACAAGGACTGAGGGCTACCCTTAACGCCAGCGCTTATAGCGTGGCGGCTTCTGGTGCCGGGTCTGCTCCGGCGTGGGAGCTTCACTTTACGCTCCGTGGTATTGGGCGCGGCGACAAGCTCACTATTCTTCCACAGGCGACTTCGAGTAGTTCTTTAAACGAGAACAAAGTAGTTTATCCACATGGGGCCGCCTTTGCTGTGGATTATGATAATACGCCCGCTGGCCTGCGTCAGAACTATACGTTGTACCAACGCCCCTACGGGCCAACCGGACCAGTACAGGTAAAGCTAGATCTACATACCAAGTTACAAGTTAAGGCCGAAGCCGACGGGCAGGCGCTAAGCTTGCGGCAGGCAGGGCGCGAAGTAGCGCGTTATGCCAGTTTGCTTGCCTGGGACGCAGTTGGTCGAGTATTGCCAGCCCACATGGAGCTAAGCAACGAGGGCAAATCGTTGGCCCTAGTAGTCGACGACGCCCACGCCACCTATCCGCTGATCATCGACCCGCTATTAGATACTCCAACGATTATTGCCGAGCCAGGCGCTAAAAAGCGAACCCGCTTTGGTCGGGTGATAGCGGGCGCGGGCGACGTTGATCGTGACGGCTACGCTGATGTGCTGATTGGGGCCGGCGATACGCTCAATTACCCCAGCAGAGTGTATCTCTATCACGGGAGCAAATCCGGACTAGTTTCAACCGACCCAACCGTACTCATGGCGCCTGACGGGGCCCGCTTCGGTGAGAGTATGGCCAGCGCTGGCGATGTCAATAGTGACGGGTTTGCTGACGTTATTATTGGAGCGGAGGGCACTCGGCGGGCCTTTATTTACCTGGGCAGCAGCACTGGGTTAATGACAAGCAGCCCCATCACCCTAACAACCCCTTACGGTAGCGGCCACGACTCCTTCGGGCACAGCGTAAGCGGGGTCGGCGATGTGAATGGCGATGGCTATGCCGATATTCTAGTGGGAGCTTATACTTCCAGCGACTATAATGGGCAGGCCTACCTGTACTATGGCAGCAATACCGGCTTGAACCCAGACCCTACCATGCTCATCGATTCTAAGTTGTCCTCCAGGTCTTGGTTTGGGTACCACGTAGCCAGAGCTGGCGATGTAAATAAGGACGGCTTCGCAGACATTATCATTGGTGCCCATGCTTCAAACAACACCGAGGGGCGGGCTTACCTCTACTATGGTTCGAGGGAAGGCCTGGTCACGACTACTTACACTACTTTAGTTGAGCCCGGCGCAGCCCAGTACCGGCAGTTTGGTGTGAGCGTCGATGGCGCCGGTGACGTGGATAAAGACGGCTATGATGACGTTATAATTGGAATATTAGCCGGGCAAGGCGGTACCCTAAACCGGGTCTATTTTTATAAGGGCAGTAGCACTGGACTGCACACAACCCCAGCGTTGACATTAACCGACCCTACCTTAACACCTGGCACCTCGTTTGGTCAGGATTTGGCTAGAGCTGGTGATGTAGATGGGGACGGCTATGCAGATGTGCTTATCGGGGCGTACGGCACCCGAGGAAACCGAGGGCGGGCTTATCTCTACCACGGCTCCAGCACTGGCCTCGAAACTACCAAGCCGGTCATATTGAATGAGCCCCCAGGCACGACCGGCGAGCTATTTGGCGTTACAGTGGCTGCGGCTGGCGATGTAAACAAAGATGGCTTCAGTGACATACTTGTGGGCGCCCCGTTCACGAACCGAAACCAGGGGCGGGTGTACCTATACTACGGCAGCGGTACGACCCCGCTCCCAGTCGAGTTGGCCAGCTTTACTGCTAGAGCAGAAGGCTCAACGGCCGTACACTTAGCCTGGACTACTGCTTCAGAGAAGAACAACGCGGGCTTTACGCTGGAACGGAGCACTGAAGGTCAGCACTTCACTTCGGTAGGCAAGATAAAAGGGACCGGCAACAACAACACCTTGCAGCGCTACACTTTTCGTGATGACCAGCTGCCAGCTGGGGCAGCCATACTGTACTACCGTCTGCGTCAAACCGACTTTGATGGCACCCTGAGCTACTCGCCCGTGCGATCCGTCACCGTACCTAAATCCGAAGCCAGCTTTGAGGTGTACCCCACGGTGGCTACAGCCGGGCGGGCCTACTATCGCTATACTGGCCGCACCAGCGCGGCTACTCTGGAGGTGATTGATCAGCGGGGGCAAGTGGTGCGTACGCTAGCTCTGAACAATACCAGCGAGGGAGATCTTTCCTTGACTGGACTACCCAGCGGTCTGTATGTAGTGCGCTACCACAGCGAGGGAGTTCGCTATCATAGCCGCTGCATAGTAGAATAGGGCTGGCAAAAGGGCGATGGCAAGAAGGGCTGCGCCGTGCTGGCGACCAGCTTACCGTACATTTTGCCCCCCAATGCCGAAAACGCGGCCCGTTGAACTTATCTTTGCGGCGGCAAATTCGGAGCTAAGCCAGTCTGCACCAATAATAAGGGCGGGCCCAACGATTCCGGGACTTTGTTTGTTATTCAGACGGCCGTGGGCCGTTTGATTGTTTCTCGCTGATTCTTGTTTGCATGGTGAATACTATTTCGACCGATATCTGTATAATCGGAGCTGGCCCGGTGGGGCTGTTTGCAGTATTTGAGGCCGGTTTGCTGAAGTTGCGCTGCCATGTGGTGGACGCGCTGCCCGCCGTAGGAGGTCAATTGACCGAGATTTATCCTAAGAAGCCCATTTATGATATTCCTGGCTTTCCCGAGGTGCTGGCCGGCGACCTAGTGCGCAACCTAATGCGGCAGATTGAGCCCTTCCACCCCACCTTCACGTTAGGTGAGCGGGTAGAGCGCTTTGCTAAGCTCGACGATGGCTCCTTTCAGCTTTTTACCACCGATGGCACCGAGGTGCTGTGTAAAGCCGTAGCAATTGCTGGCGGCTTGGGTTCGTTTGAGCCCCGCAAGCCCGCCATTGATGAGCTGGAGCGCTTTGAGCAGGGCCGCGGCGTGTACTACATGGTGCGCGACCCCGAGACCTTCCGCGACAAGCGCATTGTAATTGCCGGCGGTGGCGACTCGGCCCTCGACTGGACGATCTTCCTCGCTGATGTTGCCAAAGAGGTGACGCTGGTGCACCGCGGCACCACGTTTCGCGGCGCCGCCGACTCGGCCGAGAAGGTGAAGAACCTGCACGAAGCTGGCCGCGCCCGCCTCGTACTCTCATCCAATGTGACTCACGTACATGGTATCGACCACTTGGAGGCCGTGACCATCACCGCCAACGACGGCACCACCGAGAGCTTGCCCGTGGATGCCTTTATTCCCCTGTTTGGCCTCACACCTAAGCTTGGCCCTATTGGCGAGTGGAACTTAGGTTTAGACAACGACGCGGTACAGGTTGATACCCTCGATTACTCGACTTCGGTACCCGGAATTTTTGCCATCGGCGACATAAACACGTATCCGGGCAAGCTCAAGCTGATTTTGTGCGGCTTTCACGAAGCGGCGCTCATGGCGCAAGGTGCTTACAAGTACATGTTCCCCGATAAGAAGTACGTGCTTAAGTACACAACTGTAAACGGCGTGCCTACCATGTAATTTGGGCTCATTGTCAGCCCTGACACAGCGTACCCAAAGCAGGACCTTCTCACAAAAGAACGACAAGCGTACAAACGCTTCGTGCTAATGTGAGAAGGTCCTTCGTTTGTCAGGAGGATGATTTATTTGCTGAGCACCAATTTTAATTGATAAGTTTGGTGCTGCGACGACTGACGACCAACCCTCAAGGACCAATAAATAGATGACTGACGCTACCGAAGTTCGAGTGTACGTGGAGGAGGCGCCGGGCCAGCGGCGCGAAATAGAGGCTCCTACCGACATGAGCCTGAGCCTGATGGAGGTACTCAAGGCCAGCGGCTACGACATTCAGGCCACTTGCGGAGGCATGGCGCTATGCGCCACCTGCCACGTAGAAGTATTGGCTGGCCCGGCTCTCAATGACCCCAGCGACGACGAGATGTACATGCTTGAAACGCTGCCCGTACTCAGTCCAGGCAGCCGCCTTTCCTGCCAGATCCGCATCACGCCCCGCCTCGATGGGCTAGTAGTGCGCCTGATGCCAGTTATTTAACTCCGCATATCTTTCGACCCATCATACTATACAAAAAGCCCCCCAGAATTAGTCTGGGGGGCTTTTTGTGTTTTAAGTAACTACGGAGGTTAATCAGCCTTCTCTATTTTGGCTTTGAGGGTGACCTCCTATCTGCGGCGACGAAACTTTTTGTGGCTGATGGGCGATTTCCGCTTGACAGCAGGAGCCACTTTAGGCTGAGACTGGGATGTAGTAGAAATAACGTGGGGCTCCGTGGCGGGTACCTGGGGGGCTTTTTTAACTTCCTCCGCAACGGTGGCTTCGGCTGCTGCTACACCTTGAGCGGTAATGTTGGCGGAGGCTTGTTTGGCTTCTTGCAGAGTCAGGGCAGCTTGTTTGCGGCGCACTGGCATCAGCAGATCCCGCTCGACGCGCTCCCGAGCGGAGAGCTTTTCCTCACCCGGCAAAGCAGGCGTAACAGGTACTGTAAAGTGACCAGAAGACTTAGGAACTTGAGTAGTTTTCTTGCCTTGGGCAAGCACCGGTGCGCTGCACAAAAGCAGCCCGGCAAGCACATATATTTTACGCATCAACATAGCTTTAAAATGGGCTAAGAGGACGCAAAAGTAGAGCCTAAATGGTGCCCAGACAAGTAGCCATGTGCCTTAGCAACCTGCAAACGCGGTTTCCGTGCTGTCGAGGCTGTTTTTAGGGGTGAAAAAACTTGGCTGACTAAGGAGCTTAGTTAGCCCCGATTTGCAGTCTTTGCCCGGCCGAATGGCTCGTAAATTCGGGGGCATAAAGGCACTGGATCTGGCTTAATCCGCCCGAAAAATCGCCGCTTTGAGCCGCCCGCAATCGGTACTCAAACACATGAGTTCCCTTGAGCAATTGTGCCATAAAAAAGTTGGTCGCCGCGTCGCGCGGGCTCTCATAATAGCCCAAACCTCCCTGGTAGCGATAGCCCGACACCTGGCTGATCAGCTCCAGCCCGGCGGCCCGTTGGTCCTTCAGATGCACGTATTCCAGAGTACGGTCGGTGCGCAGCGTCAGGCGCACTACGAGTACCTCTCCTACCCGCAATGGCGTAGCGGACGTGAACGGTTCCAGTACTGGTCCGCCGGCGGTGCGCCGCTCCCGAAATAGCTGACGCTCTAGCTGTAAAGGTGTGGCAGCAGGCGTTATCTTATCCAGCTGCTCGAAGTATTGCCAATAAATTGCCCCCCAGGCCACGCCCGCGTCAGTCTTTTTCACAGTCACTTTGCCCTGGGCCGGCTGGATGGAGGCGCCTGCGAACGTCGTTTTGAAATAGCCAGTGCCGGCCTGCTGATTGGTAGGTTGGACAGGCGCGCCGTCGACTGTTACTTGAATAGGCGCGGTGGGTTGCTGCAGCCAGTCGGAGCCGCGCAGCAGCAGGGCGTAGCAGGCGTCGGCGGTGGCGCGGGTGCTTTCCCAGTTTTGTGTTTGCTTTTGCTTGAGCAGCCAAAGCTTCATTTCATCCACCGACTTCTGGTCGTTCTGCACTTCGTCGAAGGCCTCAATTAAGGTAGCCTGGGTTTCAGTGGGTGCCTCGCGCCAGTAGTAGCCGCCGCGTACTTCTTTCCAGTACATACCTAATTCTGGAGAATGTAGCGCGTTTTCGGTGAGGGCTTGCATAATATTGCGCACGGGCGTGGGGGCCGTTTTGCCGCGGTGCAAGGCTAGTGCTGTGAGGGCTTGCAGGTAGCGCGTCTGGGCGGGCCAGTAGGTGCCGGCTTGCCCGCGGTAATAATCGTAGGCAGGCTGCACCGACTTAGCTACGGCCTCG
This sequence comes from Hymenobacter sp. HD11105, assembly GCF_054051685.1. Lineage (NCBI taxonomy): Bacteria > Pseudomonadati > Bacteroidota > Cytophagia > Cytophagales > Hymenobacteraceae > Hymenobacter > Hymenobacter sp. HD11105. The sequence continues at coordinate 1,067,739 of NZ_JBSWBR010000001.1, read as the reverse complement.
TTTGGCCAGAAACTGCGCGCGTATAGGGCCTGAATGTGCAGATCGGCGAGGTGGTTTTGCTTTAAGTCAATCTTGGGCTGCTTGCGCAGATTGTCATAGTCGCGCTGCATTTGCTCATCGAGGTAACGCAGGGCGTTGCGCAAAATTTGCCCCCCAATCTGGTTTTGGCTGGCATCAAAGGCACCTAGCTTGGTTAGCTTGCCAAACCCCGCCACTATGAGTTGGGTGATATAACGGTCATCGGGCATTTTTTCAAACCAAGGGAAGGCGCCGTTAGGCTTTTGCATCTGGGCCAGCTTGGTGAGGGAGCGGGTGGTTTCTGCTTTCAGGCGCGGCTCGTCGAACAGTTCCGTGAGGCGGCGCATGCGCTCCGTCTCCGACTGGGCGTCGCGGACCCAAGGTGTTTCTTGCAGCAGTAGGTTCTTCAGCTCCTGGTTTTGCTCTAGCTTGCTAGCCAGCACGGCTTTGTCGCCGGCTTGGGAGGCTCGATTCCATTCCGCTAGCATCGTTTTGAAGCGCGGATTACTTTGCAGAATCTTGGCTGCCAGCAGATTAGCATATAACCGACTGAAGATTTGCTCTGAGCACTCGTAGGGGAACTCCATCAGGTAGGGCAGCGCCTGCACCGCGTACCAGGCCGGATTCTGGGTCATCTCCAGCGTGAGCGAGTAGTTGCGGCGCGTGGGCGAGGTGGTGCTGGTCAGCTTTTTCAACTCAAACTCCCGCGTGGCCGGTCCCACTATCGGTAGCGGCAGACTCTCCGTGACGAGCAGGCGGTTGGGCAACACGGGCAGCGTATTTTCTTCCCCATCGGAGTAGGTGGCACTCTGGGGGGCTTTTTTGGCTTTGCGCTTGGTCTGTTTTGGTGCATTTGTCTGGGCCACTACGCGGTAGGTGATGGCTTCCAAGGGCACCCGGCCTTCGGCGGTTTCGGGAATGGCGAGGTTCCAGGCAAGGGCGCTGCTTTGGTTGGCCTTGAGGTCAAACGGGAGGTTTGCTGCGCTTATAAGTACGGTGCCTTCCAGCGGCTGCTGGGTGCGGGCATCGAGCAGGAACAGCTGGGCCGTTCCCTGCATGGGCTGGTCGGTGAGGTTGCTGAGCTTGGCGGTCAGGCGCAGTTGGTCGCCTTCGCGGAAGAAGCGCGGAGCATTGGGTGTCACTTGAAGCTGCTTTTGCGTCACCAGTTCCCGGCGCAGCAGGCCGCTGTGCAGCTGCTGGTTGTGGGCTAGAGCTAGGAGCTGCCAGCGCGTTACGGCTTCGGGCATCTGGAATTCCAGCACGGTTTCGCCTTGGGCGTTGGTTCGGAGGTCGGGCAGCCAGAAGGCCGTTTCGCGGAAGTCTTTGCGGGCTTGGACGGCGGTAAGGTTCGGTTGCTTTGGGGTAACGGTAGCTACACTACCTGTCAGCTGTCTTTCCTGCTGCGTTTCGTAGCCAACGACGACCACCTCATTAAGCGCCTGTTTCGACATAGCCGCTGGTGGCGCAGCTGCCATTGCCATATCGTCGGTATTACCATGTATCTGAACTTCTTCGTCTCGCTTTACAACCAAAGGAGTAAATTTTACTCTCTGACCGACTCCGACTTTCTGAATATGATCCGCATCCTCCCCGTCGAAGCCCCACATATTGATATGCGGATAATCAATGCCGCGCACATTCGGCCCGTACACGATCTGGTTCATCAGCCCTTCAGATTCCCGCATCTCAAACCGGCCTTGCCAGGCCAGCAAGGCAGGATAATAAGGTTTTGGAAAGTCTAGATTCGTGAAGCTATGCGGGCGGAATGCGTCCAGCGACTGGTCGTAGAGCGTGGCGAGCAGCTCGGCGTCGGCGGGCTTACCATTCGTTTGCTGAACGGTGATGCGCCAGGTTTCACGCTGGCTAGGTTGCAGCTTATCGCGGAAGGTGGCTATGCTGAGCACCAGCGGGGCGGGTGGCGTGGCTATCTGCATCATGGCCGAATGGGTATAGAGGCGGTTGTCGCGCACTTGGGTAGTGTGCACGTACATCTGCGTTTCGCCGAGGCTTGCCGGCACCGGAATTTCTACTAAGCGCTGTTCGCCAGCCGCCAGCGTGAGCCATTCGCGGCGCAGCGTTTCGCCTTTAGCCTCTGCTTCCAGCAAAATGCGCGCACCAGTTTCCGAGCTACCTACTAGAAAGCGAGCCGGTTGGCCGGGTGCCACGCTGTCCTGAAGAGTAACAAACCAGTTAGGCGTGGGGACGGGCAGCGTTTTGGCTGAGGGCGCATACAGGGTAAACCGCTGCTCCGTTTTGGCTGGCTGACTGTTGGTGACAGTCGCAGTAGCTTCCAGCACGTAGCGGCCTGCAGGTTGCTGAACTAGTGGCGCGGCCAGCAGCGGCAGGAGCGGCGATTTTTCGGTGTCAAATTCCTGGGTTAGCACCAGCGTGCGGGCCCAGGTGCTGTCGTTGTCTTCCTTGGCGTAAGCATCCAGCGGAAACAGGCGCTTGAACTCGTCCGGGCTCAGGGCTTCGCGCTCGGGTCGTTCCCAGGCTCTGGGGCGCAACGCGCGGGCCGGGGGCATGAGGCGGTAAAGCTGGAGCGTGCCACGAATGGGCATCGGCTCGCCGGTAGCGTTGGTGCTAAACAGGCGGATGGGGGGCATTTTTTCGCGGTTTAGTAGCTCTGGCAGTTCCAGGCGCAAGGTGAGTGCTTCCTTGCCCACGCTCACCCGCTGCACACCCGTGCGGGTTTCGCCGGCTGCGTCGGTGACATCGGCGGTTACTTCAAACACGTAACTGGGCTCCCAGGGACCGCGCTTTTGCTGGCTGTTTCCCTCCCCTTTCGCGGTGAATTTCACCAAAAAGCCCCCCACCGAATCGGTTTGTACGGTACCGCTCATGATTTCCACTTCGGGCCGCCCGCCGCCAAACCCACGGCTAAACATGGGCCACAGCGTGCGGCGCACGACGCGGTAGCTTACCGCGGCGCCGTCAATGGGCTGGCCGGCGTAGGCGGTGGCCTTGCCGCGCATCGTTACCTCCTGCCCCAGCACGGGCGTGCCTTGCACCGGCTCAAACGTAACCTGGAAAGTGGGCCGCTTGTAGTCTTCCACCGCAAAGCTGACGCTGCCATGATCGGTTTGCAGGCTCATTTCGCCATTCAATAGGCCCGTAGGCAGCACGATGGAGCCGTGGAAAGAGCCAAACTTGGAAGTAGTGAAAGGCAAAGTCTGCACGGTTTGCGCATTTACATCTACCAGCCGCACCGATATAGGCAACTGAGTTAGCAGGCGAGATTTACCGGCGGTACTTTCGGTCAGGATACCTTTGAAATAAAGCGTTTGACCGGGTCGGTAGATGGCGCGGTCGGTGTAGAGAAATGTGCGGCGCTGGGGTTGCTCGAGCTGAGCGTTGCGGCCGCGGCGCGGGAAATAGTAGTTGCCATCCCGTACCAGCAGCGAATCAGGGCCTTTGGTGAGCAGGATGCCGCCGAGTTGGGTGTCCTGTCCTGTCGTGGAGCCTATTGGTACCGGAGTCAGGCCTTCGGCTGAGGTCGTGAGTACCGCTCCCCGACGGCTCTTATATTCCCGACTCGGTTGGTCAAAGTATCGAAAAAAGGGCGTTACCTGCACTCCAAGCAGCGGCTGACCACTTTGGCGGTGCAATACCAGTAGTTCTGGGCCCTCCTGAGTAGGGGCGCTTCGCCGAACCTGGCTTAGCTCACTCACGCTCAGTTCCGCAAATACGGTCGTCACGCCGGCCCGCTTCTGCGTCGGGTTTTCGGCCGCCGTGCTTAGCACAATCAAGTACTGACCCAGCGGCAGCGCCGGACCGGCATACTGTATGGAGTGGCTTTTGTAATCAGTCGGGCCGGGCACGTTTAACGTCCAGGCGGCGGTGGGAGCAGTAGCCAGCGCGCGGGCATATTTTTTCTGAAACGGCTGGTTTGAATATGATTCGGGGCGCTCCTGCTGGCGCATGACTAAGGCGTTGCTCACCCGATAGGCCTTGGCATAGAGCGTAGCAGCGTTGCGCACCTCCAGCTTCAGCAGCCACGGTTGCTTTGGCAGCACTACATCTTCCGTAGTAAAAGCTACTTCCACCGCCTCGATACTCCGACGCAAAGCCAGCGCATTTTGCCCCCCACGCGACTTTGGAAAGCGTTTTTCTGCTTCTAACAATAATTCTCGTGCCTGGCCTGGCTGACTTTCCTGCAGATTCTCGGCCTGTGCCACCAAGAACTCCGTTGATATCGGCAGGGTTTTGAATGTTTCCGCGCTACGGGCCATAGCAGCGCGGTATAGCTCGTCGTTGTCGGCTAGCTCCGTGTGCTCATGCACATAGCGTAGGCGCTTTAATTCCACATCGGCCAGGGACGTCAGATTTTTGGTATCTGGCAGCCGAATTGTGGTGAGCGCCTGCAATATCTGCAGGGCATGAAACTGCCCGTTCAAGGAATCGGCACCGGGCGCGGTCAGTTTTAGGCGAGCAAAATCGGCGGCAGGGCCAAACAGAGCTTTATCACTAAGCTCGAACTGTTGGGCTGGCTTGGTAACGTAAAATTCATCGTTTCCCAAGTTATCCACCGCCCGGTGAGCCAGCAAATCGTAGAGCGTGGGGCGGCGCGCTTGGCCTTCCGCATCGCCCAGGCGCACAGTGTAGTCTAGCTCCTTTAGGGTGAGTTGCTGCTGGCGCTGGGGCTCATCAGCCAGGGAAGCGCGGTAGTGCCGCACCACGGCGCTGCCCAGGCGGGCGGCATCCCAAGTGCGAATATCAGCTGAGTCGGCAGAGGCTTGGGTGGTGCGGTCGTGGAGTTGGTAGCGGTGCTGTTCGTAATAGGTGCCGTAGAGTTGAGCCAATAGGCTGTGCAAAATAGGGCGGGCCGGAAACTTGGCCGTTTTCAAATCCGCCTCCACCAAGGCAATGGCTTTTTCGTCCGATTCTTCCTCTTTGGCTCTTAGCACGCGCAGCTTATACAGCACTGCCCGCAGATACTCCGGCGTATCCTGGCGTTGCCGGGCGTGCAAGTAGATCTCATCAATGAGCTTAGCAGCAGACTCGGTCTGGTCTTTGGCTAGAAACGCATCTATCTGCCGCCACTTTTTAGGGTCGGGCGCCGAGGTGGAAGTGGGGCTAAACACGACGAGTAATAAGAAGGATAAGAAGCCGAGGAGACGCATAGGAGCACAATAAGGAAAAGCGGCGGAGTAAGTTGGCAAAAACCAGATGCGCAAATCGCTTCAATTCCATAAGCAGTAAAAGATTTTTTACTGACTCTATATCACTAAACAGACTTTCGATGAAAGACAGATAATACAAAAGGCGCATGCACTGTCCAAACGATCAGAAAGCAGTTCCATTACACAGGTTTTCCCACCTTTAATGGCCAGATTTGCTCATAAACGGATTCCGGCATATGCATTGCCCTGTTGGAAAGAAAAGCGAGATTGAATAGAAATTACGGCGATTCACAGCGCTAATTCTTTTGCAACTGCCTGCTTCCCAGTCTAGTCAACGAATCCAATAACATGAGTAAAATTGCCGCTCACTTACAACTCACCGACCAGCAGCGCCGCATTGAATTGGCTCGCCCGTGGGTACTGGCAGCCCTATATGTAGCCGCGGCTTTAGCAGGCTGGTGGTGGGTGGCGGTGCCGCTGGCAATAGCTGTATGCTTGGCGGCTTTCGTGCAGATGCACGATGCTATGCACAACGCCTTGGGCTTATCGAAAGCTGCTAATGAGCGGGTATTAACGCTGAGTGCTTTGCTCATTTTGAAAAGCGGCCACGCCATGCAGGTTACCCATCTGCGCCACCATGGCCGTTGCCTTACGGAGGATGACCCTGAAGGCGCGCCCGCTAATTGGCGGTTTTCGCGGGTGCTGTGGCAAGGCCCTTACCACATCCTGACTTTGCGCCGCGAGTCGTGGAAAATTGCCCCACACACCCGCCGCAAGCAACTTGTCGAGACGGGCTATACGGTGGCTTTGCTGGCAGCCTTTGTGGGGCTGTATATTTTTGCGGGCTCCTTGGTTGGGCTAGTTTATTGGGGCGTGGCCTTCTTTATGAGCGCTACCATGCCGATTTGGGCGTCTTATATTCCGCACCACTTGGCCGTACGCAACCCAGCGGCGCGGGCCGCGGCCGCCATAGCGCAAATATGGACACCCGTGGTGGCATCGTTTGCATTTCACCATGTGCACCACCACTATCCGCGTGTGCCTACGGCCCTTTTGCCCCGCGCGGCCGCCGAGCTACCGGCTCCGCCTGAGCACGACCACCACTAGCTCCTATTCAGCTAGCTTTGCGTCCGCCTCGTCCTGGGGACGCTTAGTGGCTTCCAACACGCGCTTTATTTGAGCTACATGACGCTCCATATGAGCAATCAGGAAGTCAAACTCATCGGTGAGGCGCAGTTGGAGCAGGGGAATAAGCGGGTTGGGAATGCGCACGCGGTTGGCATTTACGGAGCGGGCTTGCTCAATCAGATGCAGCAGCTCATCTAGCTGACGTCCAAATACTTCTATTACGGTGCGTGGCAAGCGGTTGCCGCTGGGAGCGTAGCGCTGGGGCGTTTTGAGTGCTTTCTGGCTGGCTGGTCTGCGCATGCCTTCTACCAATCGGCGGCCGATAAACCCAAATTTTACGGTGTCGGCGGGCCGGGAGCCGCGCTCAGTTGCGGCTTTGAGCTTGCGAACGATAATAGGCAGGTGATGCCCACCCACAATGTTGAGATGCTCCAAACACTGACCCACGCTCCAGGTATCAGGCGAAGGGCGGCGGTTGAGTTGATCTTCACTCAGATGGCGCAACCGCTTTGCCACCATGTCGCGCACCGACTGCACGGCGGCGGCGAGCTGATCGAAAAACTCGGTGGTGCGAACAGCAACGGATGACATAGGTGGAGGTGGTGAGCGGCAGAACGAGAATGAATACGTAATGATACGTGCTCGCAGGGTTTCCGCCAATTTTAACTACCCTCGCTTTTTCGATTATCAGGCCAATTCTTTTGTTAGGTGTTGGCTTAGCGGAAATGGCTCGGATTAGGGCTTGATTTATGCAACGGGCGGCTGTCTATTTTTAGCCTATCCAGTTAGCAATCGTGTCTAAATATCAGCGTCCGCGCAAAGCTCCGCTCCTCGCCCTGCGCGACGCGGTGCGGCGGCATTTTGGCTTCTCACGGCGTGAGACCTCCGGCTTTGTGGTGCTGCTTATCTTACTCGCGCTGTGGTTGGTGCTACCGGGCCTGCTCCGCCCGACGCTTTCTCACTACGACCCGCGACCCGATCAGCAGCACCTCGATCAGCTAGCCGCCGAGCTGGCTGCGGCCCGTCAGCCCCGCACATATGCTTCGCGCTATCCGCGCAAAAATGCCCCCCAGCCTCCCGTTAAGCGCGTTGCGCCTGCTCTCTTCGACCCCAACAGCCTATCGGCCACGGATTGGGAGGCGCGGGGCCTACCCCACTATGTAGCCCAGCGCCTGATAAAGTACCGCGATGTTATTGGGGGATTCAAAGCCAAAGCCCAGATCCGGCGCACGTATGGCTTGGCCGATTCGGTGTACGCCCGCCTTGCTCCTTATATGCAGCTGCCCGATGAACTGCCGGCCCGCGCTGCCTATGCCACAACGAAAACCAAATATCCCGATCGACCTTCGACATTTCTGGCCAGCAAATTTCCCCGCAAGCCTAGCAACCTTGTGCCCTTTGACCTGAACGCGGCCGATACCACCCAGCTCATGCAGATTCGGGGTATCGGGCGCGGCCTTTCGAGTCGGGTAGTAGCATTCAGGACGCGGCTGGGGGGCTTTTCGCGGGAAGAACAGCTGAGCGAAATCTATAATTTGCCCCCCGACCTGGTGGACAGCCTCCGCAAGTACACCTTTGTGGCAGCAGGCTTCACTCCTACACCCATCGATGTAAACAGCGCCACGCTAGCCGAGTTGAAAGAGCATCCTTACGTGGGCCTGCGGCTGGGCCGGGTGCTGGTAGCTTACCGGCAGCAGCACGGACCGTATCAGCAGGCCACTGATTTGCGCAAAATCCGCATTCTCGACGACGCAACTTTTGAAAAGCTTCAGCCTTATCTGCGGTTCTGAGTAACGCTAGGAGCTATTTTAATCGGACTGAGGAGCTTACAAGCGCACTGCCAGGGCTGCGCCCACCGCGCCGCCGGGCGTGTAAGTGGGCACTAGCAGCAGCTTTTGCCCCCAATGCGCCGGTAGTTGCCGGGCTAGCAAGGGGTATAGGCGCCAGGCCGTTTCAGCCGACAGGAAGCCCACTGCCGCGCCGGCCATTACATCGGACACCCAGTGCCGATTGTTGAGCACACGCATGGCGCCAGTGGCTACCGCCACCGAATAGCCCCCCACACTTAGCCAGGGATGAGTTTTGCCAAATTGCTCGTGCAGCAGCGTGGCCGTCATGAAGGCCTCACTGGTGTGTGCGGAGGGGAAAGACGAAAAATCGGTGAGCACATCGGGGCGGCGTTCCTGGCTTAGGCGCTTGAGGTTGCTGGTTAGGGTGGCGTTTAGCACATGCGAAAGGCCGTAGATGAGCGTGAAAGGCACCACGCCCCTCGCCCCATGCACACCAGCGGCCGTCAAAGCAAAAGCGGCTACAATTGGCGCGTGCCGCGAATAATCGTCGAGGTGGGTATGAAAGCGGGGAAAGGCCTCACGGGTTTCATGCTGAATAGCTTCCTTAGCTTCATCCAAAAAGTTTTCACTGTGCCCACCCACGTAGCCTACACCGATAAGAGCCACGGGCACCGCTACGTGCCACATAGCAGGCGTAAGGCGCAGCCGGGGCGCACCCGATACCCTCTTGGGCATCAGCACTGAGTCAGGGGTGAGGGATGAGGGCGTTACGTTTTGGCCTTGAGTCAGCACTGATACCAGTAGCAGCAAGGCCACGATAAGCCCCTTGAATACGCGCACCATCGACTAAGAATATTATTGGCTTGGGAAGAAATAGAAAGCTACTTAAAAGCTCCGGCTTCTTTGGCTGAATTAGCCGATGGATGGCAAGCTTTCGTATGGATTGTCAACCCTTGGAGGTGTCGGCCGGCTCGTAGAGGCTGGCTTGCGTCTTCCTAACTCTGTTGCTTATGATTTTCGTGTTACGTGACAAAATTTTTCCCATTCTCGTTTTTTTGCAGTCGGTGCTCTGCGGCTGCGCCAACGACCGCGGCCGCGGCGACTTCGAGCGGGTAAGTCAGGCTTACACGGTAAAGCAAGTAGGGCGCATAAACAAAGAGAAGGTGGTAGAAAGCTCCGGGCTGGAAACGGCCGGCGACGAGGGCGACCTTTGGACTCATGGCGACGGGGGCAATACGGCCAAGCTATACAAAGTGACTCCGCAGGGCGACCGGCTACAGGAGCTGAACCTCGCTCCGCTGGTAAACATCGACTGGGAAGACCTGGCGCAGGATGAGGACGGCCAGCTTTATATCGGCGACTTTGGTAACAACCAGAACAAGCGGCGCAACCTAGCCATTTATCGCCTTGGCGGCCCCGAGCTAAAGCAAATCGACACCATTCAATTTGAGTACCCGGACCAGCGGCAGTTTCCGCCCAAAAAAGTGGGTCGCAACTTCGACTGCGAAGCCTTTTTTTACCACCAGGATAGCCTCCACCTGTTCACCAAGAATCGGGGTGAGGGCAACTGGGTCAAGTATTACGTGTTGCCTGCGACTCCCGGTCAATACAAAGCTCGCCTAGCCGATAGTATTCAAATAAACACCTGGATTACGGCCGCCGACATCAGCCCTGACGGACGCACGGTGGCGCTACTGGGCTATGGCCACGCTTACCTGATTGAGCGCGTAGCCGGCCGTAGGCTTTTCGACGGCAATAAAAGTTGCTTGCCACTACCCCAAACCGGTCAGGCCGAAGCCTTGGTTTTTGTAAATGACCAGGACTTTGTGATGAGCAATGAAAAAGGCAAGATTTTTCGGGCCACGCACTCAGAAAACAAGTAAGAAAAAGTGCTGGTAGCTGCGCTAAGTCCGGCGCATGTTTCAAATAGAATCTAATCCTCAACTGACTAACCTAATGTCTCAGACTGTTCTTGTTACGGGCGCCACGGGCACCGTGGGCACCGAAGTAGTATTGGCCTTGGCTAACCGCGGCGTAACGGTACGCGCTGGTGTGCACTCCATCATCAAGGGCGACCGGTTCAGCCATATCACCTCGGGAGTGCAGCTGGTAGAAATGGATTTTCATAAACCAGAAACGCTGCACGTAGCGCTTACCGGCGTGGGCCGGGTGTTTATGATTACGCCTGTTACCGACGATCAGGTGGCTATCAGCCAACAATTCATTGATATCGCCAAGAAGACGGGCGTACAGCAGATTGTGCGGTTGTCGGTGATTGGGGCCGAGGCTGAGCCGGGACTCCAGTTTGGACGCTGGCATCGCGAAGTAGAGAAATACTTGGAGCAAAGCGGCTTACCGTACAGCCTCTTACGCCCAAGTGGCTTTATGCAGAACTTCGTAGAGCAATACGGTCACTCCATCCGACAAGATGGTAAATTCTATCTGCCTCTTGGAGAGGGCAAAATCGCCTACATCGACGTGCGCGATATTGCCGCCGTAGCCGCCAGTATTCTCACGGCTGATATTGGTCAGCACCAAGGCCAGGCTTACACGCTCACTGGCCCGGCCGCACTTAGTGGCCACGAGGCAGCTCAGGCTCTTAGGCAAGCTACCGGCCGGTCTATTTTCTATGTGGATATTCCGGAGGAGGCTGCCCGCCAGGCCATGGCCCAACTCCCTGCTTGGATGACCGACGCCCTACTGGAGTTGCACGCCATGGCCAAAGCTGGCTATGCGGCCGCTACTACCTCGACCGTACAAGAGCTTACCGGCCATCCCCCGTTCACCTTCGAGCAGTTTGCTCACGACTACAAACAGCATTTTCGGGCAGCTGAATAGCGCAGGAATTTAAAGCACAAAAAGCCCCCCAGATACGAGCTGGGGGGCTTTTTGTGTGCCGTATAGCCGGCAATGGCTAATGACGATCTTCGTCGTTGTCACGGCCGGCATTGCGGCGGGGCATAGTGCCGTAGTCCGTTTCTTCGCCGGCGTGGGGCGGCACGGGGGCCTTATTGTCGTCGGCACGGCTCGACTCTTCAGCCGTGGCGCCGCCGGTGTTTTTGTTGGCATTGGAGTCATTATATGACCCGCCCTCCGAACCAATACCTTCGGCTACGTCGCCGCCGTGGCTGCGCTCTCCATCCGACTCTACGTAGCCGGAGCGCGAGGCAGAACCACCATCGGCGGCGCTTGGCTCAGGCTCACCCTTGGGACCGGGCTCGTCGCGGCCACCAAGCTCTGTGTTGCGTTGCTGGCCGGTGGGTGCGGGCTGATAAGCTATGCCGTCATCATCATGCCCATCCTGAGAAGGCAAATACTCTTCGTCTCCCGTTTGGTTACGTTGATTGGGGGGCAAGTTGGCCCCCGCGGTAGAGGAGGCAGCGCCACCGCCCAGCGAAGTGCGGCCGTAATCCTCGCTGTAGCCGGTTCCTACTCGAGGCGAGTCGTTATCGTTCTCGTAGTGCGGGTCGACGGTGGTGCCAGTACGCGGCGTGCCGGGCTCGGTACCAAAAGTGCTGCCTTCCGGACGATCGGGTTGTGGGGCGCTGGAATACTGAGCGTCGGTGGGAGCGGTATTATTTTTGGGAAGTCCTCCACCATAGCCACCACGCGTTGACTGCTGAGTTCCTAGCTTTCCGCCGTACACTTCATCGGCGCGGAATTGGTTGCCGTAGCCGCCCTGCGTGGAGCCCACATCCTGGGGACCAAATTCGCCTCGGGCCGGGCCGCTCAGCTGGTTTTCGCGGCGGTCGGCATCGTTGAAAATAGGCTCCTTACTGTTACCGAAATTCCCACCATACACCATCTCACCCGAAGAATCATCGTTGATCTGGTTGGCTTCCACGCTTATAGCGGGCTGTTCGTTTATCTTTTCAGGATTGGAGGCAGCTGTTGGGGCGTTTTTGGGGATGGCATCTCCTACCGCGGCCGAGTGGCCCGTCATACCCGGCGTTTCGGGCTGGGTACGGCTGTTGGCTAGCGAGTTAGCGGCATCGGGGTTCAGCTTGGCGTTTTGATCTTGCGATTCGTTTTCCATAAATTCTGGTAGCGCGTGGGTCGGAGCTGCGGGGCGCGGGCTCCAGGCGCCGTTGGCAGTTTTAGTTTGACCTGTTTCCCGACAAGCGTTCCCGGTCAGGGTTCTCGCCCATCATCACGGGGTTGGCCTCCTTGTTTTCCACCGTTCCTTTCTCACCAGTCACAGCACCGCGGCCCACGCTCATCTCTGAGTCAACCAACGATTCGCTGGAGGCGGCAGTGTGCTGGTCGCCGGGGGCGCCGCTTCGGTTGGCTTGGGCAGTGCCTTCTGGGTTGGTATTCGGCTCTTGTGCTTTATCGTTCTGGTTCATGGGTTCGTTTTGCATGGGATGGGCGTTTAGGTGAACAAAAACAGGGGATACACTACCAGAACTATACGCACCCCCTAGCACAGAGTTGGTTGGCATTGATGCTCACCCTAGCCAACAAATTTGCCCCTTGCTACCTACCGCAAAAGTGCCTTAGCAGACTACTGGGACGACTTACCGCGAGCCCAGTCAGCTTTTCGATCGGGTTATATCCGGGTATTTATCAGCTCAAGCAGTAAGTCAGATAAGAAAATAGCCGTAATTTTGGCCATTATTTAACCCCAACCTTAGCATCAGTTAATCAATGAAAACGGGCAAAGTAAAATTCTTTAATGAGTCTAAAGGCTTCGGCTTTATCGTTCAGGATGAGGACAACCAAGAAATATTCGTGCACCAGACGGGCCTGATCCACGAAATTCGCGAGAACGATCGGGTATCTTTTGATATAATAGAAGGCAAGAAAGGCTTGAACGCAGTGAAGGTAGAGCGCATTTAGTGCCACCTCACCTGGTTTCTACCATAGAGTTCTTTGTTACTGAAGCTGAAGCAATTATTATTTTTTTCCTGCTTAAGGTCGTTTTAAACGCCTTGCTAATAGTAAAGATCCGGTTTTGATACGCTTTTTCTCTTTCCTAAATAGGTTATGAGGAAGGTTCACTTCTACAAACCGGAATTAACGCTATCTTTACCCCATTCTTCACCACATTTTTTTTTTATGAGCACCGGTATCGTAAAATTTTTCAATGAAACCAAAGGATTTGGCTTCATCACACCCGACGGCGGGGGCGAGGACATCTTCGTTCACGCTACCGGCCTCATGCAGCCCGTCCGCGATACTGACCGCGTAGAGTTTGAGGTTCAGCAAGGCAAAAAAGGCCTGAATGCCGTAAACGTGCGCATCGTACAATAGTCCTTTCGGACAGCTAACGCTGCACTCTGAATCCCGTTCCCGCTCTTGCTGGAACGGGATTTTTTATTCCCTCTAGTTCCGCGTTGAAGGGTAACCTAGAGCTTTGCCAAGTTTTAAAACCAAAAAAAGCCCCCCAGCTTGGCGCTGGGGGGCTTTTTTAACAACGTGCCTTATTCGGCTTTTGCTTTAGCTACGCGTACGCCCACGGCCATGATACCGGGCAGCTGATCTTGGCGCATGTACTGCTCCAGCACAATTCTGTAGGTGCCGGGCTGGCTAAACCGCTGATTGCGCAGGGCCAGAAACTGATGGTCGTAGATGTCGCCGGTACCTTTGCCGCGGGGCTCACCAGTTTGCGGATCCATAAGCAGCATCTGATGAAGCAGCATAGAAACCTGCTTGCCATCGGGCCCGAGTAAGCGGTGCTTCACATATAGATTATAGTAGCCATACATTGAAGCATTGCGGACGTTGAAGCTCACATCGTAGCGCTGCGTCGTATCCTGAATCTCAAATTCAAACGAGGGCTTTTGCTGTACCGTCCAGGTATAGTTGTCGAAGTCGGTGTTCTTTTCAAATACTTGGTTAGGATCGCAGGCAGTGAAGACGAATAAGGCAAGTACCGGCCAGAGTCGGAATAAACGCAGCATACGTTAGGAAGCTGAGGGCGTAGGAGAAGGAGCGGCACCGTTGTCGCCAGCGGGGCGGGGCGGACGAGCACCGCGCCGTGGCGGACGATTTTCGCGCTGCTCACGGCCGGCACTTGCTTCACGGGCGCCATTGGAACCATTGGCACTTGCGTCGCCGACGGGTCGGCTCCCACCTTCGCGTGGGGGGCGATTCTCGCCCCGCGGAGGGCGTGGGGTAGGGCTGCCTTCGGGGCGGGGCGCATCGGAGCGCTTTCCTTCGGAGCGTGCTTCGGCGGAGCGTCCGCCTTCTCGCCCACCTTCCGACCGAGAGCGGTTGTTGCGGCGGTTGAGAGGGCGAGCCGCCGCTCCCCGAGGCCGACGAGCTTCGTCGGGAGGAGTAGCAGCGGGCACTTCTATACCTTTTGAGGTTTCGGGATTTGACTTAGAAACAGCCGTGCGGGCGGCAGGCTGAGTTGGAGCTACGATGCCTTCCGCACCTTCCTTTTTCTTCCGGCGCTTGGTACGCTTTCCGCCTTTAATTTTGTCATCGAGGCGGTCGAGGTTGCCTTCCACGTGGGCCGATACCTCGGGGGCGCGCTCCTCTTCGCGGACGGGCGGCAGCAGGCTTTCAGGCTTTTCGCCCCGCTTATTCATGTCCTGAATTTCGCGCACGCGCTCCGTGCCCAGCATTATCCAGTTATTATCGCCGCGTAGGGCAAACCACATTCGTTTTTTAAAGATGTCCGTCTTTTGAAGGAAGGCTTCCCCTTTTTCGGTAAGTAAAGGACGCTGCACCTGCGGAATATCCTTCAGAGCATCGAGGTAGGTATCCAGCTCATAGTTGAGACAGCACTTGAGACGGCCGCACTGGCCCGAGAGCTTGGCTGGGTTCAGGCTAAGGTTCTGGTAGCGAGCGGCCGTCGTGCTTACGCTTTTGAAATCGGTGAGCCAAGTGGAGCAGCACAGCTCACGGCCGCAGGAGCCAATGCCTCCTAGGCGACCGGCCTCATGACGAAGCGAAATCTGACGCATATCGACCCGCACCCGGAATTCATCGGCGAGGCGGCGGATAAGGTCACGAAAGTCGACGCGGTCTTCGGCCGAATAGAAGAAAGTGGCGCGCGTGCGGTCGGCTTGGTACTCCACATCCGACAGCTTCATTTTAAGGCGCAATTCCTCTACTACCGAGCGGGCCCGAAACATGGTGCCCGTTTCGAGGTCGCGGACGGCCTGCCAGCGCTCTTCGTCCTGCTCAGTAGCTACGCGCAGGATGTTGCGCATGTCTTTTGCATCGACTTCAGCCTTTTTCTTGCGCATTTGCAAACGCACCAGTTCGCCCTTCAGCGACACATGGCCTAAGTGCCAGCCGTTGCCAGCGGCTTCAACCACTACCGCATCGCCGGTGACCAGCGGCAAGCGGGTTTTGTTGCGGTAGAATTCTTTGCGGCCGCCTTTAAAGCGGATTTCCACAATGTCGAACTCTTTAAAATCGCTGGGCAGGGCTACGTCCTGAAGCCAGTCGAATACGTTGAGGCGGGTACAGCCGGAGCTACAGCTGCCTTTCGAGCCGCAGCCCTTAGCAGTTGTAGAACAGCCTCCACCGGAGGAACAAGAAGTGCAAGCCACGGCTTGAAGTATATATCGTGAGGCGGCATTAAAATCCGCACGGAAACCATTATGAACAAAGATAGTCATTTAGCAGGCGCGCTTCCGGACCAGGCCCTGAGGCCGTTCAAGAAGCACTTCACTACTCTAATAACGGCCGCCTAACACTAGAAAGCTATATTTTATTCCCTTTGCGCCCTTGACGATCTTTCTTTACCCGGCCAATTCACTCTATAGCTCGTCCGCTAAGGCAGAAAAACGCCACAGAACTTTGCT
The DNA here is from genome assembly GCF_054051685.1 of Hymenobacter sp. HD11105. Lineage (NCBI taxonomy): Bacteria > Pseudomonadati > Bacteroidota > Cytophagia > Cytophagales > Hymenobacteraceae > Hymenobacter > Hymenobacter sp. HD11105. Next base: position 1,051,917 of record NZ_JBSWBR010000001.1, on the reverse strand, counting down.
TAGCATAACGCTTTCTCAGCGGTCGCTGAGCTCGGCTGTATTGCCAGCAGCAGACTAATAATGTGGAGGTTAAGCAAAGCGGTTATGGCAATAATGATCTGAGGCGAAAAAATAATCTTGCAGATTATCAAGCAGATATGGTTTCATGACTAAAGTATTTTACTTTTTTTATCTTCAAACGTCACCAAAAAATACTTACTTCGTACAACAACTCAGAATTAGATTATTCTGATTCTCCTCCGCCCCGCTACCACCCACACCTTTCCGGCAACAGTACCATCCGGCGAAACTTCTCGTCTGATTAAAGGTGTGCTATGGGCCCTTCTTTACAATTTATTTCTGCTAAACGCACTGCCTCAGTCCGGCCAGCCCGTTTACGCACTACTTGTTCGGCTTGCTTGCCCATACGCTTGCAGCTCAATTTAGCCCTCTGGAGCGACTTTCATTTTAAGCCCCAGGCGGTTCCATTGCCCATTTTCTCTGTTTACCAGCTGCCACCGATCGTCGCTTAAGCTACCGTCGGGCTGCTTCTCGCGCCTGCTGTTGCCTTTACCAAGGCATCTGGGCACCTCGTTTTTTTGCTTTCAAGCCTGTTTCGCGGCTGCGAAAACCAGGAGGGATTTTCTATGCATAATCCCAATCGTTAGGCCCCCTCTTTTTTAGAACATTTTCCGCATACGCTCACCTCATCCGTTCACTACTTCCACCCACCCCAATCCAAAACCAAACCGATTCTGTATGAAAATCCAAAAGTACCTCTCTTCGCTTACCCTGCTTGCCTGCTCGGTAGTAGCCCTCTCTTCCTGCCAGAAAGAAGACGGCAACCAAGTGGTAGCTAAAAATGAGATTTCGGCGGAAGCCATCAGCAAAATTCAAGGTTTAGGCCTCAGTACCCAAAACGCTCAGCGTGTAGAAGGTGGCTACTTGGTAGAAGGCGACATCATGCTAACGGATGCCGACCTGGACAGCAAGCCTGATTACAAAATGCTCCGCGTAGGCGAGGAAGAGCAGTATCGGACCAACAACCTGGTGAGCGTAGGTTCAGGCCGTACTATTGGCATCGCCGTTTCCACTAGCTTGCCCAGCACCTACGTAGCTGCCGTTGACGAGGCTATTCGTCGCTATAATGCGGAGGGTTTGTTGATTCGCTTCCAGCGCGTATCGTCTAACTATGGCATCTTAATGACGGCGGCTCCTAGCGGCTCTACTTACCTGGCTTCGGCTGGCTTTCCTTCGGGCGGCAATCCTCACAACGTGGTGCAGGTAAACGTAGGCGCCATCGGCTCAAGCCCTAATACAAACTACTTGGCTACTATTTTGGCTCATGAAGTCGGTCACTGCATCGGTTTCCGCCACACCGACTACATGGATCGGAGCTACAGCTGCGGCGGGCAGTACACCAACGAAGGAGCTAGCACCGTTGGCGCTGTCCTGATCCCCGGCACGCCCAGCGGCGCAGATCCTAACTCTTGGATGCTGGCTTGCATCGGCACGGGTGCTAACCGCTACTTCAACGCCAACGACCGCACGGCGCTTCGTTACGTGTACTAAGCCAGTCCACCCACTGGTTGAGTACCGATGCCTGCGGGCATCACCGCTTACAAGTGCATGAACGGATGCCAACAAACAGCCCCGACTCAACTAGTCGGGGCTGTTTGCGTTTTGAGCAGAAGCCTCACTGGGCGCATTTTAGTATACTATAATGCGCCGGGTGATGGTGCGGCTGCTTTCGGGCGTTACTCGTACTAAGTAAGTGCCGCTGCGCAGACCAATGGTATCCAGGGTATTGATGGTGCCAGTAGCGGTAGTCTCGCGCACCAGCCGACCCATCATGTCATAGAGCTGAATTTGAACGGAGCCGCTGGCCCCAGTGATGAGCTGTAGGCGCTCACCGGCTTGCACCGGGTTGGGATACGCTAGTAGCTCGCCCAGAAGGGTATACTGCACTTCTTCTACTTGGCTATAAATAATTTGCCCCCCAGCCGTATTCAACCGGATTCGGTAGCGGTTGAGGCCGGAGTACGGCGCCGGGTCATTCAGAGCAAAGCGCAACTCCTGCACGGGGCCGAGACTTTGCAGTGTTTCGAAGCTCCCATCGGGAGTTTCCCGCTCCAAGTGCATACTGGTCAGGCCGAAGATGGTGCCGATCTCAAGATCAAGCAATACGGTGTCGGTTACTGCTTGGCGCGGAATGAACGCGCGCACATAGCAGCCCGTGCCTTGCTGGCTGTACTCCACGCTGGGGCTGCGCGCACCTAATTTGCCCCCCAGAACCGGGCTAACAGCGAAATAGCGCGCCCCAAGCTCATCTTGAGTGACAATAGCTACCGTATCGGCGGTGCGGCGCCAGGGCTCCAAGCCAGCTGCGCCCAGGCGATACAGCTGGTAGGCAGTGGCACCGGGCTCAGGCGACCAATAAAGTAAGGCTTCCTCAGGGCAGGCGTAGCCAACCCGTAAGCGCAAGGGCGAATGCAGCACAAAACTCTCCGTCAAGTACGTATCCGTAGCCGTTACGAGCCGCAGCTGCGCCACCGTAGCTGCGTTGGGAGCTGTCCAGGCGGTATAGCCTAGGGCTAGGTCTACCGTGGGGTTGAGTAGCTGCCAGGATGTTTGACCTACTACTTGGTACTCAAGCCGGGCCGTAGTAGGCGGACCGCCCCAGTGCCAGCGTAAGTCTTGGGTGCTACCGGCTTGGAATGCTGTGCCCGCCGCGGGATAATGCCAAGCAAAACCAGCCTCTCCAACCTCGTAGGCTACGCTGAACGTTTGGGGCCCTTGCGGCACCCGAAAGCCGCGCACGCGTACCTCGTACACGCCGGGCTGGGGTGCAGTCACCGTTATCTGCTCTACGTTGTTGAGATGGTCGGGGCCACGGCGTGCCGGTTGGGCCAGTGAATCTAGATGAGGATACGAATTCAATACCCACGGCTGCCAGCGCTGCGCGGTAGTGCGCCGGACCAGTTCTAGGTCCAAATCGTTGATGAGGGCCTGATTGGCATCCGGAGCGGCGGCGGGGTCGTGCCAGGCCAAGGTTACTTTCAACTCTGGGCTGCCGGTGGGCACCGTGATGGTGAATACTTGTTCGGTGTTTTGCGTAACGGCATTAGTAAAAAACCGCCGTTCCCGCACCGTTTGTACCGCCCCCAGCGCATCAACTTGCCCATAGCCGCTAACAAAATCGACGTGGCGACGGCCGGCGTCGTTGGCGCTATTCAGCAACACTGCTTTCACGAGAGCGGCGGGGGGCAAATTGCCCCCCAACTGCTCTTTATAAGCTTGCTGCACCAGCAAGCTCACACCCGATACCAGCGCCGCCGCGTCGGATGAACCATCAGCCCCGTAGGCCACGAGTTCTGGTTTCACCCGTCCGTCGTAGGCGGGTCCGCGCGAACTGAGCGGGACCACCTGACCACGCCCATCGGTGGCACCCACGCTCAACGTATTCTTCGACATCTTGAACTGACCGGTCAAGTTCGCCACGCCCGGCAAGCCGGCGTAGGGGCCAGTGGGGCTAGTCTTGATGCCATCATTGCCGGAGGAAAACACGTGCAGCAGCTGCGGATACTGCGTAGCATGCGCATCGTAAGCACGAGTTTCCAGCCCATAATAGTTCTCTATAGCGACGCCGTACGAATGGTTTTGAACCGACACGCCCGCTTGGGTTAGCTGGGCGCCATCGTCGGGCAACAGCTCGGCAAAATCGGCAGTAGCTAGCCGGGCCTGCCAGGCAGCGCCTTTGCCGGAAGGGGCTGAGTTGCCGCCGCCCGCAATAAGCGTAGCCATAGCCGTAGCGTGGGCCGAGGCCGTTTGCGCTGGGCCGGCAGCGGCCACCACCCTGCCCCGAAAATCAATATCGGCTGGGTCAAAAGGTCGCTCCTTTACCGATACCGTCATACCCTTACCAGACAGGCTGGGAAAACGAGTATGCAGGGGAGTAATGTTGTTGGCGTTTAGATCTGAGTTGTTCAGGGGACGTTCTTCGTGAGCCCGCCGATTAGGCACATCCACAAAAGTGACCCAGGGACACGCCAGCAACCTAGTTAGCTGACGGTCATTCACGCCGGATAGTGTGAAGGAACCACCGGGGGCCGTATGCTGCATGATACGCACAGTAGACAGGTGCTGGCGCATCCAGGCATTAAACTCTGCGGCCGACTTAACACTAACTCGATACGCTTTAGAAGCCGGTCGTACGGCATCAGAGCGAAGCGGCGGCGCCAACTTCATCTGCTCTGCGGATAGGACCAACGCACGATCCTGCGCCTGACTTAAGGCTGGTAAGCACAGCAAACACAACAGCCACAGCTGCATTTTGCCCCCCAATCTCGCCACGCTAGCTCCGTAGTGTTTTCCCATTCACTGAACGTATAAAATGGCAGCAACCGCAGCCTAGTTATAATTAAGATCTGTGACCAAATATAACCAGAATCCAGTCAGCGCTTCGATGTTCAAATTTTACATCAAATGATTGACTATCAACATCTTGCAAAATAAAGACTGGGTTACTTTGAGTCCCAATAGCTATTGAGTACGATTAGCTACTAAGCCCGCATATGCCTCCCTTCTACCGAAAAAGCGCCTGTCATGAGTGACAGGCGCTTTTAGAATAATCAACTGCTTTACCAGATTAAGGCTTGAGCACCACTTTCACACAGTTGTCTTTCTTATTGCGAAAAATATCGTAGCCATGGGCCGCCTCGCTAAGGGGCAGGCTGTGCGTGATGATGTCATCGAGCTTCACTTTGCCATCTACTACATATTGGAGCAGCTTGTCGATGTGCTTGTGGGCTGGAGCTTGGCCACCACGCAGGGTAATTCCTTTATCGAAGAACTGATGCACGGGGAAGTTGTCATAAGGCGAGCCGTACACGCCTAGCACCGTGACAATACCGCCCCGACGCACCGCGCTCATGCAGGCTTCCAACACCTTCACGGAGCCCTTTTCGAAGTTGATAACGGCCTTAGCACGGTCAGCTAAGGTCCGAATTGGCTCAAAGCCGACTGCCTCTACACACACATCGGCACCTCGGCCGCCGGTCAGTTCGCGGATTACTTCCACTACCTGCTTGTAATCGTGCCACACCAGGGCTTCGCAATTGGCAGTCTGCTGAGCTTTATCCAAGCGATATTCTAGCGGGTCAACAATGAGCACGCGGGCCGCACCGCGCAACCACGCCGATTTGGCGGCCATAATACCTACCGGTCCAGCCCCAAAAATGACCACAAACTCGCCACCTTTCACCTCAGCCCAGTCGATACCAGAATAGCCTGTAGGGAAAATGTCTGTTAGAAACAGCGCCTGCTCGTCGGTAAGGCTGTCCGGAATTTTGCGGGGGCCAAAATCAGCATAAGGCACGCGCACGTACTCTGCTTGCCCGCCATTGTAGCCACCATACAAATCGGTGTAGCCAAACAGGGCACCACCTTTTTCGGTAGCTACGCCACCTTCGGGGCCATAATGGTCGGGGTTGGAGTTTTCGCAGTGGCCAGGCAACTCGTGATTACAGAAGAAGCATGTGCCACAAGCAATGGGAAAGGGCACTACCACCCGGTCGCCGCGCTTGAGGTTACCAACGCCTTTCCCTACTTCCTCCACTATGCCCATAAACTCGTGGCCAAGCACCATGGGGCGGGGCTGGGGAATGCCACCATTATAAATGTGCAGGTCAGAGCCGCAAATGGCGGTGCTGGTTACGCGGATAATAGCGTCGCGGGCCTCTTCAATTTGGGGATCATCCACGTTGTCAACGCGAACGTCTTTCATCCCGTGATACACGAGTGCTTTCATAATGATAGGTTTGGTTTTGGAAAAAGAGCAGAAAGCGGCGCCAAGCGCCCAGGGTACTTGTAGGCTTAACGGGCAGGCTCCGGATGAGGTTACCCCAACTGGGATGGGAAAGGGTCGGGCACAGTCACAAAAAAACCTTCCTGAAAAAGCAGAAAGGTTACTTATGTAAGCAGCTTAGGCTCTTAGTTTTAAAGTTTATACACCAATACCGCCGCAGGCGTCAGCAGATAAGCAAACTGCTCCCCTATCAGCACTTGCTGAACACCGGCCGGAGCACTCGGCAGTGCCTGCGTGCGCTCAGCCAACGTGTATAGCTGAAAGAAATGTAGAACTCTATTCGTCAGGTAATATAGTTCGTCGCCGCGAAAACCTACCGTAGTTAAACCAGCAAAGGGCAGTTTCTTGCGGTAGTTGCCGAGGTTATCGAACACATAAATTCCGCTGTTGCGGTCGACGAGGTAGAGGTTGTTTTGGTATTGGCGCAGGAAGCGGAAGTCGGGCTTGCTTCGGCCAATGATCAAATCCAGAGGCGTAGTTTGGCCGAAGCGCTGGGGCGCGGGGTCAAACTGGCGCAGGGTCAGGTCGCTCTCGTTGAGCAGCCAAAGCTTATCATCAGGGGCCAGCGTAGCTACCCGCACCATACCGTCGAAGTAATCTCCGAGCCGGAGTTGAGTAATGGGAGCCAGAAACCGATCGAGCAGGCGTATCTCCTGGCGGTCGTCGTAAAAGGCCATAATTTTAGACACGTTCCAAGCCTCGAGTTGGGCGGTGTGGCCCGGCAAGGGCGGCGAGTACACGTTCAGCGGCTGCCCATCGGGGCCATATTGGTGAATGTTGTCCTGCCCATCGGCCACATACAAATTGCCCCGCCGATCAAGCGAAGCCGCTCCCGTGCCCCGCAGGCTGATAGTGCGCACTAAGGTCCAGCCGTTGGCGGCGGTAGGGGTACTTTGGGGGGCAATTTTTCCTTTGTTGACGGAATCAGGAGCGGTGCGAGCGGGCGGCGCTACCGAGCCGGCAGCGGGTGCGGTGGTCTGCGCGTACAGATTGGGGGCTAGCAATAGCAAGGCACCAAGCAGAGCGACATATTTGCCCCCCAGACTTCTACTGCTCAAAGTGTTGCAAAGCCAACTGCTGTCCATCATACGAGGCGTAGGAGCAATAATTGACCCACTCACCCAAGTTTAAATAGCGGCTACCGGGCGCCACGGCCACATCAAGCGGCAGGTGACGATGACCAAAAACGTAGTAGTCGTGGTGGTGGCGCTGCTCTAGCTCGCGGCAATACACTAGCAACCATTCGTCCTCGCCAAAATACTTTTCATCAGCCGCCGCGTTTTGAATGCGGCTGCGCCGGCTCCACTGGTTGGCCAAACCGATACCAAAATTAGGATGCAAGCGCGCAAAAAGCCACTGAGATACGGGACTAGCAAAAATGCGCTTAAGCACTTTATAGGTGTAGTCCTTCGGGCCAAGGCCGTCGCCGTGGCCAATATGAAATAGCTGATTGCCAATGCGCTGGCTTACCGGGTGGCGCAGAATGGGAATGTTCAGCTCTTTGGTAAAGTAGTCGAACATCCACATATCGTGGTTGCCCGTGAAGAAAGTCACCGGCAAGCCGGCGTCGGTGAGTTCAGCTAGCTTGCCCTGAAGGCGAATAAATCCGCGCGGCACGGCGTGGCGGTACTCAAACCAGAAGTCAAAAATGTCGCCCAGCAGATAAATGGCGCCAGCATCTTGGGCCACGGTATCGAGCCAGCGCACGATACGGCGCTCCCGGGCGGCTGAGCTGGCGGCGTCAGGGGCACCGAGGTGGAAATCGGAGGCGAAATACACTTTGCGGCCGGGCGGCAGCGCTAGGTCAGGTAGTTGCAAGGGGCGCGTCATCCAACAAAAACAACACGAGGCTACGCGGACCATGCGCCCCGAGCACCAACGTTTTTTCAATATCAGCCGTGCGGCTGGGCCCTGTGGTCAGCGAAACCATGGACGGCAGCCGGTCGCTATAGCGCGCGGTTACCACGCTGAGTGCATCACCAATATCAGGCACAATTTGCGAGGTGCGGGCCAACACCAGATGCTGGTCGGGGTAAATGCTGAGGCGTCGGCCGGCCGCCGATGCTGCACTTACCAGTATGCTGCCAGTGCGGGCTACAAGGGCTTCACAGGTAGTTAAGCCCGCATCCGCCTTCTTGATAAAGTTGGTTTCGTCGCCGCTGTAAGCCACGCCACCTGCGTGCAGCATCTTTTTCAGCTCGGGCTCCCACACAAACAGGTTATCGAGCTGCTTATCTTTTTTGTAAGCAAACAGCTGGTCGTAGAAGTGCTCCTCCGATTCGCAATAATAAAATGCCCCCCCGACCCGCACAAAGCTCTGGGCGAAGTGTATGGCCAGATCGCCGGCTATCGGTGGATGCAGCGGAGCAGAAAAATCGGGAGCAGCCGGCTGAGGCGCCGGTTGCAGCAGCGCCTCACGGATGCGGCGCAGCATACGGTCGCGGGAGGTATCAGACATGATAGGCAAAGGTAGCAGAGTCAAACCAAGCAACGCCTTATTCTCTGTAGGACAAGTGGCGATTATTTGATATATTGATTATCAGTTATATATAGTTCGCCATCAATTTACTGCTCAGATCTATTAAATGTAAAATTGCTATTTCAGCCACGTATTATGGCCTTATTCACAACTCCTGGGCGGTGGAGCCGCTATAGTATCGGCAGTAGTCGGTTAAAGTATGTGCTTAGCCTTTGGTTGCTGGTTATATTCTCGTTTACGCCCCTGCCTCCCAAAAAACGGCTTCTGACCAAAAACGTCATTATCGTCGTCATCGATGGGCCTCGCTATTCTGAAACCTGGGGCAACACTCCTGGCATAATCCCTAATATGGCCTCGAAGCTGAAGCCCGCAGGTGTGTTCTTTTCCAGCTTTTACAACGACGGATTTACTTATACCAACTCCGGGCACGCTGCCATTACCACGGGAATAAATCAACCAATCGACAATTTCGAGGCAGAACTGCCGCAGCTGCCCTCCATTTTTCAATACTGGCGCAAAGCCACTGGTAAGCGCGCAACGGCTGCTTGGCTGATTAGCAGCAAAGACAAGCTGCACATTCTAGCTAATACCCAACATCCAGAATGGAAGGATCAATATCAGCCTTCCGTCGATTGTGGCATAAGTGGACCTGGCAGCGGCTACCGCGCCGATTCGCTGACTCTGGTAGCCGTCAAGCGGATACTGACGCAGCACAAGCCCAATCTGGTGCTGATCAATTTTATGGAGCCTGATGGCTACGCCCACGCTAATAATTGGGATAACTATCTGCGGGGGATAACGCGTGATGATCAGTACGTAGCACAGCTGTATGAATTCTTGCAACAGAGCAAGTCATATAGAAACAACACGGCCCTGTTCATCACGAATGACCACGGCCGCCACCTCGACGGCATCGGCACGGGCTTCGTTGATCATGGTGACGACTGCGAAGGGTGCCGTCATATTAGTCTGCTTGCCTTGGGGCCCGACTTCAAAAAAGGTCTTACTCAAACCGAGCATCATACCTTATTAGATATTCCCTCCACAGTAGCCTATTTGCTAGGATTTCGCTTCGAACAGGGTCAAGGAAAGGTGCTTGAAAGCTTGTTTAAGCGCTGATCTTTAGCTACTTTCATTATGCTCTCAAACGAAAACTACTTTCGTGCTACCGTTGGGGCGCCTTTTTAAACCGTCTATCCAAAAACGGTAGTTATACGATGGCGTTTCGCCGTGACGATCCGACTTCTATCGGTTCTGGCAAGCCTAAGCCTGCTGATTTGTCCGCCGTTATCTGCACCGGCCGGCAACCAGGAACAGCTGTACGCCGTCCCCAACGATAGCTCATTCTTTAGCAAGCAAGAACTAGTCGAGCTTACCCTCACGCTGCCACTGGACAAGATCCTTGCTGACCGCGGCGATGCGCCCGTTTTCCACTCAGCCCTTCTCACTTACCGCGACTCCAGCGCTACACCAAAAACGATGGATGTTCAGGTAAAAGTCCGCGGCAACCGGCGCAAAGACCCTGCTGTATGTCGATTTCCACCGCTGCTGGTGAAGTTTCCCCCGCAATTAGTAGAAAGCAGCATTTTTGGGAAAGTAGATGAGCTAAAACTCACCACGCATTGCCTGGAAGACACCTATACACTACGAGAGTATCTGGTGTACAAGCTCTACAATATTTTGACTGATAAGAGCTTCCGGGCCCGATTGTGTCGCATCACTTATCAGGATACTAGGCGCAAGGGCAAAGCAATGGTGTACTATGCCTTCTTTCTGGAAGATGCCAAAGCTATGGCCCTGCGCAGTCAGGCAACCATTGTTCCGAAGCCTTTCTTTATAGGCATGCAACACATGGAGCCGAAAGCAATGGCCACCATGGCTGTCTTCCAATACATGATTGGCAATACGGATTGGTCAGTACCTTATCGGCACAACACTCGAATGCTGATGCTGAACCAGCAGGCTAAACCCATTCCGGTCCCTTACGATTTCGACTACTCTGGTTTGGTGATGGCTCCGTATGCGGTGCCTCCCGCACAACTCGGCATTACTTCCGTGAGGGAGCGCCTGTTCAGAGGTTACAGCTTCACCCCAGAAATGTATGACGACGTGCGTAACCTATTCAACTCGCGGCGCGGAGATATGTATAAAGTTTATCTCTTGTGCCCATACCTTACTCAGCAAGAGAAAGTCTTTGCTACCAAGTATTTAGAAGAATTTTATATGGTATTAAATGACCCCAAAGACTTTCAGCGTCACATTGTGCGCATCGGGCAAAAAAATGATAAGACCTACACAAATGTTAAAGGCTTGAAATAAACGTGAATCAATTCTGCTCTCTTATTCTAGAAAGTAACAGCCACAAAAAAGCCAGTCTAGAAACAGACTGGCTTTTTTGTGGCTGTTACTACAAATGCCCCTAGAGCGTAGTGCCAACTGGGGTATCCTGACGACCTTCATTGCTATTGCCATCAGGACCGAAATCCAAGCCAGGCAAGTTGCTTTCGGGCAGGTCGTCGCTTAGCGGAATGGCGTGCTCACCTTTGCGCTCACTCAGGGTTTCGCTGCGGTCGGTGCCGGCCATATGGGCCTGGTAGCTAGTCTGAGTATCGTAAGGACGCTTACCTACCAGACGCTCTAAGTCGTCTTGTAGCAGCACTTCTTTTTCCAGCAGCTCTTTCGCTACAATTTCCAGTTCATGACGACGGTCGGTAAGCAGCGCTTTCGTGCGCTCATAAGCATCAGAGATGATGGTCCGCACTTCCTCGTCAATCATCTGTGAAGTCGCTTCAGAATAAGGCTTGTTGAAGCCGTACTCGTTTTGTCCCTTCGAATCATAGAAGGAAATGTTGCCTAGCTTCTCGTTCATACCATACATAGTCACGATGCTGTACGCCATCTTGGTAATACGCTCCAAGTCGCTCAGCGCACCAGTCGAGATTTTACCGAATACTAGATCTTCGGCAGCGCGGCCACCAAGAGCCATGCACATCTCATCAGTGAGCTGCTCCGTGTTGTATAGGAACTGCTCGCGGGGCAGATATTGAGCATAACCCAATGCTGCTACACCACGCGGAACAATACTTACTTTCACCAACGGGTCAGCGTGCTCCAAGAACCAACCAGCAATAGCGTGGCCAGCCTCATGGTAGGCAACAATACGCTTCTCGTTGGGCGAAATAATCTTGTTCTTCTTCTCCAAGCCACCAATTACGCGGTCAACGGCGTCGGTGAAGTCCTGCATCGTTACCATCTTCTTGTCGCGGCGAGCGGCAATAAGAGCGGCCTCGTTGCAAACGTTGGCTATTTCAGCGCCAGCAAAACCAGGCGTTTGAGCAGCTAGCTTGCGCGCATCCACATCAGGGCCCAAAGTCAAGGGCTTCAAGTGCACCTGGAAAATCTGGGTGCGGCCATTGATGTCGGGCTTGTCAATACTGATCTGACGGTCGAAACGACCGGGACGCAGCAATGCGGAGTCAAGGGTATCGGGGCGGTTAGTGGCAGCGAGGATAATAACGCCAGAATCTGTTCCGAAACCGTCCATTTCTACCAGCAGGGAGTTCAGCGTGTTCTCACGCTCGTCGTTGCCACCGGGCATCTTACCGCTGCTGCGGCTACGGCCAATGGCGTCAATCTCGTCGATGAAGATGATACAAGGTGCCTTGGCTTTGGCTTGCTTAAACAAGTCACGTACTCGAGCAGCACCTACACCCACGAACATTTCTACGAAGTCGGAACCCGAAAGCGAGAAGAAAGGCACATCGGCTTCGCCGGCTACAGCTTTCGCCATCAAGGTTTTACCCGTACCGGGAGGACCTACAAGCAGTGCGCCTTTCGGAATTTTGCCCCCCAAAACCGTAAACTTCGAGGGGTTCTTCAAGAACTCTACAATCTCTTCTACTTCTTCTTTGGCTTCTTCCAAACCGGCTACGTCCTTAAAGGTGATCTTCACCTTGTCACCACCCTCAAACAGGGCCGCGCGCGACTTGCCGATGTTGAAAATTTGCCCCCCGGCTCCGCCTGCGCCGCTCATGCGGCGCATCAGGAACCAGAAACCAACCATTAACAGAATGATAAGGCCCCAGCTTGAAAGCAGGCCATAGCCATCCTGACGCTGGTCAATATTCAGCCCCACTTGCTGCTCGCGCGGCAAGTTTGCCTGAATCTTGTCAAGGTCTTCTTTAAAGGTTTTACCATCCACGACCCGAAACGCGAACTGCGGTCCTTGGTCGAGCGTAAGCGGTCCACGGCGAGCCAGCTCCGTGTTATAACGGGTGCTTTTGGCAGCTTCCGGCTTCAGCGTTACTTCTACAGCCCGGTCGTTCACGAGTGTAACGTCGCGCACGTCACCAGCCAGCAGCATTTGTTCAAACTTCTGCTGATTGATGTCGACGGTAGAGTTGCTGCGGTTGAAGTAGAACATCGCGAAGATGAACAATACCAACCCGCCCAGCACCAAAAGCTGCATGCTCGGCCGAGGCGTAGGCGTCGGCAGCATGGGCTTTTTCTTTTTGGGTGTTGTATTTGGCATGAATAAGATATGTCAGGGAAAGACAAAGGCGGAACACGCCGCCTACGCTATTTGTTCGGTCCCATTGCGTTAGGAATAGTAACGTTTTCCTCCTCTAAATACTTTATATCGGCATCGCCCCACAGCTCTTCCAGAGCGTAGAACTGACGACGGTCGCGCAGAAAAACGTGCACCACTACGTCTACGTAGTCAAGCAGCACCCACTCACGGTTGGTGCGACCTTCGGTTTGCCAAGGATTCTGGCCGGTTATCTTTTCTACTTCTTCTTCTACTGAGCGGGCAATAGCATCAAGCTGGGTGTCGGAGGAAGCGGAGCAGATAACGAAGTAATCGGCAACGGCGTTCTTAAGTTCCTTAAGATTTAGCACTACAATGTCAACTGCCTTTTTCTCCTGCATGCCGCGCACAACCACGTCTGCCAAACTGTCCGAATCTTGCCGAACCAGGGTACTTTTCATAGGGTATTGTTAGGTTTGAAATCACAAAGTAAGAAAATCAGGCGGTGGTTATTTCCCCCCAAACCCTCTTCACGGGCCAACAGCTAATCTGGTTGCCTGAATGTGCCTCTACAAACACGGAGGCACAGCGCTTAATTGGCCAAAACCGCGCCACCGACGGCTGCGTGGTCATTACCGACAAACAGACGGCTGGCCGCGGCCAACGTGGCAACCGCTGGGAAGCCCAGCCTGGCGAAAACCTGACGCTGTCAGTCGTCTGGCGTCCCACGTTTTTGGCCGCCCCCGAACAGTTTCAGCTCAGCCAAGCCGTAGCCTTAGCCGTTCATGACTGGGCCACCAGCTTGCTCGGCCCCGACCCCGCGCTTCGGGTGAAGTGGCCAAACGATATTTTTTTCGGTGAACAGAAGCTGGGGGGCATTTTAATTGAAAACACGCTAAACGGTCCTAAAATTCAATCTAGCATCGTTGGAGTGGGCTTAAATATAAACCAACGTGAATTTGGCGTACCTACGGCTACTTCACTGGCTTATCTGACTGGTCGCCAATACGGCCTGCCGGCCTTGGCTTCTCACTTGCTGGAATGCCTCGAGCGACGCTATCTGCAACTGCGGGCCGGGCAGGTAGCTAGCCTGCGCCAAGCCTACTTAAGCGCCTTGTACCGGTCCCAAGCCTTATGCCCCTACGAGGTAGATGGACGGCGTATTCTGGGCCAGATAAGGGGAGTAAATGATGCCGGCCAACTTGAAGTTGAAATAGCAGGAGAGCTTCGGCAGTTCAGTTTACAGGAAATAAAATACCTGCCTTCCTAAGCCCACCAAAGCAAATAAAGTGATTATAAATGATTTAGTGAGATAAATACGCAGTAATACTCTCAATAGCTACAATATCTATTTTTTTGATTATATTGAAATAATTTATTTGAACAATAAACCTTCCTGCAACCTTTGCATCTAAGGTGGTATCTCTATGGCTGAACTATTGGCAGCATTCAGAAGCAGGCATGGTGCTTGTCTTAAGCAGTCAAAACACAGTCTAGGAGGCATTTTACCTCTGTATCGTCGCACGGCTTCTATTAGAGGCCGTACTCAATTTAGCTACTTCAACATGTATATCTCTACTCGTTTGTTATTAGTGCTGACGCTAGTTTTGGCGCAGCTATCGGCGGTGGCCACTTCGGTGCACCCACCCCTCTACCAGCCACCCGCCGATAGCGGACGCCAGCAGTTGCAGATGGGCTTAGGCAGCCGCACGGCTCGCCTCACTACCCCCTTGCGCACGGAGTTCTCGACTAGTATTTTCCGTCATACCCCCTTTAGCAATCTACCAGCACCTACCATTTTTGCCTTTCGCAGCCCGTTTTCTGGCTCAAACAAGAAATCGGCAGCACAGGCTGTAAGCACGCCGGCCGCACCCGCCCAGGACAGTCGGCTTAATATGCCCACGCTCAGCGTATACCCTAATCCGGCGCGTGGCATGGTGATGGTGAGCTTATCGCAGCCTCCGGCCCCCGACTCCAAACTACGCCTCAGCAACATCATCGGGCGCGAAGTTCGCACCCTACCCCTGCGCCCCGATTTGGCCACTTCTGGCATTGCAATGAATCTTTCTGATCTACCGGCAGGCATGTATTTCTACAGCTTAGTCGTAAACGATAAAGTAGTGAGCACCAAGCGACTGGTATTGCAGAACTAACTCTGTAGTCGTTCGCAAGCCCTGATATTGCTTTATGGCAAAAGCAGCTGAATTATTCAGCTGCTTTTTTTGTGTCCATTAAAACCCACTGTAGGCACGTTGGGGGGCAAATCTGCGGTGCGGCCGGATTTATTATCTACTTTTGGCCCTTCTCTGACCAAGCAAGTATGTACCGTTATAAAAGTCTGAATAACCTAGTTGGCTGGCTCGTATTCGCCATTGCCACGCTTACTTACCTGATTACCCTAGAGCCGACGGCCAGTTACTGGGATTGCGGCGAGTTCATTGCCTGTTCGTACAAGCTACTAGTACCGCACCCTCCTGGAGCCCCCACCTTCCTGCTTTTGGGCCGCATTTTCTCGCTGTTTTCCTTCGGCGACGTGACCAAAGTAGCGGTGCTGGTGAATGCACTCTCGGCATTGAGCAGCTCATTTACGGTGCTGTTTCTGTTCTGGACCATCACGATGCTAGCCAAGAAGCTAGTGCTGCACCGTGCTCTTCCTAATTTAGAGCCCAACTCGGAGCCCACCTTTGGCCAGACGCTGCTGATTCTCGGCGCGGGTGTGGTAGGCGCCTTAGCCTTTGCCTTCTCCGATTCGTTTTGGTTTAACGCTGTGGAAGGCGAAGTATACGCCATGTCGTCACTGTGTACGGCTGTCGTCGTCTGGATAATGCTGAAGTGGGAAAACCGCGCGCATCAGGCCGATTCCGATAAATGGCTGATTCTAATTGCCTACATCATCGGTCTGTCAATTGGGGTTCACTTACTCAACCTGTTGGCATTGCCGGCACTAGGCTTTATCTACTATTACCGCCGCACAACTAATCCCACGTTGCTGGGGGGCATTTTGACACTGACGATCAGCATGATCATTGTCGGCTCTATCCTGGCAGGTATTATACCGGGCCTGCCCACAATTGCTGGCGGCTTCGAGGTGTTCTTCGTGAACTCCGTGGGGCTACCCTTTAATTGGGGAGTTATCATTTTCGTGCTGCTGCTACTAGGCTTTATTTACGCTGGCTTTCGCTACTCTTTCCGCACAGGCAGCAAGCTTGTAAACACGGGTATGCTGGTATTCGTGTTCATCCTCATTGGCTACTCTTCCTATTTGATTGTCCCGATTCGCTCTGGTTTCAATCCGACTATTGACGAGAACAAGCCCGACGATGTACTTTCCTTCGTGAGCTACCTCAAGCGCGAGCAGTACGGCGACCGGCCCTTGCTCTACGGCCCGCAGTTCAGCGCCCAACCCATCGACCAGACTGAAGGTGCACCCCGCTACGTGCGTGAGGGCGACAAGTATGTAATTGCGGAGCGCCGCCTTGAGACGATTTATCGGGCGGAGGACAAAATGCTTTTGCCCCGCCTCTACAGCCCCCAGCCTGACCACATTCGCTACTACCAAAAGTGGGTGGATGTGCAGAAAGATGTGAAGCCTACCATGGGTCAGAACCTAGCTTTCTTGTTCCGCTATCAGATGGGCCACATGTATTGGCGCTATTTCCTCTGGAACTTTGTGGGCCGCGAAAGCGACGTGCAGCAGGCCGGCGTAGTGTGGCCAACGAGCGCGCCCGCTAGTGAACTGCCGGTTCGCATCGGCAATAGCAAAGCCCACAATAACTTCCTCGCCATTCCCCTAATTTTAGGTTTGATTGGCTTATTCTTTCACGCGCAGCGCGACGGTCGCAATGCGTTTATCGTTGGCTTGCTGTTCCTGTTCACAGGTTTAGCTATTGTGCTGTACCTGAATCAGCCACCCATCGAGCCGCGGGAGCGTGACTATACATTCACGGGCTCCACCTACGCTTTTGCTATCTGGATTGGCTTGGGTGTAATTGGCTTGGCTGAGCTGTTGCGCAACATTTTGAAAGCCGATACGGTGCGGGCGGGTGTAGCCTTGGCTATAGGCCTGTTGGCCCCGGGCATCATGGCTGCCCAAGGCTGGGACGACCACGACCGCTCTGACCGGTATAGCTCTGTAGACTCGGCCAAAAACCTACTCAATTCATTGGCGCCTAATGCTATCTTGTTCACCAACGGCGACAATGACACTTTCCCGCTTTGGTACGCTCAGGAAGTAGAAGGCATCCGAACCGACGTGCGTGTGGCTGTATTGAGCTATCTGAACACCGATTGGTACATTGAGCAGATGCGCCGCCGCGCTTACAAGTCGCAGCCGCTGCCTATTTCGATGAAGCCGCAGAACTACGTGCAGGGCACAAATGATTATCTGCCTTACGTGGAAAATCCGGCGGTGCAGCAAGTCAATCTGAAGGAGTTCATTGAGCTTGTTGACGAGAATAGCCAGTTACTGCAAGTACAGACGCAGAGCGGACGCTCATTGCTGTCTTTCCCCACGAAGAAGTTCTTCCTGCCTATCGATACGGCGGCTGTCATGCGCTCGGGCATCATTCCGGCTGAGCGTCGCAAGCAGCTTGTTTCCACTATGGAGTGGAGCATGGGCGGCGGCGCTATCGAGAAGAAAAACCTGGTGATTCTGGATATGCTGGCTAGCAACAACTGGCAGCGCCCCATTTACTTCTCCAGTACCGTCGTGCCTTCCGACATGATGAACTTGCAGCCTTACTTTCAGCTTGAAGGAATGGCCTATCGCATCCTGCCTGCGCGCGACCCCGATTATGATCCGCGCGGCAATGAAGGGTATGTGGCGAAAGATCTCATGTTCGAAAACATGATGAAGAAGTTTGCCTTCCGAAATCTTGATAACCCGAACGTTTATTACGACGAGAACAGCCTGCGCTTTCCAGCTAACTACCGCGAGAAGTTCTCGCGCCTGACACAAGCCTATCTTGAGGCCGGCGACAAAGTAAAAGCCAAGCAGGTGCTGGATAAGGCCTTCTCCAGTATGCCTGACAAGTCTATTCCTTACGACTATTATACGCCGCAGTTTGTGGGGCCGTTGGTAGCGCTGGGCGAGCGGAAAAAGGCCACCGACATTCTGGATACGATGACTAATCGCTCGCAGCAAGCGCTGGCCTACTACTCCCGCAATAACAGCAGCTTGTTTGAGATGGAGATTCAAACCAACCTGCTTACCCTGCAAAGCGTGTATCAGGCCGCCGAGCAGATTGGCGACCAGGCTCGCGCCAGCAAAGCGGTGGAACTGCTGAACCAGTACTATCCGCGCTAACCGAGCCCGCGTTTGAATTAAGCAGCGTTTCTGTATAAAATGCCCCCCAGACTCAACCTGGGGGGCATTTTTAGTATCTCCCAATTAAAACCGAGGCTCAGCCGTTAAACCAATGGCGTCCACACCAGCAAAATCCGTTTAAGCTGGTTAAGTTAATCCACGCCGACTTCTATGAATAAACGCTCTTACTTGCTGCTTTTCATTCTTGTTTGCCTATTAGCGGGCCGGCCCGCCGCGCCCCGCCGCGACTTTAGCGGGCAGTATCGGCCGGGCCGCCGGGTAGTCGTTGATACGCGCCGCGAAGCCGATAGCTTGCGTCTGTATCTAAGCTTTCCCGATGGCAACGTGCTGAGTCCAGCGCAGCCCGTACGCATTCGGGCTTGGGCAAGCTACGACGCCCAACAGCCGCTCTGGCAGGATACCATTCCCCAACTGGCCCGCCGCACCAAGCGCGAAGGCATAACGACTTCCCTGGAATTTTGCCTACCCATGGCCAAGCTGCGAAGCGGGCAAGTGCTCAGTATTCAGCCCGGCCCCGATGCCGATGATACGGGCCATGAAGCCTGGATTTTACTCACGGATGAACGCATGGCCCGGCCCTTTGTGCTGGTTGACTCCGTGGGTGTGCCGCTACTCCGGCGCTACGTACACGCGGGCGAAGGCTTTGAAGTAAGCACTTACGGCCTAGAACAGCCCTGCCTACTACGGCGCTACGACAGCAATTTCTCCGCCGCTTTGCCCCCCATGACCAATCCGGCCGGGCAGCCACCGGCCGCACGCACCTTGGCCGTCCGCGATTCACTTACCTTCCAGGCCGTACAGCTAGTGGCCCTGGGGCGAGCGGGCTTGTACTTGCTCACCAGCGGAGCCGGCGGGCCAGCGAGCAGCTTACTGGTAGAGGAAAACAACTTTCCGGAGGTAACCACGGCCGCCGACCTCATTCAGCCGCTTATCTACCTTACTTCTTCCATCGAGCGAAAAAAACTGTACAACGCGCCCTCTCCTAAGAAAGCCGTAGATCAATTTTGGCTCGACGCCGCCAATGGGCAACAAGCGACTGCGCGCCAGCTTATTCGCACGTACTACGGCCGGGTGGCCGCCGCCAACCGACTTTTTTCGAGTTATAAAGCAGGTTGGATGACCGACCGGGGCATGCTTTACGTGGTAATGGGGCCACCCGACGTCGTATATCGGACGGGTGCGGAGGAGCGGTGGCTTTACCGTCAGCCAGAGGTTGGCACCAGCACATATGTGTTCCGCGCCAAACCCAGTACCTTTGCCCCCGAACACTATGAATTGGTGCGCCGACCTGAGCACGAAATGCTTTGGTATGCCGCCGTGGAGCAATGGAGAAAAGCCCCGACGACCGTCCGTCCCGGCCGCTGAACGAGCAGCGCCGTACTTTTTATGATGAACATGGCACCCGCCATGAGCCCCGCCGTGACCGGCCCGATGCCGGTCGGGGAGGCAGCCCAGCGGGCAAGCCCGACTATAAGCCGCGCTACCCGCACCGCCCGGCCGCCGACCGTAGCATTGATATGCTGTTTGGGCTGCGCCCTATTCAGGAAGCACTAAGTGCGGGCCGGACGCTAGAGAAGATATACTTGCTGCGCGGTACCAAAAACAGCATCACTCAGGAAATAACCGAGCTAGCCAAAGCCGCGAATATTCCCGTGTCGCTAGTGCCGCTAGAGAAGCTTAACGACCTGACCCGCAAAAACCACCAAGGCGCCGTAGCCTTCGTTTCGCCCATAGATTATGCCCCGCTCGATAGTATCCTGGCAGGCTTATTTGAGGCTGGAAAAACCCCTTTGCTGCTCTTACTTGACCGCGTAACGGACGTGCGGAACTTCGGAGCCATTGCCCGCAATGCCGAATGCTTGGGCGTGCATGCCATTGTGGTACCAAGCCGTGGCGCCGCCCAAATCAACGGTGACGCGCTCAAAACCTCGGCTGGCGCACTCAACCTGATTCCGGTGTGTCGGGAGCCTAACCTGAAGGAAACCATCACTTTTCTGCAGCAGTCAGGCGTGCAGGTAGTGGCTTGTACCGAAAAAGCCGACACCAGCCTCGAATCTGCCGCCGTAGACTTTACTGGCCCCGTAGCTGTGCTGATGGGTAGCGAAGAAGATGGTATTTCGCCCGAATATCTAAGGCTGGCTGACCACAAAGTTCGCATTCCGATGGCCGGCCAGATCGGCTCTCTGAATGTGTCGGTGGCCAGTGGCATTATGTTGTTTGAAGTGCTGCGTCAGCGTCTGCAAACCAAATAGAGCAGAGCCCTTCTTAAGAGCAAGCCCGTTGCCTACCTCAACAGTAGACAACGGGCTTGTTGCTTTAGATATATCATCCGCCCTTTGCGAAAGGCATATGTATTAGCCTCCTGCTTTCTGGTCATCATTACTGATGCTTTTCTTAGGTCGAGCGGGTCGGTTTTCGAGCTTACCGAAGCGGTAGTTGAAGGCTACACGCACCGTACGGTTGTAGAAATAAGAGTCACTGGCAAACTCGAAGCGGTCGGTGGCGAAGTCGTTGCGGAATACTAGCTGCCGATTGAACAGGTTGTTCACGCCCACCGTCAGGCTGCCTTTCTTGTCGAACAGTTCTTTACGCACGGCAATATTATACGTGCGGTAACCAGCTGCTCGGCCCTGCAGCTCCACGCGCCGCGAGCGAAACAAGCCCGTCATCTGGAGGCTCCAGCCTTTTTCGAGTTGCCAGCCTGAGTTGAAGTTGATGTTGTACATGGCGCCGCCGTTGCTCAGATTGAGAGCTGGGCTCGTCAAACGCATATAATACACGTCGATATTACTGCTCAAATTCCACTTAGGAGTAAGCTTAGTTGAGCCAAAAGCGCTGATTCCGTACGTGGCATTGCGGGCCAGATTCTGATAAGTGGTAAAGAGCACTCGGGTTGTATCATCGGTGGGCAGCAGCTGACTGCCGGGCACCAGGCGCGCCAGGCTTTCGATGGCGTTGTTGGTTTGGCGCCAGTAGCCGGTTAGCGTAATGGCGCTTTTGTTGATGAAAGTGTTGTAACCAATTTCGTAGGCGTCGGTTAGTTCCGGGTCGAGTGTGGGGTTGCCGGCCGAGATATTGCGGCGGTCGCTGGTATTGATGTAAGGGTTCAGATAGTAAATGCTGGGGCGCAACAGCCGGCGGGTGTAGCTGAATTTCAACTTCTGATTCTCACCTAAATCGTAAGCCAGCAGCGCACTCGGAATGAAGTTGGAATAATCGGTCTGTAAGCGCAGGTTGTTGGTGATAAAGTCGCCGTTGATGCGCGTGTATTCCATGCGGGCGCCGAGTTTAGCCGTCAGCTTACGGCCCATAGCAAAGCCATAGCTAGCGTAGCCCGCGTACACGTCCTGGTCGTAGCGAAACTCGTTGGAGCGCTCTGGCACGGCTACCAGACCGCGTCCGTCCAAGCTATCGGCCTCTATCAAATAGTCGCTGCTAACTGTGCGCAGAATAATTTTGCCCCCCAGCTCCACGGTGCGCGTACTATCCATCGGTAGCACGTAGTCGGTCTGCAAAGTGGCTTCGCGGTTGCGGCTGTCGTTGAAACTGGTTTCGCGATAGTCGTTGCGGCGCTCGGCGCGCTGTTGATCCAGGTCGTAGTCTACGTTTCCCTTGTTTACGCTGTATAGGGCCAACACGCTCAGTTCGTGTCCGCTACGGCCAGGCAGCGTTTTGGTGTAGCCGGCGTTCAAATCCATGTTTTTGTCGCCTTCCTTGGTCGTAATATCTCGGCTGTAGATATCCGCTAGCTGCGGCGTGATATAGGACGTAAACTGCCCCCGCTCATTGGTGTAGCCAAACACGTTGCCCCGCGCACTCACGTTGAATACATCTTTGGGCGTCAGGTCGTAGTCGAGGCCAAGTTGGACAAAGGCACCGCCGCCCAGGTTTGTAAAATCGCCTTGCTGCCGCAGCAGGCCCTGGGCATCGTCAGCCAGAAAATCGGTGCGGCGGGTGTCGCTACGGGCTACGTTGTAAAACCAGTTCGTGCCAGCGCTCACGCTCAGCCCAACGCTGCCCCGCCGACTATTCACGGTACTGTTCAGGCCCCCACCCCGCGTGCTGGCCGAGCCATTTACAGAGCCGTTCAGACCTTCCAGGTTGTTCTTTTTTAAAATGATATTGATAACTCCTGCCGAGCCTTCCGCATCATATCTGGCTGATGGCGAGGTTATCACTTCTACCGACTTGATCTGGTCAGCTGGAATTTGTCGTAGCGCTTCCGCCAGGTTAGTGGCCAGCAAGGTTGAAGGTTTACCGTTTACTAACACCCGAATGCTGGACGAGCCGCGCAGCTGCACGTTGCCGTTAAAATCTACACTAAGCATGGGGACTTTTTGCAAAACATCGGTGGCAGTACCACCAGCGTTGCTGATATCCTTATCGGCGTTGTAGACCAGCCGATCTACTTTGTTTTCGACCAACTCCCTCTCACCGGTAACCTTCACTTCGCTAAGCTGCTGTGTGGTAGGACTCAGAAAAATGCCCCCCAGACTCACCACTCCGCCTCCAGCCGGCACGGTTACGTTCTCTACTACCTTGGTTTGAAAACCTACAAAACTCACGCTTAGCTTGTAGGTGCCCGGGCCAATGTTGCCGAGCATAAACTGC
Source organism: Hymenobacter sp. HD11105 (assembly GCF_054051685.1). NCBI lineage: Bacteria > Pseudomonadati > Bacteroidota > Cytophagia > Cytophagales > Hymenobacteraceae > Hymenobacter > Hymenobacter sp. HD11105. The sequence continues at coordinate 1,029,128 of NZ_JBSWBR010000001.1, read as the reverse complement.
CCTTTATCATCGCACGCGCCGGCACTGATGAGCTTGCTCGAAGCGGCCTCTAGTAAGGCTACGTTGGCGAATTCAACGGGCTGCTTTGTGGTTGCGTGAATTACATTTCCCGATAAGCGGCTACTACCCATGCTAGCACCGATCGGAACTTGGGCTAAAAGTGGTGCTTGAGCCAAACCGAGTAGAAAAAAAACAAACAGTAGAGTACGCTTCATATGCGAGAGAATTCGTGTTGCAGAAGTAGAGGTGCGCAAAGGGACTAGGAGTACTAGTAAGTAGTTGCTTAGAAATACGAAATATTTCGTATTTATTTTGAGCATCCCTCTATATCCCTTCATATTGATTGCGGGAGGTAAGAATTAAGGAGAAGATGAGGTAGTAAAATGCTAGTGTGGCGCTTCTAACAGCGCCATCAGCTACATGGCGGTCAGGTCAGGCCACTCCAACAATGCAATAGTAAGTGGCTGAAATTGATTCATCAAGCGTATTTTGCGACTCTATTAATATATTTTGGATATGAATAATCTTAAGCCAGACCTTGAGTTGCGCCTGCTTTGGTACTTTGTTACAGTAGCCGAGTACCTGCATTTCGGACGCGCTGCCGAATACATTGGAATCGAGCAACCGCCACTCAGTCAGCAGATTCGACGCCTGGAGGAAATGCTGGAATGCAGGCTTTTTGAGCGCACCAGCCGCAAAGTGCAGCTGACTGCCGCTGGTGAAGCGTTGCTACCCGAAGCGCAGCGACTTTTGGCCCACGGTCGGGCGGCCTCAGAAATCGTGCGCACCGTGGGGCAAGGTCGAACGGGGCTACTGACCGTTGGGTTTGCAGCTTCCACCCTGCTCTCGGCCGTACCGCCTATTATTCAGGCTTACCGTACCCGTTATCCGGGCGTGGAGCTACGCCTACGCGAGTTATCCACGGCGGCGCAGGTCGAGGAATTACGCACGGGGGCTATTAGCATCGGCTTCCTGCGCGAGCCGCTGCCGTTGCCGTGGCTGGCGGTGGAGGAAGTGGCTCGCGAAGCATTTGTGGCCGTGCTGCCGGGCAGCCATCCGCTGGCCGCCCGGGCTGCTTTGGCCCTGAACGAGATGATGAGTGAAGCTTTTGTGCTCTTTCCGCAGCGCGTGGCGCCCGCGCTGTTTGGCTTAGTGCAGAATCTATTTGTTACGGCTGGCTTTTATCCGCGGGTTGTACAGGAAGCGCTGGAGTGGACTACGATTGTGGCACTGGTGGAGGCTGGTATGGGCGTTTCGGTTGTGCCAGCTTCCTTCCAAAATCTTCGTTTGGGGCACGTGGTATATGTACCGCTTTCTTTTCCGGTATCCTACACACGCATTGCGGCTTGCTACCCGACTAGTCCCATCCCGGCCCTGACGCAAGGTTTTTTAAACGTGGTGCGAGAAGTAGCTCAGCAAGGCTAATTTGCCCCCACGCCACAGCGCCCGGCCCGCGCTGCTCATTTGGGAGCAGGCACGAACCGGGCGCTGATTTTTTATTTAAGCTAGATAGTCTAAAGCAGGCTAGTTGTAGCCATTGCCTTTCTTAGCGCGTACATCGGCCACAAATTCTTTCACGCGCTGCTCTTCCGAGCGCTTGCAGATCAACAACACGTTGTCGTACTCTGCCACGATGTAATTTTCTAGCCCTTGCACTACTACGAGGCGCTCGGATGGAGTTTTGATGACGCACTCCCGAGTGTCGTAGAGAATAGCGTCGCCGTCTACTACGTTGCCGTTTTCGTCGCCGCGTCCGATGCGGTGCAGGGAATCCCAAGTACCTAGGTCGCTCCAACCAAAATCAGCGGGCAGTACATACACGTTGTCGGCCTTCTCCATGATACCGTAGTCGATGCTGATATTGCGGCAACGCGAGTAAGCACCCGTGATAAAGTTGTCTTCCTGAGCAGTTCCCAGTTGGTCGGCTCCTTCGTCGAAGACTTCCGCAATGTCGCCCAAGTAGTGGTGGAAGGCTTCCACAATCACTTCAGCCCGCCAGATGAACAGGCCCGAATTCCAGAGGAAGTCACCACTGTCCACAAACATTTTGGCTAGCTCAAGATTAGGCTTCTCGGTGAAGGTCTTTACCTTCCGCAAGCTGCCAAACAGTTCGGTATGGTCGCCATCAATAAACTGAATATAACCGTAGCCGGTATCGGGGCGGGAGGGCTGAATACCAAGTGTAATCAGAATATCCTGGGTACGGGCGCGCTCGACGGCCTGACTGATAATCCCTCGAAACTCATCTTCGCGCAGTACAGCGTGGTCGGCGGGCGTCACGATAATAACGGCCTTGGGGTCGCGCTGCGCGATGCGGTAGCTAGCGTAGGCAATGCACGGCGCGGTATTGCGGCCAATGGGCTCACCTAAAATCTGATCTGCCGGCAAATCGGGCAGGTGTTGTTGTACTAGCTCGCTGTAGTCGCGGTTGGTTACGACAAACACATTCTCTGGGGGGCAAATGCCGGCAAAGCGGTCTACGGTGAGCTGCAACATGGAGCGGCCCACGCCCATTACGTCGTGAAACTGTTTGGGATGATTGGTGCGGCTAAAGGGCCAGAAGCGGCTTCCAATGCCGCCCGCCATCACGACGAGATACGTGTTTTGAGTCATAAAGCAGACCTGAAAGTTGCCAGGTTAAAGTGAAGTGATGAGCAAAGATCCGAAATATTCAGTTTGGCGTCGTTTCATACAGGAATCCGGCCAAAAGTACAGCTACCCTGAGTAGACGTACAAACACCTTAGCAAAAAGCGAGTACTCCATAATTAGAAGTAAACAGTTGAGTTATACCAGACCTTCGCGTAGCAAGTCATGCAGATGAATAAAGCCGCTGAACTGCCCGGCTTCCGTCACGATTAGTTGGGTAATGTTGCGCTCCTGCATACGAGCCAGCGCTTCGGCCGCGAAGTCATCGACATCAATCGTAATAGGCGAAGGCGTGAGAATGTCACGAGCCCGCACGTCCTCTAGGCGAGTAAAATTAGTAAGCATGCGGCGCAGGTCACCATCAGTGATGATGCCTAACAGGCTTCCCGTAGCATCGCTTAGCACGGCCGTGGCCCCCAGGCGCTTCCCCGATATTTCAAGAATTATCTCGCGCAGGGGGGCATTTTCCCGGACTTGTGGCACCTGGTTCTGCCTACTCAGGTCACCTACTTTTAAGTACAGCTTTTTGCCCAGCGTACCACCGGGATGCAAACGAGCAAAATCTGCGGTTGTGAACTCCCGAGACTCCAACAAGCAGACGGCTAGGGCATCGCCTAGGGCCAAGGCGGCGGTAGTGCTGGTGGTGGGGGCCAAATTGTGCGGGCAGGCCTCCCGCGTGATGGGAGCATGCAACACAAAGTTGGCCTGCACCGCTAAGTAAGAGTCAGCATTGGCGACCAGCGCGGCTAAGGATACTCCTTTGCGCTTGAGAAGGGGCACTAACACTTTTATTTCGGGGGTGTCGCCGCTTTTACTGATAGCAATGACAAAATCTTCTGGTTGTATCATGCCCAGGTCGCCGTGAATAGCGTCGGCGGCGTGCATAAACAAGGCTGGAGTGCCAGTAGAGTTAAGTGTGGCCACTATTTTGGCCGCAATGTGGGCACTTTTGCCAATACCCGTCACTACTACTCTACCCCGCAAAGAGAGAATTGCTTCAATGCATTGTGCAAAATCTGGTGATTTGTCCAGCGCCTCGGCTACCCCCTGGATGGCAGCGGCCTCCTCGTGCAACACTTTTTTTGCTATCAGGTTGAGTTCGTTCTGCGGTTTCAATCTAAATTTGATAGTGGGTATTGAGTCGTCAGTACTGAGTAGTTGGTTATTCATCCCGTCAATTGGTTTCGAGCCGTGGGCCGGTGGCTGTTGGTTGTGTTGCTTTTTGTCAGAATGAAGTGATGATTCAGAGCTATATTTAAATACTAACAGCCGCCGACTACGCACTAAACATCAAAAACTATTAGATTGAGAGTTCAACACCCTGTGTTTGTGCTCCCTATCCGCAATCCTTAACCGAGTAAGTGAGAGAGACCATGCCAGCCCTAAAACAAGTGACAGCGCCCGCGGCTGATCTGAAAGGCAAGTTAAAGGAAGTTTTTGGGTACGGCCAGTTCCGAGGCACCCAAGAAGCCGTCATTCAAAATGTGATTAACGGACATAACACCTTCGTAATCATGCCTACGGGAGCAGGCAAGTCGCTGTGTTACCAGCTACCGGCTCTGGTGCTGCCTGGCACGGCCATCGTAATTTCTCCGCTGATTGCGCTGATGAAAAATCAGGTAGATCAGCTGAATGCGTTTGGTGTGAATGCTCAGTTTCTGAATTCAACCTTATCAAAATCGGAGATAAATCGGGTTAAAAAGGATGTCATCAGCGGTGCTGTGCGCCTGCTGTATGTTGCACCCGAGTCGCTTACTAAAGACGAAACCATTGATTTTCTCCAAAAGGCCACCATCTCGTTTGTGGCCATCGACGAAGCCCACTGCATCTCCGAGTGGGGCCACGACTTCCGACCCGAATACCGCAAGATTCGGGGCATCATCGACAACCTGGGGGCCAATGTGCCCATCATTGCCCTCACGGCCACAGCCACACCTAAGGTCCAGCTGGATATCCAGAAAAACCTGCAAATGGACGATGCGTCGGTGTTTAAAACCTCGTTCAACCGCACCAATCTTTACTACGAAGTTCGGCCTAAGCACAACACCAAAAAGCAGCTGATTCAATACGTAAAGCAGCACAAGGGCAAAGCCGGCATCGTGTACTGCCTGTCGCGCAAGAAAGTAGAGGAAATTGCGGAGCTGCTACGCGTGAATGACGTGCGCGCCCTACCCTACCATGCTGGCCTAGATCCGCAAGTACGCATGGCCAACCAGGACGCATTTCTAAACGAAGAAGCTGATGTAATAGTGGCCACTATCGCCTTTGGTATGGGCATCGATAAGCCCGATGTGCGCTTCGTCATCCACTACGATACGCCCAAGAGCATTGAAGGCTACTACCAGGAAACCGGCCGCGGCGGCCGCGACGGTCTGGAGGGCAATTGCCTGATGTTCTACAGCTACGACGATATCGTGAAGCTGGAGAAATTCAACAAGGACAAGCCCGTTACGGAGCGCGACAACTCCAAGCTGCTATTGCAGGAAATGGCCAACTACGCCGATTCGGCCGTGTGTCGGCGCAAGCAGCTGCTGCACTATTTTGGCGAGACATTCGAGAAGGATTGCGGCTTCTGCGACAACTGCAAGCACCCCAAGGAGCGCTTTGAGGGCAAAGAGGAAGTACTAATGGCTCTTAAAGCTGTAGTGCTGACCGAAGAGCGCTTCGGCCTTGAGCACATCGGTACTGTGCTTATGGGCATGAACAACGCCCACGTAGAAAGCTACGGCCACAACAAGCTGCCGGTATACGGGCAAGGCAAAGACCATGATGCGGCCTTTTGGCACTCAGTGCTGCGGCAGGTATTACTCAACGGCTTTTTGGAGAAAGACATTGAAAATTTTGGCGTCGTGAAAATCAGCGATAAAGGCCGGGACTTCATTGAGAATCCCCATTCGGTTAAACTCACTAAGGACCATAACTACGACGAGGACATTCAGCAGGAGCAGCAGCAGGAAGAAGTACAGCAAGCCGCTGGCCACGACGAAACGCTGTTTGAAATGCTGAAGGCCTTGCGCAAGAAAATTGCGAAGGATAAAAATCTCCCTCCCTACGTCCTATTTCAGGATCCCTCGCTCAAGGAAATGGCGACCACTTTCCCAGTGAAAATGGACGACTTGGCTTACGTAGGTGGCGTTGGTCAGGGCAAGGCGGTAAAGTTTGGGGCGCCTTTCCTGCAGCTAATCAAGAAATACGTGGAGGACAACGACATCATGACAGCAGCTGATGTCGTCGTCAAGTCGGCGGTCAACAAGTCCAAAATCAAGATTTACATCATTCAGCAGATCGACAAGAAGATGGATTTGGAAGAAATTGCTTCGTCCAAGGGCATTGACATGCGCGAATTGATGGAGGAGATTGAGCACATTTGTTACTCTGGCACCAAGCTCAACCTCAATTATTACATCGACGGCATTTTGGATCATGACCGTCAAGAGGAAATCACGGATTACTTCCTGCAGTCTAACACCGACAATATCGCCGTGGCACTCAAGGAACTCGGCCCTGATGAATACACGGAGGAAGACATTCGCCTCATGCGCATCAAGTTTTTGAGCGAGTATGCTAACTAAGAATAACCCACTTAGCCAATAGTTAGGCTCATAAAGACTAAGCAGACATAAAAAAGCCCCCCAGAAATGTTCTGGGGGGCTTTTTTATGTCTGCTTAGTCTTTGAAGCTTATCAGGAAAGCGCGAAGTGCTGACTCAGCAATACTCTTCGAACGCGCCTTGCAGGTTGTTCACGATGCGCATCGTGTCGCTGCCCTCAATGTGGTAGCGCTCAATCATATGCACTAGCTCGCCATCTTTGAATAGCGCAATACAAGGAGAAGAAGGTGGATAAGGCAACATATGCTGACGAGCCTTATCAACGGCTTCCGTTTCCATGCCAGCAAACACGGTTACGAGCTTGGCTGGCTTTTTATCGGCGCTAGCTAGGGCCATTTTCAGAGCCGGACGGGCTTTGGCAGCTGCGCAGCCGCACACGGAGTTTACGGCTACCAGTACGGTTCCGCTTTGCTCATTCAGCACAGAATCAACTTCTTCGGGGGTCATGAGTTGCTCGAAGCCGGCCGACGTGAGGTCTTGCCGAATGGGAGCTACCATGTATTCAGGATAGGTGGCCATAAGAATATAGGCTGAAATGGAAAAACAAATGATGGGCCCGCAGGCACTGCAAAAATACGCAAACTTTGGGGCTGCCTGCACAACCAATATTTAGGAGCCCTGGTTGCGCCCACTAGTGTTTTAATCGCTTCTGCTGATGCCTCACCTATCTATGGGCCAAAATGCTATGCTTCAAGGTTAGATTTTTAGCCTAATTAATATTAATTAAACACAATTATTTGAACATTTAAACCCAATCAAGCCCGCATTCGACAATTAAATTTATATTTATCGTTTGAAAAACGACTCTATAGAATATTATGCGGGCAATCCTTATCCTTTCTATTGCCTTGGGCTCCGCGGCTACTGCCACCGCTCAGGTTGACACCGTCCGGGCCAGCACACTCCCACCGGCTCAATTGGCGGAGAAGCTCTACAACAGCGGAGTAGCCAAATACAACAGCAAAAGTTACCAGGCAGCCATTCAGGATTTCGACAAAGCCTTAGCCGCTCGGCCCGATTTTGCTAAAGCTTATTACAACCGCGCCGCCACACGCTACGAGCTGAAAGACTATCCGCAGGCCGTGCAGGATTATGATGCGGCTATTCGCTTAGAATCCACGGGTTACACGTCTTATTTTGGAAGAGGCCAGGCTAACGAAGCCCTGGGCAAACGCACCGAGGCCGAGCAGGATTACTCTAAAGCCACCGAAACCAAGCCGGATTATGCCCCCGCTTGGTACTACCGCGGCGCGCTACGCTTTGAAAAAGGAGAGCACCAAGCTGCCAAAGCCGACTTTGATCAGTCGCTGAAAGCTGACCCCAACTACGCTTACGCCTACCACGACCGGGCCAGCGCCCAACGGCAGCTTGGCAACTTTGCGGCGGCTATTCAGGACTACACAAAAGCGCTAGCGTTGCAGCCTGACTTGCTGCCGGCGCTACTTAATCGGGCCGCTACTCGCCGCCGAGCTGGTGATGTAAAAGGCGCGCTGGCTGATTACAACGAGTATTTGACGAAGAAAACCGACAACGCAACCGCTTACACCAACCGGGGTAGTGCTCGCTACGAGGCAGCTGATTATCGGGGGGCGGCCGAAGATTTCAGCAAAGCTATCAGCCTCAATGCGAGCTACGCCTTTGCCTGGAACAATCGGGCGGCGGCCTACCTCAAGCTAGAGGACTATAAAAAAGCCGCTGCTGATGCTGGAAAGGCCATTAGTCTTAACACCCAGTACGCCGAAGCTTATCTGAACCGCGGTCACGCGCGCGAAATGCTCCGCGACGCGTCTGGTGCCTGCCAAGACTGGCGCAAAGCCGCTGAACTGGGCTTAGAGGCTGGCAGCAGTTATGCCGCTAACTCCGGCTGCGAAGGCGAATAACGATAGGCCTGCCCGCAGCGGCTTGGTTAGCGAAGCACTGCCATCGGCAGAGTCAAGATTCATTCTCATAGGACTATGTATAAGTTACTTTTATTAGCTGTCTTGCTTTTCGCTCAAGCCGCATATGCACAGAGCGTAGAATTCAGCAAGGACCGTTTTGGTAATGATAAAGAGGGTTTAAAGGCTGCACTGCGCGAAATAAAGGAGGGCGACGGCAGCTATGGCATGGATCCGCCGCGCTATGAGCAGGCCTTGCCACACTACTTGGCCGCTCAAAAATTCAACCCTGATAACGCTGAACTTAACCTAAAGATCGGTGACTGTTACCTGCACTCGGGCTTCAAGCCGCGTGCGCTTAGCTACTTACAGAAGTCGTACAAACTAAGCCCCGATGCGGACCCTCGAATTCACTACCTGCTGGGGCGCGGACTACACTTGAATGGCAAGTGGCAGGAAGCTATTGCGGAGTACAAAGCAGCTCAACCGGCCACGGGGGGAAAAAATTCGGCGCCGCTATTAGCTGATATCCGCAAGAAAATAACGGAATGCGAAAACGGACAGAAGATGTCGCAGAAGCCCGTGCGTGCTTTTATTGACAACGCTGGCGCGAGCGTTAACTCGCCCTATGCTGACTATAGCCCTGTTATTTCCGCCGATGAATCGGTGCTAATGTTTACTTCGCGCCGCGAAAACTCCACTGGGGGGCAAACTGATCCGGAAACTGGCGGCTTTTTCGAAGATATTTACCAAAGCACCCGCACTGGCCAAGAATGGAGTGCGGCCCGCAATTTGAACGCCCCGGTAAACACCGACGGTCACGACGCTACGGTGGGCCTCTCCCCCGACGGACAGCGCATGTTGGTGTACGTGGAAGACAACGGCGGCGACCTGCACGAGGCCAGCTTGCGCGGCGCCGAATGGCGCAAGCCCCAACGTCTAGGCTCGCGCATTAACAGCAAAGGCCACGAGTCGTCAGCGGCGTATACGCCCGATGGCCGCAGTCTGTACTTCGTGAGCGACAAAGAAGGTGGCCTCGGTAGCCGCGACATTTATAAGGTGGAGATTGAGGGCCGTGGTCCGGCCCTAAACTTGGGGCCGACCATTAATACACCGTACGGCGAAGAGGGCGTATTTCTGCATCCCGATGGCAAAACGATGTATTTCAGCTCGGAGGGCCACAACTCCATGGGTGGCTACGACATCTTCAAATCGGTATTCGAAAACGGCAAATGGAGCACCCCTGAAAACCTAGGCTGGCCCATCAACACGCCTGACGACGATGTGTTCTTTGTGATTTCCGCCTCGGGGCGCCACGGTTACTACTCCAGCTTCCGGGAGGAAGGTCTGGGGGGCAAAGACATTTATCAAATCACGTTTCTCGGGCCAGAAAAGCCCCCCATGCTTTCGCAGGAAGATCAGCTACTAGCCAGCCGGGCTCAGCCAGTGAAAGAAGCGCTCCTCGCGCCGCCCGTCCCGATTGCCACGGCGCAAGTAACAATATTGAAAGGGATAATAACAGATGAGGCTAACAAGCAACCCTTAGAAGCTACCATTGAGGTAATTGACAACCAGCGCAACGAGGTTATTGCTTCCTTCCTGTCCAATGCACAGTCGGGGCGATACTTGGTGTCGCTGCCTTCGGGCGTGAACTATGGCATTGTAGTGCGCCAAGAAGGCTACTTGTTCCACTCCGAAAACTTTGACCTACCAGCTGGGGCAGCTTATGCCGAAGTAGTGAAAGATATTGGACTGAAGAAGCTGGATGTCGGCGTAAAAGTCGTGCTCAACAATATCTTCTTCGACTTCGACAAAGCCACTCTGCGGCGCGAAAGCACCGGCGAGCTAGAGCGCTTGCAAAAGCTGCTGACCGAAACCCCAGCACTACGCCTGGAAATCAGCGGCCACACCGACAATGTTGGCCAAGATGCTTACAACAAGGACCTATCGCAACGCCGGGCCAAAGCTGTAGTTGATTATTTAGTTAGCAAAGGAATAGACAAGAGCCGCCTCACCTTCGCGGGTTATGGCGACAACCAGCCTGTGGCTCCTAACACTACCAAGGCCGGCCGTCAGCTCAACCGGCGCACTGAGTTTAAAGTGACGGGCAAATAGCTGATTAAAACACGCACAAAAAAGCCCCCCAGAAAACGTCTGGGGGCTTTTTTGTGCTTATGCAATTCGTTCGTGGGCGGCTTGCTCAGCTGCTTCTGCCTCGGCGTTTACTCGCAGAATATTTAGCGTCAACTCCCATAGGTCTTCATAAGGAATAATCTCGCTTTCGGCGTACGCATCGCCCGGCTGAGGAGCTTCTCGTAGCCGATTGAGCAGGCTCTGACCTTTTCGCTCACATGCCTGAGGGGCAAAATCTTCCCGCACCATAAGCAGCAGTAAGCGAAAGAATAACTGACTGCGCAGCGTTGCGGGGTCGCGCAAGTGATTTTGCTCATATTTGCGCAACCCTTCTAAGCGCGTAAGTAAGGCATCTAAGTTGCGCTGGCGTAGATAATACAAGAATTGCAGCACCAAGATGGCCACGTTATAACCCTGCTTATCGCGGCTATAATCGGGTACGGTCTGGATAAACTGACTGAATTGCAGCCGTAGCGACGAGCCCTCAGGCTGAATGAAGTGCAGATAAACTTCGAAGAGGTCCCAGCGCTGCAAAGCCGCCGCACGCTGCTTGCTGTAATATGGGTTTTTGCGGGCTAAACGCAGAATCTCATAGGCTTTAATATACTCTTTGGCGTGTAGAGCCAGCAGCATATAGTGCTCCAGAAAGTAAAACCAGTTGCCCGACGAAGGATGAAAGTCTTTGATGTATTCTTCAGCCAGCTTCAAGCCTTGAGTTACTTGGCGCCCCCGTAAGTGGGCCCAAACGCTCATAAACTTATTGAATCGGGTGTCGAAGCGCTTTTTATTGATTTTGTCTTTCTCAAATAGCGCGGAGGTGGTAGCTGTAATTTTGATGATTTCATCAAAATTACCCAGCAACTCTTCCCGCATTAAGCGCAACCGATACAAGTATTCGAAGGTGCTGTAGGTGTTAGCCTTTTTATGCAAGCCTTCCATTTTGGTAATGTAGGTGGACAGCTCATTCAGCAAAAAGCGCCGCGACCGGACAGTTTGGGTTTGCTCCATCCGCACGTCGAGGTATAGCTGTCGCGCTTCCTCCTCGGCCGTCGCTATCTCCTGGTACTGCTTAAATTGCTTTGATACGGAGCGATAGAGTGTTGGCTTTCGCAGTTGAGCATATAAGTCCCGGAGAAAACCCAGGCTCATAACTGCATATTGGGTGAACTCGCCGTCTAAAGCCAGTCGTAAACACTTGCGAGAAAGCTTCTCAGCTAGCTCATACTCGCTTTCCCTAAATAAAATGCTTGCCTGATGAAATAACTCCAAGCACTGCAATTCATAGCGTTTGGCAATGAATTGGCGTGGATCTGTGTAGTCCAGAAAATATAAATGATTCAGCAGCTTTTTCTGTACTCTAGACTTGAGCTTGCGAAAAGCCGCTTGATTCATTGGATTTACCTTGCCATATAAAGCCTTCGTTATCTGAAGCTGAGAGCTGTATTGGTCATTATTTAATGCTTGTATTAATTCTATTTCTTTATTGGTAGCTGCCTTAGCAGTGAAATCAATCAAAGGCGGCACGCCCACCCGCCGATCGGTCACTATTTTGGCTAGATTACTAAGGTCTTCCATAAGCAAAAGAAGGTACTTGATGAGCTACGGCTAATTAGTATTAAGTAGGGTAAATATCCTGAATTTACCAGCGGCTCTTTATAAGCAAAACCAGTTTCTTATATAAGTTTAGTTCAAACTTTGCAAAGTCATAAACTCACTGGATTATCATTTATTTTTATTAACTTAATACCATTAAATATAATAATATAATAATTTATTTATATTAACAATATTGATAATTTAACATTGGATATCCATTGCACAAATTAATATTAGGAATGTTCTAGTCATATTTATGGCTTAATCTTCCTTTTATGCGCTATACGAGTGTAGCACATTTGTGTATTCTAAAACACTACATATAGCAATCAACCCCACGTCATGCTCGAACTCCTCGCTCTCGCTCTGCTTCAGTTCTCTACTATATTCTCATCTCCTTCCCAGTCAACTCAAAACGCTGGCGGTAGCAGCGGTTGGGGCGATGGTAACGTAACCACGCAGAAAGCCGGTGGTAGCAGCGGTTGGGGCGATGGTAATGTGACCACCCAAAGTGCTGGCGGTAGCAGCGGTTGGGGCGACGGCAACTTGTAAAACTCCATTTGGAGCTACGCCCGGGCAAGTTAGGCAAGATTCATCCCTCGCACAGTTAGGGGAATCTTGCCTAACTTGCCCGGCGCCGTTTCTATGCGGCTGTTAGCTTATGCAGCGACTTTTCCGGGGGCTGGGGCTCTATCTTCTACTTGCGCTTCTATCTGCTTGCTCTCCGCAGGCTTCATCGCCCGATGCAATTCGGGTAAGGTGGGTGCGCGATCCGGAGTCTCTGAATCCATTATTTAACCCCAATGATTACGCAAACCAAGCCATTGGCTTGTTGTACCAAAGCCTGCTAAAGGTTGATAACCAAGGGCGAGTATTTGTGCCATGGTTAGCGGAAGAATTGCCTACTGTACAACGGCAGGACTCGCTAACTCTCCTTACATACCGGCTGAGGTCTATTGCCGCTTGGGATAATGGGCAACCAATTCTAGCGCAGGATGTAGCTTTTACGCTAAAGGTGATGAACTGCCCTGGCTTGCCTAATGAAGGGGTAAGGGCACAATTTAGCTTTATCCGGGATGTGCGTCTGGACTCTACCGATACGCGGCGTTTCACATTGGTGTGCAAAGGTCGAGCCCCCGAGTTTGCCCACGTATCGGGCGAATATCCCATCTTGCCCGAATATGCGCTAGACCCTCAGCAGCAGCTGCGAAGTATTTCCGTGTCTGCTTTAACAGGACCTGCTCCCGTCTCACTTACTCAGTATCCCGAGCTAGCGGCTTTTGCCCAACGCTATAATGCAGCCGATCTAGACAAGAACCCTTCGCGACTGCCTGGCTCAGGCCCGTATGAACTCACCGCTTGGCGAAATAGCCAAGTGCTGTCGTTTCGGCGGAAAGCAAAATGGTGGGCCGATCAACTTCCAACACGGCCACCACAGCTAATAGCCAAGCCGTCTACCATTTACTTTCAGATAATCCCCGACAACACTACGGCTTTATTAGCCCTCCGACGCGGTGATATCGATGTTTATCCAATGGTGACGGCAACCGAGTTTGATCGGCTTCGGAAGTCGGAAGCAGGACAAAAAGACCTTCGCTTTTACACCGCCGACTCTTACGAGATGGTCATTGCCGGCTTTAATATGCGCCGAGGGCTACTCACAAATCAGCTGACCCGGCAGGCTTTAAGCTATCTATTTGATATTCCAACACTTATTCAAGCTACGCAGAGCGGCATGGCGTATCCTAGTGTTGGCCTTGTCAATCCTCAAGAGAAAGCGATTTACAACGATAGTCTGCCTTTGCTGAAGTACGACACGAAGCGAGCTGAGGCACTCCTGCGTCAGGCTGGGTGGGTTCGGCAGGCGACTGGAGGCTGGAGTCGATCGAGCACGTCGGGCAAGCCTGAAGCCTTAGAGTTAAGCATTGCCTACCGGGCCGGCGAACCAGCTTTTGAAGGGATTGCCCTCCAATTACGAAGCGCGGCGGCTGCGCTGGGCATCCCTATTCAGCTGCGACCCACGGAATCTACATTGCTGCTAAGCAAGTTGCGCGGGGGCAATTTTGACATTTATATACGTAGCCTTTCAGGCAGTCCCTTTGCCTACGATTTTAGTCCGTTGCTGCACTCGAGAAGCATTGGAGTAAGCAACTACACCGGGTTTGGCTCCCCCACTAGCGACAAGCTGATTAAGGACATCGTACTCGAAGAAAACCTGGACCGAAAAGCGAAGCTGCTGCGACGGTTTCAGGTGATAATACGCCAAGAGTGTCCCATGGTGGTTTTGTTTTTCTATCGCTACCGCCTGGCCGCCGACAAGCGCCTCACCAACCTGCGTGTATCCGGGCTTAAGCCCGGTTATGAAGTCATGACGATTGAGCCCCAGCCGGAGAGTTAATGTAAAGCATGGGGCGCTTTTTGTTGTATCGGCTACTACGCACTATTCCGGCCACATGGGCAATTGTGTCGCTGGTCTTCCTGCTGAGCCGCGCCCTGCCCACCGATGAAATTCTGGGCCAGTCGATAAGCGAAGGCAACTTAAGTAGCCGAGCTCTCAGCCCAGCCGAGCGCGAGGCAGCTGTTCAGCAAGTCAGGGAGCGCTTAGGCTTAGTAGGCCCTCTGTTTTATTTCTCGCTAACTCATTCACCTACGAGTGGGATTTCTAGCTGGAAGTGGCACGGCAGCGGTAATCAGTATCATCAATGGCTTCAGAAGGCCTTAAGGGGTGACCTAGGCACCTCCTACCGCAATGGTCAGGCTGTCACGACGGTGCTGGGCGAGGCGCTCCGCTTTACTTTGCCCCTTACTGCGACTGCGGCTTTACTTGCCGCTGGCTTAGCTGTTGCTATGGCCTTGTGGCTAGTGCGAGGCGGACCAGCCTTTCTGCTTAATGTCCTGTATGGATTGGATGCTTTACCTCTCTTTGTGGTAGCCCTAGGGCTTTTGCTGCTGTTTGCCAATCCCGATTTACTGCCGCTGTTTCCAGCTTATGGTCTGGGGCAGCTAAGCCAGGAAAATGTCCCTTGGATAACTCAGCTGAGTACTTATCTCTACTACAGCACCCTGCCTTTAGCTAGCTTGGTATTAGTAAAGTTGCCCTCATTGGTTGTTCAACTGCATGATGCTCTTCGCCATGAGTTAGGGGCGAACTATGCGACAACGGCTCGCGCCAAAGGGTTGTCGGCTTTGCAGGTTACAACCCGCCATGCTTTACGCAACGCGCTGTTGCCAGTTATTACCCTCCTTACCGACTTGTTGCCGGCGTTAGTCGCAGGTGCGGTGGTGGTTGAGGTCATTTTCGCGCTGCCTGGTATGGGTCGTTTATTGGCTGAATCAGCGGCTAGCCACGATTTTCCGGTGTTAGTAGGCGGAGTGTTGCTTATCGCCCTTACTCGACTAATAGGCCTTGTCGTGGCTGATGCGCTATACTTCTTAGCCGATCCCCGTATTCGGTTGCAGGCATGAGTAGGCATTCTAAGAGAAGTATTTGGCGGGTACTAGCTATTGGGTGGCTTAGCCTGATAGTGGGGGCAGCTGTAGTGGCGCCTTGGTTACCCCTACCCTTCTCCCCAGATTCAATCGATCTTACTCAGACAGGAATTCCTCCCTTTTTGCCCCCCAGCACTCCCGACGCCCACCGCCACTGGCTGGGTACTGATAGCTTGGGCCGAGATGTATTAACCGCGCTAGTATATGGAGCGCGCACAGCGGTATTTGTTAGTTTGCCCGTTGCTGTGCTGGCTACTTTGCTAGGGGTCTTTCTAGGTAGCATAGCAGGCTTCTGGGGCAACAAGGGTTTGCGTATACCAGTGATCTACTGGCTACTAGCTGCCATAGCAATAGCGAGTGTATTCCTAAGCGGCTCCACTTGGTGGGCCGCCCTAGGGCTAAGCATGGTCGTCATGTTTGGCATTGGGGCAGTATTCGCCCGATACTCTGTGCTTCAGCTATCATGGACTTTTCCCACAGACCGACTGGTGCTGGGAGCAGTTGCGCTGCTGGCCGCCGTTCCCCGCTTGGTTTTGGTGCTGGCTTTGGCTGCCGTGCAAGATGCGTCTCTGCTAGGATTATTTGTGCTCTTAACTCTTACTTATTGGCCTGAGTCCGCGCAGCTCATTAGGGCAGAGCTGCTCCGGGTGCGGGCCCTTCCTTATATAGAAGCCGCAAAAGCTTTGGGGCTTTCTGGGGGGCAAATTTTGTGGCGTCATGCGTTGCCTAACGCGTGGCGAACTGTGCGCACAGCTTTTCCGCTTAGCCTGAGTGCGCTTATCGCGTTAGAAACTACCCTCTCCTTTATCGGTGTCGGACTACCAGCCGAAATGCCCAGCTGGGGCCGCACATTGGCCACCGCTCGCCTCGATCCTACGGCTTGGTGGCTGATTGTTTTTCCGGCTGTAGCCCTGGCAAGCACCACTTTAGCCCTTCGCCAGCTCGCAAAACGGGAAATAACTTTTTAATATACAGTTTCCTCTATGTCACAAAGTAGCCTTATTTGTTCCTTTTAAAGCAGATAGTCTGAATTGATAGTTTAATTACCTTTTAATTTATTTACTGAGCGTAAAATTCTCCTAATGCCTCTTAAACCACATTTACGCAGTTTATCTAGCAATTTCCACAGTTGAGTTACGGGAGAATAATTAAAAAATATACAAATAATTCAAGTCACAAAAGCAGGTTTATCTTCCTTTCAAAACGGCACCTTGAGGCTGTACTATTGTAACGAAGATCGGCGGGAGCCTGATAGCACTAACGGTCTTCGCTCCGTTTGCCTGATCTAGCTCATATGCCTTCCTTACTTTTTAAACGTCGTCAGGGGTACGCTTTGCGATACTTGTTGATTGAAATGGCTCGGCAATCCGCTCACCGGATGTCTGATGTTGAAACCATTGATGGAGACCTAGTTCCCCATGCGGTGGCTCAAGCTGCTCTCCGGAGTGGCCGGGCGGTACTAGTAGGAAATTTGTTGGTCGGTATGGTTGCGTCGGCAACCGACGGTACTTGGTAAAAATAAAATAAAAAGTTCTGACGCGCAGCTTTTGCTCGCGGCGCAGTCTGAACTATAAAGGTTGTTGCAATAGGTGTGTTAAAAAACCCGCAGGTTCTGCCCGCGGGTTTTTTGCGTTTACACTGTTTCCGTTTGGCTAGCCAATATAGCTATGCCCTCCTGAAACGTGTGGGGCATGTAGCCTAAATCGCGCTGCGCTTTGGTAATAATAAAACCAGTGCGTGGGGGGCGTTTTGCGGGCTGCGAGAAAGTGCTTCCATCAGCTTTTACAATCAGCGCCTTATCGAGCTGAAAGTAATCTGCCACTTGCAAGGCCATCTGATAAGGCGTCAGCAGTTCGCTGCTACTAATGTTGTAAATACCCTCGGCATTGTGCTGCGCCACAAGCCAGCAGCCTTGCGCGAGATCTTCGGCCAAGGTTGGCGTGCGAAACTGATCGTCTACTACTTTAATCTCTTTGCCGGCCCGTAGCGAGTCGCGTACCCAAAGCACAATATTAGTGCGGCCATAGTCCTGCACAATGCCGTACACGAGCACTGTACGTACAATAGCCCACTTTTCGGAGCTAGCCTGTACGGCGTGCTCTGCGGCCAGCTTACTCTCGCCGTAAAAGTTGATAGGAGCAGGCACTTCTTCCTCCGTCAGGGGGCCTTTTTCGCCGCTGAAAATAAAGTCGGTACTCACATGTGTGAGATGCACTTGGTGCTGAGCACAAGCCTCCACCAGATGCTCTACGGCCGTTACGTTTTGGAGCCAGCAAGGCTCACGGTTTAGCTCACACTCATCTACATTAGTCATAGCGGCCGTGTGGATAAGGTGAGTAGGTTTTTCAGCGGCTATTACCTGCTGCACTTGAGCCCGGTCGGTCACGTCGAGAGGCACAAAGTGCAGGTCAGGATAGAGGTCGGCGAGTTTGTTGGCGCCCCGCGACGTGGCAATGACTTCCACACCTGCCTGCTGACGGAGCAGCTCAACCAACTTCTGGCCCAACAATCCATTGGACCCAGTGAGTAAAATTCGCATACGCTTAACGGCTAAAAGACCTATAGACTGAATGGCTCACAGTGGTGTGAACTAGCTAAAACTAGCGCTCAAACTGTGTTAAGCACACTAATATTGATATCCGTACAGCTCGGTTATTTTCTTCTTTTTCAACTTATCTACTTTCACTGTCATCTTCACTTCTGTTGTCGGACGGTCGCGGGGGTCGGTGGGCTGCGCGGCAATCTTATCGACTATATCGAGCCCGCTGATTACTTGCCCGAATACAGTGTAAGCTCCATCCAAATGCTTAGTTCCCTGATGATTCTGTACGATATAAAACTGTGAGGCGCTGCTAGCGCGAGTTGGGTTAACATAGTCTCCCTGGCGTGCGGCAGCTACGGCGCCAAACTTGTGCTGAAACTCCGGACGAATCTCTGCTGGAATGGTGGCTACATCTGGCTGGCCCGCACCATCATTATTTGGGTCAGCATCCTTCGTATTAGGGTCACCACCCTGAATCATAAAGTTTTGAATGACCCGGTGAAAGGTAGTGCCGTTGTAGAAACCACTTTGCGCTAGCCTCAAGAAGTTAGCCTTATGCTGAGGGGTTTGATCAAACAGTATCAGCTTGATATCTCCTAAGCTTGTACTGATGGTGACTACCTCATCTTTCTTACTCTTACGAGGAGCTTTAGCGGCTTGCAAAGCTGGAGTGACAAGCAGTAAAAAGACGAAGAAAAGAGCGGAAGCCCGGAAGCCAAAATTCATAAGTAGGAGCTAGAAAGAAGCGGTTTTCAATTAAAAAATAAGTACACTGAGCACACCGAAATATGTAGCCTAAAAGCAAAGAAGCCTAAAACGTGCTCGACTCGGATTCGCGGTGACTGCGAATTTCAGCCAATATTTGCTTACCACCACGGCTCAGCACTGTTTCAGCCAAGCTGACACCCATTGCTTCCGCCTGGTCTACATCCGTAATGGCGTGAATCTCTTCCACGTATTGCTGCCCATCGAGGCTGATAAGGCCGCCATGCAACTGTAGCATACCTTCGTCGGTGTAAGTAGCGAGGGCGAAGGATGGAATGCTACAGCCGCCCTCCATGGTACGTAGAAAAGCCCGTTCGGCGCGCAGGCACGCGTGCGTGTCCGGATGATCTAGAATACCCTGGAGGGCGATCTTGCGGCCTAGGTCCAGGTTTTTGGCGCACTCGATGGCTACGCTCCCCTGACCAGCGGCCGGCACAAATTGGGTTTCGGGCAGCACGTGAGTAATCAAGTTGTCGTACTCCATACGGTGTACACCGGCATAAGCCAACAGCAGTGCATCGTATTGGCCCTCTTCCAGCTTGCGGAGGCGCGTCTGTAGGTTGCCGCGCGCTTCCGCCGTGATGGCATCGGGATAATAGCGCTTGAGCATGGAGCGACGACGTGTGCTGCTCGTGCCCAGCACTATGTTTGGCTGCTGCAAAGAGAAGCTAGGGTCAAAGCTGACGATTACATCGTTCACTTTCTCGCGCTCCATGAAGGCTAGCAGTTCCAGGTCGTCCGGGATGCTGCTCTGCACATCCTTTGCACTGTGCACCGCAATGTCGATGGTGCCATTGCGCAGGCTTTCTTCTAACTCTTCGGTAAAGACGCCCTTGGCTCCAATCTTATCCAGAGAGCGGTCGAGCACCAAATCACCTTTAGTCGTGATAATTACGATTTCAGTCTGAAATAACTCCCGCTCCAGGCAGGAGGCCACATGGTTGGCTTGCCACAGCGCCAAACGGCTACCACGGGTACCTATGCGGATGGGGCGATCGAAGAGCGTGGTTTTCAATTATGAATAGTAGTTAAGGTCGAGAGCCATGACCGCTAGGGGGCATTTTTCCGGTAGCCGTGAAGCGCAGACCACTAAGAGTATCTGCTTACTGAGAGGGGTAAGAGGCAAACTATATATACGTTTTATGTTCCCCGCTCACAAAGTTACTACCACCTCATTCAACACCCTAACTATAGCTCGTTTAGCAGCTACTATAGCTATTTAGCAAACTGTATTTTCGTGCTTTAGAGCCTCTAAACGGGCATTTTTAGGAACTCGGCCAAGCGAAGCGAGGTATCCACGAAGACCATGCGCGGGTTGGCATTGCGCTCTACGTGGTAGTGAGCCTCGTTCAGCTCACGTGTGATTGAGTCGGCGTTGCCGGGGTGCACGAAGCGACTAAAGCGGCTCACAAACTGCTGCTCGGCGGCGGGCAAGTGCGGAATTAGCTGAGCATCTAAGCCGTAAAGCAGCACTTTGCGCAATAAACCGAGGGCGTAATGTAGAAACTCCTTTTGGTTTTCGCGACCCATTTTTTGGAACTCATCGCTTTTTTCCAACACCTTGGCAAAGTTGTCCTGAAAGCACAGACGCATCCAATCGGTGAAAAAACCGAAGTAGTCGTTGTCGGGGGCGGTGCGGCTGGCCAGCGCGGCGCCGAGGTTACCGTCGGCTATCTGGGCCATTTGACGGGCTTTTACTTCCGGAATTTGCTGCTCGTCGCGCAGAAAAGCAGTTAGCTCATCTTCCGTGAAGGGCCGTACCACCACGGGCTGCACCCGGCTAACGATGGTAGGCAATAGCTGCTCAGGCGCGTGGCTCACCAGCAGAAAAATGGTAGCTGCGGGGGGCTCTTCTAGCAGCTTCAGCACGGCGTTGGCAGCGGCGGGGTGCATAAGCTCCGGCAACCAGATAATCACGATTTTAAAGCGTCCTTCGAAGGCTTTCAGCGACACCAGTTTTAGCAGTTGCAGACTTTCTTCCTTTGAAATACTGCCCTGCTTGTTTTCAGCGCCGATGTGCTGCATCCAATCATTGAGGCCCTGATAAGGATTATCGAGCACGAAGGCACGCCAGTCGGCGGCAAACTTGCTACTCACCGCATCCTTCGGCACCTGCTTGGTGCTAGTGACGGGCACGATGAAATTCAAGTCGGGGTGCACTAGCTTATCCAGCTTCTGACAGGCTGGGCAACGTCCGCACGAGTCTTCATCAGCATCGGCGCGGCCTTCACAATTCAAAAAGGTGGCATAAGCCAGCGCCAGGGCCAACGCCGCCGAGCCCTCAGCTCCCCGAAAAAGCTGGGCGTGGGCTACGTGCTGGCGCTGCACTGACTGTACTAACACCTGCTTGACTTTGGTTTGATCCGGAATTTCAGCGAAGCGCATAGATGTAATCGCTTAGTGTGGAAATAGGCAGATGAGCCCGTTAATGAGCTCGTTCCCACACCCTATCCTTGGTCGTAGCCTCGAACACGTGCTGCATAATTATCTGCTCAGTGGCATCGTAGGCTAGCTGACGCCGGGCCATAACGCGCTCAGCTACTTCGGCTACTTTCGGCAGCTTGAAGGTTTCAAACCCGGCTGAACCGCCCCAACTAAAGCTGGGAATGAATGTGCGCGGAAAGCCAGCCCCAAAAATATTGGCCCCCACGCCTACCACCGTACCGGTGTTAAACATAGTGTTGATACCGCATTTGCTGTGGTCGCCCATCATTAAGCCGCAGAACTGCTGCCCCGTATTCACGAAGCGCCCCGCCGCGTGGCTCCAAATTTTGACTGGGGCGTAGTTGTTTTTCAGGTTCGACGTGTTGGTGTCAGCTCCCAGGTTGCACCACTCCCCTATCACGGAGTTGCCTAGGTAGCCGTCGTGACCTTTGTTGGCGTAGCCGAAAAAGATGGAGTTGCCTACTTCACCACCCACTTTGCAGTATGGGCCTACTGTATTGTCGCCGCGCATTTTAGCGCCCGCGTTGATATGAGAGCCTTCACATAGGGCCAAGGGGCCTTTTATGATGGCGCCTTCGTGAACCTGGGAGTTTTTGCCAAGATATATAGGGCCATCCTCGGCGTTAAGAATAGCAGCGCGAATCTTCACGCCGGACTCAATGAAAATATTTTCCGCACCGTAGACAATGGTGTGCGGGTCGCCGATGGGCGCTGACTGCCGGCCGCGCGTGAGCAGGTCAAAATCCTGGCGAATTTCGGCCCCATTACGCAGAAACATGTGCCACAATTCACTGATCAAGGTTACAGGCTCAGCCACTTCCGTGGTACTGGCCATGCCGTCCTGAATCAGTTCGGCCACCTTGCTGGCATCGGGCAGGTGAGCCGCCACGAGCAGTTCGCCATCAACGAGTGCTTGGCCGGGGGGCAAATTTTGTACTTGCTGGGCCAACAGATCGTCGGGCAGCACGGCGCCGTTAATCACCAGGGCTGGGCCACTCACTGCGCCGGCCGGAAACTTGGCTTGCAGATACGCTTCGGTCAAATAAAAAACCTCTTGGCCTAAGCGGTGCTGCCATTTTTCGGCCACCGTGAGAATACCGCAGCGCAGCGCGGCCACGGGGCGGGTGAAGGTAAAAGGCAGCAGACGCGCCCGAATGGCGGGGTCGTCGAAGAGCAGGACGTGCATAGTTGGTAAGTGGCAGGTGTCACTGGACGATTGGCAGCGCGGGGGACAATTTTGCGCTTTTATGAATCGGCAAGTTGGCACAAAAAAACTCCCGCCAGACTTGCCAGCGGGAGTTTTACTGCTACGTTGCCAAAGGCCTTGACCACTGACAATGTAGAACTGATAACAGAATGACTATTTCTTCTGGTAGCGAGTGCGGAATTTCTCCACGCGGCCAGCCGTGTCAATGAATACGTTTTTGCCAGTGTAGAAAGGGTGCGAAGCGCTGCTAACTTCCACTTTCACTACTGGATAGGTTTTGCCGTCCTCCATCGTGATGGTCTCGGTAGAGTTCATCGTGGAGCGAGTGATAAATTTGAAGTCGCTGGAGGTGTCCTGAAACACGACTTCGCGATACTCGGGATGGATGTCTTTTTTCATGGTCGGTAATACCGTTAAAGCCTTCTAAGCCTGCCGATTTTGCGGAAGGGACTGCAAAAGTACGCGTTACGTTTGAAATTAAAAATTTACGGAGCCTTTTACTACTTATCATTCCCGCTAGAGCCGCTGCTAAGGGTTTTTGTTTAGTTTTGGGTCCTGTCCTTATAGTGGTAACCCAATCTACTTATGCAGTATTTCTTAAGTTTTTCCTGGTTACTGCTTGCGCTACAGCTTCCGCTTTCGCCATCAGCGACAACCCCTCCCGGCTCATTTTCCCTACTGCATTCCGCTTATTCTATGCAGCATTTGCCGATAGCTTCGGCCGCAACTGCATATCAGTACGCTACCCCTGCTCAACTTCCATTAGTGTCTTCGTTGCCACCAAATTCAGCGGGCATGCTGGCGGACACAAGTGCATATAGGGCTGAGGCGATGCTATCGGCAGTACACGAAGCCCCCCAGAATGAAAAGGCTGGGTTTTCTTATTTTCTCCAACAGGTTTCTACTGAGCTAACGCAAGCTTGGCTTAGTATCAGGGCATTACTTGTGTAGCAAGTGTGTAAATAGCAGATAACGTAACTGCCTTAGCACCGCTACTGCCGACTTCGGTCGGTTTTTTTACACCCAATCTTACGTTTTTAAGCCCATGCGTCTTTGTTTTGCTACCAACAATGAACATAAGCTCACTGAAGTTCGGGCCCTACTGCCTGCTTCTATTGAACTTGTGAGCTTACAGGATATTGGCTGCCATGAGGAACTCCCCGAGACCCAAGACACCCTATCAGGTAATGCCCAGCAGAAGGCCGCGTACGTGTGGGAGCACTATCGAACGGCCTGCTTCGCCGACGACACAGGGTTGGAAGTAAATGCTTTGGACGGCGCACCTGGCGTGTACTCGGCTCGTTACGCGGGCCCGCAGCGTAGCGCCGCCGACAATATGGCCAAGTTGCTGCAAGAATTGTCCCTCAACGCCGATCGCAGCGCTCAGTTTCGCACCGTGATAGCCCTGGTGCTGCCCGATGGCCAATGGCAGGAGTTTCATGGTGTGGTTGATGGCCGCATTATCGAGCAGATGCGCGGGCAGGCTGGGTTCGGCTACGATCCAATATTTCAGCCCACGGGACATACTACCACTTTCGCTGAGATGACGCAAGAGCAAAAAAATAGCTTAAGCCACCGGGGCCGGGCAGTAGCTCAGCTTATCAAGTTTCTGGAAACGCGAACGAGCTGAAATTTTCTTTTTACTCTTCTGAAATGCCCCCAGTATCAATATGAAGGCTAAAACCGGTGCATGATGGGTTCAGTCTTTTGGGCTTAACGAAAAGGAATTGGCAAGCTAACTCAACCACGTTTTTCGAAAAATACGCGGCGCTGGCCTCATTTTGATTAATTTTGCACGGTTGGCCCTGCTGGTACGGGCCGCTTTCCCACCCCATGCAACATCCTTTCATCGTCGGTATTACGGGTGGTAGCGCCTCGGGCAAAACCACGTTTTTGCGCCGTTTGCTCGCCTCTTTTCCTGAGGAAGACATCTGTCTGATCTCCCAGGACAACTATTACCACCCGCGCGAAAGTCAGTTGATAGATCCCAATGGCGTCACCAACTTCGACTTGCCCTCATCCATCGACTCGGCAGCCTACGCGGCCGATGTGCTGCGCATCAGCCAAGGACTGGAAGTTCGTCGGCCCGAGTACACCTTCAATAACCCTAACGTTCAGCCGAAAGAACTGGTGTTTCGCCCTGCGCCCATTGTGGTGGTAGAGGGGATTTTTGTTTTCTACTTCGAGGAGGTAGCCCGACTGTTGGACTTAAAGGTGTACATCGATGCTCGCGAGCATGTGAAGCTGCAGCGCCGCATCGTACGCGACCGGGATGAGCGCGGCTATGACTTGGAAGATGTGCTTTACCGCTACACCAACCATGTGGCGCCAACCTACGAGAAGTACATCAAGCCCTTCAAGCAGGACGCCGACATCGTCATTCCTAATAATCGTCACTTCGACAAAGGCCTAGAAGTACTGGTATCTTTTCTGCGCACTAAAGTCGCTTTAGCTCGCCAAGAGTAGTCTTTTTCTTAGGAACTGTATTTGAACGAGCGCGGCCCATGGACTGCGCTCGTTGTTTGCACATGGGTAGTATAAGCCCTATTTGCAGCAGTCCGCACCGAATTATTTGCCATACGTGGTAGTTGGACTTACTGGTTAAAATACCCTGGTATAATGGGTTGTTTTGGCTCCCGGAGCTCAAATGGCTATATTTGTAGCGTTTACCTTGCTCATGTTATCTACTCGCTTCAGTTTTTTAGCTCACTTGCGTTTTGTGCTGCTCGCGGCTACGGTGCTCTTTGTGCTGGGTCTGAATCATCGGGCGGTGGCTACGCTGCAAGTACCTGGGGGGCAAATGACGCGTATTGGCGCCGCCCCAAAGGCAGCTGTAGTAAAGCAAAAAGTGACTTTGGAAGGTACCACCACGCTTGCCTTCTGGCTGGCGCCGGCGGCTCATGCTTGGTTTCCAGCTTCAGTACCGCTGACGTGGCCTCGCTTGCTAGCCAAGACCTTAAAATTTGCCCCCCAGCCCGGCGCCTTGCCGGATTATTTCCGCGCTCGCCTGCTACTGGCTGCGCTGTCGCCCCAGGCGCCCTAGCTGGTGCGCTGATCTTCTTTGTGGGCTATGAGGCCGCTACGCCGCTTTAAGCGAGCAAGTGCTACTCACGCTAGTTTAGCCCCCTTGAACGAGATCAGCTTATGAGACCATCAGCATCAAAGCATAATAACAAATCAACTTATTAGCATGCGTAATAAAGGACTTATTATCGCCCTCACCGCTATTGTATCGGTGTTGTGCATTTACTTTTTGTCGTTTACCATGGTGTCGCGCCGGGTGCAGCAGCAGGCTGAGGCCTATGCCACTCGCAATGGACAAGTAAACCAACTCAAGCGTCAGCGCTACCTTGACTCAGTATGGCGCGCCCCAGTGGTAAACGTACTTGGTGTAGACTACACTTATAAAGATGTACGCCAAAGCGAGCTGGGCCTCGGCCTCGACTTGAAAGGCGGCATGCACGTCACGCTGGAAGTATCGCCAGTGGAAATCGTGCGCGCAATGTCGGGCAACTCCAAAGATCCAGCCTTCACGAAAGCATTAGCTAACGCGCAGGAGCTGCAAAAAACAAATTCCGGCACTCCCTTCACCTCGTTGTTTGCCCAAGCTTACCGCTCGGCAGCGCCCGAGGGCCGCTTGGCTCGCATCTTCGCTAATACGACCAACAAGGGCCGCGGCATTGATATCAACTCCTCGAACGAGCAGATCATCGGTGCTATTGATAAGGAAGTAGAAGAAGCAATCGACCGCTCTTTCAACATTCTGCGTACCCGCGTGGATAAGTTCGGTGTAAACCAGCCCAACATTCAGCGGGTGAAAGGCACAGGCCGCATTCAGATTGAACTGCCCGGTGTAGACAACCCTGAGCGTGTGCGTAAGCTGTTGCAGGGCCAAGCCAAGTTGGAGTTCTGGGAAGTGTGGCGCAATGATGAATTTGCCCCCTATCTCAATCAGCTCAACGAAGTATTAGTAGCCAAAGAAGCAGCTGCTAAGCCCGCTGCAACTGCCGCCGCTACCTCCACAACTCCCGCTGCTGCCGGCGACTCTACCTCTTTGGCCAGCCAGCTTGCTAAGAAAAAAGCGGCTGCCACCACCGATTCGGCCAATCTGCAGCAGAGCAGCTTGCTCGCTCGTTTGTTCACCATGCCGGGTGCATTAGGCTCCAATGTGCGCGACACAGCCCGCGTGAATGATCTATTGGCCAGCGCAGAAGCTAAGTCAGTTTTGCCCCCCAACCTGACTTTCCTGTGGGATGTGAAGCCTACGGTAGTTGACAAGCAGGAATATCTGCAGCTTTACGCCATCCGCAAGACGCGTGACGCAGTAGCCCCCTTAGGTGGTGAAGTAGTAAGCGATGCCCGCCAAGACTATGACCAAGGCGGTCGGGCTGAAGTATCGATGCAGATGAACCCCACCGGCGCTCGCAAGTGGGAAAAGCTAACTGCCGCTAACGTAGGTCGTCAGGTAGCTATCGTGCTTGACGACAATGTGTACTCAGCTCCAGTTGTGCAGGCTGAGATTTCGGGGGGCAATTCTAGCATCTCTGGCAATTTCTCTATTGAAGAAGCGCAAGATTTAGCCAATGTACTGAAGGCCGGTAAGCTGCCCGCTCCTACTCGCATTGTGGAAGAGGCTGTTGTTGGTCCATCATTGGGTCAGGAAGCCATTAATCAAGGCTTATATTCTTCGCTGGCAGGCTTGGTTATCATCATGATTTTCATGGCGATTTACTACGGCAAAGCTGGTTTAGTAGCCGACTTAGCGCTGGTTTTCAACATCTTCTTGGTATTAGGCGTGTTGGCTCAGTTCGGCACGGCTCTTACACTGCCCGGTATTGCTGGTCTGGTGCTTACTTTCGGTATGGCGGTTGATGCCAACGTACTGATTTTTGAACGGGTTCGGGAGGAATTAGCGCAAGGGCTCACCCTCAAGGACGCTATCAATAAAGGCTACAGCCGCGCTTTCTCGGCTATCTTTGACTCCAACATCACGACCCTGCTTATCGCCGTTATTCTAGGCTTCTTCGGTACGGGTCCGGTACAAAGCTTTGCCATCACGCTCGGCATCGGCGTACTCACCTCCTTCCTGACGGCGGTATACTTGTCGCACTTGATCATCGAGTGGATCACGAAAGACAAGTCGAACATGACGTTCACCACGCCTCTTTCGCTCAATCTGTTCAAGAATGTCAATTATGACATCGTGGGCAAGCGCAAACTGGCTTACATCTTCTCGACGAGCATCATTGTATTAGGTTTCGTGCTGATGGCTGTGCAAGGCGGGCCAAACCTAGGAGTTGACTTCCGGGGTGGTCGCAGCTACACTGTCGATTTCAACAAGGACATGGTGGCTTCAGATGTGCGCGCCGCGCTGACCGATGATTTGCAGAACGCGGGCATTGAGGTAAAAACCTTTGGTGCTTCTAACCGTCTGCGCATCACAACCAGCTACCTCGCCAACGACGAAAGCACTGAAGCGGATCAGAAAGTAGAGCAAGCGGTAAAAACAGGTCTGCAGCAGTATTCGGCTAGCAACCCAACGATTGTAAGCACATCGAAAGTTGGTGCTACCATTGCCGACGATATTAAGCAAGCCTCCGCCGTGAGTCTGCTGCTTTCTATCCTGGGCATCTTTGTGTATGTGCTGTTCCGCTTCGAAAAGTGGCAGTTCTCGCTGGCCGCCGTTATCGCCCTACTCCACGATGTGCTAATCGTAATCGCCGCTTTCCCGATTGCTCGCTTGTTCGGAGTTACGTTTGAGATGGATCAGGTATTTGTGGCCGCTATCCTTACCATTCTTGGTTTCTCCATCAACGACACGGTAGTTATCTACGACCGAATCCGGGAATATCTGGTAGAGAACCCCAATTTGACCTTTAGGCAAGTGGCCAATCCGGCTCTGAACAGCACTTTCTCGCGGACCATCATCACTGCTACCACAGTATTATTGGTGGTTGTAGTACTGTACATCTTCGGTGGCGAAACACTTCGCTCGTTCTCGTTCGCGATGATTATTGGGGTAATTTTCGGCACGTATTCGTCGCTGTTTATTGCCACACCAATCATTTTGGACACGTACGGCGACAAGGAAATCCGTCAGGGTACCGTAGCCACGGAAACGCCCGATACGGAAGCTCCCCGCATTTCGACGGCCGTGCGTTAGTACTTGCTAGCACCAATAAAAAGCCCCCAGAACATCTCTGGGGGCTTTTTTACTTATACCTAATCGCTGGGCCAAGGGCAAAATTTACGGAGTAGCTACTGACCATACGTTGCCAATTCCTTCGCCCTCGGTTTTGCCGCGGGTGGCATTATCGTTCACGAAGTAATACAGAGGCACTCCTTTGTACGTGGTTTGCTGGCGGGTAGTCCCGTTGGGACCATCGGGTCTTGTTATTACGCCAAAGTCGTTGATACTTAACGCCGTGGGCAACACTCGACCAGATTCAAAGAAAGGCGGCCACACGTTTGCACATGGACCAATGCAGTTAGGCTGGGTGGCTGGACTGGTACGGTCGGGGGCAAATACATAGAGCGTCCGGGCCTTATTATCTACCAGGAAACTCTTGGCGGCGCTCTGGTTCGTGGTTTTGTTCGTTACGGTTGCGCGCGCTATGCGCAAGGCATAATTCGGCTTGGTTACAAACCAGACGCTGCCGAAGTTGTCGCCGCCAATAATACCGGGCGCTTCCCGCACATTCGGGCTTTCTGGGGTGGCCTGGGGGGCAAAATAGTAGAGCGGCCAGCCTTGGTAGGTAGTGTGGAGCCGGCCATCGGTGCCAGTGATAGTCGCGAAATCATTGGGATCGAGACCTTTGCCTACTACCAAGTTGGGATCATAAAATGCGGGCCATCGGGCCGCACAGGCTCCTGTGCAGTTGGGTGTACCGGTTACATCAAAAGCAAAGTAGTACAAGGTATTTCCATCTTTATCTACCAAGTAGGGCCCGAGCGTGGGGCTGTTGCTGATGCGAACGGAAGGTTTGGGGCCGAAGGGGATCACGCCGTCCAAGTCGTCGCAGCTACTGACAAAGAGCGACATACTAAGTAATAGCAAGGCCGTGCAGCCAGCCAGCAAACGCTGGCGCAGCGCATTCATGAAAAGTGTAAGCATAGCGGTGTCTGGAAGTAAAAGGTTGACTGAGAGTAAGTAAAACAGCAGCAGCTCTTACCTAAGGCAACGTGCGCCGGGCCCTGCACACTGCGCCGCGGATAAAGGCTGCCGCAAGTGGCCCCGTCACGAACGGGGCCGGTATGCGCACAGAAGGAAAGGGTAAAAAATCAGGGCGAAACCCACCCGAACAGTCCGTATTTAACCGAAAAGGCCACGCCCGCACTTCGCAGCTTGATTTGACCAAACCCTACACCACCACCTAGTGGCAGCCTTACAAAAGGCTCGGCCTGCACCGACCAACGCCCACCTACTGCCCGCTCCACGCCGCCCGATAGGTTGAGCACGCTCAATACATGATTGGAACCGCGTGCCAGCGACCAGGTAGCGGTGGTTAGCGTGCCGTTTCGTTCGTACTGGTAAGTGTAGCGTTCGTTGCGCATGAGCAGCGAGGTGAGGCCAGTACTCAGAAAAAGCGAATACGTGGGGCGCACGACGAGTTCATAGCGCAAATCGAGTGGTATTTCTGTGATGCGGCAGTTTGCATCTAGGGCTAGGATAGGGCTGCCGGCCCGCCAGTAACCATCTGGTGGAGCATAGTCGCTGCCGCGGGCGGCGTAGCGTTTCACACTCCGAATCAGGCCAGTACGAGCGCGCAGGCGAGGCGTGAAACGGTATTCCACATTCATTCCTACGTCGCCGCCCAAGCGAGAACCTTCGAGGGGCCGCACTCCACTGGCCGAGGGCCCACCTACTAGCCCCAAGTTC
This sequence comes from Hymenobacter sp. HD11105, assembly GCF_054051685.1. Taxonomy (NCBI): domain Bacteria; kingdom Pseudomonadati; phylum Bacteroidota; class Cytophagia; order Cytophagales; family Hymenobacteraceae; genus Hymenobacter; species Hymenobacter sp. HD11105. The sequence continues at coordinate 998,938 of NZ_JBSWBR010000001.1, read as the reverse complement.
CAGCGGTATAAGGGTAGCGCAGATTCTGGCGCTGACTTCGCTGCCGAATCAGCCGGAGCAGACTGAATGGTGTCGGTAGCTGCTACAATGAGCTGGCTAGTAGCAGAGTCACTTGCTACTGAACTGCCCGACTGTTGTTCTGAGTTTGGTGCTGGCGGCGGGGGCGTTTCTGATGATATAAAATTGGCAACACCAGCAAAATGCCCCCCAGTCAACCCGGCTGCACCCAACTCTCGCTGGGAGACATTTTGTGGACGACTAGGCGTGGGCAGCAGCCGTGCTGCAACAGGCTGCGAGCCGCTCCTCGTCCCGAGTGTTGCCGTACCCAATGAATTCGCGTTTCTTTCACTGGTCTCAGTTCTTGTAGCCTTAGTCCTTGTCGACTTGTTAACCAATGAACCTGATGCTGCTTCGGCACCCGCTGCATCTGGAGTAGGCTGTGTGCTGATTACAGCGGAAGAATTAGAGCTATAGTGTCTATCATTCGCGACCGAGGAAGCCGACTTTTCAGAAGTACGCCCAGACCGGGGGGCAAATTCACGATAGCCTTGCCATGCCAGCAACGTGAGCAGCAGAATGACTACTCCTGTGCTAACCAGGCGCATCAGCTTGCGGCGCACCAAAGTATCAACTGTGGCGGTGCGCAGTTTATCGTCCATGCGCGCCCAGGCTCCCAGGGGTGGCGGCTCGTCGGGGTAAGCCTCCGCCCCACGCCGAAACAGCGCGTCTAGCTCGTCATCCGACATGTCTGGCGTAGGCATGGTGTTTAATTTTTTTTAACAATTGCCTTAAGTGAGTCCGCGCTTTGAACAAGTTAGACTTCGACGTACCCGCCGAAATTCCCAGCTGCTCCGCTATTTCTTCGTGCGTGAATCCATCGATAGCATAAAGGTTGAACACAGCCCGATAGGCAGCTGGCAACTGGTATACTAGCTCCAGCAACTCATCAAACGCCAGGCTATCAAGGGCGGAAGTGCCAGGGTCGGGATGTAGAGCGGCCACTTCGTCGAGGGTCTGCTGAAAAGCGTGTTTTTCCGCTACCCTAAAGTGGTCAATAGCCGTGTGCACCATGATTTTGCGCAGCCAAGCCCGGAAAGAGCCCACGATATCGAGGTGCAGGCGGATATCGAAGCGGCCTGCATCCCGAAACACCTTCAAGAATCCATCATTTACTGCCTCCATCGCCTGCTCCCGGTTGCGCAGGTAGCGCAGGCAAATACTCATCGCCAAGCTGTAATACTGTCCATACAATTGCCGCTGACTTTCCCGATCTGCACGCCGACAGCCAGCCAGCAAGGCCGTAAGCAGCGCAGAATCGTGGTCGGGTTGAGACACGGCAGCAGGGATTTATTCACCAACTCGGCTAAACTTCGGAAAGGGTTGCCTTCGAGAAATAAAAAATAGCGCTAATTACCTTTATAAATAAAAAAGCCCCCCAGAACTGCTTCTGGGGGGCTTTTTTAGATGATAAACAAAACGACTCACCTGGGGCGAGTCGTTTTGATAACGATACTAACTATGGGAAGTTGATTACTTCAGGTTTTTGATTGCGGCTTTGTCCAAGCTACCATTCATGATGCTTTTCAGCTCGTTCTCACGCTTTAGAACATTACCATAAACGGCCTTCAGCTGTGAGCTTTTCAAGCTTGCGAAAGCCTCCGAGCTGTCAACTTTATTATCAAGAACCGTTTGTAGTGAGGCAGTAAACAGGGTGTGCAGTTCTTCAGCCGTTAAGATATGGCCCATTGGCATGGTCTCTTGAGCGATAATCCAACCGAGGCGGGAAGCAGCAAGACGCTGGTATGGCGTACCGTGGTGGCCAGCAGAAGTGAAGCCGCAATCACCGATGTTGAAGAACAAGTCGAAAAATTCGGCTACGCTTTTCCAGTTGTAGGTTGCGCCACGCTTATGAGTCAAATAGTAGCTAGCCATGAAGTCAGCCTCTAGCTCCGTCTTGCGAGTTTGCGCAGCAGCAGATGGTTCTGCCACTTTGTACCATACAGAATAGTTATTGAACTGTACTTGATGAGCCCACTCGTGCGCTAGGATACCGGCGAATGTTACCTTTTCGTCAACTCCGGCTTCTGCCATTACACTCACAATACCATCGCCGATTACGATCAGGTTGCCGATGACAGCTTTGGTTTGGGTAACGGTACCAGTGGTAGCAAATCCGTCGAATGCCAACAGCGGAGTTGTCTTGAAAATCGTGCTTGGCGTAACGGCAAGTCTGATAACGTTATCCGCTTGCCGATAAGCTGCCTCGCCTTTTAGGGCTGAGAAGTTGATATAAACTGCTGCTACAGCTTCTCTGTCTTGGAGCGTGCTCACGTGCTGACCATGTAGGGCCACCTCGTTGGGCATGTTGAAGAAGGACTCTAAGGTGCGCTTATGCTTGGCCGCAAAATCAGTCAGATGACCGTCAACGCCGAAATACTGAACATTTGGGTCAACGTAAGTGTACAGCCGATTAATCTGCGCCAATAGGTTGTAATTTGCCTTATCTGGCGCCAAGCTCAACTCCTTGGAATAAGGAGCTATGGCAGCATCAAACGGCGTGCGCACACAGGGAGTAGGCAACACGGCATCGGCACTGATGCTAGCAACCAGCGCTTGGCTGAATGCCTCGTAAGAACAATCGAAGTCAACATCAGATGATGCACCTAAACTTAGGGTAGCATCTTCCTCGGCTAGATTACCGGCTGAAGCAGATTTGAGATTGGCTTGTGGATTGACCGCCACAGCGGTTTCTTCTTTTTCGCAGGATACGGTAGCGAAGCCCAGACCACTGCAGAGCAGTGCAAGTGTAAATGATTTTAACTTCATTAAAAGTGGTTTTAGTGTACTCTACGGTTAGGTCCTAAGAGGCTGAAATAGTTCTAAATCAAATAGAATATTTTTAATAATATTTTAATTAAGTATGCGATTGGGTCCAAAACACATTTCTAATATTTAGCCTAACTCTGCTCTGAAAACCGCTTTTAAGTGCTATAAACGTAGTTTTTCATTGAAGTGGCAGTTACTATTTTCGACTAACACAGCTGAACTGTTGTCTAAGCAAGAAAGGATGAGTAGTTATCATGCTTGGTTGAGCAAATCAGCTCATGCCAGTTGGCTTTTGGTACCTCCACTTTACTATCAAGACACAAAAAAGCCCCCCAGAAAAAATATCTGGGGGGCTCTTTTATGCTAGTAATTCTACGATGACCTTAGATCGTGATGCCTTCAGCTACTACTTCTTTCACCTCAGGAACCATGCGCTTGAGCAGGTTTTCGATACCCGACTTGAGCGTAACCGTGGCCGAAGGGCAGCCAGAGCACGAGCCCTGCAAGTTCACCGTCACGATGCCGTCCTGGTAGCTTTTGAAGGTGATGTTGCCACCATCTTGCTCCACGGCGGGACGCACGTAGTTATCGAGCAGATCAATGATTTTCTGGCTCGTCTGCTGGTCCTCCTCCGAGTGGCTGCCGTTGGCGGCTACTTCCTGGGCGGCCTTCTGCTCAGCAGCCGGATCGACGAGGAAAATAGGCCCGCCCGACTCTACGTACGACTTTAGGAAGCTACGCAGCTCGGGGATAAGGTGAGCCCACTGATGCTCAGTGGTTTTGGTGATAGTAACGAAATTAGCCGCGATAAACACACGACCCACGTAGTCAAAATTGAATAGTTCCTGGGCCAGGGGCGAGTTGGTCGCAGCCTCCAGGTTGGGATAATCCACGCTCACCCCTTCGCTGAGGAACTGGGTATTGAGCACGAATTTCATGGATTCGGGATTGGGGCTAGCTTCGGCGTATATAGAAACCGGAGCGGCCGGGGCAGTTAGATCAGCCATAAGAGTAAAGGGCTTAAAAGCGAGAATACGAAGACAAAAACAGCGGGTTGATATGCAACTGGCTAGCTCGTCGGAGCTACAACCACTTACGCCCGCCGATGTTGCAAAGATACCAAAACCACAGTGAATGGTGAGGTCACTGGCATTTACTATGGTATCTCTGTGAGTGTTTTATACCTTATTGGCTCGGCTACGCAACAACATATCCGCCAGTACCAGGTTGGTCATGGCATCCACGATGGGCACGGCGCGGGGCAACACGCACGGATCGTGGCGACCTTTACCGGCCAGCGTTATCACCTCACCCTGGTCGTTGATGGTCGTTTGAGGCTGCAAAATGGTAGCTACGGGCTTGAACGCTACCCTGAAGTAAATATCCTGCCCGTTGGAAATGCCCCCCTGAATGCCCCCTGAGTGGTTGGTACGGGTGCGCACAGCGCCCGCTTCATCGGTATAAAAGGTGTCGTTGTGCTCGGAGCCGAATAGCAGTGTTCCCGCAAACCCGGAACCGTACTCAAAGCCTTTTACGGCATTAATGCTCAACATTGCTTTACCCAGCTCGGCGTGGAGCTTGTCAAATACTGGCTCTCCCAAGCCGGCAGGTACGCCGCGCACCACGCCCGTCACTAGGCCACCCACGGTGTCTTGGCGGTCGCGGGTTTGGCGAATGAGGGCAGCCATACGTTCGGCTGTCTCCGGGTCGGGGCAGCGCACGGCGTTCGTGTCAATCAAGCTTAAGTCGAGCTGCTCATACCCCACCGGCACGGCCACCGCGCCTACCTGCGAAACATAGCTCTGGGCAGTGATGCCGTAGTGAGTTAAAAGTTGAGCCGCTACGGCACCGGCCGCCACGCGGGCTGCCGTTTCACGGGCCGAGCTGCGCCCGCCGCCCCGATGGTCGCGGCGGCCGTACTTCATATCATAAGTATAGTCGGCGTGCGAAGGGCGGTAGGCATGCTCCACGTGCGAGTAATCGTGGCTGGCCTGATCCTGGTTGCGGATGAGCAAGCTGATAGGTGTACCGGTCGTTTTACCTTCAAATATCCCAGACAAAATCTCCACTTTATCTGCCTCGCTGCGGGGCGTAGTCAAGTCCGATTGGCCGGGCCGACGCCGGTCCAAAGCGGTCTGGATGGTAGCAGCCGACACTTCCAAGCCTGCTGGGCAGCCATCGATAATTACTCCTATACCTACTCCGTGCGACTCGCCAAAGGTGGTGATGCGAAACAGCTTACCAAAAGAATTACTCATGAGCGGAGGAGCTAGAAGTGAGGCACCGAAAGCCAGAAGGCGGGTAGCGTTGAGGTAGCAAAGCTACTAAGCACCGCCTCATTTCGATTAATAACCGCGCTGGTGCCCTTACTGCTTGGCCCACGCCGGCATTACAGCCTACTTCCGCTTCTTTTTGCCTCGCCACCACCCGATGCCAGCCAATATGAGTAGGGCACCTAGAATGAGGTTGGCGTAGCGACGCACGGCAGCATACGCATCCACGGGCTGTAGCGTATTATCGGCGGAGGAAAGCACGTTTTCATAAAACGGATCGTCGAGCCGGGCATGAAAGGCGGTGCTGGTTTTAACGGCGCCGCTCACCTGGGGGGCAATTCCGGCCCGCAATGTATCGTAGCGGGCCGTATTCGGATTGAATATGACCAGCGAAAACAGACTATCGAGCGGCAGGGTGCCGGGCTTGGTAGGCACGAGGCGGTAGCGAAACCGCTTGCGGCCGCCCACGCGTCCGCCCTGGCGGGTTTGCTCCTGCTGCACATCGGGTCCGTAAATCTCTAAGCCGGGTCGTGGCAGTGGCTGGGGGGCACTTAGGGTAGCTAAGTTGCCCTCGCCCTCTACTACAAACGTGTAGGTAAACGCTTGTCCTGTGCGGAAGCTGGTCCGGTCAATAGCCTCGCGCAGCTGGTAGGCGCCAACAGGCACCTGGTCGCGGAGAGGATGCGCTGGCAACGGGCGAACAGGAATGGTGCGAGCCGCGGTGCGATAGGTCTTGTAGCCCGCCATGCGGTTGTCGAGCCCGGCCTCGGGCTTCTTGGCTATGCGATACTTTATCATCTGCAAAGACACCTCCGGAAACACCAAGGGCTGAGCATTAAGCGGATAAAACTCGGCCTCATAAAGGCGGTAGCGCAGGTAGGTTTTGCCGCCGGCTACCACCGTTTCGGGGTAGATTTCCTGCTCGTCGAAGGGCTCTTCCCAGGCTGTGGGCTGGCGCAATTGGCGCAGAATACCCGGTAATTGCCCCCCAAAGTTGTGGAAAGCCAATAAGCCTTGGTCGGCAGGGGTCAGATAAAAGTATAAGCCAATGTGTACGCCTTCGCCGGCGAAAACGGTGGTTTTGTCTGGTACCAAAGCCAAAAAGGCGTTGTCTTGAGGCTCGACGAATTCTTGAGGCTTGGGCTTGCCAAACAGCTGATCTAGTAGCCCGATCCCTGGTGGCCCCTGTGCCGCGCCCGGAGCTGGAGTAGCGGGCGCCGTGGCCGCAGCTTGCTGAGGGCCCACTGTGAGCGTAACTCCCCCCGACCGAACCGTGATTCCATTGATAGTCATGGTGAAGGGACGCACCTCAAATTCGCCCTCATCGTAGGCGGCGTAGCGCTGGGTGATGGTCTGCTCCGAGGAACTCTGGCCATTCACGATGCGGGTGGTGGTGGTGCTGGATTTGCCGCTCCTTTTAAATCCTTCCAAGTCGGGGAAAGCGGAGTAGCGCTCCAGGGGCGCACCCGTCAGGGTAAAGCTGATGGTGTAGTATTCGTTAATGGGAAACTCCGATTTGCCCAGGGTGATGCGGGCTTGCGGAGCAACGCTTTGGGCCCACGCAACGGGTCTAGCAAACAGCAAGAAGAAAAATACCCCCCAGAAGACTAGCCAACGACTCAACATAATTTGGCGAAACGACCTTACTCATCAAAGCTACGCAGAAAGTGCCTTTCATGCTTTTAAGCCCTCTTTATATGAGTGCTCAAAGTTCTTGTTTAAGCATCAGGCGGAAATCTTCAACAAATAAAAATTACGAAAGTCAATCCGCTTTTCAATCTGAGCCGTAAGTGGGTTCAAATAATCTCTTCTTCTAAAATTATTACAAAAAAAGCCTCTGCAAAAGGGGCGCTGGAGAGCTATTGCCTTTACTTTTCTTCTCTACCCACTTTAATTTTTCCAACATGTCCAAGATCACCAAACCAGGCGGAGACGACACTGGCTTCGACAAGCCGCTATACGTGCCTATAAAGCGCCGTTCGTTCTTTATGTATGCTGGCGCTACGGCCGGTGCCACAGCCTTACTTCTCTCGGGCTGCGATGATGATGAAGTAATTGCTGACCCAGCCCCGCCCACCCCACCAACGCCGCCTACCACGCCCGGCGCCACCTTGGTTAATGTTGGCTCTGGTGATGTTGGGGTGTTGAACTACGCTTTTGCTCTTGAGCAATTAGAGGCCGCGTTCTACACGCAGCTCCGCACGGGTACCTATTACACAGGCTTAGCAGCTAATAGCGCTGAGCGTCAGATTCTGGACGACCTGTATTATCACGAAGTAATTCACCGTGAGTTCTTTAAGGCCGCTATCACCAGCGCAGCCCCTACGGCTATTATCAAGGACCTCACGCCCAACTTCACCGCCATCGATTTCAGTAGCCGCGCAAGCGTACTGGGTGCTGCTAAGGCATTCGAAGACTTAGGCGTATCGGCTTACAACGGTGCTGGACGATTTATTTCTACTACCGGCAACGGCCCACTATACTTGCTGCTCGCCGGCAAAATTGTTTCGGTTGAGGCTCGTCACGCCGCTATCATTCGCGACTTGCTGATGGAAGGCAACTTCGTAGGAACTGACGTGATTAACTCCAGTGGTTTGGAAATATCCAAAACCCCAACGGAGGTTGTAGCAGCGGCTAACACCTTCTTGGCTGAAGGCTCAAAGCTGAATGTTTCTGGTCTTGTCTAACGGAGGCGCTTGTAGTCCTTACCCTCACTCAATCTTCGACTTATAATCATGAATATCTTCCAAATAATCTCTGAAATCGAGAAAGTAGACCCTGAGGTATACGATCGTCTCGACTCCCGACGCAGCATTTTCAAGCACATGAGCGGCATGGGCAAAACGTTGGCCGCAGCAGCCGTTCCTATGGCTTTCGGTGCCGTTCTGAACAAAGCCTATGCGCAGACCAGTATGGCTCCCAGCGTAAACGATGTTCTCAACTTCGCCCTGCGCTTGGAATACTTAGAGGCTGAATTTTACAATCAAGGCTTAGGCGCAATGGGTGCTACCGCTACGGCTGCCCAAACGGCATTGCGTGCTGGCTTTAGTGCTACCAACCTCGCGGCTCTGGACAAAATTCGGAATGACGAGACGGCTCACGTCGCTTTCCTGCGGACGGCCCTGACCACTAACGCTATTGCTGCTCCTCCTGCCAATACCTTCGACTTCACAGGTGGCAAAGGCAGTGCTGGCGGTCCATTTGCGACCGTATTCACGGCGCCTGCGGTGTTCCTGGCAGTAGCTCAAGCATTGGAAGATACTGGCGTACGTGCCTACAAAGGCGGTGCCCCGTATTTGGCCAGCAACAAAGATGTGCTGACTGCGGCTCTCAACATTCACTCCGTAGAGGCCCGTCACGCTTCCCGTATCCGCACGATGCGTCGGGCTGGTGCTATGAATAACGCGGCTTCGCAAACTGCTGCTGCTGGTACTAATTTCGCCGACCGGAGCGCCTCGCCCAAGAGCTGGGTATCGGGCAACGATGGTGGCGGACCAGCGCCAATGCAAACAGCTGGTGTATATGGCATGGGCGCTGCGCCTGCTTATACGCCCGCAGTTATCACTTTCCCTGGTGAAGAAAACGTGACCCAGGGTGGCGTGAACTTGCAGACAGCCCTAGCTTCTTTGAACTTCCCAGCCGCGGCTTTCTCGGAAGCCTTCGATGAGGCACTGCCTGTACCGGTAGTATCAGACATCGCACGCACGTTTGTGGTTACTGGCAGCACGTTTATCTAGTCGCCGCTATTCTATTATCCCTGAAAAGGACGGCCCCTGGGCCGTCCTTTTTTGTTTATTTCATCTGCGCCATGCAACACTTTGCCCCCCAGCGGCCTCTTAGCCCTTAGTGGAGTTAGCTTCTGGGGCTATCTTTGCTTCCGTTGCCCTGCTTCCGTAGCTGGGGAGCATTTTCAGGTTGATTCTCTCGCATTCATGACCATGAGTTTTACTTCTTTTTCCCGCCTGTTTTCGGCGCGGCCCGTACGACGGCGCACATTTTTTAGAGTAGCTGGCGCTACTGCTGCCTCGTCGGCGCTGGTACTGGCAGGCTGCGCCGATGACGACAACACGCCTGAAACTCCCGTTGAGCAAAGCTTCACTTTAGGCACTGGTGATATTGGGCTACTGAACTATGCCTATCTGCTGGAGCAACTGGAAGCCGCATTTTACGAGAAAGTAGTAGCTGCTCCCCCCACCGATTTATCAGCCGCTGAACTCGGTTATTTCACCGATCTGCGTGACCATGAAGTCATTCACCGCGAATTTTTGAAGTACGTTCTCGGCTCCAGTGCCATTGGCTCGGCCACCTTCAATTTCTCATCCTTCACACTTACTACGCGAGCCGGCGTACTGACAGCGGCCCAAACACTAGAAGACCTAGGCGTAGCCGCCTACAACGGTGCGGGCAAGCTCCTCACAGACGTTGTCTATTTAGGGCTGCTGGGCAAAATAGTGTCGGTAGAAGCTCGCCACGCGGCCCTGATTCGGGATTTGCTCCTACCCAACTCATTTGCTGCCGCCGATGTGGTAGCCAATACCGGCGGTGAGTTCGACGGCCTGGATGCGGCCAAAACGCCCGCCCAGGTGCTAGCCGTGGTGAATACCTTCCTTAACGTTACTATTTCGGCAGCTAGCCTGCCTAGCTAAGCTTCTTTGGTTTTTCCTTCGCCATGAATATTCTTAAACTCCTCGCCGATCTGGCCAAAGCAGATCCCACGCTGTACGACCAAGTTGGTTCGCGCCGCGCCGCATTTGCCTCTCTTGGCCAAATTGGTCGCAAGGCGGCGCTGTCTGCCGTGCCGCTAGCCTTAGGCACTGCCATCACGCCTGCGCAAGCCCGCGATATCCGCACCACCCTCGATTCGCTCAACCTAGCGCTGACCCTCGAATACCTGGAAAACGAGTTTTATGCCCGCGCTTTAGGTCAGGTAGCCGGTGCTCCTAGCGTGCCTGCGGGCTTCTTCCCAGCCGACACCCGTCCAGCCATCGAGACGATTTATCGGCACGAGCAGCAGCACGTACGGTTTCTGGAGCGCGTGATTGTGGCTTCCGGCGGAGAATTGCCCCCCAAACCCCGTTTCGACTTTACGGGCAGCAAGAACGGCGCCCAAGCAGCCGTATTCCCGACCGTGTTCACCAACTTTGATACGTTTTTGCAAGTAGCTCAAACCCTGGAAGATGCGGGCGTTCGGGCCTATAAAGGCCAGGCTGGTTTCTTGCAAGCCGATAACCAACTACTGGAAGCAGCCTTACGTATTCACTCCGTGGAAGCTCGCCATGCTTCCCACATCCGAAGCATGCGCCGGGCGCGGGGTGCCAACGTGAAGAACTGGGTTAGCGCCAGCGACACCAACATTACGGTAGCCGGCAAAACGGACGCCGTATACGCGGGCGAAGATCTAGTTAATCAAGTGCTACCTGGCCTTCGTACCGTGCCTTTCAATCAGGAGCCGCTGAGCACGACGGTAGTTGTGGCGAAAGTGGCCGAAGCATTCGATGAGCCGCTATCTGCGACTACAGCTACCGCACTGGTCAGTCTTTTTACGTATTAAATATATATGTACTTATTAACGCAGATTTAATACGTAAAAAGCAACAAGAGAACGACTTAGGTCGTTCTTTTTTTATTCATGAGCTTGCGTCCCAGGGAGAGCGGCAGCTACCTTTGGGATTATCCTTTTATGGCGTTGCACACTTTCCGAAAAAAGGTGCCGCTTTGCTCCTTGGAGGAAGCCTTTTTATGTGGGCTTTCGTATACAATTATCCCGTTCATACACCACCCTTTACCACCCACCTTACTTACTATTCATTACAATGTTGGAATATGCAAAAACCATTCTGCTCAAGGTGAGCTTTGACAAAATCCTATTTGAGAAGGAGCTACGGAAAGCCCTACGCATGCTCGTACCAGAAGAGCTAACCCAGCTAAAAACCTGGTGCTACGAGCAGTTCGCAAGCATTTACCAACGCATTCTCAATCGCGTTTTTGCCCAAGCCGCTTAGAGTACAGTAAGCAGTACCAAGAAAAAGCCACTAGCGAGCCGCCATTCAGGCCTCCTCGCTAGTGGCTTTTTCCTTGTAAATGGAATCTGTCGGCGGCTCTGTTACGAACTGAATAGTGCGCGTGAGCCCAGCGTACCCCGTACGCTTCACTGCCGATTGCCGAAATAGCTCTGTGAACAACTCATGTGTGATTTCTTGCCAATCAGTGGTGCTCATTTCCTTGAGCTGCGGGTGCGCCCGAAACTGCGGCTCCTGATGAGGCTTAGCAAAGCGGTTCCAAGGGCACACGTCCTGACAGATGTCGCAGCCGAAAACCCAGTTACCCAATTTGCCCCCCACTTCGCTCGGAATCTGGTCTTTCAACTCGATAGTAAAGTAGCTGATGCACTTGCTGCCGTCCACCACGTACGGGTCGGAAATGGCATCAGTGGGGCAGGCATCCATGCACTTGCGGCAGGTACCGCAGTAGTCTTTGATAGGACCATCGGGGGCCAATTCTAGGTCCACGATCAGCTCGGCGATGAAGTAGAAGCTGCCTACGCCAGGCGTAATTAGGTTGGAGTTTTTGCCTACCCAGCCCAAACCACTTTTCTTGGCCCATACCTTATCCATCACCGGTGCCGAGTCCACGAACACGCGGCCTCCTACCTCACCAATTTCCTGCTGTATATCGGCCAGCAGTGTTTTAAGCTTGTCTTTGATGACGAAGTGATAATCGCGGCCGTAAGCGTACTTGCTGATTTGTAAAGTGTCGGGGGGCAATTGGTCTTCCTCGGCGGGGTAATAATTAAGGAGTAGCGAAATGACCGACTTGGCGCCGGCTACCAGCAGGCGCGGGTCGAGACGCTTATCGAAGTGGTTAGCCATATAACCCATCTGGCCGTGCATCTGACGGTTGAGCCAGTTTTCAAGGCGTGGAGCTTCTTCCTCTAAGAACTCTGCCTTCGAGATGCCGCAATACATAAAGCCTAGCTCCGCCGCCCGGCGCTTGATAAAGGCGGCATTTCGACTTTGAATGGTTTCGTTGACGGTCACAGTGGAGGCAAAAGAATGGGCAAGTAAAGTACGGGTGAAAAAGAAACGCACCGCCAAGGGCAGTGCGTTCCACAGTTGAATTCAATTCGAGCACTCTCTAAGCAGGCTGCTCGCCAAATAAGTCGCCGGGCGAGTTGCCGCGCAGATGCTGCGGCATGAGCTTACCCAAGTGACGGTATGCGGCTTCTGTAGCTTCGCGACCCCGAGAAGTGCGCTTGATGTAGCCTTCCTGAATCAGGAAGGGCTCGTACACTTCTTCAATCGTTTCCGACTCCTCGGAGCAAGCCGTAGCAATGGTGCTTAGGCCAACCGGGCCACCTTTGAACTTGTCGATGATGGTGGTCAGAATGCGTACGTCCATTTCGTCAAGGCCGTTTTGGTCAACGTCGAGGGCGTTCAAGGCAAATTGAGCGATGTCGACGTTGATGGTGCCGGTGCCTTTTATCTGAGCGAAATCGCGGGTGCGGCGCAGCAAGTTGTTAGCAATACGCGGCGTACCGCGTGAACGGCGGGCAATTTCGAAAGCCGCATCATCGTGAATCGGCGTTTGCAAAATCTCGGCCGAGCGCTTCACGATGCTGGTCAGCAAGGCCGAATCGTAGTACTCCAGGCGAGCATTGATACCAAAGCGGGCCCGCAACGGCGAAGTAAGCAAGCCGGAGCGCGTGGTAGCGCCGATCAGCGTAAAAGGCGACAGAGAAATCTGTACGGAGCGCGCATTCGGGCCCGAATCGAGCATGATGTCGATACGGTAATCCTCCATGGCCGAGTACAGATATTCCTCTACCACGGGGTTGAGGCGGTGTATCTCGTCGATAAAGAGCACGTCGTTCGGCTCCAAGTTGGTCAGCAGGCCAGCTAGGTCTGAAGGCTTGTCGAGCACCGGGCCGCTGGTCATCTTGATGCCGGCTTCCAATTCGGCCGCGATAATGTGCGATAGGGTGGTTTTGCCCAGGCCGGGAGGTCCGTGCAGCAATACGTGGTCGAGTGCCTCGCCGCGCCGACGCGCCGCTGCCACGAATATCTTCAGGTTCTCGACAATCTTATCCTGACCCGTAAAATCGGAGAAACTGAGCGGGCGTAGCGCCTTGTCAATCTCCTTTTCGGAAGGGTCCATGTGGTCGTTGCCACCGGTGAGAAATGCTTCGCGCATAGCGTAAATACTAGGTTTGGCGTTGTGTGAAGATAACGCTTTAGGGGGCAAAATGCTTCCCGTTTTAGTAAAAATATTTAGTATAGTCTATTATAACTAATCATATTAGCAATATACGCTCTATAAAAGGTGGTCATGCAGAGCAGAGCGAAGCATCTCGCGTGTTTAGTAAGAGTAGTAATCCAGAGTCAGCACGCGAGATGCTTCGCTCTGCTCTGCATGACGTTCTATTTAAGGAGGTCATTGTGGTGATAGCAGCATACAAGTTCATCCCTAACTTGATGCACCGTATATAATTCTTAGCAAGGATGATACTCTGGTTTCTATCTAATCCGCGCTGCGGGCGAATTCTTGCACGCGCTCGGGTTGACCGAAGATATAGAGTGTATCGTTGGGTTGGATGACTGTGTCGCCGGTCATTTCGTACAGCATCTTTCCCTCACGACGAATAGCCAGTAGGCTGATGCCAAATCGCTGCCGCACTTCTGTCTCCGACAAGGATTTGCCCACCAGCTCGCCCTCGGGCGACACCTGAAAAGTTGACATTTCGGCGTCGGCTAGGGACACGTGCATGGATGACCACTCGCCTTCGGTCAGCGAACGGCGGCGGAGCATCTCGTAGCGTCCGGCACGCAGCTCGCCGATGAGCTTGTCAATTTCGGGAATGGGCACTAGGTACTTAGCCAGCACCCGCGAGAATATTTCGATGGACGCTTCCAGTTCTTCGGGGATAACTTCGGTGGCGCCGAGGCGGTAAAGCTCCTCCATCTCGTGGATGTAGCGGGTGCGCACAAAAATGCAGGAGTTAGGATTGAGCTTGCGTAGGGCCACCACGATACGACGGCTACTGGCTGGGTCGGAAATAGCCACCACCATTACGCGAGCATGCTCTACGCGGGCCATTTCGAGCACATGCTCTTGGGAGGCATCACCATACAGAATCGGCTCGCCCCGCTCCCGCTCCTGCCGCACTGTGATGGGGTTGGTTTCGATGATAACATAAGGCACGTCGGCGTACTTGGCGGCTTTCACCAAGTTGCGGCCGTTGAAACCGTACCCCATTACCACCAGATGGTCGTTCAGGGCTTTCTCCTGTTCGGCGGGCAGTTGATCCGTTTTCAGGCGCAAACCCTGATCCAAGGATTTGAAGATGGACAAGCGTAAAAGAAAAGTTGTAAACGGCTCAGCCCCCAGCATAACTACCGGCGTCAGGCTCATCGACAAAATAGAAACGGCCAGGAAATACTGGTACTCGCGCTGCTGCATGAGGCCAGCGTCGAGGCCGGCTTTGGAGAGAATAAATGCAAACTCACCCACTTGGCACAAAGCCAAACCAATCAGTAGCACCGAGCGCATAGGCAGGCGCAGCGCCAAGGCTGCCCCCACGGTCAGGAGTAGCTTAATGACCATCACGCCCAGGGTAATGAGCACGATGGTGAGCGGATTATCCAGGAAAAACTGGACATCGAGCAGCATGCCAATAGACACGAAAAAGAAGCTGGCGAATATTTCGCGGAAGGGCAGAATATTGCTTACAGCCTCGTAACTGTACTCCGATTCTGAGATGATAAGGCCCGCCAAAAAGGCCCCCAGCGCCAGAGAAAGCCCTACGGTAGAAGTCAGCCAGGCAACGCCCAAGCAGGTACCAATTACGGTGAGCAGAAACAGCTCGCGGCTGCGCGTTTGGGCCACCAAGAACAGCAGACGAGGCATTACATAGCGAGCCCCAAACCATACAAGGGCCAGTACCCCCGCAATTTTAAATGCCAGAATACCTAAATCAGCCCACGGATTGCCGGCACCCTTGCCGGCTAGCATGGGTGTGAGCAGCATCATGGGTACTACAATCAAGTCCTGGAAAATGAGAATGGCCAGCGTCACCTGCCCGTGCGGGGACTCCATTTCGAGGCGGTCTTGCAGTAGCTTAAGCACGATGGCCGTGCTACTTAAAGAGAGTAGAAAGCCCAGAAAAATAGCTTCCGGAGTAGAGAAATCGAAGCTGATGGCGAGCAAATAAGTTACCCCAATAGTCAAGCCGACCTGCAAACTGCCCCCCAGAAACACGGCCCGCTTCAGGCGCGAGAGGCTGGAGAGAGAAAACTCCAAGCCAATGGTAAACATGAGCAGAATCACGCCTAGCTCGGCCAGCATGTCTACGTCGTCTTGGGCTTTAATAAGCCGCAGTGCCGACGGACCCGCTACAATGCCCGTGAGCAGAAACCCAATGATGGATGGCAGACGTAGCCTATTAACTAACAGAATTACTCCTACCGAGAGTAGCAGGATAATAATGACATCGGAAAATATAGGAACGTGCATAGGCTTGAAAGTAAAATGGACCCTCTGGGGGGCAATTTTACCGCAAAGGTCCGTGAAATTTGACCTAATACCTTAAATAGCAGCAAAAGACCGCTAAGTTCCGCTTTGAGGAGGGCACAAAGCCAACGCTGTAGCAAAGGTGCCTATTGACCTCGTAGAAGAAGTCATTACCGTCTACCAAGCCACTGACGCTACTTTTGCGTACCAAGTGCTGACAAAAACGCAAAAGGAAGAAGCAACGAATGTATAGTAAAGCGGAAGTAGCCCAACTGCGCCAAGCCTTCTGGACCACGTTTGGCCAATATATGGCCCCTGTACCCTCGGCGGAAGGCATGCCTACCAACTGGATAAATTATAAAACCGGCTACAAAAACCTGTATTTCCGCCTGCATGCCGACAACCGTCGCGCCACCATTGGCATTGAACTAACGCACTCCGACGCGGAAATCCGTCAGCTGTTTTTCGAGCAGTTTGAGCAGCTGAAAACTATGCTAGAGGAAACGCTAGGCGAACCTTGGCGCTGGGAGCTGGAAGCGCAAGATGTCAACGGTCAGTCCATAAGCCGCATCTACCAGGAGCTACAGCCCGTCAACCTGTTCAACCGCGACGACTGGCCCCAATTGATTTCGTTTTTTAAGCCGCGCCTTATAGCACTGGACGAGTTTTGGAGCAACGCGCAGTATGCGTTTGAAGAATTGCGGTAATCTAACAGCAAAGCACAAAAAAGCCCCCCAGATCAGCATCTGGGGGGCTTTTTTACGAATACTATTTTTATTTCTACTTAACTGCTAGGTTTGATTACCACTCTTGCTGCCTTGGCTGCCACCTTGGCCGTGGTCGCCGCCGGGGCCTTTGCTGGTGTGCGAGGTTTGGGCGCTAGGAGTGCGTAGCTGCGGTTCGCGGCTTTGGCCCGCACCTGTGGTACCGCCTTGGTCACCGTCGGTAGGCGTCACGTCGTCTAAGCTACGCTCGCGGCCGCCGGTGTTGCCGCCACTGCCCGTTATGGTTTTGGCGATGCCATCGGAAGAACCAGTTTCGGATTCGCTATCGGGGGTGAAATTGCCGTCGCCGGAGCGGGTGCGGTCGTGGTGCTTCAGATTCGGGTCGGGGCCGCCTTGGCGCATTTCGTCGCCTTCCTTGCGGTACTGCTCCTTATCATGCTCGCGGCGCTCCTGCCTACGCGACTCCGCGTTTTCGTGTTCGGGTTGCTGCTCGTTAGTTGCCATAGCTTATAGGGTTATTGTTAAAGCTAAAGTATACGGCAAACCTAGTAGAAAAGGCTGATCTATAAAGTTTGGTTTTTGATTGTATGTAGCTGAGCAGTAAACATATTACAATAGCCAATAACCTTCTTAATTACTCTGAAACAGCAATCTATTTCACCCTACTTTCTCAAAAGAAGCACTTCCATTTCCAAGTATAGCCAGTCATCCTCCCAAGATTTATGAGTCAGCCGACCAGCTAGCTCAAAGCCAGCGTCGAGCAGCCGTGCCACGGTTTCGTTACGGCCTTCCGGCAAGTAGCCCAGCCACATCGGCTCAGAGCCGGCGGTGTACACGCGCACGGCCCAATCATCGTAGGCGCTATCGGCTTCTCGCGCTACGGTTAAGTCTTGTCCGGGCTGTAGGTTCGGCTCGTAAGCCTTCAATCCCTCCCGGTGGGAGGTGCCCGCAATAAGGCATTCAAGTAACACTAAAGGCAAAGCAGAGTCAGCAGCCATAGCAGCAAGCGAAGGGGATACTTGTAAAAGATGAGCTAATATAGGGTACTAAGAGAGGCTTAGATAATCCTAGCCTCTAGTGACAAAGCTATCTAAACAACAAGGGCCGGCTTCTTCGCGTAAGCCGGCCCTTTCTTAAACTATATAGAATATTACTTAAACGCCTGAATACCCGTGATATCCGCGCCCGTAATAAGCAGGTGAATATCATGCGTACCTTCGTAAGTAATCACCGATTCCAGGTTCATCATGTGGCGCATGATGGGGTACTCGCCGGTAATGCCCATGCCGCCATGAATTTGGCGGGCTTCGCGGGCAATGTGCAGAGCCATATCCACGGAGTTGCGCTTGGCCATGCTGATTTGGGCGCTGGTGGCTTTGCCTTCATTTTTCAAAACGCCTAAGCGCCAGGCCATGAGCTGGGCCTTGGTGATTTCGGTAATCATTTCGGCGAGCTTGCGCTGCTGCAACTGGAAAGCAGCAATCGGCTTACCGAACTGCTCGCGCTCCAGCGAGTATTTCAGAGCTGATTCGTAGCAGTCGATGGCGGCGCCAATTGCCCCCCAGGCAATACCGAAGCGGGCCGAGTCGAGGCAGCTTAGGGGGCCTTTTAGGCCTTCCACGTTGGGGAGAATATTTTCCTTGGGGATGCGAACGTTGTCGAAGACCAGCTCGCCGGTGGTGCTGGCGCGGAGGCTCCATTTGTTATGAATTTCGGGGGTGGTGAAGCCTTCCATGCCGCGCTCCACGATGACGCCTTTGATGCGGCCTTCTTCGTTTTTGGCCCACACTACGGCTACCTGGCACTCAGGAGAGTTGGAAATCCAGAGCTTGGCGCCGTTCAGAATGTAGTAGTCGCCTTTATCTTCCAGCTTCGTAACCATGCCGCCGGGGTTGGAGCCGTGGTCGGGTTCGGTGAGGCCGAAGCAGCCCAGCCACTCACCCGAGGCCAGCTTGGGCAGAAACTTCTGGCGCTGCTCCTCCGAGCCATAAGCGTAAATCGGGAACATAACCAGGGAGCCCTGCACCGAGGCCGTGGAGCGCATGCCGGAGTCGCCGCGCTCAATTTCCTGCATAATCAGGCCGTAGCTGATGTAGTCGAGGCCGCCGCCGCCGTACTCCACGGGGATGGTGGGGCCGAAAGCACCTACCTCGCCAAACTTGCGCACAATTTCGGACGGGAAATGCGCTTGCTGGGCCCACTTCTCGATGCTGGGCGAAATCTCGCGCTTCACAAAGTCGCGGATGCTCTGGCGGATAAGCTTGTGCTCCTCGGTGAGCAGACCGTCGAGGTCGAAATAATCGGTGAAGCCGGCGGCGTTGGTGCTACCTTTCTGGGCGGTATGCGCTTTAGCTTGGGGCGAGAGAACGTCGGCTTGGGATGACATAGCTAATGAATAGTTGGGGTGGGAAGCTCAAAGATAAAAATTTCGGACTGGCCGCCTATGTGCACGCCCGACAAGGCACACTAGCAGAACAGCCCACCGCCAAGCGGGTTCCGGCGCATGCCAAATTCATTCCTCATCTTTCCACCGCCAATCTGCGTAGCGCATATCCTCTCCCCATCATCTGCCCACAGCGGCAACGACTACGCTGACTTGCCACCGCCCGTAAGCTTACCCCAATGCCCTTGTTTTTACTTGCCAAATGCACCGTCCTAAACTAAGCAGCCACCTTCAGGACCGTTTGCAGGAGCACCGCCCCCGGCTGCTTAGCCGAGCCGACGCGACGCTGTTTTACCTGACGCTGGCCGGCTTGCTCGTCTTTCTATATGACTTGGGCTTTGCGCACTCCGTGGCCGCCGAGCATTCGCTCTCCATCTTCTACGGCGTATGTACACTGGTCCTTATTCTGATTCTCATTCTGAGGCTGTTTCTGCTTAATAGAGCGGGCGTGCCCAAAGTATGGGTAGTGTTAGAATGCGTGCTTATTCTGTTTGCGGCCTACAGTGCCTACCTGAGCTTTTTCCCGGAAGAGTTCGTGTTCTATGGCACGCTGCTGGGCCGCTACGTCGAGCAGGATTTGCTCATTCTGATCGTGCTGCTGTACGTATTCCTGATTGAGCTTTCCCGCCGCTCCCTCACGTTTTACCGCCTCCGCTACAATCCGGCCCTGCTGTTTATGGGCAGCTTTGTGCTCCTCATTCTGCTGGGTACGGGGCTGCTGATGCTGCCCCGAGCTACGGTGCAAGGAATTAGCCCCCTGGATGCTCTTTTCACTTCGGCCAGCGCAGTCTGCGTTACCGGCCTTATCACCGTGGATACAGCCACGTACTTCACCACCTTCGGCAAGGCCGTTATTCTAATACTTATTCAACTGGGTGGATTGGGCATCATGACGTTCACGAGCTTTCTAACACTGTTTTTTCAGCGCTCCTCGTCGTTTCAAAATCAGTTGTTTATGCAAGGCCTTATCAATGAGGAAAGCATTGGCAACACCATGCGCACCATCGGCAATATTGTTTGGATTACTTTTCTGGTGGAATTTCTGGGGGCTTGTCTGCTCTACGCTTCCATTGGCCCGGCCGAAATGCCGCATATGCACGACCGGCTTGGCTTTGCCATTTTCCACTCGATTTCGGCCTTCTGCAACGCGGGCTTCTCCACTTTATCGGCGGGCTTATACGATACCAACTTCCGCTTCAACTACGCCTTTCAGCTCGTCATTATCGCCCTGATTATCATTGGGGGTATTGGCTTTCCCATCATTTTTAATCTGTATCGCTACCTCCGCGAGAGAGTCGGTAGCCGCTGGCGGCAGCTGGTTCGCCGGGAGCGGTACGTGTATGTGCCGCGCATTATCAACGTGAATACCAAGCTTGTACTCCTCACTACGGCTATTTTGCTCGTGGGGGGCACTTTGCTGTATGCCCTCCTGGAATATGACAACACCATGCGGGAGCACTCGGGGTTTGGCAAATTCGTGACGGCGCTATTCGGTGGCGTAACGCCGCGCACGGCCGGCTTCAACACCGTTGATATGACGCAGCTCACGACGCCGCTGATTCTAATTTATCTGCTGCTCATGTGGGTTGGGGCGTCGCCAGGCTCTACGGGTGGTGGCATCAAGACGACCACCTTTGCCTTGGCTTTCCTGAATATCGCCAGCATTGCCCGCGGCAAGGAACGGCTGGATCTTTTTGGGCGGCACGTGCCCAGCAAGTCGGTACAGCAGGCTTTTGCCGTGATGATGCTCTCCTTTTTGGTCATCGGGATGGCGACGCTACTCATTGCCTACTTCAATCCGGGCATCCCGATAGTAAAAGTAGCGTTTGAAGCCTTCTCGGCCTACAGCACCGTGGGCCTAAGCCTAAACGTGACGAGCGAGCTGACTACGGGCAGCAAGCTGGTAGTTATTGTCACGATGTTTTTGGGGCGCGTTGGCACGTTTACGCTGATTGCGGGCGTGGTAACCAAGGTGAACGACTTGAACTACCGCTTCCCTTCCGAGAATATTATTATCACCTAATCTTTTGCTGAGCAAACGCGCATGAAATATATAATCGTTGGATTAGGCAACTTTGGCTCCTCCCTATCGATGCAGCTTACGGCAATGGGCCACGAGGTCATTTCCGTGGATAATGACATTGCCAAGGTTACCCAATTCAAAGACCGCATTACGCACACCGTGTGCCTCGACGCCAAAGACCAACAGTCCTTATCCACGCTACCGATTAAAGACACCGACGTTGTGCTGGTGGGCATTGGAGAAGATTTTGGGGCTTCGGTAATGGCCGTGGCTAACTTCAAGCAACTGGGCGTGAAGCGCATTATCGGGCGCGCCATTTCACCCCTGCACCAGACAGTTCTCGAGGCCATTGGCGTAGAAAAAATCATTCGACCCGAGATGGAGTTTGCCGAGCGCCTAGCCAAAAGCCTTGATATGAAAGGCATTCTCGACTCCCTGGATCTGACCGAAGACTACAATATCATTCAGGCTACGGTACCGGCTCGCTACGTGGGCAAAACTATTCAGGAAGCCAATTTTCGGCAGAAGTATAATATCAACGTCCTCACAATCATCCGGCAGAAGGAAGCCACCAACTTGTTTGGCCGTTCGCAAAACAAGCCAGCCGCCATTGGCGTAGTAGCCGCCGACACGGTATTTAAGGCCGATGATATTATGGTGCTCTTCGGCAAGATGGACGACATCAAGAAAGTGTTGCAGTAAGCCTACGCTGTGTAGCGAGCCAAGCAGTAGGCCACTGATGAATAAAAAAGCCCCCCAGCAACAATATGATACTTCTTTTACTTAGCCAAAAGCAGTTTGCCGCTCTCCAAGCTTACTTTGATTTTCTTTTATGAGCCACGAGAAGAAACTCAACGAGCTGGAAGCCACGGCCATTTGCGGCAACGACATTTCCTCTTCCTGCCTGTATGTGTCAGCTTTAGCTATCGGCTATGCTGGCCAGTACGCCTGGGTTGCGCTACTTATGGTGGGCGCTGTGCTGTTCTTGTTCCGGAAAATATACGGCGAGGTAGTGGGCGCGCTCCCGCTGAATGGCGGTGCTTATAACGTGCTGCTCAATACGACCAGTAAGCGCAACGCGGCTTTGGCGGCCTGCCTCACCATCTTATCATACATGGCTACGGCGGTTATTTCGGCCAGCGAAGCTATGCACTACCTGCACACCCTGTGGCACGGCCTGCCTATTATCTGGGCTACGCTGGGGCTGCTGGGGCTGTTTTTGGTGCTTACTATTCTGGGCATCTCCGAGTCGGCGAAGGTGGCGGTGGCCATTTTTTTGGTGCATCTCATCTCGCTCACGCTGCTGGTCGGTAGTGCTATTTGGTACACCGCCACCAACGGAATAGACACGCTTACTGCTAATTTCAGCTTGCCACTGAAAGGCGGCAGCGTCGTGACGGCGCTGTTTTTTGGCTTTAGCGCGGCTATGCTGGGTATTTCGGGCTTCGAGAGCTCGGCCAACTTTGTGGAAGAACAAGCCCGAGGCGTATTCGGCAAGACTCTGCGCAATATGTGGATAGTGGTGAGCTTTTTTAATCCAGCTATTGCCTTTTTGGCTGTAGCGGCTCTGCCGATGGGCGAGGTTGGCGAGCATACCGAGACGCTGTTATCACATTTGGGCAACACGACCGGTGGCGCGTGGCTAGGCACGCTCATTTCAGTGGATGCGGTGGCCGTACTCAGCGGAGCCGTGCTCACATCTTTTGTGGGGGTAAGTGGCCTGATGAAGCGCATGACTTTAGATCGTATTCTGCCCCAATTCTTCCTAAGAGAGAATAAAAGCAAGAGCAATTATATCATCCTCATCACCTTCTTTCTACTGTGCGTATCGGTGCTGCTGATCACCAACGGGCAGTTGGGGCCGCTGTCGGGGGTGTATACCATTTCGTTTTTGTCGGTAATGGCGTTTTTTGCGCTGGGCAACTTTCTGCTCAAGCGCAAGCGGCCCAAACTACCACGGCCCGTGTACGCGGGTATTCTTACCGTAACGCTGGCCCTCATCAGCATTTTGGTGGCCTTGTATGGCAACATCAAAATTCACCCCGACTACCTGATCGTATTCCTGCAGTACTTCCTGCCGGCTATGGTCCTGATTTACGTGATGCTGAACCGCATTGGCATCCTGAATCTGATTTTGGCTGCGGCTAATTCCTTTGCTGAGCAGTCGCCCCGCTTTTCGCGGCTGGCCCGTCTTAAGCTGCGGCAGTTGCTGCGGGAGTTGCACCAACAGGAGTTCGTGTTTTTCACCAAGGGCGACAATGTATCCAACCTCAATAAGGTAATGGCTTACGTGGTAGAAAATGAGTTTACCACCAAGCTAAAAATCGTGACCCTGCTAAGGCCCGGCGAAACGTATTCGCAGGACTTGCTCACCGATATTCGAGTGCTGGATCGGGCCTACGAGCAGATTGAAGTAGATTTTGTAACCCTGGAGGGTAAATTTGGCCCTGAGCTAATTGATAAGCTTTCGGAGGAGTGGCAGATCCCCAAAAACTTCATGTTCATCGGCTCGCCCGGTGACCAGTTTCCCTATCACATTTCCGAGCTGGGCGGCGTGCGGCTTATTATTTAAGTCGCGGATTCTAGTGACAATTATCTGACGCAAAAAAGCCCCCCAGAACTGTATTGTGTAGTTCTGGGGGGCTTTTTTGCGTCAGATAATTGTCACGTACTTAGTGGAAATTCATCGTCACCAAATCCGAGCAATCAGCAGAACTTTCGATTAAATCTTTAGCCCTACAGATAGTAGAAAATTGCGGGTGGCCTGAGGAAAATACCAGTTAAAAGTTTCCCGCTGCCCGCTGGCGCCGATGTAGCCGTAGGTGTAGCCGTTGGCCACGTACTCGCGGTTGAGCACGTTGTTTACCAGCAGAGCCAGCTCTATTTCCTTCATAAACGTGGGTCGAATCGCGTAGCGAACCCGAAAGTCGAGTACTTGGTAGGGCTGGATGCTGCGGGCTTCGTTGGCGGAGTTGTCGAGGTATTGACGGCTCACGGTTTTGTAAAGCAACGCCAGGCGCAGGCCTTTTAGCGGCTGCCCTTCCAGCGTGTGTGCCGACACGACTGCTGGCGAGTAGGAAATCGTGGTCGTACGGCCCTCGGAAGCTACTACTAGGTTAAAGTCTTCATCGTAAGAAACGTCGCGGTAGTCCAGAATTCGGTTGCGGCTGAGCGTGAGCGTACTGCTTAGGCTGATTTTATCGTCGGCCGACACGAAGCCGGTCAGTTCGATGCCGGTGCGGTAGCTGCGGGCTACGTTGGTGCGCAGCGCGGTGCCCACGTCATTCAGCTGGCCGGTAGCGACGAGCTGGTTGCGGTAGTTCATATAAAAGTAGTTGGCCTCGAAGCGCAGAGCCGTGCGCGGTGTCAACAGATTGAGGTCCGACAGGTTCAGACGGTAGCCGGCTTCGAAGTCTTCGAGGCGCTCGGCTTTAGCGCTTTGGTCGCCGGCGGGACGATCGGTGAAGTCGGCGCGCACAGGCTCGCGTTGGCCCACGGCGAAGCTGGCGTAGAGCTGCTGACCTTCGGCCAGGGAGAATGTGGCGCCAGCTTTGGGATTGAAGAACGTGTAGTCGGCGCGGGTCGTCACGTCGTTCTGGTCATCCTCCACCCCATCGATGCTGTACTTGATGTGGCGCAGCTGTAAGTCTCCGTACACGCCCAGCCGGGGCAGCACTTGCCAGGTGGCACGGGCGTAAGTGTTATAGTCCGACTTGGTAGCCTCGTTGGCGTAATAACGGTCTCGAATGTTGCTGGTGGAGGCGTACCGGGCCCAGATGATTTCACCGTAGTGGTCGTTGTCGAAGCGGTTGACGGCTCCGCCGAGCGTTGCCTCAAACTTATCGTTATTCTTAGGCTGATAATTCAAGGCGAAGGTGCCGCCGTAGAAGTAGTTATCCAGCCACTTCTGGTCCACGAGGTCGGTGCGGGAAATGGTTTGGTTGCCCAGCACCACGTTGGGCAGGCCATAGGCCGAGAGCCGACGGTTGGCGCGGAAGCTTTCGTAGTAGCCAAAGCCGCGTGTGAGGTGCAGAGCCGCCCCAATGTTCCAGTCCTCGCCCAAGCCTTGGGAAAGGTGGAGCTGGTAGTGGTTTTGCTGGTAATTGTCGGTTTGGTTGTCGTAGGTGTAGTAGCTGTAGCGGCGGCCTTCCTGAAGCACGCGCTCGGCATCGGCGGTGGAAAGCTCGCCGTTGTCAACGTAGGTTTGCAGCAAGTCGCGGTTGCCGGTGATAGCCGGCTCGGGCACGCCGTTCCAGGCTTGGTAGGTTTTCTCGCGGCCCGAAAAGGTGATGAACTTCACCAGCGTATTCTTGGCCTGGTAGCCCGCCGCTAAGTAATACGATTTCAGATCCGACTCCGCCCGGTTCATGTAGCCATCGGTAGCGATGCGAGAGAGGCGGCCATCAATGGTAAAGTGCCCCCCAAGCAGTCCGGTACCGAACTGCACATTGTTTTTCCAGGTGTTGAAGGAGCCGTAGGTGTTCTGAGTTTCGGCGTAGGCTTCGCGGCGCGAGTCGAGGGTAGAAATGTTGATGCTGGCCCCAAAGGCCGCGCCGCCGTTCTGACTGGTGCCCACGCCGCGCTGCACTTGCAAGCTGCTCACCGATGAAGCCAGATCAGGCAAGTTCACCAAAAATGCCCCCCGCGACTCCGGATCGTTCAGCGGAACGCCGTTGATGGTCATATTGATGCCCGTGTTGCTCGTGCCCCGAATACGAATGTCGGTATACCCCACGCCCGTGCCAGCGTCGGAGGTCACGACAACGGACGGCGTTTGATCGAGCAGGTAAGGCAGATCCTGGGCGAAGTTGCGCTTATCCAGGTCTTCGCGGCTGAGGTTGGAGTAAGCCGTGGCTGTGCGGTCGTTGGCGCGGGAAGCCGTTACCAGCGCTTCGCCGGTCACGACTGATGCCGTTTGCAAGCTTACGGATGGCACCTGCTGGGGCTCCGGCTGGCCCACAACTCGTACAGTAGCCGGATTGAAGCCAATGGCCGTGAATCGCAGGGTGTGGGAGCCGGTCGGCACGGCTGGCAGCTGAAAGGAGCCATCAGCGGCGGTGGCACCCACGGCCTGGTCATCGAGGTAGATGGTGGCGCCCGATACAGGCTGGTTGCCGGTGGCCTCATCGGCCGCCAGCAGAGTTCCGGACACGGGGCCTTGTGCCCATGCCGCGCCGGTTAGCGCCAGAAGCGCCGCGCCGGTCAATACGTACTTTTTCAAGAATGAAAAAATGGAAAAGTGGAACGAACCGCCTTCCAGGGGTCGGAAGGACGGTTTTGTGTTCGCGGACCGTTTGTTCCCTTCGCCGGCATTACCCGGATCAGGTTCAATGGGTATGATCTCAGCCCCGCTGCCGGCAAAATGACCGGTTGAGTTGGTGGGGCACCCCTAAACTTCATCGCAAAACTACTATCAGCCTGGTGTACTTCCTATTTGTTAAGGCAGCACATTTTACTTTTTACTTTCAATTGAAATCTATGTAACTTAGGGAAGGTCCTTTCAAGCCAGAAAAAATTACGTTGCCCGAAAACAACACTACCCCCAGCCCCGTTAGTTATTTTCGGAGCCTTACGGTTATCTTACCGCGTTGAACCCCAGTCTTTACCCGCCATGATCAGCCTTGTTTACACGCTCGTGGTTCTTGCCATACTCGCCTATTTTATGGTCGTGCCGCGGCGTCGTTACCAGCGTCCTCCTTCTACCGACAACGACGACGAGGGCGGCGAGCCCCTCGACGATGGTTTACCAGATCTGGATTTGCCCCCCGGCATCACGCGCCCTATCAACGACTGGGAGCCCGACTACAACCGTCGGCCCACTTCCCCAACGCGCCCTACGGCGCCGCTTTTGTCATAGCGTAGTTTTATAAATGAGAAAAGGCTCCCACGGCCTGCTTCTCTGTGCTGTCATCGTGGCTGACGCAGCATATTGGAGCAGGCCGTGGGGGCCTTTTTTGGTGTAAATGCTATTTGCTTACTCTACGCTGATGCTGTAGGTAGTTGCAAATGTTTGGCCGGGGGGCAAATTCAGCATGCCTTCTTTGTCGGCTAGCTCCTGTGGCTCGCCTACGGAACTGGCAATGCCTTGCCAGGGCTCGACACAGACAAAGGGTGCGCCGGGGCCTTTGGTCCAAAGACCTAAATAAGGAAATCCGTCGAAGCGCAGACGCACGGCGCGCTCCGAGCGACGGCTTCGCACGGTGATGTGGGTGAAGTCGAACTTCTTGAGCACTAGCGCATCATCCGCGAATAGCTCGTAGGTGAGTGGCAGCTCGGTTTGGTTGTCCAGCACCGGCTCCGTTTGGCCAGTGAGTAAGCCCCCGCTCAGCAAATGGCGCTCGAAGGTGACGGGATGATCGAAGTGGAAATAATAATCCTCGAACTGCTCATCGGGCAGCAACGGACACCGAAACGCCGGATGCGCCCCGATGCCGAACAGCAACTCCCGATCAGTGGCTGAGTTGTGTACCTGCCAGCCTACCATAAGGGTAATGCCGCGCAGACGGTAGCTGATCGTAAGCTGGAAATCAAACGGATATTTAGCGCGCGTGGCTTCGTTGGCGCTTAGCATGAACTTCAGCTCCTCATCGGTTTGGCTAGCCAACGTAAACTCCTGGTCGCGGGCAAAGCCGTGCTGAGGCAAGCTGTACTCCTCTCCTTCGAGCAAATAGGTATCCTGCGGCAAGCGTCCGACAATAGGAAACAGCACCGGCGCGTGGCGCGCCCACACCGCCGGCTCGGCTTGCCAGATATATTCCAGGTTGTCGAGGTCTTTGCGAACAAAGCTGCTTAGCTCGGCGCCGTGGGCGTTCACGGCTACGCGACACTGGTCGTTTTCGAGGATATAGGTCATAGGTTAAATCTAACTAGATGTTTGGCGTGATAAAGAATCTACTGCCTTACGTGCCTGCTCAAACCGTTGGGCAGATGAGCCACTGATTTCGACGTAGGCAGCGCCCATTTTCCGCAATTCATTGCGATATAACTCATAAAAATACTGGCGCCGATGCGGATGTTCGCGGAGCGGATCGTACTCCCAGGGCAAGTCGATACCGGGCAGCAATACTAGGTCGTAGCGCTGCTCTTCTAGGTGGCGCAAAATCCAGGCGGGGCACTGCCCAAAGGCATCTTCGGCCCATATTTTTATCACCAATAAATCGGTATCGAAGAATACCACGTGACGGGCTGCAGCTTCGGCCTCTGCTTCGGCCGCGAGCTGGCCGCGGGCTATTGCTTCCAGATCAGGCAACGTGTAGTTGGGGCCGTGCTCTTCCAAATATTGCCGGGCATACTCCGGGGCCCAGGTGGTGCGGTAATGCTCCGCCAACAGGTGACTCAGCGTAGACTTGCCCGTCGACTCGGGGCCGGTGATAGCAACGCGTATCATGCTAAGCGGCTTGGGGCTGAAGCGTGGCCCGCAGCAGCCGACGCCACTCTAGATAACCGTAGGCTGCTAGCACCAGGTACACCGCGTAGAGCCCCGCCGTGAGATAGAGCTCCCGGTGCCAGTACAGCCCCACGTAAGCCACATCGACCACTAGCCAGAGTATCCAATTCTCAATTTTTTTGCGCGTAAGCAGCACTTGCGCCACCAGACTAACGGCCGTAGTGGAACTGTCCCAGTACGGAATGGCGGCATCGGTATAATGGGTCAGGGCGTAGCCAACACCTACCGCGTAAGCCAGTCCCACGGCGCTCAGCCAAACCCACTGCCGGGCCGTGGCCCGCGTAACGGGCAGCTCCTGGGCCTGCGGACCGCCGTACAGCCATTGGTACCAGCCATAAAAAGCCAGAGCAATAAATACGCCCTGCAAGGCCATGTCGGAGTACAGGCGCGCCTTCCAAAACACAATAACGTAGAGGCCGCAACTCACCAGCGCCGTCGGGAAATTCCAAATAGAATTGCGAGCCGCCAGCCACACGCAGGCAATGCCGGTTATTACGCCTGCAAACTCCACGGGGCTGCTGGCCAGCAAGCCGGACCACAAATCAGATAAGGCCACGCGTTGTTAGTTAAGCACTAGGTAAAGATGCCGAGGCGGCCGAAGGTAGCAAGGCTTCCCTTATTTTTGCCACCAAACCACATTTTTGCCCCCAGTCCGCGCCGCCTATGCTCCCCGACCTCACGCCCCAAGACCTGCACGCCCGCCTCCAGCGCGGCGAGCCCCTGAAACTCGTGGACGTGCGCGAGCCCGAAGAGTACGAGTACTGCCGCATCGAAGGCAGCCAGCTCATCCCCCTGGGCGATGTACCCCAGCACGTAGAAGAGCTAGCTACCGACCGGCCCGTGGTGCTCATCTGCCACCACGGCGTCCGCTCGGCCCAAGCGCTCGGCTACCTACAGCACCGCCACGGCCTAACGAACTTATTGAACCTACGCGGCGGCATCCACGCCTGGAGCGTACAAGTTGATCCTTCGGTGGCTATCTATTGATAAGAATACACTAGAAAGGCGGTCATGCAGAGCACAGCGAAGCATCTCGCGTGCAGTCGTTGCAGCGCTAATCCAACGAAGCGAGCGAGATGCTTCGCTCCCGCTCTGCATGACGTTCAGACAAGATTTTAAGTAAATACCACCTTGCAACTGCCTGATTTGCCTATTCGAGCGGCGCTGCCGGAACTGCTGGCTACGCTCGGCGCCACTAATTGCGCTGTGCTACAGGCTCCTCCCGGTGCGGGCAAGACGACGCTGGTGCCCCTAGCTTTGCTAAATGCCCCCTGGATGCCGCCTACCGGCCGCATCATCGTGTTGGAACCGCGGCGGCTGGCGGCGCGCGCCGCCGCGGCCCGTATGGCGCAACTGTTGGGCGAGCCTGTTGGTCAAACCGTCGGGTACCGGGTGCGGCTGGAAAGCAGAATTTCAGCTAAAACCCGAATTGAAGTAGCCACCGAGGTTATTCTGACGCGTATGTTGCAGGACGATCCGGCCCTGGAAGGCGTGGCGGTGGTGCTGTTTGATGAGTTTCACGAACGCAGCGTGCAAGCTGATTTGGGCCTGGCCTTAGCGCTAGACGCCCAAGCCGTACTGCGGCCCGATTTGCGGCTGCTGATTATGAGTGCCACGCTGGAAGCCGAGCGGTTAGGCGCTTGGCTCGGCGCACCGGTAGTTCGCAGCGCGGGCCTGCAACACCCCGTTATTACCCAATATTTGCCCCCCAGCCGAGTTGCGGCGGCAGGAAACCGCCCCACGGAGCGACTAGTCGCGCTAGTACCAACTGTCATTCGAGAGGCTTTGGCTCAACATGTAGCTGGCGACGTGCTGGTGTTTCTGCCAGGCCTGGCCGACCAGCGCCGCGTGGCCGAGCGGCTCACCGGCACCTTGGCTTCCACTGTTGATGTGCACGTGCTACATGGTGAGCTGCCAGCCGAGCAGCAGGATGCGGCGCTACGTCCGGCGCCATCCGGGCGGCGCAAGATTGTGCTGGCCACCAGCATTGCCGAAACCAGCTTAACCATTGAAGGCGTGCGAGTGGTAATAGATGGTGGCTATGCTCGGGTGCCCCACTTCGAGCCCCGCACCGGCCTAAGCACCCTGCAAACCGTGCCCGTCAGTCAGGCAGCCGCCGACCAGCGCCGGGGCCGCGCCGGGCGCCTGGGGCCGGGTAC
This sequence comes from Hymenobacter sp. HD11105, assembly GCF_054051685.1. NCBI lineage: Bacteria > Pseudomonadati > Bacteroidota > Cytophagia > Cytophagales > Hymenobacteraceae > Hymenobacter > Hymenobacter sp. HD11105. Next base: position 968,536 of record NZ_JBSWBR010000001.1, on the reverse strand, counting down.
CTGCGTCAGGCTTTGGACCGAAGCCGAGCAAGCCGACCGCCCCGCACATTTGCCCCCCGAAATCCTTACCGCCGACCTGAGCAGCTTGGCCCTGGAGCTAGCACTCTGGGGCACCTACGATCCGGCCGCCTTGCGCTGGCTTGATGCTCCTCCGGCCGCCGCCTTGGCTCAGGCTCGCGACCTGCTGGTGCGGCTGGGAGCCATTTTACCTTCCGGGGCACCTACACCGCACGGACGGGCGCTGGCTGGCTTAGGCTTAGTGCCGCGCTTAGGCCATTTGGTAGTGCGGGGTAAAGAAGCCGGTCATGGACCCACGGCCTGTGCGCTGGCGGCCTTGCTCACGGAGCGCGACCTGTTGCGTCCAACTGACAGCACACCCGCCCCACCCGATTTGCGCCTCCGCCTCGAAGCCCTGATGTCGGGCCGTGCTCCCTTACCCGGCCTGATGCCTGATAGCGGCGCTTTGTACCGCGTGCGCGAAGCGGCCACCGCGCTCCGCAACCGTGCGGGCGTGCCTAATTCTCCCTTAGAGCCCGATGCCGCTGGCTTACTCGCCGCGCTGGCTTATCCCGACCGCCTCGCTCAGCGCGAAACGCCCGAAAGAGTGCGCCTTGTTACGGGCCAGCGCGCCTTATTACCCGCCGAGCATTTTGGGCAAGACGCCGTGTTTTTTGCCGTAGCCCACTTAGATGGCAATGCCACTGCACCTCGGGCTGTACTAGCCGCGCCTCTGGAAAGAGCTGAGTTGGAGCAGCATTTCGCTGACCTTATTACCACGGCTGACGAAGTGCGCTGGGACGAAAGCGCGGGGCGCGTAGTAGCTCGCCGCCTCCGCCGCCTCGGGGCTCTTACTCTCGCTGACCAGCCTCTGCCTCAGCCCGACCCAGCAGCCATAGAAGCTGCCCTTTTGGATGGGTTGCGCGCACAAGGGATTAGCCGCCTGCCCTGGAATGAATCGGCCCAGCAGCTGCGCGAACGATTGGCTTTTCTTTATCAACTAGATTCCACTCAGTGGCCTGATGTATCGGATGCGGCGCTAGCGGAGCACCTAGCTGAGTGGCTGGGACCTTTTCTCACCGGTCTACGCTCCTTGGTCGAAGTAAACCGTCTCGACTTGAGCGAAGCCCTGCTCAGCTGGCTTCCCGGTGGCTGGTCTCAACGCCAAGAAATGGACCGTTTAGCACCAGCTCATTTGGAAGTACCTACCGGCTCCCGTATCCGCGTTGATTATGGCAACCCTGATACGCCGGTACTGGCGGTGCGTTTGCAGGAAGTATTCGGGCTGCTGGACACCCCGCGGGTGGCTGGGGGGCAAATTCCACTTACCATGCATCTGCTCTCGCCCGGCTTCCGCCCCGTCCAGGTTACACGCGACCTGCGCAGCTTCTGGGCCGCGGGCTACTTCGAGGTGCGCAAGGATATGCGCGGGCGCTACCCCAAGCACTATTGGCCCGACAACCCGCTCGAGGCAGAACCAATGCGCGGCACCCGTCGGCAAAATGGCCTAAAGTAGGCACGTATATTTACAGAGCCAGGGTCCGATAGTCTGGGGGGCAAATTTCAGCGACGTGGGCTTACCTGACCGCTCTAACTCGCTTCTTTACTATTTATTAATCAGAAGATTCCACCTCTCAACCCTGCAACCCAACTTTTCGTCGTAGCTTTACCCGGCAATAAGAGTCACCTAATCTTCTTGTTGCCATGGCTGACCAATCTGCCAAAATTGCCTTCGAGGCACTTACCTACGACGACGTTCTGCTGCTGCCTGCCTATTCGGAGGTATTGCCCCGCGACGCCGACACCAGTTCCCAACTCACCCGAAATATCCGCTTGAATCTGCCCTTCGTGTCGGCAGCCATGGATACCGTTACCGAGTATGAGTTGGCTATTACAATGGCTCAGGAGGGCGGTATCGGCATCATTCACAAGAATATGAGCATCAAGGCTCAGGCCGAGCAGGTGCGCCGGGTGAAGCGTTCAGAGAGTGGAATGATTCTGGACCCCTTTACCCTAACCGAAACTGCTACACTGGCCGACGCTAAGCACCTCATGCGTCAGCACAAAATCGGTGGTATTCCGATTGTGGATGAGCAGCGTCGTCTCAAAGGCATTCTGACCAATCGCGATTTGCGCTTCGAAAAGGATATGGAGCGCTCCGTAGCCGAAGTCATGACCCGCGACAACTTAATCACTGCCGCTACTGGCACCGACATGGTGCAGGCCGAGGATTTGTTGCAGGAATTTAAGGTTGAAAAGCTGCCCGTCATCGATGAACAGGGCCGCCTTACGGGCTTGATTACTTACAAAGACATCCGCAAGCGCCGCCGTACGCCTCGCGCCTGTAAGGACGAATTCGGCCGTCTGCGCGTAGGTGCCGCCGTGGGCGTAACGCCCGACTTGCTTGAGCGCGTAGCCGCCTTAGTACAAGCCGGCGTCGATGTAGTAAGTGTTGATACCGCCCACGGCCACTCTAAAGGCGTACTTGATGCTGTTCGTAGCATCAAACAGCAATACCCCGACCTAGAAGTAATTGCTGGCAACGTGGCTACCGCCGAAGGTGCTCGCGCCCTCGCCGACGCTGGCGCCGACGCGGTAAAGGTTGGCGTTGGCCCCGGCTCTATTTGCACTACCCGCATTATTGCCGGTATCGGAGTGCCGCAGCTTACAGCTGTAATAGAGGCTGCTCGCGGTTTGGAAGGCACCGGCGTACCACTGATTGCTGATGGAGGCGTGAAATTCTCGGGTGATGCCGTCAAGGCACTGGCCGGAGGCGCATCTTCCGTTATGATTGGCTCTATGCTAGCCGGCACTGAGGAAGCTCCTGGCGAGGTCACCATTTACGAAGGCCGTAAGTTCAAGACTTACCGTGGCATGGGCTCGGTAGAAGCAATGGAAGATGGCTCCAAAGACCGCTACTTCCAGTCTTCGGAGGATGATGTCAAGAAGCTGGTTCCTGAAGGTATTGTGGGCCGGGTGCCTTTTAAAGGCGGTGTGAGCGAAGTACTTTATCAACTTGCTGGCGGCTTACGGGCCGGTATGGGCTACTGTGGAGCACCTACCATTGCCGTGCTGCAAGAAGCCCGGATGGTGCGTATCACCGGCGCAGGTTTGCGCGAGAGTCACCCCCACGATGTACAGATCACTAGCGAATCGCCTAACTATAGCAGCCGCTAGAATTCCGCACCTCTAATTGGATTTTAATGCGCTGTTCGGCTTTGGCTGGGCAGCGCTTTCTATTTTCATCTATATGCAGGTCATTTATTCTAAGGTCTGATTTTGATAGCATTCTAACCCTGTATTTGTACTCAAAATAAAGCGACAAACACGTATCTGTCCTTACAAATTGACTGTAAACCTGACGAAGTCAACTCAAACAAATGCCATTGACCTACTTTAGTTAAGCCACTTGTTTTACTATCCTCTCTTTAGGAGGTGATAAAATATGCGTAACTGTATTTTAATTATTAGGCTTTATCTTGCCAAATCTTTCCGGCGGCACTATTTGCTCTCAGTGTGCGAAAGTTGTATTTAATCTTTTTCTATGCCCTCTAGTCAGAGGCTGACAGCCACATTATTACCCCTTACACTGCTAAGCTGGGTTGTGCTGCTGGTTAGTACACTTGTACGTGCCAGCCCGCAAGCTGCAGCTTCCCCTGGGCCTCTACCCGAATGGGTGACCCTAGTGGCGCAGGCAGCTTTTGCCGCCGGCGTGTTTGTGTATTACCGCTTGCAGCCCGACCCGCTTCGTGGCACCGACTTCGTGGGCTTATTTCGCCGCTTGGTACTTGGGCCGGGGTTGCTGGCCAGCATTTGCGTAGGCCTGCATCTGCTGGAGCGCTTGGTACAATATGAGCTACCAAGTCGTGACCGCAGCTTTTTTGCAGTTGTTTATACCGTCAACCTAGGGCTATTTATTCTATTTTTGGCCAGTACCACGTACACGTGGCGGTCATTGGTCCTATTTCGATCGTCGGCTCAGTTACGGCGCGAGTGGGAAATATTCGAGATTCTGCTGGGCAGCACATTGCTGTTTCGCTTGCTGGGCTGGACGCCGCCTACCCCCGTAGCCCTGCTCATTATTGGCGGGTTGGCTATTTTCGGGGTGTACCTGAGCGGCAACCAGAAATGGGTGGCTTATCTGAATCGGCGGCAGAAGTGGGAAGTTGTCTTCATGCAATTGGCGGTGCTACTATGCATGACCATTTTCGTGGCTTACTTCGTGCGTATTCAGTACGACCCGAAGCTGGTAGCCCCCGAGCCCCAGCATGCTTTTTTGTTGCTGACCGTTTTCTTCGCGGCATTTTACGCCGTCATGGGCTTGTTTGTCACCTTCTTCAATTTGCCTACGGCGGGGGTGTTTGAGCAGAAGCGGGAAGAAATTCTAAGCCTACAGCGCTTAACTCAGCTTATTCAGCGCGGTCAGACGGAGGAGGATGTGTACAGTATGCTCTTTGACGCTACTGTACAAACAGTGGAAGCCGATGCGGCTTGGCTTGATGTTGAGGTAAGCGACCAAGCTTACCAGGGCCAGCGTTACAACATCACGGAGGAGCAGTGCACAGCTATCCGCGGTTTGCTGACCGATTACAATCTAGGTCATATTGAATACCTCAATAATGACTTACCTAACAGCAGCGGTTTTAGAACTATAGGATTGCCCTTCGGCTCGCTTATCGTGATGCCTCTGCGCTCTACGAAGCGGCAATATGGCGCTTTGTATATGCTCAAGAAGCAGTCTCAGGGCTTTGATAGGGAAAACCTGGGCATCCTGCAAACCTTCACCAGCCAAACAATTCTTAGCATCGAGAATCTACAATTGGTGGCTGCCTCTATTCAAAATGAGCGTGTGCAGGAAGAGCTTAAAATTGCCTCTACCGTACAGGAAAGCCTTATTCCGAAGGATCTGCCTATCGACAACTGGTTTGAAATCAGCTCTCACGCGTTGGCTGCCAAGGAGGTGGGGGGCGATTTCTACGACTTTCTGCATCTGCCGGGTCAGCGCCTCGCTATTCTGATTGGTGATGTATCGGGTAAGGGTATTACGGCGGCCTTTCACATGGCGCAGATGAAAGGCATTTTTCATGCGTTGATGCAGGAAAATCCATTGGCTAAGAATGAGCGGGAGAAGTTTCCGGTACCCAGCAAGTTCATGGCAATGGCCAATAAAGCGCTGGTGCATTGTCTCGAAAAGTCCTCATTTATTACAGCAGCGCTATATATAATAGATTATGAGAACCGTGGCTTCGTTTTTGCACGCGCCGGGCACTGCCACACGTTGTATTATCATTCCATCAAGGAAGAAGTTTCCTACTTCCGTACGACTGGGTTAGGTCTGGGCATCATTCGTCAAGACTCGTACGAAAAGCATATTAAAAACCAATTCTACGATTATAACCCCGGCGACGTAATGGTAATCTACACGGATGGCATTGTGGAGGCGAGGTCGTCAGATCAAGAAGAATACGGGGAGGAACGCTTGCTTCAGATGCTGGAGCGCACGTATTACTTGGAAGCAGACGAGATCAAAAACATGATTTTAGAGGACGTAGCTGAATTTAGCCGCGGACAACCTATTCATGACGATCAGACGTTACTAGTTATCAAGTTTAAAGCTTCCCAACAAGAAACAGTTCTCTGACGTAGATGGGTGCTATGAAAATCACGCAACAAACCACCGCGCACACGCTCACGCTCAGCCTCGATGGCGAGTTGGATGCTAGCTCCTCTGTGCTTCTTGATACAGAACTGACCAAGCCCGAAGTCCTGAACTACCAGAAGGTGCTGATTGACTGTCAGAAGCTCAATTACATTTCTTCAGCGGGTCTGGGTGTATTTATTTCTCACCTACAGCGTTTTCAGGATGCCGGCGTTAAGCTAGTATTCTTCAACATGCAGGAGAAAGTGCATAACGTATTCGAAATCTTGGGCTTGGATACGCTCATGACTATTGTGCCTTCCGAATCGGAAGCCACTGCTATCTAAGCTTAATAGCCTGACGAGGGGATGAAGAACGCAATTCGTATAAGTTGTAACCGAGCCAATCTGAAGATAGTGCGCGACTTTGTGAGCTCCTATCTGGCTGTTTACCACCTATCTGAGTTGCATATCAATCAGATTGTGCTGGCCGTTGATGAAGTGGTAGCCAACCTGATTATCCATGCCAATGCCGAGAACGAAACCCAGTTTCTGCAGCTTAAGCTGGCCATGGAAGACCATATGTTCGGCGTCGAAATTGAGGACGACAGCAAAGAATCGTACAAGCCGGCCAGCTTCCGGGAACCCGACTTGCAGGAGCATATCCGTACAGGCAAAAAGGGTGGCGTAGGTATGGCACTGGTCAACCGCATTATGGATCGGGTAGAATTCTCTTCCTCAGGAACCCACAATATTTGTCGGCTGTATAAAAAGGTGCCTTAGACGCATTAGCCGCTGCTTAAAAAAAGCCCCCCAGTACTGAGGGGCTTTTTTTGGTCCCTATGCTGAACAGGCTCAGTGGGCAAGGCCAGAAAAAATCCGTAAAATTGCGTCTGACAACAACTCTGCTTTATCACGCGTGGAGTTATTGATCATGTCGTTTCTTCCTTTTTCTATGCTCAACCGCATTCTGTACGCTGGCCTCGCAGCCGGCGCGCTACTGGCCGGATGCCAGTCTACCAAATCAACTACCGCCGCCAAGCAACCCGCGGTTGTCACGCTGGGTAGTCAGATAGTACCCGCCTCGGAATTTGCCTACGTATATCGGAAAAACAACGCCACGGCCCCAGAATTCGGTACTCGTGCCAGCGTGACAGAGTACCTCGACCTGTATACCAACTTCAAGTTAAAGGTACTAGAAGCCGAGAAGCGTGGCCTCGATACCACCCAGGCTTTTGCCCGTGAGCTAGATGGCTACAAGCAACAGCTCGCCCAGCCCTACCTCACCGAGAAAAGCGTAACCGATCAGTTGGTGCGGGAAGCGTATGATCGGTTGAGCCAAGAAATCAGTGCATCCCACATTTTGGTGCGTGTGGCTCCCGATGCGGACCCCAAGGATACACTCGTAGCCTACCAAAAGGCAGTGGCGCTCCGTGAACGGGTTGTGGGGGGTGAAGACTTCAATCAAGTGGCCCGCCAAGCTTCCGAAGACCCTTCGGCTCGAGACAATGGAGGCCGGCTAGGCTACTTCACGTCGATGCAGATGGTGTATCCGTTCGAGACGGTTGCTTACAAAACCAAAGTTGGTGAAGTATCGGCACCAGTCCGGACGCGCTTTGGCTACCACGTTATTAAGGTGAATGACGTGCGGCCGGCTCAGGGCGAGATCAAAGTAGCTCACCTCATGATCCGGGCTACGCCGGGTATGCCCAAGGCCGATTCAGTAACAGCCAAGAAAAAGGTAGACGAGCTGTACGCTCGCCTACGCCGTCGCGAAGACTGGAACAAGCTTGTAGCGCAATTCTCGGAGGACGCGGGTTCGGCAGCCAACGGTGGCGAACTACCCGCTTTCGGTACGGGCCGCATGATTCCGAGCTTCGAGGAAGTAGCCTTCAAGATGCAAAAGCCCGGCGATATTGCTGGCCCGGTGCAGACGCCGTACGGCTGGCATATTATTAAGCTGATCGAGAAGCAGCCCGTGCCCTCGTTTGAGGCTATGGCGCCCACGCTCAAAAGCAAAGTAGCCAAAGACTCGCGCTCGGAGCTGAACCGGGCCGCTTTTCTTAAGCGTATTCGGCAGGAAAACCAGTTTGTAGAGATGCCCGCCGTGCGCGATGCGCTGTTGGCCCAAGCTGATACTGCCTTGGTAAATGGCCACTTTAAATCGGATGCCTTTTTAAGCAAGTTCGCGGGCAGCAAGCGTAAGAAAGGCGAAACAACCGTCAGCGGCGATGCGCCCCTATTTACGATTAAGGGCAAAGCATATCCCACGAAGGATTTCCTAGCTTATGTGCAGCAGAGCCAACGCCCTCGCGCAGGTGCTGAGCCGCGCTTTGTGATGCAGCAGCTATACAACCAGTATGTTGATCAGAGCCTGACTGAGTTCGAAAGAACCAACCTCGACACGAAGTATGAAGACTACCGCATGCTCGTGAAAGAGTACCGCGACGGTATTCTGCTTTTCCAGCTCATGGATGAGAAAGTATGGTCGAAGGCGCTGACGGATACGGTTGGTTTGCAACAGTTCTTTACGGCTAACCAAGCCAATTATCAGTGGGGCCCGCGCGTGCAAGCCACTGTGATTAGCGCCGCCTCGCCAGCATTGCTGACCCAGGCGCAGAAGCAAATGGCTACCGGCCGCTACGCCGTGACGCGCAACGCACCAGCGCCAGTGGCGTTTCGCGCTGGCCAAGCAACTATTTTGCCCCCTAGCCAATCGGCGCTGGACCAGCTAGCGGCGCGCCTAGCTCAAGACCCTACCCTAACATTAGCCGTGACCGGTCGTGTAAAGCGCGGTGAAGCAGCAGCGCTGGCTCAACGGCGGGCGGCGGCGGTTGTCACTTACCTTACCGGCAAGGGTGTAGCGAGCACCCAGATCAGCACTAAGACGACCACCACGCCCGCTACCGAGGCGACGACCCTGCTTTCGCTGACAACCACCAGTGTTGCGGCCCTGGAAGAAACGCTGAATCAAACAAATCCTCTGGCTGTGCAGATTGTGCAAAACAGCTTCCAGAAGGGCGATAATAAAGTGGTAGATGAAGTGATGGACCGCGGCCCAGGCACTTACTCGGTGCAGAAAGACGGACGCTTTTACTCAGTTACTGTCGAGAAAGCTCTGCCCGCCGGACCGAAAGCCTTATCCGAAACACGTGGCCAAGCTACCTCCGACTACCAGAGCTACCTGGAAAAAGAGTGGCTGAATCAGTTGCGCACCCAGTATCCGGTGAAAGTCAACCAAGCGGAAGTAGACAAATTGGTAACTAAATAGGCTCAGCAGAGCAGCTAAAAAGCCCCCCAGAGCGCCCGGCACAGGCTGGCCTTTTCTGGGGGGCTTTTTCAATACTCGTCCCCTGACTGACTTGAGATTTTTCATTAGTGCGACCTGCAGCACTAAAAATTCACAGGGCACGCAACTCTAATGGAATACAACGCCTCTTTACCTGGAAACCGCTTTTTTCGGCTTCAAAACCAGGTTTTTGTTGGAGAAGGGATTTATGTTGAAATTTACGGGCGGCTTTTCGCGTTTTGATAGCCGTTGGGCTTGGGATAGTGCTTTTGCCTCGCCTTTTATTTTCTGAATTACATGACTCATTTATTTCGTACGGCGGCTCGTGCAGCCCTGTTGAGCGGCGGGTTGCTACTGAGCGCGGTAAGCGTAAGCTTTGCTCAGTTGGGCGTAGCTCGGCCCGTTGGCCGTCAAACTGTGGACGCCATCATTGTGAAGGTGGACAACCAGATTGTCCTACGTTCCGATCTGGAGAGTATTTATCAGCAGGAGCTGGCGAGGGCGGAAGGCAAGCCCTTGGCGCCCGACATTAAGTGTCAGATTCTGGAGAGCATTGTGCTTAATAAGCTCATGGTTGCCCGCGCCGAAGTTGACTCTGTGGTAGTAAGCGACGACCAGGTAAGAGGAGAGCTCGACCGGCGGATGGCGTACTTCGTGCAGCAGATTGGCTCGGAACAGAAGCTGGAGGAATACTACAAAAAGCCCATCAGGCAGCTCAAGGACGACCTGCGGCCCCAAGTAAAGGAGCAGCTCATTCAGCAGAAGATGCAGGAAGAGATTTCGGGTAAAGTAACTGTGACGCCCCGTGAGGTGCGGCAGTTCTTTAATCGCATTCCCAAAGACAGCTTGCCTTACTATTCTACGGAGGTAGAAGTAGGCCAGATCGTGAAGCTGGCGCAGGTAAATCAAAAAGCTAAGCAAGAGACCCAGGCCAAGCTCAACGACATTCGGGCGCAAATTCAGGCCGGTGCCGACTTTGAGAAGCTGGCCAAGGAATTTTCTCAAGACCCCGGCTCGGCCGCTCAAGGTGGCTACCTAGGCTTTTTCAAGCGCCGTGAGCTAGTGCCCGAGTACGAGGCGGCAGCCCTGCGCCTGGAGCCAGGCCAATTGTCGCCTATTGTGGAGTCGCAGTTTGGCTTTCACCTAATTCAGCTCATTGAGCGCAAAGGCGATAGTTTCAGCACCCGTCACATTCTACTGAAGCCCAACACCGGTTCGGCCGATGTAAGCGAGGCAGCCGTTCAGCTCGAGAAAATACGCAAGCGCGTTCTGGCTGACAGCATCACTTTTGCCAAAGCGGCTAAAGACTTTTCCGACGATAAGAATACGAGTGGCAATGGCGGCCTGATTCAGAACCCGCAGGACCGCAGCAACTACCTGCCGCTCGACAAAATTGATCCGGCTATCTTTTTTACCATCGATACCATGAAGGTGGGCAGTATCACGCCGCCCATGCCCTACCGCACCGACGACGGCAAGGATGCCATGCGTATTCTGTGGCTGAAATCGAATAACCCGCCCCACCAAGCTAACCTGGAGGACGACTACCAGAAGATTGCGGCAGCGGCCCTAAACGAGAAGAAAAACAAGGCCTTGGATGAGTGGTTTAAGAAAAACCGAGGGGATGTGTATTTGGAGATAGACCCTCAGTACGCCGGTTGCAAACTGCTCGACTCAGTAAATTAGGATAGAAGCGAGTACAGCGAAGTGAGCGGCGAGGCTTTGTTCTGACGTGTTATGCCAAAACAAAGTCTCGCCGCTCACTTCGCTGTACTCATGTTACCATTCACATGTCTGTAAAATTCTCTTCCGATAAAGAAGCTGCCGATGCGTTGGCCCAATCCTACCAAACGCTACGGCGCGAAATCGGTAAAATCATTATTGGCCAGGACGAGGTAGTACGCTTGGTGCTCACGGCGGTGTTCTCACAAGGCCACTGCCTGTTGGTAGGCGTGCCGGGCCTAGCCAAAACGCTGCTTATCCAAACCATTGCCGACTCGCTGGACTTGTCTTTCAACCGAATTCAGTTCACGCCCGACCTCATGCCATCCGACATCGTAGGCTCGGAAACGATGAACCAGCAGCGAGATTTTCACTTTGTGAAAGGACCTGTGTTTGCTAACATTGTGCTGGCCGACGAAATCAACCGGACGCCCCCCAAAACGCAGGCGGCGCTGCTAGAAAGTATGCAGGAGTATTCGGTAACGGTAGCCGGACAGCGCTACCCGCTGGAGCGACCTTTTTTCGTGCTCGCCACACAAAATCCAATTGAGCAGGAAGGCACCTATCCCCTACCCGAAGCCCAGCTCGACCGCTTTATGTTCAATATTCAGTTGGGCTATCCTAGCTATGAGGCCGAGCTGCAGATTGTAAAAAACACAACTTCGGACCACCGCCCAGTGGTGAGCAAAGTGCTACACGCCAACGAAATTCAAGCGTTTCAACACTTGGTACGCCGCGTGCCTGTGGCCGACAATGTAGTGGAGTACGCAGTAAACTTGGTGCACAAAACCCGACCGAATACCGACCGCGGTGCGGCTCGCGCTACCCAACTACTGGAATGGGGTGCTGGTCCGCGGGCTTCTCAACACCTGATTGTGGGGGCGAAATGCAATGCTTTGCTCAACGGTAAGTATTCGCCCGACATTGAGGATGTACGAGCCGTGGCGCTCCCGATTCTGCGCCACCGCCTGGTGCGCAACTTCAAAGCGGAAGCCGAAGGAATTTCGGTAGAGCAGATCGTAAAAGAAATTTTATAGAAGGAAGAAGTGAGGCATACTTTTGCGCTTACTCCTTATTCACCTAGTTCTCACTTCTCAACACTAGTATCATATGGAAGCTTCCGGTTATTATCAGCAATTTGAACGCAACATTGCTATCATTCTGGATGCCTTGCAGGCGGGTCTTGATTTGCGCACCACAACTCTCGCCACTTCCCTGCCCCTGGAAGTGTATGTGCTTTGCGAAGTGCTCAACCAAGGTGGCGCCACTTACCGCTTAACGACCGAGGGCCTAGCTCGGTTAGCTGAATTCCGTGACCAATATTTGCAGCATGAGTCCGAAACGGAGGCGATTATGCAGCGTATTTTGGAAGACAAAAAAGCCGTCATGCGCACGCCGGAAGGCCGTATGCTGGTAAAGGAAATGCTGATTCGCCGTCTGGAGTATTTCAATGAAGCTGCACGTCAAGTGAACGTAATGCGCATTCAGCAGGCATTAGGCAGTCCATTGCAATACAAGCACGCGTAAGTTTTGGCTTATTCATTCTCGTAAAAAAGCCCCCCATAATAGTTCTGGGGGGCTTTTTTGGCTTTGTGGCATTCGCGTCAGTTGACCTACTGCATCTTCGCCTTATACTCAGACTTGATTTTCGTGTGACCGTCCCGTTCGTGTTGCAGGTTGAGGTCATCAGCAGGCTCCTTCTTTAACTTGTTGGGTACCTCGTCGCCGTGCGCACCCTTGGATAACGTTACCCCGCCATCCACGAAATACGTAGCGCCGGTCACGTAGCTGGCTTCATCTGAGGCGAGGAACAGGTACACGTTGGCTACTTCCTCAGTGGTACCGCGGCGGCCCATTGGCACACCTTGCACGGTCTGCTTTTCCATTTTGGCATCCATGGGGCCGCTTTCTTTGTGGGTCCAGGCTGTATCAATGGGGCCAGGACCGACGATGTTGGAGCGTACGCCAAACTTTGCCTGTTCCACGGCTACTCCGCGCTGGAAAGCATGCACAAAACCTTTGGTGCCACCGTAGGGTGAATTCTGCGCAATGCCCATGTGCCCAGCTTCCGAACCGGCCGACACAATGTTGCCTTGCGTTTTCTGTAGGTGCGGAATGGCCGCCCGTGTCATCATGAAATTAGAGTACACGTTGTGCTTTATCATGTACTCAAACGCCTCTACAGGATATTTATCGATGGTAGAGGTAGCGGGAAATACGCCGGCGTTATTAATCAGGATATCTAGCTTGCCGAAGTCGCTGATGGCCAGCTTCACGCATTCTTCGGCTGCTTCCTGCGAGGAAATATCGCCCAGAAAGCCAATAGCGCGGCCGCCGCTAGCTTGAATCTCATCTACTACTTCGCGTACGGGGTCCGTGTCGAGGCCCACGACCACGACGGCCGCGCCCTCCTGCGCAAAGCGCTTACAGATAGCTTCTCCGATGCCGGTGCCGCCACCGGTTACAAGGGCAACTTTGCCTTCCAATCTTCTTTTCATAGCATGTAGGGTAGGAATGAGGTATAAGCCAATAAGCGTAGCAAATCGTTTTTCGACCGAGCAGACGGCCTCATTGGTAGTTCAAAGCAAACGGTATTTGCCCCCCAGAGTTACTTAGCTGCGCATTCTATTATCCCGCCTCTTGGTTTGCGCGTACCTAGGCTAGTCCTGCTTCCAAATTATGTACGCCGCCGACTTACGTTCCTCCCCGGCCAGCTTGCCCCTATTCACTGCCCGCCTTACCCTGCGGCCTTATGTACCTGCCGATGAGGAAGCATTTTTTACGCTCCTGCAAGATAATCGTGCCCGTCTGCAGCCTGCATTCCCGGCTCGCCTGGGCGCCGTGCAAACCCTCGCCGACGCTGGCCGCATCCTCGACTCATTTGCCCAAGACTGGCATACCAAGCGCATGTTTGTGCTGGGCATCTGGCACACCGCTGGAGGGCATTATTTGGGTGATATCAGCCTGAAGCCAACCTGGGCCAAAACTATCACGGCCGAAATAGGCTATTACCTCGCTCTGGAAGCTGAAGGAAACGGCTACGCCCGCGAGGCACTAGAGGCCTCCGTGCAGCTTGGCTTTAGCAGCATTATCAATGCAGATCGGCTTCTTATTCGCTGCCGAGCTGATAACCCGCGCAGTTGTGCGGTAGCCATAGCGGGCGGCTTCCGGCAGTTGCCGCCACGGCCCCGCCTGTGGCCGGTGCGGGACACGGAAAGCAAGTCCGAAATCTTGTACTTCGCGCTCGATCGGCCTTAGTTGGCGCGCCGTAGTGTCGTGATGATAAACTCTTGGTTGAAGTTCAGATAGGCTCCAAACGAGAACTCAATCTGCCGGCGTCTGAAGTCATAGAATGGCTCGAAACGCGTGGTCAGGAGCACGTTGCCGGGTAGATGAAAGTCGCTGAACATGCGCAGAATAAGCAACTCGCGGCGGCGCTGGGTGAAGTTGGCGTTGTTGACGGTGCTGGAAATGGATTGATATAACCGGCCTCCCTGAGGGGCAACAAAGCCGTCACCTAACCAATAGCTAACCATAATATTGGAGAGGCGCGTGTTCACGCCGGCGTTCAGATACAGCCCGTTGCCTTTGCCATAGGCTAGCACTTCAGTGAAGGAATAATCGGTGAAGCGCGTAACGTAGCCATCGGCGTTCACCGCGCGCACGAAGCTGTTATAGAACTTGCGCCGCACGCGCAGGCCGGCCGCAAAGTTGAACAGCGTTTGCAGAGGCGTACCAATGGTATCAATTTGCCCCCCACGGTGCGTACCCAAAAACTGCATTGGGACTACGCCCACGCGCCACCCCGACGAGTCTTGGTAAGCCGTGACTTCGGAAGTGAGTCCGCCGGCAACCTCTTCCTGGAAATTGCTAAACCGATACTGTTGGCGCTGCCAATCAACCCAAGCATCGAGCCGCACACGTCTGGATTGGAGCTTGTACTGCATGCCTTCCTCCAGATGATTCGTCATTACCCGCTCAAAATCGAACAGCGGCTCGATGTAGCCGTGGTGCAGCTGGCCTTCAGTATTGCCAAACAACAGGCTGTGGGGGCCATTTTGGTACTTGGCCGTAAACATGGGCCGCACCTGCCGCAGCCGCGTTGTGCCATAATCTTTGTACAGAAAGATGCCCGCTTCCAGCCGCAGGTTGGCGTTGGCAAAGTACACCAAGCGCGGCGCTAGCTGCGTGCCGTAGTAGGTTCGGCCCTCATCTATTTTATTGAAATACTCGTTATCCTTGGAAAACAGGAACGCCTGCACGGCCACTCGGAGTTGTCCTTCGTACTCTGGCTCCACGGGTAATGAATACAAAAAGGCGTGGTTATCGAGCTGAGCTAAGGCTGGCTTGCTGCTTAGAAGCAAGCCAAAAAACAGAGCAGCAAATGGCCAAAAATTTGGTTTGATCTGGGTATCAGCGACTACCTTTGACAAAAATTTTAGCATTATTTATTTTTCCCAAAATCAGCAAATATTTTTAGCATTGCGGGCACAAAATATAGCTTGCTCATGTTACCCACAGCCGACCCAAAGTAGCCGTTAGTGCTCAGCATAAAGCGGCGTTTACAGTTGTAAAAACGGCCTAAAAAGCCTAATTTCACCAAACCTAAGCATTTATACCCCAACCCCATTCTAATGGCTGCATCCACTGACAAAGTTGTCAACGCCAACGCCGAAAAAATGAAAGCTCTTCAGCTTACGCTGGACAAGCTGGACAAGAACTACGGCAAAGGCACCGTCATGAAGTTGAGCGACAACAAAGTCGTTGATATTCCTGCTATCAGCACCGGCTCGCTCGGGCTGGACATTGCCTTGGGCATTGGTGGCTTGCCCCGTGGCCGGGTCGTAGAGATCTACGGTCCTGAGTCGAGCGGTAAAACCACACTTACGTTGCACTGCATTGCAGAAGCTCAGAAGAAAGGTGGCATGGCCGCTTTCATCGATGCCGAGCACGCTTTCGACCGTTCCTATGCTGAGAAGCTGGGCATTGATACTGAAAACCTGCTTATTGCTCAGCCCGACAACGGTGAGCAAGCCCTCGAAATTGCTGACCAGCTGATTTCCAGCGGTGCCATCGATATCATCGTTATTGACTCCGTAGCCGCGCTGGTTCCTAAAGGCGAACTGGAAGGCGACATGGGTGACTCGAAAGTAGGCTTGCACGCCCGCTTGATGAGCCAGGCCCTACGTAAGCTTACCGGTACGATCAACAAGACTGGCTGCTGCTGCATCTTTATCAACCAGCTTCGCGAGAAAATCGGCGTTATGTTCGGTTCGCCCGAAACCACGACTGGTGGTAATGCCCTCAAGTTCTACGCCTCTGTGCGCCTCGACATCCGTCGTATTGGCCAGATCAAGGAAGACAAGGACAACGTGACGGGTAACCGCACGAAGGTGAAAGTGGTGAAGAACAAAGTAGCTCCACCCTTCAAGGTTATTGAGTTCGACATCATTTATGGTGAAGGCATTTCGAAAGTAGGCGAGATTCTCGACCTCGGTGTTGACATGAACATCATTGCCAAGTCGGGCTCGTGGTTTAGCTACAACGGCGACCGTCTCGGTCAGGGCCGTGAGGGCGTGAAGCAGATTCTGCATGACAACCCTGAGCTAGCCGACGAAATCGAAGCTAAGATCCGGGCAATGGTGAAAGGTGAGCCTGCCGCTGCGCTGGCCGCCATCCCCACTGACGAGTCGACCGACGAAGACGACGACTAAGCTTCAGCTTGACAGAAAATAAAATGCCCCCCAGGATTCATCTGGGGGGCATTTTTTGTTTGGCAATAAGCTATGTTGCTGTTCCGTTGATCAGGTGCAGTAATCTAAATGGCGAAATAAGTCGTTTCTTTCCTACAATAACATTCGCCGTATCTCCCGCCTGATTGTGGGCTTCGGGGTATATTTGCTGGCATCTCATTTGACTAAGTGTCAGCTGAATCACCTTTTGGTTTGCTCTTCATGACTCGCCGCTGGCTTTTCTTTCTCTCGTTCCTTCTGCCCGTGCTGGCACTGCTGGCTTGGCAGCCAGCCGATGGGTCGCGCTCTGTTCCCAACACGAGCTTTGCGCGGGGCGAAAAGATGCATTACAAAGTGCACTATGGCCTCATAAACGCTGCTGAAGCCACTATTGAGGTATCTAGCTCTCTACAGCGTATCAATGACCGGCCGTGCTACCAGGCTACTGTTACGGGCCGCACACTCGGCTCTTTCGATTTCTTTCTGCGCGTCCGTGACACGTGGCGCACTTTTATCGACACGACCAGTATCCTGCCCCAGCGCTTTTACCGCAACATTGAGGAGAATACCTATCGTAAGCGCGAGACAATTGATTTTGATCATTTTCAGAACACCGCTAGTGTAGAGTCGCGCAAGAAAGAAAAGGATCCTGTGAAGCGAGGCACGTATAAAGTGCCTGAGAATGTGCAGGATCTGGTAAGTGGTTTCTACTTTTTGCGCACCCTCAATTATGACCAGCGGCGGGTCGGCGAGGTAATTCGGGTACAAGGCTTTTTCAGCAATGACGTGTACAACATGGACGTGGTGTACAAAGGCCGGGAAACCGTAGAAACCAAGGCTGGCTTTATTCGCGCCATTCGGTTGGTTCCTAAAATGCCCCCCAACAAGCTTTTCAGTGGCGAGAATGCCGTGTCTGTTTATCTCTCCGACGACCGCAACAAAATACCGGTACTTATTCAGGCCGAGATGTTTGTAGGCTCTGTGAAAGTTGATATGTACAAATATCAGGGGCTAAAGCACCGTTTGAACGTGGTAGCGCGAGCCGGCGCCAATCAGTAAATTGACGACGCGCCGCGGCGGGTTCACAAAAAGGTAACACAGGTTACCCTCCACAAAAGGTAATTTTGCAGGCGCCCTTATTTCTGACTAAAGCCCCGTTCTGTGCAACCAACTGCTCCCCCCAATGCCTACAAGATTCTGGTAGTCGACGATGATCCAGACATCGTGGAACTGCTGGAATACAACCTGCGCAAGGAAGGCTACGACGTGGCTACAGCCCCGGACGGCCGTAAAGCCCTAGAAATTGCCCCCCAGTTCGGCCCTGACATTGTACTGCTGGATGTGATGATGCCCCACTTGGATGGCATCGATACGTGTCGGCAGCTGCGGACGCTGCCTAAGTTCAAGGACACCTACATTATCTTCTTGACGGCACGGGCTGAGGAGTTTTCGGAAGTAGCCGCCTTCGAGGCTGGCGCCGATGACTTTATTGCCAAGCCCATTAAGCCGCGCGCCCTCATGGGCCGACTGGCCGCCTTCGTCCGCCGCGACAAAGACCCGCAGGTTGTACTCGACACTATCGAAATAAATGGTCTGCGCATCGACCGTACGGGATTTGCCGTGTATCAGGAAGGCCGTAAAATCTCGCTTCCAAAGAAGGAGTTTGAACTGCTGGCCTTCCTAGCGGCTTCACCTCATAAAGTATTTGGCCGTGAAGAACTGCTGCAAAATATCTGGGGCAACGATGTGTTTGTGCTGGCTCGAACCGTGGACGTGCACGTGCGCAAAGTGCGTGAGAAGGTAGGCGACCACCACATTCAAACCATTAAGGGAGTGGGCTATAAGTTTAATATTGATGAATGATGAGCCCAGACAATACGTAGGTAGTATCCATTGATAAAAAGCCGATTCTGCTACAGGGTCGGCTTTATCTTTGGGCTCATCGCCTTCAACCACACCTTAAAACTCAGTATCTTAACAAATGGACTTTTCTTCCCGCTCGGTTGCGATTGTGATTGCCTTCCTCGTAGCGGGTGTGCTCGTCACTTTCGCCTGGACCGTGCCAACGCTGCCGTTTCAGCAAGCTTTTCTGGCGGCGGGTATTACGGTAGCGGCCTGCTTTCTCTTGATTTATTTGTCATTCGAAGCATTGATTTTCCGCGAAATCAACAACATATACGCTGGTCTGGAAAACGTGAAGCGCAAAGAGTTTCGCAAGCTGTCAAACAAGTTCTTGTTTCGGCCCGAGCCCTTAAAGCGCATGCGCGACGAGATTCTGCAGATGGCTGAGCGTAAGCAGCGCGAAATTGATGAGCTAAAGCGCCTGCAAACCCTGCGGCGCGAGTTTCTGGCCGACGTATCACACGAGTTGAAAACGCCCATTTTTGCCGCGCAGGGCTTTTTGCATACCGTGTTAGACGGTGATATGGATGATGATTTCTTACGTCAAAAATTCCTAAAAAAAGCCGCTACCAGCCTCGATACACTTGATGCTTTAGTACAAGACCTGGTGACTATCGCCCAGCTTGAGAAAGGCGTGGTTAGGATGCGTAAGCAAGCGTTTGATCTGGCTGAGCTCGTACAGGAGATATTTGAACAATTGGAGTTAAAGGCCGCCCAGCGCCAGGTGACTTTGGAACTAGTGAAGCCAGTAGGCGCCGTGGGGGGCATTTCGGTGCTTGCCGACCGCAACCGCATCCGCCAGGTATTAGTCAATCTGATTGATAATGCCGTGAAGTATGGTCGTGAGGCTGGCCACGTGACCGTTACGCTGGCCGATGCAGGCAAAACCATTCGCGTGTCTGTCCGCGACGATGGGGAAGGCATTCCTAAACAGCACCAGAATCGCATTTTCGAGCGTTTTTACCGCATCGATAAAAGCCGCTCCCGCGACTCTGGTGGCTCTGGCTTGGGTTTGGCCATCAGCAAACACATAGTAGAAGCCCACAAATCATCTATTCGGGTACGAAGCGAGGTAGGGCAAGGCACTTCATTGGAGTTTAAGCTCGCTAAACCTCGCAAGCAGGGAACGGTTCCAGCAGATGCTCAGGCGTAGAATACGCGTGCCATGTGTTGCGTGCGCTGTAAAGCGTGTATTGCTTCGTACCTTTGCGGCCCGTTATGAAGCAGCCCGATTTTCAAGACCTTATCCTGTTCGAAGACGAAGACTACGTCGTCATCAACAAGCCTCCCTTCCTGGCTACGCTCGATGAGCGCGTAGGTGGCGCCCCCAATATTCTGCGCATGGCCCGGCAACACCACTCCGACATGCAAGCCTGTCACCGCTTGGATAAAGAGACGTCGGGCGCGTTGGCTCTGGCTAAGAACCCCGAGGCCTACCGCCACCTCGCTATGCAGTTTGAGAACCGGGAGGTGAAAAAGAATTACCATGCCGTGGCCTGGGGCGTTCATCACTTCGATAACAAGCTGGTAGACCGTAGCATTGAGACAACAACTAAAGGGAAGGCTAGGCTGGCTTACAAAGGCAAAGCGGCCGAAACCTACTTCACTACCCTTGAAACTTTCGCCAAGCATACACTGGTGCAATGCGTGCCTATCACGGGTCGGATGCACCAGATTCGTTTACACCTGATGTACCTGCAGGCGCCTATCGTGAACGACACTTTGTACGGAGGCGAAGAGTTCTTCTTATCGACGCTGAAGAAGAAGTTCAACATGAAGGCTGGGGAGGAAGAGCAGCCTTTTATCAAGCGTTTTGCGCTACACGCAGCCCAACTCACCTTTGCTCGCTTAAATGGTGAGCAAGTGACGGTGGAAGCTCCCTATCCCAAGGATTTTCGGGTACTAGTGGAGAATATGCGCCAACATCAGTAACACAACTGGAGCTTTAGCATTCTACATCAATATTGAGGACAAATAAGTCCTATTGGCTATTTGGGAGCTTTGGGCCGAGCTAATACTGCTCGAAGCCCGGTACATAACCTGCTCGATCAGCTGAAAGCGCGTGCTACTCAGGCACAAATATCAACCTCACCCCTTGCATATCAGTCGAAAGGCGGTAACTTTGTGTCCGTTTTTCCCGGACCCTGGTCCGTTCTATTCTCATTTTCAACCGCTTACCTTCTTCCCAATGGATCATCTGAGCTTCAAGACGCAATCCGTCAACAAAGCCAACGCCAACAAGGGCTGGGTTGTCGTTGACGCCAGCGTGGCCCCGCTGGGTCGCGTGGCCAGCCAGATTGCCAACATCCTGCGCGGCAAGCACAAGCCCTCGTTCACGCCCAACTCTGATTGCGGCGACTCAGTTATCGTCATCAACGCCGACAAGTTGCGCGTGACGGGCAAGAAAATGACTGAGAAACTCTACATCTCGCACTCGGGCTATCCCGGTGGCCAAAAGCGCAAAACCATGCGTGAGGTGATGGAAAAGTCATCGACTCGTGTGATTGAGCACGCTGTACGCGGCATGTTGCCTCATAACCGCCTAGGCCGCGAGCAGTTCCGCAGCCTATTCGTATACGAGGGTGCGGAACACCCCCACGCTGCTCAGCAGCCTGTGGAGGCTACTTTGAACAAACTGTAAGCCACGACGGCTTACGTATTTTTTTCTAACTTTTCTTTAATGGAAATCTCCAACACCTCTGGTAGAAGAAAAACCTCGGTGGCCCGCATATACATGCAGGCCGGGCAAGGGAATATCACTATCAATGACCGGGAAATGAAGGCCTACTTTGGCAACGAACTCCTGGAAAACATCGTGAACCAGCCCTTCGCTACGCTCGAGAAACTCGGGCAGTACGACGTAAAAGTAAATGTGCGCGGTGGCGGCATCTCGGCCCAAGCCGAAGCCATTCGCTTGGCCATCTCAAAAGCGCTGGTAGGCGAGGACGCCGAATCACGGCCGGCTTTGAAGAAAGAAGGCTTCATGACGCGCGACCCCCGCATGGTGGAGCGCAAGAAGTTCGGTAAGCGCAAAGCTCGTCGTTCGTTCCAGTTCTCAAAACGCTAAAACCAGAGGAAATTTATCATGGCTCAGTCCACTAGCTATAAAGACCTGCTCGACGCGGGTGCCCACTTTGGTCACCTTACGCGCAAGTGGGATCCCAAAATGGCGCCGTACATCTTCATGGAGAAGAACGGTATCCATATCATTGACCTGAACAAAACTCTTGCTTCGCTAGATCAGGCTACTAACGCTATCCGTAACATCGCTAAAAGCGGTCGGAAGATTATGTTCGTTGCTACTAAGAAGCAGGCTCAGGAGATTGTAACTGAAGAGGCTAAGCGCCTCAAAATGCCTTTCGTAACCGACCGGTGGTTGGGTGGTATGCTCACCAACTTCGCTACGGTTCGTAAGTCGCTGAAGAAGATGAGCACCATCGACAAGATGGTAAAAGAGAACACCGCTTATGCCGCTATGGCAAAGCGCGAGCGCCTAATGATGTCGCGTGAGCGGGAGAAGCTGGAGCGCGTACTAGGTGGCGTAGCCGACCTAAGCCGTCTGCCCGCTGCTCTGTT
This sequence comes from Hymenobacter sp. HD11105, assembly GCF_054051685.1. NCBI lineage: Bacteria > Pseudomonadati > Bacteroidota > Cytophagia > Cytophagales > Hymenobacteraceae > Hymenobacter > Hymenobacter sp. HD11105. The sequence goes on along the minus strand of NZ_JBSWBR010000001.1, from coordinate 946,681 downwards.
CATCATCGACGTGAAGCGTGAGCACATTGCTGTAAAAGAGGCTCAAAAGCTAGGCATTCCGGTATTTGCTATGTGCGATACCAACTCTAACCCTGAGCTTGTTGACTTCCCAATTCCTGCTAACGACGACGCTTCAAAGTCCATCGCCCTCATCGTAGGTGCAATGAGCAAGGCTATAGAAGAAGGTTTGTCGGAGCGCAAGGTTGACAAGGAAGAAGCTGACAAGAAGCAGTCCGAAGAGGAAGGCATCAAGGAAAAGCAAGCCGCCGACGAATAAGCGTTTAGAAGAAGCTAGGAGTTAGGAGATAGAAGATAGAATCCGGTGGGTTGAACCAGCTTTCGGATTCTGTTTCTTCCTCTTAACTCCTAGCTTCTTGTATGAACACTTCTACATAACATTCTAATTTCTAGCTTTTAGCTAGCTACTAACTTTTTTTAAGAAATGGCAGCAATTACCGCCCAAGACGTGAACAAGCTGCGCGCTATGACTGGCGCGGGCATGATGGATTGTAAGAAGGCTTTGACCGAGGCTAATGGCGATTTCGAAGCCGCTCGTGACATTCTGCGCAAGCAGGGCCAGAAAATCGCTGACAAGCGTGCCGATAACGCTACCTCCGAAGGCCTAGTATTGGTACAGGTAAGCGAAGATGGCACCGCTGGTAAGCTGGTTGCTTTGGCTTGCGAAACGGAATCGGTAGCTAAAGTGGCTAACTTCCGCGAGTTGACGCAGCAGATTCTAGACGCGGCTGTGCGTACCAACGCTGGCACGAAAGAAGACCTGCTGGCTACCAAAGAAGCTGACGGCCTAACCCTGCAAGACCACATCACGGACCTGATGGGCAAAATCGGCGAGAAGCTGGACGTAACCTACGCCACGCTGACTGCTGAGAAAGTAGCTTCGTACATCCACTCCGACAACAAGAAAGGTGTACTCGTAGGCCTGAAGAATGTAGCCGGCGCCGACGTAACCGAGGTAGGCCGCGACGTTGCGATGCAAATCGTAGCGATGAAGCCTGTAGCCGTGGACAAAGAAGGCGTTGACTCTGCTACCGTGGAGCGCGAAATCGAGATTGGCAAAGAGCAGGCGCGTGCTGAAGGCAAGCCCGAGGCTATGCTGGAGAAGATCGCCCAAGGCAAGCTGAACAAGTTCTACAAGGACAACACCTTGCTGAACCAGGAATTCGTAAAAGACAACTCTATGACTATCGCCCAGCTGCTCGACAAGAAGCAGAAAGGCATGACGGTTACTGATTTTAAGCGCGTAGTTATTGGTGGCTAATTGCCCCCTTTAGTTTTGAAAAAAGCCCCCCAGCAGATTGCTGGGGGGCTTTTTTGTTTTCTCCATAAGTTATATTGATTCACAAATGCCTTCTAAAGCCAAAGCGACCTAAGTTTACTCTGTTACTGATTGACTTGCTGCCATGCTTGAACCCGCGCTACTGCATTCTCGCGCACATTCATATAGTAAAGCCCGTAGTCGGCAACGTGAAAGGAATGGCGCAGTTCGGGCCGGCCGGGAAGCAGGAAGCGGAGATATCCGGAAATAGTGGGCGGGTGTACCCAGAGTACGCCAGCGTGCACTTTGGCGTCGGCTACGGCTCTATCGATGCGGTTGAATGATTGGGGAACACTACCCCGGTTTAGCATAGCGGGTGCGGCGGTGGTGTCGCGGGTCCAGGTGAGAGGATTGATGGCTAGGGCATCGCGGTAGGGCTCGTAGCTGTAGCCCCACTCGGCGGTGTTCCAGCTTATGTAGCAGCCCGTTTGGGTGGCATCTTCGCAGGGGCGGATGGTTTGATAAGCGTTCGTAGTTACTTTAAAGCCTACTAAATAAGCTGCCACCAACTGACGGCGCAGTTTAGGGTCGTTATCGAAGAAATCGTGGAGGAGGTGCTGGGCGTGAAATGCCCCCTGGCTATGACCTGCCAGGATAATGGGGCGGCCCTGGTTGTAGTGATCCAGGTAATACTGGAAGGCCGCTTTTACATCTTGATAAGCCAGATCCAGGGCAGGGCGAGCATTTGCGCTACTGTCGCCGTCGAAGAAGCTATACAGAGCGGCCTGGCGGTAGCGGGGGGCATATATTCGACCTGCCGCGTTGAAAACCGAAGCCTGACGACGAATGCTAAACTGATCAGTGAAAGTGTTCAAAGCAGCATCCGTGATGGAGCCATTCCAGCCGTGGGGCCGAATGAGAGTCGTTAGGTGAATAAAAAACACATCGGCGGACGCCGTGGCTTGCTGGTCGCGCAAGCCGGAGTTTTTGGGTACTGCATCGGCTGAATCGCGGCGGGTAGGTAAGGCAGCCCAGCTTGACTCCTGAGTGTAATCGGGAACGGCGGCGGGCTCATAGGCCGAGAAGCTTCGGATAGGTTTGATAACACCCAGGCAGGACGAAAGTACGGCCAGCAGCAACAGCCAGCCCAGCCGGTGAAAGTGGCGTAATAAAGAAGGAAGCAACATTACTCGTATAGCAAAAAAAGACCTGCACAAGGGTGCAGGCCGCAAGTGCTTAGTTAACACGCACAAATTTACTCTGAAAACGTATTTTCCAGCAGTCGCTCCTGCCGCAAATAGACAATTTTGAAATTGCGGTCGAAGCGGATGCGCACTTGCGCAGTGGTGTTCTGGTATTGCTGACGCGACTTGCGAAAAGCCCGGCTTTTTTCCAGAAACGTGACCACCCGCGAGCCATCCCGGACTGGCTCACTAATGTTCAAGCTACCCGGTACGCCTTGAGTTTCGCCTTCCAAAAACTCGGGAAAGTGTGAACGTTCTAGTTCCGCGTTGATAGCGTCAGGACTAGTGTTTTGCAGGGTATAAAACCGCTCAACGGTGGGAGCAAAATGTTGAGCGGCATTAAATGGCGGGGCTTTTAAATCCTCATAATATGAACTCAGAGCACTACGAACACGCGCTTCTACGTCGCTGACTGGCCCACTGGGGGCGGGCGTAGCGGGAGGCGTTTGAGCTGCTGGCGCCTCCGAAGGCTGACTATCTGCCTCGGCTGGTGCCGAAGCTGGCGTCTCCGCCTGTGTAATTGGTGTAGCAGGACTAGGCGTCGCGACGACTGGTGCCGGCGTACGGCGCACAGAATCGGTTACCACGGCCGGCGGCGTGGATGGTAGCGCCGGCGTTACGCGGGCTGTATCGGTGTCGGTTACGGGCGGCAGGTCGAGCCGCTCGGCCTGAGGGCCAACTTCGGGTGCCACGGCGGTGGTATCGGCTCCTACCCGCGACAAGCTGGTGAGGCGCTCCGATTCCCGATCATCGAATACGAGATAAGCAATCAGTGCAAGCAACGCCAAAATGCCCCCTATAATAAGTGCAGTGGTTAGGGGGCTACGCGAGGAAGTAGGCGGCTGCGGAGCGGCGGGCCGCGGACGGCTGCTCTCGGCTATACGAGGCTCTACAGGTGGAGGCGTGAGCGAATCGGCATCGCGGTACGATGAGCTACCTACTTTTACCATCTCCACAGGCTGAGTGAACGTGTCAATGGGCGGAGCTGGCTTTTTGGGTGGCGGCGGGGTTTGTTCACGCGGGGGCACCACGGAAGGACGAGGCGGCACTACGGGCGGCACCGGGGGAAACGCGGCTGCAGGCGTCACCGGTGTCACCGGCTCTACTGGCGGCGCTTTAGGTGGTGTCGCTGGCTCTTCAACAGGTTTTACCGTAACCGTAGGATCATGCTTGAAATCCCAAGAAGGCGGCGGGGGAGGCAGTGGTGTGGACGGGGGAACAACAGTAGGTGGCGCGGGAACGGCTGCTACCGGAGGTACCGACGGAGGTGCCGCTGGCGGGGGCGGCGGTGTAACGGCAGACGGCGGCGCTACCGGCGGTGCCGGTGCAGGCGGCGGGGACGTCTCGCTTACATCGCTGAAGAGTAGCTTACGCTTCAACACCTCAAACTCGGTGGGCGTGATGGCACCTGCGTCCAGCCACTCTTTTAGTTGGCGTAGCGTAGCAAGGGGTGAAGGCTCGTTTTCCATAGGGCAAAAGCGGCAAGTAGACCGCGGCAAAAGCAACGGCAAAACGCATTTGCTAGCTATTTACGTTCAAGTGTGGAAACACGGTCACGTCGTTGGGCCAACCGGAGTTTACGCAGCTCCAACTGCTGCGCATTCGCTACCAGTTTCACGGAGTCTTGGCGGGCTTTCAGGGTATTTTCTGCGTTTTGTTTTTGTAGAGCTTCGATTCGAGCGAGGTTGCTGGTCGTATTTGCCTGTAAGCTCAAAATGTTTTTTTCCAGCTTCTCCCGCTCCTTTTCTACCTCCTTCACTTGCTTTTCGGCCTCAGTCAACTGGTCCTTATAAGCCTTTATGCGGGCAGCGGCGGCAAAGCTTTGCAGCATGGCACGCAAGGCCGCAAATTCCGACGGCGTTTGGTCGGCAGTCAGGAAAGAATTGCCCCCCAGCGTGGCCCACACGGCTAACTCTGATACGGTGTCGGCCGGGGATATTACGCTGGAGTACAGGTCGAGCAGTTTGCCCGATACGCTGGATACGGGCGCCTGCTTAGCCACGAGCAATTCTTTTTTGCCCACGCCAAAGGTGCCGTCACCCTTCAAGCGGATGTTGTAGCTGTCTTTAAGCCAGGCTTGCCAATAGTCGCGGGTCCACTGGGCGGTGCCATCTACCTGCACTTTCAGTGCCTCCCGCTCCTTGCGCTCGAAGCTGACACTGCCGGTGCGCACGTCGTAGAGCTGGGCAATAGCGGGCTGGGTTATTAACCCCAAAAAGCCCCCCAGAAGCAGCAAAAGACTTACTCTTTTCATGGGATGCAGATTTAAATATCGTGGCGGATAAAGGTGGCCTGCAGGTCTTTGTACATGTGCTCGAAGCGCTGAACGGCGGCTTGCAGAAATTCCTCATCAAGCAGGGTGCGCACTTCGGCGTCGCCGCCGGTTAGGTCCATCTCGCTCACCTTATATGTTTGTTCTAGGGGGCCTTTTTCTAGCTTGATCAAGTATTTTCCATTCCAGGAAAAAAGCGTGATTTTGGCTTCTGGGTGCGGAATATCGGCTACGTGTCGCATGGCGGCGGGGCATTTTTTGAAGAAGCAACGAAGATAGGCAGCGCTCGCCCAATAACGACTCAGCACCCGCGAAACCACCCGCTCCGGGTAGCGTACACAGCCCTACCGCCCCCACTTAGCCCCTTTAATTTCATTTTATCATGCCACAGGGAGATAAATCGGCTTACACCGACAAGCAGAAGCGTAAGGCCGAGCACATTGAAGAAAGCTACGAGAAGCAAGGCCTGTCGGAAGACGAGGCTGAGCGTCGGGCTTGGGCCACCGTCAATAAGCAGGATGGTGGCGGCAAGAAAAGCGGCTCGGGCCGTAAGAAGCCATCAAGCAAAGAATAAGTAACTAAACAAAAAGCCCCCCAGAGCAGCTCTGGGGGGCTTTTTGTTGTTATCAATTGCTAAGAGCTAGGCTACTGTGTGCAGAATAACCCAGAGTGAAGTAACGGAAATAACGACCCAGAGCAGCACGCCCAACCCGAAAGGCCGAATGCCCACCTTGCGCACTACCTCCAGCGAGAGGCCCGCCCCGATCAGGAATAGGGTGAGCGTGAGGCCTACTTTGGCCACCTGAGCAGCTATAGCTCCGGCACCCTTTAGAGCTGGCACATACGTAATGAGCAGCATGGCCCCGATGAAGCCCAGAATGAAGTAAGGCAGTTTGACCTTGGCGCCGGGTGTTTTAAAAAAGAAGGCCGTACCAAGCGCTACGGGCACTATCCATAAGGCGCGAGCCAGCTTAACGGTGGTGGCGACTTGCAACGCTTGGTCGCCGTAGTGGCTGGCAGCGCCCACTACTGAGCTGGTATCGTGGATGGCGATGGCGCACCACAGCCCGAACTGATTTTGGGTCATTTGCAAAGCATTTCCCAGCGCCGGAAACAGCAATAAAGCCACTGAGTTGAGCACGAAAATGGTGCCCAGCGCCACCGAGAACTGAGACTTCTCGGCCCGCAGCACCGGCCCTACCGCCGCAATAGCGCTACCGCCGCAGATAGCAGTGCCGCAAGAAATTAGATGAGCCGTTTTGCGCTCAATACCAAGCCAGCGTCCCATGCCGAAGCCCAGCGCTAGCGTACCCGCTATGGACGCCACCGTAAATAATAATCCTTCGCGCCCCGCCTGGGCTGCAGCATGGGCATTCATGCCAAACCCGAGCCCCACAACGGAGTACTGCAATAGCTTACTCGTGTATGTCTGGGTGAAGCTCGCAAAGGGATTGCCAACCACCATTGCTATCAGCAGGCCGAGCGCCAGGGCCAAGGGTGGCGCTACCCAGGGCGTCAGGCAAGCCAGTAGTGCGAGGCTAAAAAGGACGATCCGGGGCGTGAACTCGTAGCCAAATACAGCATACGGGCGAGTTAAAAAGGCAGTTAAGGTTTGTTGGGCAACTTCGGTGCGGGTGGGTGGCGGAACTATAGAGCGGGTGGCTTTCATGCAATACGTCGTTACAAGCACTGTTCCATAACAACGCTTTATCGACCTATTCCATAATCAAAAATGCTTATCTGTAATAACTAAAAGTTATGAGCAGCGCTAATGTGCCGATGGGTGTAAGTTAAGAATCGTTGGGCCTGTGCAGATAAAGGCTGGCCCTGCACCCACACCACCTCAAAGCGCCGTCGTAGGTGCAAGTCCAGTACAGGCACAATTTCCAGGCGGCCAGCGGCTAGTTCTTTCGTTAGAGCCCGCCGCGATACAAACCCCAAGCAATCGGGTGCCGCTTCCAAGTACGACTTTATGCCTTCGGTATTATCTAGGTAAAACATCACTCTGAGGTCAGAAAACTTGATGCGGTGGGCACGCAGAGCGTACTCCAGCACCTCCAGCGTACCCGAGCCACGCTCGCGTAATACCAACGGATACTGGAGGGCGGCCGCCAGCGCCAACGACTCGGGGGGCTGGTTGCTGGGCCGCGCCCGACGCACGGCGACTAGCTCATCGTCGAGCAGCAATTCGTAGTGCAGGTCACGGTTTTTAACCTGGCCTTCCACGAAACCCAGATCGATTTGCCCCCTGAGCAGCGCGTCGGCAATGTGCTCTGAGTTGCCGTTGAGCAGCGTTAGCTCAACGCGAGGATATTGAGCCTGAAAGCCGGGCAAGATGGGTGGCAGTACGTACTGCGCTATGGTGGTGCTGGCGCCTAGGCGAAGACGGCCAGCAGCTTCATCGTGTAAGGCGTGCAGCTGGTTTTGCAGCTGCTCATGCAGATCTTCGACTGTATTGGCATGCGCGAGCAACAGTTGGCCCGCCGTCGTGAGGCCTACTCGGTTACCGCGTCGCTCGAATAGCCGCTGGCTGTAGCTCGTCTCAAGCTCGTGAATATGCTTGGTAACGGCTGGTTGGCTGATAAAAAGCTCTTGGGCAGCTTTGGTGAAGCTCAGGTGGCGCGCCACGGCTTGAAAGACGCGCAGACGGAAATCGGGCATGGCTGCAAGCTACAATTAGCAACTGAACTTAGTGAATTGCCAGTGAGGTCATGAAAAAGCCCCCCAAAACACTTCTGGGGGGCTTTTTCATTTTATAAAAAGGTGCGGTAAAGACTTTTAGGTGGCGGTTAATACAGAATGTCGTCAACGGGTTCCAGCTTCTTGGGGATATTGTCTTCACCAAGCATTTCGCGCAAATCGATTTCAATGGTGCGGCAGATGCTGGTCATAGGCACGTCGTTCATTTGGTTCTCGAAGGGGTTCTCACTGGTATGACCTACCTCCTCGATGGTATTGAACACCCAAGATACCAGCACCGAAAAAGGCACCATCAGCCACACATGGTTGGGGCCGATTTTGTCGAATTCACTGACCAAGCCCAGTGGCAGCAGCAGCGAGAAAAGCCACACAAACACGTAGCTGTAGTACGCGTATTGGCGCGGAAAAGGCGTGTTTTTGATACGTTCACAGCCACCCTGCAAGTTATAAAGCTCTTCCAAGGTCTGAACAAGGCGCATGTGCTGGAAGTCATTGAGCAGCCCCCGATCTTCACGCAGCACCCGCAGTTCAGCGGCCTGCAAGCGAATGATATGCGCTGCTGGATTCTGCAAGTGGCGCAGATTTTCGCTTTCCTCCGCGCTCAGAAATTGCGCTACGTCGGTATCCCAGTAATCGGCAAGCTGCCGGCGCAGTTGCAGGCGCACCGCGTTGCACCAAGCTATTTGCCGGTGCACTAGGTGCCGATGGCGCTCTGTAAGCTCTCCAGCCGAAGCGGAGGGCGCCTCTACATCGGGCGCATCTACACGGGACGTAACGAACTCCAAGGCCTGCACAGCCCATAAGCGACTGTAATTTACAATGCCGCCCCAGAGCTGGCGACCTTCCCAGAAACGGTCGTATGAGCCGTTATTTTTGAAGCCGATATAAAACGACACGGCAATACCCAGCGTAGCCACCGGCTGCCAGGGAATCGAAACTGCTTTGATATTTAGCGGGCCATATATGGCGCAAACCAGAATAGCATACAGCGTGAATATTGACACGCTCCGCCAAGAAAACTTCCAGACAACGCGCCAGCGAATATTATTACGAACGTACACTCTTTCGTTACTTGTAAAAAGGTGATAGGGAAGGCTAAAGAAGACACAAAAGCTTAGCTACCTCTGCATACGTAAAGCCCGACAGTTTAGCCCTCTAACAAACCCATTTGGCTTTTGTCTGCTACTCAACAACCTCGTCGATGGCGATGCCCATCAGCTGCATGAGCTTGCTGGCATTGAAGCTTCGGCACAGACCAGGCGTCAGGTGATAGTCGAACAGGATTTCGTCGCCTTCGATGGTGCTGTTGAAGCTGTAGTTGGTCACGGCACCGGGCAACTCTTGAGCCAGCGCACCCAGTTCCAGATCGTGGGTGCTGATGAGGCCACTGGCGGGGCGCTGGTGCAGCTGGTGGATGAGGGCGCGGGCGCCGCGGTGCCGATCGCGGGAGTTGGTGCCTTTCAGAATTTCATCGAGCAGGTAGAACACGGGCGTACCGGCTGCCGTCAGCTCCAACAGGAGGCGCAGGCGTTTGAGTTCGGCGTAGAACGACGAGGTACTTTCGGCCAGATTATCCTGGGTGCGCATGGCCGTGTACACCTGGGCCGGGCTCAGGCGCACCCGTCGGGCGCAAACTGCCCCGCCCGCCAAGGCCAGCACCATATTCAGACCTACGGTGCGCAGAAACGTGGTTTTGCCCGACATGTTGGAGCCCGTAACCACGCCCGTGCACCCCGCCCCTACCGTGCTGAAATCGTTGGTGATGCGCTTCGTGGAGAAGATAAGCGGGTGACCTAGCTCTTCGGCCGTAAACTCCAATGCTTCGGTGCTTAGCTCGGGCACGGTGTAGGTGGGGTTAGCAAACTGATAGGCGGCTAAGCTTATTAAGGCTTCCAGCTCGGCTACCACGTCGAGCATGGGCGCCAATTTGCCCCCCAGCCGACGCTTCCAGCTTTCGAGGCGCCACATCCAGAAGAAATCCCAGAACAGCAGATTATTGGCAAAAAAAGCGGCCAGCGTGCTCTGGCGCATAGAGAAATACTCGACAATGCTGGCTAACTGACCAATGAGACCCGAGGCCGGCACGGTGCCGGGTGCGGCCACTACTTGCTGCAGCGCCACGAGGCGAGGCGCCGCAAATTCCCGGCTTTCCAGCAGTACTAATTGGTCGCGGTAGGCGCGTAGCACATCGTACATACTATCGCTGTGCTCGAAGTAGTCGTCACGGGCAGCACGGTAGTAGTGATTAATGCCTCCCAGCAAAGCCAAAAAAGCTACAAACATCCCAGCTGAGTAGCCTGCCAGCCATAGCCCAGCACTAGTAAGGGCCAGAGGCGGCAGCACGACCATGGCAATTTTGAGCCATGCTTTATCGGCAAAAAAATCGGGCTGCTGGAGCCAGGTGGCGAAGCGGCGGGGGTCGTCGGTTTGGCGCGGAAAGTGGCGGGCGCGGGCCTGCCATTCCTGCTGCCAGGCTGCATCGGGCGTTAGCTCAGCCACGGCGGCCTGTCGGGCCAGCACATCCGCTGGTGTAGCGGCTTGCAGTAACCACTCGGCCAGGCGGTCTTGGCCCAGGCGAGAGGTAGCCCGACTCAACAATTGAAACAGGGAGTGCGGACCGAACACGTCGAGGTCGGCGGCGTAGGCGTGGCTGCTTTCGAGGTAGCGCGCGCCGGCCTCAAACTGGGTCAATTTGCCCCCCAGCCGCGCCAGCTCCTCTTGATTAACAGCTCCAAGCAAACGGTAATGGTGATACTTATAGCCTAAGCGGCTATGCCAGCGCATCACCAGCATAAATACGATGTACAGGGCCACCACGTAACCCAGCCCTTCCAGATTACGGCCGTTACTAAAGAAATAATAGCCCCCCAGGGCTCCCAGCACGAATACCAGCACCCGCACCCAAGCTACTGCCTGGTGTCGGCGGCCGTAGTATTGCTCTTGGGTAGCATGAGCAGCTAGGTTATCGGTAAATATGTCGGCGGGGGCGACGGAAAGCGGGCGAAAGGCAGCAGAATCGGGCACAGGTCAGGAGCTAAGCAGAAGCTCAAAGGTAACGCTCTGCTCGCAGGGGAGTCATCAGACCAGTATTGACCCGGAGTTAGAGCTGTTGGAACCCGATTTCACTAAGCACTCCAGCTTGCAAAGGCGTTACCTGCGCATACAGGTTTAGGCCACTGGTGCAAATACAAGCATTACAAACTGCTGCCTCGGTAGCGCGTCGGTCCTCAGTTCTAACGTTGCGCAAGGTAATTTTGTAGGTACTAAGCACATAGCCCGCCGCCGCGTCGGCAAATGCTGCTGGGTTTTGGATGCTGGTCGACGCACTCCAAGGGTCAGCGCAGTAGGTTTGTTTATAGCGAACAGTAATCAAGTCTTCTGACGAAGTGTCGTCTTCACAGCCTGCAATTGAGGCTATTAGCAGTGCACCTAGTAAGGCGGTTTTCAGTCGTAGCAACATAACAAGGCTAGTTTACTTTTCAATTGGAGGAGCCGCATCTTGCTTTAAAAGTTGCAACTCCGCTAACAAAACATTGCTCCTTGTCTCTATGGTCGGCTGCCAGTTTTACCGCCTCCCGCACTAGCCAAAATGGCGGTTAAGGCCGCCTACTGAACCAGCAGACCCGCTGGTGCGGTTGTTGACGCAATTATTCCGTTCAATCTCGCCTCCTGCCGTTATGCCGTTATTGCCTTCTATTCGTCGTCTGGGCTTGTTACTGCTCCTCAGTACTGCCGGTTTTTCTACCGCCACTTACGCCCAGCAAAAGCTGAAAGCGCCGAAGCCGGATCCTGATGAAATATATGATGAGGTAGGACAACCCGCCGTGCCGGTTGGTGGCGTAGAGGCCTATGCACAGTACTTAGCCGATAATCAGCGCTACCCTACGGCCGCGCTGCAGCGCGGCGCTCAGGGCACGGCGCCAGTTACGTTTGTGGTGGAAAAGTCTGGGGTTATTTCCAATGTAGCCGTAGCAACGCCGCTTGACCCAGAATTAGATCAAGAAGCTATTCGACTGATTAAAAGCGGACCGAAATGGACGCCAGCCCAGCACCGGGGGGCAAAAGTGCGGCAGCGGATCACAGTGCCGGTGTCGTTTGCCATTCCAGCCGATGAGTCGGTCAGCTCTGCTACGGCGAGCAAACCGGTCGGCCCAACTAATTCCTCGGGTGCCACCATGGTAAAGCCCGACGAACCTGCTCGGCCCGTGGGAGGTACCGAGGCCTTTTTTGCCTGGATCCAGGAAAACCAGAAGTACCCAACCCTAGCCCGCCAGCGCAAAGTGGAAGGTCGGGTAATGGTGGAGTTTATTGTTGAGAAAGACGGCTCCCTCATCGAGCCAAAAGTTATCAAGCGCCTCGGTTCGGGCCTGGATGAAGAAGCCTTGCGCCTCATTAAAATGGCCCCCAAGTGGACGCCCGCACGCTACCAAGGTCAAACCATGAAGCAAAAGATGGTACTGCCGGTTGTGTTCCAACTGTAGTTATTTAGCTACGTTACAACTTAGCTTACAGCACTTTATGAATTAGTAGCTTATCTTTCGTTATCCTGCCCCACCTACCTCACCTTTCATCCTATGCTTTCCCCGCTTCCTGTTCTTTCAGCTCCGCCTGTTGCGCCGATGATGGCCCTGCCGGTGCCGGGCTCGCAAGCTATCTGGACCTATCAAACACGTTTTCAGCAAGCGGCCCAGGTTATTGCCAACGGCATATTTGATGCACTGGATGATGACTTGGCGCCCAATGTGCTGCTGATCGGTATTCCCGTCGCGGAGGCCGATCAGCAGCAAGAAGACTTCACATCAGCGGTATGCCTGGAGCCAGCCGACTGCGGCCTCGATTTTGCGCGGTTTAGCGAGGTGCTGGTGCGAGGCCAAGAGTTTCAGCGCCGGGAGCCTTGGGGGGCATATTTGGACCGCGAGCAAGTGATGAGCGAGGAAATGCTGCAACGCAAGCAGCATGGTATTGGCTTGCGCCTGGCCGTGCAGGAAGTGTTGGATATGATAGACACGGCCGGTAGCAAACAACAATCATTTGCAGGCTGGCCCATCCAGATTGGCAACTTTTACGTGCTGACGGTACTGCGCCTTAATCGTAAAGCACTGCGCGCTCACCCGGCCCTCATGCCCAACCGCTACTACACCGATGGCCGCCCACTGGCTTCGTCGCTGGGCTTGGCGGCGGTGCAGCGCTTCCATGAGGAGTGCGTGAAGTCGCTGACGGAACCGGAGCCCGGCTCGGGAATGCTGCTGCGCCACCGCGAAACCGACGAACTGCTTCGCGCCGCCGGCAAGCTCCTCATGGACACGCCGGCCCAGGCTTTAGGCATTAGTCCTTCGACGGCTAAGCTGTTTGCCACTTACAACACTATTTCCTCGCTGCGCTACGAAGGGGCCGAGGGCGTAGGCAAGATGTACTTGGCTAAGCGTCACCACCCTAATATGGAGGAGGTTTTTGCCCTCACTTGCCCCACTCCTCTCACCGACTACCGGGCCGTGCGTAAGCTGCTGGAAATGACTACCGCTGATGTGAGCCTGCTCGCCGACGGCGAAAATGTGTACGCCCTAGGTCGCCCCATCGGCCACTATGACCCCAGCCGCGAAGATTTGTTTATCATCAACTTCGTGACGCACTACGCTTGGGAGTTTCAGCACGATGGCAAGGTGCTGATGCGCACCACGTACGGCAATCCTACTTTGCCTAGGGCTCGCCTCAACCGTAGCCAGTTTCGCAAAGATCTGCGCCGCACTTTCGAGCTTATCGACCCGATTAAGGTGGAGCGGCTCTGGGATGTGGTGCTGGAAGCTAGCCGGCAGAAGCACGGCACGCTGGTAGTCGTAACGACTGAGGCCCTGGCCGAAGCTGACCGCCTTAAATTGCAATGTACCCTCATTGAGCCCGTGCCGCTCACGCCCCTTATTACGCGCTTGGTTACGTCCATTGATGGGGCCGTCCTTGTCGACCCCGATTCCTATTGCTATTCCATCGGCGTTATTCTTGATGGCAAGGCTACAGGGCGGGGCACCAATACTCGCGGAGCCCGCTACAATTCAGCTATTCGCTACGTGCAAAGCAGCCCCTATCCTTGCATGGCCATCGTGGTGAGCGAGGATGGAATGGTAGATGTGATTACAAAGGAGAGCTTGGCGGAGGAAGAGTAAGCTGGGAGGCAAATCTATGCCTTCGTCGCCCGCACCGATAGTGGGTGAGGATTGCTTATTCAAACCAATGCACGGAGAAGGTTGTCCCCTCTCCTACCTCGCTGCTCACCTCTAAATGCCCCCCACGGCTATTGACGATGCGCTGCACCAGATATAGCCCTACGCCCGTGCCGCTGATATGGGAGTGCTGCCGGTCGAAAAGATGAAACTCCAGGTCGGTATCTTCATTTGTCTTCATGCCCAGGCCATTATCTTGTACGCGTAGCCAAGGCTGCTTTGTGTCTGACATACCGCTAGTCACCGCAATCTGAGGCTCACGGTCAGGGTGACGGTATTTGAGGGCATTGCTGAGTAGATTGTGCAATACACTGCGCAGGTTTGCTCGCCCGTACACGAGCGTAGGTGCCGCCTCAAAAGCCAGACTGACCCCAGCGCCAGAGTCCTGTACAAGTGCCCGTAAGCCTAATAACACTTCTTCGGCCACACTACGCAAGTCGATAGCTTCGGTGGGGGCCGTTAATTGGCGCTGCTGCTGCACAGTGGCGGCCAAATCTTGCAAGGTCGTGTCGAGTTGATGCAAGGCTCCATCTACCATGCGCAACAGCACTTCATGCTCATCATCGTCGAAAGTAGCAGTGCGACGCAGTTCATCGAATAGCCCTCGCAAGTTGTACAAAGGCTGTTTCAGGTCGTGGGAGGCAGTATAAACGAAGGTGTCGAGGTCGCGGTTGGTGCGGGCTAGCTCGTCGTATTGGTTTTGCAGCACTTCGCGCAGCCGGTGCTGATCATCCACATCAGTGCAGGCGCCAAACCAGCGCGGGCCCCGGCTGTCGGTCAGCTGCCGGGCCCGGATAATATGCCAGCGGTACTGGCCATCGTGGCGCCGCATCTGAAAAAGGCCGTCGTAGCTTTCGCCCGTGGCCACGCACTGCACCCAACGACGAGCCGCATTGGCCTGCTCGGCTGGGTGAATTAGGGTTACCCAACCCGTTGGGCCCAGCTCATCGGCCGCTAAGCCGGTATATTCAGCCGTATGCTGGTTATAGTAATCAATAAATCCTTCGGCCGAAGCCGTCCAGATGAGTTGCGGAATACTGTCGGCCAAGAAGCGTAGCTCGGCCTCACCCCGGCGAAGGGCATCAGCCAGTTCGCGCTGGTCGTGCACTTCGGTAACTGCTCCGTGCCAATACGCCGCTTGGTCGGGGGCATGCAACTCAGGTACGGCCCGGCTGAGCATCCAGCGGTATTGCCCATCGTGCCGCCGCAGACGATACTCGTAGCTCCAACCGATACCCGCTTTGCGCGCTGCTTCCGACTGATATAACACGCGCAGCCTATCCTCGGGGTGCACCAGCAAGGGCCACATTGCATCCAAATCTGCCGTAGGAGGCTGCCCCGTGAAGTAGTACCACTGCGGACTTACATATTGGTAATTGCCAGCCGCGTCGACGGTAAAGGTAATCTGGGGGGCAGTTTCGGTGAGTACTCGCAAGCGGGCATCTAGGCGGCGCGTTTCGAGTGCTAGCTCATGAGCACGTTGACGGGCTTCCTCTTGTCCTGTTACGTCTACGGCGAATAGCAGCAGGCCTTGTACTTGATCCTCGTCATCCTGTAGCGGCTCCAGGGCTATGTCGAAGTAACGCATCGTAGGCGGTTCTCCCTCGGCTCCCGGCTGGGGTAGGCGGTAGGCTTTTGCCACAAACGGATCACCAGAGTCGTACACTTTCTGCATCACCTCGCTCAAATCAGCCGGCACTGCTCCCAGGTGATTAACCAACGGCTCGCCTTCGGCGGTATTGCCGCCCAACAAGGCTTGCATCGCCTCATTCACAAAGCCGTAGCGCAACTCAGGCCCCAGAAGGGTGGCTATACCGGCTGGCATGTGCCGGAGAATACGCTGCAGTTGCTGATCGCGCATGTAGCTCTATTGAATGAAGAAAGAGTGTTAGAGTCACAAAAATGCAGCTCTATACATGAATGAGTAGTGACGGGCAAAAAGTGATTTTGCCATCCACCAACAAAGCCGGCCGATCTGCTAGCAACTTGCAGCAAGCCGCTATATATTGGCCGTAGCAGTCTCGGCCTGCGTCGTGTTGGCACCAAACACAGCTTGGCGTACCAGATCTACCAGCAAGGCATCGGCAATACTAAGAGACTCCGGAGTAGCGGGGACTTGGTGAGGCAGAAAGAAACCTGTAAGCGTGCCGAAGGCGTCTGCTTCGAGCGGGTGAAAGGCCATCGACCAATCGGAAAAGCTACGCTCCGTAATCGGCTTGTCGGTCAGCTTCACGACATTGGAGTGACGGCCGTCGCGGGATATTTTCTCGAAAAGTGGCCGCGTAATTTCGGGGTCACCTTCAATAAGCTGGGCAATATTGCCATGGCTATAGAACAACACCCCCGTCACATTATGGCTTGCATTATCGCGGCGGCATTGTACCAGTAGCTCCTGCAAATCCTGATCAGACAAAGGGCGAACGGCCCGGCTCATATAAACAATGTGATTCATGCCAAGAAAAGCGTGATATGCTCGCAGCCCATTCGTCGACGGTCCGGTCCCAGCGCAATAGCGAGCAACAGTAAAGATGAGCTTGCAATATACGAAAAGGCAACTATGCCCTGACCGTAAACAAGCTCATGCCAAGACGCAACAAAAACCCATCGATCGCTCCAAGGTTATTTTTCTCAGCAGTTTTTGACCAAATCAATTTATTTGCCATGCACTAAAAGCTTGGCTTAAAAGTATCAGGCCTGCTTTTTGGCCCGATAGGACCAGGTGATGCGGAAGATGGCTACCACGTCGCCAGCCTGATCGGTGCCGGTGCTGGTGCACACCACCGTGCGCCCTTCCCCGGTCGCCCGACTCTCAGCAATTGCCTGCCCAATTTGGGCCCCGTCAGTGGTGGTGAAGCTGATAAGGCCCACCGCTTTTTTAGTGAACTCCGCTTCCATTCCCGTAACGAGCATTGACACTGGCGGGCCACTGCTGATATACATAAGGGAAAGCACGCCACTAGCCATTTCGGCGGCCATACTCAGACAAGCAAAGTAAATACTGCGGAAAGGGTTTTTGGTTAAATACTTAAAGGGCACGGTCACGGTGGCCTGCGCTGGCGTTATGTCGCGCACGCGCAGCCCCGCCAGATATGCCATGGGCAGACTACGCAGCATAAACAGCCGCAACTTCAACGGATTCTGGATGGTACGCCGAAAAGCAACGGCTTGAGGCGTATCGGCGGAAGCAACGGTTGATGAAGGCGTCGTCGTCATAGTATAGAAGAACAGGGAATCGGAATGCCAAACGTGGTATTCCAATTTACGGCTTTTGTGACTTAGGTAGCTGCCTCCTCTTGGTTTGGCGCTTAGCCGGATAAACTACGAGCTCCTGGTACGTAGAAACGGGGTCTGTTTCGCGCCGAAACTCCAGATCCTCGAGCACCCCGATTACTATTTCCATGGTGGTATACACCAAGTTGCCATCGACTAAATGCCCCCCAATAGTACGCCCCGTCGAATCGGACACGGCTAGGTGCAGGTGGCTACCATTCACGGATAATGTCCCGACCAAGGACACCACCTCAAAATGCCCCCTGTACTCCGTCGGGCCTTCCTGGTTGGCCAAGCGCAGCCGCACCGTAGTTAGGCTGCCCACGCCTGTCACGATGGTAGCGGCTTTTAGCTGATTAGCTTGTACAAAGGCCTGCAATTGCTGGCGTAGATCTTGGCCGGGCGCTAGCCGAAGCGCATATGTTCGCATCACCGACGAAGGAACAGCAGTAATAGATGTGGGCTGAGACATGTGCGGTTTGGTCTGGGCGTTGGCTGCTGGAGCGCTTAAAATTAGCAGCCACAAAACGAGGGTAAGACGCATAACAGTAGGTAAGGAACAAGCCAAAGGTACTATCTACTCAACGGCAGTTCTATTTTGCCCCCCAGGGCTTGAGGACTGACAAAACAAAAGGGAGGAAAGCCAGCTAATGCTGATTTTCCTCCCTTTCTCACTCATTTCTGCCCTCACGATCAGAACGATAGTGCTAGGCAGATAGGTGACATCTTACTTATTGAAGCTCACGTTGCCGTAGCGCACTTTGATGTTAACGTTACCCGAATTCTTAGCGCTGGCGCCACCAAACTTTCCTTGCGTATCACTAGATGACGAGCTGCTTTCTTCGGATTGAACGCGCACCAATTCTTTATCAACTAGCAGCTTACCATGTTGAGTATTGACATCGAAATTGAAGCCGGCGCCTTCCGCGAAATTCAGTAAGAAGGTGCTATAGCCTCCATCTAAATTGATTTGGCGAAAATTTTTACCAGTGTTACGCACCTCAAAAACTGGGCAGTACTGCACCTTCATATCCAGCTGATCGTTTAGCTGATCGATGCTGAACTTGGAGAAGCCAGATGAGCCGCGCAGGTTGCGCACCGTGCCTAGAGCTACGTCGCCGTATTTGCTGTGCACCGTTAGGTCCTGCACCGTACCAATGTCGATATCGGAGTAGTTGTTGCGTAGATCGACGGTGGTACCTGCATCCAGACGCAGCTTGGAGTAGGAAGCATCGATGCTGGCTTTGCCGGCAAAAGCAATAGCGCTCTGCCCGTTGCCGATGCGCAGTAGGTTCTGCGGACCATCTAGCCGCCCGGTGCGCAAGGCGCCGTATTCTACGGCTAGCTCAGTAGAACCCGTTAGATCATTGTTAATGCTGACGTCGCCGAAAGTATTGTATACGGTCAGGTTGGTGTTCTTAGGCAGCCAAACGGTATAGTTCACTTCGTAGAGACGCTGCCGGCTAGAGCAGCCCCGTGGCATGGCGCCAAACTTGGAGTTAACTGATACACCACCCGTAGCCGGATCATTTTCCAGCATCTGCACCTGAATCATGTTCTGCAATTCCTGCGCTTTCTCGTTTGAGTCGGAGCGGGTGATGATATCTACGTCGGTACGGATTTCGGCGCGGTTCCAGGTATTGATCTGAACCCGACCGTAACGGGTCTGCAACGTGTAGGGCCGATCAGCGCGAGCAGGGAAGGTGCGGCTCATCTTACGGCTTTTTTCCACCGCTGGGGCTGCCGCACCCGTTTCCTGCGGACCCTGGCTGCCCTGTTGATCGGGGCCCTCGGCTGCCCCATTTAGTAAGGGCTGGTCAGGAGCCGCTGCATTGTGATAGAACTCAGCTATTGTGAGCACTGGCTCCAGCGGCTGAACCTGGTCTGCACGGCTAGGTTGGGCTAGCAGCAAACACGCTACCAAGGACAAAAAGCTGTTTTTTAAGTTGTTGACGACCGTTTTCATCGCTTACGATTGGTTTCGGCCACTACGGGCTCCTGCGCGTGGTACTCACGAATCCGCTCACGGGTACGCAGCTGCTGGTTTAAGATATCAACCCTGATTTGCAAGTTCCGATTCATGGCATCCAGTACCAAGTCGGGCTCAGGGTTGCGGTATAGTTCGGTTTTGAGCTGAGCGTAGGTTGAATCGAGAGCAGCCAACTCGCGCCGCCAGTCAGCGGCAGGAGCGTTTGAGGTTTCCTCTTCCATCTGCCGCAACTCGCCCGCCCGCTCCTGAATCTGGGCAGCAAAATAGTCTTCCATTTGCTGCACGGCCGTGTTGAGGCGCTGAACGGGCGCGTTAGCAGCGGCGGTAGCTACGGGGTTGGGGCCAAAGTAGAAGGATTCGTTGGTTTCCTGCTCAGTAGGAATGGCGTTGATGTAAGGCGCTATGCTGGTCCGCGTCCAGGCACCGCTGGAATCGGGAGTAATGGAAGTTTTCCAAAAATGCCCCCCAGCAGCCAAAATCGTGATGGCGATGGCAGCGGCAATACCATAGCGTCCGCCCCAAGGTGCGCGTTTGGCTGGTGCTGTTGGCTCAGGCGCCAGCTTTATTATGCGCAGGGGCGCTTCCGTTTCGTCGGGCGTGGCAGGCGCCGCCGTCAGCTCCTCTTCGATGCTGTCCCACAGATCGGGGCGCGGCTCGAACGCGTCGAAGTCGGCGCGGTGCTGCTCTACGAAAGCTTCAAGTTTGGTTTTATTCTCGTTCATACAGGTGGTTATTCGCACAGTTCTCCCCATCGACCAAAGCCCTTCAGCAGGTGGGTGGATCCTTAGGCCTGGTCGGTTTACCCAACAATTAATGAGTGCTTTACAATCCGTACTGGCGCCCTAGTTCCAGCAATTTTTTTCGGGCTCTACTATACTGTGATTTTGAGGTTGATTCAGTGATATTTAAGATGCTTGCTATTTCGGCGTGGTCGTAGCCCTCCAACAGATACAAGGATAATACTACGCGATAGCCATCCGGGAGTTCTTGGATGCAGCGCCGGAGCCGATCGGCCCGCCAACTCACTTCCGCAAAGTCGGTATCGTCGTCCTGATCGGAGCCCACCGAATCGTGCTGATCAGCCAGCGATACCAGCTGCAAGCGCCGATTGCGCAGGCAGTTGATACTTTTATTAATGACGATGCGCTTCAGCCAACTACCGAACGATGAGTCGCCCTTGTAGCTGTGCAGCTCCCGAAAAGCGCTCAGGAACGACTCCTGCAACACGTCTTCGGCCTCGGCATAGTCGCCAGTGATGCGCAGGGAGGCATTGAACATTGCCTTCGCATAGCGCTTATAGATCTCGGCTTGGGCACGGCGGTCACCCAGGCGACAGCGCTCCACCAGTGGGGCGTTGATATCAGTATACGCAAAAGCCTCCATGTGCGATCTTTGGGTTGCGAGGTCAGAAAATAGTGGCCCGTGAATATCCGAATTTCTTCGCTAAGCTACTAGCTCTGATGAGTAAGCGTGAGAAAGACAAGCGGCTATATGCTGGGGTTGCACGTGGTTGCAGAGTAATTTCTGAGAGCCGAAAGCACAAAAGACCCGCCTGACGGACAGGCGGGTCTTTTGTGCTTGCTCCAAAAACTTCGTCTAGATATCAAATTTGATTCCTTGAGCCAGTGGCAGCTCCCGCGAATAATTAATGGTATTGGTTTGGCGGCGCATATAGATTTTCCAGGCATCGGAGCCAGACTCGCGGCCACCACCCGTTTCTTTTTCGCCTCCAAAGGCACCACCAATTTCAGCGCCCGAGGTGCCAATGTTCACGTTGGCAATACCGCAGTCGGAGCCTGCCTGTGACAGGAATGCTTCGGCTTCGCGCATGTTCAAAGTGAAGATGGAGGAAGACAGACCCTGTCGTACACCATTTTGCAGAGCAATAGCCGCGTCTACATCACCGCTGTATTTGATCAGATAGAGGATAGGTGCGAAGGTTTCTTCCTGTACCGTGTGGTAATGGTTTTCGGCTTCTACCAAAGCAGGCTGCACATAATTGCCCCCCGGATATTGGTCGCCGGTCAGAATTTGCCCTCCAATGAGCAGTTTGCCACCCTCCCGCTGCACAGCGCTCAGTGCCTCGCTAAAGCCACGTACAGCCGCGTCGTCAATCAGTGGGCCTACCAGTGTACCTTCGGTTAATGGATTGCCGATGGGCAACTTGGGGTAGATAGCTAGTAGGCGCTGCTTTACTTCTTCAAAAATCGAATCGTGGATGATCAGGCGGCGCGTGGTAGTGCAGCGCTGACCGGCAGTACCAACTGCGCCAAACACTACGGCTCGCATGGCAATATCCAGGTCGGCGTGCTCGGTGAGGATAATGGCATTATTGCCCCCCAGCTCTAGTAGCGCCCGGCCCAAGCGGGCACCTACTACTTCGCCTACTTTTTTGCCCATGCGCGTGGAGCCGGTAGCTGACACCAACGGCACCCGCCCATCAGCAGCCATCAACTGACCAATTTCGGCGTCGCCAATAATGAGGTTGAAAATACCTTCAGGCAACTCGTTTTCAGTAAGCACCTCGCGCAGAATATGCTGCACGGCTACGGCCGTAAGTGGCGTTTTTTCGGAAGGCTTCCAGATGCACACATCACCGCAGACGGCAGCCAGCATAGCGTTCCAGCTCCAAACGGCCACCGGAAAGTTGAAAGCTGAGATAATACCGACTACGCCGAGTGGGTGATACTGATCATACATGCGGTGGGCGGGCCGCTCAGAGTGCATGGTAAAGCCGTGCAGCTGGCGCGAAAGGCCTACCGCAAAGTCGCAGATGTCAATCATCTCCTGCACTTCACCCAGGCCCTCCTGTAGGATTTTGCCCATCTCGTAGCTCACCAGCTTACCCAGCGGCTCTTTGTACTCGCGCAGCTTATTGCCAATCTGACGCACTATCTCGCCCCGCTTGGGTGCGGGCACTAAGCGCCATGTCTGAAAGGCCTCCTGCGCGGCTTGCACTACCTGCTCATAATCGGCGGCAGTAGCGAAGCTCACTTCCCCGATGAGCTGTCCATCAGCGGGCGAGTGAATGGCGCGGGTCTTGGTATTCTCAGCGCCGCCCCACACTAGGCCAGTACTGAAGGCCGGATTGCGGGCTTCCACGCCCAGTTCGCGCAAAACGGCCTGTATGCCGTGCAAATCGTGCTCCTGTACGTCGGTACCCGTAGCAGTGGCTTCTTCGAGAGCTTGTTTCATAAGATGAGGTGGGATAGTCGCTAAGCGAGAGTTGGTAATAGCTTAAAGCAAAACTAACAAAAAAGCCCCCGCCACGGGGGCAGGGGCTTTTGAGAAACCATGCACGCTTATAAAGCAGCTACTTACTCGGCCTGACCGATGGGGTAATAAGCTTTGCGGCCATCAGGATAAATACCTTCAACCAAAGCGCCATCGTTGTTCTTGGCAATTTCAAGGAAGCGCTGCACGTCTTGCGGCTTTGTTACCTTATTCTTGTCGATGCGGGTGATAATGAAGCCGTCGGCAATACCTGTCTGGCGGAAGTTGCTGTCGCGGATACCCGAGATTTTGGCTCCACCCTCAATGCCCAGCTTGCTCATTTCTTGCTGCGTTACTGGCGTGAGTGTGGCACCTTCATATTTCACTGCTTTGGCAACTTCAGCCCGTACCACGTCAGTGGTACCGGTAGCATTGCGCAGGGTGGCGGAAGTGGTACGCTCTTCACCATCGCGTAAGTAAGCTACTTTGATCTTGTCGCCGGGGCGGTAGCGAGCTACCTGCTCCTGCAGCTGCGAGGAGGTATTTACTTTCGCGCCGTTGATCTCAGTAATCACGTCGCCTTCTTTCAAGCCGGCGGCAGCGGCGGCGCTATTTTCGCTCAACGACTGCACGTATACACCATTCAACGATTTCAACTTCTTCTCAGAGGCTAGCTTGGAATCTACTTCCTGAATGCTAACACCAAGCAGTGCCCGCTGTACTACTTTATACTTCAGCAAGTCATCTACTACTTTGCTTACAATGCTGCTAGGCACGGCGAAGGAATAGCCTTCAAACGAACCAGAGCGTGAAGCAATAGCCGAGTTAATACCTACTAAATCACCGTTTAAATTCACTAGTGCGCCACCCGAGTTTCCAGGGTTTACAACGGCATCGGTTTGCAAGAACGACTCAAGACCCATGCGGTCTTCGCGCTGCAAGATGCCGATGTTGCGGCCTTTAGCAGAAATAATACCGGCGGTTACAGTTGAATTCAGGTTAAATGGGTTGCCTACAGCCAGTACCCACTCCCCTACCTTCACATTATCGGAGTTGCCGTAGCGTACGAACGGCAAATTGTCGGCTTGCACCTTCAATAGCGCTAGGTCGGTAGTGGGGTCGGTACCTACTAGCTCCGCCTTATACTTGCGCTTATCATCTAATACTACTTCAATCTTATCGGCTTTATCAATCACGTGGTTATTGGTGACGATGTAGCCATTAGCGGCAATAATAACGCCTGAGCCCGACCCAACTTGTGGCCCTTGCCCACGCCCGGCACCGCCGTGGAACTGCTCAAACTCTTCACCGAAGAACTGTCGCAACAGCGGATCCATGCGCTGCGAACCGGCGCTACTACGCATTTTGGGCGCGTACTCCGTCATTACGTGCACTACGGCTGGCGTAACTGACGAGGCAGCCGCCACAAAGTTGAGGCCTTCTGGTACTACATAGTCAGAATTGCGTAGCTCACTAGCGTAGCGCACATTAGGATCGGCGGCTACTACCTGAGGCGAGTTAGAGTTTGTAGGCTCTAATAACTTATACCCGCCCACGGCCACGCCCCCGCCCAGAATGGCAGAACCGAGCAGGCCGAGCATCATTTGTTTTGCTTGCATGGGTAAAACGAGGATTGGATAGGAGAAGAGATTTGAATTTAAGGCAAAAAAAGTGAGTTTCAAATGACTTCTCACTTATAACGAAAGATGCAGCCCAACTGATATGGGTTGCTTTATTCTACAACAAAGGGCTTCAAAAAAGGCTCCGTGGTGGAGCCTTTTTTTACTAGATTCAGTGTTTAGCGCACCTCAATTTGGTGCTTAGTCACTTTTTTAACGTCGAAGGGCAGTCGGACACGGAGAATGCCATCAGTCATTTCTGCTTCAATTGCCGTCACATCAACGGTGTCTGGCAGACGGAAAGTACGGGCGAAAGTGCCGTAGTTGGTTTCTACCCGACGGAACTGGGGGGCTTTTTTACCTTCGCCTTCCTCCGCTTCTGGTGCAGTTGTAGGAACTTGGCGCTCCCCACTAATTATAAGTTTGCCTTCCTGAAAATCAATCTTAACAGCTTCCTTGCTTACGCCTGGTAATGCCAGATGTAACTCGAAACCAGCCTCCGATTCGAGGATATCAGCCTGGGGAATGAATGATTTTGCAGGCTCCTTAGTGACGGGCAGTGTATCGCGCAGCAACTCATTTAATACAGAGTTGAACGCACGGGTTGGACGAGTAGCAGGACGGTTGTTATACAGAATAGTAGCCATGGTAACAGAAGTTTTTAGAGTCTAAGGGAATGTCGCCGAGCTGGTGACACCCTTATTCAATAAAATCTGTACCAATCGATTAGTTTAAATAATTAGCGACAAAAAGTCGCACTTATGTAATATCTATCGGTCAGAATATACCAACAGCACTTCAATATTATGACATCAGGCAATCCAAAGGCAGATTATTAACTTTTGTTCCACATGACTTAATGTCACGAAAGTATAGCTCGATTATCTATCTTCTCCCGTTATTTTAAAGCTAAGTACTTAGGTAGCCGTTAAAATGCCCCCTAGCTTTGCTTGTGTCTTTGGGCTACTGCTTACCTAGCCATTAATGCTGCGTGGGAAGCTGGCGGCGCTCAAATACTTGCTTGCCTTGGAAGATAGTATAGCGCAAATCCAGCCCCAACACAGGAGTCACGAAATTGCGGCGGCCACCGCGGATTACCACGTTGCCACTTGCATCGGTTTGCTGGAGCACATTGGTATAGGCCGTCTGGTAGGCCAACCAAGGCGTGAAGTCGAAATGATCGGATACGCGGCACCCAATCTCAGCACGCAGGGCCGTAAAGTCGATAACGCGTTCTTTAGGCTCATTCTCGTCACGCTGGAGGCGCAAATAAGCAAAGCCCTCATACGCTAGACGCGGACGTAGCACCACCCGTCCAATTGGCACCAGGCGGTCAACGTCTAAGCGCAGACGCCCTAGGGCGCGGCCTTCATTAGGCGTTTCTGGGAAGTTGTACTCAACGCCCAAGCGCTGCCGCAGATTGAAAGAACCAACCTTGCCGGAATGCCGCAGAAAAACCTCGGGAACAAACTCTCCCTCCATAGCCCGCTCGCCTGAAGGATATTCTCTAACTCTATAGTAGTCGTAGCGAGCCGTGCCGCCGATACTCCAGCGGTCATTCCAAAAGTGCTCGTACCCTGCCTTCGCCTGATTGTAGTTAAGAATATTAGTACGACGGTGCCGCACGCTGAGAAAGCCGTAGTTGCCATTCTGTAAAGCATATTCGCCTTGCACTTCCCCACCCACTTCCCAGAAGTTTACCACGCGGCGACTCTGGCTTATGCTTTGGCTATGCGCCGTGGATCCCGCTAGCAGCCCTAACAGTAGTACTGCACAGGCCAGAAAGCGGCTGGGGGGCATTTTGGGCGTTAAAGAATTATGCATTCTTGGCCGTTGAGTCGGTGGCAGTTGCAGCAACCGTAGCAGCTAGCTCGCGCAGCGTAAGCCAAGCCATAAGACCGGGCCCGGTTTCAAGCGCTTTCGGGTCGATGTCGAAAGTGGGCGTGTGCACGGAAGATGTATGACGGCCGTCTGGGGTGCTGGTACCCAGGCGGTAGAAACAGGCATCCGCCACTTGCGAGAAGTAAGCGAAATCCTCAGCAGCCATCCACTGGTCCAGCTCCACCACATTTTCCGCGCCCAGATATTCTTCGGCAGCTGCGCGGGTACGGGCGGTCAGTTCGGGCTCGTTTTCAAGGTAAGGATAGCCCCGGCGTATTTCCAGCTCACAGGTAGCGCCCATTGATTCAGCCAGTCCCTCTGCCAGCTTACGCAGATGCACGTGGGCTTCATCGCGCCACTCCTCATTGAGGGTGCGAAAGGTGCCTTCCACATACACTTCATTCGGAATGACGTTGGTAGCGCCATTGGCAATAACCTTCCCAAACGAAAGCACCGAAGGCAGCTTAGGATTAGCTCGCCGGCTCACAATCTGCTGGGCCGCGACGATGATATGGGCCGTTACCAGCACCGGATCAATGTTTTGCTCGGGCATGGCGCCGTGGCCACCTTTGCCGCGTACGGTCATGTACAACTCGTCGGTGCTGGCCATGTAGCGGCCGGGCCGTAAGCCAATCTTACCCGCTGGTAGCCGCGGAAATACGTGCTGGCCTAATACACTTGCCGGCGCAGGGTTTTGCAGTACTCCTTCTTTGATCATCAAGGATGCGCCACCGGGCAGTTTTTCCTCACCGGGCTGGAAAATTAACTTCACGGTACCTTCAAACTCGCTACGCAGCTGGGTCAGGATGCGGGC
This sequence comes from Hymenobacter sp. HD11105, assembly GCF_054051685.1. Taxonomy (NCBI): domain Bacteria; kingdom Pseudomonadati; phylum Bacteroidota; class Cytophagia; order Cytophagales; family Hymenobacteraceae; genus Hymenobacter; species Hymenobacter sp. HD11105. The sequence goes on along the minus strand of NZ_JBSWBR010000001.1, from coordinate 920,187 downwards.
GGTGCCGAGCAAGGAGGAAGTATGCACATCGTGTCCGCAGGCGTGCATTACGCCAGGGTTCATGGAGCGGTAGGGTACATCATTCGCTTCCTCAATGGGCAAAGCGTCCATATCAGCCCGGAGCGCCACGGTACGACTGCCAGGATTTTGTCCTTCAACCAACGCTACCACACCGGTATTTGCCATTGACTGTGGATTCAAGCCCAACTTTCTTAGCTCAGCTGTGACAAAAGCCTGGGTGTTGATTTCCTCAAAAGATAGCTCTGGGTGCGCATGCAGATGCTCGCGTAAGGCCACTGTTTCGGCAGCGGCCTCGGCAGCTATCTGCTGAATGCGGGAAAGTAAAGTCTGAACCACTTAAGTAATTTCTTGGGTAAGAAAACGATAGCCGTGGCCTAAAAACGCGTTTTGTTCAGCACCACTTGGGCTGGCTCTAGTTGCGCTTTAGGCGCCAAGGGCTTGATGCGCAGCATGGCTTGCTCAGCTTCCAAACGGGTGAGATAATCGCCAATAAGCAGGCGATAGGTAGGCTGCTTGAAGCTAATATAGTCCGTTTCGTCCGGATAGCGGCTAATAACGGCTCGCCGAATGGCCATTACTTGGTCGCGCTCCATGCCTACGTAAGCCAAAATCCGATAGCCTTGGGCATACTTCACGTTCTGGTTGGTAACGGCTTGGTCGCGCAGGCGCTGATCAATTTGGTTGTTGACGTGGTTGGTGGGCGCTACGGTGGGCTTTGGGCTCACGGGCTGCGTGGCCGTAGCGGTTGGCGTAAAAACAGGCCGGTAACGACTCAAGTCCTCGGCCGGCAAACTAGCATCGCGCCGACGTGTGCTGTCGGGCGTGCTGGCGGAGCCTACCGGCCCGGAGGCCGCGCAAGACGCCAGTGTAAGCATGGCAGAGAACAGGAACACGTTACGCAGCAGGTATTTCATCTTCTTTAAGTAAAGCCAGGCTATTGGAGGAACCTAAGCGGTGAGCGCCGGCAGCAAGCAAGGCCAGCGCCGCCACGCGGGTACGAATGCCCCCCGCCGCCTTTATGCGCACTCTGGGGGGCAAATGGTCGCGCATTAGGGTGATATCAGCAACGGAAGCGCCACGAGCGGCAAAGCCGGTTGAGGTCTTCACAAAATCGGCTCCTACGGCCGCACAGATGCGGCAAGCAGTTATAATCTCCTCATCCGTGAGCAGAGCCGTTTCGATAATCACTTTTAGAATAGCGTTTTTAAAGTGGCAAAGTTCAGCTAGTTGGCCAATCTCTTCCTCTACTTCCTCTACCCTGCCTGACTTGAACGCGCCAATATTGATAACCATATCAATCTCGGTAGCTCCGTCATTGAGGGCTTGATGAGCTTCGAAAAACTTGACTTTCGTGATTTGATAGCCCAGCGGAAAGCCTACTACCGTACACACCGGAATTGCCCCCTGTAGCTGTTCTACAGCGTAGCGCACGTAGCAAGGCGGCACGCACACGGTGGCGAACTTGGCTTGCGCAGCCTCGGCGCATAGCTTGGCTATTTCTTCAGGAGTAGCATCTGGGCGCAGTAGTGTATGATCGATAGCGGCAGCAAGCTGGGCGGAGGAAACACTCATAAACTAGAACAACAAAGTATCAAAGGTAAGGTAGCAAACACGGCCTAGGCTTCCACCCAAACCGCGGCACTCCTTCGCAGAAACATTGCCAAAAGACACGTGGCAGGCAGCTTTCATCAAAAGCCGCCTGCCACGTATGTCTACTTCGTTCTGGAGGGCTTTTTAGTCCACCAATACGCAGCGGTTATGAAGCACATCGTCCTCTACGGTCTTGTACTTCACATCGCGCACGATGCGGCCGTCCATATACTGCACGCTTACTTTTTCGTTGCGGTTCGCAATTTTTTGAGCGCGCACAGGCTGCTGTTTTTCTAGTACCGGAGCTGGCTCAGGGCCCATATCCTCAGGTCCAGCGCCGAGCGAGATAGAAGAGACTTCCTTCTGCGCCTTCAGCTTGGGAGCTTTCGGTGCGGGGGGCAAATCTGCCTCTACAAAGAACTCGGGCTCCTGGGTGTGGCCGCTTTCCTGCTGCATCGGAATGTCGGCGCGGAAGAGGAAGGAAACCGTTTCCTCGTTCACCTTGCCAATCATCTGCTTAAACAGTTCAAACGACTCAAACTTGTAAACCAACAGCGGGTCTTTCTGCTCGTACACCGCGTTCTGCACCACTTGCTTCAAGTCGTCCATCTGACGCAGGTGCTGAGTCCAGGCCGTGTCGATGGTGGAAAGCACCACGATTTTCTCCATGCCCCGAATGGTTTCGTGGCCTCCGGTGGCTTGGTTGCGACGCAGGTTGGTAACTACCGTAATCTGCTTGCGGCCATCAGTGAAGGGAATCGCGATGTTCTCGAAAGGTGCGTTCTGGTTGATTAGATCATTGACCAGCGGCAAGGTATTGGCCGCGATGTGGTCGTTCTTGCTCTGATAGTAGCCGAGGGCTTCATCATATAGCTTCTGAGCCAAGGCAGGCGCCTGCAAGCTGGTCAGGTCCTGAGCCGTGAGGTGAGTATCGTAGCCAAACACCCGTATAACGGCCAGCTTGAAGTCTTCAAAGTCGTTGCTGATTTTGTGGCTGTTCACAATGTCGTCGCAGACGTCGTAAATCATGTTCCAGATGTCCAGCTCAAGACGCTCGCCAAACAGGGCGTTGCGGCGACGCTTGTACACCACTTCGCGCTGAGCGTTCATCACGTCGTCGTACTCCAGCAGGCGCTTCCGCGTACCGAAGTTATTCTCCTCTACCTTCTTCTGAGCGCGCTCAATGCTGCTCGTAATCATGGAGTGCTGAATTACTTCGCCTTCTTCTAGACCCATACGGTCCATGAGCTTGGCAATGCGGTCCGAGCCGAACAAGCGCATCAAGTTATCTTCCAATGACACGAAGAACTGCGACGAACCCGGATCACCCTGACGACCAGCACGACCGCGCAGCTGCCGGTCGACGCGGCGGCTTTCGTGGCGCTCCGTACCAATAATGGCCAGACCACCCGACTCGCGCGAAGTTTCTTTTAGCTTAATGTCGGTACCACGACCAGCCATGTTGGTAGCAATGGTTACGGTGCCGGGGAAGCCAGCACCCGCTACAATCTCGGCTTCACGCTGGTTTTGCTTAGCGTTCAACACCTGGTGCTGAATACCGCGCAGTTTCAGCATACGGCTTACCAGCTCCGAAATTTCCACCGAAGTAGTACCTACCAGCACCGGGCGGCCAGCTTGTACCAAAGTCTGAATTTCTTCAGCTACGGCGTTATACTTCTCACGTACGGTCTTGTAAACCTTGTCGTGCTCGTCTTTGCGCGAAATCTGACGGTTCGTCGGAATCACTACTACGTCGAGCTTGTAGATCTGCCAGAATTCGCCTGCTTCCGTTTCGGCCGTACCGGTCATGCCGGCCAGCTTATGGTACATACGGAAGTAGTTCTGAAGTGTAACCGTGGCGTAGGTCTGGGTGGCGTCTTCTACGCGCACGTTTTCCTTGGCTTCAATGGCCTGGTGCAAGCCGTCAGAATAGCGGCGACCTTCCATCACGCGGCCGGTCTGTTCATCCACAATTTTCACCTTGCCATCATCGGTCAGGATGTACTGGTCGTCGCGCTCAAACAGCGTGTAAGCCTTCAGCAGCTGGTTTACGGTGTGTACCCGCTCCGACTTCTCCTGATAATCCTGCATCAGCTTTTCTTTCTGATGCAGCTTATCCTCATCACCGATGATTTTGCTGTTCTCAATTTTGGCTATCTCCATACCGATATCGGGCATGATGAATAGCTGCGGATCTTCGCCTTGAGCCGTAATCAGGTCAATGCCCTTTTCGGTCAGCTCGATCTGGTTGTTTTTCTCGTCGATGGTGAAGTACAGCGGCTCATCGGCCTTAGGCATCTGCCGCGAGTTGTCTTGCAGATAGAAGTTCTCGGTCTTCTGCAGAATGGCGCGCATGCCCGTCTCCGACAAGAACTTGATAAGCGGCTTGCTCTTAGGTAGGCCACGATAAGCGCGGAACAGCATCAGGCCGCCTTCGCCATCCTTACCATCGGCTTCAGCGCCGTCTTTGCCTTCCTTAATGAGCTTACGAGCCTGCACCAAGTAGTCTTGCACAATCTTTTTCTGGGCATCCACCAGCATCTGAATGCGAGGCTTCAGCTGATAGAACTCGTGCACATCGCCGCGAGGTACTGGACCGGAAATAATCAGCGGCGTCCGGGCGTCGTCAATCAGTACGGAGTCCACTTCGTCGACCATGGCGAAATGGTGCTTGCGCTGCACCAGCTCCTCGGTTTCCCGCGCCATGTTGTCGCGCAGATAGTCAAAGCCGAATTCGTTGTTGGTACCGTAGGTAATGTCGGCGGCGTAGGCGCGGCGGCGAGCATCCGTGTTCGGCTGATGCTTGTCGATGCAGTCTACGGTGATACCGTGAAACTCGAACAGCGGCGCATTCCACTCCGAGTCACGCTTGGCCAGGTAGTCGTTTACCGTTACCAAGTGTACACCGCGGCGGGCCAAGGCATTAAGGAAGGCCGGCAAAGTCGAAACCAGCGTTTTACCTTCACCCGTGGCCATTTCGGCAATCTTACCCTGGTGAAGCACCACGCCGCCAATCAGCTGCACGTCGTAGTGAACCATGTCCCAGGTGATTTCGGCACCGCCGGCAATCCACTTGTTAGCCCACACGGCCTGGTCACCCTGAATGGTGACGTTGCCTTTGCGGGAAGCGTATTCGCGGTCGTAGTCGGTGGCCGTAACGGTGAGCTGGCCGTTTTCTTTATAGCGGCGCGCCGTTTCTTTCACAATGGCAAAAGACGCGGGCAGCACCTGCAACAGGACCACTTCCAGCTCCTTATTACGCTGCTTTTCGAGCGCATCGACCTGGTCGAAGAGCTGCTCTTTCTGCGTAATATCCAAGTTGGGCTCGTCGGAGATACGCTGGTGCAGACTGGCAATCTGGTCGTCGGTGGCCTTGAGGTGAGCATCAATACGGGCGCGGACTTCCTTGGTCTGCTCGCGCAGTTGGTCGTCGGAGAGCGATGCCAGTTTGGCATATTCGGCGTTGATGAGCGCCACGTATGGGATAATCTCCTTCAAGTCCCGCTCCGATTTGGAGCCGAAAATCTTGGCGACGGTTTTCCCTAGGAAATCAAACATGCTGATAGTATTTAGCTTAAAACGCCGGGGCGCACTCCAAATTTACGGCGTTTTTGGGAAAGTACCGGCCAAAATGCCCCCCAGCTTCTAAAACGACGAAACCCCGTCACCTCAAAGAGTGTGCGGGGTTTCCGGGATAGAAAAGTTGTCAGGTTCTGGGGGGCAATTTTGACCAATCATAACAGAAGTGAGGGCACAAGGAAGTTGTCCCCAACTGCTCTATACACTACGAGGCAACCGCAATAGCCTCCTCGGGTGCGTTTCTCATATTGTTCATCACTTCGGCTACGCACCGCTCCAACCGGTCTTCAACCGAAGGCAGCATATCGCCCTGCTTGCTGCCAAGTACGCTATAGGAAGGTCGCGCAGCAGCCAAGCCAAAGGCCTGCATAGCGCGGGGAACAACGAAAGAAGTGTCTAGGCTAGCCATATCGGCGGCTAAGCGCGCCAGGTCTGCCCAAGTGTACGAGCCTTTATTTGCCAAGTGCCACACCCCCCGTTCCTCATCAATAAGCAGGTTCAAAGACTCGTTTACCAAGTCAGGAACGTAGGTAGGCGAAATCAAGACATCGTCAGCGGCCTCAAAGGCTTGCTTATTATGACCGGCCCGCAACGCGTAGTACACAAAGTTATACTCATCCCAGGGGCTGAAAAAAGCACTGGTGCGCACTACCAGCGCGCTGGGCATACAAGCCAGCACATCGCGCTCGGCGAGGCGCTTACTATTGCCGTACACGTTCAGGGGGCTCGGCGTGTCCGTTTCGACATATGCCGCCGACTTGTTGCCGTCGAAGACGAGGTCGGAGGAGAATGTTAGAAAGGGGATTTCTCGGTAGGCACAGGCGGCAGCTATGATGGCTGGGCCAGTTGTATTTTCGAGGTAGCACCGCTTAAAGTCGGCTTCGGCCTCGTCAACCCGTACATAGCCTGCGGTATTTACCACAGCCCAGGGGTTGTATTGGGTTATTGCTTTTTCGACCGAAACCGGATCGGTGATATCCATTTCGCTGCGGCCTAAGGCTACAGTTTCGATGCCTCGGATGGCACAAATACGCTGAAAAGCGCGCCCGAGGGTTCCGTTTGCACCAGTAACGAGCAAAGGTTGAACCGCCGGCTTGTTTAGCTCGGCGGCCAGATCGTTCATGTCAAGTATTTTCATAGCTCAGGCAGATTTGGAAGCAGGACAGTGATGGTGGTAGATAAAGCGGTCATCCCGCTCCCACCAGCCCTTAGACTGTAGCAACGGATGATCATAATGGCCTTTCGTGGCGAGGCTTTTTACCATTTTAAATAGCGCAGTAGGGCGAGGTTCCCCCCCCCGCATATCAAATACGCCGCTTTCGTAAAAGGCACCCTCCTGAGTGAGCAAGGTGTTCCAATCGTAAGCTCCTAGCAAAGACCAGATGGTAATGGCGCGCATATCGACGCCATCCTCTTTCAGCTTGTTGGCTGTGTCCCAGAAATACTTCACCCAGCGCATCTGCTCTTCTCGGGTACATTCCAGATGTACTTCCGTAATAGCGATAGGGAGTTGGTAACGCTCCCAAGCCTCCAGTAGTAGTGTTTCAAGACCGGCCAGCGGCACGAGCTTCACGCGCACGGCCTCGACATCGGCGTAGTTGGTGCGGGCTTCGCTCTGGCAAAGGTGCTGGGCAGGAAAGTAATGGTGATTTTCGTCCAGAAACCGCTCGCTGGTGATATAGTGGTTGACGCCTAACACATCGGGCGGTAGCGGGTCATTGACCAAATTGAGCAGTTCGGCTTCCGAGGCACCGTTTTTACGCAGGTACTCCCACATGGGGTGTTCGTTGTCGATGCGTCCGCAGAGCAAATCGAAGGTGAGCCAGCGCCGGTTATTTTCGTACTCGGCCTGCTCGGCCAACGCGGGCGTGCAGTGCGTCTTGCCCAGGTCTTCAGTCTGGATCAGTTGAGCATCAGGCGTTGTCTGCCGAATGGCCTTCATAGCCTCCCTCGTACCCTTGATATGATTGAGCTGAATGCGTACGAAGGTTTTATCATCGAGCCCGTGTGGATACCAGATGCCATACAAGCCACTGAAGCGGGCTGTAGTCAGCGGCTCGTTTACGGGCGTGAAATTCTTTATCCAAGGGTAGCGCTCGGCCACCATACGAGCAAAGCGCGCCAGGCCGGGTACAAAATTATCCTGGTGCAGGGCCGTATAGCGGGGTCCGCTACCGTGGTGTAGTAAGGTTACGATAGGATCGATGCCTAGTTCGCGCAGGCGGGCCATACGCTCATCGGTCCAAGTCCAGTCGGGGTTATCTAGGCTTTCCGGGGCTACCTGCTCCCAGAGAATAGGGTAACGTAGCTTCTTAATTCCTAACTCAGCGAAGAGGTCTAAGTCTTCAATTCGGGTGCGGTGGCCACTACTCACGAGCTGGTCGGAATATCCGTCGCCAATTCGTCGTATGGTACACTCAATGCCCCCCCACATTTCTACTTTTTCCATCCTTCTATCGGTTTGTGGCTGCCTGCACCAGTACTACCAGTGTTGAGTTGGCACCATCCGAAAACAGTTCTGTCACCCTGAGCGGAACGAGGAGCTTTGCAGTCGGCAGCCGGGGGGCATTTTTGACTTAAAAACTACTCGTTGCCAACGCAGGGTGACAGACGTCTGACAGCCGGTTTGTACTAAAAACGTTATTCCTTAGCCGGAGCGCGGGATACTAGTTTTTCTACTAACGAAGCCGAGCCAGAAATGGCTGGTTTTTTTACTTTTTGGGCTTCTTCGCTTTTCTCGGTTAGCTTCTTATACAAGGTAAGTGCTTGCGCTACTACCTGGTCCATGTTATAGTACTTATAGGTAGCTAAGCGACCCACGAAGTAAACATTGGGCGTTTCGTCGGCTAGCTTCTTGTACTTATTATACAGCTCGGCGTTTTCGAGGCGCGGAATTGGATAGTAAGGATCGCCCTCAGCTCTGGGGTACTCATACACCACACTGGTTTTAGGATGTTGCTGACCGGTAAGGGCCTTAAACTCCGTAATGCGCGTGTACAGGTGCTCGTTGGGATAGTTCACTACCGGCGCGGCCAAGAACTTCTCCACGTTCAGTGTTTCGTGCTTGAACTCCAAAGAACGGTAAGGCAACTTCCCGAACTTGAAGTCAAAATACTCATCTACCGGACCTGTGAAGATGATTTCCTTGAAGGGCACGAAGTCGATGATTTCGTGGTAGTCCGTGTTCAGCATGACCTTGATGTTTGGATGATCGAGCATCTTCTCAAACATGCGGGTGTAGCCGTGCAGCGGCATAGCCTGGTAAGTATCAGTGAAGTAGCGGTCGTCACGGTTGGTGCGGGTAGGCACGCGCGAGGTCACTGACTTATCCAACTCCGAGGGGTCCATACCCCATTGCTTACGGGTATAATTCTTAAAGAACTTCTCGTACAATTCGCGGCCTACTTTGCTTACTACTACGTCTTCCGAGGTCTTAATAACCGGAATAGTCTCAGCCAGCGACTCTAGGAACTGCTCTACTTCAAAGCTGTTCAGACTCAGGCCGTACAGCTTATTGATCGTGTCCAAGTTGATGGGCATGGGTACCATCTGTCCGTCTACGGACGCTAATACGCGGTGCTCATACGGACGCCAATCGGTGAAGTTGGAGAGGTATTCAAATACGTCTTTGGAGTTAGTGTGGAAGATGTGGGGACCATATTTGTGGACTAATATCCCCTCTTCATTATAATGGTCGTAAGCATTGCCAGCGATATGATTACGCTTATCAATGATTAAAACTTTCTTGTTTGAGCGGGTTGCTAGCCGTTCGGCTAGTACGCTGCCAGCGAAGCCGGCCCCAACGATCAGGTAATCGAACATAGCTAAGTTTGTGTTTTGGTGAGGGGAAAGGGGCGGTAAGGCTGCAACTGGTGTCGTGTAGTACGTAGACTCACGTTTATTCGGTATTATCCAACTTTTTTTACTTGGCGGCTAAGCGCTGCTGCATCAGGCGTACCATATCCTGCCAGGTAAGATCCCAGGAAATGGTGGCTAAGTATGCGTCAGTGCGAGCGAGCCACTCAGCATCGTCTTTTTGCTGCAATGCCCGGCCAATTGCTACCCCAAACTCGTCAGCCGTGGAAGCGATTTGCACCAGATTTAATTCGCCATAGGGGCGTACTACGTCGCGGATAGGCGTACTCACTACCGGTTTACCTGCCGAAAGGTACTCCGGGGTTTTGGTGGGAGAAATGAACTTTGTGCTCTCATTATCAGCAAAAAGCAGCGTAGCTACATCCCAACCCCGCAAATACATAGGGAGTTCCTTATAGTCTTTGCCCCCCAGATAATGAATGTTGGGCGTGCTCGGCAGTGCCGACTTTTCAATCTTCACTACGGGGCCAATAATGATGAATTGCCACTCCGGATGAGCTTTCGCTAGCTCACCCAATAGCTCAATGTCCAGGCGCTCATCTACTACCCCAAAAAACCCAACGCGAGGATGCGCAATGCTTGCTTGGTCAGCGGGGTCCTCGCCGGCCTCACGGGCCTGACCGAAGTGAGCCTTATCAATGCTACTAGGGAAAGCGTGGGCATCGTCGTGTTGCTTGCTTTTGGCTTCATATAGACTTTGTCCGCCGGTAAACACCAAATCAGCGCGCTTAAATAGCTCCTGTTCTAGCTCACGAAGGCGCGGGGGGGCAAATTTGAAATTTGCCAGCTCATCCATGCAGTCGTACACTGTAAGCGCCGCCTGCAAATGGCGCGACTTGCTCAGCGCCATGGGCGTGTAATACCACGCAACAAACTGATTGATGTTGTTTGCAGCAAAATACTGGCTCAGCAACTTCGCCTGGGCTTGATCAGTGGCTTCCTCATTCAGACCAGCGGGTAGGTGAGCTACCAATACTTTCAATCCATTCTGACGCTCTTTTATTTCAAAGTGCGCTTCTAAATTCGGATCATCGCCATGAACGAATGGCTCTTCAACATAAAATACGCGGCCCTGCTGGGCAAAACGAGACAGCAAATGCTGTGGGCGCTGCCACACAAAATCCCAGTGTAAATGGGCGAAGCAAATGATGTCAGGTAAAGAGTAAGAGGATGCAGCGGCAATATCAGTTTGGGAAGAGGAAGGCTGGTTAGACGCTGTGGCTGAAGCGCGTGGTGGCGCATCCGCCGAGGTAGAAATCGGCATAGAAGAGTAGCTAGAAAGTATGTAGTAAACCAGAGGGCCTAACTCAGCAGTATAATTCCTCGGTTTTGCAACGCTTCTCCTATACGAGTCTTTGCTAAAAAGGATGCTGCTTTTCTTAATGCTACTTTAATTAGTCGGCACCGACCTCAACCGTAGCGAATAGAGGGAATAAATGCGTTGTAGCTAACTCACTAATCTGCCAGCAATTGTCTTATACTGTACAGGTTATAATATTTTTTGAAGCTCAACTGCGTCCTCCCAACCCTCAACGGTCCTGAGCCACTCTCGCCTAATACCTACCTGTTGAAATCCGGTGGCCTGGAAAAGCCGCAGACTAGCTTCATTAACGCTAGAAATAGTACAATATAGCTGATGCAGACGCAACGTAAGCCTAGCATAGTCTACCGCTAACACTAGCGCAGCTTGCGCATACCCTTGCCGTCGCTCTTCATTAATCACCGTGATACCAATCCCCGCGCGTTGGTGTAAAGGCTCAAAGTTGAATAAGTCTAGTATTCCAACGGCCCGGCCGTCTGTTTTGGCGCAAATCACCAGCCGCAACTGGCGCACTTCAAAAAAATCGGCAGCAGCGTGGCCTAGGTATTGGCGCAAAGCATGCCGCGACACTGGCGCCAGCGTATCCGATACGCCCCAGATAGTAGGGTCGTTTTCGAGCGCGTACAAGAACTCCAGATCAGAGTCTTCGAGGGCGCGCAGAAAAACCAATTCGGAATGCATAAGAATAAAAAATTGCCCCCAGGCGCATAGGTTCGGCGCTGGGGGCAAATTACGTTGGTTAGCTAGCCTTCCACTATGCCTTCAAACACGCGCACAGCGGGTCCGCTCAGGTAGACATTGATAAAGGAACCATCGGGCTGTGAATCAAAAGAAACGCGCAGGTCGCCGCCTGGTGTGCGCAGGTGTACGGGGCTAGTGGCCCCGCGGCGAGAAGCGGCCAGCGCTACCGCCGTGACGCCCGTACCGCAGGATAAAGTCTCGTCTTCTACGCCGCGCTCATATGTGCGCACTTGCCAGGGCAGCTCGGGCGTGGGAGGCGTTTCCACGAAATTCACGTTGGTGCCCCGCTCCCGGAACCGCTCGTTGTAGCGCACGGCCCGGCCTTCGCTTACTACGTTTAGCTCAGTGAGGCTGCTGGGGGGCAAAAATCGCACAATGTGGGGCGAACCAGTATTCAAGAAGATGCCGTCTTCGCTTACCTCCTGCTGGCCCAGCACGTCCTGCATGCGCAGGTGTACGATGCCGTCGGCATCAACGCGCGCCTCGTGCGGCCCATCGACGGCTTGAAAGCGGGTTTCATTTTTAATATGCCCTATATGCTTGGCAAAAGCCACGGTGCAGCGCCCCCCATTGCCGCACATGGAACCCACGTAGCCATCGGCGTTGAAGTACACCATTTCAAAGTCTAGGTCGCGGTGCTCACGTAGCAGAATAAGACCATCGGCCCCGATGCCTAAGCGCCGGTCGCAGAGGTGGCGCACGAGTTGATGGTTATTGGCGTCAAACTGCAACGTCCGGTCGTCTATCATCACGAAGTCGTTGCCGGTGCCTTGGTATTTATGAAAGCGGATAGTCATACTACAAAGGTGGCATTTGTCGGTCAAAGTCTAACTCCTAGCGGTGGTGACGAGTTTCGGAGCTTACGCGCCAGCGACCTTGCGGAGCAGCGCTATTTGGCCGGCGTGATAGAGATTGTGTTGCGCCAAGCCGTGAAGCATGACATAATAACTGACGCCGACACCCTGGGGCCGGTCGCGGGAAGTACCCAACAGGCGGTCGAGGTCGGGGATGGATAGTTGGGTGACGGTAGCCAACAGCTCGGTATGAGCTTGGGCAAGGGCAGCCAGCGCCTGCTGCCATGCAGCCGCATCAGCAGAGAGCGGCACAGGGGGCCAATCGTCTGCGTCAGATAGCTCAATCAACTGGCCTTCTTGGACGCGCTGCTGTACAGTGCGTATCCAGGCCGTCAGGTGCAGCACGATTTCCCAGATGCTGTGTGCAGTGGGCAACACCCGCGTTGCAGCTTGGGCGGCGCTCAAGCCTTCAAGCGTAGCTCCCAATGATGGCCCCAACCAAGCGTCGCCGTCGAAGGCGCGTTGGAGCTGGTTAACAATACGCTGAATTTCAGACATAACGGCTTGACTAGTGTTGGTTTAGCAGGGCCAGTAAGGGCGTCAAAACAATGCGGGCCAGGGCTGGCTCCTAAATTAACTGAATCAAACGCAAAGCTTACGCGGCTGCCTTACCTTTGGCGACCCGCCCGGCGGCGGTTTCATGACGCCCTATGTATTCATTCCTCACTACCGGCACCTGGCCCGATTATGAGTTGCTCGACGCGGGCAACTTCGAAAAACTCGAACGCTTCGGACGCTACGTCCTTGCCCGGCCCGAACCTCAGGCCATCTGGGACCAGCATTTGCCCCCCAGCGAGTGGGCCCGCGCCCATGCCACTTTCCGCCGCGAAAAAGGCAGCCAAGAGCGCGGCCAATGGCAGCTCAAGCCCGGTATGCCTGAGCAATGGGTAATAAACTACGACCAGAACGATCTGCATCTGCGCTTTCGGCTGGGCCTCTCGGCCTTCAAGCACGTGGGGCTTTTTCCGGAGCAAGACCCTAACTGGCGCTTCATTTTTGAGCAAACAAAGAAGCGCCGCGCCGCTCAGCCCCGGGTGCTCAACCTGTTTGCTTACACCGGCGCCGCCACATTGGCTGCTCGTGCAGCCGGCGCTGATGTCACCCACCTCGACTCCGTTAAGCAAGTCAACTTCTGGGCCCGCGATAACATGGAAGCCAGCCAACTCGACGGCGTGCGCTGGCTGGTAGAAGACGCCATGAAGTACGTGCGCCGGGAAGTAAAGCGCGGCAGCAAGTACCAAGGCCTGATTCTGGACCCGCCCGCCTACGGCCGCGGCCCGAACGGAGAAAAGTGGCAGCTAGAAGATGAGTTGAATGAGCTGTTAAAGCTTTGCAAAGAGCTACTCGATCCGCAAGACCATTTCTTTCTTATCAACTTGTACTCGCTGGGCTTTTCAGCGCTCATCCTCGACAATCTGGTTTCTAACATTTTCCCCGCTATTCAAGGAACCCGTGAAATCGGCGAAATCTATTTGCACGACCAGGGCCAGCGCAAGCTGCCACTCGGTACGTTTTGCCGATTCAGCTTCTAACCGGAGGCCTACCTGAAAATTAAGCTTCTACTCTTTTAGCCCATGACAATGACCAAACCTGCGCGCCTGGCCCTTATTGACATGGGCACCAACACCTTTCACCTGCTGATTGTAGAAATGCCCCCCACGGGCTCCACCGCCGGGCCCACTACCCTTTTGCGCACTAAAGTAGGCGTAAAGCTGGGCGAAGGCGGCATCAGCAACGGCGAAATTGCGCCTGAGGCATTTGCGCGGGCGTTGCACACCCTGGCCGCTTTTCAGGAGGAAATAGAGCTGCACCAAGTGACCGATGTACGCGCCACCGCTACCAGCGCCGTGCGGAGTGCCCGCAATGGCAACGAGCTAGTTGAGGCTATTTTCGAGCAGACCGGTATCAAAGTCGACGTGATTCCCGGCGACCGAGAGGCGGAGCTTATTTGCCAGGGGATTCGGCAGGCTGTGGCGCTGGGTCAGGAGCCGCATTTGCTCATGGATATTGGTGGGGGCAGCGTGGAGTTTATTATTGCCGATGAAGCTTCTATTTTTTGGAAGCAAAGCTTTGAGATTGGAGCCCAGCGGCTGCTTGATCTATTTTTCCAACACGACCCACTCACTACCGATGATGTGCGCGCTGAGCAAGCGTATCTGGCTACTCAGCTCGCGCCGCTCACTGCCGCCGTGCAGGAGTTTCAGCCCGTAGGTTTAGTAGGCGCATCTGGCACCTTTGATACGCTAGGTGATTTGCAGGCTGCTCAACAGGGCGACCTTCGCACCGAAATACCGCCCGTCACCGAAATTGCCCCCCAAAGCTTTTACCAGAGCTACGAACTGCTGCTGGCCAGTACCCACGAGCAACGCCTGTCCATGCCCGGCATGACACCCCTGCGCGCCGATATGATTGTAGTAGCCTGCGTGCTTATCGATTTTGTGCTGAAAACCTACGGCTTCACTAGCATTCGGGCTTCAGCCTACGCGCTGAAAGAGGGTCTGTTAGCCGAAATTCTGACACATTAATTTGGCTGGCCTATTCTTATGATTTTCTCCTATAGCCATCTCTTTACGTTCACCGAATCCGTTTTTCGCAGCATCGGCTGCCCTGAAGACGACGCAACGACCGCGACGGAAGCGCTATTGGCGGCCGATTTGCGCGGTATCGACTCGCACGGCGTGGCACGGCTTATTGGCTACGTGCGCTTGTGGGAAGCGGGCCGCATCAACCCGAAGCCGCGGGTAGGCGTGGTGTACGAGACGCCCAGCACGGCCGTCGTGGATGGAGATGGTGGCCTGGGCCTGGTTGTAGCGCCTAAAGCCATGCAAGTGGCGCTGGAAAAAGCTAAGCTGGCCGGTACTGGCTGGGTGTCGGTGAAGAACTCCAACCATTTCGGCATTGCTGGCTACCACGCCATGAAGGCCCTGGCCCACGACATGATTGGCATTGCCATGACCAACGCCAGCCCCTTAGTAGCACCTACTCACTCCCTGGATCGGTTGCTGGGCACTAATCCTATTGCTGTAGCCATCCCCGCCGGTGAGCAGCCCGATTTTGTAGCTGACTTTGCCACTACCACCGCCGCCAACGGTAAGCTTGAGATCTTGCAGCGCAAGCAGCAGCCCGCTCCCGCCGGGTGGATTCAGGATGCACAGGGTAACAGCTCCACCAATGCCAACGAGTTGAAGGATGGTGGCGCCCTACTGCCGCTGGGGGGCGAAACTGGCTCGCATAAAGGCTACTGCTTGGGTAGTATAGTCGATATCTTCTCGGCCGTGTTGTCGGGGGCCAATTATGGTCCGTGGGTGCCGCCCTTCGTAGCTTTCCTCCAGCCGCCCGCCGATCCGGTGGGCCAAGGCATTGGTCACTTCTTCGGCGCCATGCGGGTCGATGCTTTCCGGCCTGCTGCCGAGTTTAAAGCGCACATGGACAACTGGATTACTACGTTTCGCCAAGCCCGTGCCGTTGAGGGCCAGCAAGTGCTGATTCCCGGCGACCCGGAACGTCTCATATCGGCCGAACGCCTATTGGGGGGCATTCCTTTGCTTGAAACCGTAGTGCGCGATTTGGAAACGGTGGGGCAAAAGTTTGGCGTGTCGCTCTAATTCACCCAACAGCTTAAACACGAAAAAGCCCCCCAGAGATTTCTGGGGGGCTTTCATTATCGAAAGAATAGTTAAATCATCTGATTCGCTTCAACAAGAGAAGCTACTGCTACATCCTGATCCAGGTACTTCGATGAGTACTCCGTGTCAGGACCATTCAAGAACAAGCAGGTTTTGCCGCCTACTTCATCAATAATCTCAGCATATTGATCCATAGGTAAGGCTGGGCAGCCGAGGCTACGGCCCAAACGGCCATTTTGGCGCACAAACTCTTCGCTTACATAGTCTGCACCGTGCATTACCACTGAACGGTCTAAGGCATTATCATTATAGCCTTCGTCTACGCCTTCTAGCTTCAACGAGCGGCCATGTTTGCCAATATATTCATCCTGAGTGACGTAGAAGCCCAGGCTACTCATATTTGACTCATTCTTATTGGAAAAACTCTTGGTCAGGTTCTCACCCGAGTTACGACCATGAGCAACAAGCGTATTAAACTTTACCTGCTTCTTTTCCAGATCGATCACCCACAAGCGCTTCTCGGTTGATGGCTTCTCAAAGTCAACAACCGTCAGAAGTTGCTTGTCGCCGAGCTTATTTTCGGTGCGCAGATTCAGGTAGCCAGTCATGGCTTTCTCAAACACCTCGTAGCGTAAGCCCTGCTGCTCCACATTTAGGTCACGATACAAATCGTGCATGCGCTGGTTAAAGAAAGCGGATTCCATCTCTTTCTCCGTCGGCATCTTCACCTCTACTCCCTTCGCACTAGCCATTGTCGACTTAATGGGAGAAGCTAATGGAGTAGCCAGAAACAGCGAAGCCAAAAAAGGTAGAGCACGACGGGCTACCCGACGAGCACGGCGCTTCAAACGCTTACGCTGTACTACACTTGCCTTTTCCATCTTCTTAGTATTTAAAGAGTGATTACCTAAGCTAAGGAGAGCTTATTTTCTTCACACAAAGGTCTTTATACGCAGACCTAAGTGAAACGATATATTTTAATCAAAAGCTTTAGAGATTAGGCTAACATTAAAAGTGCCTTTTAGATTCCTTATGCATTTGCACTTGTGCAAATGCATACTGTTTACAGGATCGGCTTGGTTCTCACTTCCACAGTAATCACTGCTGTTATTGCGGCTGTATTTGCTCGCTTATGAGTTCTAGAATAACAAGCCTTAAATCCGGTGCTAGCTTACTCGCCTAGAAAGCGCAGGCTATAAAACAACTCTGATTCATATTGAAGAGCGTATTAATCTTGCTTCAGATTCATTACCTATTTCGAGTCTGAGGCGTACACAAACGCTGCCCACTTTTCTTCTCTACTTTTGTTGCTCCAATACGGCCCTGGTTCTTATCCTCTACCACTCCGTTTTGCTCATCCGCCGCTTCGGCGCGCCGTCCTCCGCATACATGGCTAAAGTCGCAATCAACCTCTCTACGGGGAGTATTCAACAGGAAGAAATCATTGTCGGTATTGACCTAGGCACTACTAATAGTCTGGTCGCCTACATCCATCCCGAAGGCCGTCAGCCAGTAGCCATCAATGATCAAGGCCGCGGCACTATCGTACCCAGCGTCGTGCACTTCCCCACCGACGGCAATGACCCCATCGTCGGCACCGACGCCAAGCAATACTTGCTCACCGATCCGCAGAACACGATTTACTCTGTAAAGCGCCTGCTCGGTAAGTCGTACCGCGACTTGGGTGAGCACGCTGGCCAGCTCGGCTACAAGATTATCGATGATAATAGCGAAGGCTTGGTCAAAATCAGGGTTGGGGGGCAATTCTATTCCCCCATCGAGCTTTCGGCCGAGATTTTAAAAGAGTTGCGCGCCCGTGCTGAGCACGCCCTCAAAACGCCCGTTAATAAGGCCGTCATCACGGTGCCCGCTTACTTCAACGATTCACAGCGTCAAGCCACCCGCGACGCCGGCCGTTTGGCGGGCTTAGAAGTGCTGCGCATTGTAAACGAGCCCACCGCAGCCGCGCTGGCTTATGGCATTGGCCTCTCGCCCGATGAAGAGAAGACCGTAGCCGTGTACGACCTCGGCGGCGGCACCTTCGATATCAGCATTCTGCGCATTCAGCAGGGAATATTCGAAGTAATCAGCACCAACGGCGACACCTTTCTAGGCGGCGACGACATGGACCGCTCCATCTACGAGTACTGGGCCACCGAATATCAGCTATCCACGGTGCTGTTCCAGAACGTGGAAGCACAACAACAGCTGCGTCTGCTGGCCGAACAAGCCAAGCGCCACCTCAGCGACAACGATGATTTCAGCAGTGACTTTGGCGGTACTGTACTGCCTCTAACCAAAGCCAAGTTCAATGAGCTAGTACAGCCCCTAGTGGATCGCACCCTAGCTGCCTGTCGCCAAGCCATGACAGACGCCAAACTCACGCCCCAAGATCTGGATGCCGTGTTGCTGGTAGGCGGCTCCACCCGCGTGCCGTTAGTTTATGATTCCGTATCGGCCTTTTTTCAGCAGCCCGCCAACAGCTCATTAAACCCCGATGAAGTCGTAGCGCTCGGCGCTGCCATTCAGGCCGATATTCTGGGCGGCAACCGCCGTGATGTACTCCTGCTCGACGTAACGCCGCTCACGCTCGGCATCGAAACGCTGGGCGGCCTCATGGACCCAATTATCCCTCGAAATTCCAAGATACCGACCAAAGCCGGTCGCCAGTACACTACCAGCGTTGATGGCCAGGTAAACCTCAAAATATCCGTCTACCAAGGCGAGCGGGATTTGGTAAAAGAGAACCGCAAGCTGGCCGAGTTCGACTTGCGCGGCATTCCCGCCATGCCTGCTGGCTTACCCAAAGTGGATGTCAACTTTATTCTCAATGCCGACGGTATTCTAAAGGTAGAAGCCCGAGAGCTACGCTCAAATACTCACCAAGCCGTCGAAATAAAGCCCCAGTACGGCCTCACCGACGAGCAAGTAGAGCAAATGCTAATGGACTCGCTCACCCACGCCCGCGAGGATGTATCGGCGCGTATGGTCATCGAGGCCCGTACCGTTGCTGAGCAGATGATTTATCAGGTAGAGCGCTTCGTAGATAAAAACTCTCAGTACTTGACCGAAGACGAAATCACCCAAACGGCAGCCTCGGTTGAGAACTTAAAAGATGCCCTTACTACTCAAGATAAGGACACCATTCTCAAGGCCGTTGATGAGCTAGAAGGTCTGACCAGCCCCTTTGCCGAGCGAGTAATGAACATCTCCATCAAACAAGCTATGACGGGTAAGAAGATCGAGTAGAATTACTTTTTCTGTTTGCCCTGCGGCGCCGGAATCATCCCAAAGCTCAGGATGCGTGTAGCCGTCGTGTCTCGAAACGTCACATCGAGCATCACGCGGGGCCGGGTTTGTAATGTGTCGCTTTTGAACGTGAAGGCATAGAAGTAGCGCTGTGTTGCTTCTTCGCCTAAACGTAGGCCCAGCTTGTATAACTCTATTGGTTGACCGAAGTCTCGGCCTTGCTGATACAAGGGTCGCACGGCCTCTTTGAACTGCTTTTTAGACACCGTTTTGCTTATTTCGGGTGCCAGCAATTTGTAGGCAGCGGCATTGTCGCCGCGCAGCACAGCCAGCAGAAACTGACGCGATACTTGTATCTGGGAAGGCTGGGCAGCTACCGGAAAGCTAAGCAGGAACAAGAGCGCCAAGCATAGCAATTTGCCCCCCAGCGGCCATGAGCTGATTCGTTTAAGGCAGCTATGGCTGCGTTGAAGCTTCATTAATCCTGCTCTTCTTGAGGCACCAGAATGAACACATCCTCTCCAGGACGCTTCATAATGTACCGCTCACGGGCAAATTTCTCCAGCAGTTCGGGGCTGCTTAGCAGCTCAGCACGCTCCTTCTTCACAGTCTCGATATTGGTCAGGTAGTACTCGCGTTCGGTTTGCAGCTCTCGCCACTTCTCGTACATGTCGTATTGTTTGAACAAGTCATTCGCATCAAACACGCACATCCAGACCACAAAGCTAGCTCCGGTGAGGAAGTAGAAGCTGCGCACCACGCGCGACACGGCAGTAAAGAAAGTAGACCAACCCATAGGCTCAAATATACTAAAAACGGCACCGCAGCCTACTAAGCCACGGTGCCGTTCTAACGTATTCAGCCAAAAATCAGCTGACTTCAAGTGCTACATCTTGCGCCCAGGATAGTAAGCAATTTCGCCCAACTCCTCCTCAATACGCAGCAGTTGATTGTATTTAGCCATCCGGTCGGAGCGCGAAGCCGAGCCCGTCTTGATTTGGCCCGTGTTCAACGCCACCGCTAAATCAGCAATCGTGTTATCCTCCGTCTCCCCCGATCGGTGCGACATCACGCTCTTATAGCCATTACGACGACCCAAGTTGATAGCATCGATAGTCTCGGTGAGCGTACCAATCTGATTTACCTTAATGAGAATAGCGTTAGCGATGTTCTCATCGATGCCACGCTGCAGACGGTCCACATTGGTTACAAACAAGTCATCACCTACGAGCTGAATTTTGCCCCCCAGGTTTTCCGTGTGCTGCTTCCAGCCGGCCCAGTCGTCCTCATCCATGCCATCCTCGATGCTTAGGATAGGGTACTTATTGACCCAGTCAGCCCAGTAGCTCACCATCTCAGAGGATGTTAGCTTATCGCCAGTGCTCTTCTTGAAATGGTAGACTCCGTTCTCGTAAAACTCTGAGGCGGCAGCGTCCATGGCAATCATGACGTCCTCGCCTGGACGGTAGCCAGCTGTTTCGATGGCCTGCAACACCACCTTGATAGCGTCCTCGTTGGACTTAATATTCGGGGCAAAACCGCCTTCGTCGCCTACGTTGGTGCTTAGGCCCTGCTTCTTCAACACGTTTTTCAGATGATGAAATATCTCAGTGCCCCAGCGCAAGCCTTCCGAGAATGACTCGGCTCCAACGGGCATAATCATGAACTCCTGGAAGTCTATGGAGTTGTCAGCGTGTGAGCCGCCGTTCAGGATGTTCATCATTGGCACAGGCAGCGTAGAAGCTCCGACGCCACCCACGTAACGATACAGTGGCATGCCTGCCTCTTGTGCCGCCGCCCGAGCAATAGCCAAGGAGACGCCCAAAATAGCGTTAGCTCCAAGGTTAGCCTTGTTCGGGGTACCATCCAGCTCCAACATGATCCGGTCGAGCAAGCTTTGCTCATACACTGAGAAGCCAATCAACTCCTCCGCTATCGTGCTATTAACGTTTTCTACGGCTTTCAGCACGCCCTTACCCATATACATCGACTTGTCATCGTCGCGTAGCTCCACGGCTTCGTGTTTACCGGTTGAAGCTCCCGATGGCACGGCGGCACGGCCTACTACTCCGTTGTCGGTCGTCACGTCTACTTCAACAGTTGGATTGCCGCGCGAATCAAAAATCTGCCGGGCGTGAATGGCGGAGATAGTGCTCATGATGAAAGAATGAAGGTTGAAAATGAAGCGAAAAGCTGCTTTGATAAAAGGTAGTGTATGCCAAAAGGCGTAAGCAAGGTAAGGAATTAGCTTTAGAGGAAAGCGACCTAGTAACCATGAAGCAGATTTTGCCCCCCGCAATTTCTTAAACAAAAAAGGGGCATGCCGTCTGGCACGCCCCTTTTTTGTTTGAATAACTTAGGACTACGAAGCAGCTTCTTCGTCCTTAGCCTTTGTCTCATCACGAGTTTCGTCTTCCTGAACGGTCGTCGTAGGCGTGTCTTCGGGAGAAGCAGTAGCTACTACCGGAGCAGCTGTTGTTGCAGCGGCTGTAGGCTCAGCTACAACTTCAGCTGATGAACCACCTTCACCAGCCGTAGCTGACTTCTTGCGGCCACGTGAGCGACGGGTAGTCGCCTTAGCTTCACCAGCATTCTTAGCTTCTAGCAACGTCTCGTTGTAGTCAACCAACTCGATGATGCACAACTCAGCATTATCACCCAAACGATTTTCGCTGAGCTTAATGATGCGAGTGTAGCCACCGGGACGGTTTGCAATTTTGGCTGCTACATCGCCAAACAGCTCCTTTATTGATTCTTTGTCTTGCAGAGTCGAGAAAACTGTACGACGGGCGTGAGTCGTATCGCTCTTTGCTTTAGTCAGCAAAGGCTCGATAAACTTACGCAGAGCTTTAGCTTTGGCTACGGTCGTTGATACACGCTTATGCATGATCAGCGAAGAAGCCATGTTAGACAGCATAGAGTTGCGATGCGCAGTTGTGCGGCCTAAGTGGTTAATGGTTTTACCGTGTCTCATTGTGTTATTGTGCGAATGCGGGGTGTATGTACTTGCGTAGGGCAACCACGGCGGGCAGCATGCTCTTAGCAGCCACCTCATTAGAACCGCCCAACCTCGGGTACACTGAAATAAAATTAAAACCAATGGCTGAACTGCCCAGGCATTAAGCCATCAGCAGTCCAGCCATCATCCTGAAATACTAGTCTTCGTCTAGCTTATACTTGCTCAGGTCCATACCGAAGTTCAGACCTTTCTCTTCTACTAGATTCTCTAATTCAGTCAACGACTTCTTACCGAAGTTGCGGAACTTCATCATGTCGCTCATGTCCAACTGTACCAAGTCACCAAGCGTTTTGATGTCGGCAGCCTTGAGGCAGTTGTAAGCACGCACCGACAAGTCCATATCCGCCAATGGCGTCTTCAGAACCTTGCGCATGTGCAGTGTCTCTTCATCTACAGTCTCCTCTTCTTCGGCCTTAGCCGTTTCGAAGGTCATTGTATTATCAGAGAACAGCATGAAATGCTGAATCAGAATGTTAGCAGCACCTTTCAATGCTTCTTCGGGGTGGATAGAACCGTCCGTCTGAATTTCTATGAGAAGCTTCTCATAGTCAGTCTTTTGTTCTACACGGGTGTTCTCAATGCTGTACTTCACATTCTTAATAGGTGTGAAGATCGCATCAATAGCAATTTGCCCGAATACCTGATCGGTAGGCTTATTCTCTTCGGCGGGTACGTAGCCCCGGCCTTTCTGCACAGCTAGTTCAAACTCCAACTCAGTATTGGCATCTACATGGCAGATAACCAAATCCGGATTCAGCACTTGAAACCCGTTGGTAAACTTATTGATATCGCCGGCCGTGAATGTCTCCTGGCCCTTGATGCGAACGGTGATTTTGTCCTCAATAGCGTCGCTTACCTTCTTGAAGCGGACCATTTTCAGGTTAAGAATGATTTCGGACATGTCCTCAATCACACCTTCAATAGTCATGAACTCGTGCAGCACGCTGGGCGTGCGAACCGATGTAACGGCATAGCCCTCCAGCGACGACAGCAGGATGCGGCGCAAAGCGTTGCCGATCGTGACGCCGTAGCCTTTCTCCAGCGGCTTGAATTCAAACGTTCCGTAAAAGTCATCGGATTTCTCCATCACAACTTTCTCCGGCATTTGAAAAGCTAAGATTGACATAAGTGGGGCTTTAAAAATACAACAAGGGAAAAACGAAGAATGCCAAAAGGCAATTACTTCGAGTAAAGCTCGACGATCAACTGCTCCTGGATTTTCTCCGGGATCAACTCACGTGAGGGGGCATTGGTGAACTTGCCCACCATTTCCTTGCCGTCCCACTCTAACCACGAGAAAGCACGGGCATTGCGAGCGCTTAAGCTAGTGGTGATTGTTTCCAGCGACTTTGACTTCTCACGAACGCCAATGATGTCGCCAGCACGCAGTTTGTAAGAAGCAATGTTAACCACTTCGCCGTTAACAGTGATATGCTTATGCAATACCAACTGGCGAGCAGCACGACGAGTAGGAGCTACTCCTAAGCGGTACACAGTGTTATCCAGACGCGACTCGAGAAGAGCCAACAGGTTGTCACCAGTAATGCCGGGAAGTGCAGCAGCTTTGTGGAACAGGTTTTCGAATTGCTTCTCTAGTACACCGTACATGTACTTTACCTTTTGCTTCTCCATCAACTGGATAGCGTATTCCGACTGCTTCTTGCGGCGACCACGACCGTGCTGGCCGGGTGGGTAATTCTTTTTGTTGAGTGCCTTGCTCGGGCCGAAAATCGGCTCAGCGAAGCGACGGGCAATCTTGGTTTTAGGACCGGTATAACGTGCCATTTCGAGGATGTTGAGTTTTGCAGGGGTTGAACCACGAATGTCGAGCCTCGCAGACGCGTTGCAACAGGTGCATACGCATCGGAAACCCGACACCAGGGGGCAAATTCGCAGACGAATAGCCTACGCTTTGCCTGTTCAGTATATCAGACGCGACGACGCTTAGGCGGACGGCAGCCGTTGTGGGGCAGCGGTG
Organism: Hymenobacter sp. HD11105; assembly: GCF_054051685.1. NCBI lineage: Bacteria > Pseudomonadati > Bacteroidota > Cytophagia > Cytophagales > Hymenobacteraceae > Hymenobacter > Hymenobacter sp. HD11105. The sequence goes on along the minus strand of NZ_JBSWBR010000001.1, from coordinate 896,333 downwards.
TTACGTCGCGGATGGTAGTTACCTCAATGCCCACATTCTGGAGGGTACGGATAGCCGACTCACGACCTGAGCCTGGTCCTTTCACAAATACTTCGGCTTTGCGCATGCCCAAATCATGGGCTACTTTGCCGCAATCCGTAGCTGCCATCTGAGCAGCGTATGGAGTATTCTTCTTCGAGCCACGGAAGCCCATCTTACCAGCAGAAGCCCAGGAAATAACCTGACCATTATTGTTGGTGATGGAGATGATGATGTTGTTGAAGGAAGCCTTGATATGAATCTGGCCTACTTGCTCAACAACGACAACGCGCTTCTTGGCTTTGTCTTTTCTCTTTTGTGCCATTTAGTTATCGCAAAAAATGCGGAAGGTGTTGATGCCCACTCAGTATGCTAAGCAAGCACCGATTTCCGCTACTGGTTATTTAGTAGCCTTCTTCTTGTTGGCAACAGTCTTACGCTTACCCTTACGAGTACGTGAGTTGTTCTTGGTACGCTGGCCACGAACTGGAAGTCCCTTACGGTGACGCAATCCACGGTAGCTGCCAATGTCCATCAGGCGCTTGATGTTGAGCTGCACTTCCGAGCGTAGAACACCCTCAGTCTTGTGCTGGGCGGCGATGATAGCACGGATTTCGCTGGCTTCAGCCTCCGTCCAGTCTTTAACCTTCTTGTCAACAGAGATACCAGCTTGGCCAAGAATCTTCTGAGCTAAAGAACGGCCAATGCCGAAAATGTACGTGAGGGCGATTTCGCCGCGCTTGTTGTCCGGGATATCAACCCCTGCAATACGAGCCATATGCTTTTATAAAACGAATGGTTTAACCCTGACGCTGCTTATAGCGAGGGTTCTTTTTGTTAATGACGTAAAGTTTGCCTTTGCGGCGAATTACCTTACAGTCAACGCTGCGCTTTTTGACCGATGCTTTGACTTTCATGTCTTCGTCAGTGAATTATTTGTAACGGTAAACAATGCGTCCCTTTGACAAGTCATAGGGCGACATTTCCAGCTTCACCTTATCTCCAGGCAGAATTTTGATGTAGTGCATACGCATCTTTCCAGAAATGTGAGCCACTAACTGGTGGCCGTTTTCCAACTCTACACGAAACATCGCATTAGAGAGTGCTTCTAGAATTACTCCGTCCTGCTCAATGGAGGATTGTTTGGCCATAAGGCTACTGTAAGGCTTTTTCTATGTACTCGAAGGAGGTTAAAATTTCCGCCTTGTCTTTTCTAACAACTACTGTATGCTCAAAATGTGCCGAGGGCTTCTTGTCTTTAGTGCGGATGGTCCAACCATCTTTCTCTTGGACGATATGCTTGACACCTAAATTGACCATTGGCTCAATTGCAATCACCAACCCCGTCTGCAACTTAAGCCCTGAACCACGTTTACCGTAATTAGGGACTTCAGGTCGCTCGTGGAGCTTCTTGCCTAAACCATGACCAACCAACTCTCTTACTACTCCATAACCTTGTTTCTCCACAAAGCTTTGAATAGCGTACCCGACATCACCCATTCGGTTACCAGTTACTGCTTGTTCAATACCCAAGTATAAAGACTGCTTAGTATGAGCTAATAAGTCTAGTACTTCAGGCGCTACCTCCCCAATTGGATAGGTATAAGCACTGTCGCTGTGATAACCATTGAGGAAGACACCACAGTCTATTGAAACAATATCACCCCCTTTTAAAGTGTAATCACTAGGAAACCCGTGTACTACAACCGAGTTAGGGGAAATACAAAGGCTAAATGGAAAGTCATTATAGCCTTTAAATGAAGGTTGCCCTCCATTGTCTCGGATGAACTCCTCCGCACGCTTATCCAGCTCGCGGGTAGTAACTCCCTCTCTAATAAGGCTCGCGACTTCTCCGTGGGCCTGGGCTAAAACTTTCGCACTAGCCCGTATGAGTTCTATTTCTTCTTCAGTCTTGTAAACGATCATGACTTAAGAAGCCATCGCTACATTTTGCGATCTACCTCTCAGCTTTCCTGTCTTCATCATACCGTCATAATGACGCATAAGTAGGTAGCTTTCCACTTGGTTGAGCGTGTCAAGTACCACGCCTACCATAATAATTAGTGAAGTGCCACCGTAGAAAGCAGAGAAAGGGCGAGTTACGCCAGCCAACAAAGCTAAAGCAGGAAAGATTGCAATAAGAGCAAGAGCAATTGCACCAGGTAAAGTGATGCGAGTCAAAATCTCATCCATATGCTCGGACGTATCGCGACCAGGCTTCACTCCAGGAACAAAGCCACCACTGCGCTTCAAGTCATCAGCAATCTGGTTAGGATTAACGCTGATAGCAGTATAGAAATAAGTAAAGACAATAATCAGGGTAGCAAACACAAGGTTATATTGCCATGATGTATAGTCAGAAAACTTAACTCCTATATAGCTTGCAGTATCGCTATCATTTTGCCAAATGGAAGCAACAATGGCAGGAACAAACATTAATGATTGAGCAAAGATGATTGGCATTACACCCGCCGCATTGACCTTTAAAGGAATGAACTGACGTTGGGCATTAAGCTGTGTGGTACCACCTACCTGCTTGGCATATTGTACTGGAATGCGGCGCACTGCTTGAGTTAGCACAATCACAGCCATTACAACTAAGAAGAGTACGACCATCTCGATCAGGAAAATTAGTGAACCACGCATGCCTTTAGCTGCTGCTTCACCAATAATAGCTCCTGGGAATCGGGAAACTATACCGATCATAATGATCATTGAGATACCATTACCGATACCCTTGTCAGTAATCTTCTCACCAAGCCACATGCAGAATAATGTTCCAGCCGTGATAATAATCATGGTGGAGATTGTAAAGAATGTGCCAGGCGAAATGATAGCCTCTGGAGTTATAGTAGCGATAAAGCCAATCGACTGAGCCATCACAATCGGGATAGTCAGGATACGAGTGTATTGATTGATCTTTTTGCGACCTGACTCCCCTTCTTTTTGTAGCTTTTGGAAGTATGGAACTGCTATTGTTAGCAGTTGCAATACAATGGAAGCCGAGATGTAAGGCATGATGCCTAATGCGAAGATGGAGGCATTACTGAATGCTCCACCCAACAAGGTATCAAGGATTCCGAAGAGACCTTCAGCTCCCTGCTTTAGTCTGGTAGCATCTACCCCAGGCAGCACTACGAATGAACCTAGCCGGTAGATAGCAATGAAAAAAAGCGTATTGAGAATCCGCATACGCAGATCCTCAATCGCAAAAATATTCTTTATCGTTTCGATAAACTTCTTCATTGCCAATCAGGCTTTATAAAGTCACTGCTTTGCCACCTGCTTTTTCAATCGCTTCAACAGCAGATTTAGAGAAAGCATGAGCATGCACTTCTACAGCTTGGGTAATTTCACCGCGGCCTAGAATCTTGATTTTTGCATTCTTAGAAACAAGGCCATTGGTTACGAAGTAAGCAACATCCATAGTGGCTGTGCTATCCTTCTCCGTTAGGCTCTGGAGAGCGTCAAGGTTAATACCCTTGTACTCTACGCGGTTAATGTTCGTGAAACCGAACTTCGGTACACGACGCTGCAGAGGCATTTGACCACCCTCGAAGCCTGACTTCTTAGAGTAGCCCGAACGTGATTTCTGCCCTTTGTGACCACGAGTAGATGTACCACCGCGGCCCGAACCCGTACCGCGTCCGATGCGCTTTTCATTGCGTGTTGCGCCGACGGCAGGTTTTAGATTGCTGAGATTCATGTTGAGTTACTTCTTAGAGTTCGGTTACTTCGATCAAATGCTGCACAGCGGCCACCATACCAGCAATCTGGGGGGTGTTTTCTTTCTCCGAGGTGCTACCGATTTTACCCAGACCCAAGGCCTGAACTGTACGCTTCTGACGCTCAGGGCGGTCAATCACGCTTTTTACCAATTTTATTTTGATCTGCGCCATCTCGTCTAGCCGTTAAAAACTTGTTGGAGAGTGATGCCGCGCTGCTGCGCGATTTGCATAGGGTCGCGCATCTTCAAAAGAGCATCGAAGGTAGCCTTCACCACGTTGTGCGGGTTAGACGAGCCTTTTGATTTAGCTAGTACATCTTTGATACCAGCACTTTCAAATACGGCACGCATAGCACCACCAGCAATAACGCCAGTACCAGCTGCTGCCGGCTGTACCAAAACGAAGCCACCCGAGTACTTTCCTTCCATAACGTGAGGAACAGTATGCTTATAAAGAGGCACTTTTACTAAGTTCTTCTTAGCATCATCAATACCCTTTGCAATTGCATCAGTTACTTCGTTAGCCTTACCTAGGCCGAAACCTACAGTACCGTTGCCGTCACCGACTACTACAATTGCCGAGAAACTGAAGCGACGACCTCCTTTCACCACTTTGGCTACTCGGTTGATAGCTACTACTTTTTCTTTTAGATCCGTGTCGCCAGCGCGAGGAGTTTGATCCCGGTTACCGCCACGGTCATTACCACCACCGCGACGATCGTTCCCGCCACGGTCATTGCCACCACCACGGTTGCTGTTGTTAAATTCTGCCATGATGATTTAGAAATTGAGGCCGCCTTCGCGGGCTCCTTCTGCCAATGATTTAACGCGGCCATGATAGAGATAACCTGAACGGTCAAACACTACCTTAGTGATACCCTTTTCCTGAGCGCGGGAGGCAATTTCTTTACCTACTGCGGCAGCAGAAGCTACGGGAGTAGCATCATCAGCCGTTGTTACGTGCTTATATGATACAGATACCAACGTTTGGCCAATGGTGTCGTCAATAATTTGGGCATATATACCCTTATTGCTGCGAAACACCGACAAACGCGGCCGATCGGACGTGCCAGCCACCCGCGTACGGATGATGCGCTGGATCCGCTTTCTTCTTGATGCTTTATCAAAAGCCATAATGCGAAATTATTTCGAAGCTGTTTTACCAGCCTTGCGACGAATCTGCTCACCAACGAAACGTACACCTTTGCCTTTATAAGGCTCAACTTTGCGTAACGAACGAATTTTTGCAGCTACTTGACCCAACAATTGCTTATCGATGCTAGTCAATGTAACAATAGGGTTTTTACCTTTCTCAGTAAGAGCGGTAGCGGTTACTTCCTTAGGCAAAGCCAAGAAAATATTGTGCGAGTAACCTAATGAAAGTTCCAGCGTAGTACCAGCCATTGCAGCCTTGTAACCTACACCTACTAATTCCAAACGCTCAGTGTAACCGTCGCTTACACCAACAACCATGTTGTTTATAAGCGAACGATACAAACCGTGCATTGCCTTATGGCGCTTCTGCTCGGTTGGACGCTCTACTACCAATTGACCATCGGCAGTAGAAACGGTGATGTCGCGGTCTACGGGAGTAGTCAGAGATCCTTTAGGACCCTTAACAGTAACTTCGTTTTCCTTGCTGATATCAATCTGCACATTTGTGGGCAGGCTGATCGGCAGTTTACCAATGCGTGACATATTTCTGTTTCCTCTCGCTTAGTAAACGTAGCACAGCACCTCGCCGCCCACGTTTTCGTTTTTGGCTTCTTTCTCCGTCATTACGCCTTTCGACGTAGATAGGATAGCAACTCCGAGGCCGCTCAATACACGTGGCAGATTCTCCACATGTGCATACTTGCGCAAACCAGGAGAGCTTACACGCTCCAGCTTCGTAATAGCTGGCTGCTTAGTAGCAGGGTTGTACTTAAGTGCAATTTTGATAGTGCCTTGAACCGACGAATCATCAAAGCGGTAGCTCTGAATGTAGCCCTTATGGTAGAGCACTTTCGTGATTTCCTTCTTGATGTTGCTAGCCGGTATTTCTACTACCCGGTGGTTTGCCTTTATAGCATTACGCACCCGGGTCAAATAATCGGCAATTGGATCTGTATTCATTTGATGTAGAAAAGTACACTCCTTTTTAGGGAGCGCAAAGATAAGAAAATTTCGCAGCTGCAGAAAGCAACAACGAAATTTTCAGTTAAGACTACTTGGCTCGGCTTTCAGGGCACGGCCAATGGTTTCTTGGGTTACCCGTAATTGGAGTAAAGAACAGCCAGTATACCGGTATTAGAAGGTATACTGGCTGTTATCAAACTACCAGCTAGATTTAGTAACTCCGGGGATCTTACCAGCTAGTGCCATCTCACGGAATGTAACACGGCTAATGCCGAACTTACGCATGTAACCACGAGGACGACCATTGATCTTGTCGCGGTTGTGAACACGTACTGGCGAAGCATTGCGTGGCAACTTATCCAGACCTTCGTAATCACCAGCAGCTTTAAGTGCCTTACGCTTCTCAGCATAACGAGCAACTGTAGCGATACGCTTTCTTTCTCTTGCTTTAACGGATTCCTTAGCCATTGTTTTCTTTCTTGGCGTTAGTGAAGGGCATTCCGAAAGCCTTAAGCAGCTCATAGCTCTGCTCGTCGTTCTCGGCTGTTGTAACGAAGGTTATATCCATTCCAGAAATCGACTTAATCTTATCGATGGAGATTTCTGGAAAGATAATCTGCTCCTTGATACCGAGGGTATAATTACCCCGGCCATCGAAACCCTTATCGTTAATGCCTTTGAAGTCACGTACACGAGGTAAAGCAACCGTTAACAGACGGTCCATGAACTCGTACATACGCTCGCCACGTAAGGTAACTTTAGCACCGATCGGCATGCCTTCACGAAGCTTAAAGTTAGATACCGAACGCTTGGCAATAGTAGGAACTGCTTTCTGACCAGTGATAGTCGTTAGTTCGTCCACACCATTATCAACTAGTTTCTTGTCAGCTACTGCTGCACCGATACCACGGTTGATACAGATTTTAGTGATGCGTGGCACCTGCATTACGCTCTTAAACTGGAATTTCTCCTGGAGCGCAGGCACCACGTCTTTCTGATATATTTCTCTGAGTCGAGCCATTGTCGTAAAGCCGGGTTAGGCGTTTTGCTGGGGGGCATTTTTGCGTACCCGCTCACCCGTCTTAGGGTCAATGGGCTGCACGTTGCTCACATGAATAGGAGCTTCGATCTTAGTGATACCACCCTGTGGGTTTTTAGCGCTTGGCTTATTATGCTTTGTCACTAGGTTCAACCCCTCGATGATAACGCGCTGTGAAGTACGGTTCACCGATTTGATAGTACCAGTCTTGCCACGCTCATCACCAGCGATAACCTTAACGGTATCGCCAGTTTTTACGTGCAATTTCACGGGCTTTTGGTCTTTTGCTTTCGTTGCCATTTGCTACTATGCTTATAGAACCTCTGGGGCCAGTGATACAATCTTCATAAACTGACGCTCACGCAACTCGCGAGCCACAGGTCCGAAGATGCGGGTACCGCGGGGCTCATCGTTGTTGTTGAGTAGTACCGCAGCGTTGTCGTCGAAACGAATGTAAGAACCGTCTTTGCGACGTACTTCTTTCTTCGTGCGAACAACCACTGCCTTTGATACAGTGCCTTTCTTGGCGTTGCCAGAAGGAATAGCCGACTTGATCGAAACAACGATCTTATCGCCTACGCTAGCATATTTTTTACCGGTGCCGCCGAGGACACGGATGCAGAGCACTTCTTTTGCGCCGCTATTATCAGCGACGGTCAGACGGGATTCTTGTTGTATCATCTTACTTGGCGCGCTCTACGATTTCTACTAATCTCCAACGCTTGTTTTTGCTTAGCGGCCGCGTGGACATAATCCGCACGGTATCGCCTTCGCCACACTCGTTGTTTTCATCATGAGCCATGAACTTGGTAGTCTTGCTCACGAATTTGCCATAGATGGGGTGCTTCTGCTTTTCCTCTACCACCACGGTGATAGATTTGTCCATCTTGGAGCTAGAGACACGCCCCGTAATCTCTTTGCGCAGGTTCCGCTCAACGGTAGCGGGGGTCTGCTGGTCTGTATTGGTTGCCATCGTTATTTAGCAGTGTTATTTGCCTGCTCGTTCTCGCGACGGGTCAACTCAGTCTTCAGACGAGCTACGTTCTTACGGCTATGCTTCAGGCGAATCGGGTTCTCTAGGGGAGAGATAGCGTGCGCAAAACGCAGCGACTGACCACTAGTTTGTTCGGTTTTGATCTGGTTCTTCAGCTCTTCTACTGAGAGAGCACGGATATCAGCGTTTTTCATCTTACTAGTTTTCTACGTAGTCGCGACGAACAACAAACTTGGTCTTCACGGGCAACTTTTGCGCCGCTAGACGCAGTGACTCCTGGGCTACCTCGAGCGGAACACCGTCCGATTCGAACATGATAGTGCCAGGGTGTACAATGGCTACCCAATACTCAGGCGAGCCTTTACCTTTACCCATCCGCACTTCAGCAGGCTTCTTTGTAATAGGCTTGTCAGGGAAAATGCGGATCCAAACTTGACCTTCACGCTTCATGGCACGGGTCATAGCGATACGGGCAGCCTCAATTTGGCGAGCCGTAATCCACGCAGTTTCCAGCGACTTGATAGCAAATGAACCGAAGTCAATGGAGCTGCCGCGGTAGGCTAAGCCTGTTACGCGACCCTTTTGCATCTTGCGATACTTGGTCCTTTTCGGTTGTAACATGATTATCGAAAATTATAAATTCGAAAAATTAGAAAGGGTTAGCGACGAGGAGCGCCACCGCCACCGCGGTTTTGCCCCCCAGCCCCACCAGCACCGCTGTTGCGACGTGGGCCACCACCTTGACCACCGCGGTTATCACCACCACGGTCGCCACGGCCTTCACCGCCACGGTCATTGCGGTCGCGGCGTGGGCCACGATCACCACCACGGTCGCCACGCTCACCGCGTGGGCCACGGTCGTTACCGCCACGGCTATCAGTACCTTGGTTAGCAGGTTGCTGGTTAGGTGACAAGTCAGGCTTGCCAAACACCTCACCACGCATGATCCACACTTTGATACCGATCTTGCCATACACGGTCTGAGCTTCTGACAAAGCATAATCAATGTCAGCGCGCAAGGTGTGCAGTGGAGTACGACCTTCCTTGTACTGCTCCGAGCGAGCAATTTCAGCGCCGCCAAGACGACCACCGCACTGCACTTTGATGCCTTCAGCACCAACACGCATAGCAGCCTGAATAGCTTGCTTCATTGCACGGCGGAACGAGATACGAGCCTGTAGTTGCTGAGCAATGCTCTCACCTACCAGCTTTGCATCAAGTTCTGGACGCTTGATTTCGAAGATATTGATCTGAACGTCTTTGCTGGTGATCTGCTTCAGTTCGTCTTTGATCTTATCAACTTCCTGACCGCCCTTACCAATTACCACACCCGGACGAGCCGTGTTAATAGTAATGGTGATACGCTTCAGGGTACGCTCGATTACGATGCGGGAAATACCACCTTTCGGAATACGAGCAAGGATATATTTGCGGATTTTCTCGTCCTCTACTAGTTTATCAGCGAAGTCCTTACCGCCGTACCAGTTCGAGTCCCATCCTTTGATGACACCTAAGCGGAAGCCAACCGGATTTACTTTCTGTCCCATAGTGCTTATGCGGTGGCTTCTGCCGTGTTTTCAGTAGTGGTTTTCTTAGTCGAGCGGCGGCGGGTGCGAGTGGCACCGGCTTTCGCTTCAGTCGGCTTTTGCTCCGAGGCTTGCTTAACAGCAGCTTTGCTACCGAGAGGCTCAACTTTCGAATCAATTACCAAAGTCACGTGATTGCTGCGCTTGCGAATGCGGTGACCGCGACCCTGAGGAGCAGGACGCAAACGCTTCAACTGACGGCCTTCATCAACGAAAATTTCTTTGATGTAAAGGTTAGCGTCTTCGATGCGCTCGTCTTCGTTTTTCTGCTGCCAGTTAGACAAAGCAGAAAGAAGCAGTTTCTCGATGCGCTCAGCGCCTGAATTGGCTTCGAACTTTAGCAAGCCCAGAGCACGGGTCACTTTTTGACCGCGGACCAGATTGGCTACCATGCGCATCTTGCGAGGCGAGGTAGGCACATTGCGGAGTTTAGCTGTTGCTTCCATCTTAGCGCTTGCCTTTATCTTTCTTGGCTACGTGGCCACGGAAGTTGCGCGTAGGCGCGAACTCACCGAGCTTATGACCAACCATGTTTTCAGTCACATACACAGGAATAAACTTATTTCCATTGTGTACAGCGAATGTGTGGCCTACGAAGTCCGGCGAAATCATTGAGCGGCGCGACCAAGTCTTAACCACTGATTTTTTGCCGGCATCATCCATTGCCGTTACTTTCTTCTCGAGCCGGAAGTCAATGTACGGCCCTTTTTTTAGCGAACGTGCCATTGCTTACTTTTTGCCTTTACGGTTTACGATGAGTTGCTCGGAGTACTTATTCTTATTGCGAGTCTTCTGACCCTTAGCGAAGATACCGTTGCGGCTACGTGGGTGACCACCCGACGACTTACCTTCACCACCACCCATTGGGTGATCGACTGGATTCATTGCAACACCACGAACACGTGGACGACGGCCCATCCAACGATTACGACCGGCTTTGCCAAGACGCACATTCATATGGTCGCCATTTGAAACCGTACCAACCGTAGCCATGCAGGTAACGAGTACCATGCGCATCTCACCAGAGGGCAATTTCAACGTAGCATATTTGTCTTCACGAGCTACTAGCTGAGCATATGTGCCAGCTGAGCGAGCAATAGCAGCACCACCACCGGGCATCAATTCAATGTTATGAACGATGGTACCGAGGGGCATCTCACGCAGCACTAATGCATTACCTACTTCAGGAGCGACACCAGGGCCAGCAATTACAGTAGTTCCTACTTCTAAGCCAGCGGGAGCAATAATATAACGCTTCTCGCCATCAGCGTAGTTGAGTAGTGCAATGCGAGCTGTGCGATTAGGATCATACTCGATTGTCTTTACCGTGGCTGGAACACCAGCTTTGTCACGCTTGAAGTCGATGATACGATACTTCTGCTTGTGTCCACCACCAATGTAGCGGTTGGACATTTTGCCCGAATTGTTTCGGCCACCGGATTTTTCCATGGGTGCCAACAACGATTTCTCCGGCGTCGACGTGGTTATCTCGTCGAAGGCCGGGGCGATGCGAAATCGTTGACCCGGTGATGTTGGTCTTAGTTTTTTGAGTGCCATTTTATTTTAAAATGCGCTTGCGAGTAAGCTCTCCTTATATACCGCTATAGAAGTCGATGATATCGCCTTCCTTAACAGTCACGATAGCCTTTTTCCCGTGAGGGCGACGACCCGTTACGGCACCACCTTTTTGGAATTTAGACTTCATTTTGCCGTTGGTCCGGATAGTGCTAATGCCCGTCACCGTCACACCATACAGCTGTTCGATCTCTTTTTTGATCTGAACTTTATTGGCTGTGCGCTCTACTTCGAAAGCGTACTGACCTTTTTCGTTCAGAGCCGTGGCCTTCTCGGTCACGATAGGTTTCTTCAACGTGCTCATTACTCAGCAGGGGTATAAAGTTGTTCTAACGACTTCAGCCCGTCTTCTGACAGCAACAGCGTGTCTGTGTTGAGCAGGTCGTGCGTGTTAAGCGCGATAGGCGTTGACACGGTCACTTTCTGAATGTTGCGCGCCGATAGCAGCACGTTCTTATTGGCTTCGCCAGTTACGAGCAAGGTTTTCTTGCCGTTGTTCAGCTTCAGACCAGTCAGAATTGAAAGGAAATCTTTTGTGCGGGGGGCATTCAGCGTGATGGTTTCTACCAAAGCCACTTTGCCTTCCTGAGCTAGAGTGCTCAGAGCCGACAAACGAGCAACCCGCTTCGTCTTTTTGTTCAGCTTGAAGCCATAATCACGGGGCTGGGGGCCAAATACGCGACCACCACCGATAAATACTGGCGACTTCATGCTACCAGCACGAGCACCGCCCGTACCTTTTTGCTTCTTGAGCTTTTTTGTAGTGCCTTGCACTTCATGACGCTGCTTCGACTTGTGCGTACCCTGGCGCTGATTAGCCAAGTACTGCTTCACGTCGAGGTACATCACATGTTCATTCGGCTCTAGGCCGAAGATAGCGTCAGACAGCGTAACCTTGCGGCCTGTGTCTTCGCCTTTGATGTTATATATTGACAGTTCCATCTCGCGTTATTTTTCCAGGACCACGTAAGAATTCTTGGCGCCGGGAACCGAGCCGCTAACCAGAATCAGGTTTTTGTCGGCTAAAATGCGCATCACCTTCAAGTTCTGGATCTTCACACGATCACCACCCATGCGACCACCCATGCGCATTCCTTTGAATACACGTGAAGGCCAAGAGCAAGCACCGATAGAACCTGGGTGACGAAGACGGTTATGCTGACCGTGGGTTTGACCACCCACACCAGCAAAGTTGTAACGCTTCACAACACCTTGGAAACCCTTACCTTTTGAGGTACCTACTACATCGACAAACTCGCCTTCCTCAAAAAGGTCAGCTTTAATTTCGGCACCAGCAGCGTATATAGACTCTGCATCGAGGCGAAACTCAACAAGTTTTTTCTTAGGAGTAGTACCGGCTTTGGCGAAGTGGCCAGCCAATGCTTTGGTGGTATTCTTGGCTTTTTTCTCGCCGTAACCGAGCTGAACAGCTGTGTAGCCGTCCTTTTCGATAGTCTTAACCTGCGTCACTACGCACGGACCCGCTTCGATGAGCGTGCAGGGAATATTCTTCCCGTCCGGAGTGAAGAGGCTTGTCATACCGATTTTTTTACCGATGATGCCAGGCATTCGTTTTTAGTTTAATTAAAAGACACAGAGAAAACGCCCGTATGACGTTTTCGTAATGGGAGTGCAAAGCTAGGGAATTTTAATGCTTTATTCAAACTGCTTTCTAAAATATTTTCTTAGCTGCCTAGTCGGAGCTCGAAAAGCTATAAGCTCTATATCAATCATTTCTGAATGCAGGCTACAAAACTAACTGGGCCGCCAACCCCGCTCTGACCGAGTTGGGGACATCAGACCATTTAGTGATAATAGGAGAAATATTAAGGCAAATAATAAACCCACCTGACTTTTTTGGTCAAGGGTATATTCTACTAAAAATGACAAGGAAATAATAATGTATTGAGCTATCATTATTGGGCCTGATTTAGTCCATTCCCAATAAATAGGGTAATAGAAACACCCCATAAACGTCAGCAAGCCTATTGCCCCAAAAGCTACCAGATAATAGAGAAACTGATTATGCGGTAGAAGGTAAGCCGAAGGTTCGATGTCAGGAAAGTCTGCTTTGTAGTAAGCGGCTATCTCATCCTCCATGTCTGCTTTTCCGACTCCTACCCAAGGATGAGCTTGCGCAAGCTGAAGTCCAACTTTATAAGAATACACTCTACCTACTAATGAAAAGTTGTTGGCTGAGCCTACTTTTTCTACTCTACTTACATCATCCTGAGTATTATAGTACTTGTTATGAAAGGTAGGAAAGCAGAGAAAGCTCAGCCAAGGAAGCATCAGTAACACCCCACCTAACCCAAATGCCTGACTATACTTATGTCTTATCAAAAGCCAAATTAGCGCTGCAACACCCAGCACGTTGAAAGCCACTAATCCGCTTCTTACTGACAATAAGTATAAGTACAGAACCAAGAAGGTAGTGGCCAGCAGTACTAACACCCGGTTACGCCCTAGTACGACATTGTTGAACAAGAAAAGTGTTCCAATAGCAATAGCTAAGGTGACCATCAGACTGAATCGAATATAGTCTGGAATAGTCGGCATAATTTGAGATTGATAGTAGAGCTGATTTATTTCAGCTGCATGCATTAGATAGTACCCTGTACTCCCAATTGCTGATACCACCACCAGATAAAAAAAGACTAAATATAATAGCCGTAAAGTTTGTGATGATAAAGGCGGTAGAAGCCAGAAAGCTATAGGCAGCACCAAAAACGGCAGCTGTTGAAGTACATCAATCCAGAATGCCTCCCTATTTGCTTCGCTTGTATTGAAACCTGCCAATAGGTGTAGAAAGAATACGCCTGTGAATGCGCTATACACATGCCACTGCTTCTTTTGCACGATCCGTTGGTGCGCAGCAACATGTAATATAGCTACCAGCAGCAAGCACATGATACCTATACTAGGAAGCTCGGGTAAGAAATCATTTGTAAAGAGGCCAATAAGCACCAGCACAATACTCGCCGTAGTTGCTAGCTTGGTACGGTTGACAGAAAGGATGATAGCTAGAGACACAATGGTGAAATCTGATAAGCAGGTAACCTAAATTCTTAGTGGTGCTACAAACGTACGCAGCAAAAAAAGCCCCCCAGAAATAATCTAGGGGGCTTTTTTACTACTAAGGAAATCAGTCCTCAGACTTTGATTTCTACGTCTACGCCGCTGGGCAGTTCAAGCTTCATCAGGGCGTCTACCGTCTTCGACGAAGTCGAATATATATCCACTAGGCGCTTGTACGTGCAAAGCTGGAATTGCTCACGCGACTTCTTGTTCACGTGGGGCGAACGAAGAACAGTGAATTTTTCCTTTTTAGTGGGCAACGGAATAGGACCGCTTACGATAGCGCCCGTAGCCTTCACCGCTTTCACGATCTTCTCGGACGACTTGTCTACGAGGTTATGATCGTAGGACTTGAGTTTAATGCGAATTTTCTGGTTCATGTCTTAGGTCTTGAAAGCGAATTAGCGAACGGCGTGACCTTTGGTTTTGGCAACAATGCCTTCAGCCAAGTTCGATGGTACCTGCTCATAGTGTGAGAAGGTTAGTGAAGCTGAAGCGCGACCGGAGGAGATGGTACGCAAGTCAGTTACATAACCAAACAACTCTGATAATGGCACATCGGCCTTGATGAGCTGAGCACCAGCTTTGGTGTCCATACCCTTCATGATACCACGACGACGGTTCAAGTCACCGGTAACGGGACCGGTGTACTCATCTGGGCAAACTACTTCTACAGCCATAATAGGCTCAAGCAACTTGGGACCAGCCTGGCGGGCTGCCTCACGGAAACCACCACGAGCTGCGAGTTCGAACGATAGAGCGTCCGAGTCAACGTCGTGGAAAGAGCCGTGGAACAAGCGCACCTTCATTGAATCCAAGGGGAAGCCGGCCAAAGGGCCGTTTTTCATTGCTTCCTCAAAACCCTTCTGAATTGGAGCAATGAATTCGCGGGGAATTACACCACCAACGATAGCATTTTCAAATTCAAAGCCTGGCTTTTCTGGCTCAGTCTCTTTCGGACCAAGTTCGAATACGATATCACCGAATTTACCACGACCACCAGTCTGCTTCTTGTAAGTCTCGCGGTGCTCTACTTTCTTGGTCAAAACCTCCTTGTAGGCAACCTGAGGAGCACCCTGGTTGATCTCCACCTTGAACTCACGACGCATACGGTCGATGATAATTTCTAAGTGTAGCTCGCCCATGCCGCGCAACACAGTCTGACCGGTTTCTGGATCAGTATTTACGGTCAGGGTTGGGTCTTCTTCCACAAGTTTGGCAATAGCCATACCCATCTTATCAACGTCAGCCTGAGTCTTAGGCTCAATGGCGTAGCCAATAACAGGCTCAGGGAAGCTCATCGACTCCAGCACAAGCTTGTGCTTCTCATCAGTGAGAGTATCACCTGTTTTGATGTCTTTGAAACCAACACCAGCACCGATATCACCAGCCTCAAGACGGTCGATAGGGTTCTGCTTGTTGGAGTGCATCTGCATCAAACGCGAAATACGCTCTTTCTTCTCCGTACGGTTGTTAAACACATACGAACCAGCTTCCAGTGTACCGCTGTAGCAACGGAAGAAGCACAACCGACCTACGAATGGGTCAGTAGCAATTTTGAAAGCCAAAGCAGCGAAGGGCGCCTCGGTAGTAGGTAGGCGAACCTCTTCTTCGTTGGTATCCGGATTGGTACCAATGATAGGAGGCATATCCAGAGGCGAAGGCAAATAAGCCATAACGCCATCTAGCATCGACTGAACTCCTTTATTTTTGAAGGCTGAGCCACACATTACAGGCGAGAACTTCATGTCGATAACCGCTTTGCGGATAACAACCATCATTTCCTCGCGCGTTATGCTTTCTGGATCTTCGAAGAATTTCTCTAGCAAAGCGTCATCATACTCAGCAACGCTTTCTACGAGCTTCTGACGCCATTCAGCTACTGTCTCAACCAGATCCTCAGGGACGGGAATCTCGTGATAAGCTTTGCCTTGCGTAGCATCATCCCATACGATTGCCTTACCGGTCAGCAGATCGACAACACCTTTGAAAGTGTCTTCAGCTCCGATTGGGATTTGCAATGGAACTGGGTTAGCACCTAGCTTATCCTTAATCTCAGTCACTGCCTTGAAGAAGTCAGCACCAGCACGGTCCATCTTATTGACAAAGCAGATACGTGGTACTTTATACTTGTCAGCCTGACGCCATACAGTCTCTGACTGAGGCTCTACACCTGATACTGCACAGAACAACGCTACAGCGCCATCCAGTACACGCAACGAGCGCTCTACCTCTACGGTAAAGTCTACGTGGCCAGGAGTGTCAATCAGGTTGATCTTGTACTGCTTGGTTTCGTCAGTGGGTTCGCCACTGGCGTCCGTTGGGTAGTTCCAGAAGGTAGTGGTGGCAGCCGACGTAATCGTGATGCCCCGCTCCTGCTCTTGCTCCATCCAGTCCATCGTGGCTGCACCTTCGTGCACTTCCCCGATCTTGTGGGTTTTGCCTGTATAATACAGAATGCGCTCCGAGGTCGTGGTTTTACCGGCGTCGATGTGCGCCATAATCCCAATGTTGCGGAGGTACTTGAGGTCTTGTTTAGCCATTTTATTTGTAGGGTCTTAAGAGCTTGGGGACCAAAGAGCGTAGAAATGATACAACATCTCCTGAAGCTCCTTAGTCCCCAAGTCCCTAATTTTCTCCTTTAGAAACGGAAGTGCGAGAAAGCCTTGTTGGCTTCCGCCATCCGGTGCGTATCGTCTTTCTTTTTCACTGAAGCACCTTCGCCTTTAGCGGCGGCAATGATTTCGCCGGCCAGCTTATCTTTCATGGTCTTCTCACCACGACGACGAGCGTACTGAATCATCCACTTGGCACCTACTGAAATACGACGATCAGGACGAACTTCGATCGGCACTTGGAAGGTAGCACCACCTACACGGCGGCTCTTTACTTCTACAGTCGGCATTACGTTGTTCAGAGCCTTGCGCCACATTTCGAGGCCATTCTCCTTGGTACGCTGCTCAACTAGTTCGCATGCATCATAGAAAATGGTGTAGGCTAGGTTCTTCTTTCCGTCATACATCATATAGTTGACGAAACGGGTTACCAACGTCTCCTTGTACTTAGGGTCGGGCAGGAGAATGCGCTTCTTTGGTTTTGACTTTCTCATTTTATCAGAAGTGAGTACCGAGAAGTGAGAAGTGAGATAAGAACTACGTCTCACCTCTCACTTCTTACTACTCATCTCTTATTTAATTACTTTTTCTTGCCGGGTGCTGGCTTACCGCCTTTGCCGGTTGCAGCGGGCTGCCCTGGCTTCGGACGCTTAGCGCCATACTTCGAACGACGCTGAGTACGACCACCTACGCCAGCAGTGTCAAGAGCACCGCGGATGATGTGGTAACGTACCCCGGGAAGGTCCTTCACGCGGCCACCGCGAATCAGCACGATGCTGTGCTCCTGCAGGTTGTGGCCTTCGCCTGGGATGTAGGCGTTGACTTCTTTGCCGTTGGTGAGGCGCACACGAGCGACTTTACGCATCGCCGAGTTTGGCTTCTTGGGCGTAGTGGTATATACACGGGTGCAAACGCCACGGCGCTGCGGGCAGGAATCGAGTGCCGGCGACTTTGACTTAGTCGTCAGCTTTTCTCTTCCCTTTCGTACTAACTGATTGATGGTAGGCATCTACGGAATGGTTTGTCAAGGAGGGTTCTCTCCCAAAAAATTAGGCTTGCAAAGGTATAGAAGTTGCTTTACAATAGCAAACAGGTTGAAATAGTTTGTTTTAGGGAAAGTGCTTTATAGCAAGTGACTTATCTCTCGCTCCACTTAACCATACATAACACTACCATATTTGCCCACCAAAAGCCGCAAATAGCAACTGGGGGGCTTTTTCGAGTCGTTTATAAATAAGCTGCAAAGACCCTGATAAGGTTTTAGCTTACTTATAATGTTTACGCTTCACCCATCGTACCCCCAAAGTTCATCGGGAAGTTTGGCATGTCAGGCTGCGTTTTTATCGGCCCAAAAGTCTGCTCGAAGCGGTCTACGTTATCGGCTAGTGCAGCTAGCAAGCGCTTAGCATGCTCTGGCGTTATCACAATACGGGCTTTAACCTTTGCTTTTGGCAAGCCCGGCATTAAGCGGATAAAGTCAATTACAAACTCCCCGCTGCTATGCGCTATCATTGCCAGATTAGCATACTCGCCTTCCGCAATTTGTTCTGACAACTCAATATTGATTGCGTTTGGGTCCTGGGGGGCATTCTGATCAGGAGGTTGATTCATAGGTTAAGGTTGGGAGGCAAATAATAAAATGAAGTCAAAATTAGTGAAAAGAGAAAAGCCGACCGGAAAGTATCCAGTCGGCTTTTCTCTTTACTCACGTATTAAATACTACTCCTGAATAGAAGCCTCACGCTTGCTTGCGCGAGCGGGGCGCTTCGTTTCAGTGTCAGCCTTGGGAGCAGCGGCTGCCGCTTCCATCTCTTCCTTCGAGCCCACAACCTGACGCGTGTACTCGCGCAGGCCGGTACCAGCCGGGATGAGGTGACCAACAATTACGTTCTCCTTCAGGCCCAGCAGCTCATCAGCCTTGCCACGGATGGCCGCTTCGCTAAGCACCTTGGTCGTCTCCTGGAAGGAAGCGGCCGAGATAAAGCTCTGCGTACCCAACGAGGCTTGGGTGATACCTTGCAAGGTCGGACGCGAAACGGAAGGCTGTGCGTCGCGCACTTCCACCAGTTTCAGGTCGCGGCGCTTCAGGCTGGAGTTCTCGTCGCGCAGGCGGCGGGCACTCACAATCTGACCAGGCTTCAGCTCCGTAGAGTCGCCAGCGTCGGTAACCACCTTCATGTCGATGATGGTATCGTTCTCCTCCATGAAGACGATCTTATCGATCACTTGATTTTCGAGGAAAGTCGTGTCACCGGCATCGAGGATAACCACCTTCTGCATCATCTGGCGAACTACCACCTCGATGTGCTTATCGTTGATTTTCACACCCTGCAAGCGGTATACTTCCTGAATCTCGTTCACGAGGTACTCCTGCACAGCACCCGGACCCTGAATGCTCAGGATGTCGGATGGCGTGATGGCACCATCGGAGAGCGGCATACCAGCACGAATGAAGTCATTGTCCTGCACTAGAATGTGCTTGGACAGCGGCACCATGTACTTCTTCTTCACGCCGTCTTTCGACTCAATGAAGATTTCACGGTTACCACGCTTCACCGTACCATACGTTACCACACCGTCGATTTCCGACACAACAGCCGGGTTCGATGGGTTACGGGCTTCGAATAGCTCTGTCACGCGGGGCAGACCACCGGTGATGTCACGAGTCTTACCAATAGCGCGAGGAATCTTAGCCAGAATGTGACCAGCCTTGATCTTGTCGCCATTCTCTACGTTAAGGTGAGAGCCTACGGGAATGCTATAACCCTTCTGACCTTCGGTATCGCCTTTCTTACCAGCTCTAACGATGATCGATGGGTTCTGATCCTTGGCTTTCGACTCGATAATAACCTT
Source organism: Hymenobacter sp. HD11105 (assembly GCF_054051685.1). Classification (NCBI taxonomy): domain Bacteria; kingdom Pseudomonadati; phylum Bacteroidota; class Cytophagia; order Cytophagales; family Hymenobacteraceae; genus Hymenobacter; species Hymenobacter sp. HD11105. Next base: position 876,730 of record NZ_JBSWBR010000001.1, on the reverse strand, counting down.
CTCACGGTGACCCGTCTGCTCATCCGACTCCTCACGATAGGTGATACCTTCCGTGATAGCATCGTACTGAACAGTACCGTCGAACTCAGAAAGGATGACAGCGTTGTAAGGATCCCAGTTGCAAAGCTCATCACCCTTCTCTACTTGCTGACCTTCGTCAACAATCAGGAAGGAGCCATAAGGAACGTGGTTCGAGATAAAGACTTTGCCAGTGGCAGAATCTACAATTCGAACTTCGCCCGAACGACCCATTACTACTTTGCCCTTCACACCTTCATCAGTGGTAGTGGCTACCGTACGAATGTCTTCAAACTCAACCGTACCAGCGAACTTAGCACGGATGCTAGCTTCAACAGCAATGTTCGAAGCTGTACCACCTACGTGGAAGGTACGCAGGGTAAGCTGAGTACCAGGCTCACCGATGGACTGAGCAGCAATTACACCAACAGCTTCACCTTTCTGTACCATGCGGCCAGAAGACAGGTTACGACCGTAGCACTTAGCGCAGATACCACGCTTCGACTCACAAGTCAGTACTGAACGGATTTCCACTGTCTCAATAGCGGTGTTGTCAATCAAACGAGTGATTTCCTCGGTGATTTCCTCACCAGCAGCTAGGATTATCTCGTCCGTCAGCGGGTCCACAACATTGTGAACTGCTACACGACCAAGGATACGCTCAGCCAAAGACTCTACGATGTCCTCATTGTCCTTTAAGGCCGAAACCTCTAGGCCACGGAGAGTACCGCAGTCTACTTCGTTCACAATAACGTCTTGCGATACGTCTACTAGACGACGAGTCAGGTAACCGGCGTCAGCCGTTTTCAGAGCTGTATCGGCAAGACCTTTACGAGCACCGTGAGTTGAGATGAAGTACTCGATAACGTCCAGACCTTCTTTGAAGTTAGACAGAATCGGGTTTTCGATAATCTCACCTACCGAGCCTTGCAACGACTTCTGTGGCTTAGCCATCAGACCCCGCATACCGCCGAGCTGACGAATTTGCTCACGCGAACCACGAGCACCTGAGTGCATCATCATGTAGATCGAATTGAAACCCTGGTTCTCCTTTTCGAGGCGCCCCATGAGTGTCTCCGTGATCTGGTTGTTGATACGTGTCCAGATGTCAATAACCTGGTTGTAACGCTCATTGTCGGTAATCAGACCCATCTGGTAGTTCTGGGTTACCGCTACCACGTCGGCCTGAGCCTGAGCGATAAGGGCATCCTTCTCCTTAGGAATCTGAATATCGCCCAGACCCATCGACAAACCACCTTTGTATGCCGACTGGAAGCCCAGCGTCTTGATGTCATCGAGGAACTGAGCCGTGCGGGCCATGCCCGTACGCTTAAACACGAGCGAGATGATCTGCTGCAGCTTCTTCTTGGTCAGCAGTTCGTCAACGAAACCTACTTCCTCAGGAACCAGCTGGTTGAACAGAACACGACCGGCTACGGTCTCGATGATCTTGGTAACCAACTCATCGTTCTCGTTCCGAACTTTCGTACGCACCTTAATATAAGCGTGCTTCGAAAGTTGTCCTTCGTTGATAGCAATTACAACTTCTTCATCCGAGTAGAAGATACGGCCTTCGCCTTGTACCTTTTCTTCATCAGTGCTGCGCTTGCCTTTGGTCACGTAGTACAGACCGAGTACCATGTCCTGCGACGGTACCGCGATGGGCGCGCCGTTGGCTGGGTTCAGGATGTTGTGCGAAGCCAACATCAACGTGGAGGCTTCTAGGATAGCGGCCGGTCCGAGCGGAACGTGCACAGCCATCTGGTCACCGTCAAAGTCAGCGTTGAATGCTGTACAAACGAGCGGGTGCAACTGAATAGCCTTACCCTCAATGAGACGAGGCTGGAATGCCTGAATGCCCAAGCGGTGCAAGGTAGGAGCACGATTGAGCAGGACTGGATGGCCTTTCAGCACGTTCTCCAGAATGTCCCACACTACAGCGTCCTTGCGGTCAACAATTTTCTTCGCTGATTTTACCGTCTTGACTATACCGCGCTCAATGAGCTTACGGATAATGAATGGCTTAAACAGCTCAGCCGCCATATTCTTAGGCAGACCGCACTCGTGCAGCTTCAGCTCAGGACCAACAACGATAACTGAACGGCCAGAGTAGTCAACACGTTTACCGAGCAAGTTCTGACGGAAGCGGCCCTGCTTGCCTTTCAGCATATCAGACAGCGACTTCAGAGCACGGTTACCTTCGGCGCGCACAGCGTTAACCTTACGCGAGTTGTCGAAGAGTGAGTCTACCGCTTCCTGCAGCATACGCTTCTCGTTCCGCAGAATCACTTCAGGAGCCTTGATTTCGATCAGGCGCTTGAGGCGGTTGTTACGGATGATAACACGACGGTACAGGTCATTCAAGTCGGAGGTAGCAAAACGCCCCCCATCCAATGGAACAAGCGGACGCAGCTCCGGTGGAATCACCGGCACCATGCGGATTACCATCCACTCAGGTTTGTTCTCAATACGAGTAGCCGCATCGCGGAAGGCTTCTACTACGCGCAGACGCTTCAACGCATCAGCCTTACGCTGTTGCGAAGTTTCGTGCGCGGCAGAGTCGCGGAGGCTATAGGAAAGCTCATCGAGGTTGGTACGCTCCAACAGGAGTTGCAGCGCATCAGCACCCATACGGGCAATGAATTTGTTCGGGTCTTCATTGGGCAACATCTGATTCTCGCGGGGGAGTTTATCGATGATGTCCAAGTACTCGTCTTCGGTGAGGAAGTCAAGCTGCTGTACGCCTTCTTCGGCTAATACACCAGGCTGTACTACCACATAGCGCTCGTAGTAGATAATCTGGTCAAGCTTCTTGGTAGGCAAGCCCAGCAAGTAACCGATTTTGTTGGGCAGAGATTTGAAATACCAGATGTGAGCAACAGGCACCACCAGTTCGATGTGGCCCATCCGCTCCCGACGCACCTTTTTCTCCGTTACCTCTACGCCGCAACGGTCGCAGATGATGCCCTTGTAGCGGATGCGCTTGTATTTGCCGCAGTGGCATTCCCAGTCCTTCACAGGACCAAAAATCCGCTCGCAAAAAAGCCCCCCCATCTCGGGTTTATACGTCCGGTAGTTGATCGTCTCGGGTTTAACTACTTCTCCGTTCGACCGCTCCAAGATGGATTCGGGCGAGGCCAGCGAAATAGTAACTTTCGAGAAGTCCTGCACCAGTTTTTTATTCTTTGCAAACGCCATACTGTCGTTTTTCTAAAAACTATGTCAGAAGTAAAATGTGCTTTGCAGCCTATCGTAACACTAGAGCTGGCACGGCCCGTTCCAATTGCTTAGAAGCGAACCGCGCCTTTTCTAATTAGTCGAGCGTAATTTCCAACGCCAGACCACGTAACTCATGAATGAGTACGTTGAATGACTCGGGGATATTTGGCTTGGGTAGTACGTCGCCCTTCACAATGGCTTCGTATGCTTTGGCACGGCCGACAACATCGTCCGACTTCACTGTCAGAATTTCCTGTAGTACGTTTGACGCACCGAAGGCCTCCAACGCCCACACTTCCATTTCGCCGAAGCGCTGACCACCAAACTGCGCTTTACCACCCAGCGGCTGCTGCGTAATGAGCGAGTATGGTCCGATAGAACGGGCGTGCATCTTATCATCCACCAAGTGACCCAGCTTCAGCATATAGATAACACCTACCGTTACCGGCTGGTCAAACTGTTGGCCAGTCAAACCATCGTGTAGGTAAGAACGACCGAAGTGCGGCAGCCCAGCCTCCGCCAACTCACGTGATACTTCCTCTTCGGTAGCACCATCGAAAATTGGAGTAGCATAAGTACGGCCCAGCTTCAAGCCAGCCCAACCAAGTACGGTCTCGTAGATCTGACCAATGTTCATACGGCTTGGTACACCGAGCGGGTTAAGCACGATGTCCATTGGCGTACCGTCAGCCAAGAAAGGCATATCCTCATCGCGCACGATGCGGGCTACAACTCCCTTATTACCGTGACGACCAGCCATTTTGTCCCCCACCTTCAGCTTGCGCTTCTTGGCGATGTATACTTTGGCCAACTGTACAATACCTGCGGGGAGTTCATCACCTACTTCCAGAGTAAACCGGTCGCGCTTGAAACGAGCTGTGATGGTGTTGCGACGCTTGGCGTAGTTCTTCACCAATTGCAGCAGCATCCCATTCACTTTCTCGTCGGCGGTCCAGTTCTCCAGGATTAGGTCCTTGAACATGTTCACCTCTTCGGGTACAGCGTAATTGCTCTCATCCTTGTAAGGGTTCTTCTCGGGGAAGAGCGCCTCGGTGATGTTCTTCTTACCGAACTTCACTCCTTTAGATAAGATCTCGTCACCAAACTTGTGCTTTACACCCTGAGAAGTTTTGCCTTCCAGAAGCTGCACTAGTTTGTCAACCATTACTGCCTTCACGCTGCGAAGCTCTTGGGCGTAGCGGTCTTTCAACTCCTCTACTTCCTTCTTCGACTTAGCGCGCAGGTTCTTGTCTTTCTTCGGACGCGAGAACAGCTTAGTACCGATAACCACACCGTTCAGGGATGGCGGCGCCTTAAGCGAAGCGTCTTTCACGTCACCAGCTTTGTCACCAAAGATGGCACGTAGTAGCTTCTCTTCCGGCGTTGGATCAGTTTCGCCCTTAGGAGTAATCTTACCAATGAGAATGTCACCTTCCTTCACCTCAGCACCCAAACGGATGATACCGTTGTCGTCGAGGTTACGGACAGCTTCTTCACTTACGTTCGGAATTTCCGAAGTCAACTCTTCCTCACCACGCTTGGTCTCCCGAACTTCTAACTCGAACTCCTCAATGTGGATAGAAGTAAAAATGTCGTCGCGAACGACACGCTCCGAAATAACGATAGCATCCTCGAAGTTGTAACCCTGCCATGGCATAAAGGCCACCTGCATGTTACGACCGAGGGCCAGCTCACCTTTATTAGTGCCATACCCTTCGCACAGTGGCTCACCCTTCGTTACGCGCTGACCTTTCTTCACCAGCGGCGTAAGGTTGATACAAGTATCCTGGTTAGTACGACGGAATTTTATCAAATCATATGATACTCGCTCAGCATCGAAGCTTACGAGTACATCTTCAGCAGTCAGATCATAACGAACAATGATCTTATTAGCGTCTACATAATCAATTTCGCCATCGCCTTCGGCTACAACAAGCGTGCGAGAGTCAATAGCCGTCCGGCCTTCCAGACCCGTGCCCACGATAGGAGCCTCGGGACGGAGCAGCGGCACAGCCTGACGTTGCATGTTCGAGCCCATCAGTGCCCGGTTAGCGTCATCGTGCTCCAGGAACGGAATCAACGAAGCAGCTACCGATACAATTTGGTTTGGCGCAACGTCCATATAGGAGTACTCCGCCGGCTCTACTACTGGGAAGTCGCCCTCGAAACGGCCTTTAACCAACTCTGACAAGAAGTTACCCTTATCATCGATGCGAGCGTTAGCCTGCGCGATGTGGTGAGTATCTTCTTCTTCAGCAGTCAGGTACTTCACTTCGTGGCTCACGTCTACCTTACCCTCTTTTACAGCACGGTAAGGAGTTTCGATAAAGCCCATGCCATTCACGCGGGCGTGAACGCACAATGAAGAGATCAGACCAATGTTAGGTCCTTCAGGAGTTTCGATAGTGCACAAACGCCCGTAGTGGGTATAGTGTACGTCACGAACCTCGAAACCAGCACGCTCACGCGACAGACCTCCTGGCCCTAGTGCTGATACGCGACGCTTATGCGTCACCTCGGCCAGCGGGTTGGTCTGGTCCATGAACTGAGAAAGCTGGTTCGTACCGAAGAAGGAGTTGATAACCGACGACAACGTACGAGCGTTGATCAAGTCAACTGGCTTAAAGTCCTCATTGTCGCGCACGTTCATACGCTCCTTAATAGTACGCGCCATACGGGCCAGACCAACACCAAACTGGGCATAAAGCTGCTCCCCTACCGTACGTACCCGACGGTTAGACAAGTGGTCAATATCATCGACTACTGCCTTCGAGTTGATAAGACCGATTAGGTATTTCACGATGAGAACAATGTCCTCGTTAGTCAATACGCGAGCTTCCCAGTTCTTATCAAGGCCTAGTTTCTTATTGATGCGGTAACGACCAACGTCGCCGAGATCGTAGCGCTTGTCAGAGAAGAACAACTTCTGGATGATGTCGCGGGCAGTTTCTTCATCAGGAGCTTCCGTGTTACGGAGCTGACGATAAATCTGCTCCACAGCTTCCTTCTCCGAGTTGGAATTGTCCTTCTGTAGGGTGTTATAAATAATAGCGAAGTCGGCAATGTTCACATTCTCCTTGTGAAGAATGATGGACTTGGGGCCTGCGTTGAGAATTACATCGATGTCTTCTTCTTGAATCGTGGAGTCACGCTCCAACAGAACTTCGTTACGGTCGATCGATACCACTTCACCGGTATCCTCGTCCACGAAGTCCTCTGTCCAAGTGCGAAGCACCCGTGCAGCCAACTTACGGCCAACTGCTTTCTTCAGGCTCTTCTTCTCAGCCTTCACTTCCTCTGACAATCCGAATAGGTCGAGAATGTCTTTGTCAGTGCCGTAACCGATAGCACGGAGCAGCGTAGTTACCGGAAACTTCTTCTTCCGGTCAATGTAAGCATACATCACGTTGTTTACGTCCGTGGCAAACTCAATCCACGAGCCTTTGAACGGGATGATACGTGCTGAGTACAGCTTAGTACCATTGGTGTGCTTGCTCTGGGCAAAGAACACACCAGGTGAGCGATGCAGCTGAGATACAATAACACGTTCGGCTCCATTGATAACAAATGAGCCCTTTTCGGTCATGTATGGGATATTTCCCAAAAACACTTCCTGCTCAATCGTCTCGAAGTCCTCGTTATCCGTATCGTTGCAGATAAGGCGGAGCTTAGCCTTCAACGGTACAGAGTAAGTCAAGCCACGGTCAATACATTCGTCGACCGAATATTTCGGCGGATCGACGTGATAATCCATAAACTGCAGCACGAAATTCTCGCGCGAGTCCGAGATTGGAAAGTTCTCAGCGAACACCTTGAAGAGGCCTTCATCGGCACGGCTTTCGGCCGCAGTTTCCAACTGGAAGAAATCTTGGAACGATTGCAACTGCACGTCCAAGAAGTCTGGATACTCGATAACTTTTTTAATCTTGGCGAAATTGATTCGCTCAACGGCTTTCTGCAAAGCCTCTGCTTTCGGTGTAGCCAATGCGTTTGGGTCTTAAGAAATGGACACTGAAGCTTACTAACTCTGGTCAACCTGACCGTTCCCACCTTCGTACCTGTAGGCACGAAAAGCCGCAATGCGGCGCTGGGGGGCAATTTATTAAAACTTATAGCCTACAAACAGGAAAAGACCTGGCTTAGTTGCCAGGCCTATCCAAGTTTATAGGAGAAAAAGCGGGCCGCAGCTTACTTAACTTCTACTTCAGCGCCGGCTTCTTCCAGTTGCTTCTTCAGCGTGTCGGCTTCATCCTTGGTAACACCTTCTTTCAAAGGCTTGGGAGCACCGTCAACTAGTTCTTTAGCTTCTTTCAAGCCAAGGCCAGTCAGGTCTTTTACCAATTTAACTACAGCCAGCTTAGCACCGCCAGCAGCCTTCAAAATTACGTCGAACGAGGTCTTCTCCTCAGGAGCGTCAGCAGCAGCGCCACCACCGCCACCAGCCATCATTACTGGAGCAGCTGCTGCAGGCTCAATGCCATACTCGTCCTTCAGGATAGTAGCTAGTTCGTTTACTTCTTTCACCGTCAGGCTAACGAGCTGCTCAGCGAATGCTTTCAAATCTGCCATTTCTGTAGATTGTTAAAAAAGGTTATTGAATCGTTTGGAAATTGAAAGTGAAAAAGATGAGCAGCGGTTAGCCTGCAACCTCTTCTTTTTCGGAAAGTGTCTTGAGGATACCAGCCAGTTTGCTGCCGCCGCTCGACAGAGCAGAGATAACATTCTTTGCAGGCGACTGCAGCAAGCCGATGATCTCACCGAGGAGTTCTTGCTTGCCTTTGATAGTGCTAAGCATTTCTAGCTTATCAACACCAACGTAAACGCCGCTGTCAATAAATGCGCCTTTTAAGGCCGGCTTTGGAACTGCAGTTTTGCTATAGTTCTGCTGCTTATAGAAATCCTTTAACAGTTTGGCCGGGGCATTGCCTGACTCTTTCGAGAATAGGATGCCTGATTGGCCTTTCAAAGCCTCATCCATCTCGGTGGTATCACCACCAAGGGTATCGAGGGCTTTGCGGATCAACGTGTTCTTGTACACTTTGTACTCCATCCCGCGGTTGAAGCACAGGCGACGGAAATCGTTGATCTTCGCCACGGACATCGTAGAGGCATCCGTGATATAGAACGCGTTGTGCGATTGAAACTTTTCGCTCAACTCGTTGACGAGGTCTTGTTTTTCTTCCCGGGTCATAGTTCGTCGTCAGTTAGTTAGGCGGAAGTTACCGTCGTGTCTACCGGAACAGCCGGGCTCATCGTGCTCGAAAGCGTGATGCTCTTGATGTAGGTACCCTTAGCCGACGAAGGCTTCAGACGCGTTAACGTTTGAATTACTTCGAAAGCATTTTCGGCGAGTTTGTTATCGTCGAAAGACACTTTGCCTACGCTGCAGTGAATAATACCAGTCTTGTCAACTTTAAAGTCGATTTTACCAGCTTTTACTTCTTGCACAGCCTTAGCTACGTCAGTAGTAACCGTACCCGACTTAGGGTTAGGCATCAAACCACGGGGACCGAGTACACGACCCAAACGGCCTACTTTAGCCATTACGGATGGCATCGTGATAATCACGTCGATATCAGTCCAGCCTTTCTCGATTTTCGAGATATAGTCGTCAAGGCCAACAAAGTCAGCACCAGCAGCGGTTGCTTCAGCTTCTTTGTCAGGCGTTACTAGAGCTAGTACACGAACAGTTTTGCCGGTACCATGGGGCAACGTAGCTACGCCACGTACCATTTGGTCGGCTTTACGGGGATCAACGCCCAGACGCACGTCGATGTCAACAGATGAGTCGAATTTAGTGTAGGTAATGTCCTTCACTATTTTCGCGGCCTCAACTAATGAGCGTACTTGCGTCAGGTCATGCTTGGCAAGGGCTTCCTTGCGTTTCTTGCTAACTTTTGCCATGAGCTTTTCTAGGATTAAAAGTTAGTTGGCAAAGGGAGAATCGCCCTTGACGGTGATACCCATGCTACGGGCTGTACCAGCCACAAGCTTCATAGCCGACTCAATCTTAAAAGCATTGAGGTCAGCCATTTTGGTCTCAGCAATCTGGCGCACCTGATCCCAGGTAACCGAGCCTACCTTATTCCGGTTAGGCTCTTTCGACCCGCTCTGGATTTTTGCGGCTTCGAGCAGCAATACCGGCGCGGGGGGCGTTTTCACCACAAAGTCGAATGACTTGTCGGTGTACATGGTGATCAAAACGGGACATACTTGGCCGGCCTTATCCTGGGTGCGAGCATTGAATTGCTTGCAAAACTCCATGATGTTAAGGCCTTTGCTACCAAGTGCAGGTCCAACCGGCGGCGAAGGATTCGCAGCGCCTCCCTTTATCTGCAGTCGCAGATAACCTCTAATTTCTTTGGCCATTGGGTTTGAAAGGCTTCAGGCTTGCAGGTCGTAACACCTTGGGCCCTCAGTTTTTAAATTTGCTTCGAATTACTATGTGGAAGCATCACTGGCTCGAAGCGACTAGCTAGCGACAATAAAATCTTAGGATTATGATTCTTTTTCTACTTGCGTGTAGCTCAACTCCATTGGAGTGCTACGACCGAAGATTTTAACGATTACGTTAAGCTTCTTTCGCTCTTCAAAGACTTCAGAGACAGTACCAGAGAAGCCGCTAAACGCGCCGTCAATCACTTTTACTAGCTCTCCTGTGATAAAAGGAGTTTCTAACGAAGCAGTCTGTTCTTCTTGCTCATCTACGATTCCCAGGATGCGGTTGACTTCTGAGATATGTAGTGGAGCTGGCTTACTGGAAGCAGTCTTATTGTCCTTGTCACCTACCCAGCCAATAACTCCAGGAGTGCTGGTGATGATATGGTCCACCTCACCATGGGTGAGGTCAGCGTGAATAATAATATAACCTGGATAAAGGTTACGCTCCCGAACGCGCTTCTTACCGTTACGCATTTCGAACACTTTCTCAATTGGAATGAGTACTTGAGGTACCATTTCCGTTAGATTGTGTCGGCCCAGTTCTGTTTCCAGATACTGCTTAGCTTTCTTCTCCTGTCCGCTCACGGAGCGAACTACATACCACTTCAACTCTCCCATTGATCAGCCGATTAACGGAATGAGTTATAGAAAGCCTCCAAGCCTGTATTGAACACCAAGTCCATTAGACCAACGACAGCAGCAAAGATGAGTGAGCCAAGGAGCACCAGACCGGCACTCTTCTGGAGTTCTTCAAAAGAAGGCCACGTTACTTTATAACGCATCTCCTCAGTAGTCTCGCGGATGTAATTTGTCAGCTTACTCATGTCTGGAGCCAGGTTAGGCTTTAAAATTTGACCGCACTAGCGGCCTTTTTGCACGGGCGGAGAGATTCGAACTCCCATCAAAGGTTTTGGAGACCTCTATTCTACCCTTGAACTACGCCCGTAAAAAATGCACCCCCATGAAATGAAAGTCTAAATTGGGAGTGCAAATGTAAGGTAAACTATGTTCAAAACAAATCCGCCCCCGAAAAAATCGGAGGCGGATCGTCTTGATTACTAATAATTAGTCGAGGATCTCGGTTACCTGACCAGCACCTACAGTACGGCCACCTTCGCGAATAGCGAAACGCAGACCTTTTTCCATAGCTACTTTGCTGATCAACTCCACTTGAATAGTGATGTTGTCACCAGGCATTACCATTTCTACGCCTTCTGGCAGGGTGATGATACCCGTTACGTCAGTGGTACGCAGATAGAACTGAGGACGATAGTTGTTGAAGAAAGGAGTGTGGCGACCACCTTCCTCTTTCGACAGCACATACACCTCGGCCTTGAACTTTTGGTGAGGAGTTACTGAGCCTGGCTTGCAGATTACCATGCCGCGACGAATGGCTTCTTTTTCAATACCACGCAACAACAGACCAACGTTGTCACCAGCTTCGCCACGGTCAAGGATTTTGCGGAACATTTCCACACCTGTAACCGTCGACTTCAAGCCGGGAGCGGCACCCATACCGAGGATATCAACTTGCTCACCAGAGTTAATGATACCACGCTCGATACGACCAGTTGCTACTGTACCACGACCTGTGATAGAGAACACGTCCTCTACAGGCATCAGGAAGGGCAGATCAGTTAGACGAGCTGGAATCGGAATGAAGCTATCAACAGCAGCCATCAGTTCCTCGATCTTAGGAACCCAAGCAGCATCACCATTCAAGCCACCCAGAGCAGAACCCTGAATAACTGGAATATTGTCACCGTCGAAGTCATAGAAAGAGAGAAGCTCGCGGATTTCCATCTCAACGAGTTCGAGCAACTCAGGGTCGTCGACCATGTCGACTTTGTTCATGAACACTACCAACTGAGGTACACCTACCTGGCGAGCCAACAGGATGTGCTCACGGGTCTGAGGCATTGGGCCGTCAGTAGCAGCTACTACGAGGATAGCACCGTCCATCTGAGCAGCACCAGTTACCATGTTCTTCACATAGTCAGCGTGACCAGGGCAGTCAACGTGTGCATAGTGACGGTTTTCGGTAGCGTACTCAACGTGAGCCGTGTTGATAGTGATACCACGCTCTTTTTCCTCAGGAGCATTGTCGATCGAGGAGAAGTCACGCTTAGCGGCCAAACCTTTGCCCGCCAATACCGTGGTGATAGCAGCGGTCAGGGTTGTTTTGCCGTGGTCGACGTGCCCGATGGTACCGATGTTCACGTGCGGTTTGGAACGATCAAAATTTTCTTTAGCCATTGTAATGAGATTAGAGAAATGTAGTGGTGATGAGAGGAAAACGCGACTGAGCTAACCTACAAGAAAGCGAAACGCAGTGCTATTTTAGAAGCTTCTGCATGTCGCTTTACCTTGCTGACAGATCCAAACGGTGCAGTCGCGCTGCTCCGCCGGTATTGTTACTGGATATTATGAGCCATTTATGGGATTTGAACCCATGACCTCTTCCTTACCAAGGAAGTGCTCTACCACTGAGCTAAAACGGCTTATCTACTTAATGAGCGGGAGACGAGGTTCGAACTCGCGACCTACAGCTTGGAAGGCTGTCGCTCTACCAACTGAGCTACTCCCGCATTGTACTAGTGTAAGAGTTGAGAATTAATAAGTCAAAAAAGCGATTGGCAGCGACCTGTTTCACCTATTAACCTTAACCTCAACTCTTTAAACTAACTCTGTGGGGAGAGAAGGATTCGAACCTTCGAAAGCTTACGCTAACAGAGTTACAGTCTGTCCCATTTGGCCGCTCTGGAACCTCCCCAAGTGTATCGTCTCCACCGTTCGTAGAAACAATTCTCCTTCTGCAAAATCACCTTCCCAAGTGGTAGGGTGGCAAAAGGAGTTGCAAAATTAACGGCTTTCTGATGCAAGTCAAGCTCATTGTCCAAAAGCTTTTAATATTTTTTCTTCAGCTGGGGGGCAAATCCCAGAAATTGCCCCCTAATCAACACTGTCCTTATAGGAGATAGCTATAGTCAATTGCCTGCTCAAGAGCTCTCAAGCTCTATAGATGCCCCTATTGTAATAGTGTATATAGCGTCTTTAGATTGGTATCTTTTTCTTTAGTGCGAATGTCTAACAAGGTCGATTTTAGCGTGGGCATGCTTGGAGCCATCGTACTTAGTGCTTTGTAGGCACCAAGCCTAACGATGTCCCGGGAGTGAGTGCGGGCATAGCTTTCTAAGCGTTGCACACCTTTGTCACGCTCTACAGGTGGCATTCGCAACATGAATGTGGCAAAGTTTTGCAAGTAGGACTCATATAAATCCTCGTCGCTCACCTCACCCATACGGCTTAAGTACCACTGGTAGTGTTCCGTGCCTCCATTGAGTGCATAGTAGTTAGATAAAGCTCCTAACAAGCTCGGACTTGCACTCTGCTGCAAGTCGTTGATTTGCTTCCGGGATTCAATTGTAGGTGCCTTAGCTAATGCATTGATGGCTGCCCCTACAACTAGATTAGAGCTATCGGCCAAGGCGGTAGCATACACAGATCCAAAATCTTCATTTTGAAAGCTAGATAGTGTGTTTAGGGCAGCGGCTCTTACCTGGCTTTTCTTGTCTTTCGCTGCTACCCGCCTCAGTTCAGTACGAACGGCATTGCCTTCGGGACCTTTATAACGGCGCAAAGCTTCAGCAGCGGCCTGACGTACAGCCCAGAAATTATCGTTTAAGGCATTGCGCATCATTCCGCTGACCGCTAAATCGGCGAGTTTAGGGCGCAAGCGCTCAATAGCTTCGTACTTCTGTAAATAGTTGCGGGCGTGGTAGTACTGATACAGAAGCTCTTCTTGACTTAGTTCTTCATCAATATCAGCTAATAATTGCCCCCCGTTGTCAAACTTTACTAAGCTAGGCTTTTGAGTACTAGGTAGCTGGAATGTTTGATTGGCTTTGGTAACAACAATGCGATGATCGGTAGGCTGGTTGTTTGCCCAAGTGGTAACAGTGATAGGCAAACGATAAATAGGGGAGAACGTCGAATCCTGAAGCTGCTGAACTCGCAGCGCAACTTGTCCTCCGGCGTAGCTGTGGGTGATGCGTAGCTCGGGATGGCCGCGTTGTAGAAACCATTGATCGAAGAACCACATCAAGTCCTCCCCGGTCACATCCTCAAATGCAGTTCGTAGCTCTGAGAGCTCGACAGCCGAGTATTTATGTTGAGTTAAGTAGTGGTTAAGCGCTGTGAAAAAAGCTTCATCACCGACATGCTTGCGCAACATATGGAGCACTCGCCCACCCTTATTATAAGAATGGCGATCAAACATATCTTCTTGGCTGGCATAACGATAGCGCACCAAAGGCTCTCGTTTGCTACGAGCTTCATCAATGTATTGAGCCAAGCTTTTCTGCTGTACTAAGGCAGCGGCATCGGCGCCATACTTGTGTTCTGCCCAAAGAAATTCTGAGTAGTCTGCGAATGACTCATTCAGTGGAAGGTTAGACCACGACTCACTAGTGACGTAATCGCCGAACCAATGGTGAAATAGTTCGTGGGCGATAGTTGACTCAGCATCGTAGCCCATATCTTGAATATCGCGCGCCCGGTGCTGCACAATAGACTGCTCAAATGTGACAGCCGTTGTGTTCTCCATAGCTCCCGATACAAAGTCGTGCACGGCGACTTGGGCATATTTTTCCCATGGAAAGGCTACTCCGAGAAGCTGGGAGAAGAACTCCATCATCTCGGGCGTATTACCAAACACGGCTTTGGCCGTATTCTGAAACTCTGGGTCAACATAGTATTGTATGGCCTTACCGCGCCACGAGTCATTGACGACAGCAAAATTGCCGACAGCCAGCATGGTCAAGTAAGGAGCAGCGGGCAGTGTCTGCTTCCACACATCAGTGCGGGTGCCATCCGAGTTATTCTTAGTAGAAATTAGCAATCCATTCGAGAGCGTCTTGTATTGCGCTTCCACAGTCATGGTAATTTCTTGAGTCATGCGCTGGTTAGGCTTATCGATAGTTGGAAACCAGCAGGAATTAGCCTCCGTCTCGCCCTGAGTCCAGATTTGCTTAGGCTTGCCTTTTTCGGTGCCTAAAGGATTGATGAAGTATAAACCTTTCTCAGAAGTAATAGCTGCACTACCATTAGTCGGCAGTTCATTGGGCTTGGCTACATAGCTAATACGCACTTGGTAAAGCTCCGAACGAGTGTACTGCCGATCCAGGGTTACCGTCAACTTACGTTTGTCATAGCCGTAGTTGAGTGTTTTCTCCTTGTTGCCCGTTACGAGCCGCACACTTTTGATATCAAAGCCTTTAGCATCTAGTACAACTTGGTTCTGAGCGTAGAAGTGAGGCCGTAGCGTGAGTAAAGCCGTGCCGATGAGTTGCTGTTTAGTCCAATCGAAGCGGACGTCAAGCTTGGTATCAATTACGTCGGTCAGGATAGTAGCAGCAGGCTGAATAGGATTTGTGGGCGGCAGCCACGAGGGCACTACAAGGGGAGCAGATGGAACAATTGAGGTGGCTGGAGAAGGGGCAGTAGAAGGCGTTTTTTTGCTTGTAGCCGTTTTATTTACCGCCGGTTTATTGGACTTCACCGCTTGAGCCGAAGCCCCGAAGTGACACGTAAGGACCAGGCAAAGAGCGCCGAGGACCGAGTATTTCATGCTGGGTGAGAGTAAGGAAAGGACGGCTAAAGTTCCGAAATTATTTCAGATTTGGCCTATCTTTAAGCCCCATTCCGCCCTTTTTGCTTCTCCCCTATGCTGCAAGTACGCACCGGTTCCCATCAACTTTGGGATATTGACTACCAACCCAATGGCACCACAAGTGTAAATAATGAGCCGTTTGACTGGGACCTTGTAGCACTCGGCGATGGGCGCTATCATCTGCTTTATGAAGGCCGCTCATACTCAGCGGAGGTGATTAGTGCTGACTATGTCGCTAAAACATTTCAGTTGAAGCTGAACAATCGTTTTGTGGAGGTGCAGGCTAAAGACCGATTTGACCTACTGCTCGATAAGCTGGGTATGAGTAATGCCACGGCTAACAAAGTGAACGAACTGAAAGCCCCAATGCCTGGTCTGATTGTAGATATTCGGGTAGAGGTTGGCCAAACGGTGCAGAAGGGGGAGCCGCTTTTAGTTTTGGAAGCGATGAAGATGGAGAACATTCTTAAAGCGCCGAGCGACGTCACAATCGGTGCCATCAAAATAAATTTGCGTGATAACGTGCAGAAGGGTCAAGTGCTCGTACAGTTCACGTAAATGCGTTTGGAATGGGTAGTGAAGGCTACCTTTTTTTGTAAGCATCTTATTCACCAACTTCCACCACTTTGAAGTACAAACGAATTCTGCTCAAGCTAAGCGGTGAGGCGCTAATGGGCCAACAGCAATACGGTATCGACGCTGCCCGACTCATGCAGTATGCTGAAGAAATAAAGGCTGTGGCTGCTACGGGTACGCAGTTGGCGGTAGTAATTGGTGGCGGCAACATATTTCGGGGCGTGCAGGCCGAAACCTTTGGCCTCGACCGGGTCCAAGGTGATTATATGGGTATGCTGGCCACAGTTATCAACTCCATGGCCTTGCAGAGCGCCCTAGAGAAGCTTGAGGTAAATACTCGGCTGCTTTCCGGCCTTACTATTCAGCAAGTGTGCGAGCCTTACATCCGGCGACGTGCGCTGCGACATCTGGAAAAGGGCCGCGTGGTTATTTTTGGAGCTGGTATTGGCTCGCCTTACTTCACAACCGACTCAGCTGCTTCGTTGCGAGCCATCGAGATTGAGGCCGACGTGGTGCTAAAAGGCACTCGTGTAGATGGTATCTACTCGGCTGATCCAGAGAAAGACCCTTCTGCGGTGCGCTTTCCTGAAATCTCATTTGATGAGGTGATAGAGAAGAACCTGAACGTGATGGATATGACTGCTTTCACGCTCTGCAAGGAAAACAACCTGCCCATCGTTGTATTCGACATGAACAAAACCGGCAACTTGCAACGGCTAATTGACGGCGAGAATATCGGTACGCGAGTGTCGATGGAGGGCGCTGGGGGGCAAATTCTGGATGCCAAGCACAGTAGTCTGCAGCCTAATCTCAATTTACCAGCATAGTAACGCGCACACCTAAAACCATGAGTTCTGAATAGTGACTGCCGAATTAATTGGTGATTCTTATTCAGTACTCAACTTTTAACATTCAATATTTCCACAATGGACGAAGAAATTCAGTTTTATCTGAGCGAGGCGGAGGAATCGATGGGGAAGGCTTTGCAGCACATTGGTCAAGAGTTAAGCCGTATTCGGGCAGGCAAAGCGTCGCCAGCTATGCTTGAGAGTTTGCGTGTAGATTATTATGGTACTCCCACTCCTATCAGTCAGGTAGCCAATATTTCTGTACCCGATGCCCGCACGCTTTACATTAAAGCATGGGAGAAAAATATTGTTGGGGAGATCGTAAAAGCTATTAAAAACAGTGATTTAGGTCTTAATCCCCAAACAGATGCAGAAGGCGTACGTCTCAACATTCCACCCATGACGGAAGAGCGTCGCCGCGACTTAGTGAAGCAAGTAAAGAATGAGTCGGAAGGCGGTAAGGTGCGCATCCGCGGCATTCGCAAAGACGTGAATGACTCGCTCCGTAAACTCCTAAAAGAAGGTGCTGCTGAAGATTCGGTAAAGGATGCGGAGGCAAAAGTGCAGAAGGCTACTGATAGCTACATCACCAAAATTGATGAGCTGATGAGTAAGAAAGAAGCTGAAATTATGACGATTTAAGACTTCTTGTTTCTCAATCACAAAAAGCCCCTCAGAAGCTATCTGGGGGGCTTTTTTGTGATTGTACTTAGCGCCGCCAGTAACCGGCAGCCTGTATTCGATCTTCTACAGCTTCAGGTACCAAATAGCGAATTGATTTGCCAGCGCGAACACAGTCGCGGATAAAAGTAGCTGAGATGTCCAATAGCGGGGCATCCACTACCCGCACCCCAGGATGAGTTTTTACTTCGGTAGCGTCTACACCTGGCCGAGGATAGACATAAACTTCGTGCTCGGCTAAAATACGGTCGGCTTGCTTCCAGCGTGGGAGACCAGGCAGATTATCTTCCCCCATGAGCAGCACAAAACGGTGCTGGGGATAACGCCGCACTAGCTCATCAAGCGTGTCGATGGTATAGCTAGGCTTTGGCATACTGGTCTCAATATCGAGCGCACGCAACCGGTCGTTGCCAGCAATTGCTAACTCAACCAGTTTCAGCCTTTCCTCTTCGGGCAGCATTTGTTGCCCTACTTTGAATGGACTTTGGGGTGATACTACCAACCACACCGCGTCTATATCGGTGTGGGTAGCCATAAAATGGGCTAAAATGAGGTGACCAGTATGGATGGGATTGAAGGAGCCGAAGAGTAACCCTACCTTCTTAGGCTCTAATGGCTGACCGGAAGTCACACAATAGCAGGTTCGGCCGTGATAAAGTTGCGCACTAGCTTTTGCGCTTGGGCCGTAGCTTCGTCCAAATCGTCATTGACGACGGTTACGTCAAATCTATCTTCGAATGTCAGCTCAAAGTTAGCTTTGTACAGCCGAGCTGATATGCTGGCAGCCGAGTCAGTAGCACGGGACTTAAGGCGCTCCTCAAGCACTTCGAGCGAAGGAGGCTTGACAAAGACAGCTAGAGCACGGTCTTTATAAAACTCCTTAATGCTCAAGCCACCCTTGACGTCAACATCTAGGACGGCGTGTTTGCCGCTTTCCCAGATACGCTCAATCTCGGACTTGAGGGTGCCATAAAAGGCACCCTCATAGACCTCCTCCCATTCCACGAACTCATCGTGGCGAATTTTCTCTTGAAACTCCTGAACGGAGATGAAATAATAGTCCTTGCCATTAGCCTCGGTACGACCGCGCCGGTCGCGCGTGCAAGCCGAGATAGAAAAGCTCAACTCTGGAATGCGCTCCAGCAGCCGATGGACTATAGTAGTTTTGCCGGCACCGGAAGGAGCCGAAAACACGATGATTTTACCCTGCATGAAGCGAAATTAGGCCATTTCTGCCTGAACTCGCTGCATGATAGTTTGAGGAAGAGAAGCGGGAGCACCTTTACGGCCTACTTTCTCGTTGATAAAACCAACGAAAACTTGCTGTTTATCAATGCTATCGAAGCACGGAGAACAATCTTCAGCGTGATGGATGAAATATTCTTCATCCTCCGCCGTAGGATCCTGCCCCACAATAATTTGGTCGAGAATCGTGTTTACACGTTCGCAATCGGGACCAGTAGCGGCAGCTTGCTGGTTGGGGGCTGTGGTAGAGGTAGTTTCCATAAGGGAGCCAAAGGGATTGTTGTTAGTCTTCGTCTGTGATGAGAGCATCAGCGTCGTTTTCTTCGTCGTTGCCATAGCCCATTGATTTAGCGTATTTTTCTAATTTCTCTTTCAGGAAGTTGCGAGCCCGGTGCAAACGGGAACGCACCGTACCAATCGGAATATCCAGCACTTTTGCCATTTCCTCATAAGTGAATCCTTCCAGATCACAGAGAATAATGACGGTGCGAAAATCCACAGGCAACGAATTGAGCGCGCTAGCCACTTCGTCGCCGATGAGGTCACGCACGGATTGCTGCCGCATATCCGACGACGTGCTTCCCACATCGCCCTCGGCTTCCACGTCTTCCGTATTGTAGTAACCCTCAATTTCGCTGTAGTCGACTTTGGCGGGTTGCTTACTCTTTTTTCGGAAGTCGTTTATGAACGAGTTTTTCAGGATGCGAAACAGCCACGCTTTGGCGTTGGTTCCCTGTTCGAAATACTCGAAGAAACGATAGGCCTTCAAATAGGTCTCCTGGACGAGGTCGTTGGCGTCGTCTTCATCGAGAGTGAGGCGGTAGGCAAAGTTGTAGAGCGGGTCGAGCACCGGCATCAGTTCGGCCTGGAACCGCCGGTCCTTTTCTTCCTTGCTCAGCTTGGGTACCCGTTCGGGAGAATCGCTCATGGAACTAAAAATTACGGCCGAATATCACCAAAAAAGGACAATCGGCCAAGAAACGTATACTACTATACCCCTGTGCCTACGGAAGGTTCACAGTAGCTTGCTGGCTGCGTCGCTCGCCAGCCACCAACAGGAAGCTATAGAGGAACACAAATAAGTTGAAGCCGATCTGAAGCTCCAGCAGCGAATCAACCAGCATGCCGGTGCCCATTACGGTTAGGAAATGTATCACGTACGGGTTTTTACGTAAAGCAGGTTGCGCCAATGGCCCAAGTAAAACGAGCAACCAGAAAAATAAGCCCAGAATACCACTGCCCACCAGGTAATGGAGGTACTGATTATGGATCATTACTCGATTGGCTGGGGCCAGACCGAAGTCACGCCATTCATACTGACGCATCATTTCGGCGCGTACGTCCGCAAGTCCTACGCCGGTTAGCGGGTGCAAAGTGGCAACTACCCGAGCCGTTTCCCAGGCCGCAAAACGCTGTGAGATGGAGAAAGTATTAATATCTCGTTCGCTGAAGAATTGCGCCATATCATACTCAGTAGCTTCTACGCGGTAGCGAATAGGGGTCAGAAAGTTGTAGGCTAAAACAGGAGCGACAATTAAGAATACCAGCAAAATGCCCCCCAGTAGGAAGCGCCGCTGACCGATAATCAGCACAACACCATTTATCAGTAGGGAAGCATATAATACCAGCAAACCCGTCCGATAGGCGAGGATATGCAGTGCTATTGCCGAAAAAATGCCCCCCAACAATAACAATGGCCTTGCCACCGTACTCGCGTAGGTGCTGCGGCTTAGTAGAAAGCCAAAGTAAGCGGCTAAGGCCAGCATCAAACCAAAGTGAATATGGAAAATGCCGGTTACGGAGAGGGTATTCTGCCCCATCATGATCAGCTCGTTGTTGGTAGCTGGGTCGAGTAGATAGCGCACGACGGTAGCTCCACCAATTAAAGTGGCGCCTAAGACGAAAAAACATCCGACTAGGTAGCGCTGATAGCTGCTCAAAGGCACTGCCAGGGCGAAGGCTAACGGCACGCCTAGCAGCGGCAGCTGCCGGTAAAGCTCGTGGCGCCATACTAGCCACTCTTCAGTGTACAGCCCACTGACCAGCAGCAGCAAATATAAAAAGGCCAAGCTCCAAGCTGACTTATTGCGCAGCCACTGCCGTAGTGCAGGTTGTACGGCTGGGTTAGCTAACACGGCAGCCACGCCTACCAATGGGCTCAAGGCGACTAGGGCTCGCGACGCGAAAAGACCGGCCACGCCAGCTATACAGGCCAGCAATAACAAGTACTGGGACACGGAGCCTTGGCGCCAAGCCTGTCGCAGGCCCGATGATAGAGTTGGAGAGGACGTAGGAGGTGAGAGTAAAGCCAAAATATCAGGATACTGAAACAACTAATGGTTGCCACCCCGAAATACGTGCCAACACCTGCGTTGGCTGGATAGCACGCACGCACGTGCACGCTGCAGGCTGCGCCCGGCAGTCGGTACAGTTGGGGCGGTCGAACACGAGGTACTCAGCATGAGGGCCCAGCGGAGCCCAACGGCCAGGATCTGTAGGCCGCAGGGGCGGATAAATTCCAAGCGCATATCGTCCTAACGCGGCCGCAAGATGCAGCGGGCCGGTGCTGGCGGCCACGAGACCATCGGCGGCGTGAATAAAGGAGAGCAGCTGCGGTAAGGAAAGCTGGCCGGTAAGGTCAGCGGTGAGAGTATTGGCGTGGGCGTTTAGCCACGGGCGCAGTGTTTCGCCGTCGGCGGCAGTGCCGGTAATGAAAACGCGGTGACCAGCTTGGTGTAATAGATGCGCAAGGGTGCCAAAGTGGTCGAGGCCCCATTCTCGGGCGCTGCCGCGCGAGCTAGGATGCAGAATAATATTGAGCTGCTGCGCTTCACGGCGCTGAAGTAACTGCTGAAAATTGCTCCCCAGCGGCTCTGTGGGCTGCAAATTACTCAGTGTCGCTACTTCAGCTAATGGCAAATCAAGCGTTGAAGCTGTGAGGGGAGCCAGT
Source organism: Hymenobacter sp. HD11105 (assembly GCF_054051685.1). NCBI lineage: Bacteria > Pseudomonadati > Bacteroidota > Cytophagia > Cytophagales > Hymenobacteraceae > Hymenobacter > Hymenobacter sp. HD11105. The sequence continues at coordinate 855,081 of NZ_JBSWBR010000001.1, read as the reverse complement.
AAACGCAAGTTTAGCTGAGCTTCGTGCAAGGGTGAGTGGCGGCGACTCAAAGCAACCAGCCGATTGCAAGTTAGCCAGTGAAACCAGCGGTTGCGGGTTCCAATACGCACGGGAATACCAGCTCGCTGTGCCAGTCGAGCCAACGCCTTATTCGGGAAAACGTGAATAATGGCGCTGACTTTCTCTGCCTGAAGCAAAGCAACCTGAACGCTGGGAGGCATTTTCAGCAGTTCATCAGCATTAATAAACCCATCGACCTGCGGACAAGCCTCTGCTACCGCCTGCGTGTAGGTACGGCCAATAAGTACAACCCGACACCCCGGGAATAAACGTTTCAATTGCCCGCAGACAGGCAGGGTCAGTACCACGTCGCCAATGGCATCAGTCCGGCTTACTAGGAAGGTTTTCATGTAGCGTCAGGTCTTGACAGGGTACGCAGCTTGGCATATTTCAAAAAAATGCCCCCCGCTGAAATACTAGCAATGCACAAACCGGCAAAACCATCTAAGAAACCTAAACGCAGAAAGTAGCCGTGCACGAACTTCCAGATAGGTTTAAGCAAAAGATGAAAAAGCGTGGCATCTCCTCTCCCACGCAACAGTAGCTCTTCGGCGGCAATACTGGTGAAACGGTTGAGCTGCGCTACGTGCTGCGCCACAGAGTCATAGGAATAATGGAGCAGGTCGCCAGTTAAGGCACCTACATTTTGCCCCCCAGCTACCTCATAACGCTCATGCAGAAGCAAACCAGTCCAACGGCCGAGACGCCGATCGTAGAGGCGCAGCTTACGGTCGGGATACCAGCCGCCGTGACGTATCCAAGTGCCACAGTAGTTAGTGAGGCGAGCCAAAGTATAACCTGCGCCCTGCCAGTTTTGCTTAGCCTCTCGGATACTTTGGCGCAGCTCCTCGGTCAATACTTCGTCGGCGTCGAGCTGGAGCACATGGTCGTGGCGGGCCTGGGCGGTAGCGAAGTTCTTCTGCTCTACATAGCCAGCAAAAGCGTGCTGCACTACGCGCGCACCATGGCTTTGGCAAATACTTACTGTTTGGTCGGTGGAGAATGAATCTACCACGATTACCTCATCAGCTACGTCGCCGAGCGCATCTAGGCAACGACCGATATTGTGCTCTTCATTGAAAGTGATAATGACGACTGACAGGGGAAGGGACATAGAGTGGCAAATATCTGTATTTGGACACAGCTTCTTGCTGTTGCTCGTCTCGGAAAGCAGACTTTGGCTTCAGTTTCGCTATCAATGTCTCAACTATCACTCCTTTATTCACTCATTTCCCTCTCCCCTATTTCCTAACTCTACCCTGCATGCTTACTACTCAACCACCGCAAGTGCGGCAGGAATACGGCACCGCCAAAGGTTGGCGCCTATTTATGTACGTTATGGCTCCGCCGCTTATACTGCTGTTTATAGCAATGCCCTTTCTGATGTGGGATGAGAAACAACTAGGGTTGACTATTGGGCTTTCCGCCTTAGCGATAGGAATGGCTGGCTTTTTCATATCTGGTCTACTAGAGATTATGAAAGCCAAACATATTATTACCGACGATAAGCTTATTTATGAAGGTGCCTTTCGGCGTAAAGAACTACCGCTGGCAAACATCAAAGGATATCGCATCGACCAACATTACACCCATATCTTTCCTATTACCTTCACCGATCCAAAGATTCGGATAGGCTACACCAGCGAAAATTATGAATCCATGCAGCGCTGGTTTGCAAACCGATACCCCGATCTAGATGCTCTGGAGCAAGAGCAGGAAGTAGCAAAGCTTTTGCAAGATGATGAGCTAGGCCGTACGTCCAGCGAGCGGGAAGAAAAGCTGAACAAAGCTCGAAAAGCAGCTCAGATACTTAATACTGTAGGTGGCGCAACAGCCTTATGGCTTTTTTTGCGCCCGCAGCCTTATCAATGGGCAATTATAGCCGGCTTAGTGGTGCCGATACTTGCTGCGATTGTTCTGTGGCTACACAACGGTGTTATTCGTCTTGATGAGAGAAAAAACAGTGCTTATCCATCTCTGGCTATCGCTGTAATTGGACCCGCAGCTTCGTTGTTGCTACGTGTGCTGCTAGATTTTGACATCCTAGATTACACTCCGCTCTGGCCTCAAGCGGCGGCTGTAGCTTTTGTTGCTGTTATAGCTCTGTTAATGGGCAGTCGCGACTTTGTTTTTCGCAATGACTCACTGGTGAGTTTGCTGCCTACAATACTCATCGGTGCCGCCTTGTATGGCTTTGCGGGTACTCTATCCTATAACTGTGCTTTCGATGAAGGTACCGCTACAAGATATGAAGCCAAAGTGCTAGACAAGCGTATGAGCGGAGGCAAAACCACTACCTATTATTTGAAGGTTACCCCTTGGGGACCCCGCCCGAATAGTGAAGATGTAACCATCACCCAAGATTATTATGAGCGGGTAGAAGCTGGCGACAGCGTCGAGATATATGCTATGCCCGGCCGAATAAGAGTGCCATGGTTTACAGTTGCCGAGTAATTTTTATTCAATAAAAAAGCCCCCCAGACATCGTCTAGGGGGCTTTTCTAAACTGAACTAAATTCTAGTACCGGTACAGGTCTGACTTGAACGGGCCCTGTACATCTACGCCGATGTATTGAGCTTGCTTAGGCTTCAACTCGTCCAGTTCAACGCCAATTTTGGCCAAGTGCAGGTAAGCTACTTTCTCGTCGAGGTGCTTAGGTAGTGTGTACACTTTGTTCTCGTACTGGTCAGCATTCTGCCACAACTCCAACTGAGCCAATACTTGGTTTGTAAACGAGTTCGACATAACGAACGAAGGATGACCAGTGGCACAACCCAAGTTTACCAAGCGACCTTCAGCCAGGATGATAACCTCTTTGCCGTCGATGTTATACAAATCAACCTGAGGCTTTACGGTGTCTTTGGTGTGGCCGTAGTTGCCGTTAAGCCAAGCCATGTCAATCTCATCGTCGAAGTGACCGATGTTGCAAACGATGGCCTTATCCTTTAACGCACGGAAGTGCTCCTCAGTGATGATATCGCAGTTGCCGGTAGCAGTTACTACAATGTCGGCCTCTTTAATGGCATTCGACATCTTCTTTACTGCGTAACCGTCCATAGCAGCCTGCAGTGCGCAGATTGGGTCAATTTCAGTTACGATAACCCGAGCACCAGCACCACGCAGCGAAGCAGCCGTACCTTTTCCAACGTCACCGTAGCCAGCTACAACGGCAATCTTGCCGGCCATCATCACGTCGGTTGCCCGACGGATAGCATCTACTGCCGACTCTTTGCAACCATACTTATTGTCGAATTTCGACTTGGTTACGGAGTCATTGATATTGAAGGCGGGCATAAGTAGGCTGCCGTTTTTCACCCGGTCCAGCAAGCGCAGTACGCCTGTGGTGGTTTCTTCCGAAATACCTTTGATACCAGCGGCCAGTTCAGGGAAGTTGTTCAGCACCATGTTGGTCAAGTCGCCGCCATCATCCAGAATCATGTTCAGAGGCTGACGGTCTTCACCGAAATACAGCGTTTGCTCGATGCACCAGTTAAACTCCTCCTCATTCATGCCTTTCCAAGCATATACCGGAATGCCAGCAGCAGCAATAGCCGCAGCAGCGTGGTCCTGAGTTGAGAAGATGTTGCACGACGACCAAGTCACGTCGGCTCCAAGCGCGATAAGCGTTTCGATGAGCACCGCCGTTTGAATGGTCATGTGGAGGCAGCCAGCAATGCGGGCACCTTTCAGGGGTTGTGAAGCACCAAACTCTTCACGCAAAGCCATTAGGCCCGGCATTTCTGCCTCTGCCAAACGGATTTCTTTGCGGCCCCATTCGGCCAGCGACATGTCTTTTACTTTGTAGGGAACGTAGGTCGTCTCAACCATGATATAGTTATTTTTTGCTATTCAACTGCAAAGGTAATCAAATTGTTAGTCGGAGGTAAAAACAAAGCCCTTATCCTAAGTAAGGATAAGGGCTTTAAATAAGCAAGACTAGCTAACGCTGAGCTAGTTATTTTCGATAACTGTAGCGCGAGGCTGCAGGGTTTGATTAAGGCTGCTGGCTACGCCACGTACTAATACTGTGTAAATTTTACCGGGCGCGTAATTTCTGATGCCAGTACCTGCGCCAGTCCCATTGCCTACTGAAGTCACAGTTGCGTTGGTACTGTTCGTCACAATAAAATTGTAATCACCGGGTGTTATTTCCACAAAAGCTGAAGCCGTAGGAAAGGCCACCGTTGTAATTACATTCACTGGAGCGCCCGAGGCCGATGCCTGCGCCAAGTTTACAGGGCTGGGAGCTCCCTGTCCAAGGTGAACCAAACGAATTTTTGCTTTCCCGGTGGCGGGGGCCGTCAGGTCATCAGCAACGGCCAGCAAGGCAACGGCATTCGCCGTTGTGTTTGGAGCGTAGGCGAAAAGCGACTGGTTCTTGTCACGTTCGATAGTGACGGTTTGCGTTGCGGCATTCTGATCCGTATCGGCTACGTTGATTTTTACTTCTTGAGCGCCGGCAGGAGCATTCAGATAGCTTGAATTCTGACCATAGTTGAGTTGGCCTACTTCAGAATTATTGATCAGCACTTTTACGCGCACGTTAGCCGAAGCAGCCGCGTGTACGGCCATCACACGGCCATTGCCTGGGCCATTGTCTTTGTCTTTACCGCAGCTAGAGAAAGCCAACGCAGCAGCGGGCACGGTAGCCAGTAAGAGGTAGCGGCGGAAAGAAGTTGCAAAATTGTTCATAAGCGGATTGATGGGTGAAAAAGCTAAAGAAACTGGCCTCAGAACGTAGGTCCTGGCCCTTTTGTTGAGTAAGCAGGCTAAAGTTTTGAGTAGCACTGAACTAATTACGCCTTGCTGTAGTCAAGTACCTTTCGCCGTTTCCTGTCATTTTCCGCTCCTATGCATCTGCGTCAACTTCGCTCTTTTGCCCTATTGCTCTGTTTTCAGTTGGTTTTTTGCGCTGCCCGTGCTCAGCAGGCGCCCACTATTCTGCGTATTAGTCCCGAGGATCAGGGTCGGGGGCTGAATGGGCGGCAGAAGAATTTTTATTTTGCCCCCCAAGGTGGGGAGGAGTATATAAATGCTGGCTTTTTTGGACAGCGGCTCCGGCCTTATCTAGCTGGCAACGAGCAGGCACTACAGCACTTGAATAGCTATCGGCAGCAGAAGTGGCTGTTCTTAGCCGAGCGTCTAACCTTTGTTGGTGCCCTCGGCTTTTATGGTCAGCAAGTATTGGCTAGTGAAGGTGAACAGCGTTATTTCAACAATTCGCAGAAAGCTGCGCTAGGTGTAGCGGCAGCCAGTTTGTTGGCCAACGTCTTCATCAACCGCAATACCAACTCTCACTTTCAACGGGCAGTAGAAGCGCACAACGCTAGTTGGCCTGCAGCCCGCGGGGGGGCATTTCAGCGTTTGGCACCTACTGGGGTAGGCCTTACAGCTGCCTCCACTGGTCACCCTCAACTCGCATTGCGCTGGAGTTTGCGTTAGTTTGCGCTAAAGAGTTTGTTTTTGCGTAAGCATAGCCATGAACTTCCCGCTGCCCGACGCGGCTCGGCAGTACGTTGCCGACCACCTATACCACGATCCTGCCCAACTTGCCCTTCAGGCCCGGCGTTATCCGGGTTTACCAGTGCCCGACCTGGTTCGTCAGATCCAGGCTCGCCAGAAGGCACGGGTAAAGATTCCGGCTTGGGCTGATAATCCAGATTTGGTTTTCCCCACTGCGCTTTCCGTGGAGCAGGCTTCGTCGGCGCGCACAGCGGCGTTCAAAGCCAGCCTCGTGGGCGGACAGCGCCTAGCGGACTTAACCGGCGGGTTTGGGGTCGACACTACCTACTTTGCCTCTCAGATACCTGAGGTACATTACGTGGAGCGCGATCCGAAACTGGTATCCGTAGTCACCTACAACTTGGCCCAACTAGGTGTCCATAATGTACAGCTTCACGCTGCCGACGCGGTTAGCTTCCTTAAAAACACGCCCGACACATTCGACTGGATCTATCTGGACCCAGCCCGGCGCGATACGGCCGCCCGCAAAATCTATCGGCTGCAAGACTGTGAGCCAGATGTGTTGCGCCTGCTTCCTCTTCTGCTGCACAAAAGCCGGCGGGTGCTGCTCAAAACCTCGCCAATGCTCGACATTGAGCAGGCTTTAGCAGAGTTACGCCAAGTACGACGTCTGTGGGTAGTGGCAGTAGATAATGAGTGTAAGGAAGTGCTCTACGAGTTAGGTCCCGAAGCTGCCGTTGATCCTGAACGTCTGACTGTAAACTTGCTGCGTAATGGCCAGCAACAGGAATTTCGACTGAATCGGGCCCGCGAAGCCAGAGCTATTCCGCGCTATGCAGAGCCCCAACAGTACCTTTACGAGCCTAATGTGGCTATTCTGAAAGCAGGTGGCTTCAAGAGCATTGGCACCGCTTTCGAACTGCTGAAACTGCATCAGCACAGCCATTTATATACCGCTGATACCCTTCGCCCCGACTTCCCAGGCCGCATATTCCGCATTCGGGCCGCTGAGCGCTACGACCGTGACGCACTTTTGCCTCACCTCGGCCCCGAAGCGCGCGCGCACGTCACCACCCGCAATTTTCCTGATTCTGTGGCTGATTTTCGCCTTCGCACCGGCATTCGCGAAGGTGGCGACATCTACCTGTTTGCTACCACAGACTTGCGTGGCCGTCTTATAGTACTGGTTTGCGAGAAAAGTCAAACCACCGACTTTTCGGATTGGGCGGAGTAAGTATTGTGTAAGTTCATCTGTAATTAGAAAAAGCCCCTAGAATCAACTCTAGGGGCTTTTTCTAATTACAGATTACTGAGACTCCATCAAACTTAACTAGCCTTGCTTGTCCAGGAGCTACCAGTAATCTGGAAGCGCCAGGGAAGTGTAGCCGCCACTGTGCCAGCGTAAGCCAAGCCTACCCGCGCGCTTCGGCGCACCTGGTCCTCTGGTATATATTCGCCCTGATCTTCGAGCCACAGCACATCACCCTGCAAATCGGTGCCCGTGAGTGCGGGCGTAATGCCTAGGGCTTGGGTAAGAAGGCCCGGTCCGGCCGTCAGCTTTGGTGAGACTTCTGCCAGACCGCGCCGCTCTAGCATTATATCTAATCCTATCAGCGGCTCTATGGCTCGGATAAGCACGGTATCGGGCTTATCGGCTTCATTGGTGCTGATATTAAACAATGTATGCCGCTGATACACTTGGTAGAGGTAAGTTCGCCCACCCGGCTCGTAGAGCGCCTGCCCGTGCTTGCCGCGCCGCTTCAGGTGCATCACAAGTGACTGGTCGCCGGTGTGTGAATACGCTTCAGCCTCCACAATACGGCCGCCAGTCAGAGCACCATCAAGGTTTGAAAACACATGCTTACCGAGAAGCTCGCGGGCAATCAGCACAGGATCGGGGCGACGGTAAAAGCTGGGGGGCAATTTTGTGGTCATTGCGTTGAGTACGAGCGTCAGTTTCAGCTTGCTATACGGATACGGCCGAGGTTGGCACCGCCACCGTCGCTTACTATCAGGGTTAACTCCTGCAATTCTTGCTTAAATGCCGCTATCTTTGCCGCCGTTATAGGTGGCCAGACCCCGATTGTGGGGCGAGGCTGAAAAGGGAATCCCGTTCAATTCGGGAGCTGTCCCCGCAACTGTAAGCTTCAAGTGAGGGTGGGCCAATCCCCCTGCCACTGTTTCGTTGAGAGCTGCTACGCAAGTAGCAGCCGGAGAAATGGGAAGGCGGCGCCACCAGAAGCAAGCCAGGAGACCTGCCTATACAAGTATATGTTCAGCGCTTTCGGAGGAAAGGCGGAGAACGAATGCAGTGGCTGCTCCTAGCGAGTAGCCGATTTCACCTGTTTTCGGCCTCGGCTTTGCGGCAGTTTTCCATTTTTGGAAGGCATTCGTGAGGTTTTGAACTGAATTTTCCTAAACCGAAAATTTAGTTCGGATGATGAGTACACCAAGAGTTTGTCGGCCTTGGCCGTCGAAGTTGCTAGCCGCGCTGGCGCTGCTGGGGGGCATTTTGCCTGCTTCGCCCAGCCTAGCGCAGCAAAGTAGCGGCAGTACCAGCGCAACTACGCCGGCACCTGATTCCAGCCAGCTTTCAACTGTTCAGCTGTTGCCCGATGTGCGCGTGCAAGCCGCCCGCCCTGGCCGGTTTGCCGTGGGAAGCCGCCTTACTACTATCGACTCGCTGGCTCTAAGCCTATTTCGCACCGGCACGCTTACCGATGTGCTAGCCGCACGCACTCCGCTTTACATCAAAAACTACGGACCGGGGCAGCTTTCCTCCATTACGATCCGCGGTACCTCGGCCCGGCACACGGCAGTGCTATGGAATGGGTTCAACATCAATCTGCCTTCTTTGGGTGAGGCGGATTTTGCGCTGCTGCCCGCCGGCGCAAATACTCGTCTGGATATCCAGCACGGTCCGGCTGGTGCTACCTATGGGACGGGCGCGGTGGGCGGCACGGTACTGTTAAGCTCTCCTATTCGCTGGGAAGCGGGCAGCCAAGCCAGCGTTCAGTTTGATGGTGGACAGTATAGCTTGAGGGCCGGCAGTTTAGAAGGCAGCTTCAGTAATCAAAAGATAGCCCTCCGCACTGCCGCCTCTTACCGTCAGGCCGACAACGATTTTCCTTATAACTCGCCCGAGATAACAGGCGTGGTACGCCGTCGGCAGCAAAACGCAGCCCTGCGCCAGTGGAGCCTAACCCAAGACGCCACGCTTCGTTTGGGTCAACACGGTGAGATAACCGCCGCCGTCTGGCTCACCGATGCTGACCGCCAGCTCCAGCCGGCCATCGGCGCGGGTAACAACCACGCCCGCGAGCGGGACCAGAGCCGGCGCCTATTAGCAGGCTACCGGCATGTAGCCTCCGCCCGCCACGAGTCAGCGGTGCGCGTGGCTTGGTTTGAGGACATTATTAACTACGAAAACGACGACCTGACGAGCAATTCGCGGGTGCGTACAACGCAGGTCCAGGCTGAGCACACATTTACCTTCAACCGCAAGGCCAGCTTACGTCTTGGAGCGGAAGCCCAGCACTTTGCGGCTGAAGTAGATGGCTATGGCCGAACGGTAACCGAAAACCGATTTTCGGGTTTCGGGCTATTGCGCTACGATCCGGTGCCGCGGCTCCAGCTTACGGCTAACATACGGCAGGCACTCATTACCAACCGCCAGCCGCCGTTGGCCCCGACGGTGGGCGCCGAATGGCAGTTCTGGCAAAGGCCTACCCAACAAGTTTCGCTTAAAGCCAGCGCCTCACGCAGCTACCGCGCTCCCACCCTCAACGAGCGATTTTGGCGCACCGGCGACCCCAATCTGCGCCCCGAAAATGGTTTTGGCTACGAGGCTGGGCTGCGCCATCAGTTTACCCACAATACCGCTTGGAAGCTGCAAACGGAAGTAACAGCCTACCATCAGCTCGTTGATGACTGGGTGCAGTGGGTGCCAGGTGTCCAGGGAAGCTATACGCCCCGCAATCTGCGCCAAGTGCGGGCTCAAGGCTTGGAGGCAAGTTCTCAGCTTAATGGGCGGCTGGGGGGCTATTTGCTGACAGCGCGAGTGGCCTATGGCTTCACCCAATCAGAAAAGGTAAAAGGTACTGCCGAAGACCCTGACCCAGCGGGCCGACAGCTGCCTTACGTGCCATTGCATACCGCCACACTCACCACCGACCACCAGTGGCATCGGTGGCAGCTGACGACGGGGCTCACCTTCACAGGCTACCGCTACACCGACGCGTCAGCCGTCGCTTTTCTTCCCTCTTACACTCTCCTCAACGCCAGCCTGGGCCGAACCTTAATTCTCGCTCCTAGCTGGGCGCTGACAGTTTTGGCGCAGGGCTTCAACCTCACCAACCGCGACTACCAAATCTACGCCTATCGGGCGATGCCGCCGCGCAATGCGGCTCTTAGCTTACGGCTTACCTGGCGCTAATATTTCTTCCTTTCTCTTACCTCATTTTTATGTTTTCACACCGTCTTTCTTCTTTTTTTACCCGCACACTGCTCACTGGAGCGGGTGCTCTCGCCCTATTTAGCTGCGACCCGGATAACGAGGGCCCTGGCGCGCCGCCTGCTCCGGCTGGCGATGGCACCAGTGTCTATATCGTGAATGAAGGGCAGTTCAACACCCCTAATGGTGCCATCAGTCTTTTCAGCAAAACGTCCAGCACGGTAGCGAATAACAACTTATTCTTCAGTGCCAATAATCGCATTCTGGGCGATGTAGTGCAGTCAATGACGGTGGTTGGCGACCGGGGCTACATCGTGGTGAATGCCACGGGCAAGGTGGAAGTAGTAACGATGGCCAACTTCAAGGAAATAGCGACTATCACCGACCTAAAGCAGCCCCGCTACCTGCTGGCCGTGAATGCCGAAAAAGCTTACCTCACTGAGTGGGTTGAACGCGGTCAGCCGGGCCGCATAGCCGTTATCGACCTTCGCACGAATACCGTAACGAAGACCATTCCGGTCGGTCGGCAGCCAGAACGGCTTTTATTGGCCAATGGCAAAGTATACGTTGCTAACTCCGATGAAAACACCATCAGTGTTATTAATCCTAACTCCGACGCGGTAGAAACGACTATTCAGGTGCAGGATGGGCCCGGAAGCTTAGTTCAGGATAGTGAAGGCAATATTTGGGTAGGCTGCACGGGCATTACGCGCTATGCTCCTACGCCTCCGTACGCTGTGCTTTCCTCTACCAACGGCGCGCTGATACGCTTTAGCCCCAGCAACCCGACGGCCAAGACAACGCTGCCCTTCACCAGCGGCGGCCCCAGCGGCTTGACCACTAACGGCGCCCGCAACCAGCTATATTATAGATATGGCCGAGGGGTGTACCAGCTCAGCGCGAGTGCTACGGCGCTGCCCACGACGCCCCTTATTCGTCGCAGCTTCTACGGTCTGGGCATCGACCCCAAGGATAACACGATTTACGGCTCTATTTCACCTTTTACTACAGCAGGCAAAGTGATTCGCTACCAAGCCACTGGTGCCGCCATCGACTCGTTTACGGTCAATATTGGCCCCAACAGCTTTGTGTTCTATTAATATTCCATCAACACAAAAAAGCCCCCCAGAGTAGCTCTGGGGGGCTTTTTTGTGCGATATGATTACTGTGGCCCAGCTTTGCCGTCCACGTTTTCGTCTTGCCGGTCTTGGGCTTCGTCGTACACCTGCTTCCCAGATTTGGCGGTAGACGTGTCGGAGGCCGTGCCGTTGGTGGCTGCGTCGGAGGTGGTATATAACTTGTCATCGGGGTCGTTGCCCTCCGACACGTTTTCATTTACTTGTTCTTTGGCCGCGCCGTTTTCCACGTTGGTATCACCCGAGTCGGTGCCGGTGCTGCAGCTAGTGAGAACGGCTGCAAAAATGCCCCCCAGAAGCAGGAGGCGAGGCAAAAAGGAGATTTTCATAGTTCGAAAGGAAGAGTACACATGCTGAGATGAAGTGCCAGACTCTAGATACGGCAGTTTGGGGCGGCGGTTGGCGCCAACTACTTAGCGAGCAAATGCGAACTAGAAAAAATAAATTAATGTATGTACATTAGAGTATTCTGTTCAGCTTTTTGCTTTCTCCTACTCCCGGCCTTATGCCCCTCACTTCTGCCGTGCTTGATGCTGCGCTGAGCTATCCAGAGTTTCGTGCTCTGGTGGGTCAGCTAGCCCAGGAGCGCCGCACGAGTGGCCCCGATCAGTTGCCGCTGCTTATCAGAACCACTGAGCAAAATCAAGCCTTGCTTGACCAAGCTTACCAATATCCCTTACTTCCGGAGTTAGTAGAGTTACTAGGTCAGTTGGCTCGCTCTTGGCGGTGGGTGGTGCTGGCCGAAGCGTGGTGCGGTGATACGGCCCACCACTTACCTCTATTAGCTCATCTGGCCGAAGCCTCCAAGCATCGCATCGAGTTGCGCATTTTGCTCCGCTTCGAACACCCTGACGTAATGGCCGAGTACCAGACCAACGGCAAGAACAGTATCCCGAAGCTTATTTGTCTGGACGCCGCTACCCTTACCGAATTAGGAAATTGGGGCCCACGTCCAACGGCTGCTGAGGCCTTATCTCAGCGTCTTCACGCAGAATCTGATTTACCTATCACGCAGTTAATCAAACAGATGAACGCGTGGTCCGTTAAAGATCAAGGCCAAGCTATACAACAAGAGCTCTTGGAGTGCGTTGTGGCCTGGCAAACAAAAAAGTTTTAGAAACAATATCTTTGATGTCGTGCTTACCATTTTGCCATGCCATCTAGTCGTTCTCTACTATTCACTTATCGGCCGCTGTTGCGCCGTATAAGCGTATTAATGGGTGTAAGCTTGGCCCTAGCGATACTGCTAGTTGTCTATGTTTTTGGCTTACATAATGAGTTGTTTACGCGTGTGTTCGGAGCCTTCTTTTTATTTTTCTGGCTCTTGTTTGTTACCTTTCTAGGAGTTGTCCCTTTTGTCAATTGGGCAACGGCTAATTGGTTCGGTCCAGCTTGGGCCTCCGATCAGTCAAAACCCGCCCCCCGCAGCCGTCCAGCTGCAACTGCCTCAACTTCTCGGAAGCCGACTCGTTCGGCCCCGCGTCCAAACCAAAACCTAAACCCTCGCCCTTGAAAACTACACTGCTCCACATCAAAAACATGGTTTGCCCACGTTGCATTGACGCCGTGCGGCACCTGCTCGAACAGGCTGGGTATCAACCAACCGAGGTAAAGCTAGGCCACGCCCAGTTGAATCATTCGACCCCCGTTGACCCCGCCACTGTGGCCCCCATTCTACGCGAAGCTGGCTTCGACGTACTCACTGGCCGGGCCGAGCAACTCACCGAGCAAATCAAAGGCTCGCTAATTGAGTATTTGGAGCACCTCCGAACCGCCCGAATGCCGCTTACTACGTCGGCTTTCCTCACGGACCGGTTTTCAGCCACCTACTCGCATCTCAGCAAAGTCTTTTCGCGCACCGCTAATCTCACCATTGAGAAGTATCTGATTCGCCTCAAAATTGAGCGCGTAAAAGAGATGCTTAGCTACAGCGAAATGACCCTCAGCGAAATAGCTGATCAGATGCGGTATAGCAGTGGCCAGCACCTAAGCAACCAGTTTCGGCAGGTCACGGGCCGGTCGGTGAGCGAGTTCCGCCGCGACCTAATGCCTAAGCGCCTTTCCCTCGACGAGCTATAGGCCGCTAGGGGGCAAATTTCGCCTTTCGTCTTTTCTGCCGTTAGTGCTACAGCCTTGTTGTCGGGGCAGAGGCGAGTACCGTGTTTTCGATACTACGGTGCTCGCCTTTGTTGCCCTCGCAAAACAGCTGTAAGCTGACGGAACGGATTGATGCGCCCTTACGGTTCGGTACCTTTATGCCCTTATCCGTAGTCCTGCCGCTGTGACCAGTCCCCGCATTCTTCTCCTTACGCCGCCGCTTACGCAGCTTAATACGCCCTACCCAGCCACTGCTTACATAAAAGGCTTTTTGGGTGGACGCGGTTACGCTAGCACGCAGGCCGACTTAGGGTTGGAGTTGGTGCTGAAGCTGTTTTCGCCGGCCGGGCTGCGACGTGTTTTCGCCGCCATCGAAGCCGGCAGCTTTACGCTTTCCGACAATGCCCGTCGCATGCTGCGCCTTCAAGGCAGCTATGTTGCTACCATTGCGCCCGTTATTCGATTTTTGCAGAACAAGGACACGACGCTCGCCTCGCGAATCTGTCACGGCCGCTTTTTGCCCGAAGCTTCTCGCTTCGACAACGTAGCTGACCTTGAAGCAGCTTTCGGCACCATGGGCCTCACCGATCAGGCCCGTCATTTGGCTACGCTTTACCTTGAAGATCTAGCTGACCTGATTAAGGAGACAGTAGGACCACAGTTCGGCTTTTCGCGCTACGCTGAAAAGTTGGCGATGTCGGCCACTAGCTTTGAGCCGCTGTACGAAGCCCTCCAAGCGCCGCCAAACCTACTGGACGAGCTGTTACTAGAGCTACTTGATGATCTGTTAGACCGCACCGAGCCCGACGTAATAGGCTTCACGGTACCCTTCCCGGGTAATTTATACGGTGCCCTGCGCTTAGCTAAGCGTATAAAGGAGCGTCGCCCCAAAACCAAGACGCTGATGGGTGGGGGCTACCCCAATACCGAACTGCGGCAAATAAAAGAGCCTCGCTTTTTCGATTACATCGATTACTTAACCCTCGACGACGGGGAAGGCCCGTGGCTACGCCTGTTGGAGCACATTCAACTGGAAAAGGCAGAACACTACGCCCAGCAGCAGAGCGAAGTGGCCGGTGCGCTGAGTCAATCAGCCTTCGGTTCTGTAGCATTGCAGGAAAGCGTCCAGGATACGTTGTCTATGCTGGTTACAAACAAAACGCTACTACAACGCACCTTTCTGCGCAATGAAGCTGGTGAAGTAGAGTATCTCAATAATCCGGAGGCACCGAATATTTCGCACCCGGAAGTCGGCACGCCCGACTATAGTGACCTGCCGCTGAGCGAGTATTTATCGGTAATTGAGGTGCTAAATCCCATGCACCGCCTCTGGAGCGACGGTCGCTGGAACAAGCTTACCGTGGCTCATGGCTGCTACTGGAAGCGCTGCTCCTTCTGCGATGTCACGCTCGACTATATCTCCCGCTACGAAACGGCCCCCGCGGCCCTCTTGGCCGACCGCATCGAACAAATTGTGCAGCAAACCGGCCAAACGGGCTTTCACTTCGTGGATGAGGCTGCTCCGCCTCTAGCCCTACGCGACTTGGCCTTTGAGCTGCTAAAGCGGCGCACCAATATCACGTGGTGGGGTAATATTCGGTTTGAGAAAACCTTTACACCTGACCTTTGTCGTTTGTTAGCCGCCTCGGGCTGCATTGCTGTATCCGGTGGCTTGGAAGTAGCCTCTGATCGGCTGCTGGCGTTGATGGAGAAAGGAGTGACTATTGCTCAAGTAGCTCGCGTGACGGATGGCTTTACCCAAGCCGGCATTATGGTGCACGCCTACCTGATGTACGGCTTCCCAACTCAAACTGCCCAGGAAACAATTGATTCGCTCGAGGTGGTGCGGCAGCTATTTGCCGCGGGCGTGGTTCAGTCGGGGTATTGGCACCGCTTCTCCATGACGGCGCACAGCCCAGTGGGTAAGAACCCCGCTAAATACCAGGTTGTGCCCATAGGGCCTGAGCCCGGCAATTTTGCCTGGAACGACCTCTGGCACGACGACCCCACCGGCACCGACCACGAGCAATTTGGACCCGGCTTAGCTAAAGCTTTGTACAATTATCTCCACGGCGTAAACCTAACGGAGCCACTTTCCTTTTGGTTTGACTTCCGGGTACCCAAACCAACCGTACCGCGCCACCTTATTCAACAGGCCGTACAGGAAGCGCCAAAGCCTGACTTTGCCAAACAGAACCTGCGGCTTTTCTGGCTTGGTAATGCGCCCGAGCTGCGCGTCGAGGCGGGTAAAAAAGCCCCCCTAACGGTACTCACGTTTTATGAACAAGCTGAAGATTTCGAGATCAAAACCACTCCCATCATTGGCCAGTGGCTGCACGACCTCTGCGCCCAGCTCACCACCGACTATGACACGAAAGTGCTGCTGAAGGACGTAGCCCGCAGCTTTCCTGCAGCGGCGGGGGTATCATTCGAAGCCTTTTTGAATTCGGCGGCGTGGCGACTACTACGAGAAAAAGGAATGCTCCTATTTTAAGCTGCTACCACACGCCCTTGTAGCTGCTAACCTATAGGCGCTCGCGTAGCCAGCCAATAAGATCGTTTACATAGCCCGGAGCGGGACGGGGCCACTGCCACTTGCCGCTGTCAGCACTCATGGGCAACAGCAGATGCTCGTCGGCGCCAGCGTACACTCGCACCGCCGACCCACCCCGGCTGCCAGCGCTACCGCGCAGGCGCGCAGCGCTGGCCTGGACGTTCAGCGTAGTATCGGCTCCCCCGTACAGCAATAGCACGGGCACGCGCACCTGAGCCCACGTGCGGTGCGGGTCGAAGGACATCTCCCGCCAGCGAGGCTGGTTAAGCTCAGCGCGGGTGGGTACTCTAGTTGGCAAACCAGTAAGCTTAGCCCAGGGCTGGGGGGCAATTTTTCGCAGGTTACGGTGCAGCCGGTTCGTGTCGCCCTGTCCTTCGCGCTGCACATACTCTTCCAATTGCCCATGAGTTAGCGCAACCAACCGCTGATCGGCGAGGCTGGCGCCTTGCTTTCGTAACGCCTGCGTAGTTTGCCCGGCTGCACGGGCCGCGGGCGAAGTACCTGGCGCTCCAACGGCTATCACAAAGCGTATCGCGCTGTCTTTTTTATCGTCTTGGATGGCCGCCATTGCCAACGCGATAGCCCCATTGTTGCTACCTAACAATCCAACACGAGATGAGTCGACGTCCGCTGTCTTGCCCAATGCTCGCGCCGCCGCCAGCACATCTGTGGCTAGCGAATCAGGGTTGGTCGGCGCAGCGGAGGTAGCAGGCCGTCCGGCTGTAAACAGCACGACAAAACCTTGGCGCACCAGTACATCGGTCAAGAGCTGGACCGACAGCGCCGTTTGCTGAGGGGCATTTTGAAGCACAACCACGGCCGGATGCGCTTGCAAAGTATCGTCGGGCACGAGTAGCGTACCCGCCAGCGTATTGCCCCCACTGTTATACTTAAGTAGCTGCTGGCGATACGGCAATGGCTCCGCCTCACCTCTACGAACCAACAAAACATCTGCATTTGCGCTGTCGACAGCAAACTTTCCTTTCAGAAAATCTCCCTCACGAGTGAGGTCAACAGTAAAGCTGCTGGATGCGCCGGTAGCCCAGCGCACCGTCAGGCGTGGGTGCTGATACGTAATCTGCTGCGTGGGCAGACTCATATTTTGCCGGTCGGCCAATCGTATTTCGCCCTGCAATTGTCCTGGCTGCACTTCCCGCAAATCTAGACTAGCACGTAGCTCGGTACCTTGGTAAGTCAGGGGCCCTTCAAAATGCCCAGTGGGCGGCGGCAACGTACTTTCCTGACTATCTGCAGAACAGCCACTGAGCAGATAAGCCAGAACAAGCGGTAGGCACCACGAGAGCCGAGTAGCCAATAAAGAACCAAGGAAGAAGTAGGCGCGCCGGTCTTTTCGCACAGCATGTGGGTTGGTGAGCAATAGGGCAAAGTAACGCAGTTGGCACCGAAGACGGTATATGTGCGGGTGCAAGCTGCTATCAAGTGCCTACTTGCCAGCTATGATTGTTGCTTATAAGCAACTTGCCCATTGCTACTTATCGGAAGACTTAAGCTACATACTAGTCGCCAACTCAGCTATAGGAGACAGGTGCTTAAAGTCCTTTCCGCAGAATGAGGTCGTTCTGAACGTCTTCACCGAGTTGAAACTCATGACGACCTATTTCTCTGAATCCGAAGCGCTTGTAGAACTCGACAGCCCGCCGGTTGTGCTCCCACACGCCCAAAACAACTGTTCGGCAGCCTTGCTTGCGGGCTTCTTCTATTGTTCGCCGCATCAGCGTGGCCCCGAGACCAGTACCCAACCAATCTTCGCGCACATAAAGCCGCTCAATTTCCAGGCGTCCAGTAGCAGGTTTGTTGTCTTCCAGCCCCAGAGTAGAGTCGACTGATAATTTAGCATACCCAACCAATTCCTGCTGCATGTGCGCCAACAGGAAAGTGGTCTGCGGATTTTGCAGTTCAACAAACTGCTTCTCCGGGTTGAAATTCTCGTCTAGATAAGCCGCCATATCTTCGGGCCGGTTATCGGCAGCGAAGGTGGCCTGAAAAGTTTGCCGCCCCAGTTCAGCGAGTTGGGACGCCACCGTGGCAGTGCGTTTAGCTACTGAGATACGAAGTGGAGAGGACATAAAGCCAGAAAGAATGACAGCACAAAGCTACGCTGTCAGCAAACAACCTAGGTCTGCTTAAGAAATAGAATGGTCGCCGGGCTCATCGGACGCTTTTCCATCACGCCGCATTCGCCAGCCAAAACGAATCATAAGAATGGCAACTACTATCGCTATGACGCTCATTGTAAACCGGAACGTGTCAACAGTCCCACTCTGCCAAGCAGCGTAGTGCCCAGGCAGACGTATGAATTGTAGCACCAACAGCGTAACTCCTGCTATCAGGTACAAATAACTACGAGAGCGGCTAGCAGGTAGATCAGCCATAGAACACAATTTAAAGTAAACGAATCAGGCACTAGTCGGCACGAGCAGTTCAGGCACTCAGCACGACCCTATTACAACGGTGCTTTCTTTCGATACGCACCCTAGTTGCAAATTGATTTATGTAACGTATTTTTGTTTACCACATATATCGCGAGAGTAGCTCAGTTGGTAGAGCATCAGCTTCCCAAGCTGAGGGTCGCGAGTTCGAACCTCGTTTCTCGCTCATTATAAACCCGCCAGTTAGCTTGATAGCTAGCTGGCGATTTTGCTTATATGCATAGTCAATGTGCGGTTGTTATCATCAACTTGTTGGAGCCTGCTCGGTTCTGAAAGTGTCATAATTTATTCAACTATAGCCTCGGATAACTTGATTAATTAGTAATGGCAAGAACCAATGCTCTCTAGCAGTGGTTAAGTTCGGTTATTGCAGCTTCATAAGGCAATATTGTATTATTAGCCGAGGAGATCTAACTAGATGATTCATTCGTATGGCTATTTAAATTTACCTAATAGGGCCAAAGCAAGAATAAGTTGATACATAGTCATTACACTCTTATTAAAATTCTTCCACCAAAACGATCAGCAAATCGTCTTTTGCAGGTTGTTTTACTGAGCATTTTGGGACTATGGCCGACAATTGTCCAAGCGCAGACCAAAATTAAGATTATGCCAGTGGGTGATTCTATTACTCATGGTGACACCATTTTGGATAGCTATCGCCGGCCGCTTTGGAAGAAACTGCTAGCTAGTATAGCTCTAGCTGAGATGGATAGTGTGGATTTTGTAGGTGGGCAAGAAAGTAATTACGATGGCCCCCCGCCAAACCCAGACTTTGATAAGCAACACCATGGTCATGGTGGGTGGAATACCACCATGCTTCTTCCTGAAGTCAGACAATGGTCCATCGATCACCAGCCAGACATTATACTGCTACATGCCGGCACCAACGACCTAGTAGACAGAAAGAGCATAGAAAGTACGCGCGACAACTTGGGCAAAATCATTGATGAGGTGCGGAAAGCAAACCCAGCAATGAAAGTGTTACTGGCGCAGCTTATCCCCAGCAACATCTCCCGCGAAGTCAATGATGATATCACGGCGCTGAATGCCTTACTACCCGCCTTAGCTAATCAGAAAAGCACTACCGAGTCGCCCGTTGTTGTGGTTGACCAAAACACCGGTTTCAGTCTTGAAGAAGGAGTAGACCTGTATGATGCACTTCACCCCAACGCGCGCGGGGAGGAAAAGATGGCTGAGCGCTGGTATGAGGCTTTACGCTTGAAAAGCATATTAGGCAAACCGCTGCCCGTGAGCTTAGTAGAGTTTAGTGCTCAAGCTGTGCCTGCGGGTGTGCGGGTGCAATGGACTACGGCCAGCGAACAGAACAACGCGGGCTTCACCTTGGAGCGGAGTCTATCAGGAACCGAGTTTGAAGCCGTTGGAAGAGTAGCTGGCCAAGGCACCACCCTTCGTCGCCACAGCTATTCATTTCTCGATGTTGCACCGCCGCAGCCCATAGTGTACTACCGTTTGCGGCAAACAGATACAGATGGCGCCAATACTTTTTCCCAAATAGTAGTGGTTAGTAACACAGGACCGGCAGCGCTAGAGGTAAGCCCGGTGCCCGCAGAAAATGTGCTAAAGGTGAGCGGCGTATCGCTCAATACGGAGGTTACAATCTGGAATATGCGCGGGCAACTTGTGTATCGGCAGCCAGCGCAAAGCTCCCAGGTGGTAATTGATGTATCACGATTGGCTAGCGGCGTATATCAGCTACGGGCTGGCACACAACGCACACGGTTCATGAAGCAATAGTGAGTTTTAAAATGTCAATGAGGTGGAGCCTGTAGTATCATGCTTCAATGTAATTGCCGGTTTGCTTGGCTCACGTAGCGCATAAAGTATACTTCTCAGAATTATAAGCCCAGATTAAGGCCCTGCCTACTTTGCCCCCCAGGAGTGCTGCTGGGGGCTTTATGTCTGCTGCCATTAAGCATTAACTCGAAAAGCTATATTCACAATCTTAGGAGGCGGTAAGGTTGAGCGAGAATGGATGTAAAAGAGCTGTTGAGGCTGATGCAGAAGTCTTATGCGAATGTTGGTTTACGTGCGGAAAGCCAACAGATGAGTACTGCAGCTTAGTCACAGTTATGTTTATCGGCTCAAAATCACCTTCGGGTAAGCGCCATACAATTTTTACTTCCTTCGGCAATCTTAGGTGCTGAAACTCGCCATATTCTATTACCTGCACCGACCAGTTGCTTAGCTCAAATGACCCATCTACTTCCCGATAGCGCCGGGCAGTTACTTCCGTCAGCTTGCCTTGCGCATCAATGTGTAGAGTGATGGTCACTCGTTGGGCAGCTTCTGAGTAAGTTACATTGAAAGCCTGCTCATTTACTGGTTCTATGGTGATATTATCCTGCAGATACGCCATTGGAAACCAGACGGCCTCAGCAATAAATCGTTGTAAAGCACCCTGATCCATTTCGGGGCCACGAACGTGGCTTACGGTCAGAAGGGCACCGGGCCGTACTTGCATGCTACCGTGCCCTGCTCTGTAAC
Source organism: Hymenobacter sp. HD11105 (assembly GCF_054051685.1). NCBI lineage: Bacteria > Pseudomonadati > Bacteroidota > Cytophagia > Cytophagales > Hymenobacteraceae > Hymenobacter > Hymenobacter sp. HD11105. The sequence continues at coordinate 834,359 of NZ_JBSWBR010000001.1, read as the reverse complement.
GGTCGCAAACCTGAAGAAAAGGCACCCCTGCTTTGTACATAGTGGCAAGCCAAATTAAGCTGGCTGGGCGCACCGTAAAATATTGCTCGGCCTTCATGGCCATCCAGGGCTGATCAGGCTTCGTGCGGACGCGGCCAGTTTGATGCACAGTCACTGTTTGCACGATAGGGTGCCCTATTATGCCCGCATATGTAAAGTAGCGGCGGGCCGGATCGGGCAGGCGGTTTATCTGCTTAGCCGTTACTAATTGTGGCACACTCGCGACCCGACTACTAGCGGCCAACGCCTGCGCCTCGGCCCGAACTCGGCTCGTACTCAGGGAAAGTGCTGCAGCTACCAGGACAGCCAGTCCAATAGCAATGTTTGGAATGGTGCCCGCCCAGGCTTCGCGCCACTGTGTGATAATGAACGCCTGCGACACGAGTATGCCCACCGCGGCTACAGCCCACCACCAGGGCTTTCTGGCCCAAACACCCAGGGCGGCGGTGCCCAGCAGAAGCGCAGCAACTGCCCAGCCTGCAGGTAGTTGCAACCACTTCTTCAGCGCAGAGTTGGCGCTAATAGCTGTTACAGATTGAGTGAACTGAGGGCTTACACCCAGTAAATGAATTAGACCGTGCACAGCCAACACGGCACTTCCAATCAGGCGTAGCATCGCATTAAAGAATAAAGTAAGACAGAAAGCGTATTGCTGACCATTTTACAACTGATGCCAGCACTGCTAAATAGCAACTGCGCAAGGCCAAATGCCACGAGCAAGATCACTTGATCTGATGATGCCCATCACCTAAGCTGACAGCGAGCGGCTTCTTGCATGTAGCAAAACCGCTCATGTACCTGTGCAATAGCTACGATCTATACCACAGGAGCGCAAGCCGATATGCTACAATGTTCTAGCGCTGCAGCGACTAAGTAGCAGTCTATTGATAATATTGCCTTAGTACCTGAGCAAACTGCTGCGCGGGGTGGCGCTCACGTGTCGTGTTCTTCAGCAGCTTAAGTTTATCTACGCTCAGAAAAAAGCCCCTCAGCTGTGGAGCTGGGGGGCTTTTTTCTAATTCAACTCTTCCCTGCTCATGCGCAAGATCCTTCATTCGTGGATAATTAGCTGACTTACAGTGACATTATAGGCAAAAAAAGGAAGGCCGCGAACTAGTCGCGGCCTTCCTGGTAAGCTCCTGTATTCCTACCGCGTTAATCCTGCAGCACGACGCGAGTGAACTTGCTTTGCTTGCCCGAAGTCAAGCGAACCATGTACACGCCCGTAGCCAGGCGGCCTTTGCTGAACTCATGGGCGATGCGCTGCCCCGCTTCGCCCTTACCTTGGGCTACGACGGCTACTACGGCACCTTGCATGTTCATTACCTCCAAGCGGTAAGCACCACTCTCGGCCAATGTGAAGGCCAGCGTCGTGTTCGCGTTGGTGGGGTTAGGCGCAGCGGTTAAGTCGTTAGTTGACAAGGCATCGCTAGCTACTGCACTAGCTACTGCGGCCTTTGCTTGCACACCGCAGGTACCTAGCGAGCCGCCATTGCGCAGGTGATTGATTACGTCAGCAGCGCTGATGCATATCTCATTGCCTTGCTTCTGGCATACCTGTACTTTGTCGTTCTTCTTGCCGCAACGAACGTCAATTACTGTGATAGTAATTGAAGCAGTCTTGGTGCACAGATCCGTGTTGACAGCCTTCACCGTGAAGGTGTAGGTACCGGCAGCAGTAGGCGTAAACACAGGGTTAGCAATGGTGGCATCGCTTAAGCCATCAGCTGGAGTCCAAGTGTACTTGTTGGTTGGATCACCATCAGCCTGCAACATTACCGTTTGAGGACCATAGCCTAAGTAAACTACATTAGCTGCGCTGCCCGTGAATACATTGGAAGTAGCCACTGCAGTAACTGTCAGCGGAGTGGTGCACAGATACGTTGGAGGCAAGTCGAATGCCTGTACTTGGTCAAAGCGGCTGGTACGCAAGCCTTGGCTAGCGCTGAAGCCCAGACCACGCTTAGCGAAAGCCTTCCAGATCAATTCCTGATGAGCGCCACCGTAGTTGATTCTATCGGCTAACAGAATGCCATTGCGACCATCTACAAATCCGGGGCTGCAATCCTGTAGCTTCAAGCCGTCAATTACTAACTGCATAGCCATGTTGTTGCCGCCTTTGCCGTTGTACAAGTCTTTATCAAAGCCGTACTTAGCTATCAGGTCCCAGGTCATATCCCAGAGCATAGTCGACCAAACAAAGCCAACACCATGGGGCGCTGTGATAGCAGTCAGGTTGGTAGTAGCGTACGTGGCGTTATTAACGGCAAAATCGGTGCTGTAAGGAGCAGGCCGGATGCCCAGGCCAGTCGTTGGCTCACCCTTAACGTAGGTACCGATACCCCTAACTTTACCAGGCGTATCGCCTTCCTTCATCGTCATCATCAGGCCGAACCAGTCGCTCCAGCCTTCGCCCATTTGCTCTGCATTCTGAAGGCAGTTGGTACGCAGACGACCACCAGCCAAACGGGTAGAGATACCATGACCATATTCGTGGGCGATGATACCATTGTCAAAGTCACCGTCCAGTTCAATACCCGTGCTCTCATCTTTCAAGCGCAGGCGTACTTCTACGCCAGCATTCAGCTTTTCCCGAATAGCCGCTCCCGTCACATTCGAAATCATTACTGAAGGGATAGTAATTGGTGCTGGCATTGCACCCGCAGGCATGATAACTGGGTTACCAGCCACGTTGTTAATAACGACGACAGCGATGGCTCCGGCAGCTTGGGCATTATACACTTTCAAGCTGAAGTCGCAGTTGCCGCGGTACACCACAGCAATATTTCCTTGAATCTGAGCTGCGTTGGTCGGGATGCCACAGCCTTCTACTGGATTAGTAGAAGTGCCACCGATACCATTAACAAGTACAAGCTTACCGGTAACTGGAGTATCCTTCAGCCGTGGACCAAATGATGCTTGGGCAGCAAGGTAGCTTTTGGCTAGATCAGCTGGAGCTGTAACCTGGAACATATCCCGGTCTGGGATGGGGCTCCACAGGTACATCTGCATGCGGGGGCGCTGACCATCTGGAGTAGTAGCGAAGTTGGCGTTGTTGCGCGTAGTCACGCCAGCAGGAGGGTTGGGAATATTCCTCGCGTCCTGGGCTTCAGCCATCACATGGTCTAAGTCGCCATCAGCAGGACCTCTTCCAAAGCTGCTCGTTTGGAAGTTGCCGCTTTGCTCATCAAAGCCGTACCGATACCAGATATCGTGCGTCAGGTTGTTCCAGTAGAACAGGTTCGTGATGGCTGCATCTCTATTTACTACAGGCTGCTTGGTGAAGTCAAGAGGAAAGTCAAAGTTTAGGGAAGAACCACCTTCTGGGCTGTAGCCATATGTATCTTGCGCTAAACCAATGTAGCCCGTGTTGTCTGGATCCTCATAGGCAAATACGTTGTTGCCTCTGGTTGTTGTATAGTTGGTAGTGCCAGTAGAATGCCACCCGCTAGGAGATGCGATTTTGTCGGCAACGGAGCCAGATACAATTGAACGGGGGCCCTCACTTGGGCTCTCCAAAGGCATAGCAAACACATTGTAGCTACCAACACCAGCAGCCGCAGTGTTTGCTACGTTTGCTTTCACATCGGCCGCTATGTAAGGCGACATGGCCGTATGGCCGTGGCTATCATGCAATGCAGTGCCTGCTGGGCCATTGTTGTCAAATTCGCAATGCAAAACCAGGTTGTGCTTATCCAGCACGTTGCCGTTGGCAGCATCAATGCGCAGGTTCCACCAATTCTGGCCATCTAGCTCATAGATCGCTACTTCCCAAGCCAGCATCAAGCTACCATCTTCCATAGGCTGATACACCAGCTTGGCCGGAATGGGCTCCAAGGAAATACCGCCGGTGCTGAAGAGGGTTTCTTTATCTACATCACCACTTTGTTCCTTTACTGAAAGAGGCTCTCTCAAGGATAGGTTCAGGTACTTCGCAGCAGCGGCTACAGCCGCCTCGGCGTTTAAGTTAACCTGCTTAGACTTTACTTTTTCGCCAACATGCTTGTGCAGGCGGTCACCCATTGAAATAACGTTGTCGTTACCATCTAAAGTGACTGTGGTGATAGCCCCGTACACCTCAATACCTTCGTACTGCTGCTGTACATATAAGTGCTTAACGCCACTTTTCTTCGAATCGGTCTCGCTGCTTAGGGTCAAGTCAGCAATATCCTTGTCTTCGAGCCCAAGCTTCTGCTTGTTCTTTTTGATGTGATTAACGGCAGACTGGGGGGCAGCTTTTTTGCCAGCTTTTCCTTTCCCCTGACTGTTTCCCTGGCTGAAGGAAGTGTAGCTTCCTGATAGCATCATAGCCAGCAGAACTGGCTTAGCTAAAAATGGTAAGAGTTTCCTCATTTTTTATGGTTTTGGATAGATTATGAATTAGGCTCTGAAAGTAAGATTATTTATATAGGCTTTTGAATAAATTATTTCATTTGCCAAAATTATGTACATTCTAAAAATAGAATAATACAAACATCGCTTCTCAAAACTAGCTTTAACCTACTTTTAATGCTGTAACGTTCTAAAACCCGGCAATTATCCACTTATGGCCCTGTAGAGCTCATATTTTACCCTGATTGAATGTATTTAAGACTAAACAGTAATAATCGCACATAAAAAAGCCCCCCAGTATTTGTGCTGGGGGGCTTTTTGCTAACTACTTGCTTGCAGCTCTAATCCTGCAAGACGACGCGGGTAAACTTGTTCTGCTTACCAGAAGATAGGCGCGCCATGTACACACCAGCGGCTAAGCGGCCTTTGACAAACTTGAAGGAATAGTTTTCTCCAGCTTCGCCGGATCCCTCAGCAACCACGCTGACAACCTTGCCTTGCATATTTAGCACCTCTAAGCGGTAGCTGCCGCTCTGCGTGAGGGTAAAGTCAAGCCAGGTTTGGTCGTTAGCTGGGTTAGGCGATGCCGTCAGACCTAGCGGTTCTGGGGCTTCTACTTCCTCGCCCGCCACTAAGCCGGCAGCGGCCGAGTTCTGACACTCACCCAGCGTATCCCCATGCTTTAAATGATCAGCTACGGCATTCGTACTGACGCAGGTTGGACGGCCGTTGTGGCACACCAGCACTTTGCCGGGGATACGGAAGAAGCTGATGCCACAGCGAACATCAACGACCACAACACGGATAGTAGTAGTGCGGGTACAGCCCTGAGCATTAGTGCTGGTTACAGTGAGGTCGTAAGTGCCAGGATTGGTAGGCGTGAACACGGGATTCGCAGTCGAGAGGCCGCTTAGGCCGGGAACGAAGGCCCAGCTATACGTGAACGTAGGATCACCGCTGGCTTGTAACCTGATACTCTGCGGACCATACCCCAAATAAATAGTGTTGCGACCGGGCTCAACCGCAGTACCGCCGATATGCGTAACCGTAATGGTAGGAGCCGCGCAGGCGAATAGGGGAGGCATATCAAAGGCTTCCACTTGGTCAAACCTGCTCCGGGAAGATCCTTGGGAAGCGCTAAACCCGAGGCCGCGCTTGGCAAATGCCCGCCAGATCAGTTCCTGGTTGGCACCGGCGTAGAGTGCTTTGTCAGCTAGAAGAATAGCGTCACGACCATCCACAAAGCCGGGTTGACAAACCTGTAGCTTCATTCCCTCAATTACCAGCTGCATGGCGATGTTGTTGCCGCCTTTGCCTTTATACAGGTCAGCGTCGTAGCCATACTGCTTTATCAGATCCCAGGTCATGTCCCAAAGCATTGTCGACCAAACAAAACCAATACCGTGCGGAGCAGCAACGGCCGTGTTGTTGGTTGCAGCATAAGTGAAGTTATTGACACTAAAGCTGGTGCTATAAGGAGCCGGACGAAAACCAGGACCAGTAGCTGCTGGATGCCCCTGGAGATACGCACCAATAAAGCGTGGTTTTTCAGGCGTATCGTCGGGCTTGATGGTCATCATTAGACCTATCCAGTCGCTCCAACCCTCACCCATCTGCTCTGTTGCAACCGTAACATTATTGGTGACAACATTAGGTTGCAGACAGCTGACATTAGCAGGACCACCGGTCAGGCGATTCGAGATACCATGGCCATATTCATGAGCAATAACACCGTTATCGAAATCACCGTCAAACTCAGGACCGGCGCCATCGTTTTTGAGAGCTACTGTTACTTCAGTCTGGGCATCCAGCAGGCTGCGAATACGGGCCCCGTCGGCCTGGCTGATCATGACTGCCGGGATAACAATGGCGGGCTGTGGGTTTGTAGGTGTGCCGCCCATGACAATTGGGGCACCGGGCGCATTGTTAATTACAACTACGGCAATAGCACCCGCAATCTGCGCATTCTGCACTTTATCGGCAAAGCCACAAGTACCACGATATACGACGGCGATATTACCCCTAATGACAGCAGCGTTGGTGAATGCGCCACAGCCTTCCTCACTCCGGCCTGTCGGCGTCGTGACAGGGGCCTGGGCCAGCACGAGCTTGCCGGTTACGGGCGTAGATGTCAGGGGCCGGCTGAACGCTGCTTCTACAGCCGGATACGCACCAGCCAGCGTGGATGGAGACGTAACCCGGAACATGTTCTGGTCAGGAATACCAACTCCTAAATACATCTGCATCCGGGGCAGTTGGCCATCTACTGGTGTACCAAAGTTGGCGTTGTTGCGCTGTGGCCCTTGAGCCGAGGTGATGCGGGCATCCTGGGCTTCGGCTCGCACAAAGTCGTTGCCAAGCCCGCCTCTGCTAAAGTTATCAAACTGAAAGTTGCCACTAACTTCATCGAAGCCATACTGATACCACACATCGTGGATCACGTTGTTCCAATAAAACAAGTTGGTGATAGCCGCGTCCTTATAGGTCTCGGGCTGCTTGGTGAAGTCAATCGGAAAGTCAAATATCAAATTTGGGCCACCATCGGGGCTATAGTTCGGAACGGCAAAGTTGTTATTAGGATTAGGGAAAGGGTTCAAGCCATTAGGATCCTCGTAGGCATACACGTTGTTGCCACGAGTGGTGGTCATGTTGCCCAGAGGCGTATAGTGCCACCCTCTTGGCGAAGCTACCTTGTCAGCCGCGTCCGTGCTAACCAACACGCGGGGCCCGTCGTTTGGGCTTTCCGTAGTTAGCGGGTACACATTGTAGTAGTTGGATGTCAGATCGGCCATCGTCGTCGCGAAGTTGAACGGCTGAGGCTCCACCGCTTTGGGGGCAATATATGTGTCGCTTAGGGATGCTCCGTGGGCGCCGTCGTTATCGAACTCACAGTGTGCTATCAGATTATCCTTCTCTAAGAACTCGCCCGTAGCTGCATCTACGCGAACAATCCACCAGTTCTGACCATCCAGCTCATCGATTGTAACTTCCCATGCCAAGCGCAGGCTGCCATCAGCCATGGGCTGATACACCAGTTTGGCTGGAATCGGCTCCAACGAAATACCACCATTAGACAGCAGAACCTCCTGATTCTTGTTGTTGGTTTTCTTCTGCACTACCAAGGGCTGCCGCACCGCAATATTCAGGTGCTTGGCGGCGGCAGCTACGGCCGCCTCGGCGTTGAGAGAAGCCTTGCTTGATTTGACCTTCTTGCTCGCATCTTCTACAAACTTGCTGCCTAGGCTTACCAACTTATCGTCGCTGGTCATGTTAACGGTGCTTATGGCATTATGAATTTCAATGCCTTGGTGCATCTGCTGCAAGTAGAAGTGCTTTACGCCGCTCTTCCTAGATAGGGTCTGGCTGCTGAGCTTTACGTCGGCAATGTCCTCATCGGTGAGTTGAAGAGTATTCTTACTGTTTTTCAGGTGCTGTAATGCTGCCTGCGGAACGCCCTTGACCACCGAAAGGTCATTATTTTGGCTAAAGGCGCTGTGGCCTCCAAATAGTAGGGCACCAATCAACAGTGGCCTTGCTAAGAATGGGTAGATTCTATTCATAATGCATACATATTGGGTGAATGAACGAGCTTTAAATTATAGTTTTTCAAATAGTTAGTAGCATTTGCCAAAATCATGTACACTATAAAATTGTTATTACCATATTATAATCCTAATTGCTAGCATCCATACATTCTCGGGAAAGCTTTTTATTATATTTATTTATCTATTAATCAGTTATTTATCTGAAAGCAAGAATTAGCTGATTTGTATCTTAGCAAGATTAGCTCAACATGAATACTGCGCACGAAAAAGCCCCCCAGATTCTGCTCTGGGGGGCTTTTTATATATAGTATATAATATACTCTAGGCTGATAACCAGCCTATTGTAGTAGAACTTGCTACAACTTATCGGGGAGTTGGCGGAGCCACGCTGCTGCGTCTGTTTCGCTTTCAAACAGGCGATACGTCATGGCGGCCTCCCGAGCCTCTCCCATCATTTGGCTCACGGATAGCCGCGCGAACACATCTTCAGGAATAAGTACAGCCCCATAAATCTGGCTGCCTGCGGCGGTGCTGCTTATCCAGTAATCAACAATCCAGAGGCGCTCCTCTTCGGTGAATGGTGCCATCAGGCGCTGGTCACCCAGCAGCTTGTGCCATCCGCGTCGCTGTAGTAGCTGACTAGTATGCGTCAGGAAAGATTTTAGATGGTCGAGCTTACGCGGCCCCGCATTATAAATCACGTAGGCGTACCCATCGGAATGCTCTAGTACCCGCCCAACTGGGTTTTCGAAATAGATGCGCAGTGCGTTAGAAAGTGAGATCATATAAACGACAACAAAGTGTAGTCTTAAACTTAAGAAGAAGTAGATGTGGGCCTCAACAATTTTCTGGCCCGAATCGTCAGCCCCAATGCACTAAGTTAAAAATGATCCTCAACGGCTTCATGGGGGGCTTTTTTTGCTCAGCGTGCAAGGTAAGGCACAGCAAATTTTTAATCACGCTTGGTTTTTAGCATCTGCCGAAGCTGGGCCAGCTCATCGCGATACTTGGCGGCTTGCAGGAAGTCGAGGTCTTTGGCCGCACCTTCCATCTGCTTTTCCGTTTTCTTGATGACTTTTTCCAACTCATCGCGCTTCATCAACGCGATAACGGGCTCGGCTGCCAGCGTCAACGTATCGGTATCGGGGCCAGCATACGCGGCGGGCTCGATGCGGCGCATATCCGACAGCGAGGTTTGGCCCATAATCTCGTCGTGCGATTTGCGCACCGTGCGCGGCGTGATACCGTGCTCCTCGTTGTAAGCTAACTGTACAGCGCGGCGCCGATTCGTTTCATCGATGGCGCGCTGCATGGAGCCGGTAATACGGTCGGCGTACATAATCACCTTACCTTTGTCATTTCGAGCAGCGCGGCCCATAGTCTGAATTAGGCTGCGCTGGTCACGCAGGAAGCCTTCTTTATCAGCATCCAGAATAGCCACTAAGCTTACCTCCGGCAGGTCGAGGCCTTCGCGCAGCAGGTTCACGCCAATCAGTACGTCAATTACGCCCAGGCGCAGTTGGCGCAGAATCTCTACGCGGTCCAGGGTTTTGACATCGGAGTGCACGTAGCTCGATTTGATGCCCAGGCGCTCCATATACTTCTGTAGTTCCTCGGCCATACGCTTGGTGAGCGTCGTTACGAGGACCCGGTCGCCCATCTTCACGCGGTTGTCTACTTCATCCAGCAAGTCGTCAATCTGATTGACGCTGGGGCGGATGTCGATTTCGGGGTCGAGCAGGCCGGTAGGGCGAATGATTTGCTCAATGATAACGCCGCCGCTGGTTTCCAGCTCATAATCGGAGGGCGTGGCCGACACGAAAATGGCCTGCCGGTACATGCTTTCGAACTCATTGAAAGTCAAGGGTCGGTTGTCCATAGCCGAGGGCAGACGGAAGCCGTACTCCACCAGGGCCGTTTTGCGGCTCCGGTCGCCGCCCCACATCGCCCGAATCTGGGGAATGGTGGCGTGGCTTTCGTCGATGACCATCAGATAATCCTGAGGGAAATAATCGAGCAGGCAGAACGGGCGCGAGCCGGGCGTCCGGCCGTCGAAGTAGCGCGAGTAGTTCTCAATGCCGGAGCAATAGCCTAGTTCCCGAATCATTTCCAGGTCAAACTCTGTGCGCTCGGTAATGCGCTTGGCTTCCTGGTCGCGGCCCTCCTTCACGAAGTAGCTCTGCTGAGCCATCATATCGAACTGTATCTCCTTGATAGCTTGATGCAAAGTGTCTTTGCCGGTCACGAAGAGGTTGGCCGGATACAGCGTCACGCTTTTCTCGTCGGCCAGCTTCTTGCCGCTTTCAGGGTCAATGCGGTGAATGGCCTCTATTTCGTCGCCAAAAAAGAATAGTCGATAGGCAAAGTCGGCGTAGGCCGGATAAATATCCACCGTGTCGCCCTTCACCCGAAACGTGCCGCGCGTAAATTCCACTTCCGTGCGCGAGTACAGAATCTGCACGAACTGGTACAAGAGGTTATTGCGCGAGTAGCGCAGGCCGGGCGCCATATAAATGACGTTTTTGCTGAACTCCTCCGGGTTGCCGATACCGTAAATACACGATACAGAGGCCACTACAATCACGTCGCGGCGCCCGCTTAGTAGCGTGGAGGTGCAGTGTAGCCGCAGCTTCTCGATTTCTTCATTAATAGCAAGGTCTTTCTCGATAAAGACATCGGTGCTGGCAATGTAGGCTTCGGGTTGATAGTAGTCGTAGTAACTGATGTAATATTCAACAGCATTATTGGGGAAAAACGCCTTAAACTCGCCGTAGAGCTGAGCCGCCAGGGTTTTGTTGTGGCAAAGCACTAAGGTTGGCTGGCCAGTCTGGGCCACTACGTTAGCCACGGTAAAAGTTTTACCCGTGCCGGTAGCTCCGAGCAGTACTTGGGCCGGCTCCCCGCTTTCTACGCCAGCCACCAGCTGAGCAATGGCTTTGGGCTGGTCGCCGGTAGGCTTGAACTCGGAAGTAAGTTGATATTCCATGCAGGGAAATATTAGCGGCGCTGACTTGCAGTTGCCAGAAATGATAGCCCATGATAACTCCGTAGCGTCAACAGAGGTTTCCGGGAAACGAAAAAAGCCCAACCAAATCAGTCGGGCTTTTTTAGGCCTTGGGGGGCAATTTATAACTTAGATTCATCACGCACCCTCTCGCCCTACTGCGGTACAGATGCTATCGGGGGTCGCGCCATACCACGCGGGCGTTGGTAGCTTGGTCGTTGAAGTCGGGGCATTGGCCGTCGCCCCTACCGGTTATTCCACCGCTAGGCGCGCACATTACCTGCCCGCAGGCATCGTAGAGGTAGTTAAACTGGTCGCAGCAGTCGCTGGAGACGATGTATACCTGTTGGCCCTGATAAAGATATTCGGTGATTTCAGCAGCGGGATTCTGCTTGGGTTTAGCTTGCAGCTCCGCTATTTTATCTTTCACAAAATCGTTGGGACAAGGAGAAGAATCTTTGTCGTCGCACTGAAAAGCGCTGAGCAAGCTCGTGAGGAGGAAAAGCGTGAGTAGACGTTTCATAGTAGGGAAGTTACGCGTTAGTTCGCTGATCGTTTAGCGGGCAGCAGCGGCTTTTTGCCCCCCAAACTCTACGCTGGCCTCCAGACCGACCGAATATGGCCGGGAGCGCTTGAAAAACGAGCCGCCGGGGTTTTGGTTGAGTGTATTCAGACCGGCTTCCGCTACAGGCCCGAGGGCTAGGCTCCAGGTGGCATCGGCAGGCTGGTAGCGGACGCCGCCGCCGCCACGCACCGAGGTTAATACCTTGCGGTAAGGCGAATCAGAAGAGGAAAGCGTGTAGTCGCGGGTCGCAGCCGAGTTGCCGTCCACTTCCGTACGGCTTTTCAGCAGCACATTCACAGCGGCCCCAACTTTGGCGTACAGCGACAGGCCCGTTTTAGCGGCGCCGTAGCGGACGGCTACCGGCACGCCCACTGTGCGATACGAAAAATCAGTGGTGCGCTGACCGGCGTAAAACTGGGCAACCATAGAATTGTTGGCGCGGCCGGCGAAGGCCGACCTCGAATCAGCGAAGCTTAACGACGTTTTGGATGAAGCGCGCTGCTGCGCGGTTTCTACGCCCGTTAGCAAGGTCCACTTATTGTTTAAGGCATAAGCAGCGGCTATTACCACTCGCTGCGCGGGTCCGGCCTCTAAGTTTTCGCGGTATTCACTGGCTCCATATTGATAGATGCTTTGGCTACGATCAAAGGCATTGTTTCCCCCGGCCGAATTAGAGGGCGCGAGGCCAAAGTCCATAGCGCTGGCCGACCCGCTGGAGCTAAAGTCGATGTTGGGGTTGAAAGCCGTAGCGGCGTAGGTGCCGCTTACGCGCCATTTGCCCTGTGTTTTGGGCTCCTTGGGTATATCTTCGAGAGCTGGCTGGGGGGCATTTTTAGCAGTTTGGACCAACAAACTTGTGGTTGTAGGAGGTACAGCTTCCAACAGCGACAAAGTTTCGGGACGGCGGAATGGTGCGGCTACCGCGGGTGCCCCAGCTAGCGTAGCTCCCGATTGAGAAAATAGGCCTGTAGCGCTTTGCGCTGCGTTAGCTTCGGTCAGTGAGGGCGTGAATGTTCCAACGTTACGTCCAGCCCTACTCCCATCTTGGCCCTGGCGGTTACGCGCAGCCACAACGGCTCCTTCAGTAGAATTACCAGCAGAAGCAGATGAAGCCAGGCTTTGCGATGAAGAGGAAGAGATTCCCACCGCTGACTTAGCCGCTTGTAGGAGCCTGCCGGCGACAGTGCCAGTCGCATCCTCAGAACCGTTCTCCCGACGAGCTGCGCTTTGATTAGCCGCCGAGGCCACCGACCCAGTCAGATTACTGGAGCTAGTACGTCCTGCATTAGTCGAGCCAGCGCGCGCGACCCCTAACGTCTCCTGCGATAAGGCCTCGGAGGCAGCAGTTGATGCAGCCGACTTAGCTGGATTTGAGCGGACAGTAGTGGAGGCTATAGTAGCGCTGGGAGGCAAATGCGTGGCATTATGCAGCAGTAACCAACTGCCGCAGCCCAGCACGAGCAGGGCGCAGGCGGCGGCCACCCAGCGGTGCAGCAGTAAGCGGCGCCGATACGAGTCGTTCTGACGCACCAGCAACTCGTGGTCGAGTTGCTCCCACACGTGCAGGCGGGGCGGTACCTCGGCTTCTCCAAGCTTCTGCCGGAACAAATGCTCCAGGTCGCCGGTCGGCCGCGGGTCAGGTGTATGATTATTTTCTAAAGGTGCCATTCGTACGTTGCGCGTCGAGGCGCTCTAATTTTGATTTCAAGATGACCCGAGCCCGGGAGTACTGTGATTTGCTGGTGCCCTCCGAGATGCCGAGCAGCTCCCCTATTTCCTTATGGCCGTAACCCTCGATGGCAAATAGGTTGAACACCATGCGGTAGCGCGGGGCCAGTTCCTGCACCAGCGTTAGTAGCTCCTCAAAGGCATAATTGGAGAGCGTAAACTCCTCGCCGGCTAGATCTTCTGGGTATTCGCCCTCACTCATGGCTACCAGGCCACTATTGCGCCGGTGTTGGCGCAGCGCAGCGTTGATCATGATGCGCCGAATCCAGAATTCTAGGGGGCATTCGCGGCGGAACTTGCTTAAGTTGGTAAATACCGTGACGAAGCCCTCCTGCAACACATCCTCCGCCTCGAAGGTGGTCTGGGCGTAGCGCAAGCACACGGCCATCATGCGGGCGGCGAACCGGTCGTAGAGATGCTTCTGCATAAGCCGACTGCCCGCCAAGCACCCATCGATAATTTCTGCTTCGGTGAGCTGGGAGGGCGGAACGAGGCTGCGCACAGGAGCAGTAGAGAGTGTGGAAGCGGCCGAAGGCGACGCGCTAGAATCGGAGGAAATGCCCCCCGACAATAGGTTGCGCAACTTTCCGACGCTCAGAGCCGACGATAAAGCGCTCATCGTATACGGTAGCCTTCTGGGCCGGCTTTATAACCTGCCCGGCTACTGCTGGATAGGTCGGTGTAAAATCGCTGCATACGTTGCGGTCGTAGTAGCTTATAGCTGAATAATGCTCGCGGGCGGTAGCGGGCTTTGGGTAGTAGAGGCCTGTACTGGCTTGTAAGGTTGCATGGGTTTAGCCAAAATTTTATAAATGCCCCCCAACAGCTGAATGTGAGATATTTACAAAAGAAAATATTTTCCGTGAAACAATGTCAATACATTTAATGTACATACATATATTTGCTCCTCATTCGAGTATCTTTCTTCACATACACGCTTGCACTGCCCCCACGCAGCACATAATCATAGGCTTTCCTAATCATTCTTCATTTTAACAACCCCGCATGAAAACTCTAGTTCTGTTCTATTCCACGTATGGCCACGTGTGGAAATTGGCCGAAGCCATTGCTGAAGGCGCCCGCCAAGTAGCTGACAATGATGTAGTCGTGAAGCGCGTGCCCGAAACGCTGTCCAAAGAGATTCTGGACAAAGTTGGCGCTACGCAGGCTCAGCAAGCTTTCAACCACGTGCCCGTGGCTACGCCCGAGGAGCTAGAGCAGTACGATGCCATCATCATTGGTACGCCCACCCGCTACGGCAACGCCTGCGGCCAGATCCAAGCTTACCTCGACTCCACCGGTGGCCTGTGGGCTCGTGGCGCCCTTGTAGGCAAAGCTGGAGGTGCTTTTGTAAGCACCGCTACCCAGCACGGCGGCCAAGAAACTACGCTGCGCGCGTTGCATACTGCGCTGTTGCACCACGGCATGGTCATCGTGGGCTTGCCTTACGCTTGGCAAGGTCAAATGGGCCACGAGGAAGTAACCGGTGGCACGCCCTACGGTGCCAGCACGGTAGCCGGCGGCCAAGGGGAACGCCAGCCCAGCGAGAACGAATTGGAAGGTGCTCGCCATCAGGGTAAGTACACGGCGGAAATTGCCAGCAAGCTTTCCAGAAAATAAGCGTTACTTGCAACCTATATTCTGAACACACAAATTGCAATAGCCAACAAGCCACCCGTTTTGGGTGGCTTGTTGTGTTTTAAGGCTATATGGAAATGGTGCTGCTGCTGCTCATGCAATTATTTATTCCAGATGTCCCAAGCGGCCTCGGCTTGTAAGCAAAGCATTTCGAAACCATTTTTTGTTTGAGCCCCAGCCTCACGGCCTTTGCGCAGAAACATTGTCTCGCTGGGATTATAAATCAGATCGTAGAGGTAGTGACCCGACGTAAGCGCCGCATACGGTATAGGCGGGCACTCCTCAACTTGCGGAAAGGTACCTAGGGGCGTCGCATTGATAATCAGCGAATGTCCAGCTAATACTTCGGGCGTGAGGTCGTCGTAGGTGAGCCCTTTGCTCAAGGGATTGCGCGACACCAGCCAATAAGAAATCTCCAGCTCACGCAAGGCCGCTTCCACGGCTTTAGACGAGCCTCCAGTACCTAAGACCAGCGCTCTAGCTTCCGGGCCGCGCAACGGGTAGAAGTTACGCAGCGATTCTCGAAAGCCGACATAGTCGGTGTTGTGGCCGATGTAGCGCCCATCGGGTGTGCAGTCGATGACGTTGACGGCGCCAATACGGGCGGCAGCCGATGATATCTCGCTCAGATACGGCCAAACCTGCTCTTTATAAGGAATAGTCACGTTGAGGCCGCGCAGGTCGGGGTGTTGGGCGAGCAAGGCCGGCAAATCAGTAATGGTAGGCAGCTCGAATAACTCGTACTGGTGGTCATCGAGCCCCAGAGCAGAGAATTTCTGGGAGAAATAGGTTTGGGAAAACGAATGGGCGAGTGACTTGCCAATGAGGCCGAATTCTTTCATAACGATACTTCACTGAAGCTTACCTGCTCCCAGCGCTTGGGGGTGCAATAAGAGAAAACCGCCCCAACGAACGAGCATTGGAGCGGCTTTTTTCAGAAATAATCTCGACTAATAAATAAACCTACAGCACAGGCTTGCTCCTGCGCGACTTTATAAACTCAAATACCACCGGCAGCACTGAAAGTCCGATAATAGCCAGCACTACCAGCGAGAAGTTTTTCTGCACAACCGGGATAGTACCGAAGAAGTAACCGGCACCCGTGAGCGAAACCACCCACAAAACGCCCCCCACCACATTGTACGACAGGAACTTGCTATAGCTCATGGTACCTACGCCAGCCACGAAAGGGGCAAACGTGCGGATAATCGGAATGAAGCGGGCTAGAATAATGGTTTTAGCGCCGTGCTTTTCGTAGAACTCTTGGGTGCGAATAAGGTGCTCACGCTTTAGAAAGCGAGAGTTTTCGCGGAATACCCGCGGCCCCAAATAGTCGCCGATATGATAATTAAGCGTGTCGCCGAGCACGGCCGCCACGATGAGCAGTCCCATCATTACCCACACATTCAGGGGCGAGCCGGGCAGAGCCGCCAGCGAGCCAGCCGCGAAAAGCAGTGAGTCGCCAGGTAGGAAAGGCAGGACTACCACGCCCGTTTCCACGAAGATGATCAGGAAGAGAATGGCATAGGTCCAGGTGCCGTAATCTTGAATAATCTCACTGAGATGCTTATCGAGATGTAAGATAAAATCGATGATTTCCTTGAGGATTTCCATGAAGGGGGAAGTGAGGGCGAAGTTATTTTACCGCAAAGAAAGCAGGCTGCTACCAAAGTCTCGGCTTGGGGGCATTTTCATGGAGCTAGCATTTACAGGATAGCTATCTAGCCTCGGCTGGCGCGCGGCGGCTGAGGGCCTGCGCAATGATGCTGGCTATCAAAATTTGTAGGGCGTGATACAGCATGAGCGGCAGCAGCACCACGCCCGCAATGCGCGCATCGGGGAAAAGCACCTTCGACATAACTGTACCTTGCACCAGCGACTTTTTAGAACCACAAAACAGCGCTGTAATGGTGTCTTCGCGGTTGAAGCCGACTAACCGGCTTACTAGCAGCACGCAGGCGTACACCGCGAAGAACAGTGCTAGCATAGCCGCTCCAAGCCACGCAATATCTTTTGCTGAGTAGTCCTCAAAGATGCCTTGCGCGAAGGACTCACAGAACGAGGTGTACACTATCAGCAGGATAATGGCTTGGTCGAGGATGCGCAAGGGTCCGGCGTAGCGCTGCGCCAAGTGGTGCAAACGCCCATGCAGCAGAATGCCCACGACCACCGGCAGCAGCACTTGCAATGACAAATCGAGAATGGTAGCGCCCAAGCCGCCGCCCGCGCCGGGGGTTAGGAAGAGCGCCATCCAGATGGGTGTAATAAACACTCCTAGCAAACTGGAGATACTGGCGTTGAAAATAGCCGCCGGTAGGTTGCCTTTGGCAATGGACACCATCACCACCGACGAGGAAACCGTGGAAGGCAAGGCGGCCAGATAAAAGCCCCCCAGCCATAGCAAACGACCGTTCTCCGAATCGAATAGCGGCCGCACGGCCAGCAATAGCAGCGGAAACAGCAGGAAAGTAGTGCCCTGTACGACCAGGTGTAAGCGCCAATTGCTCAGGCCAGCCCGCAGTTTTTCACGACTTAAACGCAAGCCGTAAAAGAAGAAAATGACTGAAACACCGTAGTGGGCTATTCGATCCAAAGGCAATGGCCCGTCTTCAGACCCAAACTCTGGCTGCAAGTATGCCAGCCCGATAACACTCACTAAGCCCAGCAGAAACCAATCGAGGCCGGCCCGCTTCAGCAACTCCCCTAACCGTTGAGAAGGGCTTCTGGGGGGCGTTTTGACGGGCGATGCAGGCGTAGGCATAGCAACTTTATGTATTTCAGAATTAGTAAGAAGCTGATTGAGTTAGCTAGAACGCTGTAAAGACGCAACATTTTGCGTCTCGTCGCTGAACAACGAGTGCGAGCGAAACTCAATGGCGCGCACGAGGAAACGCGAGATGTTGCGTTTTTACAGCGTGAGTCATTCGGCCCCGAATTGTCTAACGAAGAACAACATAGTTGTGTCTTAGCGTTATTTTGACGCACTTGAGCGGCTTATTTGGCTTTCTGGTTTGCCGTTACACGCCACAATTTGCCCCCCGCATCATCAGCTACTAATAGGGCGCCATCGGGGAGCACAGCTACGCCTACGGGGCGGCCGTACACTTCACGGGTAGCTTCATCAGCCACGAAACCAGTCATGAAATCTTCGGGTGCGCCAGCGGGCTTGTTATTCTGAAAAGGCACAAACACCACTTTATAACCCGAAAAAGCCGACCGATTCCACGAGCCGTGCTGTCCCACAAAAGCACCATTCTGGTAGCTGGCCGGGAAGCCTTTGGCATCATAGAAAGCAAGGCCGAGAGAAGCTGTATGCGGGCCCAGAGACACATCAGGCACAATAGCCTTAGCTACCAGATCGGGACGCTCGCCCTTGCGGCGGGGGTCTTCCTTCTGGCCAAAATACGAGTAGGGCCAGCCGTAGAAGCCACCATCTTGGACGCTGGTCATGTAATCGGGCACGAGGTCGTCGCCGAGCTCGTCGCGCTCGTTTACGGCCGTCCAGAGCACCTGCGTGCCAGGCTGCCAATCCATCCCAACGGGGTTACGCAGGCCACTGGCATATACTCGCTTTCCGGAGCCGTCAGGGTTAATTTCCAGAATCAAGGCGCGTCCCTCATCCTCCTTCATTCCTCGCTCCATCACGTTGCTGGCCGAGCCTACCGATACGTAGATCTTGGAGCCATCGGCATTGGCTAGTAGGTTGCGCGTCCAGTGATTATTGTAGCCGCCCACGGGCAGCTCCAGGATTTTTTGCCCCCCAGTGGTAATCTTCGTTTGGCCCGGCTGATAAGCATACCGCACTACTCCGTCCGTATTACCTACGTAGAAATTATTGCCAATAATGAGCATTCCAAAGGGCTGATTCAGGCCCGTCAGGAAGGTTTCGCGCACCTCTGGCTTGCCGTCTTTATTGGCGTCACGCAGCAGGGTAATCCGGTTGGCGCTCGTTTCCTTCATCGAGCCCGACTGCTTTAAGCCTTTCGCCTTTTCACCCTTGGCCGTAGAGGTTTTTTCAACTGAATTTGATTCGGCAATCAGAATATCGCCGTTGGGAGCCACATAAATCCACCGTGGATTTTGCATGTCAGCCGCATATTCGGTTACGGTAAAGCCGGTTGGCACAGTGGGCGTTTTGCCCTTGGGCCAGCCAATGACCTTACTGAATTTTTTGACGGATGGAGTGGCATAAGGTGCCGGCAGTTGAGGAGTAGCTACCGTCATAGCCGAGTCGGGCGCGGTAGTAGCCGCAGACGTTTCCTCCTGGTTTTTGTTCGATGATTGATTGCAGGCGAAGAAGGCCGCCAGCGGCAGATATAGCAGGTATCTTTTCATACAAGTTAGGCTCGCGCCAATTATTTGCGCGCAATAGTCGCTTACGCGCCACGGCAGCCAGAGTTAACTAAACCATAACCCAAGCAAGGAAAACTGAGTCTGTATTTAGCTACGCACAAAAAAGCCCCCAGCCTAGCAATGCGCTTGACCGGGGGGCTTTTTATAAACTCAAAGGGAGAACTTTAGCCTCGTGGCATCGAAGTGCCAGGCCGGCCCGTCTTTATTTCAGGCTTGAACATAGGATCCACGCCGTCCATATCGAGGAAATGTGTGAAGGTGTCGCCACGCAGCCCCAGGCGAATAGTCTCTAGACTTACTACTTCATTAGGCGCAATATTGCCTAGGTTGACATTGCTGCCCAGCATCTTGATGAACCACACCTGTTGAGCTTTCTGCGGAGCTTCCCAGAGAATTTTCTCAAAAGGAATCTTGGTCAGAATCTCCTCCACCAAGCCTGAGCGTACCTCGCCAGTGCTCCGGAACAAGCCAACGTTGCCAGCCTCACGCGCCTCCCCGATTACCTTGATGGAACCGGCATCTAGCTCAGTCTGCATCTGCGAAATCCACTTGTAGGGCGGGATAATCTTTTCCGCATCCTTAGAGCCGACCTCCGACAATACTTGTAAATCTTGGGAAAGCGTGCGGATATACTCGCACTTTTTATCGTGGGGGAGTTCCAGCGAGCCGTCTGACACCTCGGCATACTCCATCCCGAAGGTGGAAAGCAACCGCCGGTAGTCATCGAACTGATTACGAATAATAAAGGCCTCAAACAGCGTTCCGCCGAAGTACACTGGTATACCGGCTTCCTTGTACACTTCCAGCTTCCGCTTCAGGTTTGGCACCACGTAGGAAGTGGCCCAGCCGAGTTTTACAATGTCGGTATACGCGCCGCCTACTTCTATAAAGTCTTCTACTTCACGGATGCTCAGGCCTTTATCCATAACCATGGTATAGCCTTGTTCGCGGGGTTTGGCGGTGCGCTCGGGGAGTTGGTCGAGGTGATAATTCATGCGTGTGAGTGAGTAAACGAGTGAATGAGCAAATGGGTGAATGAAGTCGTCTTGCTCTCATTCACCCATTTGCTCATTCACTCATTGATAAATTCTACTTCCGATACTGATCTATCAGGCGAGCCAGTGCTCGTTGCGATTCCAGCTCCGGAAAATACTCGAAGAGCAAACGATGCTTGTCGAAGTCCAAAACTAGCGCATTTTCCAGATTCTCGTACGCCTCGCGGTAGCGGCCAGCAGCCAGCAAATAGGCGCACAGCCGGTAGTGAAGCTCAGCTTCAGCGGGTTGAATCTCCACGGCATTGCGCATCAAGTCAATGGCGCCATCGTAGTTGCCCTGCTCGTAGAGAATAATGCTCCAGTTCAGCCACGCGTCTTTATTGTCGGGGCCTACCTGGGTGGCGCGGTCGTAGCACTCCACGGCGCTTACTACATTACCAACTTGGTACTCAGCGGCAGCTAGGGCTAGCCAATACTCCACACTTTCATCGTAGAGCGTGACGGCTTTACGAAAGAAATGGGCCGCTTCAAACCACCGCTCCTGTGCATTTAGCACTACGCCCATGCCAAACCAAGCCTCATCCATTTCCGGATCTAGGTCGATGGCGCGCTGATAGTGGCGACGAGCGAGGTCCCACTGGGCCATTTTCTCGTAGCACTCACCAATGTTACATAGTGCTTCCGCCGTTGGCTCACCCGCCGGATGGCTAAGGTTGAACTCAGCTATGGCCTCCGAGTATTTCTCCTGACTTACATAAGTGCTAGCTAAAAAAGCGTGCGCATCATAGAAAGTTGCATCTACCAAGATAGCATATTCAAACGCAGCTACAGCTTGGTCGAACTTACCCAAACGATAATACGCCTGACCCAAGTTGTACCATGCCATAGCTGAGTAAGGGTCTTCATCGGTGAAGCGCCGAAAGAATTCCAGGTTTTTCTCTAGCCGCTCGCTTACTTCCAAGCAGTACAGCAGTTCCTGCACCGCCATATCGTTGTCAGAGTTTAGGCGCAGACTCATCTTGTAGTACTTAGCTGCACTCTTAAACTTCTGCCAGCTTTGATACGCCAGACCGAGGTTAAAATAAATGTCCTCGCGGTCAGGAGAATGCTCAGCGGCATTGTGAAAAAATGCGACGGCCTCAGCAAATTCTCCTTTCTGGGTGGCAATTATACCGCGCGTTACGGCCACATCCGGATTGGTAGGATCGAGTTGGGCTACGTCTTCAATCTGCTGAGCGGCCGCCGAGTATTCGCCTTTCATAGCCAATACCTGAGAGCGGTCGATAAGCAGTTCGGTGGAAAACGGATATTGGGCTATAGCAGCTTCGCAAGCCTGTAAAGCTTTGTCATACTGCGTGTTGGTTGTATAATGGTCGATGATATTCTCAAAATCGGCCAAATCAAAAAAGACGGGCTCGTTCTGGGCTACCATGCGCTCAAAGCGGCGCACCGTATCCAGCACTTGCTGCCGTTCTTCAAAGTTCTCGTTCATTCTCATTCGTGTGCAAGACTCAAAGGTCGCCAAAACGGCAGACTTTGCCGGCGCCCGGCGGCGGAATTACTCAAGATAGCGCCGCTGGCTTAGGATACAATAACCACACCGGTCGAAGGCTGGTTCGCCGATGTCAGCCCCGCGCAACACCAAGCTATAGTTTCGGCTAAAGGTCGAAAGCGAAAACCGGTCAGCGCCTGTACTTTGGTCGCGCTATATACCACCGGCCGCCGGCCAGCGCGAGCCGTATCTTTTGTAATAAGTGGGCGAGCCCCCGTTAGCAAGGAGCGTATGTGTTCTAAGCGCCAGATCGTTTCGGCGGCCCAGTCTGGGACGGCCACTGTGGGGGGCTTTTTGCCGAAGCACGCAGCCGCCTGAGCTAAAAAATCGCGGAGCGGCACCGATCCGGCACTCAAAACGAACCGTTCGCCGGATACTTCCACCTGAAACATCAACCGCAGCATAGCCTCCACCACGTCACGAACATCGACATAGTTTAGGCTGCCCGGCGTATAAAAAGCATGCTCCTGATGTGCGTAGCGGAATAAACGTGTGCTGCTACGTTGCCAGTCGGCTGGCCCTAGCACCACTGAAGGATTCACAATGACAGCTGACAATCCCTCAGATATGCCGCGCCACACTTCTAATTCGCCTAGGTACTTCGAAGTAGCATAGGTTGCGTGTTCGGCACCCAAATCCCACTTAGCATCCTCATCAACCACAAAATTCACGACCTCGCCGTCATCTTTAGGTGCCGCTCCCCCTAGCGCCGCTACCGACGACACATGGCATAGCCGAATGTCATTAGCTTGATCTAGGCAAGCATCTACTACAGCCGCTACGCCTTCCACATTTACTTGCTGTAACTGCGTTTCATCCTGAGGAGCATAGGACACCAACCCCGCGCAATGAAAGACGTGCGTAACGCCCACTAAGGCCTTGCGCAGCAAGGTGGTATCACGCACATCACCTTCTACCCACTCTACTTTGTCGGAGGCTGGAATAGACGGTATTTGCTTCCGATACGAGGCCCTCACCGTATGGCCCTGTTTCACCAGAGCCGGAATTAGAAAACTGCCGAGCAGGCCGCTACCACCGGTGACAAATATCATGTGAGGGCTTAAAATTGGAGAACTGTATGCTCAAGCAAAAGGTGGGGTTGTAGCCCATTAACTGATATGGGCTTAGCTAGAAAGTAGGGTATTATTCAACAGCGGCAGAGCTAATACCTTTTTCAGATAACCAGTTGGTAGCACTTTTGTGCGTAAGGTTTCGGTATGCTTTAGATTGTGCGCATCGGTGCCTACGAAATTCACCATGCGAGCATCAATTAACTTCTCTGCTACCCGTTGGGCCCCACTTGAGTAATACCCAGCCAGCGAGTTAAGATTCAGCTGAAAAAGAACTCCATTTTGATATACTTTCTCTAGGTCCGTAAAACGACCGTAAAAGTAAGTATAACGCTCAGGGTGCGCCAATACGGGTTGATAGCCTAATGCTTGGAGCCGAAAAATGATTTGGTGGAAGTTGAATGGCTCATTCATGTAAGAAGTTTCCAGTAGCAGGTACTTCTTATCACCACCAAAACTCAACAACTCTTCTCCACTGTCTAATTTGCCCCCCAGCCACTCATCTAAGTAATACTCAGCGGCGCATTCGAGCTGTATGTTGCCTAGGCCTGCAGTGGCAGCAGCCTCACGGAGCCGAAATAGTGCCGCCTGTATTGTTGTGGGCGTGTTTTTATAAAAATCCCCCATAATGTGGGGGGTCATAATCAACTTTTGATACCCTAACGCTTGCATTGCCCCTAGCAAAGCAAGCGACTGCTCTACAGTCTCAGCACCGTCGTCAAGACCAGGCAGCAAATGCGAGTGCATATCGGCTCCTAGTTCTACTAATAAGCTTTCATCACTTGGTGGTACAGGGGCTGTACTACTAAAAAGCTTGCGCAGAAAAGACGCCATAGATACTGCTTACAAATTTGGGGTTATGAAATGCGCTGCCGCAAACGTCCAATGATGCCTTTTGCTGGAGCTGGCTCATCGTAATAACCCTGTCCGTATCCGTATCCATACCCATACCCATAGCCAGTGAGGCCAGTGGATTTAGCATCATTTAGGATAGTGCTGAGGCGAGTGAAGTTGTTAGTTCGCATCAGCTTATTGATATTCTTAAGGAAGGCTTTCTTGGAGTAGCCAGCTCGAACGATGTACAGCGGAATATCGGCCTTACGCATAATCAAGATACCATCCGTCACTAAGCCGACCGGAGGAGTGTCAATCAAAATTACATCGTATTGCTGCTGCAACTCAGCCAGAAGCTCGTCGAATTTGGGATTTAGAATCAGCTCAGATGGATTAGGTGGCGTAGGACCAGCTGAGATAAAGTCCAGTGTAGGAATATTGGTATGCTGAATACACTCGTCAATAGTATGCTTCTCAATCAGAATAGTGCTGATACCACGTACGTTCTCAGCGCCAAAAGCCAGATTCACCTTAGGCTTACGCATATCAAGATCCAGAATCACAACTCGCTGCTCCGATAGCGCAATAATGCCCCCCAGATTCACTGTCACGAAGGTTTTGCCCTCTCCTGACACCGTTGAGGTTACAGAGATAATGCGCTTTTTTCGTGCCGAGCTAATAAAGTCAAGATTAGTGCGAATAGAGCGAATCGATTCAGAAATGGCTGATTTAGGATTCTTGTCTACTACTAACTTTGAGACCGACATTTTTTCCTTGTCGTAGGTCGGAATTACTCCCAGTAAGGCCGCGGAAGTCATCCGTTCCAATTCTCGCACATTGGTGACTGTATCGTGTAAGAAGTAGCGTACAGCAACTAACCCCAAACCTAATATAATGCCACTAGCCAGCCCAATTGCATACACCATAGTACGAATAGGTGAGATAGGCGTGCTCGGTAAGCTAGCGGGCGAAAGAATTTGAAAATCAGCTGTAGTACCCGCTTGTCCGAGCCTAAACTCTAAGTCTTTGTTTATTAGATTTAAATACGTTTTTTCGAATAAGTCAAAAGGACGCTGTAAGCGAGCCTGTTGCGTAGCCTTTTGCGGCAATGCATCTAGCTTATTATTAAGCTCATCGCGCTGACGGTTCATTGTTGCTATTTGCTCTTGCAGCAATATTCTGTTTTGCTCTAGAAGCCGGCGAATAGTATTCTTCGTGAAGTCTATCTGAACACGTCGTTGCTTTACAGCCTCAGTCGTTTCTTTATAAGAGCGCAACACCCTACGCAAATCCCACTGCAGGCTATTAAGTGACTCGATTTCTTGAGTCAGTCGGCTGTCAGCTAAGTCTGCTAGCCCTGGTATGCTTTGGGCTACAGTTGAGTCTTCGTAAGCAGTTAACTGTTCTTGCTCCACTAAGCGCGCTAGGTCTCCTAATAGGCTCTGGCGTTGTAGTAGCTCCTGGCGTTTCTCCTCCTGGGCGATGATTTTACTATTCACAGCCGCCGCGTCAGCTCGTACATCATACGTTCTGTTTTCCCGCGCAAATGACTGCAAGTTATCCTCCGCTCGCTGCAGCCTGTTATTGTATTCGTCAGCCTGCTGACTTAAAAACTGCAAACTTTGATCAGAGGCCTTTTTCTTTTGAGCAAGTTTTTCCTGTAAATAAACGGTGTCAATTTTATTGACAATATCCTGAGCTTTCGCAGGATTAAAATCTTTAAATGAAATCTGAACAGTATTAGCCTCAGGATTAACAATCTCAACAGTTAGATTATTATTTAAATAACCATTGAGCGTTCCTTCATCCAAAATAACGAAGTAAAACTGTGCCCCTAGTGCATTTGCATCAAAGTACGTGTCATGGGTAGTTAACTGCAGATTTAATCCAGCAAGATTAAGCGGTTGGCCTACATTATATACCCCACTTATCTCCTGCTCTCCTTCTAAATAACTAAGTCGAAATTGAGTAGAACTACTAAAATTGACATTGAACTTGCGATTATAAAAGGCTGGGTTCTTTATATTATAAGTAACCTTAAAAGGTGATCTAGTATATAACTCTGATTCCAAGACTGTGCCTTCGACGTAATAGTTGACGTCGAGAGCAAGAGAATCTTTTAGCCTGCGGTAAATTAGATTTGATTTAATTAACTCTACCTCGCCTGATAAATTGGCTCCGGGCCGACGTTTCTCAACTGTTCCACCTGCTCCTAGGCCCAATAAACCGGCTTCCGTTTTCTCATCAATTTTCAGAATTGAGGATGATTGGTACACAGGTTTTGTGTAACGTAAAAAGAGCCACGAAGCTGTAAGGCCTAAGGCGATAAGCAATGCAATCCAGGGTAAACTCTTGCGAGCCACTTGGACTAGGGTGGTAATATCTAATCCGCCCCCTTCGTCTTCTTTTTCCTCCGCTTCTACGCCTCCCGCATTACGGATAAGTTCTTCTAGCTCGGTTTCTTCTTTCGCTGCCATCAGCGCACATTATTAGGTGAAGGAAACAAGCTTAATTATTGTTCCTGTATACTGTAGTAATAATATATAGCGTGCTTATCACGCTTACTAAGCTGGTTACGAGCCCAAATACCGGGCCGGCGTCAGCCAAAGCCTCATAGAATGGGCGACGTATAGGCTCAACATAAACTATATCATTGGGTTCCACCTGCAGATTGGCGCGGCGCATTCCTTCAAACGTCGATAGATCAATAACTTGTATCTGCGGATTTTTTAAATCTCCACGAATGAGCCGAATATTGGTCGTACGTCCCACTCTATTACCACCTGTGCCTACTGCTCCGCCATCAATGCCTCCCGCAATAGCTAATACTTCAATCAGGTTCATATTGTCATTCGTCAACGGGATTATTTGTCCTCCCCCGCCTCCGACGGCACCTAGTATGATAATGCGATTATTTGTTACTCGCGTTACGACGAAAGGCTGCTCATAATACTGGCTATAAGCAATCTGCAGCACGCTATCAGCCTCCAAAAGGGTATACCCACTGAGCTTTACGTAATCCACCATTGGCAGCTTCACGATGCCATTATCTTGCACTAAGAATTCAGCTCCGCCGCTTGTAGTTCCTCCACCTTGTTGAACTGTCCCAGTTCTCCCCCCAGCCCCTGGTCGGGATGTAGCGCCTCTTAATCCGCCAGGGTTACCAAACGGAAGTTCACCATTGGGATCCAGTATGCGCTCCCCCTTATTTGTGTAGACCCGAACGTCTAAATAATCATTGGCTTGAATGATATAATTGCGCTCCGTTCTGTTTACTGCCGTCCGTAAGCGGGCCGTATCAACTGTGGTTCCTTCTAAGCGGAATAGTACATTTTGCCGGGTTACCTTCGAGGTAGTACAGGAAAATGACAGCAACAGAACTGGTAAGCCAAGCCACCAGAAAGGTAGCAAACGGCGGAAGATGGGTTGTAGCATACAGGCCAAAAAGCCGAAGTCAAAAGAGAGAATTACCGGGAAATGAGCCGAAAATGAGCCTGCTTTCTTCCTGAAAAACCTTCAAAGTAACCAAATTAGTGCACCCTTTCAAAATCAGGCTGCACTACGGAGGTCAAGCATAAACTTCTGTGGAAGCAAAGTAGTACTTTTGCGAACCCAAATCCGGCTCTCGCTGGTTATACCTTTACCACCCACCACCCACCACCCAAACGATTTCCACCAATGGAATTAGTAGCCACCGAAAATCAAACAATGATTGCCCAGATGGTGCGCGACTTTGGCGCCACTCACATCAAGCCTCGCATGATGGAATGGGACGAAAGTCAGGAATTTCCCATCGACGTATTTAAACAGCTCGGCGAATTAGGTCTGATGGGCGTTTTAGTGCCGCAGGAATATGGTGGCTCCGGATTTGGCTACGTTGAATATGTCACAGCTATTGCCGAGCTAGCGAAGATTGACGGCAGCATCGGCCTTTCAATGGCGGCACACAACTCACTTTGCACCGGCCACATTCTTCAGTTTGGCTCAGAAGAGCAGAAGCGCAAATGGTTACCCAAACTCGCCTCGGCTGAATGGATTGGTGCTTGGGGCCTCACTGAACCCAACACTGGTTCTGACGCGGGTAACATGCGTACTGTTGCCGTAGAAGATGGTGATTACTATGTTTTGAACGGTGCCAAGAACTTTATCACTCACGGTAAGAGTAGCAACATTGCCGTTGTTATTGCTCGTACTGGCCAAGTAGGTGACTCGCACGGCATGACGGCATTCGTAATTGAGA
Organism: Hymenobacter sp. HD11105; assembly: GCF_054051685.1. Taxonomy (NCBI): domain Bacteria; kingdom Pseudomonadati; phylum Bacteroidota; class Cytophagia; order Cytophagales; family Hymenobacteraceae; genus Hymenobacter; species Hymenobacter sp. HD11105. The sequence continues at coordinate 806,464 of NZ_JBSWBR010000001.1, read as the reverse complement.
AACCCACGGAGGGCTTCACACACGGCCGCAAGGAAGATAAGCTAGGCATGCGCGCCTCCGAAACGACTGAGTTGATTTTCACTGATTGCCGCGTACCAAAAGAAAATATTCTAGGCGAAGTAGGCGAAGGCTTCATTCAGTCGATGAAAGTGCTGGATGGGGGGCGAATTTCTATCGCGGCTTTGAGCCTAGGTATTGCCCAAGGGGCATTTGAAGCGGCTACCCAATACTCTAAAGAACGCTACCAGTTCAATCAGCCGATTTCCAACTTTCAAGGAATTGCTTTCAAGCTAGCCGATATGGCTACTGAAATCGAAGCTGCCGCTTTGCTAACGTACCGCGCTGCTGACATGAAGGATCGTGGCTTGAACGTAACACAGGAATCGGCTATGGCTAAGCTGTATGCTTCGGAAGTTTGCGTGCGCGCTGCCAACGAAGGCGTTCAAATCTTTGGAGGCTACGGCTATACCAAAGATTACCCAGCCGAGAAGTACTACCGTGACTCTAAGCTTTGCACCATTGGCGAAGGAACTTCCGAAATTCAGAAGCTGGTAATTGCTCGGACGCTGCTCAAATAAGGTAATAAGAAGTACGGATTTTGTAGATCATGAGAGTGTTGTCCCCATCCTTATGTTGAAATCGACGTAATCTTTTTAAAACTTCCAACTCAATCATTATCTTTGCCCCCCGTAATAGAAAGTTTTCAACTCCACTGCATATATGATCATCGTTCAAATCAAAGATAACGAGTCGGTTGACCGGGCTCTGAAGCGTTTCAAGAAGAAGTTCGAGCGCACGGGTGTATTAAAGGAATTGCGTCGCCGTACGTTCTTTCAAAAGCCCTCCGTTACCAAGCGTAAGCAGAAGGAGAAGGCTGTGTACAAGCAGACTATGTACGCTACTGAAAATTACTAGCGTTTAGCTTACAAAGCTTTTGCGATAACCGGCTGATTTGCTTACTCAAGCGAACCAGCCGGTTTTTTCGCGTCTATAACTTCCAGATTTAATTCTTACATTGGATAACTGCCCTCAGCAGCCGAATTCCAGCGTATGAACCTGTTTTTTGACTATCTGCGGTTTGAGCGGCGTTTTAGCCCCCACACCGTTATTTCTTATCAGACCGACTTGCGGCAGTTTGCCGATTACCTGCTCACAACCTATGAGCTGGCTGACCCAGTGCAGGCCGACCACATGCTGATTCGCTCCTGGATTGTGGAGCTAATGCAGCAACAGCGCGATCCGCGTACGGTGAACCGTAAAATCGCCTGTCTGCGCTCGTATTACAAGTATCTGCTGCGCACCGGCGCTATTCAGCGTAACCCTATGCTGCGCATAAGCTCGCCTAAGACAGCTAAGAAGCTGCCCGATTTTGTGCCGGAGGACGCCCTAAATGGCCTGCTTAATAGCTTTAAGTTTGATGACTCCTTTGCTGGCGCCCGCGACCAGTTGATTCTGGAGCTGCTCTACGGTACGGGTATCCGCTTATCGGAATTGATTGGTATACGCCACGATGATCTAAGCATGATGGCTCGCACAGTACGCGTGACAGGCAAAGGCAACAAACAGCGGGTAATGCCACTGAACCCAACGCTTCTAATAACACTAGAAAACTATATAGCGCGCAAGCAGGCCGAATTTGTTTCGCTCGACAACGCCAGTGGATTTCTCCTCGTTACAGATAAACATGGGCCTTTGTATGAAAAGCTTGTTTATCGTACTGTGAAGCACTATTTGAGCCAGATTACCACTGCTTCATCTCAGCAGCATCCGCACGTATTGCGGCATTCATTTGCTACGCATCTGCTCAGCAAAGGAGCCGATTTGAATGCCATTAAAGAACTGCTTGGCCATGCTAACCTAGCGGCCACTCAGGTGTACACCCATTTGTCCATCGACAAGCTTAAAGCTGTCTTCGACAAAGCCCATCCGAAAGCTTAAGTAACTAGTTGAGTGTTTTTCCTTTCTATTTACCAAACCCCTTTTTCCGATGAAAGTACAGATGCATTCGGTGCATTTCACCGCCGACAAGAGCCTGCTTGACTTCATCCAGAAGCGTCTCGACAAGCTCGAAACCTTCTATGACCGCGTCACGGATGGCGAGGTCATTTTGAAGATGAATAATAAGGACGGGATTGCCAATAAGACCGTTGAACTCAAGATCTTCGTACCCGGAAATACCTTGTTTAGTCAGGCTGATGCCCCTACGTTCGAGGCGGCGACCGACGAAGCTACCGAAGGGTTGAAGCGTCAGATCAAAAAACATAAGGAAAAGCTCACCAGTCATTAAGCTGGATTTACATATTGATTAAAACACAACGGCGCCCTTCCACTGAGGAAGGGCGCCGTTGTGTTTTATACTAACTTGAAGCTAAGAGCTTCTACAAGCTGAATTCAGCTTTAATCTTATCTACGTAGTCTAGCTTCTCCCAAGTGAAAGTCTCGTAAGTCTGGGTTTCACCATTTGGCAGCTTTACTTGCGTGGTACCGGCTTCGCGGCCCATATGTCCGTAAGCAGCAGTTTCGCCGAAAATGGGGTTTTGCAGGCCGAAACGCTGCACGATAGCGAAAGGACGCATGTCGAACAGAGCGTTTACTTTCTCAGCAATTTCACCATCGGTGAGCAGACCGTTGCTTCCTTGTGCTTTCGTGGTGCCATAGGTAGTTACATACAAGCCTACAGGTTGGGCCACGCCGATGGCGTAAGCTACCTGTACCAGCACCTGGTCGGCTACGCCGGCAGCCACTAGGTTTTTGGCGATGTGGCGGGCTGCGTAAGCGGCTGAGCGGTCAACTTTTGAGGAGTCTTTGCCCGAAAATGCCCCCCCGCCGTGTGCACCTTTACCACCGTAAGTATCCACGATGATTTTGCGACCTGTGAGGCCAGAATCGCCGTGAGGTCCGCCGATGACGAACTTGCCAGTGGGGTTGATGTGGTAGGTAATCTGGTCGGTGAAAAGCTGCTGTACTTCGGCACTCAAACCAGCTTTCACGCGGGGAATCAGGATGTTGCGAATGTCCTCCGAGATGCACTTCAGCATACCTACCTCCGACTCATCGAAGTCGTCGTGCTGGGTGCTGACCACGATGGTGTCGATGGCCTCGGGCGTGTTGTCGTCGGAGTAGCGAATGGTTACCTGCGACTTAGCATCAGGCCGCAGATACGTCATTTCCTGACCTTCTTTGCGGATAGCAGCCAGCTCACGCAGCAGGCGATGCGACAGATCCAGCGCTAAAGGCATGTAGTTCGCTGTTTCGCGCGTGGCGTAGCCAAACATCATTCCTTGGTCGCCGGCACCTTGCTCTTCCGGGCTTTTGCGCTCTACTCCCTGATTAATATCAGGCGACTGCTCGTGCAGGGCTGATAGAATGCCGCAGCTTTCAGCTTCAAACTTATATTCTGCCTTGGTATAGCCAATGCGACGAATCACGTCGCGGGCCACGGACTGTACATCTACGTAAGCCTTGGATTTTACTTCACCGGCTACTACTACTAAGCCAGTCGTTACCAGCGTTTCGCAAGCGACCTTAGAATCTGGATCCTGGCGGAGAAACTCGTCGAGGATAGCGTCAGATATTTGATCGGCAACTTTATCAGGATGGCCTTCCGAAACAGACTCGGAAGTAAATAAATAGGGCATCAGCGTCGGAATAAAACGTCGTCGGTGAAAAAACTAGGTCGCGCGCAAGTAAGCGTAGCGGGGGGCAAAGCTAACGGAAATTGACGAAGGAAATAACTCGCCTAAAAAGCCCCCCAGTAGCTTTGGTGTTGAAGCAACGCATTGGTTTTGCAACGAAATCGGCCTGCGAATCGCTAATTCGGCCTTTTATCCTTTCGCTCGAAAAATAGCTTTGGCCTAATTTTACTTCGGATTAGCAATTAGTATTTCCATTAGCAGAGCTCCACTACCGTCGTAAGTGATATATTTTAAAAGGAAGACAGGAACGATAAATGGCTCAATAAACAGTCCCAAAAAAGCCCCCAGAATCATCCTGGGGGCTTTTTTGTGTAGTACGTATCTTTAATTACCACCGCTGCTACTTCGGGTAGCATTCGTGCCGGCTGGCTTCAAGTTGGTTTCGAACAGCTTCAGAATCCGCTTGTACTCATCGGTCCAAGAGCTGGGCTCCACGAAGCCGTGGTCCTCTACGGGATACACGGCCAGCTCCCAGTTGTCCTTCTTTAGCTCGATGAGGCGCTGAGAGAGCCGCACTATGTCCTGAAAATGCACATTGGTGTCCACCATACCGTGACACATGAGTAGGGCGCCTTTTAGACCCTCGGCGTGGTAGATAGGCGACGAGCGAGCATACGCCAGCGAGTCATTATAAGGCTCGTTGAGAATATTGTCGGTATAGCCGTGGTTGTAGTGGGCCCAGTCGGTGACGGAGCGTAGAGCCGCGCCGGCTTTGAATACATCGGGCTCAGTGAACATGGCCATGAGGGTAATAAAACCGCCATACGAGCCGCCATAGATACCGATACGCTGGGGACTGACGCCATATTTTTCCGTAAGCAGTTTGGCACCATCTACGTGGTCGGTGAGGTCTTTGCCACCCATAAAGCGGTAGATGCCCGTGCGCACGTCGCGGCCGTAGCCGCTGGAGCCGCGGTAGTCGATATCAAGCACGGTATAACCTTGGTCGACGAGCAGATTGTGAAACATATACTCGCGGAAGTACTGGCTCCACCACTTGTGGGCATTCTGCAAGTAGCCGGCGCCGTGCACGAAAATAACGGCCGGACCTTGAGCCACTGCATTGGCGGGCCGGTAAAGGCGAGCGTACACGTCGGCGCCGTCGCGGGCTTTGATCGTTATGACTTCGGGGTCGCGCCAGGCGTAGCTTTTAAACTCAGCGGTGAGAGAATTGGTAAGCTGGCGCATTTTGGCACCGGGCTTATTATCCATCACAAACAGCTCCCAAGGCTTATTAGCGTAGCTATAGCGCACGGCTAGAGTCTTCTCATCGGGCGAAATGGCAACTTCATGCGCGCCGGGCAAGGTTGTGATTTGCGTCATTTGCCCCCCAGCTACTGGCATGCGGTAGAAGTGCTGCTCGCCGGGGTGCGTTTTGTTGGCCGAGAGGTACCAAGTCTTTTTATCGCGGGAAAGCGTGGCATTTTGGATCTCGAATTTACCGCTGGTCAGGGCTTTGCGCTGCTGGTTGGTTACGTCAACGGTGTAGAGGTGGGAGTAGCCGCTTTCTTCGCTTTGAAACCACACACGCTTGTTATCGGGCAGCCAGCCGACGTTGCCGGCGCCATTCCCAATGCCCGGGCCGTTGATCCAGGCTTCATCGCGCTGCCGATCCAAAAGCGTGATTTTTTGGGTGCTCGGGTCAAGGCCTACAATCCAACGATCCTTGTTGTCGGCGGAGCGCATGACCAGAAAAGCCCGCTCGCCGTTATCCGACCAGAAAGGGCCAAAGGGAGCCACACGGCGCAGCTCGGTAGCTGGCTTCTCGGCTTTCTGAGGGGCATTTTTTGCCGTTTTCGCTGAGTCAGGTGCTGCCGTAGGGGCTTTGGCTTTCAACTGATATTCTTTGCGATACGCGGGCAACTCATCCAAGCCTTTCAGGTCGCGGTAGCCGAGCACGAAGGTCGTATCGCGGCCAATGTCGTAGATACCCAACTCTAGTGCAGTTTGGGGCGCGCCTACTTTGTTGCGGGTCGAAATGTCTTCCGTGAAGCCCGAGGCCGTGACGAAGTTGGGCACTATGGCCACCTTATTATTGGCCGGCTCCTGCACCAGCGAATAGGTCACGAATCGACCATCGGGGCTAAGCTGCAAGTTGCGCACCGATTTAAGACCCAGATAAATGGCTTTGGGTCGCAGCTTTTCCAAGACTTTTTGCACGCGTTGCCGGTCCTGCTGGTCCTGTTCGCGCTGCTTAATTACTTGAAATAATGCCAGCTGCTGGGCCTTCAGATATTTCTCCGATTGATCTGCCGGCGTACCTTTCGCGGGGTTGTTGCCTTTGCGAAAATCGGTGCGCTGCACGGTTTCGCCATTGGCCGGGTTCCAGGTAAACAAATTACCGCCCCGCGTGTAGCTCACTAATTGGTCCTGCAAAGCAAAAGCGGCGTCTGATTCGCGCTCGGCCGTGTTCGTTACGCGCCGAACTTTGTTACTCTTCAGATCGAGCAGGTAGATGTCGCCTTCCTTCTCGTAGACTTTACGGGCGAATTTCTGGTCGTATACCCCGCCGCTGGGGGGCAAATTCAGTTGCTCGCGCAGGCTGATTTTGCGGGGCGCACCACCACTCGGGGCCACGGCGTACAGCGAGTCGCGGCGGTTTTTATCAGGGTTCCAGTTGAAGTAGATGCGTTTGCCATCTTCGCCCCAATACACATTAGATGGCGCTGTACCAATCCACTGGGCGGGGTCGCGCATGATTTTCTCCACCGTGAGCGGCCCCAATGAAGCGGCCGGCGCGGCGGGTTGAGTTTGAGCAAAAGCAGCGGAAATTGGCCCCAACCAAGCCAGCGCCCGCACGGCGAACAAAACGCGCATCAGTTATTGAAAGAAAAATGAAACATGAAAGCTTCCTGCAAAATACGCAAGCCCGCGGCAAGGACAGAAGCCAGCAGCCCGCGTTGCAGATACTAAGGAGATAAAGTAAGAACGCAGTGGCTGAGGGGCATTTTTTGCAGCTTACCCTCACTTACAAGTCGTCAAGCTCCCGCTGCAAGTTCTGACGGGCGCGGGCATCGAGCTTATCCCGAAAATACTCGGTGCGGTAGAGCACCGACGCAGCCAGCATGTTTTGCAGCACAGCCCGCCGACCGCGCCGGTATAGAGGCCCCGGCACTAACCGGTATTCCTGCCTGATCTGGTGGGCATACTCCTCGTACTCAGCCGGCGGAGCCCCTAGGATTTGTAGGTCAGCATCCAGAAAAAAATGCAGGTCTGGGTCGTTGGGCTGGGGCTGGGTGTGGTCTTTGGTTCGCTCGATAAGCAAAACCACTTTGCTGATGCGCTCAGGCACCAAATTAGTTTGGGTAAGAAACTCCCGCGCTAGCGCCGCGCTGCGCTCCTCATTGTCGGAGCGCAGGGGGCTATAAACTACATCATGAAACCAGATAGCCAGCTGCACAACTTCCGCATCGTGCAGCGGCGTGGGTGCTTCGTGCAGGCTTTGCAGCAAGGCCTGAATATGGGTGAGCGTGTGGTAATGCCGCCCCGGCGCCTCATAAGCCGCCGCCAACTGCTGCAAAGTGGCCGTGCGCAGCGCTTCATTGGGAGTGAGAGGCGTCGTTAGCTGCTGCCATTGGGTGGCAAGTTTCTCGCTCAGCATGACCTTCTAATGACTGGTGGGCACCCCATACGGGTTGGCAAAGCGTATCTCCAAAAACCGCTCGGGCTCGGCGAGTGGGCTAAAGCCGAACTGGGTATAGAGCGTGTGGGCATCCAGTGTGGCCAGCAAATGCCGCCGTTGCCCCTGCAAATCGGGGTGAGCCCATACACACTCCATCAGCCACTTCGACAGGCCCTGCCGCCTAAATTCAGGTAGCACAAACACGTCGCAGAGCCAGGTGAATGTGGCCCGGTCGGTGACTACGCGGGCAAAGCCAGCCTGCCGACCATCGGGCGCGTACAGGCCGAAGTTGAGCGAGTTCTGAATGGCGCGCTCCAATAGCTCGCGGGGCATATTGCGGGCCCAGTAGGAATCGTTGGCCAGATAGTGATGAATAACGGCTAGGTCAAGGCGGGCAGGATCGGTGGAGATAAAGTAGCCGTCGGGACGTTGGTGTATGCTGGCGGGCATTTTATTTAAATGGTAAGATTACTTATTAGAACGTCATGCAGAGCGGAGCGAAGCATCTCGCGTGTTTAGTGAGATTAGTACTCCCACATTAGCACGCGAGATGCTTCGCTCCGCTCTGCATGACCGCCTTTGTAAACACTCCTAAAAATTAAGCGGTGGATGCTTTTCATCAAAATCCGTGGCCTCCTGATAAGCCTTGACCAACGCCAGCAGCTTGGCTTCCTCAAAAAGCTGCCCGCCGAAGGTGATGGTGCTCGGCAACCCGTTCGCCCGAAAGCCATTGGGCACCGCCACGGCCGGGTGGCCCGTCAGGTTGGTGACCACCAAGTTGGGGCTATTAAATGAGGGCGCCAGATACGCATCAAAACCCTGCAAACGCCGGTCTACTTCCTCAATAAGCTGGCGACGAATCCGCTGGGCCTGAATATATTCCACGGCCGGAATGAAGCGGGCAATCCGAAACGAGTTTGGCCATGCATTACGGCCCTGATTTACCATGAGGGCATCGCGGCCCGAGCGGGTGAGGTCATCGAAGGCAGCAGCGCCTTCTGCACCGAGCAGAATGAGCAGTTCCCCATCGGGCAAGTCGTGCAAATCCAGAGGCACGAGCTGTACGCCCAGCTTCCGCATGACTTCGAGAGCCGCTTGGTCGTTGGCTCTGGTTGGATACTCTTTGTCAAAATCAGCCTTTAGATACCCGACACGCATCTTTTTGATATCGGTATCAAAGGCATACTTGAAGCCGGAGGGTACCTGCGTGGTGGCAGGGTCGTTGGCGTCACGGCCTACTAATGCCGCAAATACTAAGGCACAGTCTTCGGCTGAGCGGGCCAAGGGGCCCACTTTATCCATGCTCCAACTCAGCGCCATAGCACCGGCCCGGCTCACGCGTCCAAACGAAGGCCGCAGGCCCGTCACGCCGCAGGCGGTGCTCGGACTCACGATAGAACCCAGCGTTTCGGTGCCGATGGCGTAGGGTACCAGCCCGGCCGCTACTGCCGAAGCCGAACCGGCGGAGGAGCCGCTGCTGCCTTGCGTAATGTTCCAGGGTGAGCGGGTTTTGCCCCCATACCACACGTCGCCCATAGCTAGCTCACCCAAGGTAAACTTGGCCACCAAAACGCCCCCCGCCTCGCGCAACCGCGTCACTACGGCCGCGTCTTCGTCCAGTACTTGGTCTTTATAAGGCACGGAGCCCCAAGTGGTTTTGTAAGTTTTGGTACTGAATAAATCCTTAACTCCGAACGGAATACCATGCAGCGGGCCCCGGTACTTTCCGGCCTTGATTTCCTTATCGGCCTGGCGGGCCTGCTGCAAGGCCAGCTCCTCAGTCAGGGTGGTAACACAGAGCAGCTTGGGGTCGTATTTCTTGAGGCGAGCTAGGAAAAACTGGGTCAGCTCTTCTGAGGAGATCTGCTTGGTACGCACCAGCTCGCTTAGCTGGCGCACGGTGTAGAAGGCCAACTCATCGCGGTTGGTAGGCAGCTTCACTTTGGCTATGGGGGACAATTTGCCAGCATCAGCTTTAACCTTAGATGCGGGAAACATCGTTTGGCGCAGGCGCAAGGGTATTGGGTCGAAGACCAGCGCGGGCGCTACGCTGTTGGGCACGCTCACTTGGCGCAGCTGCTCGTAGTCTTTGCGATTTTCTTCCAGGTCACGGCGGGTTGAGTCGAGCTGGGCATCAGTAAAGTTTAGACCGATTAAGCCTTGGGCAGCACGCACCATCGCAACCGTGATGGGGGGCAAATCGGCGGGCCGGGGCAGCATAGCACCCGCACCGAAGCTGACGGCGCCAACAGCCAGCAGAGAAAGCAGTTTTTTCATGGGAAAGCGTAGATGGGTGGTGCGGGCCGCGGCCCAGGCAGAGGTAGGTGGTGGAAAGCTTGCGGAAAGTAAAAATAATCCCTCACAAGCTGGGACGAAGCTAATCCGAACGGGTTATTACTTCGTTACTGCTATCACTCTCTGTTCAGCTTCAGCTATTTAGTCATGAAAAATATTGTCGCTACGCTTTTAGTGGTTAGCTCCCTTCTGACCACAGCGGCCTCGGCCCAGACCACTACCTTTCAGGTCGGCAGCACCACGGTTTCGGCCACGCCGTTGGTTAGCGGCCTTAATATTCCGTGGGAGCTGGTTTGGGGGCCTGATGACTTTATTTGGATGACGGAGCGAGGGGGCCGTATCAGCCGCGTGAATCCGACTACGGGCCAGGTCCTGCCGCTGCTCACGGTACCCGATGTAGCGCCCACTGGCGAAAGCGGCTTGCTAGGCATGGTGCTGCACCCAGATTTTGCTTCTACTTCGCCTTACCTGTATATCGTCTATAATTACAACGCGAACGGCCTTAAGGAGAAACTGGTACGCTACACGTACAGCGCTGCCACCAACTCGTTGAGCGCCCCGCAAGTGTTGCTGGATAACATTACGGCCGCCACCACGCACAGCGGCTCGCGCCTGCTTATCCTCCCCGACCGCACCCTGCTCATGACGACCGGCGATGCCCAACTGCGGCCCGAATCGCAAAATCCGGCTTCGCTCAACGGCAAGGTTCTGCGCCTTAATCTGGATGGCAGCATTCCAACCAATAATCCGACGCCGGGCAGTTTGGTATACACCTTGGGCCACCGCAATCCGCAGGGATTGGTGCGGCTGCCCACAGGCCGCATTTACATCTCGGATCACGGCGAAACCACCGACGATGAGCTAAACCTGCTGGAAGCGGGCCGCAACTACGGTTGGCCCAATGTAGAGGGCTTTTGCACCTCGGCTGCCGAGCAAAGCTTTTGTGCTGCTAACAATGTGCGGGAGCCACTGAAAGTCTGGACGCCGACGCTAGCCGTGGCCGGGCTAGCTTATTACGATTCGCCAGCCATTCCGGAGTGGCGCGGTAGTTTGCTGCTCGCCACCCTGAAAGCGTCCCGTCTTGTTCAGCTTCCCCTCAATGCCGCTGGCGACGCTATCACCTCCATAACCCCGGATGAATTTCTCACGAACAGCTTTGGGCGCCTACGTGCCTTGTGCGTATCACCGGCGGGACGCGTGTACGTGGCTACCAGCAACGGTGGCAACGACCGAATTATAACCCTAGAAAACCGAGGCTTTGTGCTCAGCACTAAGCCTGAGGAGCACACTCCTACCTTATCGGTCTGGCCCAATCCAGCGCGGCAAACGGTGACATTGCGGCTTGCTACCGCGCCTACGTCAGCTACCGCAGCCACGGTGCACGACGCGCTGGGCCGAATGGTGCGCACGGCTACTTTTTCCCCCCAGCAAGCAGAATTGCGCCTAAGCTTAGCTGGTTTGCGGGCGGGCGTTTACGTAGTACAAATCCGAAACGCGACGAAGCAATACACGCGGCGGCTAGTTGTAGAGTAGCGTTAAGCTTGATGCATAAAATGGCCCCTAGCCGCTAGATTGCCACCCGGCAACACCGACTTCTACTGCTCTACCTGCAATTGGTGCCGCTCGTTTTTCACGGCATTAGTTAGGGTCCAGCCTATTTCCTGACTGAACGGATGATGACGCACGGGGCACTCGGGCATGTGGCAGTGGGCGCAGGCGGTAAAGGTGCAGGGGTCGGCGTGCACAAACATTTCCACATCCACATCGAAGCGCTGCCGGATGAGGGCTTCAATGTCATTCAGTTCGTTGTGAATCTCATCAAGGCTGAAGTAGTATGGCATAGTCATGTGGCAGTCGATGTGCAGGTTGGCTCCGTAGCGCAACACCCGCAGGTTGTGCACATCAATCCAAGCGGGCCGGCGAAATTGCTGAAGCTCCCCAATAACTTCCCGCACCACTACCACATCCGACTCGTCCATGAGGCCGCCTACTGAGCGGCGTACCATGCGCAGGCCATTCACAACGATAAAAGCGCCTAGCAGCAAGGCCGCGCCAGCATCAAACAGCACATTGCCGGTTGCAGCTACCAGCAACAGCGCTATACACGATACAATGGTGCTTACCGCGTCAAGGTATAGGTGCTGCCCGTCGCCCACCAACGCTACTGACTTAAGCTTGCGGCCCGAGCTTATTAGCAAAAATCCCACAGCCAGATTTACCAGCGCTGTAAAGCCAAGCAGCGCCATGCCCATATCGGGGCGGGCTACGGCGTGCGGCTCCAAAAAAGCCAATGTGGCGCTGTAGAAGATATAGATACCCGCAATCAGAATTAGTGCGCCCTCGAAGCCGACCGATAAGTACTCGACTTTGCCGTGACCGTAGGGGTGGTTTTCATCCTTGGGAAGGCCCGACAAGTAAAGGCTATAAAGTGCAAAGCCGCTGGTAAATACGTTGATAATAGACTCCAATGCGTCGGTTAGTACGGCTTGGGAAGACGTGAGGAAGTAGGCGTAAAACTTTACGCCTACCAGCCCCGCGCTCACCACGAGCGATAACAGACCTAAGCGGAGTTTGGATTGGGGAAGCGTCATAAGGGGATGAACACAAAACGGGGGGCAAAAATCCGCTAAAAAATCAACTTCATTGGTAGGTGAAACATTTTAGATAAAAATCAGTAATTAAGGTATCTTGAAAAATAAATTTAGATTAGTCTAAAAATGCCGTAATTTGTGGATACATCTTCTACAGCTACAGTGTCTCAACCTGTTAAGGATTCCGTAAAAATGCCCCCCACGCCTCCATCGGCCCATCCAGGCTGGCGTCAGGCCCGGCATGCACCTTCATTGCAGGAGGTGTACGCAAGCATAAAAGTACCGGCTCACAACGCCTCGTTTTGGCGTAAGCTATTTGCGTTCTGGGGGCCCGGGCTCATGGTGGCCGTCGGCTACATGGACCCCGGCAACTGGGCCACCGATATTGCGGGCGGCGCCCGCTACGGCTACACGCTGCTCTCAGTTATTCTGATTTCCAACCTCTTCGCTATGCTCTTGCAGCATTTGGCGGCGAAGCTCGGCATCGTGACGGGCCGCGACCTGGCCCAGGCCTGCCGTGACCATTATTCCAAGCCCGTGGCAATGATGCTGTGGGTGCTCTGCGAAATTGCCATTGCCGCCTGCGATTTGGCTGAAGTTATCGGCTCGGCCATTGCCTTAAACCTGCTCTTCGGCCTACCCCTACCCTGGGGCGTGGTGCTTACCATTCTGGACGTGCTAGTAGTGCTCTATTTCCAAAACAAAGGCTTCCGCATTATCGAAAGCATTGTGGCGGGTCTGATTGTGGTGATTTTTGGCTGCTTCCTCTACGAAATAGTGGCGTCAAGGCCTGACTGGCTGGGTATTGCTGCGGGCCTTGTGCCTCAAACCCGGGTAGTTACAGACCCTGGCATGCTTTACATTGCCATTGGTATTCTAGGTGCTACTGTGATGCCGCACAACCTCTATCTGCACTCCAGTATCGTGCAGACGCGCGCCATCGAGCAGACAGAGGAGGGCAAGCGTATGGCCATCAAGTTTTCTACCATCGACTCTACGGTGGCCTTATTTCTGGCTTTCTTCGTGAATGCAGCCATTTTGGTCACGGCTGCCGCAGCGTTTCACCGCAATGGCTACTTCAACGTGGCTGATATCAACGATGCGCACAAGCTATTGGCGCCGGTGCTGGGTGCCGGTGCGGCCAGTGTGCTGTTTGCTGTGGCTTTGCTGGCTTCGGGTCAAAACTCGACGCTTACGGGCACCTTGGCCGGGCAAATCGTGATGGAAGGCTTTCTCCATATTCGTTTGAAGCCTTGGTTGCGTCGCCTGATCACGCGCGGTATTGCGGTGGTGCCGGCCTTTATCGTTACGTTGCTTTATGGGGAGAAAGGCACAGGCGAGTTGCTGGTGTTTAGCCAAGTTATTCTGTCTTTGCAGCTAAGCTTCGCGGTGGTGCCACTGGTGTTGTTTACCAGCAGCCGCCTGAAAATGGGTGTGTTTACCAATTCCCCCCTTGTCAAGGTCGTTGCCTGGACAGTATCAGGCATTATCATGATATTGAACGCTTACCTGCTGTTCGAGACATTTACCGGATAAGTTTTAAAAGCGCAAGCGCTTAGTAAGCACTTGCGCTTTTTTGCCTGGCCGGATTTAGGCCCACCTAAATTAAAATCAATAGTCTATCTAAATTCTAATCGCGCTTGTGTATGAAACGCTTCTTACTCGTTTGTTTCTGCTTACTGTTGGCAACTACCTTGTGGGCTCAATCGGGACGTGTACGGGGTACGGTGAGAGCGGGCAGTGGGCCAGTGCCTTTTGCCAGCATTGGGGTGAAAGGCACAAGTATGGGCGCCACGGCAATGGAGGATGGGGTGTTCATTCTCGAAAATTTGCCCCCCGGTAGCCACCGCTTAGCTATCAGTGCCATTGGCTACACGGCCACGGAGCGAGCCGTAACGGTAACGGTTGGGCAAACCGCCAGCGTGAACGTGACCTTGCAACCCAGCAGTGGGCAGGAATTGGGCGAAGTAGTGGTGTCGGGCACGCTACAGCCGGTAACGCGTCTGGAGTCGGCGGTGCCGGTGGAAGTCTATAACCCGACGTACTTTAAGAAAAACCCAACACCCTCTGTATTTGAAGCCTTGCAAACCGTGAACGGCGTGCGGCCCCAGCTCAACTGCAACATCTGCAACACCGGCGATATTCACATCAACGGGCTGGAAGGGCCTTACACTATGGTTTTGCTCGACGGCATGCCCATCGTGAGCGGCCTGAGCACCGTGTATGGCCTGACGGGCATTCCGAATAGCCTCGTGGAGCGCATTGAGGTAGTGAAAGGTCCGGCCTCCACGCTCTATGGCTCTGAGGCAGTGGGTGGCGTTATCAACATTATCACGCGCAACCCGGAAAAAGCCCCCCAGGTATCAGCCGACGCCTTTAGCACCAGTTGGGGCGAGCATAACGTGGATCTGGCCCTGAAAACCCGCGTTGGCAAGCTTACTTCTTTGCTCGGAGCCAATGGCTTCCTTTACGACTCTCCCCGCGACGCGAATGGCGACGGTTTCACCGACATTGCCCTAGCCAAACGCATTTCGGTATTTGATAAGCTGACCTTGGCCCGGCCCGAAAGTCGGGTAGCCTCGCTGGCGGCCCGCTACCTCTACGAGGACCGTTGGGGCGGACAAATGCGGTGGACGCCAGAGTTGCGCGGCGGCGACAGTATCTACGCCGAATCAATCTATACGAGTCGCGCGGAGGTGATTGGGGCGTATCAGCTACCCATTCGCGGGCCACAGGTGATGCTAAGCACCTCGCTGAACACTCACAGTCAGAACTCGGTGTATGGCACCACAGTGTATAAGGCTCAGCAGGATATTGCCTTCGGCCAACTAACAGCCGCCCACACCGCGGGTCGCCACCAGCTGCTCTTAGGCTCGGCCCTGCGCTTCACTCACTTCGACGACAACACCCCCGCCACCGCCACTGGCGACACCGTAGCTCCCCAAAATGCCCCCCAGCGCATTTGGTTGCCGGGCGTTTTCGTGCAGGATGAGTTGCGGTTCAACAGCAAGCACACCTTACTGATGGGCTTGCGCTATGATTACAACTCTTATCATGGTAGCATTTTCACACCCCGCGTCAACTACAAGTTTTCGCCCGATGAGCATCAGACGCTTAGGCTGAGCGCGGGCAACGGCTACCGGGTCGTGAATGTGTTCACTGAAGACCACGCCGCGCTTACCGGTGCTCGCACAGTGGTTATCCGCGGCTCTTTGCAGCCCGAGCGCAGCTACAACGTCAACCTGAACTATCAGCGCCTCTTGCCCATTGGTCAGAGCCTGCTAAGCTTCGACGCCAGCGCTTTTTACACTTATTTTACCAACAAAATCACGCCCGATTACGAGTCGGACCCCACGCTGCTAGTTTATGATAATCTGCGCGGACACGCCGTGTCGCGCGGCATCACGCTCAACGCGGACCTCACGTTTGGCTTTCCCCTGACTGCTATTTTTGGCGTTACGGCGCTGGATGTGTATCAGGTAAACGACAACGAGGGCCAAAGCGAGAAGCGGCGTCAGCTCCTGACGGAGCGAGTATCCGGAACCTTTGCCCTGAGCTACCGCTTTACCCAGGCCGGCATCAGCGTAGACTATACCGGTAACGTGTACGGGCCCATGCGCCTCCCGCTGCTGGGCCCATTGGACCCGCGGCCGGCTTCTTCACCTACCTTCAGCATTCAGAATATCCAGGTCACCAAGCGCCTGGGGGACAAATGGGAAGCGTACGGGGGCGTAAAAAACCTGCTCAACTTTCGCCCGACTCGCGCCGCCATTGCCCGCGCCTTCGATCCATTTGACAAGCAAGTTCAGTTTGACGCCGCCGGGCAGCCAGTAGCCACACCAGATAACCCAGCCGCCCTGACGTTTGATCCGAGTTACGTGTATGCTTCCAACCAAGGCATTCGCGGGTTTTTCGGGCTGCGGTATACGCTTCGGTAAGAAGAAGTGTGCGGTGCTTTTCGTTTTTCACCTTATTAATAGCGCGACGTAAGCGCCCTCCATTATGGCTTGGCTCCGCCTCCTGCTGCTCCTACCACTCTTGCTCACGCTTAGCGGCACCCGACCCGCGGCGCGTCCTGCGGTGCGGTGGCTTACACCGCAGGCCCTGGCCGATAGTATGCGCGTGCACCCCAGGCCCGTGCTGGTAAACGTGTATACTGACTGGTGTCACTACTGTAAGCTTCAAGACCTGACCACCTTTCGAGACAAAAATGTAGTGAGTAGCCTCAATGCCTCCTTTTATGCCGTGGCCCTGAACGCGGAAAGCAAAGAGCCGGTGCGGCTAGCCGGGCAAACTTTCACCTTTAAAGCGACCGGCCCTAGCAGCGGCGTGCATGGGCTGGCGCAAGAATTGGCTCGCGACGAACACGGCCAAGTTTCTTACCCTACTATTGTGTTGCTCGATGATAAGCTGCAAGTACGCGGCCGCTGGCTAGGGTTGATAAAAGCAACTCAGCTAACGGCCGCGCTGGATAAGATGCGGCAGTAAATACTGCGGCAGCCTGCTCAAAGCACTTTCCAGTCGATTGGGTTGTTTCTGCGTATGCAGGCCGTTTGTTATTAAAGCCTCTTTTTCTTATTGAATGATAAAAATCTACTGGTTGCTGCTGGCCTTGCTGCCGCTCTCTTTTGCCACTTACGCGCAACGTCCTGAGAAGGGCGTAAAGGTAGACGGCTACTCGCTGTTTAACCCTACGCCGCCCGACTCGATGCGGAAGCTAAACCCCGACCGGCCCGGCATTACGGAAAGCCCCTACACCGTTGAGCCCGGCCACATACAGGTGGAAGGTGATTTTCTGCGCCTACTCACCGGTCGCAGCCAGGGAATGCGCAGCCGCACCTGGCAGGTAGCGCCACTGGTCATCAAGCTGGGTATCACCGACCAATTCGATTTTCAAGTAGGCGTCGAGCCATTCGCCACGGAGAAAGGCACTTCGCCCGACGACCCCGCGGAGCGCCGCAACAGCTTCCGCGACCTGACGCTGCGCGTGAAGCGCAACCTCTTCGGCGACGACGACGAGACGCGCGCCGCTATGGGCATTACCGGGTTTGTACGTCTACCAATCGGCGGCGACCGGAGTAGCAGTGGCACCGAAGTGGGCCTGATTGTGCCCTTCAATTATCGCCTAACCGACGACTGGGACATATCGGCGCAGATAGAGGGCGACCGAAACTACGACCCCGAAACCAACCGCCACTACTTTCAGTTTGTACCCGCCATCACCGCCGAGCATAGCTTCACGGATACTATCGGGGCCTACGGCGAGGTGCTGGGCCGGTGGAACGCCCGCGAAAACAGTTGGCAGGCCATCGTCAACTTTGGACCTAAGTTTCAGCTAAGTAAAAATGCGCAGCTTGATGTAGGTACTATTCTGCCCTTTACCCGCGACACGGAGCGCGAATTCTTCGTGGGTATTACCATCAAACGGTAACTGAACGCACCGGGCGCTTTGCCTACTATATAAAAAGGCGGCAACACCATTGTGCCGCCGCCTTTTCAGCTAAAGTTTACTTAGCGAAGCTGTATTAGGTATTTCTGTCGGTCATCATCGTGCGGGTTTGTGCCCGCCAGTCGGTTAGGAACCAGACAACTATTGACACGATCCCCAGGAAAAGAAACAGGTTGCGCTCGGCGCTGCCCGACTCAAAACCTAAGACGAAAGGTGCGGCTACCAGCGCAACGCCGGTGAGCAAATCGAGCCAGCCATGTACCGGATAAGGCACCAGTTTAATCAGGCCGTACCGAAAGTCAGTCATGAGGGTAAGCAGCAAATAGCCGCCGGCCATTACGAAGCATGCCGTGTCTACGGCTGGCACCAAATCGAGCACAATGGGGGCCATGGCCAAAGCAGTGATGAAGCCTATATCGATGACGCCGTGGGCTACCGGTGATAAGATTTTCATAAATCAAAGAGGGTTAAATAAACGGGATGGGTTTGGGTTAATTACTACGCTACCCTGTCGGGAAGGATATTGTTGAGCTGTACTTGTTTACGCGTTTGCCGTCCACAAAAAAGCCCCCCAGCGACGCGCTGGGGGGCTTTTTTGTGAGTTAAGAAAATTTAATGGTTCGACATAGCAGAGTTGTGGCTACGTGTTTGGGCACGCCAATCGGTCAGCAGCCAGGCGCCCAGAAACACACCGCCCATAATCATGAAGAAATTACGAGCCGTCTCATTGTCGTCGTTGAAACCAAATAGGAAAGGCGAGGCCAGTAATACCAAGCCACTAACCAACTCCAGGCCACCATGGACAGGAAACGGAATCATATGAGCTATACCCATTGGAAAGTCCGTTAGCAAAGTAACCACCAGATAACCAGCTGCTAAAATGTAGCAAACGGTGGCGTACATGCCGGTGAACCCAAAGATAGTAGGTGCCAATGCGAAGAGCAGAATAGTGCCATAGTCGAGAATACCATGGACGCGGGGTGAAATGACTTTCATAGCTAAAGAATTGAGATTGGAAAAGAACGGTTTCTCCTTCTTACGAGCCTGATAATCAAAAGATATGGTTCAGCTGCGTGTATTCGCGGGGTAATTCAGTCCGAACACATTCCCCACCCCAGCCAGAAAAACCGCGTTGATGCACTCACACTTGCTACCCAGAATGGTCTTATCATCAGCCCTGAGCCAGTCATGCGTTGCTTCCAGGCAATGAGCTATAGTTCACGCAACAAGTTGCCAGTTGTATGACTGAGTTTACTCACATTGAAAAGAGCAATTTACTGTGCTGCTTTTTCGGCTATAAAGTCTCATGCAATAAGTGATATAGGAGCATTACGAGCAAATAATTCTGTAAATCTATAACAACTGTTCTGCTGAACATTATGTAGCCTACAACATAGCATATCTTCTGCACTTATTTTATCGTATTACCCTAATCAAAGAAGACATTGATGAACTTTATTTAAAAGACGAAACAAGTAAAATAACAACTTATTTAATTAGTATGGACACTATAATTTATCTAAAAAGCATGTTGCGGGATAAGCAAGTTGCTTCTTTCACCCCTACTTCCCTATTTACTATCCGCAAAGTGTGCGGTAAGATTGATTTCAGTAAAAAAATTACTATCGTTGAATATGGTCCGGGTACTGGTGTTTTTACGCATTACCTATTGAACAACCTTACTCCGGATTCTACGCTCATCGCCATTGAGCGTAACTCTGACTTTGTCAGTATTTTAGAGAACTGCTTCCACGATCCGCGCCTTCATATATATCATGACAGCGCCGAAAATGTAAGGCCCATATTGCAACAAACCGGCCTAGCGCAAGCTGATTATATCATTTCAGGCATTCCTTTCTCTTTCCTACCAGCTTCCCTTCGTCAAACGATTGTAGAAGAATCGTATAAGTGTTTGCGGTCAGGAGGCAAGTTTTTGGCCTATCAGACTTTTTTTCAAATTGATAAATTTCTAAAAACACATTTAGATAATTATTTCACTTCAGTAGATACAGAGTTTTGTTTTTTCAATGCGCCACCTATGCGTCTCTTTGATGCAACAAAATAAGCATTTGATAAAATTATGTTTTTGAAATAAAATGTCTTTATCCAAAAAATCAATTTGCTTTTATTTTATGTAGTTAATTATTAATTATAATTACTAGCAATCAGTGCTAGAACCGGCCGCCTAGAACCACGTTGCGCTTGTACACGCGCGTGTCACCGCTGGCGGGGCGCAGCAACTCAATCACGAGTACATAGGGTCCGATGGCTGCCTTGCGGCCTTGGTCGGTGAGGCCATCCCATTGAAAGAACCCGCTGGTGGCTAAGGTTTCATTCCGAACCAACCTTCGAGTGAGGCGTCCCTGCGCATCGTAGATGGTGATGGAAGCTGCATAACCAGACTGGTCGAGGCGGTAGTTGAGGGTTGTAAAGTCCTGCTGTCCGTCTTCATCGGGCGTAAAGACTTCGGGCGCTAACTGAAAAAGCTGTGTCCCGGTAGGATCGGCTTGGTACTGGGAGTTAGCTAGGCCCGGTGTTGCGTAGCCTACAGAGCTAGCCGCAGAGTGGAAATTGCCCCCCAGACTAGGCCCCGCAGCCCGAATCCGCTCCAGCGATACGCCGTTGCGGTCGCTGAGTAAGGCCAAGTGCTGTTTCTCGTCGTAGCTGAAATGGTCGATGGTTTGCCCTTTGGCGTCTAGTACTACTATCGTAGCCGCATCGTCGGGCAGGCTGGGAAAGCTGGACATAGGCAGAAAAGCGGCCGGGTCGTGGGTTAGGTACTGGCTCTGCACCACATCGGGGCGAGTAGTAAGCAGGAGCAGTTGGCCCGGCGCCAAGCCGTAAGGACCCGCACTTATAGGTTTGACACTAACACCACCCGGCTCCTCGGTGCCTAGCTGCCAGCCCTGCACATCCAGGTAATTGTTCGAGCGATTTAGCAGTTCCACAAAATCGACGCCCCCGGAACGAGGATTAAACAGCACTTCATTGATAACCACATCGCCGGGCTGGGCCAGTACGGGCAGGGCAAACACGGCAGAAGTAGTCGGCCCGGTGCCATTGCCTACGCAGTCGGTGGCGCGTTGCAGAGTCACGGTCAGGGGCTTATTGGGGGGCAAATCACTGCTCAGCAGCAAGTCAACGACTCGAAAATCAGGCGCGTGCGGTACCACCTGGACTATGCCGGTGGCTGGAGCTAGGGCATACAAGCCAGGACTAGCGCTAGCAGCACTATCGAGCTTTTCACCGAAGTACAACCGGACGATGGTGGGCGTCAGAGCTACGGCCCGCAGCAAGCTGGGCGCCATGCGGTCGGGGTTGGTGGCGCGCACGGCGTTGGCGCGGCCGGGCGTGCCGCCGCTGGCATCGGTGCTCGCGGTCCAGTTTTCGGTGCCGGCGCAGGGGTTGGCTGTATCGACCATCTCCAATGACCAGCCGCCCTCTTTTTTGCGTAAATCCTTGTACCAAGTGTCCGAATAAGTCATTTCAAACAGCGTACGCCCGCCTCGGTTGGTGAGCACGAGTTGGTCGCCGGCATTGCTTAGGCTGGGAAAGTTGCTGAGCCCAAACACTTTTCCGAAGGCCGCAAACTGACTGGCCCGCGTGCTGCCGCACACTACAGCGTACTCGCCTGGCAACAGCACCGCCCCGGCCGGAAATACCGCTGCTGTCGTGCTCCCCGGTTTGAATAAGCGTACGCCCGCCAGATCTACTATGGTGCTCATTGTGGGGTTGTATATCTCCACGTACTCGGAAGCCGGCAAGCCTACTACGGGCGTTTCGTCGGCCATAATTTCGGTGATGATTAACTGATGAAAGCTGGGGGCTACGGCAAATCCTTTGTTTACAAAAGATGCCGTAAGCGGACCCACAGCTACATTGCCGTGCGCATCGGTCACATGGCGAACCTCAAGCGTATTGTTGCCGAGTGGCAAATCGCCTCCCAGCGTTAGGTGAACTAAGGCCGGTTTGTCGGCATCGCGGCGAGCAGTGAGTACGGCCGGGCCACCAACCAGCCGGTAGCTAGCAGCGCTGGCTGCAATATCTAGGGCTTCGTTGAATAAAGCCTCTAACTGCCGCGGTCCGGTAGGCGTGGCGCTCAGCAGAGCCGGGGGCGTGGTATCGGCCACGGGCAGGGGCGCATTACTGGTAATGCGGAAGTCATCAAAGTAAAACTTGGTGCCGTTGGCAGATGAATAGGTGATGCGCACCCCAAAATGAGTGCTCCTCTGATGAACGGCATCGGTAGCAGTACCCTCCGGCGTGAAATTTTGCCCCCCAGCCAGGTCGCGCTCTAGGGTCCAGATGTTCTGTGAAGAGCGGGTGACGCGCACGCGCACTACGTTGTTGGTGCTGGAAGCCAGTGTGCCATCCTTTCCATTAATGACATACACGGGATTGCCCGTCGCATCCTGCCGAAACAGGCTAACCTCGTCGGGGGTACCGCCCAGGCGCACGAAGTAGCCTTTGGTGCCAGTGGCTTTTAGGTCATCCTTATCAGCCATCAGCCAGACATCGGCCAAATTGCCCCCCGACGTGGCTAGGCGGAGGTTGGCGTAAAATTCCCAGGTGGCGTCGCTGCCGATACTGCTTGGAGTTACGAGCTGAAGCGTGGTGCCCGTCACGGCCGGGCCGTTGCTTTGCAACTGCTGCTGAGCGTTGACTTGAAAGCCGGTTGCATCTCCGGTCCAGGTGGGATTTTGGGTGAAGTTGCCGTCGGTAAAGGACTCACTGAGCTGAGCTGCGGCAGGAACGGATAGGAGTGAAAATAAACTGAGTAATAATGATTTCATGCGTAACGCGGTAGGCTGCTATAACTTAACTAGAGCTGCCGCGGCGGTAGGCGCACGGCGGGCACCAGCTTAACTGGTTGACTCCGGCCCGCGCCTGTGCAAGAAAGATACCGTGAAATGCATCTGCTTACGGATGTATATTTGCGCGTATGCCGTATTGCCGGCCTGTATCCTCAATTGATTTAGTCATGAAAGTTGCCGTCGTAGGTGCCACTGGCTTGGTGGGCACCGAAATGCTGAAAGTGCTGGCCGAGCGTAATTTCCCGGTCACGGAGTTGTTGCCGGTGGCATCCGAGAAATCGGTAGGCCAGGAAATTGAGTATCAGGGCAAGAAATACAAGGTGGTGAGCATGGACGCGGCTATTGCTGCCCGCCCCGCCGTGGCTATTTTCTCGGCTGGGGGCGGCGTCTCAAAAGAGCAGGCTCCGCGCTTTGCCGAAGTGGGCACCGTGGTGATTGACAACTCCTCCGCCTGGCGCATGGACCCGACCAAAAAGCTTGTGGTGCCCGAAATCAACGCCAAGGATCTTACGCCCGAGGATAAAATTATTGCCAATCCTAACTGCTCCACCATCCAAATGGTGCTGGCCCTGCACGAGCTCCACGCGGCCTTTCAGATCAAGCGCATTGTGGTGAGCACTTACCAGAGCGTGACCGGCACTGGCAAAAAAGCCGTGGACCAGCTCATGGAAGAGCGCGGCGGCCAAACGGCTTCCAATCCTGCCTACCCCCACCCCATCGATCTGAACGTGCTGCCCCACATTGACGTGTTCGAGGACAACGGCTACACCAAAGAGGAAATGAAAATGGTGCGTGAAACCAAAAAAATCCTCGGCGACGACACTATTCAGGTAACCGCCACGGCCGTACGTATTCCCGTAATGGGCGGCCACTCAGAAGCCGTAAACGTGGAGTTTGCCAACGACTTTGAGCTACCCGAAGTGTACCGCATCCTGCGCGAAACCGACGGCGTGGAAGTAGTTGACGACGTTGCCCAAAACCAATACCCCATGCCCAAAGATGCCCACGGCAAAGACGCGGTACTGGTCGGTCGCCTGCGCCGCGACGAGTCGCAGCCACGTACACTAAATATGTGGGTAGTAGCCGACAACCTGCGCAAAGGAGCTGCTACCAACGCCGTTCAGATTGCGGAGGCGATGCTGCAGATGGGTTTGATTAAGGCTTAACTTTTTCAGGTGCTAACTCTTCATAATTTTGCCTATACCCCCCTTTCCGTCAAGTAAAACTGGTAGAGTTACTTAATGTTGGTCCATTCAACTTTGACATTCGATAGCCAGCATTAGCGAGTATACAAGAACGGCCGCTTCAGAAATGAAGCGGCCGTTTTGCTTTAAGGGTAGGCTGAGTTTATCGTTTCAGTTCCTCAAAAATGCCCCCCACAAAGTCCAGCACCGCCCGGCGCGTAGCTGCGGGCCGCTCAAAAAATCCGACATGGCCCACGCGTTCCAAAAACAGAGCCGTGCTAACAGGTGGCAGCGCAACTTGCTCCAGCGCAGCAGCCAAAGGCACGGCGGCATCTTCTTTACCCACAATAAACAGTACTGGAAACGTAGCCTTGCGGAGTACTTCCGTGCGGTCTGGACGGTCGCGCATGGCTTGCATGCCGCTAATGACGCTGACCTGAGGTGTGGCCGCACCAATTTCTTCTAGGCGGCGACGGTAAGGCATCATGGTTTCCTCGTTAGCATCGGCGAAGAGTGGGCGAATGAAGGTTTCCATAAACTTCGCTACCCCATGGCGCTCCACAAAGCTGATGTTTTTATCGCGGTTGGCTTTCTTTTCATCGGTATCAGCCTGCGCGGAAGAGTGAAAGAGGCACAGACCCGCTACTCGCGCCGGGTACTTTTCAGCAAAAGCTAGTGCCACGTATCCGCCCATAGAGTGCCCGATTAGGATGGCCTGCTGGGCTCCTGCTTGGTTTAGCTCGTCCTTTACAAACTCGGCCAGCGCTTCCATAGAATAGTCAGCGGCGGGCGCTGCATCGCGGCTACCATAGCCGGGGAAGTCAGGTGTGAGGAATTTATAATCTGGGGGGCAATTTTGGGTAAATTCAGTCCAGATAGCGCGGCTTTCTGCGAAGCCGTGCAGGAGGATTATAGTGGGTTTTGGATTGGGCATAAGTGCGGAGACTGTGAGTGCGTGAAGGCGGATGAGTATGTATTACAAGCGCAACGAGATGATTCCTTGGGTTAAATGCCAACAAAAAGGCCAGGACCATATACGGTCCTGGCCTTTTTGTTGGCATTTACAAAATGTACTTCTACCGGTGGCTCAGCTTTATCACTTGCTGTTGGCTACCTTGAAGAATAGTCAGGTAGTACACGCCAGCAGGTAAAGATGCAGCCTGAGGTAGAACAACTTTCTGGGCACCACTCGTAACTGCTAGAGTCTTCGTGAGCATTATCTTACCAAAGAAATCATGGATGGTAAGTGTAGCATTGCCGTTTGAAAGCGCATTAAACTGAACTGTTACAGCCTCATCATAAGGGTTGGGGAATGCCTCAGCCTTGAATGCGTTCTTCCCACCCTTGGCCTGAACAGTGCGTACTGGTGAATAGCTATCTTCACCAGTAATGTCAACTTGGTGCAGACGATAATACAGAGTGCTGCCAGCCGTTTCGAAGACGCTCTCGTCAGAGAACTGATATTCGGTTCGTGAAAGTGTCGTGCCAGCGCCTAAGCGCTTTCCTACCACTTGGAAGGTACTGCCATCTACGCTACGCTCAATCTCGAAGTAAGAATTGTTCTTCTCAGAAGCCGTGGCCCAGGTGAGCTTAGGGGCTGCACTCGTCCAGGTTGCTACAAAGCTAACTAGCTCTACAGGCAGAGGTATATTCGGATTTATAACAGACTGTGAACTAGTGCTGCAGCCTGCGGGATTAGTTACTGTTACTGTATAGGTAGTAGCAGTACGGGGAGAAGCATTGATAGACTGAGTAGTTTCTGATAAGGTAGTGATGTTTCCTTCCGTAGTGGCAGTCCAAGCATAGGTATTCGTAGTGCCTGTAGTCCCATCCTCAGCTTTAATGGTAACAGTAGATCGGGGTCTGACGCTGGCATTATAAGGAGTAACTGTGACTGTTGGTGTAGGATTCACTGTTACTGGAATGTCACTCGGTGTAGTGCTTCCGCAAGTAGTAGTAATGACTACTCTATAGCTAGAATTGGCTGTTGGCGCTACTGTCAGAGCAGCATTTGTGGAAATAACAGTACCTAAGTCAGTAGTCTTATACCATCTGTAAGTTGCATTCGAAATATTGGAATTGGCAGTCAGCGTAACTGGGTTCCCTGCGCATACAGTAGCGGAAGTAGGAGAAGCTGTATTGATTGCTGCTGCAGCAACGTTTACCGTGGACGAAGCATTAGCAGTACCACAAGGGGTAGAAGCCGTAACAGTATAAGTGGTATTCGCAGTTGGATTTACTGTTATTGCAGCTGTAGTGTTAGATAAGGTAGTAGTGGTAGAACCTACTGTAGCACGCCAAGAATAAGTAGCATTCGGGTTATTTGAGGTAGCAGTTAGAGTAGTGGAGGCATTAGAACAGACGGTAGTATTTGTAGGAGATATACTCACTGTTGTAGCTCCCACTGTTACTGTAACCTCATTTGTAATCGTATTGCAATCATTCGTTGAGGTTACAAGCTGATAAGTAGTCGTGACTAAAGGACTAACTGTTAAGCTTCTTGTTGTTGAAAGTGAGGATGAACTACCTTTTACAGTCCAGTTGTATCTAATACCACTGTTATCACCATTATAATCTGCTGTAAGTAAAGTGGACTGACCAGCGCAAATAGATGGAGCAGCCGGCGTGATAGTCACATTCTTTACCGGAATTGTAAGTTGTTGAGAGCTAGTACCACAGCTAGTGGTGGCGGTAACCGTATAAGTAGTAGTGACAGTAGGATTATGAGTAATGGAGCTGCCTGTTTGGCTAAGCGTCACGCCATTTGCAGACCACATATAAGTTCCATCAGTGGAGCCTGAAGCATTTAGCTCAACACTACTTCCAGAGCAAACACCAGCGAGGTTAGCAGAAGAAAGTGACAATGTTGGAGTAAGAGTCAGGTACACATAGCTAACAGTATTAGGGTTACAGTTGCTACTTCCTTCAAACTTGTTCCTACCAGCGTCCGACTTAATTCGAAAGGTTGTAGTTTGAGTAAAAGTTACTGTCGCACTTAGTTCATTGGGAACAGAGGTGGAAGAAGTGACTTTTCCCTCTGAAACAATATCCACAACCTCATCCTGTTCAGGTCTCGCCCCCTGACTAATAACTCTAGACCAAGTTAAAACTGCGTTTGATGTAGAGCTAGCACTGAATGTATAGCCGGCTCCAGCTGTTGGGCATACATTACCTGAATAGCCACTTTGCCCTTTATTAGTAACGCTGGTATTTACTAAAACGCCATTGTTATAGTACCGAATAGCAATTTCATTATTGCATTGCCCATAACTGGTAAGTGGCATTAGAAGTATGAGCATGCTTAGGCAGCTCAAAAAGGAGTAGAGTTGTTTCATGTTGGCATTAGTGTGCTGAAGAAGACTAGATATCTTTCAACTAACAAATCTATGCCACAAATCATATATGAATGAGAAAACTCTTATGTCACCACCCCTTTAAATCAATTAAATAAGGTAATAGTCATTAATTATCCAAAAATTCTTTTTGGCGCACAATAAATTATTAGTTCCGTTTTATAAGTTATGTCTAGAAAACTACTATAGCCTATCTATGGACGAATACTTAAATTGAGTTATAAATAATAATATATGAGTAATGAATAAGGGCTTGTCAATTCGTGCGATACGAAGTGTATAAAGAGCCTAAAAAAGCCCCCCAGATTTATCTGGGGGGCTTTTTTAGGCTTAAGGGGTTACTTATACAGCTAATGTCTTTGCACTTACTATGTTAATTAGCTTCCTGCTTAACTCTCGCACAGCATTGGCAATACCAGTCGCATCGAATCCACACTCTTTGTATAGCTCGTCCTGGGTGCCATGTTCTACAACGCGGTCCGGGATGCCGAGGCGCTTTACGGGTACGCTGTAGCCGTGGTCGGCCATAAACTCCAGCACTGCAGCCCCAAAACCACCTTGGAGGCAACCATCTTCAACGGTCACGATGGCTTGGTAGCGGCTAAGCACGTCGGCAAGCATTTCCTCATCCAAGGGTTTAGCGAATCGCATATCAAAGTGGCCAGCGGAGATGCCCTCGGCGGCTAGCGCAGCGGTAGCTTTCACGGCGTAGTTGCCGATGTGGCCGAAGCTGAGGATGGCCACACCTTTCCCTTCACGTATAACGCGACCAGTACCAATGGTAATTTTTTTGAACGGCGTGCGCCACTCGGACATTACACCCTCACCACGCGGGTAACGGATGCTGAACGGGCCCATATCCGGCTGCTGGGCCGTGTACATAAGGTTACGCAGTTCCTGCTCGTTCATGGGGGCGGCTACCACCATATTAGGCACGCAGCGCATGTAGGCAATGTCGTAGCAGCCGTGGTGAGTAGGGCCGTCGGCGCCGGCAAAACCAGCGCGGTCGAGGCAGAAGACTACGTTCAGGTTTTGTAGAGCCACATCGTGCACTACTTGGTCGTAGGCGCGCTGCATGAAGGAGGAGTAGATGTTGCAGAACGGCACCAAGCCCTGCGTGGCCAAGCCCGCGGAGAAGGTAACAGCGTGCTGCTCGGCAATACCCACGTCGAAGGCGCGGTCGGGCATGGCCTTCATCATAATATTCAGGGAGCAGCCTGAAGGCATGGCAGGCGTCACGCCCATCACCTTCGCGTTTTGTTCCGCCAACTCTACGATGGTGTGGCCGAATACGTCCTGATACTTCGGTGGCTGGGGCTTATCATAAGTTTTCTTGTGAATCTCGCCCGTGATTTTATCGAACAGGCCGGGAGCGTGCCACAAGGTTTGGTCTTTTTCGGCCAGAGCGTAGCCTTTGCCTTTTACCGTTACGCAATGCAGAATCTTGGGACCCGGAATGTTCTTCAGGTCGCGCAGAATGGTGGTCAGATGCTGCACATCGTGGCCATCCACGGGGCCGAAATACCGGAAGTTAAGCGCTTCAAACAGGTTGCTCTGCTTGAGAAGCGTAGCCTTCATGGCTTGCTCTACTTTGCGGGCAATCTGCTGAGGATTAGGGCCAAATTTGCTGAGCTTGCCCAATACATTCCATAGCTCATCACGCACCTTGTTATACGTGCGGGAAGTAGTGATATCAGTTAGGTATTCTTTAAGCGCGCCCACATTGGGGTCAATGCTCATGCAGTTATCATTGAGGATAACCAGCAGATTGGACTTGGCTACGCCAGCGTGGTTTAGGGCTTCGAAGGCCATACCGGCCGTCATGGCTCCGTCGCCGATTACAGCAATATGCTGGCGGTCTTTCTCATTTTTATACTCCGAGGCTACGGCCATGCCCAGTGCGGCACCAATGCTAGTACTGCTGTGGCCCACTCCGAACGCGTCGTACTCGCTCTCCTTACGCTTGGGAAAGCCCGACATTCCACCATAGCGGCGATTGGTTGGAAACTGGTTACGACGACCAGTCAAAATTTTGTGGCCGTAGGCTTGGTGGCCCACATCCCACACTAACTGATCGTAGGGCGTATTAAAAACATAGTGTAGAGCTACGGTCAGCTCTACTACACCTAAGGAAGCACCAAAATGGCCCCCATAAATAGAAACCGAGTCAATGATGAATTGGCGCAGCTCCTGGCTCACTTGCACTAATTGGTCCTCGCTGAGCTTTTTGAGGTCATCAGGCGAGTCAATAGCCGCCAGCAGTTCACCGGGTTCAACAATCATCTTTCGGAAGGGCAAAAAGTAAAATATAGCTGAATAACAGATTGGGAATTCAAAAGGTTAAGCCCTTTCAAGTTTCCTGCCGAAGGCACCTGGCAAAGGTACGACTTTTCGTTAGGGCCGGTTGTTGCAGGGCATCGTGAAACCTACCTCAAGCATAACAGGCTACTTTTTTCTATTTGACTGGCAGCAGCCCAGGCCATTCTTAATGCGTATCTAATGTAGTCGCTCCCAATATTGCCTACTTTTACCTCAGCACCCCGCCTCTCTCACATGCCCCTCACCCAGGATAATCAGGAACAACAACTTCTTGATAAGCTAAAGCCCTCCCGTATCATTTTGCCGGTTTTTATTGGCTTAAGCGTGGTGGGCTTTATGTTTTGGCGCAGCTACCGGCCCGGCGACTTAGCGCCCCTAGCGAATGCCAAGCTACACTGGCTGTTTGTCATGGTGTTGGTGCTGATAGCCCGCGATTTGGGTTATATTTACCGTATTCGCCACATCTCGGAGAAAGTGCTGAGCTGGCGCCAAAGTTTGGACGTAATCATGATCTGGGAGTTTGCCTCCTGCGTGCTTCCTTCCGCCGTGGGGGGTACGTCGGCAGCCCCTTTTCTGCTGCACAGGGAAGGTATTTCGCTGGGCAAATCGCTGGCGTATGTCATGGTGACTGCACTGCTTGATAATGTGTATTATGTGGTCACGGTGCCGCTGGTGGTGTGGCTGGCCGGCGATGCGCTTTACCCGCACGAAGCCCTGCAAGGCGGTTTTGTCACCACGCTGCAAATTGCCTTTGTGCTGAGCTACCTGATGGTGTCACTGTACTCCGGCATTATGCTGTATGCGCTTTTTATTAATCCGCAATCGGTGAAGCGCCTGCTGGTACGACTTTTCTCCTTCAAAGGCTTGCGGCGCTGGCGTTCCAAAGCGTATCAGCACGGCAACGAGATGGTGTGGGCGTCGGCTCAGCTACGCGGCAACGCAGCCAGATATTGGGTAGAAGCGGCCCTGTCCACGGCCTTCGTCTGGACGGCACGTTACCTAGTTATTGGCTGCATTATCGCGGCTTTTATAGATGTGAGTTGGGGAGAGTTTGGGTTAATTTTCAGCCGCAATCTGATTTATAAAGTGGTGCTGCTGGTGGCTATTACTCCCGGCGGTGCGGGCATTGCCGAGGGAGCTTTTCCTACTTTTTTCGGCAAGTTTATCGGTACTCCCACCATGACCAATTTTGTGGTGCTCCTGTATCGTATCGTTACTTACTATCTCTATTTGGTGCTGGGGGCCATTTTCCTGCCTCGCTGGATAGCCCGGGTATTTGGTAAGCATCGGGTGAAGGAAGTAATGACTTCGTAGCGAACTGCGGCATACTTATATAACCCCACAAAAAAGCCCCCCAACTCAGTGCTGGGGGGCTTTTTTGTGGGGTTAAGAGCTGACAAACTAGTCAGCTTCCAACATCATTTGCTCGCCGTTTACACCGCGCAGCGTGATCTTCTTATCTGTCAGATTTACTACGTCGAAGCTCATCGAAGTAGTACCACCATCAGGCGTGAGGGTGATTTTTTTGCCAGGCTGGTCGAAGGTATACTTGCCTTGCATCGACTGCTGGGGCGAGGTCATGTTGAAATTACCATTGGCGTAGAAGCGCAGTTCGGTGTCTTTGTCGGCTGAAGTTTGAGCCACTTTGTCACCGCTGGCGGTGGTTTCCTTATCGGTTTTCCACACTTTGCTTTCGGTGCCATATAGCATGTTGGTTTCGCCAACTTTGTTTTCCTGCTTACAAGCAAACGTAAACAACGATACCAGCATCAACAGGCTGGCTAAATAGCGGAAAGAAAGGACAGTAGTTTTCATAAGAAGGAGAGCTAAGGTTTAAGAGAGATTTGGAAAGGAAGTGCGTTGTGAGCATACATTGCAGCAAAGCAATGTTGCGCTTCTTACGCGCCCCGCTGCAAAGGGTTAGCTACGCTGGGGGGCATTTTGGGCTCCGCAACTTATTCGAAGCACCGGCGTAAGACGACCTGACAGCATGGCCGTCAGGCACATGCGTTATCTGCTGTTTTCTCCTTCTCACCTAATCTACGACCATGGGACTGTTCGATTTCATAAGCAATAAGGGCGAAGAAAAACCCGTACAGCCAGCCGTTAAGCCTAATCAGAACGCTAACACTGACTTCTTTGGCAACGCCAACCAGCCGGCCGCTGCTACCGCCGCCCAAGGCACGCAGTACACGGTGGTCAGCGGCGACTCGCTCTCCAAAATCGCCAAAAAACACTATGGCGACGCTGCTAAGTGGCACCAGATATATGATGCTAACAAGGCGACCATCGGCGCAAACCCTGACCATATCGAAGTAGGTCAGGTATTGAATCTGCCCCAACTATAAAATAGTGCTTTGCTTTTCTGTTCGTAAAAAAAGCCCCCCAGACTTGGCCTGGGGGGCTTTTTTGTTTTATTAAACCTGCTTGCGGCAAGCCAAAAAACTTTTTGCTGCATTTGGCGTTTTCAATCCGATCCGTACATTTACGGCCACCTACCCGGTACTTCTCGTTAACGACGGGATAGTTTTTCAGATTTATACAGAAGCGGCGAGAGAACAGGCTCCCTGACCCGCTGGCAACCTTCATCATGTGAAAGGTGCCAATTCCTGCCCGCGTGGCCAGTTGCTCGCGGGAGATATAAGCTCAGCGCCATGAGAAACTCCTCTTCCCCCGACTTGCTCCCCCCGTTTGCCCCCGCTGCCCCCGTGCGTGCGGCTTGGCTTGCGGATTTTCGTGTTTTAGCTCCGGCCCCGGACCGTTGCCAGACCGCGCGAATGTGTTGTTGTCGCGTGTGTTGTTGCTAGCCTATTTGGCCTAGCCTCCCAGTTTATTCTTCTGCTTAACCCGCGTCGTGTTGGGCCCGCGAGCCGCTAGCCGACGGGTTCTTCTCGCCTCCGCCTAGCTTCCCTTTAGCTCCGGAGCCTGTGCAGTCTGCTGCTTAGTGGCGGCCCTGTGCGTCTGATTCTCAGCAATGTAATTACTCTTCCTATCTGACACCACTTCCATTCAGCCTTCCTATGTCCACGCAAAATCTGCACTTCGAAACCCTTCAACTACACGCTGGTCAGCAACCCGACCCTACCACTGGCTCCCGCGCTGTGCCTCTTTATCAAACAACTTCTTACGTGTTCAAAAACGCCGAGCACGGTGCCAATCTATTTGCGCTCAAGGAGTTTGGCAATATCTACACCCGCCTGATGAACCCCACCACCGACGTATTTGAGCAGCGGGTGGCGGCGCTGGAAGGCGGAGTGGCCGCGCTGGCTACCGCCTCGGGGCAAGCGGCGCAGTTCCTGGCGCTGAATAATATTTTGCAGGCCGGCGACAATTTCGTGAGTACCCAACACCTGTATGGCGGCACTTATAATCAGTTTAAGGTAGCATTCAAGCGGTTAGGTATTGAGGCCCGCTTCGCCGATGGCGACACGCCCGAAAGCTTCGAGGCTCTAATTGATGAGAACACCAAGGCCCTTTACCTCGAAACCATCGGCAACCCAAGCTTCAGCATTCCCGATTTTGAGCGCATTGCTGCCATTGCTGATAAGCACGACCTGCCGCTGGTCGTGGATAACACCTTCGGGGCGGGAGGTTATCTATTCCGGCCCCTGGAGCACGGT
Source organism: Hymenobacter sp. HD11105 (assembly GCF_054051685.1). Taxonomy (NCBI): domain Bacteria; kingdom Pseudomonadati; phylum Bacteroidota; class Cytophagia; order Cytophagales; family Hymenobacteraceae; genus Hymenobacter; species Hymenobacter sp. HD11105. Next base: position 773,522 of record NZ_JBSWBR010000001.1, on the reverse strand, counting down.
GCCCACATTGTGGTCGAGTCGGCTACGAAGTGGATTGGCGGCCACGGTACCAGCATTGGCGGCGTAATTGTCGATGGTGGTAAGTATGACTTCGGCAACGGCAAGTTTCCGCAATTCACGGAGCCCTCGGAAGGCTACCACGGCCTGGTTTTCAATGATGTATTTGGTAAGGGCGGACCTTTTGGCAACATCGCCTTCATCATTCGGGCGCGGGTAGAAGGCCTGCGCGATTTTGGCCCCGCCATCAGTCCCTTCAACTCCTTCCTGCTCCTGCAAGGCCTCGAAACCTTGTCATTACGCGTCGACCGGACCGTGGAGAATGCCCAGAAGCTGGCCGAATGGCTGGAGCAGCATCCCCAGGTAGAAGCCGTGAATTATCCGGGCCTGAAAAGCAGCCGCTACCACACCTTAGCTCAGAAATATCTGAAGCGGGGCGCGGGGGGCGTCCTCACGTTCAGCATCAGAGGCAGCAAAGACACAGCTACTCACTTCATCGACAATCTAAGGCTAATAAGCCACTTAGCCAACGTAGGCGACGCCAAAACTCTCATCATTCAGCCCGCCGCTACCACTCACCAGCAGCTCTCCGATCAAGAGCAAATTGCGGCCGGCGTTACGCCCACGCTGCTGCGCATTTCGCTGGGCTTGGAACACATCGAGGACATTAAGGCTGACCTGCAAAGCGCCTTCGACGCGGTGGCCGAAAATGCCCCCAGGATCAGCAAACCGAAGGAGATACCTTGCCCGAGCCGGCTGTTGAACACCCCGTAGTACTGGAAGTCTAACGCGGGTTAGTCCTGCACTCAGCGCCGTTGCAGCGGCCTGAATGCAGCAGTACTACATCTTATCGCGCAGTTTTCTCTAAGCTGAAATAACCCTTTGAGCTGCCAACCCTATCCATGACGGAACCCCAGTTCTACACGCTTCCTGCTCCGCTCCCGCTCGAAAGCGGAGCCACATTGTCGCAGGTGCGCATTGCGTATCATACTTATGGTACGCTCAATGCTGCCCGCGACAATGTAGTCTGGGTGTGCCATGCCCTTACGGCCAACGCGGATGTGTTCAGCTGGTGGCCTGGTTTGTTTGGGCCTACCTACCATTTCGATCCGGCCAACTGGTTTATTGTGTGCGCCAATGTGCTCGGTTCGTGCTACGGCACCACGGGCCCGCTCGAGGCCACCGGTTCAACGGGTGCGCTGTATCATGAGTTTCCGCTGCTGACCATTCGGGACATGGTGGCGGCGCACGAGAGTTTATGCCAACACTTGGGTATCCATCAGATTCATACGCTGATGGGCGGGTCGTTGGGCGGGCAGCAGGCGTTGGAATGGGCCATCCAACAGCCTGCTTTATTCGATCATCTCGTGTTATTGGCCACTAATGCCCAGCATTCGCCCTGGGGAATTGCCTTTAATGAAGCTCAACGGCTAGCTATTTTCGCCGATCCTACTTATTTCTCGGCCACTCCGACTGGGGGGCAATTTGGTTTGAAAGCTGCACGTGCCGTGGCCTTGCTCAGCTACCGCAGCTATGAGGCGTACGCCAATACCCAGCATGAACCCGACGGGGAGAAAATCACCGATTTTCGGGCCAGTTCCTACCAGCAGTATCAGGGCGACAAGCTGGTGGCCCGCTTCAACGCTTACACCTATGTGGCCTTGTCCAAGGCCATGGACTCGCACAATGTAGGCCGAGGCCGAGGGGGCATTGCAGCGGCGTTAAGCCAGATCAAAGCCCGCACTTTGGTCATCAGTATTAGCTCCGATGTGCTGTTTCCGCCCAGCGAGCAGCAACTCTTGGCTCACCACATTCCCGGCGCCAAGTACGTCGAAATGGATTCGGGCTACGGCCACGATGGCTTTTTGATTGAAACCGCGCAAATCACGCATTTTCTCGAGCGTTTTTATGTGCAGACGCTTGCTCACTGAGGTAGGCACTTGCATAATCCTGTCGTCTTATTCTTTCCGCATTTAGCATACTCGTATGATATCTGATAAAAGTCGGCTGCGCATTGGATTGATTGGGTTTGGCTGCGTAGGGCAAGGGCTGTACGACATTCTGCAAAAGCTGCCCGAGTTTGGCGCCGTCGTGAAGCGCATTGCGGTCAAGAGTCCCACCAAGCCCCGCACGCTACCCGCCGGCCGCTTCGATTTCCACGCCGACGACCTGCTCACCGACCCCGACCTGGACGTGCTGGTAGAAGTAATCGACGACGCCGACGAGGCCTTTCGCTTGGTGAGTACGGCCCTGCGCCACGGGCGCCAGATCGTGACGGCCAACAAAGCCATGGTTGCCCGGCACTTGCCCGAATTGGTGCAATTACAGCAACACTACGGCGGCACTCTGTTGTATGAGGCTTCTGTTTGTGGCAGCATTCCTATTATCCGCACCCTCGAAAGCTACTTCGGCAGTGAGCCCCTACACCGTGTGGGGGGCATTTTTAATGGCTCATCCAACTACGTGCTCTCCCGCATGAGCGAGGAGGGCTCCGGTTACAGCGCAGCCTTAGCTGAAGCCCAAGCTTTAGGCTTCGCCGAAACCGATCCTACACTCGATATGGGCGCTTTCGATCCGCGGTCGAAGGCCGTTATTCTGGCGGTGCACGCTTACGGTTTGCTCTTGTACCCTGATCAGGTTCTTAACCTAGGCATTGAAAACATCACTGCTCAGGATATTCAACAAGCGGCGGCTGGGGGGCAAAAAATAAAAGTTGTAGCCAGTTTGCAGCGCTTAGAAGACGGCCGCATCACGGTGCTCGTGACACCGCAGTTTGTGAGCGCCGAATCGCCCTTCTACACAGTAGAGCGCGAATTCAACGGCGTAGTCATCGAAGCCGCTTTTGCCGATGCCCAGTTTCTGCGCGGCCGCGGTGCTGGTGGTCATCCCACCGGCTCGGCTGTACTCGCCGATTTGGCCGCCTTGCGCCAAGGTTACCGCTACGCTTATCATAAGCACTCCTCCCCCACTGCGCCCATCTACACCACCAATTACGAAGTGGAAGTCTGCGTGCGCGGCGCCAACCCCACCCTTCTGCAGGCGCTGGGGCTGCAGAACGGCGTTGCTCAAAACAGCCCTGATTCAGCCTACGCAACTGGATTTGTTCACTTAGAAACGCTCCTTCAACTCCGCGACGAGCTACGCCAGCAAGGCGTTTTCCTGGTTCGTACTGGAGAGATACGCTTTGCAGCTGGGGGGCAAAAACAGGAGCAAGCTCCGGTTGAGCTGGCGTTTTAGGCTAGAAGCACGAATAGCTTGTAATACACCCGTGGTTTACTTGCGTCCCAACCAGCTTTCAGGGTTTAGGTTGGAACTGTTGCGCCACACCTGAAATTGCAGCTCCGAAGTACCTTCCGAGTTGGTGTACACTGTACCAATCGACTGCTTGGCCTGCACATTATCACCTTCACTTACGCTCACGCTGCGCAGCTTGGCATACACCGTGAAGTACTCGCCGTGCTGCACCATCACGATGTTATTCATTCCCGCAATACTCGTAACCGTCAGCACTTTACCAGCCGATACGGCACGCACAGCTTCTCCAGCATTGGTTTGAATATCGACGCCGCGGTTCTCTACAATTACATTTTTGAGAACCGGGTGAGCATGCCGGCCGAAGTGTTGGGAAATGAAGCCCCGCGCTACGGGCCACAGCATCCGGCCACGATTTTCGGCGAAGGAAGACGAGATAATAGCAGTTTCCGGAGTGAGCGTGACGCGGTCTACGCGCGTGGCGGCGGCTTCGGCCTCGGGATTGGTACGAGCGGTACTGCCGGGGCTACGCGTGGCGCCGCCGGCAGCGGCCCGCTCGGCGGCAGCTTTAGCAGCGGCCCTTGCGGCAGCGGCCCGCGCGGCGCGCGCAATTTCGTCACGCACGCGCTGAGCAATCAGATCATCAAGCTTACGAACAGCCTCCTGCCGATTGGCTAGCTCCCGCCGCAACTCTTCCTCTTGCTGACTAAGCTTGGTAACTACCTGATCCTGTTGGGTTTTTAAGGTGTTCAGGTTGCGGTTTTCGGCCAGCTGGGTGCTTAGCAAGCTACTTTTCTCCTGCTTTTTCTCCGTCAGGCCAGTAAGCTGGCGGTTGAGGCGTTGCTGCACGCTTGTGATTTGAGCGGCTTGAGCCTTGCGCACTTCCGAGTACTGCCGAATGTAGCGCAGCCGCAGCATCAGCTGATTAAACGACTCAGCCGCAAACAAGAACATAAGGCGATTATAGCTGTTCGCCGTCTTCGAGGAGGCATAAATTAGGCGCGAATACTCCGCCTTCAGCTGCTCCAGACTTTGCTGGGTCTGCTGCACCTGGTTTTCCGTCTGCTTTACATCCGACTCAATGTATTTGAGCTCCGACGAGATATTACGGATTACGCCCTTCTGCACGTCCAGCTTTTCCTTCAGGGCATTTAGTTGCCCCAAGGATGCCTCCTTTTGCTTCTGGGTTTGGGCCAGAATGCGGCTAGCTTCGCGAATGCGACGTAAGTTAGCTAGGCGCTCCCTCTCCAGTTGGGCCTTCGACTTAGGCGTGCTTTTCTTAACCGATGACTTGCTTTTGCTGCTTTGCTGCGCGACTGATGGGGTGGCTTGCACCAGCAGCATCCCCAACAGCAGCCAGCAAAGCCAGCGCTTACTTTTTACGTACATAGCCCGAAGGTACCGAGAACGGGAAATCTAGGCGCTCTTTATCTACGTCCACGCTACGGTAATTGATGGCTGCCGAGGCACTGGTTTGACCGCTGGCCTGACGCGCCTGAAGCACTGTATTATAAGCAAAGTTCTGGTTTGTGGGCAGAAGAGCACGAAAGTCGGAGTAGTCAACCGTGAAGTTGTTCTTACTCGCGTCATCCAGCACGTTCAGCTTCTGCACTTTACCTAAGCTCATCGAAATGAGTTGCTCAATCAAGATGCTGGCCTGGTTATACCGTACGCGCTGGGTGTTGCCTTCTAGCGTCACGGTGGGTTCAGCACCATTGCTGGAGGGCAAATAATTACCTAATAGCAAGGCCTGCACCTGCTCAAACGTCACTGTTACGTTTAGCTGCCGGCTTAGGTAAGCAAAGTCGCCGGAGTAATATTCGCGCTGCAACTTATTCATTATCCGTACGGAGTCGCGCGTGATAGAGGCGCGTACGCCTTCAAAGCCCGCCACCGAAACCGATATCCAGATGACACTGTCGCGGCGCATACGCAGTGTTAAGTTCGCATTGGGAAGCTTGTTACCGTTCTGCTCAATCTGCGCTTTGCCTTTCGCTGAGAGGTATTGAAATTCTACGTTGTTGGCGTGCACCGCACTTGTAGCCGGAGGAATTATGGTTTTGGCTGGAACAGCCTTGCGAGCACAACTTCCGAGGGTGGTGATAACTAGAAAAAGCAGCAAAAAGCGGTTACTCATACAGTTGTTGGTCTTTGATCTTACGGGCGATAAACGCCGACGCGCCTCCGGCTTTCTGGGCGCGCTGCCACTGGGTCAGAGCTTTATCCTTTTCGCCAAGTTTGAATAACACGTCGCCATAGTGCTCTATCACGGTGGCATCGGTGGTGGTTTTGAGGGCTTTTTCCAAGGCCTGGCGGGCGCCTTGGTAGTCTTTTAGCTTATATAGAACCCATGCATACGTGTCGAGATAAGTGTCGTTGTCGGGGAATTGCTTCACCAGCTTACCCGACATCTCCTTAGCTTTCTCCAGCTTTTCGCCCCTCAACGAGAGGAAGTAGCTATAATTGTTCAGGGCCTGCGCATTGTTGGCGTCGAAGCTCAGCGCCGCCTCGTAAGCCGCATCCGACTTCGAATACTCCTTTAGCTCGTGGTACGCATCGCCAAGCTGAGTATCGAATTGGGCTAGCAGTTCCGGGTTATCTGTGGCCAGTTTGCGGCCATACTCCAACGATTTCACCCCTTTCACAGGCTGCTTGTTCAGAATATGTCCTACCCCGTTGTAAAACCACATAGCCGCCTGGTTCGGAAACAGCTCTAGGGCGCGCTCTGTGTGCTTTAGCAGCGAATCGGTTTGGTTTAGCTCGGCATCAATCAACACTACCTGCTGCCAAAGCAAAAACTTCGAGTCGTCGAGGCGAATGGCTTGCAGATAGGCGTCGCGGCCGGCTGCTTTGTGCCCGGTAATCGTCTGTAAATCGCCAGCCACTGAAAAGGCTTTTGCCTCTTTCGGATGTACTTGGGTAGTAATGGTAGCCAAATCCAGCGCGGTTTGTTCCAGAGCCGGATTAGGCAGTTGCTTGATGTAGTCAACCAGAATGCGCACTTTATCGTCGATGTCCAGCGCCGGGCTGTTGAAAGCCAGCTTAATTTGCTTAGCTGACTCCATTGAGTTGCCTTGCAAACGGTACACATCAGCCAAAATCATCCGCGCCTGGGGATTATCGGGATCTTGCCGCAGGGCTTGCTCACTTACCCGGATAGCATCGGGCAAGCGGTTGTTGGAAGCGTACATCTCGGCTTGGGCCAGCACGTAGCGCACCTCTTCAGGGTTAGCTTTTATCAGCGCTTCTCCTTCCTGAAGGGCTTTATCAAGGTTATTCTGCTTAAGATAAATCTGCTGCTTCTTGAAGGAAATTTCATCCAAGGCGCCAAACTTCTTCTCCGCTTGCTCGAAGGTTGCTAGGGCATCGTTTAGCTTGCCCTGCGCCATATACAAATCCGCCAGATTGAACAGGTAGTAGTCCGAATCGGGTACTTCCTTGATCAAGGTTGTATACACCTTTGTCGCCTGATCAAATTGCTTCTGTGAAGAATAGATCTGGGCCAGCAGCAGGTAGTAATATGCATTCTGGGGGGCAAATTTGACGGCAGCCTGGGCAAAATTGGTAGCGTCTTTGAGGTTGCCACTCAGCAGGTTCGTTTCCGCTATTTTGTAGTTGATTGCCGCGTTGGTGGGGTTCAGCGCATAGGCTTTAAGCAGGCGCTCTAGGGCTTTATTATAATCTTCGAGCAATACATACTTCACTCCATCCACAAAATACGACTCGCTCATATCCCGGTCGCGGGTAGAGAGGGTAGCGCCGGCGCGGAGCTGAGCAGCTTCTACTTCGGCGCGACGACTAAGCTCTTTCTTCTCCCGCCGACTGAGCTTACGGGGCTTAGCTTTTTTAGCATCGGGCGCGGCCTTTTCGGCGGGCGCGGGCTGCTGGGCCTGCGCCGACGGAACGGCCATAAGCAGGCTGAGCAACAAACACAGATATACAGAAATACGACTCATGGACGCAGGAGCGCGGACTACTATTCCGCTGTTCAGAAGGTACTAAAACGAAGCAGGCTTCGCACTAAACAAACCAACGGACAAATGTCCGCGCTACTGCTAACGTCCGAGAGGTCAAAAATATCACACGCGCAGCGTGTTATAGTCGCCAAGGCTCAAATCGTGGGGCACACCGGTTACCGTAGCGTGATTGCCGATCATAGAATTCGTTACGTTGGTATTCAATACCGTGGCCGACTGCTGCACGATAGAATTAGAAACTACCGACTGCCGGACGTTCGCATGGTCACCCAATGACACGTGCGGGCCTACCACCGAATCGGTAATTATCGCATTCTCACCAATATACACTGGCGGAATAACAATTGAGTTTGTCACTTTGGCCGAATCAGCTACCAGATTCTCGCCCCGCTCCTGCAGGTACTCCAGGTAGCGCTGATTGGTGAATACAGTCGCATCCTTGTTGCCGCAGTCGAGCCACTCGGTTACGCGGCCGGGCACAAAAGTGGTGCCCTTGTTTTTCATGTTCTCCAAGGCGTTGGTGAGCTGATACTCACCTTTGTCCTTGATGTCGTTGTCGAGCAGGAACTGTAGCTCGTCGCGGAGATAGTCACCGTCCTGGAAGTAGTAAATGCCGATGATGGCCAAGTCTGACACAAATTCGGTGGGCTTTTCTACGAAGTCCGTAATCTGACCCTGGTTGTCCAGCTTTACTACGCCAAAGGGCTTAGGGTCATCCACGCGCTGCACCCAAATAGTGCCGGCTGCTGAGCTATCGAGCGTGAAATCAGCCTTGAACAAGGTATCAGCAAAGGCTACTACCAACGGACCGCTAAGCGATTCATTGGCACAAAGAATCGCGTGAGCCGTGCCCAGAGGCTCATCCTGATAATAAATCGAGCCCTTCGCCCCTACTGACTCAGCAATCTTCACCAAGCTTTTCTCCACCGTTTCCCCAAAGCGTCCGATAATAAAAGCTACTTCATCCACTTGCTCGCCGCACACTTTGGCAATGTCCTCCACGAGGCGCTGCACGATGGGTTTGCCCGCAATCGGAATCAGAGGCTTAGGAACAGTAAGGGTGTGGGGACGCATGCGCTTGCCCATGCCGGCCATCGGGACGATGATTTTCATGTAGTAGGGAGTTTGAGGTTGCTAGTTTAGGTAGCTTAGAATGTATACTAACTGAAATACGGTTCTTGGGTTGCTTCGAGCCATTATGCCCGCAGAATCTGATGATGGTTAAAGCAAAAACTAATTGACACCGGTGCTGCCATATCCGCCTGTTCCGCGCGAGGTTTCGCTAAGAGTAGCAGCTTCCTGCCAAACGGCTGTTTCGTGCCGGGCTACCACGAGTTGAGCAATCCGCTCGCCGTCCTGCACTATAAATTCCTCATCTGACAGATTAACCAGCAGCACTTTTAGCTCGCCACGGTAATCGGCGTCGATGGTGCCAGGGCTATTTACTATGCCAATGCCGTGCTTATACGCCAGTCCGCTACGGGGTCGTACTTGCACCTCGTAGCCTACCGGAATCTCCATAAAAAGCCCCGTGGGAATGAGGGCGCGTTGCAGAGGGCGCAAGGTAACGGGCTCGGTAAGGTAAGCGCGCACGTCCATACCGGCAGCGTGGGCAGTTTGGTAAGCTGGCAGCGGATGCGTGGAGCGGTTGATAACTGGAATCAGCATGCGACAAAGATAGGCCTACAGATGAAACGGCGTTAGTAGACGAATATAATGCGCGCGTATTAACTAGGAGCAGTAATTGAGCGCAGAAAAAGAAGCTGGGGGGCTTTTTCGGTGCTCGCCTCGCTAGATCTGCTTGATTTGTGCCTCCGGCTTGCGCGTCAGATCAGTGCGCTCTACCAAGAAAATGCCCCCCACAAACGCCAGACACACCAGCAAATGGAAAGCGTGACGCAGCCAATAGTTTGGAATATCGAGGTACCAGGTAGCGGCAACCAGCCCGATGGCCAGCAGCAGCCAAGCGCTGATGCGGGCTACAGGGTACGGAACGGGAAAGTGCCGATTGCCCAGCCACCAGCACACGGCGGCCATCATAAAGTAGCAGGCCAACGTAGCTAGGGCGCTGCCTACGTAGCCGAGCACCGGAATCAACAGCAGGTTGAGGACCACGGTTAGCACTGCCCCACCAGCACTTATATAGGTACCGAAATAAGTCTTGTCGGTAAGCTTAAACCACACCGACAAGTTGTAATAAACCCCCAGAAACAGGTTTGCCAGCAGTAATATGGGCACCACGACTAAGCCCGTGCGGTACTCGGGATTGCGCAGGAGCAGCCCAAAATCTTCGATAAAAACGCTAATGACTACAAAAATGACAGCGCAGCAGATCGTAAACCACTTCAACACCAGCGCAAACGTTGCTGGCGAGTTTTTATCGGCAGCCTGCGAAAAGAAAAAGGGTTCAGCGGCGTAGCGGAAGGCCTGAATAACCAACGACATAAAAATAGCCAGCTTGTAGCAAGCCCCATAAATACCGACCGCCGTTAGGTTAGATTGGCCCGGATAAAAGCCTTCAGGCAGCCAGTATTTCAGCAGAATCCGGTCAATAACCTCGTTTACCATGCCCGCCAGGCCCATCAGCATCAGAGGATAGGCGTAACCTAACATGGGTCGTACCGCTGCCAGATCCAGCCGGAAGCGGAAGTCGAGCAACTCACGCCATAGCAACGGAATATACAGCGCGTTGGCAATCAGATTGATCAGGAATATGTAGCCAACCCCCAGCGTCGGGCTATAAATGCGCTCTACCAGCGGCCGCAGTTCGGGCAGGAGTCGGCCCTCATAGACCTCGCGACAGAACACGATAAAAAACAGCGACAAGCCGACATTCACCAGCGTATTCGTGAAGCGAACCGCGGCAAATTTCGTAGCCTTATTTTCTAGGCGCAGTCGGGCAAAAGGCACCGCTACTACGGCATCAAGACCTAATATGATGCCTAGCCATATGATATAAGTAGTGCGGTCAGGGTAGCGCAGAATGTCGGCGATGGGGCCTGACAGTAGAATTAAGAAGCCACTGAGCACGAGACTGCTAGTCAGGAGCAGGCTCATCACCTGATTGTAAAGCTGGCGGCGGTCGGTACCTGGGCGGTTAGCAAAACGGAAATAGGCCGTTTCCATACCGTAGGTGAACACAATGTTCAGAAAGGCTACGTAGGCATACAGATCCGTGACGATACCATACTCGCCCGGCGCAAACTGGGCCGTGTACAACGGCACCAGCGCGAACGTAAGCGCCCGCCCCAGAATGCTGCTAAGGCCATACACAGCCGTTTGGCTGGCCAGCTTCTTGGCGACGCTCATAAAGAATAAAGAATGGAAATGAGGAATGAAGGGTGAGCCGCGAAGGAGATTCTTCGCACCTCACCCTTCACCGAGCAAGGTGTCTTAGTTTCCTTTGAACTCGGCAGGACGCTTATCTAGAAAGGCGCGTGTGCCTTCGCGGAAGTCAGCCGAACCGCAGCACCGGCTAAAGGAATTTCCCTCGGTCTGGTAACCGTGGCGCTCTGGGTCGTAGTAGGAGTTTACACAATCAATCACTAGTCCGAGGGCCAAAGGTGCTTTGGTAAGAATGCGCGACAGCAGTTGTTGGCAAAACGCAAGCAGCTCGGCTTGGGGCACTACGTGGTTTACCAAGCCTAGACGCAACGCTTCATCGGCCTTGATGGGGTCGCCAGTCAGCATCATTTCAAGTGCCTTGGCTTTGCCCACTAGCTGCGGCAACCGTTGGGTGCCGCCGTAGCCCGGAATAAGACCCAGGTTCACCTCTGGCTGCCCAAAACGAGCGTTTTCGCTGGCCACGCGTAAGTGGCAGGCCATGGCTAGCTCAGCACCACCGCCCAGCGCAAAGCCATTGACGGCCGCAATAACGGGCTTGGTGCTTTCCTCGATCAGCGCAAATGCATCCTGCCCCTGCTCGGCGAATCGGCGCCCGCTGATCTCGTTCAAATCGGCCAGCTCGGCGATGTCGGCGCCAGCCACGAACGCCTTCTCCCCACTTCCCGTCAGGATGATGCCGCGCACCCGCTCGTCGTCTAGGGCTTGCTGCATAGCCCCGTGAATATCACTAATAGTGGCGCTGTTGAGCGCGTTGAGCTTAGACGGACGATTCAGAGTGATGGTGAGGATACCGGAGGCGGCATCTAAATCAAGGAGCAGATTTTCGAAGGTTATCATGGGGTAGATGCAGAGCAGAAATATAGAATGGGGGCAAAGATAAAGCAAAACCAATGCAGGCCACTGTAGCGCCATGAGCGGCCATTAGAAGCCTTCATGTTAGAAATAATATATTTACTTTCAACCTAGATTCCCTCTAACCCCTTCATTCTATGAGCGTAGTTTCTGAATTCAAAGAGTTTGTTGCCAAAGGCAACGTGCTCGATTTGGCCGTTGGTGTTATCATCGGCGCGGCTTTTGGCCGGATCGTCACTTCTCTCACCGAGGATATTCTGATGCCAATTCTAGGCTTGGTTACGGGCGGCATTGACTTTAAGAACTGGTTTGTGGCACTTGATGGAAAGTCGTATCCTACCATTGAGGCAGCCAAAACGGCTGGCGCAGCTACTCTTAACTTCGGGCTGTTCTTGAATGCGGTTATCTACTTCTTCATCATTGCTTTCTGCGTTTTCCTGATCGTGCGCTTTGCTAATCGCTTCCGCCAGCCTACCGAAGTAGTTGCCGTGAACGACCCAGGCCCCACAAAAGAGCAGGCTTTGCTTATGGAAATTCGCGACGCCCTGCGCCGGTCCTAACAAGTCCACAGCCGATCAGCAACAAGTAAAATTTGCCCGCCAGCGTACGGATGAGCTATTCTTTTGTCGTATTTCGCGCCGACAAAAGTTGAGGTATGAGCATTCGCACTCACCGCTGGGGGGCAAATTTTGGTAGAATAATAGGGTTGCTGCTGCTCCTGCTGGGGCCATTGATGGCGGAGGCACAATCGTCGGATAAGCAAGCTGCTGCCCCCGATACTGTGCAGGGCTGGCGGCGCCGGGGCATGGGCACTCTCAATTTCAGTCAAGTAAGCCTGAGCAATTGGGCGCCTGGGGGGCAAAGTTCCTTGTCTTTGCTGGCTCTCACCAATGTTAATCTACACCATCGTCGCAACAAGCGCATCTTCGACTTGACGGGTGATGCCGTGTATGGCTTATTGAAGGCGGGGCCAGCTCGCCTGCGTAAAAATGATGACCGCCTGGAAGTCAACGCTAAGTATGGCTACGAATTCTCGCCCCAGCTTTATTATGCGGCCCAGCTAAACGTTAAAACCCAGCTGACGCCAACCAAATCAATTGATACGCCTGATTCGCTGTTGTCGCGCTTCTTCGCGCCGGCTTTCATTCTAGCTTCCGTAGGCATCGATTATAAGCCTACGGATCAGCTATCAGTATTTCTTTCGCCTGTTACCGGCAAGTTCACAGTAGTAGCCTACCAAGACTTAGCCGATGCAGGGGCGTTTGGCGTGCGCCCCGCCCGCCGTGATACCAGCGACATCCCTATTCGAGGCACGGGCCGGCGCTTCAGGGAGGAGTTGGGCACCTTTTTAAACGTGAAATACCGGCGACCTGTACTGCCCAATGTAACCCTGCAAAGCCGGCTCGACCTGTTTAGCAACTACCTGCGCAATCCGCAGAACATAGATGTGAATTGGGAAACGCTGATCAACTTCAAGGTCAACCGCTTTATTAGTGCCAACATCTCGACCATTCTTATTTACGACGACGACATTCTGGTGCCCATTGATACCAATGATGACGATGTTATGGACGGTAGGGGCAAGCGGGTGCAGTTCAAGGAAACGCTAGGTATCGGCCTGACTTACAAGTTTTAGGCGTTTGAAACTAACTTTGGGCAGGCCCCGTTGCCGATGTCGGGTACGAAAATTGCCCAACCAGCGTTTACTGCCTGTACTCCTCTATATCTTATTGCATGAAAAAGTTATTGGCCAGCGCCCTGCTGGTTTTTTCCGGTCTGTTCATTGCACCTGCTTACGCTCAAACTACCGCTCCCACTCCCGATCAGCCTGACGCTGGCAAGCCCCGGCGGCAGAAAGCCAAGGACGACCCTGCGGATGTGGCGCGGATGCAGCGCCGTATGGGCATGAATCCTAATGAGGCCAAGCGCGATCAGCAGCTAGAGATTCTGGAGGCTCGCTCGGGTGCCACCGCCAACACCAGCTTTGGGCGCGGTACTGGTCCAGCCCGCCAATATGATAAAGGCGCAGGCGGCTTCACCGTCAAGAAATTCAAAGACAAGCGCGTCGGTACCAACCGGCAAAAACGCGGACAGGGTCGGGCCGCTCCTGGTATTGACCCAAAAGGCAAACCGCTCAAGCATAAGAAACGGAACGGCTTCCTGTTTTTCTAGATGTGTCTACTAAAAAAGCCCCCCAGAATGATTCTGGGGGGCTTTTTTAATGAGGATAAAATGAATTTATTTGATTCGATAGGTTAATCCCAGTTTCAGGTAAGACATATCGTAGCCAACTTCTCCGAAGGCCCCGAACCGCTCAGTGAGGTAGTAACGGGCACCGGCAAAAAGACCATAGGCCAGATGCAGTCCGTCGCCATTGTAGCGGTCACGGTCGGGAGAAACCTCGTTTTTATAGAGGTTATACCGAATTCCTAAACTTACACCACCATAGGTATCAAGGTTCGGATCAGAGGTAAAATTGTAGTGGTAGGTACCACGGCCCATTACTACCAAGTCGGTCCAGGTAGCCTTATCGTCGGTGCGGGGGAAATCGTAGTGGTAGCGCTTGTAGCCAATCAAGCCACCTAGACCGATTGTGCCTGGCCCAATCCCATCTATCACACCCTTTTCATAAGATAGAGTGATGGCCGGCGAGCTCTTTACGGCCCCAAACAAATCGTATCCATTATTAGGGCTTATCAACCCTAAGCCCAGATTTACGATTGAGAAACCCTTACGAAACGTGGGCGTGCTTTCGGGCGTGAACAGTTCAGGGAAGCGAGTGTCCAGCGGGGGGATTTCCTCTTCGGCAGGAGTCGAGGCCGGCACACGAGCGGGCGACTGCGCAGTAGAGCGGGGCGAGGCGGGCTTCGCTGTCGGGCTTTGTGCTGGTTTGGCCGCTGCCGGCTTAGTCGTCTTACCTGAAACGGTAGCTGTTTGGGATTTGGCTCCGGACCGGTGGGCCGTTTGCGCCACTGTGGGCGCAGTAGTACTCATCCAGAATCCAAGGCAAAGTAGAAGCGAAAAAGCTCTCATAGGAATCAAAAGCAATTGGCGCGACAGCACCCGTGCATTAGTGGTAAGTAAATGGTCCGCAAAGCTACATGATTCTGCGGCGAGCATTCAGCTTTGGGCTAAACGCAAAAAGCCCCCCAGCGGTATGACGGGGGGCTTTTTATTGAAAACTGTGAATTTCTATGCGTATTACAGCGTCCGCTTCACTTCTTTTTCCTCGAAACCTTCGATGTTGTCGCCTTCGCGCAAGTCATTGAAGTTCTTCACCGAAATACCGCATTCGTAACCCTGGCGTACTTCCGACACATCGTCTTTGTAACGCTTGAGGTCTTGAATCTCGCCCGAGTACACCACGATACCGTCGCGAACGACCCGTACCCGAGTGCGGCGGGTGAAGGTACCTTCCGTCACCATACAGCCGGCAATGGCGCCCACTTTGGTGATGTTGAATACCTGACGAACCTCGGCGTTGGCCACCACTGTTTCCTGCACCGACGGGGCCAGCATGCCTTCCATGGCATCTTTCACCTCGTTGATGGCATTGTAGATGATTGAGTAGAGGCGGATATCGATCTGCTCCTGCTCGGCCAACTTGCGGGCACTTTGCGAAGGCCGCACCTGGAAACCAATGATGATAGCGTCGGAGGCAGAAGCCAGCAACACATCGGACTCGGAAATGGCCCCCACCCCTTTGGATAGGATGTTCACCTTTACTTCCGGCGTCGACAGCTTCAACAGCGAATCCGATAGAGCTTCTACCGAACCGTCCACGTCACCTTTTACAATTACGTTCAGCTCCTTAAACGAACCGATAGCCAGACGGCGACCAATCTCGTCGAGGGTGATGTGCTTCTTGGTGCGCATGCTCTGCTCACGCGAGAGTTGCTGACGCTGGGTGGCTAGTTCACGAGCTTCGCGCTCAGTCTCCATCACCTGAATCTTGTCGCCTGCCTGCGGAGCACCGGTTAAGCCGAGCACCTGTACCGGTGTGGCCGGTCCAGCTTGCTTCATCTTCTTGCCACGGTGGTCGGTCATAGCCTTTACGCGGCCGTAGTGAGGACCAGCCAGTACAACATCACCCACCTTCAGCGTACCGGTTTGCACCAGTACCGTCGTTACGTAGCCACGACCTTTGTCCAGCATGGCTTCAATGACCGTACCTACTGCATTACGGCTAGGGTTGGCTTTCAGCTCCAATAATTCGGCTTCCAGCAATACTTTTTCGAGCAAGTCTTCTACGCCGAGACCCGACTTAGCCGATACTTCCTGCGATTGGTATTTACCACCCCACTCTTCCACCAAGATGTTCATGGCCGATAGCTCCTCGCGGATCTTCTCGGAGTTAGCTCCTGGCTTGTCAATCTTGTTCATCGCAATTACGATCGGCACCCCAGCAGCTTGCGCGTGGTTGATGGCTTCCCGTGTTTGCGGCATCACAGAGTCGTCAGCTGCAATTACGATGATGGCGATGTCCGTCACCTTGGCACCACGGGCACGCATGGCCGTAAAGGCTTCGTGACCCGGCGTATCAAGGAACGTAACGCGCTTGTTTGAAGCGGTCATTACATCGTAGGCACCAATGTGCTGAGTGATACCGCCGGCTTCGCCTTTGGCTACCGTCGCATTGCGGATATAGTCAAGCAGCGAGGTCTTACCGTGGTCGACGTGACCCATGATAGTCACAATCGGCGCACGGGGCACCAAGTCTTCCTCGTTGTCCTCAACTGTAACGTCAGTTTCCTCTTCCTCTGCCGACAGGAACTCCACATCGTAGCCGAATTCATCGGCAATTACGGTAATGGCTTCTGCATCGAGACGCTGGTTGATGGAAACGAACATGCCCATGTTCAAGCAGACCTTGATTACTTCGTTCACCGACACGTCCATTAGAGACGCCAAGTCGTTGGCTGAAATAAATTCGGTAACCTTCAGCGTTTTAGCATCCAGTTCGTTCTGCGCGCGCTGGGCTTCGCGGTCTTCCGCTACGCCGGCACGCTTATCACGACGATACTTCGCACGGTTGTTCTGGTTGCCACCACGACCGCCGCTGAGCTTAGCCAGCGTGGCTTTGATTTGCTCTTGGATCTGCTTGTCGTTCTGCTCTGGGTTATTAGCCGCGGGAGCAGGCCGGGGGGCATTTTGATTCTGACCAGGCTGGCTGGGGCGTGGACCGGGCTGACCGGGTCCACCGGGACGCGGGCCACCTTGACCGCCTCCACCGCCTGGGCGTGGTTGCCCTGGAGTGTTCGGACGGTTGCCTTGATAGCCGCCACCCTGTTGTTGTCCACCACCCTGCCCTGGAGTAGGCGCACCGGGCGTAGCAATACGCTGACGCTTTTTCTTATTATCGGGAGCCAATCCGCTCTTGCGCACATCCGACGATGCTACAGGACGGGCACCACGACCACCACGGCGTGATGCATCCATCGGTAGCTCGATCTTACCAAGTACCGTGAGGCCTTTCAGCTGGTCGGCTTTGGCTACAATCGTTCCGTCTTCAGCAGCCGGAGCCGCTGGCTCATCAGGAGCAGCAGGCGCGGGTGCAGACGCTACGGGAGCAGGAGCCGGAGCTTCTACTGGCGGAGCGGGTGCTACTGGCGTAGGAGGCGTTGCGGGTTTTACTTCAGCAACCGGGGCAGGCGCAGGGGCCGGGGCGGGTGCAGGCTTAGCCTCGACCCTAGCTGGTTCCGCTGGAGCGGGCGCAGGGGCTGGCTGCGGAGCCGGAGCTGGTGCTGCCGCAACAGGCGCTGGCGCGGCAGCAACCGGAGCCACGGGCTGAGCTGGTGGCGTGGGTGCAGGGGCGGGCTTGGGAGGCACAGGCCGTCCCTTAGCATCCAACTCAATCTTACCCAATACCTTCAGGCCGGGCACCTTGGGGGCTTCCGTTTGGGGTGCGGGAGTTGGGGGGGCAACTGGAGTAGGCGCTGCGGCAACCGGAGCGGGAGTAGGTGCAGTGGGCCGCACTTCTTCAGGCGCCTTTGCTGGCACTTCGGCCGGAGCAGGCGTAGCAGATACGCCGTTGGCCTTAGGAGCCACGGGTTCGGGGCGCGCGTGGGCCGCAGCCTCCTGCTCGCTTTGGCGCTTGGCCTGGCTGAGCCTGTCGGCCTCGATCTTATCTTGAGCCGACGACTCAAATGCCTTGTCGAGCAGGGAAACCTGCTCAGCCGTCAGCTTAGTCGTTGGCTTGTTTTCGATCTGGTGCCCTTTACCCGCTAAAAAATCCACAATTGTGGATAATCCAACGTTCAGGTCTTTGGCCGCCTGATTCAGCCGTTTAGTTGCTACTTCCGCCATTCTGTGCTCGCGAACGATACTCGTATTGAGGTGCAAAGGTACTATATTAAATCTTGCCGAACGGCGTTGAACCGCGCCGCTTGGCACAATTCAACGCCCTTGCCGGACCGGCCGCCGCGCACTCATTGCGCGTCGCCGGAATTTGGTTGCTCTTCTTGTTCTTCGTTGTCGTCGAATTCTTGCTTGATAATGCGGAAAAGATCTTCGACAGTCTCTTCCTCAAGCTCTGTGCGGCGCACAATATCTTCCTTGCTGACGGCTAGTACGGCGCGGCCCGTGTCAAGGCCGATTTTTTTCAATTCGGCCAGTATCCAGGGTTCCACTTCGTCTTGGAATTCGTCAAGGGCGATATCCTCATCGTAGTCGCCAGCTTCGCGGAATACATCGATTTCCATTCCGACCAATCGGCTGGCCAATTTGATATTGGCACCGCCGCGGCCGATAGCTAGACTAACTTGATCGGGCTTTAAGAACACCGAAACCCGCCCAGTTTGTTCATTGATTTTCATCGAGCCGATTTTAGCTGGCGACAAAGCCCGCTGAATATATAGCTCCAAGTTATCGGTGTAGTTGATAACATCGATGTTTTCGTTCTCTAGTTCACGCACTACGGCGTGAATACGAGCACCTTTCATTCCGACGCAGGCACCTACGGGGTCAATACGGTCATCATAGCTTTCAACGGCTACTTTGGCCCGCTCGCCGGGTTCACGCACAATATTCTTAATGGTGATCAGACCATCATAGATTTCGGGTACTTCCTGCTCGAACAAACGCTCTAGGAAAGCCGGCGCAGCCCGCGACAGGATAATTTTAGGCGTACCATTAATGATTTCAACGCGGTGTACGACGGCACGTACGTTGTCACCCTTGCGGTAGCGGTCTTTCGGGATTTGCTCCGACTTAGGCAATACCAGCTCGTTTTCTTCTTTGTCCAGAATGAGGGCCTCGCGGCTCCATACTTGGTACACCTCACCGGTCACGATTTCGCCAACCTGATCTTTGTACTGCTGGTAGAGGTGGTCGCGCTCCAGGTCCTTCACGCGCTGAATCAGCGTCTGACGAGCCATAAGCACGGCGCGGCGGCCAAAATCCTCCAGCTTCACTTCTTCAGCTACTTGCTCACCTACTTCAAAGTCGGCCTCAATTTTTTGAGCTTCCGTGAGTGGAATTTTATCAAAGTCCCAGATATCCTCGGAGTTGTCGTCCACGATTTCGCGGTTACGCCAAATTTCCAGGTCACCTTGGTCCACGTTCAAAATCACGTCGAAGTTCTCGTCGGTGGTATATTTTTTCCGGATCATCGTGCGAAACACGTCCTCCAGAATGCTCATCATCGTGGGGCGGTCGATGTTCTTCGAGCGGGCGAACTCGGCGAACGATTCAATTAGCACGTTGCTGTTCATAAGATCACAGATTTTGCAGATTTAAAAAGGTTGCGCAGATGCGAAAAGCAGGCAGCAGTTATAATTTAAGCAAATGTGGTAGGAGCTGAAAATTTGCCCCCCAGAAGCACGAGCCTTCCAATTTGTTCTGAAAAAGCCCCTCAAAGACCGGGTGAATTCCGAGAGGATAACTTGATCAGCAAAGCAGCACCTTCGCGTTTTTCTGTTTTATTTGAATGAGATAACCACCCGGGCCTCCGCTATGGCCGAAAAGGCAATAAAGGCGGCGGGCAGCATCTTCTTTTTGTTCTTTTCTTTTACTTCCTCCGCCAGCTGAATTCCTTCGGCTTCGGTGGCTTCCAGGGTACCGGTTTTCTCGGTGCCGTCAGTGAGCTTTACTTGCAGGTTGCGGCCCACATGGCGGGTATACTGGCGGGGGTCAGCCAGGGGCTGATCAGCGCCGGGCGATGTAACCTCCAGCGTGTAGCTGGCTTCCTCGCCATACGTCTCATCGATTCGATGAGCCAAGCGACGACTCACTCGGGCGTATTCCTCGATGCCCATTCCCTGCTCGCTATCCAAGATGGCCGTAATCTTGGGTCGCACAGCCGAGTCGGACACGGTAAGCCCTACAATGAACAACTCCGGACCAGACAGGCTTTCCTGGAGCATTTCAAGCAGGTGGTTACGATCAAAGCGCATAGAAACTGAACTAGGTGACAAAAGAAAGAGGGGACGACTCGTCCCCTCTTTTTAACTTCATTGCTGGTGCAAAGATAGTACAAAATCCGGCCGTATGCAAGGCAGGATGCCAGAGCTACTTACGGCTACCTTATATAATAGGAGATTGGGCATTATAGCTTCCATCTTGCTTAGCTGGCGGCATAGACTTTAGCGCTTTATTTCTACCCAGCCTTTTGTTGCTTTGCCTTCCGTATCGCGCAGCAGATAATAATAAACTCCGTCGGGCAGCGTATCGCCGTTCCAGTCGTTGTGATAGTCGGTAGCTTCGTACACTTTTTTGCCCCAGCGGCTAAACACAGTAAGGTGAGCAGGCAGGCAGCCTAGGCGGGGGGCAAATGTTTCGTTTAGGTTGTCGTTGTTGGGGGTGAAGATGTTGGGGATCTGCACCCTGCCCACTTTCACGGCTGCAAACTGCGTAACCACCGTACAGCCAGCGTACCGGGCCGTGAGTTTGACGGAATATGAACCTTCATTCTCGTACACGTGCGTGGGCGACTCTTCATTAGAAGTGTTACCATCGCCAAAATCCCAGCTAAACGTACCTCCGGCAAGTACAGGCTTAAACTGTAAAGTAAAGGGCGCCAATCCGCTGTATTCGGGGGCTGCTTGGCACTCAGGCACGTTCAAGTTCACATCGGTAGCGGACGTAGGCGCTACTGTTACCTTGCGGGTTGCTACTATTTTGCAAGCTCCTACCGTCACGGTGTATTCAAGCGTGAAAATGCCTCCTTGGTTATTAGTATTAGGAGGCGTAAACATCCCATCGGCCGTGACGCCGGTACCACTCCAGGTACCACCCGCCGGCGAGGCGCGTAGCATGCGGAAGGCCCGCACCTGATCGGAGCATAATACGGTGTCGGCGTTGACCACTACCGTGGGCTGTGCATCTACTACAATTACTCGTGAGGTAATACCACAGCCTAAGGAATCGGAGAGGGTATATGTAATAGTATGGCGGCCTACGCCGGCTACGCTAGGATTGAAATTTCGCCCCGTAACGCCCGGCCCACTGAATGTGCCTCCGGCTGGCGTAGCGGTAAGCGCCACGGCCGTAGTGTTGCTGCAAACGGTATTTGGGGGGGCAAATGTGATAGCCACCTCTGGGCTCACGGTCATGCGCAGAAACTTAGTACTCTGGCATACGCCGGTGGTGTTTACGGTATAGGTGAGCGTATTGCGACCAACCAACGCAGGAGTAGGCGTGAATTGATACCCTCCGCCGGCCAAAGCGGTGACGCCAGGTCCGCTCCAGATACCACCCGCCGGGCTACCGCTCAGACGCTGAGGGCCTGCGCTGTAGCACACGGTACGGTCGGGGCCGGGGTTTACTACTATGGCCGCGAAGTCGACCTTGAAAGCGGCGTTGTTACAGTTAATTGAATTATTGGTTGTGCTATAATAATTAGCCCCTGGTGGCACTGGAAAGCCAGAACTGCCTCCACAGCCCCCACAGACGGCCTGATAGATAGCACCGCGCTTATCAAAGCGAGAAGTACCGCCATCTACGTGCTCACCCCGGCCGCCATTCTGACCAAAGAAAGTGGCATATTCAATAGCCGTCATGCCGGGCTTGAACTGAACAATATAGAAGTCGGAGCCGTCGGTGGTGCGCTGGGAGGCGTCGGCAGTAGTAGGCAGGCCTTGGGTGTTGCCCCCATTTGAGTTGGTATTGCCACCCCAGCCGCTTATATATATTCGCTCACAGTCATCTACCAGAAAAGCCGTCAGTGATAGATCAGGCGCAGCGCGGCCCGTACCGAAGGCCGTTGAATACAAGCTGGTGGTAAGGGTGTTATCGAATTTCTGGATAAACTGGCGGCCATTGGCTACTCCATACAACCCTGCTGTGCGGGGAAAATTTCCTCTAGTTTGACCAAGCACGTACACGTTGGCCGACGCGTCGAGCTGCAGAAAGTAAGTCTGGTCGGTTTCGTTGGTACCCACGTACGTAGCATGGGTTAGCGTAGTCCCCTGGCTGTTGATTCGCGCCACAAAGCCATCAACTCCGCCGCTCAACTGGGGCTGATAACGGCCGCTGGTACCAGCCAAGTTTGTGCTGTTAGTACCACCGCTCACGTACACGTTGCGGTCATCGTCGAGTTGAATGGAGTAGGCCGCATCGGAGGCCGAGCCGCCCAAGTAGTTACCCCAAATCATCGTACGCAAATCACCGGAGAGCTTTACTACCACAGCATCGGAAGCACCACCCTGAGTAGTAGTGCGAAACCCATTGCGAGCCGGAAAATTGTTGCTGGTTGTAGTGGAGGCCACATATATGTTACCGTCCGAATCGGTGATAATGTCGCCCCGAAACGGGTCGCCATAGTTCTGCACCAGGCCTGTAGCCTGCGGAATAACGCCATCGGTACCACTACCACCGAGGTAGGTAGAGGCTAAAAGCGTATTACCATTACCGCTGAGCTTGGTTATAAACAAGTCAGCGCCACTGCTGTAGGTATTGCGTGGGTCATTGGTATTAAAGGGGTCAATGCTGGGGCCGCCGTTGAAAGAATCATCGAAGGCTGTGCGAGGAACCGGGAAGTTATTGGAGCTCGTGGAGCCAAGAATAACTAATTCATTCTGACTATTCACCACCAAACTATGCGGGCTATCCACCAAATTGCCCCCCAGGTAGGTGGCATATAGGCGGGCTGCGCTGCCGCGCACCGTGGTATTGTATTTAATAATGGCTACATCGACACCGCCACCAAAGCTGGTGCTGAACGCCCCGGTGGATGTTGGGTAACCCAAGCCAAATGCAACACCACCGGAGTACATATTACCTTGGGCATCATAGGTAGCAGTATAGCCCCAGTTATCGACTGCGGAGCCAGAAAACGAGGAAAATATAACCGTCGGATCGATAATAAGCGGCCGCTTGGCATCATAGCTACCTAGCCGAAAGCTGACCACGTTCTTTTCGAGCACAAAAGCACATTCCACGGGGATGCGCTGCCCATTTAGCTCCTGCCAAGCCCGCGGTGCCTGCTCCGTCACGGTGCCAACACTGGTTTGAATCAATAGATGACCGCTTTCCAAAGTCAGGCGCTCAGTGCCCGTATAGCGCAACCGGATATTCGCAGGTTTGCCCCCCGGCTGCACCGTGAAGTCGTACTCCAAGTTGCCGCCCTCGTTTTCGTAAAGCCGGGCGCCGATGTTTGCATATAAATTACTGTAGCGCACCTGCCGGAAGCCCCGCACGCTGGAGGCCCAATGCTTGGCGTCGTTGCCCAGAAAGTAGTTGCGGAAGCCATCAGTGGGCTCGTCGGGGGCGAGAGTAGCGGCAGAGCTGCTGCCCTCAAAAGAAACCCGGTAAGCATGCGCCCGCAGCTTATCAGACACAGGGCCACCATTTGTACCTTCATGCTCCTTGTGAGCGCGTAAGGCATTAGGATCAGCGAAGGCGTACACGAATCCTGTTTTCTCTAAAAATAGCCGCCCAGCTGGCAGCTCGGCCATATACTGGGCTCGGCTGTCCCATTGGCCCCGATTTTCTACAAACTCCAACGATTTGGCTACGGGTGCAGCGGCACTTGGCTTAGCATAGCTGGAGGCAGTTGTTAGAGCGCTTAGCAGCCCCACGCATAAAAGTAAGCGAAAAGTAAAATACAGCATACTATCAACCTTATAAGAATAGCGCAAGCTACAATTTATTGAGGCTCATTTTGCTAGCGTTTTTGAGGCACGGCCGTAATTTTTGCCCCCAGCGTTGCTTACTGTTTTCGCCAGTCTCGCCGGTTTCCGGTTGCATCTCCTACCTTTGCCCTAGTCATTATTAAGGGCTGCTTATTTGTGCTTCGCTCCTTTGCTTTCAAGTGTACTCTGCTCGTTTTGCTGTGGCTTTTAGTCGCTATTGCGTGCGTGCAGATTCCTGCTCACGTATTCTGGCCGGCGTCTTTTGGTGCTCTTACCTTGCCCATTGCCCTAGGGCTAAACTTGGCTGCCGCCTTGTATTGGTTATTGCGCGATTGGCGCGTCGCCGCTTTGCCCTTGCTCGCCACCCTGCTCACTTGGCCTCATTTTCAGAGAGGCTTAGCTTTGCACCCTCTGCATGTAGCGTCAGCGCCTACTGGCCAAGATGCCAAGCAGGTTCGAATGCTTAGCGCCAATGTGCGCATCTTCAACGTATACCCTCAGCTTCGCGACCCCAATTTGGCTTCTTCTCGCCAGCTTATCCAGTGGCTGGCTGAAAACCCCGCCGATGTGCTTTGTCTACAAGAGTTCTATAATGAGCCTCGAGGCTCTGACCAAGATAAGCAGATCTTTCGCACCGTAGAGAAAATAGGTCGCCAGGCGGGCAGGCAGGCGTTTGTATCCAAGACCCTTACCAACAGCATAGGGGCTGAGTTTGGGCTAGCTATCTTCTCACGTTTCCCTATCGTGAAGCGTGGCACCATTTCGTTTGGTAAGCTTACCCAAAACCACGCGATGTTCGCAGACCTGCGCCTTCCGGCCGGCGACACTATTCGGGTCTACAACTTCCACCTCCAAAGTATGAGCATGGAGGAAAAAGCCATTGTGGACAGCTATTCCAGCAAAGAAGGCTTGAAGCGAGAAGGTCGTGGTTTGCTGCGGCGTTATAAGCGCGGCCTTATTGCACGTAGCGTACAAATAGACACGCTAACACGCCGCTTTGAGCGGTGTCGCTACCCTATCCTGCTGGCTGCCGACCTCAACGATTTGCCCTATAGCTACACGTACGATCAGCTGGCCGACCGTTTTCAAAACGCCTGGACCGCGGTAGGCACTGGAATTGGCAGTACATATAATGGTCGCTTGCCTTTCGTGCGCATCGATCATCAGTTTGCGGGCCCACGCTGGATAGTCGAGGACTTTCACGTGAATTACGAAATACCTCACTCTGACCACTATCCCACCTCCGGCACTTACCGCCTGAGGGAGTAGCTGCAAACTAAAAGACTTGGCTAAGCTAAAAAGCGCCCCAAGAAGCTTTTTCAGCTTAAATAAACTTGAGGGAAACGGCAACTTTTTTATTACTAACCACTCTGAGTTTAAACTACTCATTGAACTTTATATACTACGGGCAAAGGTTTTATACCAATAACAGAGTCCTTTTGGACCTAAAACAATACATTTTTCTTAGCCGACCGATAAGCGCTAAACCACGTACCAATTGCTTTTTGCTAGGCTTACCAAGCTGTAAGTAGTTACTTTTACCGCATGCACCACCCGCTTTCGCTTTATAATACCCTCAGCCGCCGCAAGGAGGCGTTCGAACCCGTGCATTCGCCTTTCGTTGGCGTGTACCTGTGCGGGCCTACCGTGTACAGTGAGGCTCATTTGGGCAACGCCCGAGGCCCCGTGGTATTCGATGTACTCACGCGCTACTTGCGTCACCTTGGCTACACCGTACGCTACGTGCGCAACATAACCGACGTCGGTCACCTAGAAAGTGACGCCGATGAAGGCGAGGATAAGATGGCTAAGGCTGCCCGCGCTCAGCGACAGGAGCCCATGCAGATCGCGCAGCACTACGTAAATCTCTACCGCCAGAATATGCTGGCGCTAGGCTGCTTGCCGCCCGATATTGAGCCCCAAGCCAGCGGCCACATCACCGAGCAGATTAGCATGGTGGAGGAAATCATTGCCAATGGCTTTGCCTACGAAGTGAATGGCAGTGTGTACTTCGATGTGCCGCGCTATAATGCGGAGCAGGACCGCTATGGCAAGCTCTCCA
The DNA here is from genome assembly GCF_054051685.1 of Hymenobacter sp. HD11105. NCBI lineage: Bacteria > Pseudomonadati > Bacteroidota > Cytophagia > Cytophagales > Hymenobacteraceae > Hymenobacter > Hymenobacter sp. HD11105. The sequence goes on along the minus strand of NZ_JBSWBR010000001.1, from coordinate 747,966 downwards.
ACCGCAGCATTGATGACCAGCTGGCCGGCACCCGCGACACGCTGGCCGGGCAAGACGAAAAGCGCAGCCCCCTGGATTTCGCGCTCTGGAAAAAAGCATCGCCCGAGCATATCATGCGCTGGCCTTCGCCCTGGGGCGAGGGATTTCCCGGCTGGCACCTCGAGTGCTCGGCCATGAGCCGCAAGTACCTCGGCCAGCTATCCGACATTCATGGTGGAGGCCTGGATCTGATGTTTCCGCACCACGAGTGCGAGATAGCGCAGTGCCAGGGCAGCCACACTCACACCGACGAGTCGCGCTTCTGGGTGCATCACAACCTGATAACGGTGAACGGGACCAAGATGAGCAAAAGCCTAGGCAACTTCGTGCTGCTTGGCGACATGTTCAAGGGCCCCACGGCTACGCTTACGCAGGCTTACTCGCCCATGGTAGTTCGTTTTTTCCTGCTGCAAGCCCATTACCGCAGCCCCGTCGATGTATCTGATGAGGCTCTGCAAGCAGCCCGCAAAGGCTACCGCAAGCTCATGAATGGCCTGCGCCTTCTGGACAAACTGAACCTGCCTGGGGGAGCAGAGCGCCAGCAAGACACGGAGAAAGCAGACGCTGAGCTAAGAAAGCTCGTCTCTGAATGCTTCGTGGGGCTTAACGATGACTTGAACACAGCCCGCGCCATAGCCAGCTTGTTTAATCTGCTGCGCAAGCTCAACGGTTTTTACGCAAACCTAGCTACGCTCGCCACCGTCAGTCCCGATGCGCTGGAAGAAGCAATTTCTGCATATCGCCAGTTGGTAAGCAACATTTTGGGTTTGCAGGATGAGCCCCGTGCTAATGCCGAACAGCTGCTTGGCCTCACCTTAGATTTCTACCAGGAAGCCAAAGCCTCAAAGGCCTACGACAAAGTAGATCAAATTCGGGCAGCCCTAAAAGAGCAAGGAATCTTGATTAAAGACTTGAAAACCGGCGTCGACTGGGCCTACAGCGAGGAGTAATGCACAGCCAAGCTCCAGCTCGGTAAATTACTGCGGGCGTAGTAGCAAGCGCATATTTACCGTTTACGTCTCGTTTTCCTAGTTAGAAAGGCCCCCAGGGCTACATTTTAACGAAACGTGAATAAACAGTTACGCACTAGCTACCCACGCTTTGCGCCCCCACGACGTCTCAAGCTAAAGCTTAGCGTTATTATGTTTAGCCGCCCTTTATGAAGCTTTTCCGTCTCGCTCCCGCTGCCTTAGCCACTTTGCTGCTACTCACTGGCTGCCCCGATAGAGCCCGCCAAGAATCTGCTGATACCACCGCTACGGAAGAGACTACTATGCGTGCTGCTCCCGCCTTCAACGCTGACTCGGCCTATGCTTACACGGCTAAGCAAGTAGCATTTGGTCCGCGAGTGCCCAACTCGCCGGCGCACGTGGCCTGCGGCGACTGGATGATAGGCGAGTTTAAAAAGATGGGCTTGACCGTGCGTGAGCAGCCTTTCGAGGCAATGGCCTGGGATGGCAAGATGCTGCGCGCGCGCAATATCATCGCTCAATTTGCCCCCCAGGCAACTCGCCGAGTGGCTATTTTTGCCCACTGGGACACCCGTCCGTTTGCCGACAAAGACAAACAAAACCCCAACGCTCCGCTTGATGGTGCCAGCGACGGTGCCAGCGGTGTGGCTGTGGCCCTAGAAATGGCCCGCGTGCTAAGTCAGCAGCCCGACAGTTTAACCTCAAGTGTTGGCGTCGATTTTATTCTATTTGATGCCGAAGACTATGGCTATGACTCCGCTACGCAGGGAAGCCAGGTAAACAAGCTAGCGGCGCAGAACAAGGAAAGTTGGTGCTTAGGCTCCCAGCACTGGGCCAAAAACTTATTGCCCGTCGGCTACAAGCCCAGCTACGGCATCCTGCTTGATATGGTAGGCGCCCAGAACGCTAAGTTTAGCCGTGAGCAGCTTTCTCGCGAAGTAGCGCGCGATGTGGTGGATAAAGTCTGGGCCACCGCCGCACGCCTCGGCTACTCCGATTTTTTCCTTTTTCAGGATAGCCCTGGCATCACCGACGACCACGTGTTCACCAACCAAGCCGGCGTGCGCACCATCGATATTATCGACCACCTTCCCATTGGCGACGATTACTTTCCCGCCTATCATCACACCACTCAGGATAATATGAGCATTATCAATCGGCGCACACTTAAAGCTGTAGGCCAGACGGTGCTGCAAACTATATACGCGGAGTAACAAGTAGATTCATACCTTATAAAAAAGCCCCCCGACTAAGTTTGGGGGCTTTTTTATAGCTAGTAGTTTGTAATGTACTCCACCCGCACACCGTCTGCGTCCACTGTCATTTGTGCCTTGCGGCCGCAGATCAGCGCCATATTTAACGGCTCATGGCCTACAGGAAAGCCGTATGCTACGGGGAAATTATATTTGGCGGCGTAGGTCTGAATGATTTCGTAAGGCGTTTGGCCGAAGGGAATAGCGTTATCCTTTGAATCGGTGAAGTGCCCTACGAGTAGCCCTGCCAAGCTTGCGAGTTTGCCGGTACGGTCTAAGTGTACCATCATGCGGTCGATGTTGTAGAGATACTCATCGATGTCCTCAATAAAGAGGATACGCCCGGCCAGTGAGCAATCTGAGGCGGTACCAGTAATGGTCTGGAGCAGGCTAAGATTACCCCCAATCAGCTCGCCATTAGCCGTGCCAAGCTGATTGAGTGGATGCTGGGGGGCAAAATAGCTGATAGGTTCGCCAAACAGAGCGCAGCGCAGGCTTTCTAGTGCTTGTTCACCACCAGCCTGATTGAACAGCAAGGGCATGACTCCATGTATACTTTCATGGCCCAGTGCCAGCAAATGGCAATTAAGCGTAGTAATGTCGCTGAAGCCCGCAATCCATTTAGGATTATCAGCGAAGCGAGAGAAGTCCAGTTGGTCGATGATGCGCGTGGTGCCATAGCCTCCCCGAGCACAGAGAATAGCTCGAATACTTGGGTCGTCGAGTTGCTGCTGAATGTCTTGGCAGCGCACTGCATCGGAGCCGGCAAACTGGTGGTGTTCCGCCGTTACCGTAGTACCTAACACGACCTCTAGTCCCCAGGCTGTCAGAATAGCAATAGCGGCTTCAAGCTCTGCATGGCTGACTTTTCGGGCCGGACAAACAATAGCAACTTGGTCGCCGGAGCACAGAGCGGGAGGGGAAGTAGGCATAAGCAGAAAGCAGAATCGGGTTGGTTACAAACCTACAGACAATCTAGTTTTCTTCCAGAGATCACCAAAACATAAGTTTTTCTCTATACTAAGTCCTTACAACTTAGCCGATTCAAATGGCTCCTTTTGCACTTAAGTAAGGTCAGCACTAAGAGCTGCTTATCAGTTAATTGATAGCGCTTAAGTTTGAAACAGATAAGGCAAAAAAAAACACCGTGCAGCGCACGGTGCCTTTCTGAGCTATGAAAACAAACTTAGCTATCGAAAAACTAACCAAATGCTAGATCAAGAAGTGTATTCTTACTTAGCATCAGGATATCAATCCGATAACACGACGAAAGATAGAAGCTTTTTGGCTGCTATAAAAGTCTATTCGCTGAACGCCCCGATTTTCTCGGTGAATATTACATTTCGGGGTATGGCCTCTGAAAGCGCCTACTCTGAAGGTCGCTTGGGCTGCTAAACCAAATTGAGACGGCTCATCAGTGTGGACTTGAAGGAGTTGCCGATAGGAATTGACAACGTGTTGCTTCCACTTTCGGCATGCCAAGCACGTCCAGCTTCAATAAGGGCAAAATCTCCCTCAATAGCCACAATACAGTCGAGCCGAACAATGTATTTGCGGTGTACGCGCACAAAATCACGAACGGGCAGCTTAGTCTCCAGCTCTTTCATGGTGCTGTACACGGTATAGCGCTCGCGGGTCAGGTAGATATTCACGTAATCACCGAGGGCTTCTACGTAGCGTATATCTATCGTCTCGACGCGTAGCAGCTTACTTTCCTGCTTGATAAATATTTCCGCCCGACTGCCCATATACAAAGACTCGGCAGTATCGTTGGCCATGCGCAATAAGCCATCTAGCTTGCGCTGTTCCTGCTCCAGTTGCTGACGGGCCCTCCGCAGTTCCAAATGAGATACTACTTCGCGAGCTACAATGCGCAACGCATTGCGCTGTTGTTCGCTAAGCCGGTGAGGAACCGTATCGAGGGCGCAGATAGTACCAAGCGGAACACCATCGGGCGTAATGAGCGGCGCCCCAGCGTAGAAACGAATACTAGGTTCACCCGTCACCAGCGGATTGTCCCAAAACATGGGGTCTTTCGTTGCATCCTCAATCTCGTACACATCCTCGCCCAGAATTGTATGCTGACAGAAGGCCACTTCACGCTTTGTGCTGTCGCTTTTATCCCAGCCCACCTTCGCTTTAAACCATTGACGATCAGCGTCAATCAATGATACTAAAGATATAGGTGTGCCGCAGATAAAGCCAGCCAGCTGCGCTAAATCATCGAATACTTGCTCAGGTGGCGTATCCAGAATCTGATAGTTGCGCAGCACTTCCAGGCGTTCAGCCTCACTGTCTTTGCCCATTGCGGCAAAAGGAAGTGAGGAAGCTTTAGCAGATTGGGAGGGCTTACTCGGCATGGACAAGGGCAAAAAACTATAGATCGGAATGAGACAAGCTTAACGCATAACGTTAGCTAAAACCCTTCTCTTACTATTACAAAGTAACTACACTTCGGCTATGAACTAGCACTTTTGGTCGTTGAAACCAATATTTTGCGCGGTAAATATTATACTATAAGATACGTGAAGTTTGACTACGGAAAAAACAGGGGCACTAGATTTAGGTTTTGCAAAAAATTTAGAGCTCTCAGCAATTGAAGCCCGAAAGCGCTAACCCCTACAACTTTTAAAATTAACAGGTACCTTTACCAATCCTGACGCGTATCGATTTGCGTATACTTGGTTTGTTCCTCCAAAACGGCCTGAGCGCCCTCTACTATGACATTTGGTTCGCTTTTTCTGATTGGCAACTTCGGCACGACCGAAATTCTGCTGATCTTATTCGTAATTATCCTGCTGTTCGGCGCCCGTAAGATCCCGGAATTGGCAAGAGGTCTTGGTAAAGGTATCCGCGAGTTTAAGGATGCTACCAAGGAAGACAAGCCAGAGTTTCAGGATCGTCCGGTTAATCCCAACGATCCGACCCAACCACGCCTGTAAGCTTACGTCATGAGCACTCCCTTCCTTCTGTTCTTGGGCGACCTCGGCGGCGGTGAAATCATGTTGATTTTAGTCGTCATCCTGATCTTCTTCGGGGCCAATAAAATTCCTGAGCTAGCGCGTGGCTTGGGTAAAGGCATTCGTGAGTTTAAGGACGCCTCCAGTGAAATTCGGAGCGAAATTGAGCGGGCGGGCCTGCCAAATCAGACACCGCAATCGCAAGCTCCTGCTTATACCGCTCCTACCTACGAGACGGCTTCTCAAAACTTAGATCAGCCTACCGTCACCTCCGTATCGTCGGTGGAGCCAGCAGCTGAAACAACCGTTGCACCGCCCATGGACGGTGGAATTGCCCCCCAGCCGGCGCCCGAGCGGCCCCGCCTCGACCAGTCACACTAATCTGATTGCCCTCATCCCTTGAGACGCTTTAATTCACTTACCGAAGTTCGCGACGAGCTGACGGCAGGCACTACCACCTGTCGTCAGCTCGTGGAGTATTATCTAGATAATATTCAGCAGCAAAGCCATCTAAACGCTTTTCTAGAAGTATTCACCGATGAAGCTTTAGCCCAGGCTGATGCCGTGGATGCCAAACTCGCCGCTGGCACAGCGGGCAAGTTGGCTGGTATGGTCATCGGGTTGAAGGATGTGCTGGCTTATAAAGACCATTTGCTACAATCCAGCAGTCACATCCTCGATGGGTTTAAGTCTCTTTATACCGGTACGGCAGTTCAGCGCCTACTCGATGAAGATGCGATTCTCATCGGTCGACAGAACTGCGACGAGTTTGCCATGGGCGCCTCCAATGAGTCGTCCTATTTCGGTCCTGCCCGCAACGCCATTGACCCTGACCGGGTGCCTGGTGGATCTTCGGGTGGCTCGGCGGTGGCTGTGCAGGCCGATTTGTGCTTAGCTTCTATTGGCTCTGATACAGGTGGCTCGGTGCGGCAGCCGGCAGCATTCTGTGGCGTTATTGGTTTTAAGCCGACTTACTCCCGCATCTCGCGCTATGGGTTAGTTGCCTATGCGTCTTCCTTCGATCAAATCGGCACGCTCACCCGTTCCGTGGACGATGCGGCACTGCTATTGGAAGTAATGGCAGGCCCTGACAACTTTGATAGTACGGTAAGCCAGAAACCTGTGCCCGCGTACAGTGAGCTACTTACGCCGGCGCCCCACGTGCGCATCGGCTACATCCGCGACTGCTTGGAGCGCCCCGGTTTGAACCCCGAGATAAAGGCGGCAACAGAAGCGGCCCTTGATGTATTGCGTGGTCAAGGCCATGTAGTAGAGCCCGTTGACTTTCCTTACCTCGACTTTATTGTTCCCTCTTACTACATTCTGACCACGGCCGAGGCCAGCTCTAACCTCAGCCGTTACGATGGTGTAAAGTTTGGTTATAGGGCGCCCGACGCAACGGATTTGGAGTCACTGTATAAAAAAACCAGGTCGCAAGGCTTTGGCCCTGAGGTACAACGGCGTATCTTGCTGGGGACCTTTGTGTTATCAGCTGACTATTACGACGCCTATTATACCAAAGCGCAGCGCGTCCGGCGCCTTATTAAAGAGAAAACCGACGAGCTATTGCGCCAATATGACTTTCTAGTGCTTCCCACCACGCCGACCACGGCATTCCGGATTGGTGAGAACGAGAAAGATACGTTAGCCCTGTACTTAGCTGATATTTTCACGGTGCAGGCGTCATTGGCCGGGGTTCCGGCTGTATCGGTACCAGCCGGGCAGGATGCAGCTAGTTTGCCCATTGGGCTGCAAATTCTAAGCGGAGCGTTCCGCGAAGAACACCTATTGGCATTTGCCAAATCTGTTACAGAATCGCTCACACCTGCTTTGCCCTGATGAAAAAATCGTTGTTGCGCGCTGCCGTCCTTTTTCTGCTGACCCTTGCTGTTGCCCGCCCAGTGGCGGCCCAAACGCTCGCTAATCCGAAACCGGACCTTCAGCGTGCCAACGACGACACCACGCGGGTGTCTATTCAGCTGCTGCCCGATACATTAGTATTCATTGAACCGCCGCAAATTGATACGGCAAGGCTGAGGTGGCTGCAAAAGCCCCCCATTATGCGCGAGCTGGTGGCTGACCGTATCGGGTGTTTTGAAACGGATGTGCCTCATCTTTTTAACAACTCGGTGATGAGTTATGTGGACTACTTCACCGTGCGCAACCGGACGTACACGCAACGCATCCTGGAACGCCAGAATCTGTATTTCCCCATCTTCGAGAAATACCTGGCTAAGTACAACTTACCCCAAGACCTTAAGTACCTGGCGGTGGTAGAATCGGCTTTGTTACCGCAGGCCAAGTCGCGAGTGGGTGCGCTGGGTTTGTGGCAGTTTATGGGCCCAACGGCCAATGACTTACGGCTGCAGCGCAACGACTACATAGACGAGCGAATGGACCCGGAGAAGTCAACGGAGGCGGCTTGTAAGTACCTGCGCGACTTGTACCGGATGTTTGGCGATTGGGAACTTGTGCTAGCCGCCTACAACTACGGTTCGGGCAATATTCGCAAGGCTATTGCGAAAGCGGGCGGCAAGCGTGACTTCTGGACGATTTATCAATATCTGCCTAAAGAAACGCGCAATTACGTACCCACGTTTACGGCTACGCTCTACACCTTGCAGTACGCGCGTGAGCACAACCTCCACTCTGATTCGCTGCGGTATCAGTACCCGGAGCCGATGGATACGTTGCTAATTTCGGGTCGCTCCTTGGATTTGCGCAAGTTCTCGGCTCAGTTTGGCCTCGATTCGGCGGCTATTCTGCGGCATAACCCCGAGTTGCGCCAATCCTACATACCAGCGGCTCTACGCAACTATTCGCTGAAAGTCCCGGTGCGGGTGCGGCAGGAACTAGCGGCCCAAGACAGAAACCTGTTTCTGGATTTCTGTAAGGTTACGATTCCGCCTCCCTCGCCGCTTATGCCCCGTATGCCGGGACTGCCTGGACTGATGTATACATCTAACGCGGTAGCGGCCACGACTACAAGGTCAGCGCCGGCAGAGCCTCGTCAGCGTAAAATTATGCACTCAGTGCGCACAGGGCAGAGCGTGGCCAGCATTGCTTCGCGCTACAACGTCACTCCTGAGCAGCTTGCCCGCTGGAATAATCTTAAGCGCGGCAAAGCCTTGGTGTCCAAGCAGCAACTGGTGGTCTTCGTGCCAGTAGTTGAAAAGCCTGCTTCCAGCAACAAGACAATGGTGGCCGCCAACCGTCTCATGGTTCCTGACAAGTTGCCTCTCTATGGGGTAAAGGCGGTGCCAGTTGTAGCAAAAGCTACTCCCGCCAAAGCAGTAGAAAAGCCTGTTGCCATTGCTGAGCCTGACTCAGCGGAGCCTATCGTAGCCACTACTGCTACACCCGCAGCTAAGCAACATTCGGCGAAAGCTGTAGCGGTGCAGGAAACTGACACTAGCACCTCGTTTGTGGCTTCCGTTGAAGTGCCCCAGGATAGTCTGCCTACCGAGTACGTGGTACGCAAGGGCGATTTTCTTGAGAAGCTGGCGCGTACTCACGGCGTAAGCGTGGCCCAGCTAATGGCATGGAATGAGCTCAAAACAATAACATTGACTCCAGGTCAGAAACTGGTGCTTTATGCGCCAGCCGATGCCGAAGCGCTAGCTCAAAATGACCCCCAGCCCGCCGAGGAGCCCGCTCCGCGGGTGGCAGCAGCCAAGCCAAGCCCTAAAATGCCCCCCAGCCCTCGGGCTATAAGCAAAGTGCATTTGGTTCAGCCCGGAGATACGCTTTATAATATCTCGCGCCGCTACGAGGGAGTTACCGTGGATCAGCTGCGCAAGCTCAACAACCTGCAGTCGGATGCCGTGAAGCCCGGACAGCAGCTTATCGTATCGCGATAAGGGCCATAATCTTTTAAGTGTTGCTCATTTAAAATGCCCCTCAGGCCATGCGCTGGGGGGCATTTTTCACTGTAGTTAGCTTAGCTCAACTTTGATTCGGAGCAAATTCGCCCCAACTTGCTTATTGGTTGTTCCGCCCGACGCCACTCACCTACCCTTTTTGGCAATGCTGAAAATTAACAAACAGGAAGCCCTCGATTACCACTCCCGTACCCCCGCTGGCAAGATTGAAGTAGTACCCACCAAGCCCCTTAGTACCCAACTGGACTTGGCCTTAGCTTATTCGCCTGGAGTTGCGGAACCTTGCTTAGCTATTGCAGCGAACAAAGAGGATGTATACAAATACACCGCGAAAGGCAACCTGGTAGGCGTGATTTCCAATGGTACGGCCGTACTTGGGCTGGGCAATATCGGCCCCGATGCCTCGAAGCCGGTAATGGAAGGAAAAGGCGTACTGTTCAAGAAGTTTGCGGGCATCGACTGCTTCGATATTGAGATTGACGCCACCGACCCCGACGAGTTTATTCGCATCGTGAAGTCGTTGGAGCCTACGTTCGGGGGCATCAATCTAGAAGATATCAAGGCGCCGGAATGCTTTCGCATCGAAACCGAGCTAAGGGAGAAAATGAACATTCCCCTCATGCACGACGACCAGCACGGCACGGCTATTATTTCGTCGGCCGCGCTGCTGAACGCGCTGGAAGTAGTAGGCAAGAAAATAACGGAGATTAAGCTGGTCGTAAGCGGCGCCGGAGCCGCTGCTATATCCTGTATGCGGCTTTATCTGGCCCTAGGCCTCAAGCTAGAGAACGTCGTAGTGTTTGATATTAAAGGCGTTATCAATCCAGAGCGGACCGATTTGGCCGACCTGCAGATGCAGTTTGCCACCCAGCGCCCGGTGACTACGCTGGCCGAGGCCTTGGAAGGCGCCGACGTATTTCTGGGTCTTTCGGCGGCCAACGTGCTGCCGCCTGAGTTGCTGCTGCGCATGGCTGACAATCCTATTGTCTTTGCTCTGGCCAATCCGAACCCTGAGATTGAGTACGATGTAGCCATGGCTACCCGACCTGATTTGATTATGGCTACCGGTCGCTCCGACCATCCTAATCAGGTCAACAACGTATTGGGCTTCCCCTATATCTTCCGGGGTGCGCTGGACGTGCGGGCCACGGAAATAAACGAGGCTATGAAGCTGGCAGCCGTTCAGGCGCTGGCCGAGCTAGCCAAGGAGCCCGTGCCCGACATGGTAAACAAGGCCTATGGCGACAACACGTTAGCTTTTGGCCGTACATATTTGATTCCTAAGCCCCTTGATCCACGTCTGATTACGACCATTTCGCCGGCCGTCGCGCGGGCTGCCATGGAAAGCGGTAGCGCTCGTCAGTCCATCACCGATTGGCAGTCCTACGAAGACGACTTGCGGGCCCGCCTGGGGGTGAATCAGAAGCTGATGAACCGCATCACCAGCGCCGCTCGCTCCAATCCTAAGCGCGTGGTATTTGCGGAGGCTGATACCTATAAGGTGCTCAAAGCCGCGCAGATTCTGCACGACGAAGGCATTGCGTTCCCAATCTTGCTCGGCAATCGTAAAAAAATCGATGATATCGCCCGTACTAACAGTTTAGATCTGGAGGGTTGTAAAATCATCGACATTCTGGAGGAAAACGATCAGCGGGCTGAGTTTGCGGAGCTGTTGTATCAGAAGCGCAAGCGCCGCGGCATTACCCTTTACGAGGGCCGCCGTCTAATGCGCGAACGTAATTACTACGGCGCTATGATGCTCGAAACCGGGCAGGCCGATGCGTTCATCACCGGCTTGACTAAGGATTATGGTCAATCCATCACGCCAGCTTTGCAGGTGATTGGGGTAGAAGATGGTGTGCAGCGGGTGGCTGGTATGTATATCATACAACATCGCAAAGGCCCGTACTTCTTTGCCGATACTACCGTAAACATCGACCCAACGGCCGAGGAAATGGTGGATATTATTGGACTGACAGCCCGGGCCGTGCGCTTCTTCGACGCGGAGCCGCGCATTGCCGTGCTCAGCTATTCCAACTTCGGTTCTAACACTGGTGAACTGCCCGGCAAGGCTCGTCGTGCTACGGAACTAGCGAAGAAGCGCTATCCAGACTTAATTCTGGATGGAGAGATGCAAGCCAACACCGCATTGAACACCCAGTTGCTACGGGAGCATTATCCCTTCTCAGAACTAGCTGAGCATGGTGCTAACACATTGATTTTCCCCAATGTAGTTTCAGGCAACATCGCTTACAAAGTGCTTCAGGAAATTGGCGGCGCTGAAGTGATTGGCCCTATCCTGATGGGGATGCGCAAGCCAGTGCACGTACTCCAGCTTGGGGCCTCTGTGCGCGAGATTGTGAATATGTCGGCCATTGCCGTAGTCGATGCCCAGACTTACAATAAGCCCCTATAAAAACTGGTTTCACTATAGATGTCAGGCAGTTGATTCTTAAATGAATATTGGCTGCTAATAAAATTGGTTATTAGCTAAAATAATTTGTTTTTGAAGAGACATTAAGCCACTGTTTGAGTGTTGATAAAGACTTAATAGGCCTCATCAACACTCATTCATTCCTACAATTTTTTGCTATGATTGCTTACCTCGACGGTACTCTTGCTTACAAAGACCCAGCTTTGGCCATTATGGACATCAATGGCGTTGGGTATGAAGTAAGAATTTCCTTGGCTACGTATTCCAAATTGCCGGCCGAAGGCGAAAAGGCCAAAATATACACCTATCAGCATATTAAAGAGGACGGACAAGCGCTTTATGGCTTTCTTGACCCGAACGAAAAAGTGCTGTTTATGCTACTTATTTCGGTGTCAGGTATTGGGCCTGGAACGGGCATCGTGATGGTGTCGAGTATGGGGGTGGGAGCCATTCGGCAGGCCATTATTCAGGAGGATGTGCGCTCCATTCAAAGCATTAAGGGAGTAGGCCCAAAAACCGCTCAGCGGGTAGTTCTGGAGCTAAAAGACAAGCTCCGCAAGGACGAATTATTGGCCAAAGCAGGTATAGATACGGTACCCCTGGCACGGGCGCACAATACCAACCGCAGTGAAGCGTTAGCCGCTCTAGTCACGCTAGGATTTGCCAGGTCGGCGGCCGAAAAAACGCTGGAGACCATTCAGCACCGTCACGGTAATGACCTGAGCGTGGAGGAATTGATTAAATTTGCCTTGAAGTCGAATTAGGTTTACTCTTCCCGGCTGCTCACCCGCCTGTCTTTCTTAGTCTCCCTTGACCTACGGTAAGAATTCTCTCGCCGCCTCTGTAGTCGTTGTCGCAACATTGCTGACTTGGTTGTCGCAGGCTGAACCTACCGGAGCATCCCCTTTTGCTCTCCGTCAGCTCTGGAGTTGGCTGCCCGCGCCTAGCCATTCGGCTTTGGCTATGGTGCCCGATACCCCGCGTACTATTCTGCCCGACACGAGTATTTATCGGTCGAGCCGACGGCCCAAAATTGCCCCCCAGGATCGCATCGGCTCACCGCTTTCGCCCCAGCGGCGTCAGTCGCCCTTGCTGCTCAAGCTGCCGAACAACATCAAGCAGCAGGTGACGCCTGATGACAGCCTGAAAAACTTTGACGTAGAGGAAAAAGTAGGGTCTGAGCTTGACTTTCGCGACCCTACCCGAGTAAGCTTCGAGGAGTACTCCCGCTATCAGCAGCAACAAGCCGTACGCGACTACTTCCGGACTCGCTCAGCCGGCTTGGATGGGGAAAGTGTAACCGGCTCGCGGCGCTTGATTCCGCGTATTTATCTGGGGCCTATAGCCGATCGCATCTTTGGCGGCAGCTTTGTCGATATCAAGCCTCAGGGCGCGGTAACGCTACGCGCTGGCGCGCGCTTTAACCGCAACCGCAACCCTACACTCACCCTGCGGCAGCAGCGCGTTGGCGACTTTGAGTACGATCAGAACCTGAACCTGAATGTGACGGGGCAGATCGGCGAGAAGATGCGGCTCACTTTCAATTACGACACCAAAGCGGCCTTCGATTTCGAGAATAACATGAAGCTCGACTATACGGGCTACGAAACCGATATCATCCGCAAGGTGGAGCTGGGCAACGTAAGCCTGCCGCTGAATAACTCCTTGGTGCAGGGGGGGCAAAATTTGTTCGGTATTAAGACTCAGCTGCAGTTTGGCCGCCTGGGCATTACGGCCGTAGCCAGTACACTACGTGGTACCGCCGACGAGGTAAGAGTTCAGAACGGAGCTCAGAGCCGGCTATTCGAGATAAAAGCCAGCCAATACGAGCGCGACCGTCACTTCTTTCTGTCGCATTTCTTCCGGGAGCGCTACGATGCGGCCCTGCGCAACCTGCCCACGGTGCAGTCGGGCATAGAGATACGCCGCCTGGAGGTGTATGTAACCAACGACAACCGCACTACAGACAATCTGCGCAATGTATTGACCTTGATGGACTTGGCTGAGCCCACGCGCGTCTATCGGTCCCAATTTCAAGGGTCCAACGCACGAGCCGTCGCTAGCAACAATGCAAACCCTGAATTTGCTGCTCTACTGAATAGGGGTGCTGAGGCCCGCAATGAAACAACCGTTGAAGGATTTCTGACCAGCCCCACGGGACTTGGCTTGGAAAGAACAGTGGACTATGAGCGGGTGCGAGCCCGTAAGCTTGACCCACGGGAATACACCTTCAATGCTCAGCTAGGTTATCTGAGTCTGAACACGGCCCTGCTGCCCGAGCAGGTGCTGGGTGTGTCGTATGAGTACATATACAATGGCGAAGTATATAAGGTCGGAGAGCTGGTAGATGACTATGCCAACGTGCGCCAAGATCAAGTGATTTTCCTGAAAATGCTGAAGGCGACTAACCCCGGTGTGGGCTTGGTTTCGTCCCGCTTCCTTCAGAGTCCGACACTGGAGCCATCGGTAAATCCACTAAACGAGAATCTGCGCTCGGGTAACTTGCCAACTTGGGATTTGATGATGAAAAACATCTATCCACTCAACGCCAGCCAGCTCAACCGCGACAATTTTCAGTTACAAATAGTCTACAAAGACGACCAAACGGGCGTCGACTTGATTTCCTTGAAGGAGGGAGAACGCATTGCCAACCGGCCGCTGGTGGAGGTGCTTAACCTCGATAACGTAAACCCCAATAACGACCGCAACCCCGACGGCAACTTTGACTTCTTCCCTGGTATAACCATTGACCCAGAGCTCGGCAAAATCATCTTCCCGGTAATAGAGCCCTTTGGCGGCTATTTGCAAACTCAGTTTACCCCGACCGAGACGGAGCTAGTTGAGAAGTATGTATACAACGAACTGTACACCCAGGTGCAAAGCGATGCTCAACAGGTACAGGTAAAGGATAAATTCTTTCTCAGGGGGCGTTTTCAGGCTACGGCTACCGATGAAATTGCCCTGCCGGGTATTCGGGTAGCGCCAGGTTCGGTGCGGGTGCGCTCGGGTAGTACCCTGCTGGAGGAAGGTCGCGACTATCAGGTTTTCTATGATCAGGCTAAGGTTAAAATTCTCAACCCTAGTTACCTGAACTCGGCCAATGAGTTGCGGGTAGAGTTTGAGAAAGACGCGGTAGTGCAGATACAGCCGCGCCGCTTGGTGGGTGCCCGCTTTGACTACCGGCTAAACCAAGACATAAACTTTGGCGCCACGGTCCTGCATTTGCGCGAAAACCAGGCCCCAGGCATCAACCGGGTGAGCATTGGCGACGAGCCCGGCAATAATACCATCTACGGCCTTGACGTAAACATGCGGCGCGACTCGCGGGTATTGACCAAGTACCTGGATATGCTGCCGCTGATTTCGACCAAGGAACCTTCGTCGGTGGCATTTAGCGGCGAGTTTGCCCGACTAGTACCCGGCCAGACCAAGCTAGGCCGGGGCGAAAACGGAGTTTCGTATATCGACGACTTCGAAACGGCTCGCACACCTTACTCGCTGGGTGGCCTGAATGCAGTTACGGCCTGGCGTTTGTCGTCTACGCCTTTGCCCCTGCTGGGGGCCAACCCTAATGGCTTGTCATCGGCGTATCGGCGCGCCAAGCTGGCTTGGTATACTATCGACCAGACTTATTATACCAATGGTCAGAGCAAGCCATCTAATATTTCCAGTAGCGACCCTAGCCTAAGCAATCACTACACCCGGGGTATTGAGCGGAGCGAGATTTTCCCTAACCGCGACCTGGGCGCCACCGGCAACAGCTTCGAGTTTAGCTTCGACATGGCTTATTTCCCCGGTGAGCGGGGTCAGTACAATTACACGCCGGAGGTATCGGCCACGGACGGGCGCAAGTTTGCCAACCAGGCGCCGGCGGCCAATGCAGCGCGCTACGGCGGCGTTAGCCGAGAAATCACCTTCGATACCGACTTCGACAACGCCAACGTCGAATACCTTGAGTTCTGGCTGATGGATCCCTTCATTGCCGGGCCCAATGGTCAGATCAACGACTCCGAAAATGCCCCCCAGAACAACACGACTGGTGGTGAGCTTTACATCAACCTGGGTTCGGTCTCGGAGGATGTGCTCAAGGACGGGCGGCACCAGTTTGAGAATGGCCTGCCCGACGGCGCCAGCATTACGCCACAGGATGCTGAACGTGGCATTTGGGGCAATATCACGCGGCAACAGTTCATTACCGACGCCTTCAGCTCGGCACCGGGCGGACGGGCACTGCAGGACATTGGCCTTGATGGCTTGAATGATTCCGACGAAAGAGCCTTCTTTCAGGGAGTCTACTCACAGTTTGATGACCCATCGGCTGATAGGTTCCGCCATCACCTCGACGGCTATTATAACTCTGAGGGCCGCGACGTAAAAATCTTGGGGCGCTACAAGAACTTCAACGGTATGGAGGGCAACTCCAACGGTGACAGTCAGCAAAGCTCCACGGCGTTCCCCGATAAGGAAGACCTGAACCGCGACAACGTTATTTCCGACCTAGAGCGCTACTATGAGTATGAGCTTCGTCTGCGGCCGGGACAGATAGCAGTCGGGCAGAACTACGTGATTGATAAGATTACCAAAAATGACGTGACCTGGTACCAGTTTCGGATACCAGTGCGTCAGTATTCGGCGGTGCGAGGCACACCGGATGGGACGCCTTTTGGGTTCAAATCCATTCGCTTTGTGCGTATGTACATGACCCAGTGGCAACAGCCGGCAGTGCTGCGCTTGGTGCAACTGCAGTTTGTAGCCAATCAGTGGCGCCGCTTCCTGACCACCATTGCTGAGCCAGGCCGCCCCAATATTAACACCAGAGAAGACGCTGACAACTTCGACGTTTCGACAGTAAGCCTGGAAGAAAACGGCCCAGCAGTGGCCGGCCCCGACAAGATTCCCTACGTTTTGCCCCCCGGCATTCAGCGTGACCGGGAGTATGGCTCCAGCACCGTAAACCGCCAGCAGAATGAGCAGTCGCTTCGCTTGTGCGTGGAAGGCTTGCGCGATGGCTATGGTAAGGCTGCTTATAAAAACATTAGCATCAACATGCTGCGCTACAAGCAGCTGCGCTTGTTTTTGCACGCCGAGAGTCAGGATCAGGGCATTCAGGACAACCAAGTGCGCGGCTTTATTCGCATTGGCACCGACTATACTCAGAACTACTACGAGTACTCTATACCGCTGAAAATGACGCGGCCCGGCTCCAACGCGCAGCGTGATATTTGGCCCATTGAGAATGAAGTGCAAATCTCCTTGCAGCAATTCATTGATGCCAAGGCAGAGCGTAATGCTAATAATATAGCGTTCAACATACCCTATATCAAAACGGTGATCGGGCAGAACGGCGTTGAGGCTCAGATTACGATTGTAGGCAACCCCGACTTTAGCGCCGTGCAAGGCGCCATGATTGGGATATTCAATCCTACCGACGACAACGTGCCTAAATCGGTATGCTTGTGGGCCGATGAGTTTCGGGTATTTGATTTCGACCGCGAATCGGGCTACGCGGCTACGGCCCGCTTCAATACTAAGCTAGCTGACTTAGCCAACATCACGGCAACCGGTAGCTTCACATCGGTTGGATTTGGTGGCTTGCAGGACAAGGTAAATCAACGCTCCTTCGACAACATCAGCCGTGGTGACTTGAACGCTACCATTGCTGCCGATAAGTTTTTCCCCGAAAAGCTGGGTTTACGAGTACCCGTGCTACTGCAGGCGGGCACCGAAAGTCGGGTACCCAAGTACGACCCGCTTGACCCGGATACGGAGCTCACCCAGTCGTTGCAAAAGTTTGAGAGTGCGGAGGAGCGGGCTGACTACCGCAAGGAGGTAATTGACCAGACCTCCAGCCGCAGTATTAGCTTGCTAAATGTGCGCAAGGAGCGCACGGACACCGAGCGCAAGGTGCAGCCGTACGACATCGAGAACCTAGCGCTGAGCTACGCCTTCACCGAGCGCCGGCACACGGACATTGTGACTGACCGCGACTATACGCGTACCTACACGGGTGCTCTGGCTTATGTATATCAGACTACACCCCGCAATTACACGCCTTTGGCTAACGTCAAAGCTTTTGATTCGCCTTACCTGAAGATCTTCCAGGAGTTGAACTTCACCCCTACTCCTAGCCGCTTCGCCTTCCGTGC
Source organism: Hymenobacter sp. HD11105 (assembly GCF_054051685.1). Classification (NCBI taxonomy): domain Bacteria; kingdom Pseudomonadati; phylum Bacteroidota; class Cytophagia; order Cytophagales; family Hymenobacteraceae; genus Hymenobacter; species Hymenobacter sp. HD11105. Next base: position 730,282 of record NZ_JBSWBR010000001.1, on the reverse strand, counting down.
CGACCTCGACCGACGCTACAACGAGCGGTTCTTACAGCGGACTCAGGAACCCGGCCAGGTACCAACTACGGCCGGCATTCCGGGCGTATTCCTGAAAAGCTTCTTCTTCAATCGGATTTATGATTTGAAGTGGGACTTGACCAAAAGCTTAATCTTGGACTACACGGCTACTAACCGTGGCGTGATTGACGAAGATCCGGGTCGTACGCTGGGCAGCAGCCCGGAGGCAAAGCGCAACCGCGAGCTGTTGCGCCGCAATTTGTTCGAGCGTGGTGGCCGCACCACCAACTTCAACCAAACGGTTGCCCTCACATACCGCCTGCCGCTTGACAAGTTTCCGCTCACCGACTGGCTGACTGCCGACACGCGCTACGAAGCCAACTACACTTGGCAAGCTGCCTCAACGGCCCTACGCGCGCCAGTAAATCCGTCTGATTTAGACGATCCTACCACTGAGGAGCTTAACTTGGGTAACACTATCCAGAACAACGGTGCCTTCAGCGCCAACGGCCGTATCGACTTGGTGAAGCTCTACAACAAAGTGCGCTTCCTCAACATTATCAACAATGCGCCCCCGCCCGGACCCCGCGTTGGTACCCCAAATGCCCCCCAGGCTGCTGGCGCGCCTCCACCGGCTGCCACCGACTCGACCAAAGGGCCAGAGCTGCGGTTCCTAAAGGCCGTGCTCCGGTCTCTGATGACGGCTCGTTCCATCAACTTTACTTACACACTTAGTAACGGTACGTTGCTACCTGGCTACTTGCCCCGTACGCAGTTCTTTGGTTTAAACAGCGACTTCAATGCGCCCGGCGTGCCCTTCCTACTGGGCAGGCAGTACGAGCTTGACGATTTGTATACCCGGGCGGCGAGCCGTGGCTGGTACACCCAGCGTAGCGACCTCCTGAACACGCCGCTCAGCTCCCTGTTGACCAAAAATCTAACCCTGCAAACTACGCTGGAGCCTTTCCGCGACTTTAATATTCGTTTAGATGCGCGTCGTCAGCAGGTAGAGAATGAAGACGTTTTCTACCGGCTATTAGTGGATGAGGAGTTATTGCTACCTACGCGGGATGCTAACGGCAACCTCACGGGTGACTTAGCTCCAATTCGGCGCTTGGGAACAGGGTCCTTTAGTATGTCCATCATTACGGTGCAAACCTTATTCGGCGACCGAGAAGCTAATGGCACCATATCAAAGTCCTTTAACCGCTTTGTAGAGAATCGTCAGAACGTTTTCGAACGACTGAACGCTGCTCAGACAGCAGTTAATCCGAATCCAATTGGTAGCTACGGGTATAACTCCCAGGATGTATTACTGCCAGCTTTCCTGGATGCTTATCGGGGCAAGTCGTCGAAAAATGACTCAGGTCAGAAGTTTAACCCTTTCCTCAAAGTACCGATTCCAAACTGGCGCATCGACTATAATGGGCTAGCTGAGCTAACCTTGGTAAAACGTTATTTCCGTTCTATTACCCTGCGGCACGCGTACGCTTCGGTGTATAACGTGGGGGGCTACAATACGGCCAGCCAATACCAGACAAAGCCTAAGGAGGCTAGTAACTTGTCGACAGAAATTAACGCTCAAGGCAGGTTTATTCCGTACTACGTAATCGGGCAAGTGAGCATTGCCGAACGGTTGAGCCCACTGATTGGGGTTGACTTTCAGACGCTGGAAAAGGTAACAGGCAGATTGGAACTCCGCACGGAGCGCGATATCGGTTTGAATACGACCAATGCTCAGGTTACGGAGTTGTACACTCAGGAACTAGTTATTGGTTTTGGTTACGTCACCAATGGACTCAAGCTGCCTTTCGGCTCCGGCAACAATCAGCGCGTCCTGAACAATGAACTGACCGCCCGCCTCGACCTTTCCATCCGCGACAACACCACTATTCAGCGTACAATTCTGGATGTAGTGGATCCGGGTGATAGTCCGGAGCCAAGCGTAGGCCGTGCGGTAAGCTTGACTACTAACGGTAACCGGCAGGTACAGCTGCGGCCCACGGTAGATTATGTACTCAACCAGCGCCTGAATCTACAGTTCTTCTTCACTCGCAACATCTCGGACCCGCGCGTAAACAATGCCTTCAAAACGTCTTCTACAGAAGGCGGCGTGCAATTGCGCTACAGCTTGGGGCAATAAGTAGTTGAGCAAGTAAGTGTTTGATAATTAGCTAGCTGAATGCTCGATTAATTTGTTCAACAATCAAGAGGCTATCTACTCAACCATTTAGCTATTTAACGCTTACTTTTGCCCTCTCTACCTCTTCAATTTTGCCCCCCATGAATCTTCCCGAAAATCTGAAGTACACAAAAGAGCACGAGTGGGTGCGCGTAGAAGGCGACATAGCCTACATCGGCATCACCGACCACGCCCAGAAGGAACTCGGCGACATTGTATATGTAGACATCGATACCCTCGATAAAGAGATTACGCAGAACGAGGTATTTGGCACAGTAGAAGCCGTAAAAACGGTTTCTGATCTTTTCAGTCCCCTATCAGGCACCGTGCTGGAAGTAAACAGCCACCTCGACGGCAGCCCCGAAACCGTTAACTCTGACCCTTACGGTGACGGCTGGATTATTAAACTATCAGTGGCTAACCCCGCCGAAGTAGACTCTTTGCTGACGGCTGAGGCCTACGGTGAGTTGGTAGGCGCTTAATTTCCTTTCTCTTGGCTGTGCCTACTTCAGCGCCGCCTGCTTCTTCGCGCCGGGCCTACGTGGCCCTGCCGGGGGCGTGGGCGGCGCTCATTTTAGTTCTGACCCTGCTGCCGCCCGAAGATATGCCGGGCGTGCCAACGTGGGAGTTGCTGTCGTTCGACACAGCAGCGCATGCCTTTGTTTTTGGCGTCCTGACCGTGCTCAGCTTGTTCTCGCTGCGCCGTCAGGGCCGCTTTCCCGGTCTGCGCGCCAATGCCTTATCCGTAGCCGTCATCGGCAGTACACTCTTTGGCGGTCTGATCGAGATTCTGCAATCCAGCATGAATCTTGGCCGCCAGGGCGAATGGACGGACTTGCTAAGCGACGGTATTGGTGCCGTGCTGGGGGGCGTTTTTTTTCATTTTGTGAGCCGTTGGTTGAAATAAGTCGGTTTGGGGATTAATTAGTTGGGAAAGCTGGTGGCACTGGTTATCTATCTTACGCCTCCTTGGCAATTGATGAGCTGAAGGGCTACTTATGCGCACAACTCGATACTTCTTACCATATTCCTTTATCAAACCTGGGGGCTGGTTGGGGTTAGTCCTAAGTGCATGGCTGAGCTTGCCGAGTGGAGCGCTCGCCCAGGACATGAATCGAGTCCGCCAAACTATCGGTACGCTTACAGCGCCGAGTTTGCATGGGCGTGGCTACGTAAGTAGGGGCGAGCAGCAAGCGGCTAAGTATGTGCAGCAGCGCTTCCGCCAGCTAGGCTTGTTGCCCCTGTCCCCCAACTTTATTCAACCTTTCTCCCTCGATATTAACGCCTTCCCGGGAGCGATGCGCCTTCAGGCTGGGGGGCAAAAGTTGAGGCCCGGCCTGGATTTCATTGCCGAACCTGCTTCGGGCAGTGGCCGTGTTTCTGGCCCTGTCCTCCTGCTTGATACGCTCATCTTCACCGACGAGAATGCCGGGCAGCGCTGGTTGCAACAAGCTCTGGGGGGCAAAATTGTTGTGTTGCGCCAGCGCGACGCCGACCGCCTACGCACCCTCCCCGACGTTTTTGCTCAACACCTTACGCAAGCTGTCGCGCGGCTCACACTGGTTCCCAAGCTAACGGCCTCGTTGGCCTCAACCCAAGAGCCGCAGCCTCGCCTGCTGGTACTAGCGGATCGTTGGCCGCAAAATGCCCCCCAGGCCACTCTGCAAGTGGAGGCTCGTCTGCAGCGAGACTATCAAACGCAGAATGTAGTAGGCTATGTGCCTGGCCGGGTGCAGCCCGATTCCTTTCTGGTTGTCACGGCTCACTACGATCATCTGGGGCAAATGGGCAAACAGGCTTATTTCCCGGGAGCTAATGACAATGCTAGTGGTACAGCTATGCTCCTGGAGTTGGCTGCTCATTACGCTCAGCCGGCCAACCAGCCAGCTTATTCGGTGGTGTTTATAGCATTTGGCGCGGAAGAAGCAGGATTAGTTGGTTCGCGCTATTTTGTCGAGCACCCATTAGTGGCACTCACTCGAATCCGTTTTTTAGTAAACCTAGACTTACTAGGTACCGGCGACGAAGGTATTACAGTAGTAAACGGCCACTTATTACCCGATGCGTATCAAGTACTTACTCGCTTAAATAACGCCCACCATTTCGTTGCAAACCTAGCAGCCCGCGGCCGTGCGGCAAACTCCGACCATTTCCCTTTTTCTGAGCGCGGCGTGCCGGCCTTCTTCCTTTATACCCGTGGCGGTATTAAGGCGTATCACGATGTTCAGGACCAAGCTGCAACCCTACCGCTTACTGCCTTTACGGGTGCTTTTAGCCTCATTCGCGAATTTCTAAACGCTATGGGTGCTATGCCTCTTAAGCTGTAGACAGCGCTCTCAGACTAGTACGCTAGTAACATATCCTACCGGTAAAATTGCCATACAGCCTATCTACTTGTGAGACCTGAATAGTGGCGCACGTAGCTATAAAGCGGTTGAGCTAAGCAAGCGCCTCATTGTTTGGTGGCTTTCTGAAGCAATTAGCTTTCTTTTAAGATAGGAGCTGTAAGCTGGGCCGCCCAACCTCGTACTTTGCTACGTGTCTCTAGTCAACTACCATTACAGTAGAGTTCTGATAAGCTTTGCTTTATATAGATAATAGAAACGCCTCACCCCAGCCTAATTCGCAGATTGCGAAAGGCTGGGGTGAGGCGTTTCAGTAAAGTAATCTTGAAGCGGGAAAGCCCTCCTAGTTGGTTTTCACCGAAGCCATGATCTGCTTGGCTACGGCTTCCCACTCGGGCTTCTGACGGTCGGCGCAAGTGAAGGTGCACATGAGCAGCTTGTCTTCCACATCGGTGAAGAAAATCAGCGTGTACACTTCGTGGCCTAGCTCAGGCTTCATGAGTTCCATGTAACCAACCTTGCGGCCGTTAATCTCCTTCACGCCGTTCTCAAACCACTTAGCACCCTTGTACTGTTTGGTGTATGTTTTGTAGAATGTAGCTGCGTACATATCGATCATATCCTGATCGGCAGCGTTGTCGGTGTAGTTGAAGATGAGGCTCGCTTCTTTGCTATTCGTAAAGATCACGCTTGGCCGGCTCTGCGACTTAGCGTAATTGAAGTCCATCTGTTGCTCACTCATCACCTCAAATCCCTTTGGAATCAAGATCTCAACTCGCTCGCTCAGTACGCGCTTTTTTATCAACTCAACTTCAGCTGCTGGCTTGGCTGCCATCAATAGCAGAAAGAGGCACAGAACGGGTAATAGTAAGACTTTTCTCATAGCCTTGAACTGTAAAAGTGTGAAACTCAAAATAGAGTACTTATCCGCGAAAGCCTAAGTAGCTCTGTTTGGATAACACAATTTACGAACCATTTATAAAGACGCAAGTCTATCTGAGAAAAATAATTTTTAACCGTATCTCATTAGGACTAATTTATGACGGAAAACTTTGTAAACGGCTCAAAAATGCCATTGATGCACTTAAAAATAATTTCTCAACACTTTTATAACTACTTATTTTATTGATCATAATTATTTAAATAATTATATAATATTTATTCTTAAAAAAATGCAGATACTTACATTGTTACTTCCCAACGTATCAGTTTAGTTAAAGAATGTTGTTGATCTGCTCTTTAACTTTCTCAAGTTCTTCCTTCATGCCCACCACTAAGTGCTGTACCGTTGAATCGTTGGCCTTGGAGCCAATAGTGTTGATCTCCCTACCCATTTCCTGGGCTATGAATGCTAGCTTTTTCCCGCTGAGCTCAGGCAGATAAACCGTTTCGGTGAAGTAGTGCAGATGGCTGATAAGACGAACTTTCTCTTCGGCAATATCCAGCTTCTCTATATAATGTAATATTTCTTGCTCAAACCGAACACTATTAAAATGCTCGTGTTTCGTGAGCTCACCCATGTGCGTGTGAAGGCGTTGACGCACGTTTTCGATGCGCATAGGATCGTGGCGGTCTACATCGGCCAGTAAAATGCGAATACGATCTATGTAGCCCACTATTTCGGTAGTCAGGGCCTGTCCTTCTGTTTGACGGAAATGATTCAGGCGCTCTAAAGCCTCGTGTACTAAGGGCAACAGCTCGTCCCAAGCAACTTCTTCCTCTGGTTCCGCTTGCTGCTCGCTGGCCGATAACACCACCCCTGGTAGACGCAGAGCCGCAAGCAGAGTTTCTTCACCAACGTTTAAGCCCAACTCTTGAGCGGCGGCTTTTAGCTCATGAAAAGCAGCTAACAGAGCGGGCTGGCTGAGCATGGAAGTAGTACGAGCAGCAGTGGGACGCGTAAAATCGAAGCTTAGGTTTACTTTGCCGCGCACCAAGCTTTTAGTTACCAGGTTGCGAATCTCCAACTCCCGATCTTGGAGAAAGCGCGGCAAACGCAGACTCAAGTCGAGTGTTTTGGAGTTTAGCGACTTGATTTCGACAGTAGCGGAGTAGTGGTCAGTTTCGCGGTGGGCGATACCGTAGCCGGTCATGGATTGGAGCATAGACAACAAAGCGAGATCAGGGTAAGACAAGCACAAATGTAAAGAACTTACCACCGATGCCGAGATGAGCCCGCTAGGAGCAGATGATGCTACAACTTTCTGATTATGTGAGCAGTAGTCCACCCTCAACAGTCAATACTACTTGCTAATCAGCTAAGCAAAGAGCACCTTAGTCTTTATAAGACTCCTATTTATAAGTGTATCCGAAGGCGCAAAGAGGGGGTAACGATTATATAACACAGAGGAAATATTGAGCTAATGACGTCCCGGTACTTTTGTGCTCGATATGGGAAACATCTGCTCAAAAACGGCTTTTTCAGCCTTCTTTTTAACCCTTCTATCCTTCACAGTAGGGTTTGCCCAAAACGGAATTCTGAAGGGCACTATTAAGGACGCCACTACACAGGAAGGTGTTATCGGCGGGACAGTACGGCTAGCAGGCACAACGCTGGCAGAACAAACCAACTTGGACGGCAGCTTTATCCTCTCTAATGTCCCGGCTGGAACTTACACCGTTATCGTCACCTCAGTTTCGTACAAAAGCCGCGAAATACCGCAAGTAGTAGTAAAAGCGGGGCAAACGGTGACCGTAAACTCGACGCTGGAGGAGGATACCAAGCAGCTCGGTGAAGTAGTAGTACAGGGAGTACGACGAACCAATACGGAGGTCTCCGTAATTAGTGAAATCCGGGAGGCGAATGTAGTAGTAAGCGGCATTTCCTCGGAGCAAATTGTAAAAACCCAAGACCGTGACGCGGCTGAAGTAGTACGCCGCATTCCGGGCGTAACGATTGTCGACAACCGCTTCATTCAGGTGCGGGGGCTTAGCGACCGGTACAATACGGTATGGCTCAATGACGTGAATGCGCCTAGCTCTGAAACAGACCGCAAGTCATTTTCCTTTGATATTGTGCCTAGCTCTCTGCTTGATCGGGTGCTGGTATTTAAAGACCCTTCGCCCGAACTACCTGGTGATTTTGCGGGGGGACTTGTAAAGGTTTATCTGCGTAAGCCCACTTTCAACGAGCGTCTGCTGACCGTAAATTACTCGGTCGGTTACCGCGATGGAACCACGGGAAAGGACTTCTTTACGGATAAAACGCAGGCCGGCGACATATTTGGTTTCGGTGCCCGGAAACGCGAGTTGCCGGGGGGCTTTCCGGTATTAGGCTCGGCTTATCAGCAGTATGAGCGTGATTTCTACGCCAAGCAGATTGAGAATACGTTCCCAATCTATCAGATGAAGGCGACTCCCGACGTTCGCTTCAACTTGGCTTATATTGATCAAATCAAGTTCAAGGGTTTAGAAATTGGCAGCGTCTCGTCGGTAAACTATACCAATACGTTTACCCGCTTAAATATTACTCGCAACCTGTCGGATGCTGACGGCTTGCGCACAGACGAGCTACAGGACGATCAGTCGACCAATAACGTTCGGTTGGGCGCCCTCCAGAATTTTAGCGTTGTGCTCAACAACGGCAGCCGACTGGAATTTCGCAACCTATTCAATCAACAAGCCCGCAACCAACAAACGACGCGCCTGGGCCTGGATAATGACGGAACACCTACGCGTCGGAGCTATCAGCAAGGTTACCAAGGTCGTACTACATATACTGGTCAGCTAGCCGGTACCCACAGCTTCAACAAAGACAAGACTGATTTTAGCTGGGTGGGTGGCTACGGCTACTCGAATCGAAATGAGCCCGACCTGCGGCGGGTAGCGTACCAAATAACGCCCCCCAACAGTGAGGGGGGAGCTTTTACGGAGAGTGTACTTACGCCCGCTGGTGGCGGGGTCGACGTGAACAACGCAGGCCGTCTTTATCAATCGTTGAACGAGCACATCTATACGATCAATGCCAACCTGAAGCACAAGGTACAGGTAGCTGAACGAGAGATAGAAATAGGAGCCGGCACCTACCTGGAGTATCGGCGGCGTCACTTTCAGGCACGCGCCTTCGGCTACTCGCTCAACGCCGCTGCCGACCCGCGCCTTCGCAATGAGGCCGTTGGTAACATTTTCGACCCGCGCAACATTGCTCCCGACGGTTTTCGGATGGATGAAGACATCAACTCCACTTACCGCTACGGTGCTTCCAATGAACAGGAAGCTGGATACTTATCCTTCAACATCCCGGTTACCACTAAGCTGAAGCTACTGACAGGAGCCCGCTATGAGCGCAATGTGCAGGCCATCAACACGGGTATCAACGGTCAGCCTGTATCGCAGAATGTGACCACCAACTTTTTGCTTCCTTCTGCCAATCTGAGCTATAATTTCAACGACAAAAACCTAGTACGGGCCTCTTACGGCCGCAGCCTCAACCGTCCGGAGTTTCGTGAATCAGCCCCGTTCTTTTTCTACGACTTCGACTTCAACGTGCTGAACTTCGGCTCTTTGTATCTGAACCCAGAGAGCCCGCTCAAGGTCGCTACAATTGATAATTTCGACCTACGCTACGAGTTCTACCCCGCCGACGGTGATCTGATTCACTTTGGAGGCTTTTACAAGAAGTTTCAGAACCCCATTGAAAACGTGGTGGTGCTGACGACCAATCTGGCTTACACCTTCGTGAACGCCCCTAGCGCCTACGCCTATGGCCTGGAGCTGGATGTGAAGAAGAACTTAGGCTTCTTGGATGATGCCTTTGGTACGGGAGGCTTCAAAAACCTGTCAGCCGTATTCAACGCTTCATTGATTAGAAGTGAAGTATCGTTGGGAGCCAACAACGTAGCCTGGAATAAAAACCGCGCATTGCAAGGCCAGTCGCCTTACGTTGTGAATGGAGGCTTGTACTATCAGACTCCGGAGAATACCTGGCAAGTAGCCGCTCTCTACAACGTATCTGGGCCACGCATCCTGTTCGCGGGCAGCAACGACTACCCGGACGTGATTGAGCTGCCTCGCCATACGGTCGACCTGTCCTTGACCAAAACAATTTCCCGGCGGGTGTCGCTCAATGCCGGCATACAAGACCTGTTCAATCAGAAAGTAAACCTGATTCAGGACTACAACCGTGATGAGAAGTACACGAAGAACGACCCCTCGCTAGCTGGCTACCGCCGTGGCACTTACTACACGTTAGGGCTGCGCTTTAACCTGGAGCCTCGCCAGGCCATCACTACCCCCTTGCCTTAATTGCCCCCTACTATAGTTGTTGATTTCGCACGCTTAGCCCGCTTTTCACACCTCTTCATTACTTTATGAAAAAGAATACTCTTTCTCTGGCGTTTGTTGCGACGCTGATGTTGGGCCTTGCCTCCTGTGAGAAGAATGACACTACACCAGCTCCCAATGTAGCACCTCCCACGGGCACTACCGGAGGCACCACGCCGGCGCCAACCCCAACGGGACAAACTGTTAGCATCGAGCGCGAAATCACGACCAATACAACTTGGACTGCTGCCAACAAGTATTTGATGAAAGGCTTCATCTACGTGCGCTCTGGGGCTACGCTTACTATTGAGGCTGGTACTATTATCAAAGGCGATAAAGACACGAAGGGTACGCTCATTATCGAGCCTGGTGCTAGAATAGTGGCCATTGGTACTGCAGACAAACCGATCATCTTTACTTCCAACCAGCCAAAAGGCGCGCGAAACTACGGCGACTGGGGTGGGGTGGTTATTTGCGGCAATGCACCGGTAAACGCCATTGATGGTGCTACGTTACCACAGGCTGAAGGTGGTATTACTACTCGCTATGGTGGCACCAATGCCGCCGACAACTCGGGCACAATGCAATACGTGCGCATCGAGTTTCCTGGCGTGGCTCTTACCCCTAACAACGAGTTGAATGGCATAACATTTAACGGGGTGGGCAGCGCAACTACCATCGACCATATTCAGGTTTCGTACAGCGGGGATGATTCGTTTGAGTGGTTCGGGGGCACAGTGAACGCAAAGTATCTGGTAGCACACCGGGGCTTTGATGATGACTTCGACACGGACAACGGCTTTTCGGGCAAAGTGCAGTTTGGAGTATCGTTGCGCGATCCGCAGCAGGCTGACCAATCAGGCTCCAAGGCCTTTGAATCGGATAATGACTCAAACGGCACACCTAGAGCGCCTCTTACTTCGGCTGTGTTCTCCAACTTTACCGCCGTTGGGCCCATCCTGAATCCGGGTGCTCCTAACTTCAGCCCCCAATACACCGCGGGTGCGCACATTCGCCGCAACTCGTCAATCAGCATCATGAACTCGGTAATCATGGGTTACCCAACCGCGGTCCTGATTGATAATGCCCTGACAGCGGGCAACATTGCTCGCGGCGAGGCCAAATTCAAAAACAACATTGTGGCGGGGTCTTTAGTAGGGTCTAACTCTATCAATGGGCAACGCAGCATTCTCTATGTAGGACCTAATGGTGGAGCAGGCAGCCTGACCGTCAACAATGTGATGAGTTCTGACTCCGCAGCCTGGGGTACGGCCGTAGGCCCGGTTAGCTGGCTCAAGGCGAACACCAATCGTCGCTTTGCTACCTCTGACAATGTGCAGCTGCTCAACCCGTTCAGTCTCTCAGCTCCGAGCTTTGTGCCGCGCACGGCCTCCCCGATTGTAACGGTTGCGCCGGCCACCGCACCGGTAGTACCCGCCGACTTCACCGATTCAAAGGTGTCGGACGCATTCTTCACGAAGGTGAACTACATCGGCGCCTTCTCCGGCTCCGGCACTACCGCCGACAACTGGATGGCAGGCTGGACCAACTTCGATCCTCAGAACACGGACTACTAAGTGCTTTTATTCTTACTAGGTTATCACTATATTATTCGTGAAAAAAGGAAGCTCCGATAAGGGCTTCCTTTTTTCATGTACTAGGTCCGCAAATCCTGCTTAGCTTAGGCACAATGAAGCCGCGCGTACTTATGCTACCCAAGTGGTACCCCCACCGCTACGACGACCAGGATGGTGACTTCGTGGCGCGGCACGTGGCGGCCATAGCACCGCACGCCGAGGTAGCCGTATTATTTGCGACGGTAGCCCGCGGCCCTTTGCCCACCTGGACGGAATGCCAGCCGGATCTCGCTGGCCCTGTGCCCGTGCTGCGCTACTATTATCGGGCCCGGCCCAGTGGGCTGCCGGTGCTAGACAAGCTGCTCAAGTTACTGCTCTACTATTGGTGTCTGGGCCAAGGATACCGAAAGTTAGTGCAGTGCTGGGGGGCAAAACCAGATCTGGTACATGTGCATGTGCTGTTGCGCACGGGCCTAGCGGCGCTGTGGTGGCAATGGCGGCATGACTTGCCTTATGTAATCACAGAGCATTGGACTTTGTATTTGCCTCAAAACGCTGGCCGGATCAGCGCACTGCGCCGGTGGCTAACGCGCTGGGTAGTGAGGCGAGCAACGGCTTTGCACACGGTTTCGCGCAATCTCAAACAGGCCTTGAGTGCACTGGATATTCGCAACGGTCATCATGTGATTATTCCCAATGTGGTCGATACTAACCTGTTCCAGCCCGCCTCGGAGGCAGCTCACGGGCAACTGGGGGGCATTTTGTTGCACGTGGCAGCTTTCAATGAACAAGCTAAAAACCTAACTGGCATTTTGCGCACCATAGCGCGCCTCGAAGAACGGCACCCTGGCTTTCAGCTTCGTATTGCGGGCTACGGACCGCAAGAAGCCGTGCTGCGCCGCTTGGCCACCGACCTAGGCCTACTCGACCGGCTAGTATTTTTTCTAGGCAAGCTGCCACCCGCCGCTGTAGCCGCCGAGATGCGCCGCGCCACCTGCCTAGTATTGTTCAGTAACTACGAAAACCTGCCCTGCGTCCTTATTGAGGCCCAGGCCAGCGGCCTGTCCGTCGTAGCCACCCACGTTGGAGGCGTACCCGAGCTTTTGCCCCCCGACGGCGCTTTTGGCCTCCTCGTACCGCCCGCCGATGAGCAAGCCCTGGAGCAAGCCCTGGAAGCAGCCCTAGCAAAGCCAAACCAATTTGCCCCCCAGCGCATGCGGCAGCACGCCGTGACGCACTTTAGCTATGAGGCGGTAGGACAACAATTCGCCGACTTATACGCCAGCATACTCCGCCCGACTGGGGGGCAAATTTCGGTGTCAAGGCCCTCTCAACCCGTGCTGGCCTCATGCTAAAGCGAGTTTTCCAAAGCTTGATTACTCGCTTGGCTACCGCGGGAGGCAGCTTCGGCATCGTGTGGCTAACGGCCCACTATCTGGGAGCAGCCGGGCGTGGCGCCGTGAGCCTGTTTGTGACTGATTGCGCGTTGCTGTTGCTATTTGTGGGCTTAGTGGGTGGCGTGTCGCTGATGTATCTGGTGCCGCGGCGCAACGTTTGGCACTTGCTGATTCCCTCCTACTTGTGGGCTGCCTTGGTTTGTACGGTTGGAGCGCTAGGCATCTGGCTTTGGCGCGCAGTGCCATTCAGCTACGTAGGTCATTTGTGGGGTATATGTTTGCTACAGGCCTTTTTCCTGGTAAACGCGGGCCTGTTGCTGGGGCGCCGACAGGAAAGAACCTATAACTCCCTGCTGCTGCTCTCTACTGGCTTGCAGGCCGGCTTGCTGCTGCTAGCGTTTGCCGTGGGTCAATGGCAACAGGTGCGGGTGTACTACTATGCCGCCTACGTGGCCCAAGGCCTGCCTTTTCTGCTGAGTCTGCGCTTGCTGAGGCAGTTGCCCGACCGCTGGCAGCTTGGTTCGCGCCTGCGGGCTTCGGCCCGCGAACTAGCCCGGCACAGCCGCGCGGCGCACGTATCCAATATCCTGGCCTTTATCAACTTTCGCTTGAGCTACTACTTTGTAGCGTACTACGCCGATACGCACGCCGTGGGTGTGCTCTCAGTAGGCGTGGCGCTGACTGAGGCTGTATGGATAATTGCGCGCAGCACTTCCCTGAGCCAATATGTCGACTTGATTTATGCTCCTGATAAAAAGGCGCAGATGGCTCCTACTCTGCGCGGCATGCGCCTCACGCTGTTCAGCACAGCTGTTATTTTAATTGGACTGTGCCTGATACCTGCGAGTGCGTTGGCAGCGGTATTTGGGGCCGATTTTGGCGCGGCGCGGCCTGTAATTCTTTTGCTGGCACCGGGCGTGCTGGCTACGGCTGCCAGCATTTTGCTTACTTCCTATTTTGCGGGAGTGGGGCACTATCAAATCAACACGGCGGCGGGCATGGTGGGGCTGTTTGTCACAATTGTGGCCTGCGGGCTACTCATCCCACAGTGGGGAATTGAGGGTGCAGCGGCGGCGGCTTCACTTTCCTACCTTACCTCAACGGCTTATCTGCTGCGGGCTTTCAACAAGGCAAGCGCTTTTGCGCTGCGCGACTTGCTTCCCGGCACTGCGGAGTTGCGCTACCTTGGCACAGTGCTACGAATCAAGAAGCCGCAAGCTGAGCCTGAGCCCAGCCTCTTTATCGAAAAAGCTGCTAAATAGAGCTGTAGCTAAGGTGTTACTAAGTTTTCGCCTCCACTAGCGAGGCTGGATATGCAGCGCGAAATGCGGCTGCGGATCAGCCAGTGGGTTGGGCGCGTGGGCGGCAAGCGGCGTGGGCGAGTACAAGGCGCAGAGCGTATTTTCAACTTGCACCAATTGCCCCCCAGCCGCTTCGGGCAGGGCCGCCAGAATGCCGGCTAGCACTTCCCAGCGTGGCTGCCCAGGCTGGCGAGCGGCATCGTGCCACACAACGATTGTACGCGGATGCACCAAGTGCTCAAACACGCGGCGCGTATCCGTACGCACGGACTCGTAATGATGGTCGCCGTCGATAAAAATCAAGTCGAAGCGCTGCCCCAGCCCAGCCATATCAAAGGTGGCCGAATTGCCATGCAGGTGCTGCACGTTGGGCAAGCCCCGCGAAAAGAACCCATGCAGCTCAATGTAGCGCGCCGACAAGCCTAGGCTGCGCATTTCCTCCGCCGACAGATTGAGCGTGTGTACCATAGCAGCCACCTCTGCTACGTTGGCCGCACTTTCGCCCCGCCACGTTCCTATCTCAAAGTAGTGGCAGTCGGGCATGGCGCGGGCCAAACCGCGTAACAAAGCCAGGTCGGTAGGCAGCGAGCCGCCTTCGCGGAAGGCAAAAGGCTGCACCGCATCACCGCTGGGGGGCAAAAAAGGAGCTAGTGGTACCATCGGCAAACCGTGCTCCATCAGGTGGCGGCGTCCGGCCGCGGTGGCTCGGGCTCGGCTTTGCCAACCCGCTTCGTCGGCAGCCAGCACGTGGTTGAGCAACCAGGGGTTGCGCACCAGGCTACCCAGCGCCCGGAAAGTCTTGGCAAGACGAGACACGGTATAGATATGAGGCGAGCAGGAAGTGAAAAATCAGCTGATGGGCACTTTCTTTAGAATAGCCTCAATCAGATCTTGGGTGCGGACACCGTCGGCTTCGGCTTCGTAGTTGAGCAGAATACGGTGATTGAGCACGTCGGTGGCTACCTCCTTGATGTCTTCGGGCAGCACGTAGTCGCGGCTGTCGAAGAAGGCGACGGCTTTGGCGGCGCGGTGCAAGGCAATGCTGGCCCGCGGACTTACGCCAAACTGCACGTACTGCGCAAACTCGGGCAAGTCATACTCAGCGGGCTTACGGGTGGCAAACACCAGCTCCACGATGTACTTTTCTAGCGTCTCCGAAATCTGCACCTGATTGATCAGGCCGCGTACACCAAACACATCTTCCTTGGTAAGCACAGGGCTCACCTCGCCCACGTAGCTCAGGTTGGCCATGCGCCGCATCACTTCCAGCTCATCGGCTTTCTTCAGATAGTCGACGTACACTTTCATCATAAAGCGGTCGACTTGGGCCTCGGGCAGCGGATACGTGCCTTCCTGCTCCACGGGGTTTTGGGTAGCCAGCACCAGAAAAGGCAGATCGAGCGGATACGTGGTTTCGCCGATGGTCACCTGCTTTTCCTGCATGGCTTCGAGCAGAGCGCTCTGCACTTTGGCAGGAGAGCGGTTCACTTCGTCGGCCAGCACGAGGTTGGCGAAGATGGGGCCTTTCTTTACCTGAAACTCCGACTGATTCTGATTGTAAATCATCGTACCCACCAGGTCAGAGGGCAGCAAGTCGGGCGTGAACTGCACGCGCTGAAAGTGCAGGTGCAGCACTTTTGACAGCGTACTGATGGTCAGTGTTTTGGCCAAACCTGGCACACCTTCGAGCAAAATATGCCCCCCAGTGAACAGCCCGATCAGTAGACGGTTGACCATATACTGCTGGCCCACCACCACCTTGCC
This sequence comes from Hymenobacter sp. HD11105, assembly GCF_054051685.1. Classification (NCBI taxonomy): domain Bacteria; kingdom Pseudomonadati; phylum Bacteroidota; class Cytophagia; order Cytophagales; family Hymenobacteraceae; genus Hymenobacter; species Hymenobacter sp. HD11105. Next base: position 714,454 of record NZ_JBSWBR010000001.1, on the reverse strand, counting down.
GACTTCAGCAAATACCTGCTTTATTTTGTCCTGATAATAAGCGAGCTGATCGGCGGCGGGCGCCATGGGGTCGGGTGCGGCCATACGGTGAATCGGGGAAAAGAGGCTTAAAAGTAGTGAATACCGCGCTTTACAGGTCGGGTAATGCTATGGCGCGAGCGTTGCGGACATCAATGCTAAGGGTTGCTCAACGCTTGAAAGAGCAATGACGCATATTCGGGGGGCTTTTTTTCCGTTTGAAAGTACTTTTTCGCTAAAAAAGCCCCCCAGTAGCTACACTACCTGTCAGGATGCTTGAAAATAAACGCGAAACGTAGTGCCCTCCCCTACTGTGCTTTCTACCTCTAGGCGCCCACCGGCCTGCTGCACAATCCGATTGACCAGGTGCAGCCCCATGCCGGAGCCCGGTACGTGGTCGTGGAAGCGGCGAAACATCTGGAACAACTCGGCGCCGTGACGCTCCAGATCAATACCCAGGCCGTTATCGGCGACGGAAAGTACGGGCGCACCATTGATTAGGTAGGTGCGCACTTGAATGCGCGGTGGCCGGCCAGGCATGGCATATTTAAGGGCGTTGCTGATCAAATTATACAATACACTTTGCAGATTGCTCCGCACAAACCACAGCGCAGGCACAGCCTCGGTTTCGAGCTCAAATTTGGCCCCCACTTCATCTACCTGTTCCTGCACGCTGCGGATAACTGACTGCACCAGCGGCAACACCTCCACGGGCTCGGCGGGCACCTGCTCGTAGCGGCGCTGTACTTGCACAATGTCGGCCAGATCTTGAATGGTGCGATAGATTCGCTGGAGTGCCTCCTCAAACATCGCAATCAACTCCACCGCCTCCGGGTCTTCAAAGTGCGTAGTGCGAGTGAGTTCCTCGAAGATGCCGGCCATGTTATAAATGGGCTGGCGCAGGTCGTGGGAGGCCGTATACACGAAGTTGTCGAGGTCTTGATTGATGCGCAGCAACTGATTATTCTGATTCTGTAAGCGTTGCTGCGCCTGCTTGAAGTCGTCGATATCGGTGCACGAGCCAAACCATTTTATTATTTCGCCGGCGCTATTGCGCAAGGGCTCAGCGCGACCCAAGAACCAGCGGTAGCGGCCCGTCGGCGACACAAAGCGGTACTCCATTTCATACTTTTCACCCGTTTGGGTTGCCTCTTGCCACACTTGCCGGGTACGGGCCTGGTCGTCGGGGTGAATGATATGAAGCCAGGCCGATTCGCCCAGACTTTCATGCGGGTGCCGCCCGGTAGCTTCCCACAGGCGTTGGTTGAAGTACTCTACCTGCCCATTAGCATCCGCCATCCACACGATTTGCGGGATACTCTCGGCCAGAAACCGAAACTGTTCATCGCGGCCGCGCAGTTCGGCCTGTAGGGCCTCCGTCTGCTGCCGGGCCTTCACTTGCTCCGTTACATCTATGCCAAAGCCCAGAATTCCCTGAGTCTGCCCTTTGCTATCGTACAAGGGCTGATAAACAAAGTCGAGGTAATAAGACTGCATGCTGCCCGTAGCCGGGTCGAGCAGCTGAATGAGGGTTTCGCGCCCTACGTAAGGCTTTTTGGTTTGATATACCGTGTCTAATAAATCAACAAAGCCTTGTTCAGCCAATTCTGGCAGCAGTTCACCCACGCGCCGGCCCAGCTTGATGCGTCCACCCATGAGAGCATCGTAGCTGGCGTTGGTAAAGGCATAGCGGTGCTCGGGGCCCGTAACGGTAGCTATGTAGGCGGGCACCTGACTTAAAATCTGCTGAAGCTGCTGATCCTTGAGCAATAGTTGCTCCTGCAGGTCGCGCAATTCGTGAATATCCGTATTGGAGCCAAACCAGCGCCGGGGCTGCCCCGTCGTTGGGTCGGTGTCGGGTACCCCCTGCCCTAGGTGCCACCGGTAGCGGCCATCGTGGCGGCGCAATCGAAACTCGCAGCGCCAGGGCCGTAGTTCGCTGGTGGCAGCCGCTACTTCAACCCGCAGAATTTCTAGGTCGTCGGGGTGAACGGTAGCAGGCCAGTTAGCCTGGAAATTTGCGTCGGGGCGGTTGCCAGTATAAGCGTACCACTGTGGGCTCACGTAGCTCAAGCGCCCATCGGTTTCGGTCACGAAGGTGATCTGGGGTAGGCTCTCGGCCATCATGCGCAGCTCCCGGTCGCGCCGACTTATCTTGGCTTGCAGCACTTGGGTTTGCCGCCGCGTTTTCACTTGTTCGGTTACGTCGTAGGCAAATATCGCTACGCCTACTATCTCGCCATTTTCCTGAAATGCCTGATAGGTGAAGTTGAAATAAAGGTATTTGGAGCTGGCCCCCGACGCAGCTTGTATTTGAAAGGGCAACTCGTCACCGAAGAAGGTTTCGCCGGTGCGGTACACTTGGTCCAGCAGTTCCACAAACCCCTGCTCCACGGTTTCGGGCAGCGCTTCTGCCATGGTCTGCCCCACAAGCTGGCGGTCGGGAAAGAGAGCCTGATACCGGGGATTAAAGTAGTCGAACCGGTGCTCGGGGCCACGTAGAATGGCAATGCTGGCTGGCGTTTGCTGAAAGAGCTGGTGAAACGTTTCGCGCTGCTGAACGAGCTGCACCGAAGCGGCCTGTACTTCCGCGGCCAGCGCCTCCGCGCGTTGGCGAGCTTGCACCTGCGTAGTCACATCCACCACAAAGGCCAGTACCCCATGAATTTGCCCCCCAGCATCGCGCAGCGGCTGATATGTAAAGTCTAGGTAGGTGGGGCGCAACTGACTGCTGGCCGGGTCCATCAGCTCAACGTAGACTTGTTGGCGCGCGACGGTTGTTCCCGTGCGATATACTTCTTCCAGCAAATCGACGAAGCCCTGCTCAACTAGTTCGGGCAGGCATTCTGCCACCGGCTGACCCAGGCGGGCCCGGTTGCCCACTAGCTGATCATAGCCCGGATTAGTAAAGGCATAACGATGGTCAGGGCCCTCAAGGGTAGCAATAAGTGCCGGACTCTGACTCAAAATTTGGTGCAGCTGTTCGTCTTTGGCCGCGAGCTGCTGCTGAAAACGCTTCTGCTCATCAATGTCCGTATTGGTGCCTACCCAGCGCAGGATGGTTCCGCTGGCTGAACGGATGGGCTCGCTACGGGCCAGAAACCACCGATAATTACCGTCTCGATCACGCCAGCGGTGCTCGGCCTCGAACACTGTGCCTTGATCTACTGCCGTTTGCCAGCCCTTGGCTGAAGGGAGGAGGTCGTCTGGGTGCAACAGCTTCTTCCAGCCCCACCCCTGCATTTCCTCAAAGTTGCTGCCCGTAAAATCGTACCAGCGTTGGTTATAGTAGGTTACGGCTCCATCGGGCTTGGATACCCACACCATCTGCGGTAAGCCCTCCATTACCTGCTGAAACTGCCGGTCTTGCTCACGCACTTCCTCCATCAGCTCGGCTGCGCGTTGCTTGGCTTGCACCCGCTCGGTTACATCCAACCCGAATACCAGCACGCCTTGTGTATGGCCTTGGTCGTCCGTCAGAGGCCGCAATAAGCCATCGAAGTACAGAGTCCGGTTGGGAGCCCCATCTTCTCCTGGCTGCTCAGTTGGCATTTCGAGCAGCTCAAACGGCTCACCTGTGCGGTACACCTGATCTACCAGTCGCATGTAGCCGGTCTCGACTAAGGAAGGTCGAGCTATGGCCGCCGCCATACCGGGCCTAACGGCAGTGCCTAGCAACTGCTGAGCCTGCTCGTTAATGAACCCATACACGTGTTCGGGCCCCAGCAAGGTCGCGATTTGGGCGGGGACCTGATTTATTATTTGCTGCAGTTGCTGATCACTGATAAACAGTTGCTGGCGAAGTTGCCGCTGCTCTTCGATATCTGTATTAGTGCCGTACCAGCGCACTACTTGGCTTGCGGCGTCATGCTGGGGTTGAACTTTCACCAAAAACCAGCGATAAGCGCCATCGGCCCGCCGAATCCGCACCTCTACCTCGTAGTAGCTACCAGTGGTCAACGCCCCCTGGGCACGTTCGGCCACTACCGCGTGGTCGTCGGGATGCAGCAGAGTTAGCCAGTTGTTTGGACCCAGCTTTTCTACTGCTACGCCTGAGTATGCTACCATCTGCTCGTTGATGTAGTCCAGCTGGCCATCGGACCGAGCCCTCCACACGTGCAGAGGCAAGGCGTTTGCCAACCGTCGAAATTGCTCCTCTTCAGGAGTAAGAATCGGCGCTGGCTCTGGCTTTGGTAGCTCCTCCAAGCTATATAAAATATAGCGCACGTTGCCCTCAGCGGTAAGCACGGGCCAAGCCCGGCTGCGCCAGCTCTGAGGTGCTGCGTTGGTTTCGCCGGGTGCTAAAGGATTACACGGTAGCGTCTGCTCATGGGCTGCTCGGTACTGCTGTACATATTGCAGAGAGGCATAAACATCCGCATTATCGGGCAGCGCTTTACCTATAAGTTGCGCTTTATCTTGACGTATTGCCCTTGTCAAGCCCTCCGAAACCGCCACGACCACAAAATCGGGAGTGAGAGCTAAGTAGCTACCGGGCAGGGTTTCGAAGAGGGTTTGATAATCAACAGAATCTGCTGTCATAGAAGCGTGGCAACGTCCTTTGGGCGCAAGTAAGTCAGCTAATACTAAAAAGTAGCGTACGCTGTTGCGCAAAATTTAACGACCCAATTTTGACTTAAAGCAAAAAGCCCCCTGCACAGTTGACAGGGGGCTTTTACAGTACCAGAGACGGGAATCGAACCCGTACGCCTATTCGGCAAGGGATTTTAAGTCCCTCGTGTCTACCAGTTCCACCACTCCGGCTTTTGCCTGGTTCTTGCCCCGATAGCTACTTGTCTGAGCGTGACAATTAGGACAAAGTAACTGCAAATTTTCTAATCGATGATCATTATTTACACCATTAATGTGATGTAATTCTAATAGAACGGGTTGGCCGCGCCAGTCACGTAAGCTACATCCCTCACACTGATGTACTTTAAAACCTTCTTTTACTAATCGGCTTCTTAAGCCATGAGTGAATTTATAGGATGAGTTTTCGACTAGAATATCTAACAAACGATACTGCTTGCCAAAATTCCGGTAGCGCGGTCCACTATTCCAGCCTTGCCCCGTAAAATGATTTGTGTTCAGTTTCAAAGCAGTAATCCGAGCCTGTACTGTTTTGTAGTTACCGCCCGCTGGCACTAAGCCCAAAGCCACAATTACTTGTGCGACTGAGAAGCTTTGGCTCACTACTTCGCTTCTCATACTTGGTCTTGAGATGCAAATATAGCAACCTTTCGAAAGGCAGTAGACACGCACCCACAGCTCAACGCATGTCTACCCTTACAGAAGGCTTTAAAAACAAAAAAGACGCTCCGTTTGGAAGCGTCTTTTTTAATCTGGAGCGGGAGACGAGGTTCGAACTCGCGACCTCGACCTTGGCAAGGTCGCGCTCTACCAACTGAGCTACTCTCGCTTGAGGTACGCCACCGAAGCAGCGAATGGTGCGACAAAAGTACAACGTATTTCGCTTTTGTCAAGAGGCAGAGCTACTTTTTTCTTATCTGGGTGACTCAAAAAGTTACTTCCCCCTCATTCTCAGGCACTTTTTTTTATTGCATGTTATGCCGAGTGATCGAAATTCGCTGATTCAGATAGTTTCGCCTTGTTGACATAAAGCTTATTTGCCCCCCAGTGCCAGCTTGAGTTCGTTTAACTTCAGTAATGCTTCGATAGGCGTAAGAGTATTAACGTCCAATTGCTGAATAAGCTCGCGCACGCGTTCCAAAGCGGGATCGGCGGGCTCAAACATGCTCAATTGTAAGCTGGGGCGCGGTGCCGTGGCAACGGCCGCGGCGGGCTGGGCCCGCGGACCGCGCTGGGGGGCTTTTTCGGGTGTGTGGCCATTCATGGCTACTACTTTGCCACCTTCGGCGGGCTGGGGGGCATTTTCCAGACCAGCCAACAGCTCATCGAACTCAGTGGGGGCATCAGTCTCTCCATCGCCGGCGTTAGCACGTTCCTGCTCCAGGTGGTGCATGATTTCGTTGGCTCGCAGCACTACGGAGGTAGGCATGCCCGCCATGCGGGCCACGTGAATGCCGAAGCTGTGCTCGGAGCCGCCCGCTACCAGCTTACGCATGAACAGAATGCGGCCGTCGGCCTCCTTCACGGCCACGTTGTAGTTGCGTACGCGGGGGCAGTCGTCGGCCAGCTGGTTTAGCTCGTGGTAGTGAGTGGCAAATAGCGTTTTAGCCCGCGCCTTCGGGTTATTATGCAAGTGCTCCACAATGGCCCAGGCAATGCTAATACCGTCGTAGGTGCTGGTGCCGCGCCCGATTTCGTCCATGAGCACGAGGCTGCGGTCGGAGAGGTTATTCAGAATACTGGCCGTTTCGGTCATCTCCACCATGAAGGTGCTTTCGCCCTTACTCAAGTTGTCGGAGGCGCCTACGCGGGTGAAGATCTTGTCAATCACGCCAATAGTCGCCGCTTCGGCCGGCACGAAAGAGCCGATTTGAGCTAGGAGCACGATGAGAGCTGTCTGGCGCAGCAGCGCCGACTTGCCCGCCATGTTGGGGCCGGTAATTACTACTATTTGCTGGTCGTCCTGGTCCAAGCAGATGTCGTTGGGGATGTAGGCTTCGCCGGGGGGCAATTGGCGCTCAATTACCGGGTGGCGACCTTGGCGAATATCGAGCACGCCGCCGTCGTTCACCGTGGGCTTCACATAGTTGTACTGCCGGGCCGTGGCCGCAAACGAAGTCAGGCAATCCATTACGCCAATGGCGCGTGCGTTCTGCTGAATCTGCGGCACGTAGTCAGCGGCGGCTTGCACCAGCTCGTTGTAAATCGTTTGCTCGATGACGAAGAGGCGGTCCTCGGCGTGGAGAATCTTTTCCTCGTACGTTTTCAGCTCCTCCGTGATGTAACGCTCCGCATTTACCAGCGTCTGCTTGCGAATCCAGGAAGTAGGCACCTTATTTTTGTGAGCATTGGATACTTCCAGGTAGTAGCCAAACACTTTATTGTAAGCTACTTTCAGCGATGAAATGCCGGTGTTCTGCTGCTCGCGCTGCTGTAATTGCAATAGGTAGTCCTTGCCCGAAAAAGCAATGCTGCGCAGCTCGTCTAGCTCCTTGTCAACGCCGTCGTTCAGCACGTGGCCTTGGTTGGTGAGCACGGGCGCGTCGGGCCGAATCTTGGTGATAATATCCGTCCGCAGGGTGTCGCAAGGGTTCAGCTGATCGGCCAGCTTCTGCAAAGCCCGGATGCCCGAAGCTGCCAGCACCGTCCGGATTGGGCTAATGGCTTCTAGGGCCCGACTCAGCTGTAGCAGCTCGCGTGGATTGATACGGCGCACCGCCACTTTAGAAATCAACCGTTCCAGGTCATTTATCTGGCGCAAGTGCTGAGTTATTTCGCCTAGCAGCTCACTGTTTTCCAATAAAGCTTCCACCGTATCGAGGCGTCGCTGAATCTGGGCAGCTTCTTTGAGCGGCAGCACTACCCACTTGCGCAGCAGGCGCGCACCCATAGGCGTTACAGTCTGGTCCAGAATGTCAATCAGCGGAACGCCGCCCAGGTGCTGGGGCTGAACCAGCTCCAGGTTGCGCACGGTGAAGCGGTCCAGCCACACGTATTTGTCTTCCTCCAAGCGCCCAATACCAGCAATGTGGCCCACGTCGGTGTGCTTGGTTTCGGCCAAATAGTGCAGAATGCAGCCCGCAGCCGTAATCCCCTCACGCAGCCCGTCGATGCCGTAACCTTTGAGCGTTGTGGTTTTAAAATGGCGCGTGAGCGTATCGTGGGCGTAGTCGAAGCCAAAAACCCATTCGTCGAGGGCGTAATGGCAGAAGTCGGGTCCGAAATGCTCTTCGAACTCCTGGCGGCTTTTTTTGCAAAAGAGAATTTCGGCCGGAGCAAAGTTCTGGAGCAGCTTGCCCAGATACGGCACATCGCCCTGCGCTACCAGAAACTCGCCGGTGCTAATGTCGAGAAAGGAAATACCGGCCTCTTGCTTGCCAAAATGCACAGCGCAGAGGTAATTATTGGCCTTACGGTCCAGCACATTATCATTGAACGACACGCCGGGCGTCACAAGCTCTGTCACGCCGCGCTTCACCAGGCCTTTGGCCATCTTGGGGTCCTCGAGTTGGTCGCAGATGGCCACGCGCTGCCCGGCGCGCACCAGTTTGGGCAAGTAGGTATCGAGGGAATGGTGAGGAAAGCCCGCCAGTGCCACTTCCGACGAGGTACCGGCCCCACGCTTAGTGAGCACAATGTCCACGATGCGGCTCGTGGTGACGGCATCTTCCCCGAAGGTCTCGTAAAAGTCGCCCACCCGAAACAGGAGCAGCGCACCGGGGTACTGCTGCTTGAGCTGGTAGTACTGACGCATGAGGGGCGTCGTTTCGAGCGTGGGCGCCACGGCGGCGTATGCCTCCGAGCGTGGACCTGGACCTTTTTTAGCTTTCGTTTTCAACTGATTTGTGCTTTTAGGCCACCCCAACGGCAAGTGCGCAGAGGCAGGTTCCTACCTTTGCACAATGCGCAAACTTTCGATGGAAGAGCTGAACCGACTGACGGTGGCAGACTTCAAAAATACGCAAAAAATCCCCCTTACCCTTGTCCTCGACAACGTGCGCAGCCTACATAATGTAGGCGCTGCCTTCCGCACGGCCGATGCCTTTGCGGTGGAAAAAATCTGGCTCTGCGGCATTACGGGCCGCCCACCCCAGCGCGAAATCACGAAGACGGCTCTAGGCAGCACCGAGTCGGTAGCGTGGGAATATGCCCCCCAGACCACCGATGTAGTGCGCCAGCTCCAGGCTGCGGGCTACGTGGTAGTGGCCGTAGAGCAAACCGACAACAGTCAGAATCTCAGCAACTTTCAACCAGACCCAGCGCGTCCGTATGCTTTAGTGATGGGCAATGAAGTTTTCGGCGTTGAAGATGACGTGCTAGCTCTATGCGACGCGGCCGTCGAGATTCCGCAGTTTGGCACCAAACACTCGCTCAATGTGTCGGTGGCGGCCGGTGTGGTGCTCTGGGATTTTATGCGCAAGATGGGCTTTGGAGGATGAACGAACATATTTAATCCATCCATGGGCGCAGGGTTAGCGCTGGGGGACGTTTTTCTTCCTATGCTAAAGTAAAAAGCGGCAGTCCCGCGTTGGGAGCTGCCGCTTTTTACTTATTGCTAAATGTTGTCTTATTTAGTAATCAACACTTTACGCATCGCAGCATCGCCTTCGGTGCCTACGCTTACCATGTACATGCCGGCCGATAAGCTGCTCAAGTCGATGGCTTGCTTTAGCTCGCTCTGAGCGCCCGCCAACGCCTGCCGCAGCACTACTTGGCCGAGGTTGTTGCGTACCAGAATCTGTAAGCCAGTAGTGGGCTTCTGGAAGCGCGCCTGCACCGTGAACTTGCCTTCGCTAGGGTTAGGGTATACACTCAGGCCACCCGTTTTCTGCACTTCGGTCGCTAGGCTAGTTACTGTATTGTCTTGAATGCGAAGGTTATCGATAGCCCAGCCCCAACCGTGGGCAAGGTCATCGGAGAACAGACGGAAGCGAAGGCGCACGACATCGCCAGCCGCGAATTTGTCGCGCAGGTTGAGCGTGCGGGGGGCAAATAGCGCCGGCGTTCCCACAGCCGTAGAGTTCTGGTCAGTATTGACGGTGCTGTTGTAAGCGGCCAGCCAAGCCTCCCGTGAACTAGCGTCGTAGCCATTGGCTACCGGCGTCCAGCTTATGCCGTTGTCTTTGCTGCCTTCCACTACCACATAGTCAAAGAAGTCAGCCGAGCCAAATTCGCTATTAGCAGCCCCTGGTTCTACCAACACAATCTCATCGAACCGAATAGTAGCCTTGGCTGGGTCAGCTTCCACAATAATGGGAATCAAGAATTGATAAATCAGGTTGTTGCGCTCATCCGGGTAAGGGTGAAGGGAGTGAATAGCCAAGTCGTTGAAGCCTGCGGGCTGCGCAATGGAGAAGCCTACGCCCACAAAATCGGGGGGCGTAGTAGGCGTTATGTTATTAAAGGGATTGATGTACGTAACCTGGGGGGCTTTTATGGCCACCACAAACACCTGATACTGCCCAGTAACCGGGTTCACGGTCTGATTGGCGTTGGAAGACACATCGCGGGCCACGAGGCGGTAGTTGATAATATCACCCTGCCGGATGGGAGCCGCCGCAGTGCTGGCAATGTTGCCCTGATACGTGATTCCATCAGCCTGCCGAGTGAGGTTAAAGCTTGGGCGGGCCGTTCCATTCACGGTATACTCTACCGCTACCGAGGCTATGCCAATATTGTCGGCGGCCAGCGCAACGATGCGTAGGGGCAGCTGATTTTCAAAAATGAAACCTGAGGCTTCGTGGGCCAGCTGAGGGGCAATCACATCGGGGCCTACAAAGAACTGGTAGCGAGGCTGCAGATTATTGGTGGTAGTGGGCAACAATACCCCCGGAGAAGTGTAAGTGCGCCCCGTTTCCACATCGCCGGCCGAGATATAGTAACTCACGCGGCGGCCGGTGCCCGGATTAGGAATAGTGGCTGTGTACTCACTCGAACCGCTGGCGACCGTCATAGGCAGCTGCGTATCGGTAGCGCCGGCCTGGTCGGTGCCATTGTCTATGCGGTAAAAAAGTCGCACCGAGCCCGGCGTGATGGTGCCGTCGCTGACCACGTTGGCCCGCACTACAAAGTTCTGAGGAGTTTCCGTGTCTAGGAGGGGCGCATGCCGAATGGCGGTATTAAACCAGCCCATCTCGTCAAACATCCGAAGCGTAATCGGGCCGGGGTTCTGAATGACCTCAGTCGCGCCAACCTGAGGCGACATCAAGGAATTTGGATTGCCAGCGGGGTAGGTGGCCTCGTCTAGGTGGGAGATGCTGGAGCCCTGATCCCAGGGTGAAGGAGCAAACAGGCGGGGTCGGTTATTGCCATTTACCGCATTAGCCAGTGGACTGTTAAAATATAGGTCGTTGCTGATGAGCTGCTGGCCAAGGGCCGTAGACGGGCTCACAAACAAGCGGTTGCTGGCCAGACGCTGGCCGGGACCATTTTCAATATACGTTGAAAACACGTAGGGAAAACCTGAGCCCGTGAGACTGCCCAGCGCGCCCGTAGCGGGAGGCGGATCGGTATAGGTAGCTGAGGCTTGGAAGCCCAAGCCATGGCCTAGCTCGTGTAAGGCTATCGTCACCAAATCGTACTGATTAGCTGCCGGGCGGCCATCCAGCCCTAGATACCAGTTTATGCTACTATTAAAAGTGGCGTTGATATCAAAGGCAGTAGGTGCATTAAGATTCTGTCCGGTGATCTTTTCAGCTAGTGCAATCGGATACCAAACATCACTTTTGGGCGCACCAGGAATATTACGAAATACTTCAGTAGTGCCAGCCGAGGCCAGCACGCCTTGTCCTTGAGGGCCCCAGTTAGCATTTACCCGAATAACAACGGGAGAGAAGAGCAGTGACTGCCAAATATCGATGGCTCGCTGCAGGGCGGCTTGTGCATCGGGCGGAAAACCGTTGTAAACGACTTCTATGCGGGCCTGATCGGCGGTAGGGCGCCCCCCGGTGGGGCGCAAAAACTGAGCGGGCGGCGCTACATACGTGTGCATGTTTTCGGGCCGGGCGTAGCAGATAACGGGTTTTACAGCCCGCGATTCCATCTTGAGCTGGGCCTGCGGCACGAGCTGCTGGCCATGCGCAGCGCGTAGCGCCCCACAGGCTAGGAGGGAGAGAAAGAGTAATTTTTTCACAAAGGGCGAGTGGTATAAATAGCCAATAAGAGGGCAGATTCTTAAATTTAGAAGATCTGACTCATTTTTCCGAAAATTTTCCCTCCTTACTCCTAGCCTCTCGCCCGTGGTATAGTTGCTGGCCAGTTTTGGTTGTCTTTTTTATGATACAAAAAGCTTGTGTTTGGCCAGCTCCCGGGCTGCTTCTACTGCTCGTTACCGTAGCATTTCTTGGGTGCCGGCCGGTGCAAACGGCTACCGATAAACTTATGCAGTTGGAGCGTACCGCCTGCATGGGCCCTTGCCCCGTCGACCAGCTTACAGTGTACTCCGACGGCCGCATGACGTACAAAGGCGGTGCTAATGCCCCTCGGACTGGTTCCTTCGCCGGACAGCTAACTCCCGCCGAGCGAAAAGAGCTAACGGCGAAGTTCGACGCAGCTAAATTCTTTGCTTTCCAGGACAGCTACGTATCAACTTTATCCGATTTGCCCACCAGGTACATCACCTATTGGCAAGGCACCAAAAGCAAACGAATCCGTAATTACGATGGGGCGCCTGCCGCCCTGCTAGCCCTAGAGGTAGAGTTATTAAACCTAATAAAAGCCGATCGGTGGCGGCAAACTGTTATACCAGCTCAATAAGTAAGGTTTGCCGCCTGCGCGTTATTGACTGCTTTCTATCTCACTACTCGTTTTTCCCGATTTACGCCGCTGGGGGGCATTTTTTCGATGAGCCAATCTTCTGCCGCCTTCACTCCTGCCGACCGCGACGCGGCCCTCCTTAGCTCGCGCCCGCTGGTAGCGACGGCATTTTTGCCCCCCACAGCCGAGATTGCTACCGCAGGCGACTTTTTGCATCGTACCCTACGACCGGTACTGAAGCTTCAAAACGAGTTGCTTTTGCTGCTGGTCGCCGATTTTGTTCAGGAGCACCATATTCCGTTTAGCACCGCGGGCGTAGTCGAGCAGCAGCGTCTGATAGGCGAGCTGCTCACGCGCAACGTGAAGCTGCGTTATCTAATTGTGGGCACCGTGGTAGGGCTATTTACGCAAACAGAGTTGGCTTATTATCGCCCAAACCGCGCCGAGCTGAACCGGCGCTTACTGGAGCTGGCGACGCGCCGGGTGCAGGATCAAGTGGAAGCTGTAGCAGCTCTGGCTGCGCGATAATCATCGGTTGGAGTATGATTACCCATTATGAGGTGTTGGAAGTGCCAGAGCAAGCTTCGGCGACTGATATTCGGCAGGCTTACCGGCGCCTCGTGCTCCTTACTCACCCCGACCGCACACCCGATCCGACAGCCCATCAGCGCTACTTGGCCGTTAATCGGGCCTACGAGATACTGAGTGCGCCGGCCAAACGGCAGTTTTACGATGCCCAGCTTTGGGCCCTGCGCAATCCGCGGCCCGTGCCCGCTATTCCGGCCACCATTCCGCCCGTAGCGGTGCCGCGGCCAGTGCGGCGGCGCTCAGTTAGCCTACAAGAGCGGTACGCGGCCGAGTATGCGCGCCTGCTGCGCTGGATGCGGCCAGTAATGCTGCTGAGCATGGTGCTATGCTTGCTGCTGCTGCTAGACTATGGCTTGACGCGTGAGCGAGTAGAGCGGATACTCTCGTACAGCGTGGATGTGTACTACGAAGGTGGCTCCAGTCGCTCGCGCGGCACCCCGCACATCTACTTTCGCCACCAAACCGAACAGGGCCGCTTCGATAGCGACGAGCGTATTCTGCTAGGCGAAAAGGTGCGGGTTCGCCGCACCTTACTGATGCGCAAAGCCCTACAGGTAGTGCGCAGCAACGGCCAGCACGTGCAGCCCTCCAACCTATACACCGATTCGTGGCTGGCGCCGTGGATACTTTTTGTGTGCGCTGGCTTGGCGCAGTCGCCGCGCTTCAACAGCGATGTTCGGTTGGGAGTAGGCCTTTTGGGCATGTTGCTGCTGATAATAACAGGCTATCTACTCATTTCCGCCTAAGCAGATCGGCGCCGCTACAGCTGAAGGTTCAGACTGTAGCGGCGCCGATCTGCTTGGGCAACTGGGCGTATTTTAATCGTAGCGCGAATCGCGCAGCTCCACGGGTGGCGCTTTTTTGCGCAAGCGCAAATTCAGCATCTCTACGCCCAAGGAGAAGAACATGGCGAAGTACACGTAGCCTTTTGGGATTTCCTGGTGGAAAGCTTCCATAACTAGCATGATACCGATCATGATCAGGAAGGACAGGGCCAGCATCTTCACTGTCGGATTCTTATTCACGAAGTCGCCGATAACCTTGGCAAAGGCCAGCATAATGCCCATAGCAATGATAACGGCAATAATCATGACCAGCACATTATCGACAAGGCCAACAGCAGTCAGGATAGAGTCGAAAGAGAAGACGATATCGATAAGAATGATTTGAATAATAACCCGCATAAAGCTGCTGTACTGGCCCGTAACATGGCTTTCTTCTTCACCCTGAAGCTTGGTGTGAATTTCGGTAGTGCTTTTAGCCAACAGGAAAAGCCCCCCAGCAAACAAAATCAGGTCGCGCCCCGATACGCCGTGGTCGGCCGCTAAAAAGGGCAGATTAATGGTAAATAAGGGTTCCTTCAGGCTGACAATCCAAGTGATGCTCAAGAGCAACGCAATGCGAAACAGCAAAGCCAGCATCAGGCCCATCGTGCGCCCGCGGCCTTGTTGATCGGCCGGCAACCGGTTGACAATGATGGAGATAAAGATAATATTATCAATACCCAGCACCACCTCCATAAAGGTTAGCGTCAGTAAGCTAATCCAAGTATTAGGATCAGAGAAAACAGAAATGTCAAACATGAAAGCGTAGGGTTACAGTGTTAGAGGGGATTTCACTGAGGCAAAGCGGTGCAGGCGCAGATTGAGCAGGTTTATCTGACGTTCGAATCAGCGAAACCTGCTCAATCTGCATACTCTGCGATTAGCTTTTCATGTTCACAAACTGTAGGGGCAGGCCCAGATCGGCGCCGCGCAGCAAGGCCATTACCTGCTGCAATTCGTCGATTTTCTTGGATGCCACGCGCACTTGCTCATCCTGAGTTTGCACGTCTACTTTCAACTTGCTGTCTTTGATGAGCTTGGCGATTTTGCGGCTGGTGTCCTTGTCGATGCCGGCGCGCACTTTTACCGTTTTCTTGATCAGCGCCCCGGCGGCCTGCTCGTCCTCGGAAAAGTCGAGGCAGGTGCCATCGAGGCCTTGCTTCACGATGCGGCCCAGCAGAATATCCTCCAAAGACTTCACGCGCATGGAGTTTTCGGAGCTGAGCTGAATGGTATTAGCCTTTTTGTCCAGCTCGATGCCGCCTTTGGTGTCGCGCAGGTCGTAGCGGGTCTGGAGTTCTTTTTTGGCCGTGTTCACCGCATTTTCGAGCGTTTGCGGATCAACTTTGCTAACAATATCGAAAGAAGGCATAGGGTTGGTTTTGGACGTGGAGTAGCTGTACGTCATTTGGGCAGCCCGGGTGACGTAGGTGTCAAAGGTAGATGTTTACCGACTTTCGTATACAGTTGAGTTCGGCAGCCCGCTCACAAATTTGCCCCCAGAACCGCGCGTGTTTCCGCCGTCGGTCGGTGGTCTTATATTTAGTGAGCAATAACTTTCAATGGGGGACAAAACCAGCTCTCCAGCGGCCTGCTTATCGTTCAGCTTATTCTCGCTATGATTATCCAACAACCCCGCACCGCCGCCGACTTTGCCGCCTACTACGCCCTGCGTTATCAGGTGCTGCGCCAACCTTGGCAGCAGCCCCCCGGCTCGGAGCGCGCCGACGACGATGAGGTCCCTACCACCCACCACGCCATGCTCCTCACCAACAATGGTACCCTCGCAGGCGTGGCCCGCCTGCACCCGTCGGGGCCGGGCCAGGCGCAAGTGCGGGCCGTAGCCGTGCACCCCGACTGGCAAGGCCGGGGCGTGGGTCAGCAGCTCATGGCGTATCTGGAAGAGTACGCCGCGGCCCACGGCTTCACCGAGTGCATCCTACACGCCCGCGAATTGGCAGTACCATTTTACCAGAAAATCGGCTACGAAATTGTGGCGCCCTCGCACACGCTATTTGGTGTCATTCCGCACTTCTTGATGCGTAAGGCTCTTACGAAGTAAATTATCTGTTCATAAGCACAGCTTCAGCTTTCACCGCCAAAGCCCCCGCGGCCGCAGGTGCGCTGGGGGGCTTTTCCGATAGGAAGCGTATCTTTTCAGCTACTATGGAACCCACTCCTAATATTGCCACATTGGTGGCGCTCTACAACCAGATCAACAACTACGGCCGGGCCAACGGCATGGAGCTGACCGTGACCACGCCTGGCGAGGTAATCTACACGATGAGCGTGCGCGAAGATCACCTGTCGTCGCCGGGTACGTGCCACGGCGGGGTGCTGGCAGGCCTCATGGATGCGGCCCTGGGCGCGGCGGCCCTCAGTCTGGCCTTCACGGTCGGTGAGCTAGTGTCAACGGTCGAGTTCAAGATAAACTACCTGTACCCCGTGCGCCTCCACGACCACCTTATTGCTCGGGGGCACGTGGAGCATTCCGGCAATAGTCTCATCGTAACCAGCGCCAACATCTACTGCGCTACCCGCGAGCTAGTAGTGGCGCGTGGTATGGGCACCTTCAACCGCTACCCCGCCAGCAAGCGCGACTTTCACGATCTGCTGTTTCCAAAGGAGCAATAAGGAGCCAGAAAGTCAAACAAAAAGCCCCCCGCAGCGATGCGGGGGGCTTTTTGTTTACTTAAATTCGTCGCCTTGGGGCTTGTTGCGGAGCGCCTGGCGAGCGAAAGTGAATGGTCGCCGAACCTTAGAGGTTAATCAGAGCGAGACTTCTTACTTATTCTTATGGCTTATAATAACTCCGAGGTGCTAGCCGACTCGTGCTCTTCGGTCTCGGTATCATCATCGTAATCGTCGCCTTCCTGCGGCGGCTGTACTTTGCGCACGTTGCGGGCGCAATCCTCGTCGCGGTGGTTGCGGCCCACGGTGAACTCCACCCAGTCGCCTTCGTGCAGGTCGTTGAAGTCGCCTTCCGACATGTCAGCGTAGCTGAAGAAGAGGTTGTTGGGGGGCATTACCACGAAGCCAAACCCGTTTTTCAGGTTCTTGATGGTGCTCATACCTACCGTGCCTACCGGACCAGCGGCCGTGGGGCCAGTGGGACGCGCGGGCTTTACGGTGGGGAAAGGCGCAGGCTCGGGCTGGGTCACGAACAGGTTTTCGATCAGCTCGTCGTTGCTGGCCAGACCGGCGTCAATCACGTCGTGCATGGCGATGGGATACGTAGCGTGCTCCAGCAGCTGCTGAGAAGCGCGCGTCACGCGGTTTTCGCCTTTGAAATCCACGTACTTGAAGTCCCAGTTCAGCAGCATCACGCGGGTGCCGATGGTATTGAGCTTCTTGATAAGCGGAGCATAGTCGCTGTCGCCGGCGATAAGCACAATCACGTCGAAGCTTTTGTGCAGCGCCATTTCCAGGGCTTCCAGGGCTAACCATACGTCAATGCCTTTTTCCTGCAAACGACCGTCGCGGGTTTTCAGGGGCATATAGTGGGTGGTTACGCCCAGGTGCATCAGAATGTCGTCGAGCAGACGATCATGAAACAGGCGGTCTTTATCGCGGGCTTCGGTAGCACTCAGGCGGCCTCGGAAAAAGTGAGAGTCGGTCACCTGGCTTAGGCGCACGTCTACATCTTCTTCTTCGGCTACTTGGTGGCGGATATATTCATGTAGTCCTTCCAAGCTGATACGAGCCTTACGCTCATGCTGGAAGTAGTAGTAATCGCTGATTTTCAGGAAATAATTGCCGTCATAGAAGACGCCTATCCGAATCAGAGGGCTATTCATCTGGTTCATACTAATTTGTTTTTGTGCGCAAGTGGGGTGTGTGAATAGGAGCGGGTATATAGGTTCGGCAGGGTAATACTGGGTAAGAAATGGCCCGGCCAAAGATACAAAGCTCGCTGCTCGCACTACCGTAAAAACAGTTGAAGCAATACTTGAGTATCACGTGATTGGGTGAGCCAATCGCCACGAAGGAGTACAGGTGGCGACGCTAGTAAATCAGCTCGCGGTAAAAGGGTAGATAAAGTAAACTAGGCATAGAAAGCCCGAAAGGACTGCAAAAGGTGCAGGATAATTACCTGTTAATATTAACGTAATATTAAAAAAAATATATTTAATACTGCGTAGTTTACACCAGTTTATTTCCTTATAACATTCTTTCTGTTTGCGAAACTAAGTGCATCATTTTAAGAATACAAACTTTTGTTAGTGCAGGTTTTTGTGCAAGAATCTTTTTTTCGTCCTTACGGGTAGTACGTAGGGCATTTTACGGGGACTACGTAGCTAAAGCTCGACGCTAATGTTGATAAAATTTACAAAAATTAAAACTCACTTCAAAATTGTAAGCGGCCCAGCACCAACCCCAGCACTAGTAATCCGTAGCCGGCGCAAATAGCTACTTCCAACACATTGCCCGTAGCCGAGCCCGTAGAAATGAGCGGCAGCTTCAAACTGGTATCGGAGAAGGGCAGGAACCAGCGCACGCCCTGCTTCGTAAGCGAATCGGCGAGCAGGTGGGATAGGTAGCCAGCCCCGGCAAAGTGAGCTACTCCGTGCCAGCCCAACGACTTATTTGCCAGGTAGCCAATGTAGGTCCAGAGGAAAGTGGCCCAAATGGTATGCGTCCAAGAACGGTGGCTGGTGAAGGGCGCTACGGCCACAAAAATGCCGAGCAAGCTCAGCCACAGAAACTCAAAATACAAGCCGCCCAGCACCGTGAGCACGCCGGTAAACAGCAAGGCCAGTTTCCGCACCGAGCCACCCTCCATAGCCAAGCCCAGCAAACCAAAAGCCAGCGCAGCCGTGAAACCCATGCGCCGGTCGGGGCCGATGGGCAACAGAAAGTGAGTATAGGCGGCCAAACCGGCGCCAGCGGCGGCAAAGGCCCAGCGCACGTAATTGTGGGAGAAGCCCAGCCGTTTGCTTAGGCGGCTTTCGGGGTGGTCGAGGTCGGGGGCTAGGGAGGAGAAGCCAGCGAGGGCAATACCAGCGGGTGAAAAGGGAATACCGGGCACCAAACCGGCAATGGCCACGCCCGTAATCAGGCCGATGGCCAGGTGAGAAGAACCGCGCACTTATATAAAATTTAACAGAACAGAAGCCGAATATACCGGCGCGGGCGTCAGCTTTGGTGCGGGGGGCTTTTTTAAAATACATTTTTCAAAAAGTAGCCTTATTTGCCCCCCAATGAACATCCGCTGCCTCGCCGGAAACTTTCGTCCCCTGGCAGCGGTATTGCCTAACACGCAGTAGCCCGACCGGAAAACCATCCGGCCGGGCTTCTACCTTTGCCTCCCTCCTAGCCTTCTCTGTCTTTTGAAAGTCACCGACTTCCTCCAGTTATACCGCCTCGATCCCACTGTGATGACCGTGGCGGCCCGCCTGAATCCGGCCACCGCCCGGTCGTTGCGCGCTACGGGTGAGCCCGCGCCCGATGGGC
The DNA here is from genome assembly GCF_054051685.1 of Hymenobacter sp. HD11105. Taxonomy (NCBI): domain Bacteria; kingdom Pseudomonadati; phylum Bacteroidota; class Cytophagia; order Cytophagales; family Hymenobacteraceae; genus Hymenobacter; species Hymenobacter sp. HD11105. The sequence continues at coordinate 695,225 of NZ_JBSWBR010000001.1, read as the reverse complement.
CAACGCGCATCCATCTGCGCGGCCTGGTCGGTAGCCAGGATGCTGTGCTGGCCGCGGCTGCGCACACGCTGTATCCTGAGCAGCACCATTTATATGTGCTGCACGATAAAGATGAGGCCAGCTACTTCCTGGCCGATTTGCAGCATTTGCTGCCCGAGGCTGATCCGCTCATCTTCCCTAGCTCTTACAAGCGGCCTTATCAGTTCGATGAGACGGAAAACGCCAATGTGCTGATGCGAGCCGAGGTCCTCAACCGCCTCAGCAGCAGCCGCAGTGGCGCGGCCGTGGGCGCTAATGGCAAGGCCTCGAAAGCGGAAGTGCGCGGCGAGTTGATCGTAACCTATCCGGAAGCGCTGTTTGAGAAAGTTATCAACAAGAAAAGCTTAGTTGCCAACACTTTTCTGGTGAAAGTGGGTGAGAAGCTGGATGTCAACTTTATCAGCGAGATGCTGTCGGAGTACGACTTTGAGCGGACCGACTTTGTGTATGAGGCCGGCCAGTTTGCCGTGCGTGGCGGTATCGTGGACATTTTCAGCTACGCCAATGAGCTGCCGTATCGGATAGAGCTGTTTGGGGATGAGGTCGAGACCATTCGGACGTTTAATCCGGAGACTCAGCTGTCGGTGGAGCAGAAGCCGCAGGTGAGCATTATCCCGAATGTGCAAACCAAGCTGTTGCAGGAAACCCGGGAGGCTTTTCTGGACTTTATGCCGCGCAATACGGCGCTGTGGATAAAGGACGTGCGCCAGACCATCGATATTGTAGGCGAGTCGTTTGAGAAGGCCGATCAGGGGTTTCAGGAGATGCTGCAATCGGCGGGCGGTATGCAGATTGTGAGCCGGCCGGAGGATTTGTTTGAATCGGGGAAGTCGTTTAAGAAGCTGCTGGAGAACTTTGCCGTTGTGGAGTTTGGCAAGCGCTTTAGCTTTAAGAATGCCGAGGACTTTCAGTTTTCGGCCCGGCCTCAGCCCAGCTTTAATAAGGACTTTGAGCGCCTGGTAAAAAACCTGCGCGAAAATCAGCAGAAGGGCTTTACCTGCATTATTGCGGCCGACTCGGTGCGGCAGGCCGACCGGCTACGCACCATCTTTGACGAGCTTGATAATAACGTAACCTTCCAGCACATGCTGCTGGCTTTGCGCGAGGGCTTCATCGATGAAGTGCTTAATCTGACCGTGTATACCGACCACCAGCTGTTTGAGCGGTTTTATCGGGCCCAGGAAGCGCGTAAGTTTTCCAAGAAAAAGGCGCTTACGCTCAAGGAGCTGCGCACACTTTCGCCCGGCGACTACGTGACCCACCAGGACTACGGCATCGCGCGCTTTGCGGGCCTTACCCAAGTGGAGATAAACGGGCACTTGCAGGAGGCCATCCGGCTGGTGTACCGCGACGACGACGTGCTGACCGTGAGTATTCACGCCCTGCACAAGATCGCCAAGTACTCGGGGGCCGAGGGCACGCCGCCGACTATGAGCAAGCTGGGCTCGCCGGAGTGGGAAAACAAGAAGAAGTCGGTAAAGAAGAAGGTAAAGGACATTGCCGCCGAGTTGATCCGGCTGTACGCCAAGCGCAAAACGGCCCCCGGCCACGCCTTTGCCAAGGACAGCTTTATGCAGGCTGAGCTGGAATCGAGCTTTATTTATGAAGACACGCCCGACCAGGCCAAGGCCACCGAGGACGTGAAGCGTGACATGGAAGTGCCCCACCCTATGGACCGCCTCATTTGCGGCGACGTGGGCTTTGGCAAAACCGAAATAGCCATTCGGGCCGTGTTTAAGGCCGTGGCCGATGGCAAGCAGGCGGCCGTGCTGGTGCCAACCACCATTCTGGCCATGCAGCACTACAAAACCTTCCGCGAGCGGCTCGCCAACCTGCCCGTGACGGTGGAGTACGTGAACCGCTTCAAGACCACCAAGCAGATAAAAGAAACCCTGGCCCGCGTGGCCGAGGGCAAAACCGATATTCTCATCGGTACGCACCGGCTCACCAATAAGGACATCAAGTTCAAGGACCTGGGCCTGCTGGTGATTGACGAAGAGCAGAAGTTTGGGGTAAAAACCAAGGACAAGCTAAAGGAGCTGAAGGTGAACGTGGATACGCTCACGCTCTCGGCGACGCCCATTCCGCGCACCCTGCACTTCTCGCTGATGGGCGCCCGCGACCTGAGCGTGATTGCCACGCCGCCGCCCAACCGCCAGCCCGTACAAACGGAGCTGCACGTGTTCGATGAGCTGCTGATCAGAGACGCGGTAGCCCGCGAAATCAAGCGTGGGGGGCAAATTTTCCTGGTGCACAACCGCGTGAAGGACATTGAGGAAATGGCGGCCATGGTGCTGCGCCTCGTGCCCGACGCCCGCATCACCTACATACACGGGCAGATGGAGGGCGACTTGCTGGAGAAGCGCATGATGAAGTTTATCGACGGCGAATACGACGTGCTGGTGAGCACCAACCTCATCGAGTCGGGCCTGGATATTCCCAATGCCAACACCATTATTATCAACCGCGCTCACCTCTTTGGCCTGAGCGACCTGCACCAGATGCGGGGCCGCGTGGGGCGCTCCAACAAGAAGGCGTTCTGCTACCTGCTCACGCCGCCCGTAGCTACCCTGCCCTCCGACGCCCGCAAGCGCCTGAGCACGCTGGAAGAATTCTCGGACCTGGGCGCGGGCTTCAACGTGGCCATGCGCGACCTCGACATTCGCGGGGCCGGCAACCTGCTGGGGGGCGAGCAGAGCGGCTTTATCAATGATCTGGGCTTCGAGACTTACCACCAGATCCTCGACGACGCGGTGACGGAGCTGAAGGAAACCGAGTTCCGCGACCTGTTTTTGGGCGACACCACCGGCCGCCTCCAGGAAGCGGCCGGCACCAAAGGCCCCAAGGAGTGCAACATCGAGACGGACCTGCAAATCCTGATTCCGGATAGCTACGTGAGCAGCGTATCGGAGCGCTTGCAGCTCTACTCCAAGCTGGATAGGGTGAAAAGCCCCGAGGAGCTGCGCAAAATCGTGGTCGGCATCGTGGACCGCTTTGGCCCCCTACCGCCCGAAGTAGAGCAGCTGGCCGACATCGTGCGCCTGCGCTGGCAGGCTTGCCACGTGGGTTTCGAGAAGCTGACGCTGAAGAAGAATCTGCTGAAAGGCTACATCTCGGCCACCGACAACGAAGCTTACTTCCAGGGCGAAACTTTCGGCAACATCGTCAGCTACGTGCAAACCCACACCCGCACCGCCTCCATGAAGGAGCGCAAGGAACAGCTCATCGTCAGCATCGAGGAGGTGAAAAGCGTGCAGGCTGCCAAACGGATTCTGAGCGAGTTGGGGAGTGAGGAGAAGGTAGGAGTTTAAGCTACCAGAGGTAGCACATCTTCTACTTTGCCTTTAAATTTTTTGTTTTTCGCAACATATATCTACGCATTGAGTATAATATATCTGCCGCTTTAGTTCAGCTGGATAGAACGCAAGATTGCTAATCTTGATGTGGAGGGTTCGAGTCCCTCAAGTGATTTCTCAACCTATTAGGTTATTAAATATAAAAAAAGCCTACCAATAATGGTAGGCTTTTTTGTTTTTTTAGATTGGTGGTTTTTTTATGTTATTATTAATCTGGTGCTATAACCCAAACCTTAATTATTTATAAAATCATGATTTAACTATAAAGATTTATATCAACTACTTGCTACTAAAAGTAGCTAAAAGTAATTGATATATTATCGCTTACTTATTTAAATAATTCACTCATGTCCATGCAACAGTGATCCTTAAACAATGCAGGTAGCGTGCAACAATCAGTACCTATTAGTGAGCATATATTAGGAATTTTCTTGAACACTTTTCCATCATTTTCTGCGATAGTTTCTTCTGTTACTACAACTGGATTATTAACCTTAACCTTCATAGCATACAGAATAATTTTTGCATCAGTGTTATTAACATATGAGTTCTTTTGACTGTCAAATTCTGCAGCGTCAAGACCTTTGAGTGTTATAATATTTTTATTACAAAACTCATTTTCAAGCCGATTGAAAAATTTTCTATCAGGCAAGATCTCATCTGTTTTAACAATCAATTTAGGCTTTGCACTAATAAAGTCTAACTTCTCCAGTATAATGCCTTTCGATTGAAACCTAGACTCATATGCAACTTTATCAATAATTACAAGTTCCCCTGATTCATAAAGAGCCTGTATTGATTTTTTAAGTTTGTTATTAATATCAAAAGGCAAATAATATCTTACTATTGCCAACAATGATGATGTATCAATTATGGCAGTCATATAAGATATTTATCAAGTTTATTAGGATTTATATTAAGCTTCCTGCAAAATTCACTTTCGTTAATTAATCCGTTATACAACGCTCCTTGAAGCGTTCTCAAGTACAAAGGCGAGATAATTGGTTTAGGAGTTTGCCCACCAAGCTTCTTGCCTGCATCTAACGCCTTTTGTTTCTCGATTTCACGCTCTTGTTTTAAAGCTAGTTCGTAGGCTTTAAATTTCTGTTGGATTTCGTTACTTATATTAATATAATTCGCTGATGAAATAATTCCCTTTATTAAAAACCTAGTGTATAAAGCTAGTTCACTTAAATGCGTATTCTGAGAAATCTCATCTACCAAGCCATGGTGATAGTCATTACTAGAGTTAGCTCCACTTAAGTTATTTATTACGTTTTTATAGTTTCCAATGAGAAAGTAGAACGCAAAATTATTACACCAATTTTCTATCTCATTTGAATCATCATAATGGAAACTTTTATTAACTAATACAGCTTCGCTATTTACGTTTCCATCAATCTCCTCTTCATTTAATAAGTAGTGACCCAATTCATGAGCTAATGTAAAAATCTCCCGCCTAAATGCTTTCTGATTTCGCTTTAAAACAATAACATTAGGCGCAAGAAAAAGTCCATTTATATTTGCTTTTTCCTTTTTGTTATGAGTTTCAACAAATTCAAAAACAAGAATATTAAATTCAGCTAATTTAGAGATAAAGTTTTTCAAAAATGTTCTTTTATCATTATCAAACTCAGGATATAAATAATCTTTTAATTTTTCGGCTACATCCTCTGGCTTATCGTTTAATTTATAAACAGGAACCTGCCTTTTTAACTTAAAATCAGCAAGTTTAGCTAAGGCCGTAAACGATATTTTATCTTCTTCAAATTTATTTACAATCTGTTTTGCACCAAGAGTCAAGGAAGCATTAAAATTATCCTTTCTAAAGAAAATACTTTCCTCTGTAGATTTTGCTGGATCCTTTGGATCTATATAATATGCTAATCCCTTATTAAAAACCTGATCTATCTTCTTTAATAAGCTTACTTTTATTTCATCAGAGAAAACTTCTTGTTCAGTAATTAATTTTTTTCTTTTTTCATTCAATTTTTGCAAAACATCTTCCTTTGTCACTCTATAGAGTGACATCAAATGATTTAACCTATTGATATTTAATTCTACTGTTTCCAACGTGATTTAAGAGTAACTAAGTAGTAGAGCTATTTAATGACAAACCGACTTTTCAGTATCTATAAATAGATTTATTATTCACTAATATGCTCGAAGGTTTTTAACGCTCTAAGCTGTTTATCTGACTTCCTCCTTCTTTCTGCAATGATAGGTAAAATAAGTACTAGTAATGTTAAAGTACTTTCTGACAGGTAAAACATTCTCTCTTTAGACGATCTACCAATATACCTAATACGGTCTTCACCGTTTTGTTGCTCAGTTTTGTCCGTCTTCTTTGGAACAGTTAGCCGAATTCATACTGTACCCAATCATAAGTGCTTATTGATTGTGAATAGCTTCCGGGGTGATCTAGTTCCCTGCAGCAAAAGCTGCCGGCCCTGCGTAACTTCGGTTTCGGGGGCTTCGGTCGCCTCCGCCCCCGGTTGCAGCCCCCAGCGTAGCGTCGCGATGCCCCTCCCTCCGATTGAACCCGCCGTAGCGGCGCTCCTCCAGCAACTCAGCGCCCCCGATGCCCTGCCGCCCACGGTGGCGGGCCTGCCACCCCGCCTGCTCTCCATCCACGACCACCGCCTGAGCGAAGAGGAAGCGGCCAGCGCCAGCATCAGCTTCCCCACCCTCGCCTCCCTCCAGGACTACCGCTTCTACCGCAGCGAAGAAGACAAATTCATCACGCTGCTGGCCGCCCTCTTCCGCACCACCGAGGTCGTGAGCTACCAATTGCCCCCCAGCGCCCCTGCCCAGCCCCTGGAAACCTGGCCCCACCTGATTGCGCTTACCACCGCGGGCCTGCGGGAACAGCAGCCGTTTGTGTTCTATATCCGCCGCTACCACCTGCTCCTGGCCAGCGCCCCCGCCCTGACGGTATCCGTGTATTTCCTGGAGCCCCGGCACGAGGCGGCGTTTGGGGAGCTGGCGCGAGCGTATGGTCTGTATCTGGTGTAGCGGCCCGAAAAAGCCCCCCAGATGCTGGTAGCGTGGCGGCGTCTTGGGCTTTTGGCCGCACCAGCCTGCACCCATTTTGGGCGCTGGTTTTACGTCTAACTTATTTTATAAATCAGCGGCTTACAATCCCACGAAAAGGGGTTGATTTGTAGTGAAAATTATATCCACATTCACCCCATTTTTGTTGTCTTATGCCTTTAGCTACCCGTATCAGCGCTTATCTGTTTTTACTCCTGGCCCTGCTTGGGTGCGGCGAGAAGGAAGATGAACCTGCGCCGCCCAAAGTACCGGCTACCAACTCTATTACCCTTGTCACGATGACGCCCGCCGCTGGCGCGAAAGTCTCTAGGGAGTCTACTATCTCGGCCACTGTCGATTACACCCTAGCCGATGATGAGGCTTCCCCGTTGGGCTACCGCGTGGCTATCCTGTTCCAATCGACTGTCAGCGGGTCCACCTTCGCAGTTAACTCAAACTTGGTTGACCAAGGCTCAATGGTTGTAACTGATAAAAAAGGGACCGTAAAGATATCGTATCCCATAGCCTCTACATGGGACGCTTCCGGAGCGCGGCAACTCCAGCACCCAGTTACCTGCTACTTCTTCCTACAGCGCATGACTGCACCAGGTCAGTCTACCGTAATTGCCAGAACTCCGGCGCTTACGTTTACAGAGTAAGTTATTACACAAAAAAGCCCCCCAGAGCAGCTCTGGGGGGCTTTTTTGTGTAACACAAACTGCTTAGTCTGATGCTGAGTGACGTTTACTACTTAGCAAGCGCCGCATTGGCGTCCAGGCGGCCGCCGGTTACGCATTTGCCAGCCAGTGAAGCCGTTGGTACCGCGCTGCTCAGCAAAGCATTCTTGATTTGCGCAGCCGTGGCGCCTGCGTGGGTCGAAGCATAGAGGGCCGCAGCACCGGCTACGTGCGGCGTAGCCATAGACGTACCATTGTATGAAGAGTACGTGCTGAAAGCCGTGCTCGACCAGATACCGGAGCCAGGAGCGCCAATGTCAACGGTGGTAGCGCCGAAGTTGGAGAAGCCTGACTTTGCACCCGTGGAGGTGATGGCGGCTACGGCAATCACGTTGGCCTGGGGCAGGTTGGAGGGGAAGCTGGCTACGGCGTCGTTGTTATCGCCTACGCCGTCGCTGCCACCATTGCCGGCCGCTGCGATGAAGAGAATATTGCGGGCATTGGCGCGGTCAACAGCGTCGGAGAGGGCTTGCGAGAAGCCACCGCCACCCCAGGAGTTGTTGCTGGCCACAATGTTCAGGTTGTGGCGGGTTTTCAGGTCATTCAAGTAATCCACAGCCTTTACAGCGTTGGCCGTAGTGCCACCCTGGCGACCCAAGAATTTGCAGGAAATCATGGTGATGTTCCAGTTCACACCAGCTACCCCGGCGCTGTTGTTGGCTTTGGCGCCAATAGTGCCCGCTACGTGGGTGCCGTGGTCGTCGTAGGCGCCGCGCGTGCCGCCGTCGTACACACCGTTGTTATTACCGTCGAAATCCCAGCCGTTCACGTCGTCTATGTAGCCGTTGCCGTCGTTATCCACGCCATCCGCTGGATCGAAAGGGTTAACCCACATCTGGCCGGCCAGATCGGGATGGTTAACCTGCACGCCTTCGTCAATAATACCGACGATTACAGTTTTAGAACCAGTTATGCCTCTGCCCCACGCCGTAGAAGCTTGGCTACCGTAAATATTACCATGCATACCCCACAGTGAGTTGTTAGCCACATAGGTATCATTAGTAGCGGTGTGCTGATAAATGTAGTTCGGCTCAGCAAACTCAATCTCGAGTCCGCCTCTCATCTTGCTCATGGCTTCCAAGGCTTGCAGCGGTGTGTGCACCACCATCAGGCCTTCCTTCTCACCAGCTCTCTCCATAGCCTTGGTCAGAATTTTCTCTGACACTTTTCCGCCGATACGCGCCAGCGCATTCGCCTTCGCCTCGGCCGACAAACCAGGCTTAAACTTCACTAGCAGCTCATTAGCTACATATTCTCTACCCGACTCGCCTTGGGCATCGGCCGACTGGCTTTGCGCGGTAGGATCTTCCTGAATTTTGTCGAGGCTGTTTTCGCAGCTGCTCAATACAAACGCTGATAGTACGCCAGCCGCGAACAACGACTTAGCGGGCAGTGAGAAGTGGTTTAGTTTCATGAAAGAGGGTTTGGGTGGTGTGGAAAATAAGGTGGCGAAAGCCAACTCAAAGTCTGGAATGACGATTCATCCAAAACTTCAGTTGGCTTCCTTGAGTACCAAGTTTTATAAAAAATGTAATACTAAAAAGGAAACTTATGGCAAATCAGTGACATAGCCCCTTGTAGCATCTTACTTATTGTATATGACTGTCTACCAGCACATACGATGGATTATAAATAAACTTAGATTATATTAACCAAGCATTAAAGCGCATAAATTGTGACATATGATAAGTAATATATAAGCGAATGGAGCGTGTTTTGGTTGGCAGAGAATATTTTAGTCATAATCGTGGCTGCGGCTACGCCAGATATAAAGGCTGAGCGCAGAGGAAACCTGGCCAAATTGCTCCCCAGCCTACTTTACCACCTTAGCGTCGTGCACTATTTTGCCGCCAATGAGGGTCAGCACGCTGGTTGTTTTGGGTAGTTCGGGGGGAGGCACGGCAAAAATATCCTGAGACAGCACAGCCAAGTCGGCTAGCTTGCCTACGCTCAAGGTGCCCTTGTCTTTTTCCGCAAACTCCGCGTAAGCCGAGCCGGCGGTGTACGCCTGCACGGCCTGCTGGCTGGTAATAGCCTCCGCCGGATTAGCCGGGTCGATGACGGCAAACATGATATTCAGAAACGGATTCATCGGTCCGTCGGAGCCCAGGGCCACGGGTATGCCCGCCGCCAGCAACGACCGGAGCGGCTGCATCTGGGTGCCCCAGCGCGGCGCAAATACAGCTGGCTCGGAGAAGTGCGTCGGGTTCTGCACCACCACTACGCCCAGACGCTTGGCTCGCGGTATCAGGTCGCCGATTACACCGTCGCCGTGCTCGATGCGCACGCGCTGCGTCGGCCAGCTCGTCTTTTTATTGGCATCGAGGGCATTGAACACTACTTCGGCAGCCCGGTCGCCGGCGCAGTGAAAGAGCATGGGCTGCTTGAAATCGAGGCCTTCCTGCACCATTTTAGCTACTTCGGCTTCCTTAAAGTTCAGCTCGCCCTTCCAGCCGGGCTGGTCGCGGTAGTCAGTGCGCAGGGCGGCGCTCCGCTCGTAGGGTGTACCATCGAGCACCCACTTCAGGCCGCTTACCTGCACGCGGGGGTTAGTTTTGAGTTGACTTAGTTGCCGTAAGGCGGTTGTTTCGCGGCCCTGCTCGGTGGTGAGGGGAAAAGGTCGGGCATGTATTCGCACCGGCAGCTGAGCCTGCGTAAGCAGCCGCACAAACCGCGCAATGGGCATGGTGGAAAACAGCTGAATAGACGTGATGCCGTAGCCAGCAGCCTCCGCCGACAGCGCCCGCAGGGCTCGAATGGCGGCGGTGTCAGGGACCTGCTCAGCCAAAATCAGGTTGGGGCGCCACTCCGCGTACTCATGCATGCGCCCATTGAGTTGGCGGGTGCCAGCTACGCGCTCAAATTTGCCCCCCAGCGGGTCGGGCTGCTCGGGGTCGAGTTGCAAAAGGGGTAACGCCTTGCTATTAATAATATGTCCGTGACCGTAGTAGGCGCCGAGCAGCACCGGATGATTGGGCGCCAGCGCATCGAGAGCGGCGCGGGTTACCTGCGGGTCTAGCACCACGGTGTGGCCCACGGTACCGAGAATCCAAGTGCCAGCCGGAGCCTTCTGCGCGGCCGCCCGGACGGCGTCGGCCGTTTCGGCCCAGGTGGGCTCCATGCTGGTGAAGGCTAGCCGTACGAGGCCAGTTGGCACGGGGTCGAAGTGATTGTGGGCATCGTTGAAGCCCGGCGTGACAACTCGGCCCTGCAAGTCGAGGCGGCGCGTTTTGGGGCCTGCTAGCTTACTTACTTCGGCTACGGTGCCCACCGCTATAATTCGCTCCCCCCGAATGGCTAGAGCTTCGGCCGCGGGCCGCGCTGGGTCGGCGGTAAAGAACTTGCCGTTCAGCAATACCATATCCGCCGGCCCCGACTGGGCTAGCGCCCGCAGTGTTAGTCCTAGACCCAGCCCAAGTATGAGTAGAACGTGCTTCATCGGGTAGCTCCTCCAGCAGCTATAGAAGTCGCACTGTTGCGGCTCCTTTATAGTAAGTTAAATATTTTGCAGCATATATATTCAAACTACTAACACCACCTGAACTATAGATGGTTGCCTCGGTGTCAGATAGTTGGGGGGCTTTTTCCGAGTTTTTGTATATTGAACTGCTTCGTGCTTTGCGTAACGGCCTTATCGATTATCTCTATTTCTAACCGTGATGTATTCTAAAAAAACCGCTGAGCTACACTTGTATCTAATAGCCGGGTGCTTATTTGTCGCCGACTTTCTGCCGAGGTGGCATAAGCTGTGGTTCGTAACCGAGACTGGCAACTTCAGTACTAGCGCCTTTGTAAGCCTGTTGCTGGTGGTAGCGTTATTTAAGCGTTGGCGCCATGCGTTCGGACTTATGGTTGTTTGGTTGATCGTACGCTTCTGCTTAAGCGCGTCTATTGTTTACCATAATATAGCCGATGAGGGCCCTATTCTAGGCCATCTGATCATCAACACCCTGAACCTAGCTGCCTTGGGTATTCTGTGCTGCTCCAGTGATATCAGGCGCTACCTGAATGATAAGCCGGCAAGCCTTGAGCAAGGGCAACAACCTCGTGTTTAGTTTTTGCCAGGTATTCAGCGATACTTGTCTTAGCAAACACACCTCCACCTAAATCAGAATGTTATTACTCCGCTATTGTCTCGCTTTTATTGCCTTAATCTTCACGTTTGCCGCCCACGGGCAAAGCAAGCTCAACCAACGACTAAAGCGCGAACTGGATAGCATAGGAGTTGAGGATCAGAAGTACCGGATAATACTTATGGCCCCAATGGTGAACGGCGCTTCACCAAAACTGGACTCGGTAGCGAAGGCAGCAATGATACCAGCGGATCAAGTAGGCGAATATGTGAGCCAGCGCATGGTGGCTATCGATTCGTTGAACATAAAGCGTATCGGCCAGCTTATTCGGCAAGTAGGCTACCCCGGCAAAAGCATGGTAGGAACGCCTACCAACGAAGTGGCGCTGGACGTAATTCAACACTCTACTCGCATTCCGCAGTACTTACCCTTGGTTAAAAAAGCCGCTAGCCAAGGCGAAATACCATTTTATCTCTACGCCCGTATGCTGGACCGCCAGCTGATGCACGAGGGCAAAGAGCAGCTTTACGGCACTCAAGGCTGCTCCTATGGCGTGCTAAATACGAAAACTGGGCAGCGAGAAACGGTTTCGTTTATTTGGCCCATTCAGGATGCGGCCCACGTGAATGAGCGCCGCAAAAAGGCCGGCTTCGACTCGACGGTGGAAGCTAATGCCAAGCGTCTCAACATAGAATACAAGCCAACGACTCTTGCGGAAGCTTACCGCATAGAGCAGGCCGCCAAAGCCTCGCAACCGTAGCGCTCCAAGCTTCGCGAGTGAAGCGCTACGGTTGCCCTCTCACTGAAAGTCAACTGTGTAGGCAGAACGATTACTTTTAAGTAAGAGCGGAAGCATTGTTTCTATTGACTCGCGCGCCTCCCTTACCTAAGTGCAGCGAACTATTTATCTAACCTGACCATGGTTAAGGCGCTCTACTCCGACGGTATTACGCTGCATCTGATCAACGAGGACAATCTAGTTGAGGTGTACGAGCTGTTTCAGGGCTTTCCCGACTCACGGGAGATGCTGGAAGAGATGTTTCGCAACTACCTGCCTCGCTACGAGCAAGGCCGCCGCACCAACTTCGGCTTCTACTCGCTGCTAGGCACGGAGCTAGCCGGCATGACCCTGCTGACGGTGGACAGTTGGGAGGAGCGCGCTGGCTCTACGGGCGCCGATGTATTCCAGCACATGCGCGGGCGCGGCATTACCCCGCGCAGCAAGCCCCACCTGTTTTATCTGGCCTTCGAGCTACTGGGCCTCAACCGCGTAGCTACCGGAATGCGGGTCTCTAACCTATCGTCGAAGCGCTCCATTGAGAAAACCCGGGGCTTTCAGTTCGAGGGTATCATGCGCGAGTCGGGCATCAACGACGCCGGCGAATTTGAAGACGAGTATCTATACGCCATTCTGCGCCGCGACTGGCTGGAGCTTTATGATAAGTCGCTGGTGAAGGTGGTAGAGTAGCGGGCAGCTCACCCCGTTTAGGCCGCTACCATTTTCTCCCGGTTGTACTTGCTGCGGTACTCGTTGGGCGAGAGTCCGGTAATTCGCTTAAAAGTGGCCCGAAAGGCTTTAGGGTCGGTGTAGCCAACGTTGTACATAACCTCAGTCACGTTTTCGCGCGAGGACTCCAGGCTGTTCTTCGCCACTTCCATCTTCACCCGCTGAATGTATTCGACTACCGAGTTGGCAGTGGCTTTTTTGAAGCGGCGCTCCAGGTTGCGGCGGCCAAGGGCTAGCATATCGGCCAGTTGATCGACAGTTATTTTCTCCTGGTAGTTATCCTCTATATAAGTCTGAGCTTTCTTGATGGGCTCATCGCCGTGCTCTTTTTGCCCATTGAAAATAACGAAAGCCGATTGGCTGACGCGTTCAATATCAATCTGGAACACCTTAGAGCAGATGATGGCAATGTCGCGGCCAGCGTACTTCTCGATGAGGTATAGCACCAGATTGAGGTAGGAAAATGCCCCCCCGCTCGAATAGATACCGTGCTCGTCGGTGATAAGCTTATCCTCGACCAACTCCACCTCCGGAAACATTTTCCTAAAATCATTAGCAGCCGCCCAGTGCGTGGTACACTGCCGACCCTTTACTAAGCCGGTGGAAGCCAGTAGGAAGGCCCCTACACACAAACTGGCCACCTCTGCTCCTGCTTTGTACTGCTCAATTATCCAGGGAATAAAATCGCGGTTCATTTCCAGAGCATGCCTTAAGTCTCCATCGAAGGCAGGAATTACCACTAGGTCCGTTTTGGCGATATCATGCACGCCCAGCTTGGTATACACCGAGTACATGCCGCCGCACATGGGGGTTTCGTCGGTGAGGCCAGCTAGCTGAATATCGAATAAGGGCGGTTTGCCCATGCGCTTGAGCAAGGAATTCACTTCCGTAAATACCAGACGCGGGCCTTCGATGCTGCCCAGAATAGCCCCCTTGGGAACCAGGATGGTGATGTGCTTCATAGGGTTGATGCTAACAAAACTACCTGTCGCAATTTACCCTTTCTTGGTCGCATTTACACCCGCTTTTTAAGGCGAATTGCTAATAATTTTGGTATGTAATCAAACGGAATAATTCACCTCAAAATGCTGGAAATCATGAAAGTCAGACCTGCCACCACCTTCTATTGGAAAATCACCCTTTTGGTCGCTATTGCTATGCTGCTCGATGGCATTGGCGGGGTGATGCGCGCCGAAGCCGGCAAGGAAGTGATGCTGCACCTAGGCTACCCAGAGTATGTGCTCAGCATTTTTGGAGTGGCCAAACTACTGGGCGCCATGGCGCTAGTGCAAACCACGTTTCACACTATTAAAGAGTGGGCGTACGCCGGCTTCACCTTTAATTTCCTAGGAGCCTTTGCCTCCCGCGCCTTCGTTGGCGACGAGTTGAGCCTGCTGTTGCCGCCGCTGATTGCATTGGGCATTATGCTTTTTTCTTACTTCCTCTGGAAAAAGCATGAACAGCGAAAATCAGCGCATCCTACGTCTATGACCTTAACTACCTCTGAAAATTTCAGCTCCCAGGCCGCCTAGCAAATACGGATACCAAGCACACACAGCTACTACCATCTCTAATCATACTTACTACAATGAAAAAGTCGAAGATTATCTACTGGGTTTTCACTGGCCTGCTGGCCGCTTTGATGACCGCTTCTGCGATTCCAAACATCATGAGCTCGCCCGAAAGCGTGGCGTACTTTAAGTTTCTGGGGTACCCGGCCTATCTGCTGCCTTTTCTGGGCGTAGCCAAAGCGCTGGGCGTGGTAGCCATCGTGACGCCCGGCTTCTATCGCCTCAAGGAATGGGCCTACGCGGGCTTCTTCTTCGATCTGGCAGGCGCCTTGTATTCGCACATTGCCATCGGTGTTCCGGTTAGTCAGTGGGCTCCTATATTGATTGGCTTCCTGATTATCGGCGGCTCTTATCTGTATTCTCACAAGCTGCGCAAAGCCCCCGCCCAGTCCGCCTCCACTGACGACGCTTCAAGATTAGCTGCTCAGGCCTCATAGTGCGCCTAATACCAACAGTTTGTAGCAGCAAAAGCCTCGCTCATATATCGAGCGGGGCTTTTTTGTAAGGAATGAGCGACAATCAATGCGCCTTCACAACTCCTTCAGGGCAGGTTACGAGATGCTAACCCGCTGCTGAAGGGCTTTTTTGGGCTGGAAAAGCCCCCCAGCCCCTTATTGTTAAGCACGCTGAGGCCGTTCGCTGGCGGCTTGGCGAAGAGTCGGATTGTATATCGAAAAAGGCTATATTTAAAGTAGGTAAGAGAGATGGGAGGATATGAGCCTCAACCCCACGCCCCTAGCAGCGTCGCGGGTTCCTTGCACTTGCAGGGCAAACACATGTCGTTTGAGAAAGGCATGAACTACAATCAACAGCCGAAGCCAACAGATCCTATTTAGCCTTGCGAGGAAGGGCTTCCGCTCATCAGCCGGAGACAGTACACACTTCCATAAACCAAGCTCAAGCCATGGAACTACAACTGGAACAAATTCGGGAGCAGCAAAAAGAGACGTGGAACAAGTTTTCGCCGGGCTGGCGAAAATGGGACGACTTTACCATGAACTGGCTCAGGCCCATGGGAGAGGAAATTATCCGGGCGCTGCAAATAAAGGAAACGGATATGGTGCTGGATGTGGCGGCCGGCACCGGAGAGCCCGGCCTGAGCATAGCCCGGCTAGCCAGCAAAGGCAAAGTGGTTATCACCGATCTGGCCGAAGGGATGTTGACCGTAGCCCGCGACAAAGCTGCCAGTCAAGGCATTACCAACTACGAAACCGTGGTTTGCGATGTAAGCGAACTGCCCTTCGATGACGAAACCTTTAACGCAGTCAGCTGCCGGTTTGGCTTTATGTTTTTCCCGATATGCTTATGGCGGCCCAGGAAATGGCGCGGGTATTGAAGCCCGGTGGCCGGCTGGCCGCGGCCGTTTGGGGCACACCAGATAAGAACGTTTGGGTCACCGCCATCATGGGCACCATCAACAAAAACATGCAATTGCCGGCTCCAACTCCCGGCGCCCCGGGCATGTTCCGCTGCGGCAGCCCGGGCTTCCTGGCCGACTTATTCCGGCAGGCGGGCCTGAAAAACGTATCCGAAAAGGAAGTAACCGGCCAGATATCCTGCGGCTCTAACGATAATTACTGGACCTTCATGAACGAGGTCGCCGCGCCGGTGGTAGCCGCCCTAAGCAAAGCCGATGAAGCCACTAAGCAGACAATCAAGCAGCAGGTATTTGATTTGGTTGACCAAAAATACCCCGACCATAAAGCCGCACTCGACTTTGGAGCCGTGATAGTGTCCGGGGAGAAATAAGCGCCTTGCATAAAACCCAAACGGCCGCCCTATTTGTGGTAGGACGGCCGTGGGTACGTACTGCGGAGTAAAGCGGTAATGCTTAGTCGCACACACCGTCGGGGCCGCAGGTGGCGCCGTCGGCTATCAGTATGGGCTTGGGGTTACTTTCTTCCCACACTTTTTCTAATACTTCCAGAAACACTTCCTTAGGCTGAGCACCCGATACGGCGTACTTATCGTCGAAGACGAAGAAGGGAACGCCGCGCACGCCAATCTGCCGGGCCTGGTACTCGTCGTGGCGCACGTCTTGGGCGTAGGCGTCAGTTTGGAAGAGTTGGGCAACTTCCGCTTCCGGCAAACCTAGCTCCGTACCAAGCTGGGTGAGGGTGGCAGCGTCATCAATGTTGAGGCCCTCGGTGAAGTAAGCATAGAGAATGCGCTCCTTGGCCGCATCCTGGCGACCGTGGGCGGCGGCCAGATGAATGAGGCGGTGAGCATTGAAGGTATTGGCGGGAATGGTTTTGTCAAAGTTGAAGGCCAAGCCCACTTCGGTGGCCGTTTGGGCCATTTGGCTGTTCATTTGGCGGCCTTGGGCCACCGACATTCCTTTGCGCTCAGCCAAAAGCTCGTGAATGCTTTGGCTGGGGTTAGTTTTCATATTAGGGTCGAGTTCGAAGCTGCGCCACTGCACCTGCACATCCTGCTGGGGGGCAAATTCGGCCAGCGCCGCTTCAAACCGCCGCTTGCCGATGTAGCAAAACGGGCACATTATATCAGACCAGATTTCGACTTTCATATGCGAGGAAATAAATAAGGAGAGGAGTGGATATAAGCGCGCTGGGGGCAAAAAGTTTACGTTTCGAGTACGGAGCAGCGGATAGCTGTCCATTCTGTTTGCTAGCCACGTATGCTATCCTCTATCTACTGAGCCACCTCTTACCTCCGGAGCGAATCACACACCTGCCTTAGTATCAATATCCAAGCTGATCAGGGGAGTGCTTTGCCTTGGCGCTTTAGCCATAAGCTTCTAATAACCCGTATGTTATCTATTATCCCGCAATCTACTTTGCTATCCTATGCGATACTATGGCTTAACATTATTGCCGCTTTGTACTCTGCTTGCAGCTGGTGTGCTGGGACCGTGTCAGCAGTCGGGGCAGGCACCAGTGGAGGAGCAAGACAGGGCCGATACACTCGCCGTAGAGCCCACAGCCGTATCCGACAGCCTATTTTTGGGCTTGGTTTTTCCGTACGCGCCTCCCAAGCCCTCCGGGCCGGTCACGCAGGCGGCTTTGCTCATGACTCGGCAGGGCGCGCCTATTGAGCGTGTCGTTTTGGGCAGCTTCGATGGCCGGGCCACCGTGCTCGACAGCCTAGCGGAGCGGCAGTTTCCGGAAGGTGCACTGCTCGGCTTTCGGGCCTACAACATCGATTCCGGCACCGACGTAGCCGTGCTCCGCGCTAACGATACAACCTTGCACGTGCTCAAACGTCCAGTGCAGAACGATAAAGCCACCGCCAAATTTGACCTGATCAAACGAATACCCATCGCGCCCGGCAGCCGCCTCCGACTGGTGCGCTAACCAGGTGCTGTTGATTATTATTTGCTACTCGCAAGCTCCCAAGCTGAACAGCTAGCCGTTGCCTTGGTATATAAAAAGCCACTTACTGATAGTAGTAAGTGGCTTTTTTGGAAAGTCAATTAATCATGAGCCAAGCTAGCTTACACTTGCGCGGCTTGCTTGTTGATGTTGCCTTCAGCGATGCGCGTCAGAATTTGGTCGGTCTTTTTTTCTTCCTCCAAGCTGGTGTGCAAGAGGCTAGCTATTTCTTGCCGACCTAGCTGCCGGGCCAGAGCAATGGCCGTACCGTAGCTGGCTATTTCGTAATGCTCAATCTTTTGGGCACCGCCAATCAAGGCCGCGTCTAGCACTTCGGGCTCGGCGTCTTTGTGCATGGCCTTCTCGCCGTCGGCAATCAGGCCTTTCATGCCCGCACTAGCGTCACCGTCAGGATCGATGCCGAGTATTTGGGCGGCTTGCTTCAGGCGCTCTACCTGCTGCTCCGTTTCCTTCATGTGCAGCTCAAAAGCTTCTTTCAGCTCCTGGTTTTCGGTTTTCTGTACCATGCGGGGCATACCGCCCGAGAGCAATAGCGTTTCGGCACTATGCAAGCACTGAATTTCGTGGGTCAGTAAGTCTTCTAAGGTTCTCAAATCAGCCATAATAGTAGGTTTTTGGTTAGGATAGATGGTCGGAAACTATCAGTACCTACGGTCTCTCCGGCAAGTGGTTCCGAGTGTCGAGCTAGATACTGATGCCGACCTCAACTGTAGATTCTGCCTCGTTAACCCTGCTCCGGACCGTATTTTTATCCTCTCCTTTACCATACCCGACCCCAAAAGTTTTAGCCCAAAAAAGCCCCCCAGCTTAACTGGGGGCTTTTTACTTACCTACTCTAAACTCGCTTGTGCCTGTGCCGGGCGTACCGCTATTCGATAAGCCCTCTACGGACACTCGAAACGTGCTGACGTCGTCGGAGGAGTAGAACGACACCTGCGTTTGGCCCGTGGCATCGGTGCGCAGGTTGGGCGCCCAATAGAGCGTGGTGCTGCGGTAGTCGGGGCGCGGCTGCGCGGGCTTGGCAGCGCCTTCGTAGCGCGGCACATAAAACTCGCGGGCTTTGTAATAGGCCGGCAGCACCGCCGTCACGACGCCGAGGGCAGGAGCTTTGGAATAGTCATAGTTGTTATTGCCGCGCTTGGTGAAGATGGCAATAACGCCCGCCGCGCCCCGGCTACCATAAATAGCCGCCGAAGCACCTTTCAATACTTCTATAGTCTCGACATCCATCACTGGAATCGAGTTGATAGCCGTCACATCAACCGGAATACCGTCCAGAATAAACAATGGCGCACTAGACCCCATGATAGACGAGGCACCCCGAATCTGCACCTGAAAATCGGGGGCGCCGCCCACCGTTACGCCTGCAACCCGCCCCTGTAAGAGTTGCAGTACGCTTTGGAAGGAGCTGCTGCCCGGAATATCATCTGGCTTGAGCACCGCATCGGCGCGGGAATATAGGCGGCGGGCGTCGGTAGGGGGCGGCGTTTTGCGACCTTCCACCGTCACGCCTTTTAATAGAATAGTCTTGGTCGTATCGGCTCGGTATTGGCGCTGGGCGACCAGCTGCTTTTTGCTTTGCTCTAGGTACGCTACCACGGCCGGCTGGGGCTGCGGGGGCAGCGGCCACGAAAGCGCCGTAACGGCCGGCCAGCGCGGATTCAGCTGTATAAGTAGGTTGCGGCCACCCTTGGGGGTATTGGCCTGCACCACTACCCGGGCCGTGTCTTTCCCCTCAAAGCCGCCCACCACAAAGGTGCCGTCGGTATCGGTATTGGCTACAGCCATACCCCGGCTGGGCCCTGCCTGAAAAATGGTGAGCTGACTAACCCCGGCCGCTTTTTCATTGGGGCGCACCACCTTGCCGCCAATGCTCAACGTTTGCTCCAAAGCAAACGGCCTGGGGGGCTTTTTGTCGCTGAGCAGCTCTTGCCACACAAATCGGCGCCAGCCCTGCGTTAGCATCAGGTTGTCGAGGTGCTGGGCAGTTTCGAGGGTTTTATTCAGAAAGTAGTAGCCCGGATTCTCCACGTAGCCCCGCAGATCGGAGGTAAGCAGCAGGTGGGTCAGAATGGTGGTTTCGGGGCTTTCGGCTGCGCCGGTCGCTTGGCTATTGGTAACGGCCATTGAGAGTTGAGCGGCCACAGGCTGGCCTGCGCCATCGGTTACGGCCACCGTCAAATTCACTTTCTCGCGAGGGGCGTATGAGGCTTTGTCGGGCGTAATACGCACTTGCAAGCCCGGCTGGGAGTCAACAAATGCCAACCGCTCGCACTGAGGTGCGCCTTGCCCATCGAACAGAGTGAAGTGCGCTACACCGGTCGGAAACTTAACCTTCGCAATACGCGCCGCGTAGCCTTCATTGCCCGTGAGCTGGCCCTTGGCGGCGTAAGCCATAGTGCCGCGCACGTGCGCTACCAGCGTTACGTTTTCTGCGGCAGCCGGCGCGGCGCCCGCTTGGCGCTGCACTCCCACAAATACAAAGTCCTTGGTCTGGGTTACTTTCATCACGAAGCCAGCGGGAGCCACGGCAGGTAGCGCATACTCGGCACGCGTACCATCTGGCAGCACTGCGGCGGCCTTGTATTGGCGGCCGGGCTGGGGCGTTAGCAGCACGGTACCCATGCCCGCGTGCGCCGTTTTGAAGGCGCTTACTGCCTGCCCCTGATCGTCGGTGAGCTGCCCGCTTATTTCCACGCCGCGGCCGTAAGCATCAGTAGCTTTGAAGGCTACCACGGTTGGCAGCCCGGCCACCATATTGCCGCCTTCAGGGAAAAACTGCACATCGGTTTTGGGCGCGGGTGCGGGGGCCGCTTTGCGAGCAGCAGGCCTGACGCCGCGCTTGCCATTGCTGCCAGCAGCCGATGCCTCGGGGCTGCTAACCTGCCACACGGGCAAGCGCTTAAAGAAGAAATAATCGGGGCTGAAGTTGCGCATCCAGTTGGTGTAGGCGCGCACCGTGTAGGCACCCTGGGCCAAGGTGTCGGCCAGCTCGAAGTCGGCGGCGGCTGTGCCTTGGTTTAGACGCAGTACGCGCTGGGCTACCACACGTTGGTCGGGGCCAATCAGGTCCACGTATAGCACCCGGCTTACCGTATCGGGCCGGTGCAGGGCGCCATCCACCACGTAGGCCTTCAGCCAGATGGTTTCCCCGATGGCGTAAAAGTCTTTATCGGTATGCAAGTAGCTCTTTTCGGGAAAGCTGCTCACGTAAAATCCCTGCAAACGATTAGCGACGCGGCTTAGAAAATCGTCGGCTGCGGAGAGCTGAAAGCCAGCTAGAACGAGGAGCGTTAAACCAAGAAAAACACGTGCTGCTACCAATTTTACACTTTGCATAAGATCTAACTAAGAATAATAAGTATAAAAGCGTCTGAATATAGATGAATAGTAGAAGGTTTTGCTGGTTTATTCCTGTCGCGATGTAGTTAATATGCTTCCTAAGCTGAGCTGGGGGGCAAATTTGGTGGCCGGCTTGACTGTGGTTAAGCTTGTGTAAGTCAGCAGAAATGCTTTGTTTGACTTATACTTCAATGCTGTATTCATTGCTGTCGCCTATGCTAATGCCGCGCTCTATGGGTCGTTTGGCCCGCGGGTGGTACTACTGCCGCAAGTAGTTAACCACCATGCCGTAGCCTCACCATTACTCCCCGTCGCGGCGGGGTAGCAGGCCTGTCACCCTTCCTGAAATCGTACTGGGGGGCTTTTTTAGCTCTTGATCTTCATTCTAAGACCCACCTCTTCAAGCCTTTGCAAACAGCCAACCTCGGGCATGAGGTGCTGGCAGACGCAGCTAGGCGAAGAGGCTCTAGCCTGTAAGCAAGCTTAACAGCACCGCGGACGCCGACAGCGTTTTTCAGGAATAGTTTGGCAAATGGTAAACTATTGACCACCGTAAATGGTAAATACTCTGCGCATAAAATTGAGCTTACGCGCAACGTATCTACCACCCATCCCACTACTCTATGAAAACTGCTTTTGCTTTTGTTGTGGCCTTGGCCGCGGGCCTCTCGACGGCCGCTGCCCAAACCGGCAACTCCTCGGGCGCTTCCTCTTCCAACCCCGAAACGTCGGTATCGAATACTTCTCCCGCCAAATCATACCCACCCAAGAAAAACACCCCAACCCGGGCTCAGAGTCAGCAATCAACTAAGACTCAAAAGGAAACTTTAGCACCTGAAAATCGCACGAGCCCTACTGGTACTATGTCCGAATCGAGTCGGCGCATCCTGAAGGAAACGCGCCCCGCCTCCACCGGCCAGGGAAGCGGCACGGGGTCCGGCAATCAAGAAATGGTTGATAAAAACTCCAAGCAGCCAGTTCGTAAGGCGCCGCTGCCCGCCAACAAAGTTGGCGGCGCGGGCGGTACTACCAGCTAAGCTTAGCCAACAATAGAAACAGAAAAAGTGCCGGAAAACGATTTCCGGCGCTTTTTTTTGCGCTACGCTCGGCAGGCAAGCTTACATCTGCCGCAGCCAGGCGCTAGCCGTATCAATGCTATCAAAGGTGAAGACTAAGGGGCCTACTTCGGGCGCGTGTTGGATAGTAAGGTCGGTGGAGAGGCGGCTGTAGAGATTTGGCGAATACACCCAGGCAAAGTACTGCAGGCCCGCCGCAGCCATGGCTGGCAACCACACCTTTCCGCCCCACTCCGCCGCATCCGACCACATAGCTTCTACTCGTCGGTTGTCATTCAGCACTTTGTGGCACTGCTCCTGCTTCAGGTACACGAGCATTCTCTCCGCTCCTGCCTGCACCGACTGCAAATCTTGATCCTTCTGCCAATCTACATACAGCCACTCGTTGGCGTAATCGTAGGAAATAGTAATATGCTCATCTTCAAACAGTACATGAAGGGCCATGAGAAGCAATTAATCAACGTAGTGGGCAAAATAGCCCTCAGGTAGCCCCAGCTAGTGGAGTACCCTGGAAATCCACAGTGGACGAGAACCGCAGGTAAAAGTTGTTCACTGTTGGGTTTGTTTCAGCAATAAGTCAATAAACCACAACTTACCTTGGATTTTAATGCCTTTTATATGATTGATAGCCTAAAAGCCAATATCTAACACTAAGGGCTGCACCTCCCATTGCCGAGTGCGAACGTTATAAATAGTACGGGCACCTACTTCCAACGGCGTACGCAGACGCATCGGGTTGAATACAAACGAAACGTCGAGGCCGGTAGTGAGATAGTTTCTGCGTAGGGTTTGCTCGCCCTGATTTGTTTGTACTGTGTTCTGACCTGAGGCCACATCTATAAAGCCCGTGGCTTTGATGCGCTGAATATAAAGCCAGCGCCCCAGCGTCCAGTGCGTATCGGCTACGGGCAGGCGGTACTCTACGCTGCCCGTTCGTAGCTTATCGAAGCTCACATAAGATTGGCCGCGCGGATAAAAGATGAGCGAGTTGAACTGGTACTGATCCTGATCATGCTCCTGATAGCCGCCGCGCAAGCGCAGCGAATGATGCTTGAGCAAGCCCGGAAAATACAAGCTGCCTTGCACGCCCCACTGCTCGCTTTGCAAGCCGGCCCGGAAAGGAGTAGTACGCCACACCGCGGTTAGGCTTTGGGCCCAGCGAGGCGCCACGTCGCGCCGACTGCGCAGTAGCTGGTGGTAATAGCTGAGGCTATACTGAGCCACGTGCAGGGAGCGGCCAAAACCAATTTCCGTGATTCGGCGCCGGGGTAAGTCGTAATCGCGCACTTGTTGCTGGGTGTAATGCGCACCCAACGTCAGGCCTTCCAGGTATTTGGACCGTGTAAAATTGAGCGGCAGCCTCACTCCCGTAGTAAACTGCGTATAGCGCCACTGGTCTGATACAAGGCTGTCTATGGGTGAAACTCGATCTAGGGGAACCGACGTGCGGCGGCCGCCGTGCTGAACACTGAAATCGAGCACGGGCAGAAAACCTTGGTAGCTGAGGTCGGCCGACACATTACCCACGCGCTCCGACTGGTCGTAGCCCACGCCCGCTACGGCCACGGTGGTGCTCAGCAAATCCTGGGAGCGCACTCCTAAGGTTACGCTTTGACCGTTCGGCGATTGTACCAAGCCCCAGCTAAAGACATTAAACAAGTGACCAAACGGATTGTAGCGCGCTACGGCCAAGCTGGGCTGGGTGATGCCCGAGTCGGGCAGCACGGCTCCGATGGTGCGCGCACCGGGCTCCTGGCTGAGCAGCGGATCGGTGTAAGCGGCGGGCTGTGAACGCACCGCGGGCACCACTTGCCAGCGCGCCGGCTCCAGCGGCATTTCCGCGATACGAGCCCCTTCTACCCTAAAATCATGAAAAGCCAGACGTTGACCGTCGGGCGAAAGGGCTGCGTGATAGGCTCCTAAAGGCCGCGAGGTAACCTGCGAAACCTGCCCGGAGGCAACGTCTACCGCGTACACATTGTCGATACCCGACTGGGGCGAATTGTAAAACACAAAATTGCCCCCCGGCTGCGGATGACTCAGATTGTCGTTGGTGACGGGCAGCAGCTCACGAATCTGGCCGTTGTCGGTATCAATCAGGGCCAGGGTTTTGCCCCCCGGCTTCAGCATAACTACGGCCACGGTGCGCTGGTCGGGTAGCCAGCGGGGCTGAAGGTAAAAGTCATTGTTGAGATTGGGCAGCACCCGCTCTTCCTGGCCCGAACGGGCACTGAGCACCACCAGGCGGTTTTGGTAGGCGGTGTCGCTGCGCACGGCAATCAGACGCTGCCCATCGGCGGAGAGGGCCGCGGCAGTGTAGCGGCTGCGGCGGGTAAGGTGCCTGAGTTGGCCAGAAGCCAGGTCGAGCAGCCGGATTTCGGAGTACACCCGCTGCCCCCAGCGCTCATCGTAGCGAAACTCCAGCCAGCAAGCTTGTCCTCCACCCACCGACAGCATCTCGGCGTTATTAACCAAGCCCTGTACAAACACCTTCTTTTCCCGGCCTTGCTTGCTGAGTAGCACCAGCTGAGAAATGTCGCCCAGCCCGGTTTTCACGGCCAGCACTGTACTATCAGTTACGTACTGCGGGTACTCGTATTGGGTGAAAATCTTGGGGTTGGCGGCTACTGGGAAGGTAGTGGCCGTGGTGAGTTGCAAATCCTGTTGTTGGGCCCGCCAAATTGAATCTACCTCTGCCATGGAGCGCTGGTACAGGCCCTCGACCCGTATTCCGGCCGTCCGGCGCAGGCTATTGGAGAAAGAAAAAGGATAAACCGGGAAGCGATAGAATCGGTTGAGCACGCTGCTCCAGGCCGTAGGGCCGTCGGTGCGCTTGAGGTTCGTAGTCATGAAATAGCCCAGCACGTAATGGTTGGGCACATTATCACGAAAAGAGCCCCCCACGGCCTTGCTGTAATTGAAGCGGCGCCCCGCCAGCAGGTTGGCCCGCAGACTCAGATCAAAATTGGGAATACGGCCCCGGCCGCTACGGGTAAGCAAGGTTTCGGTACCAACGGCGTCGCCTTCAAAAAACCAATCGGGCATACCGATGGCAGCCGTGCTCAAGGCACCGTTGCCAAACAGCTTGTAGGCGAAGCCCGTCAGGCCCTGCAAACCCTTATCGTACTGCACAATGTGGCGGAACTCGTGCACAGCCAGCTGGTCGAGCCAGTCGATTGTACCGGTCAGAAAGGGGTTTTGGGGCGGGGTGGTGAAAAACTCGGAGCGCCGAGGCAGCACAGTCGCGAAGCCGTTGCCGATGGTCGTCTGGGTTTGCAACACGACCGTCAGTGGCCGGGGCTTGCGCTCCAGCGAGGCACTTACGGGCTCATACACTTGCTCTAGACGCTGGGCAGTGCGTTGGGCCTGCGCCGCGAACCCCGTTGGGTACAACACCTGGAAGTGAGGCGTGCGCACCTGGTACCACCGCAAGGCAGACGGATTCTGATCCAATAGCGGCAGGGTTTGGGCCTGAACGGGGGGTAAATATGCGGCCAGCAGAAGAAAAGCGCCCGGCAGAAAGTGTTTCAGCATCATGCAGTTTTGATTACTGCAAGAAACTCCACTACTAGCCGGAAAGCAAGCCGGATCCGACCTCACCGGCCAGCACTGGTATCGTTCTATTTGCCCCTGAAACTGTGCGCAGCTAGACCCATGCTCCTTGCATACCCGACTAGGTTCAGCAAGCTTTAATCCTCTATAAGAAGCTTACCTCAAACAATTTACAAAAAACAGCACATCATAGCTTCCAAGTAATGCAACTAATCAAAGGCAATTTGGCTCCTGCTGCTATCTGCTTATTTAGTGAACAGTACGTATGCTATTTCGCTTATTCTCCTGTGCGTGCGTTGTCGTGGGATTAGGCATGGGGAGTTCTAGCACTTACCAAATTGTCCCCCAGCCAACATATACCCATTGGGTACTTACCACTTTGGATGGCAAACCCTTGCCTGCTTCAAGAGTTGGAACACAGCCTTTCCTTGTCCTGCCGGCTGATGGTGAGCCTCAGCAAAACCCATATAAGGGCTCATTTCAGCCCCCAATCACGGAGCGACTAAGGCACTTGCCGCGCGTTATCAGCGCGATGATGCGCTCCAACGACGAGGCTATCGAAACGGAGTTGCGCTATTTGAGCGTGCTAGAGGAAACCACCCGTTTTGAGATAGCTAATAACACCCTGCTGCTGTATGCGGCGAGGCAGAGTACGCCGGTAGCCACATTTACCACCGGCCGACCTTTGTAGCGGTTATGAATAGAGAAGTGCCGTGAGCGGGCTATACAGCTACCTTTATCGTTTTATCAGCGTGCTGCAGCCAGGAGCAGGCTGCGTCCAGATCATCGAACGTAACGATGGTAAGGCCAGTGGCGCAGCGCAAGGTAGAATCGATAGCGAAGCGGCTATTAAAGTCGGTGGCGTACACCCAAGCCATATAGGTCAGACCGGTGGTAGCGAGTTGCGGAAACAATTGCTTTCCCAGCCATTGGGCTGCCTCTGCCCAATTGCCGGTAGCCTGGGTGCTGTCATTCAACACTTTGGTATAATTCGACAGGGGCAGGTGCTGCAATGCGTAGTTACAGCCATCCTGGATTACGTCCAGACTTTGCTCGCCCTTCCACTCAACATACAGCCAATGATTATCGCCGTCGTGCCAGACGGAAAGATAGGAAGCCTCAAAAAGCGGATGCAACGCCATAAAACAAACAAAAAAAGATGGCTAACAAGCTGAATAAGACACTTCTAATAGAGCAGAACGCAAGATAGCCAGGTAATCCTTAACGTCCTTTTGTTGACTTAACGTTAAATAAGCAACGACGACGGATGTGCCTCACATTTTTCGAGCCAGGCATACGCGGCTACCAAATCATTGAAACCGACTACAACAGGGCGAGTAATTCGCAGAAACGTAAGGTCGGTGGAGAAGCGGCTATTAAAGTCGGGGGCATACACCCAGGCCATGTACTCAAGGCCCACGCCTGCTAGTTGCTGCAGAAACCCTTGCTCTACCCACCCTCTAGCCTGCGCGCTTATGCTGGTCACGCGGGTATTATCATTCAGAATTTTGCTGCAATGCTCGGCCTGTAGGTGCAGCAAAATTTGCTCGCTTCCCCGCTGCAAGGTCTGCAAATCCTGAACGCCAGCCCAATCAGCGTACAACCACTGATTGCGACTATCATACGATATAGTAAGGTGCGGCTCGTCGAGCAGCGTAAGCAGGCCCATTTTATGTATTATTGAACAAAAGCAATATCATGAAAACAATAACAATGCCTGTTCTTTTCACTCTAAAAGTAAGCAAGCACTGCTATCTACCCTAAGCATTCCAAAGCAAATCAGAGCGGAAAAAACCAAAGGCTCTTACTATTCACACGCGCTAGCAGGTTTATATAATCATACTATAGCCCTAGGCAAACGATCGACCAAATCTCTTATTGAACTAGTTTCAACTAATTATTTATTATCGAAAATGAGTTTTGAGCTAATTAAGGCTGATTTAAGCGTGGTTACATTCTAAGAATTTATCTAAATCAGAAAGTGAATTAATTCAATTAACCAGTGAAGCCATTATTGCCCTTTCCAATTCTTCAATGATGTCCTCCTATAACTAGTTGTTCATATAGGTATCCTGCAAAATGTGACCGAGCATATACATGTGCTCCTTAATGAATAATTGAACTATTTACGATGTGAAAGGTTGATTGGATGTTCTGTTGCAAAAAATATTCTTCCATTTTTCACCGTAGCGGGGTCTGACAGTTAAGCTTAGAGGCTCACTCAGTTTTATTGGCTTGAGAAGCTACTGTTGAGCGTCCGGTTGGGCACCCGCTACGTACATTAGCGCATGATACGTCACTTGAAATTTTACTTATTAGGCTTACTGCTGGGAGCAGTAGCCTGCTCCCAGAATCGCTCGGATGCCCAACCCACCCGCTCCACGGCGGGTAAGGCACCTACCAACCTACAGGGGCTAGCTGTGGCCACCTTCGCTGGGGGGTGTTTTTGGTGCACTGAGGAAGTGTTTGAGGAGGTACGCGGCGTGCGCGAGGTCGTATCGGGCTACGCGGGTGGCCCCGAGAAAAAGCCAACCTACGAGCAAGTAGGCCGTGGGCAAACTGGTCATGCCGAGGCTGTACAGATTTACTACGACCCCAAGCAAGTAAGCTACGTCACGCTGCTTGATGTTTTCTTCCGCGCCGCCCACGACCCTACTACCCTCAACCGGCAAGGACCCGATGCAGGCACACAGTACCGCTCGGCGGCTTTCTACCGCACTCCCCAGGAGAAAGAGCAAATTACGGCAGCTATTAAGCGCGTAAATGCTGCTAAGCAATACCCAAACCCTATTGTGACGCAGGTAGCGGCTTTCACAGAGTTTTGGCCCGCCGAGGACTATCATCAGGGCTACTACCGGCTGCACCCCAACGACTCCTATATACAGGCAGTATCTGCGCCTAAGGTGGAAAAATTTCGAAAGATGTTTCCGGAGTTGCTTAAAAAGCCTTTGTAGCGTTATATATAGAGTGTAACTCAACGAAAAAGCCCCCCACAGCAAACGTGGGGGGCTTTTTTGATATATAAAAAAGGTTATCTAATCTGCGCTAACGTCATTTGTAAGCTTGTGCAGAAATCTATCCTAAGCTGCGTAAACTTAGAGCCCAGTATGCTGAAACTCTGTTTTACTGATAATCACCTTAGTCTGGACACATTGTAGTGGCTCTGTACGCCCTGTTGGGCTTTTCTTCTCTATGGCTTTACCTGCTTTTACCTCCAAGCTGCCCGACGTAGGCACCAGCATTTTCACTGTGATGTCGCAGTTGGCGGCTGAGTGCGGAGCCATTAATCTGGCGCAGGGCTTCCCTGACTACGACCCGCCGGTGGCGCTGACCGAGGCCTTGGCTCGCCACGCCCGCACGAGCGGCCACCATCAGTACGCACCCATGCCGGGTCTGCCACGTCTGCGGGAGCTGATCAGCCAGAAAACGGCCCAGCTCTACGACGTTTTGCCCCCCAACCCCGATACGGAGATTACCATTACAAGTGGGGCTACGGAGGCACTGTACGCTGTACTGGCCGCCGTAGTACGGCCCGGGGACGAGGTGCTCGTGCTTGAGCCAGCTTATGATCTGTATGGTCCGGCCATTCGGCTGCAAGGCGGCATTCCGGTATACGTACCCCTGCGGCTGCCTGACTTTCGGCCCGATTGGGAGCGGGTGGCCGCGGCCCTTACGCCGCGTACTCGTTTGTTGCTCATCAACACGCCCCACAACCCAACCGGGGCCGTGCTCACCGACGACGACTGGCAGCAGCTCGCCCGCTTGCTCGCCGACTCGCCTACCCTGCTGCTCAGCGACGAAGTGTATGAACACATGACTTTTGATGGACTAGCACACCGGAGCGCGTTGCACTACCCGGCCCTGGCGGAGCGCAGCTTTGTTTTGTCTTCATTTGGCAAAACCTACCATGCTACGGGCTGGAAAGTTGGCTATTGTGTGGCTCCTCCCCTGCTGACTGCTGAGTTGCGGCGCGTGCACCAGTTTGTGACCTTCAGTGTGAGTACGCCTACCCAGCACGCCCTAGCTGATGTGCTCGCCGACGCCGACCACTACCATACGCTGCCTACTTTCTATCAGCAGAAGCGCGACTTATTCGTGGAGCTGATGGCCCCCACTGGCTTTGAGCTGCTACCCTCGCAGGGAGCTTATTTTCAGCTGGCGCGCTACGCAGCCATTGTGCCCAATGAAAATGACGTCAGCTTTGCGCGCCGGCTTACCCGTGAGGCACGAGTAGCGGTGGTACCTGTATCAGCTTTTTACCACGATGGAACTGATCATGGGCTTGTTCGCTTTTGCTTTGCCAAACGGGAAGAAACGCTCATTGCTGCCACTAACCGATTGCTAGAGTGGGAAAGTGTCACTATATAGTTTAAAATTATATAGACATTATACCAAAATCAAAGTATTGTCGTATATAGGGCTTTCAAAGTACATCGCGCGCCGAGCACCCCGATCTCCAACCTGACCTCATTACACACCTGTGGCTGACTTAACTGTTTCTTTTATCCAAGCCAATTTGGAGTGGCACAATCCGGAGGCCAACCGAGCTGGGCTGCTTCGCTATATCCAGGATATTCCGGTGCCTACGGATCTGATAGTGCTGCCGGAGATGTTTACGACGGGCTTCTCCATGAAAGCACCGGAACTGGCCGAAACCATGGATGGTCCCAGCGTGGCGTGGCTCTTGGCCGCTGCTGCCACTCGCAATGCAGTGGTAACGGGCAGTTTAATTATTCGCGAAGACAAGAAATACTACAACCGTCTGATTTGGGCGCGCCCCGACGGGACGCTCAGCTACTACGACAAGCGCCATTTATTCCGGATGGCGGGTGAGACTAAGGTATACGCAGCTGGTACTAAGCTACTAATAGAGGAGTGGCGCGGCTGGCGAATTTGCCCCCTGGTGTGCTACGATTTGCGTTTTCCCGTTTGGAGTCGCAACCCGGCCACTGCCCCCTACGACTTGCTGCTGTACGTTGCCAACTGGCCGTCTGTGCGCCGTATGGCTTGGATGACGTTGCTGCGAGCTCGTGCCATCGAGAATATAGCCTACACGATAGGGGTAAATCGGGTGGGAACTGATGGCAACAATCACACGTATGCCGGCGACTCTGCTCTTATTGATATGTGCGGCGAGTATCTGGTAGAAGTAGGAAACCAGGAAACTGGCATTACCCGCACCATTCGCCGCCGCGACTTAGACGAATTCCGGGAGCGTTTTCCAGCCCTACTCGATGCCGACGAGTTTGTGATTGGTCAGCCGGTAGCGGCTGGCATCAAGTAGCACGCTGGGAGCAAAAGCAACCGTCAACGCCTTGCTTATTAGCGCACTAACAGCCGTTTCACTATTGCAGCTTCACCGTTCGTACTTTCGGCGCGCACCAAGTACACGCCCGCCGCTAAGCCGCTGAGGTCGAGGGTGTGACGACGAGCGGGCTCCGCAATGGTGCGGATATGGCGGCCCGTCAGGTCCAGCACGGTAAGGCGGACTGGCTGGGCTGCTTCGATGCTGGTGCTAGTGGTGGCCGGATTGGGGTAGAGCTGCAACCCAAGCGCGAATTCGGCGGCCGGGTTGGCGCTCAACACTCGCCCACGAGCGGCAAAGGCTATGATACCACCACTTTCTAGCCCTACTAGTAGTTCCGGAGCGCCGTCGCCATTGAGGTCAGCGGCTATGGGAGCTACCCGATTTTTAGCTTCTGAGCCCCGCTGTACGCCTAGGCGCGTTGCCCGATACTCATTGAACAAGCTGCTGTATATCAAATTGACACGACCTACGAAGGGCGTAGCGGAATTTGAAAGCTGAGTACGGAAGTCAGCGAATAAGCGCAGTTCACCATTGGCGTCGGCGATAAGTAAATCAGGGCGGCCATCGCCATCTAGGTCGGCGACGGTGGGGTGCAAATTGCCCGCTGCGCTCTGAATCTGTCCAAACGAAGCGGATACTAGCTCGAAGGCCTGAGTTAGCGAAGCCCCACCATTGTGGCGATAGTACTGAATACCATAGCGCGGCGAGCCCGATGGCGCCGTATTCACATTGGTTCCTAATAGCAGATCCACATTACCGTCGCCGTCTACGTCGGTAAAGCAGGGCGCATCGTCGGCACGGTTGGGCAGGTTAGTCAGCGCTACGGCCTGATTTATATTAAATACGACTGGCCAGCCGGCAGCTGCTTGGTTCAGCACATAAAATACCTGACTGGCAGTGCCATTGGTCGCCGAAAAAGCCATATCCAGGGCACCATCGCGGTTCAAATCAACCAAAACGGGCTTTAAGCTGGTGTATTTCTTATCGCCTAAGGCCAGATAATCATTGCTCACAAGTTGAAAATTGGGCTCTGCCGCGGTGCCAATATTGCGGTAATAATGCAGAAACGCGGCGTAGCCGGCGGCACGGCGGTCGGTGCCGGCCACCAGCATATCGGGCAGGCCGTCGCCGTCGAGGTCACCAAAAGCGGGTGCAGCGGCCTCACTCACCTCTATCATATCGGCCTGCAAGAAATCAGAATGCCGCAGGGTAAAGCTTGGGACAGAGGTAGTGCTACTATTCTCGTACAGCCGCACCGTTTGCGCCGTGGATACGCGGTCGTGGTTGTCGAACAAGGCGGGCGCAGCCAGCAAATCGGGGCGGCCGTCGAAAGTCACGTCCAGATAATAACCGGCGGGAAAATTTGTGACGCGCACGGGAGCAGTGCCACTGGGAAAAGTAGCGTTTAGGCTGGCCGCAGTCATATTGGCCGCCAGAGCAGTGCCTAAGTTGGTGAGGCTGACTAGATCGGGACAGCCGTCGCGAGCGGTGAGCACATCTAGGTCGCCGTCGCCATCTAGGTCGAGGGCCAAAAGATTAGAGCCGGTGGTGTGGGTGGTTTTGCCCCCCATACAGGCATCAGTGCCAAAGGAGAAGGACGTGCAGCCCGGCAAACAAACCGAGAAGTTGCCCCAGCGGTTGGTTTCCTGCCGAAACTGGAGGCCTCCGCACGCGGTGGCAGTGTTCAGATACAGCTCTACCCGGCTGCTACTGCCAAAGTCATAGGTCAGAATATCCAAGCGCCCGTCGCCGTTCACATCCTGAATAGCCGGCAGATTGGAGCCCCCCGTTACGATGTTGCCGCTGTTGACGGCCGTATTGAAAAAAGTAAGCTGGTCGCTTACCGGCTCGAAGGTAGGCTGTCCGTTCGGGCCGGCTACATTGCGGAATACGCGCACGTCACCGCCATTGGCGAAGGTGAAGATATCGGGGCGGTTGTCGCAATCATAGTCGCGCAGCAGCACCCAGTTAAGCAGGCCAGCGGGAAATAAGGCTTCGTATTCGGGTGCGTATTGCCAGGCTCGGCCACCGGCTACGGCCACGTTGAGATAGGTAAGCGAGCGGCTGGTTTGCCGATCAAAAATATAAAGGTCCTGTTGGCCGTCGTTGTTGAGGTCGATAGCGGAGAACTGCGGAGAATTTAGCCCCCCAGCCCAAGGGTTAGACAGGGTCTGGGAGCCGTGCGTTACTTTTGCCACCGCCCGCTGCTCAAACCCAAACGGCATTCCCGATTGCGCCGCTGCTTGGAGCACTGGCACACCTATTAACAGTAATAAAAACCAGCGAAAACGGACAAGTAGCGGCATAGTAGACAAGTAACGTCTAATAACCCAACATTAGTCCTTTAAGTTATAACTAATTAAGCATGAAAGACGTGACGGCGCTCTACGCCCGGTTTCAGCAGTGTTCAGCCGTCAGCACCGACTCGCGGCAGCCTCAGGAAGGCACCCTGTTTGTGGCGTTGAATGGGCCGAATTTCTGGGGACGCGATTTTGCCCCCCAGGCCCTAACCAAAGGCGCCCGCTACGCCGTAGTGGACGACGCCGACCTAGCCGCCACCGACCCCGACCGTTACTCTTACGCGCCCGACCCGCTGGTGGCTTTGCAGGAGCTAGCGCAGTACCATAGGCGGCAGTTGGCCATTCCGGTACTGGCTATTACGGGCTCCAATGGTAAAACCACTACCAAGGAGCTGCTCTACAGTGTACTAAGCCGGAGCTACCAGGTGCAGTACACTCGCGGCAACCTGAACAACCACATTGGCGTGCCACTCACGCTGCTCACCATCCGCCCCGAGGAGCACGAACTGGCTATTATAGAAATGGGCGCCAACCATCAGGGCGAAATTGCTATGCTGAGCCAACTAGCCGAGCCTACGCATGGGCTGATTACTAATATCGGCAAAGCTCACCTCGAAGGTTTTGGCGGAGAAGAAGGCGTAGCCAAAGGCAAAGGCGAACTATTTAATTTTCTGGCCGCTACCGGCGGCATAGGATTCGTGAACACCGCCGACCCTAAGCTGCCGACTTTGGCTGCCGCCGTTGGTCAGCGCATCACCTATCCCGGCCCCACTGATACTTACCCCGCTGAGTTGCTAAGCACCGCGCCCATGGTAACACTGCGCCTGTTTGATGGCACTACCGTAGAGGCCCAAATTACGGGCGGCTACAACTTCCCGAACCTTGCTGCAGCGGCGGCGGTGGGGGGCTTTTTTGGCGTACCAACCACCGACATAGCTGCCGCGCTGGCTAGCTACGCGCCCACTAATAACCGCTCGCAGCTTATGCGCACGGCACACAACGAAATCATCCTAGACGCTTACAACGCCAATCCTTCTTCCATGGCCGCCGCGCTTGGGAGCTTCGCGGCGCGAACTGGTGAGGGGCAAAAAGTGGCTATTCTAGGTGACATGTTTGAGCTTGGCACCGAAAGCGAAGCAGAACACCGCGCCTTGGGTGAGCTGCTTGCCAAGCAGAGCATAGATACTATTCTCCTTTGCGGCACCGACATGCGCCACGCCGCAGCTGTCAGTGACAATTTTCATTACTTTCCTACCAAAGCCGAAGCTGCTACTTGGCTTCAAAAAAGTCCCCCAGTAGGCTGCCAGATTCTGGTAAAAGGCTCCAGGGGCATGGGGTTGGAAACGTTAGTGGCGTTGCTTTAGTCAACAAGATTTTCCTTCAACAAAAAAGCCGGCCACGCATAGGATTCGTCCCTGCGTGACCGGCTTTTGTTACAAGCCATTTTTCTAAAAGGGGCTCTCAAAATCCTTAAAAAATGGCAATACCTGGTCCTTATCCGATACGTTCGGGTCGGTTACTTGCCAGTTGATGTTCAGCGTGGGGTCGTTCCAATGCAGACCACCCTCAGAGCCCGGATGGTAGTAGTTGGAACACTTATATAGAAATAGTGTGTCCTCTTCGAGAGCAACAAAGCCGTGAGCAAAGCCGATGGGCACGTACAGCACATTGCATCGCTTGGCGTCCAGTACCACACTCTGGTGCTGCCCGTAGGTTGCCGAATCAGGCCGAATGTCCACGATTACATCCAGCGCTCGGCCCGCAGCTACGCGCACTAGTTTGGCTTGAGCGTATGGGGGGCGCTGAAAATGCAAGCCGCGCAAAACCCCGCGCGACGAGGACGACTGATTGTCCTGCACCCACTCTTCCGTGCTGCCCAGCTTCGCCAGCTCACGGGCACTGAACGACTCAAAAAATGCCCCCCGGGCATCAGTGAATACGCGGGGGGTAAACTCAAATACTCCGGTTAGCGCGTGCTCCTTAACTTCCATTTCTAATGATGATCTAGTATAAATACGCCAGTTGTCCGGCGGCAAGATAAGGACATTTCGAAGGCTAAGAACGCTTATTATCTACATCTGCTACCACTTGCAGGTATTTATTCAGCACTAGCTGCTCATCAAATTTCTGCTCCGCTAGCTTCCGGCTAGCGCGCCCCATAGTGGCTAGCTCAACGTTGCTTAGGCGAAGCATCAGCAACATTTTTTCAGCTAAGTCGGAGGCGTCGTGGACTTGGCAGAGCAGGCCGTTTACGCCGTCCTGTACCGTTTCGCGGCAGCCGGGCACGTCGGTGGTCACGATGGGTTTGGCCATAGCGGCGGCTTCGAGAAGGGTTTTGGGCGTGCCTTCACGATAGGAGGGCAGCACAACGGCATCGGCTAGGGCGAGGTGCTCGGCTACATTGTCAGAAGTGCCTAGATATTCTACGTGGCCCGCCTGCAGCCATTCTTCCAGCACCGCCCGCTTCACGCCGATGTTACCCGACTCATCCAGCCCACCCAATAGCTGTACGCGGGTGCCGGGCACGGCGGTGCGTACCAGGCGAGCCGCCTCGAAGTACTCTTCTACGCCTTTCTCATAAAGTACCCGCGCCACCATCAGAAATGTAAATGGCTGGTTGCGCGTGAACTCTGCGGCAGGCCGAAACCGCTTGATATCCACTCCCGAACCGGGCAGCAAATCCGTGATTTGGGCCCGCACCAAGCCATGTTGCAGAAACAACTGCCGGTCGTCGTCGTTTTGAAAAAACACCCGGCGCGGAAACTGAAATGCGAACCGGTACAAGCCCAGCGCTACCCGGCTCACCATATTGCGGATGATAAATACCGTCCCCAACCCCGATACATTATTCACGCTCGGAATACCGGCCAGCTTAGCCGCCAGCGTACCGTAAATGTTGGGCTTAATGGTGTAATGCAGGATTACGTCGGGCCGCTCGCGGCGGTACAGCTGGTAAAAGCGCCGTGTGAGCTGGGCATCTTTCAGTGGGTTGGTGCCTTTGTTTTCCATGCGGATGGGCACGTAGCGGCAGCCTAATTCGGTTTCCAAACGGGCCGAGTACTCATCGGGGGGGGCTACGGCTAGCACTTCGTGACCAGCGGCCTGCAGGGCTTTCACTAGGCTACGCCGAAAATTCCAAATATTCCAGGAGGTGTTAATAACTATGGCAACGCGCATCAGTCAGGCAGTATTTCAGACAAAGGTAGAAGGCACCGCCCGAAAAGATGATGCCGACCTAAGCTGCGGATGGTACTTTGCGCCGCGTTTGTTTGTTATAGGTCCAGAAATGAAATCATCTGCTGCTACTTTCCTGCGCTTTTTTGCGCTGGGGGGCTTTTTTCTGAATATGGTCGCCTGCCAGTCCTCCGACCCTGTGCAGTCGGGCCCCACGGCACCGACAGCCCCCGACCCGGCCGCGCCGGCTGCTATTTTGGGCACTTTGGAGACCGACGCGTTGGCGGCGGGCGAGGCTATTTTCGTACAACGGTGTGTGGTGTGTCACGGTCCCGATGGCAAGCTGGGAAATAATGGTGCCCACGACCTCACCAAAAGCAACCTAAATACCAATGGCCGCGTGTACATAGTAACGAATGGCCTGGGCAAAATGCCAGCGTTCAAAGACCAACTCACGGAGCAGGAAATCGAGCAGGTAGCTGCCTACTCTTTAACCCTGCATTGATTTCAGTAGCGCATGTTCGTGCTAAGGCAAATGATATAAACAACCGCACTTTTTTGAGCACGAACAGCTGAGCACCCACAACTAAGCACCACCCAAATGGCAAAAAAAACCAAGTCACATAGCTGGAGCCCCACCAACAGCAACCGGCACAATACCACTGATGCCCCCGTGGCCAATCAGCCCACCCGCGACCCCGTCACGGGCACCTACGATACTACGCAGAGCTCCGAAACAGCCGTGTTGGTGGCCGTACCCGACAAGCGTCAGCCCGACGCCACTACCCAGGAATACCTCGATGAGCTGGCATTTCTGGCCGAAACAGCAGGCGCCCAGGTAACCAAGCGCTTTGTACAACGCCTAGAAAAGCCTGATACCCGCACGTTTGTGGGCGAGGGCAAGCTAGCCGAAATCAAGGCCTACGTCAACCACACGCAGGCGAGCATGGTCATCTTCGACGATGAGCTGTCGCCCTCTCAGCTGCGCAACTTGGAAGCGGAGTTGAAAGTAAAAATCGTGGACCGGTCGCTGCTCATTATCGATATTTTTGCCCGCCGGGCGAAGTCGGCCACGGCGCGCACGCAGGTCGAACTGGCTCAGTATCAATACCTATTACCCCGCCTCACCGGCCTCTGGACTCACTTGGACAAGCAGCGTGGTGGTGGCGTATCGCAGCGCGGACCGGGTGAGACCGAGATAGAAACCGACCGCCGCGTAGTGCGCGACCGGATCGACTTTCTGAAGGAAAAACTCGAGGACTTTGATAAGCAGAGCAATACCCAGCGCAAGTCGCGCACGGGCGTGGTGCGCGTAGCTTTGGTAGGATACACCAACGTGGGCAAAAGCACCATCATGAACATGCTTTCCCGCTCCGATGTGT
The DNA here is from genome assembly GCF_054051685.1 of Hymenobacter sp. HD11105. Taxonomy (NCBI): domain Bacteria; kingdom Pseudomonadati; phylum Bacteroidota; class Cytophagia; order Cytophagales; family Hymenobacteraceae; genus Hymenobacter; species Hymenobacter sp. HD11105. The sequence continues at coordinate 657,422 of NZ_JBSWBR010000001.1, read as the reverse complement.
TTGCCGAGAACAAGCTCTTCGCTACCGTCGATTCCACGGTGCGCAAAGTGGTGCTCGAAAACATCCCGTTTCTGCTGTCTGATACGGTAGGGTTTATCCGTAAGCTGCCGACTCGCCTGATTGAGAGCTTTAAATCGACACTAGACGAGATTCGCGAGGCCGATTTGCTGGTGCACGTGGTGGATATTTCGCATCCCTCGTTTGAGGAGCAGATTGCCGTTGTAAACGACACGCTAAAGGACATTAACGCGTCTGACAAGCCCATGCTGTTAGTCTTTAATAAGATAGACCAATACAGCACCGACGCGCCGGCCTCGGCTGGGGAGCAGTTTGAGGGCATGAACCCCGATGAAGACGCTCCTGTGCGGCCAACTCTGGAGCAGCTAAAAGCCACTTATATGGCCAAGATGCATGACCCAGTTATCTTCATTTCGGCCCAGGAGCGCACGAATATCGATGAGTTGCGAAGCTTACTGTCCCGCCACGTAGCCAAGCTGCACTATCAGCGCTATCCTAATCAGCAGCCGGTAATCGAAGATCAAGAAGAGTAGCCAGCGCTTTATATAAGGCATAAAAAAGCCCCCCAGAGATTTCTGGGGGGCTTTTTTGTAGCAATAAATAAGTGAAATAATAATCGACACGTCAATCAAAACTTACCCCATCTATTTAGTAAGGCGGTACGTACCGCTTTACCTATTACCTTTTATTTGCAGCCTATACAAACAAGTTGCCGAGAGCCCAAAATGCCTTGTTATCATTAATCGAGAAGTTAAAAACGAGCTGCTGTTAAGCTACAAAGTCAAGAGCTTCGTCTTGTATTCCTTTACTCAATATCAAATATCAGGCTCGTTTTCAACTCTCAATTGACTGCCTCCTAGTTTATTACAAAAGGTGCTGTTGACTTTATTTATGAATAAAGTCAGACTACGCGAGCAGCCTTTTTGACTAATGTTACTTTAAACACAAATAGAATAGGATAGCCACAAATATTAAATTGAAATATATCAAGCATACACATTTTAATAGTTGCTTCTTAGGATATATTAGGTTATATATTTTAAGAAAAGGTTTATACAAAGTTGGGTTTATGATTTTGTGACCAATTGGTTTCATGGCTATGTTTTGAGCTGGAAAAGCACAGCACATCTTCTCAAAATTCGTATGCGTAGCGTTCTTCCTGATTAAAACTCGCATATCAGTTGTAGTATAGGAGTCTTAACTACTCTACCCCCTCTATGAAAACCTTGTACCTGATGCGCCACGCCAAGTCGAGCTGGAGTTTTGATGATTTGAGCGACCGGGAACGGCCGCTTAACGGGCGCGGGCGCACCGATGCGCCCGCTATGGGGGAGGCCTTGGCGAAACGCAACATTCACATCGATCTGCTGGTTAGCTCGCCTGCGGTGCGAGCCATGAGCACGGCCGCGTTGGTGGCAGGCGTAATCAAGTACCCGCACGAGCGGATTCAAGTAATTGAGAAGATATACCAAGCCGACGTGGGCGACCTGCTGCGGATAATGCATGAGCTGCCTAATGAAGCCAACTCGGTGCTATTGGTGGGCCACAACAACACCATTACCGATTTTGCTAACCTTCTCTCCCCCAGCAAACTACCTGAGTTACCAACGGCCGCTATCGTGTGTTTGCGCTTCGATACCGACCACTGGGCCCACGCCGACCGCAATAATGCAGAGTATTATTTCTACGACCACCCGCGGGAGAAAGAGTAAGCGCAGGAATTAATAAATAAAAGAATGTCCGGCATTGTGGTGGCCCTGCGTATAAGGGCTGACTTCTGCATTTTGCCCGAAACATCATTCCACCCTAAATTTTAGCATGGAAATGCCCCCCAAGACCCATCCCACCTTGCTGAACCGGGAGCTGAGCTGGCTGGCTTTCAATGCCCGCGTACTTCAAGAAGCCCAAACCCCGGAAGTACCGCTGCTGGAGCGGCTCAAGTTCATGGCCATTTTCTCGTCTAATCTGGACGAGTACTTTAAAGTGCGCGTGGCCACGCTCCGCCGGCTGGTAAAGCTCAAAAAGAAAACCCGCGCCAAGCTGGGTGAGGACCCCGCCGAGCAGCTCAAAAACTTACTGGAGGAAGTAAATCGGCAGCAGGAAGCCTTTGGCGATACATTTCGGGGCAGCATATTACCCGAGATGCACCGCCAGCACATTCATCTGCTCTCGGAGCACGACCTGGACAAGGAGCAGCACGAGTGGGCGTGCACATACTTTCGCGATAAGGTGCGCGATTTGCTCTCGCCCGTGATACTCGACGATAACCTGCACCATCTGTTTTTGAAGGATCAGAGCGTGTACCTCACGTTTATGCTTACCGAGCCGGTAAAGGAAAAGAAAAAGCTGCCTGAGGAGCGTATTTTGGTAATGGAATTGCCCACTAAGCGCCATGGGGGGCGTTTTGTTCAACTACCCCCCAGAGAAGAGGAGCGCTATGTGCTGTTTCTGGACGACGTGATTCGGTGCTGCGCAGCCGACCTATTTCCGCAGTACCAGCGGGTGCAGGTGCACGCCATCAAGATCTCGCGCGATGCGGAGTTAGACATTCAGGAAGAAGTGTCGGGCAACCTGATGGCCAAGATCAAGAGCAGTCTGCAAAAGCGCGAAACCGGCTATCCGGCCCGCTTGCTCTACGACCCAGCTATGCCGAAGGAAGTGCTGCGCGCCGTGATGCAGAAAACCGGTATTGGTAAGGAAGAGCTAGTGGAGGGCAGCCGCTACCACAACTTCCGCGACTTCTTCGGCTTCCCCGATGTAGGTCGCCCCGACCTAACATACCCGGCCCAGCCGCCCCTGCCCCACCCCACGCTGCCGCGCACGAGCGGTAGCATGCTGGCCGCCATTGCCGAGCGCGACCATATCCTGCATTTGCCCTATCAGTCCTTCGAGTACGTGACGCGCTTTCTCAATGACGCAGCCGTCGACCCGGATGTAATCAGCATTAGCGTGACCTTGTACCGAGTGTCGGCTAAAAGTGAGGTGGCAAAGGCGCTGGTGAAGGCTGCTAAACACGGCAAGCAGGTGACCGTGGTGGTAGAGCTGAAGGCTCGCTTCGACGAAGAATCGAATATGTATTGGGCCGAAAAGCTGCAAGACGCCGGTGCCAACGTTATTTTTGGCATTCCTGACTTGAAAGTGCATAGCAAACTGGCCTTGGTCACCCGCACCGAGGATGGGCACCCCAAGCGCTACGCTTACCTGAGCACCGGCAACTTCAATGAAGTAACCAGCCAGATTTATGCCGACCATGGTCTGTTCACGGCCGATGAGCGCCTGACCAGCGAGGTAAGTCGAGTGTTTGACTACTTTTTGGATCGGCTGCCCCAAAAAGGTTTCAAGCACTTACTAGTAGCTCCCTTTGAGCTGCGCGAACGACTCAACGCCCTTATTGACCACGAAATAAAGCTGGCCCAAGACGGTAAGGACGCTTACATCATCTTGAAAGTAAATGCCTTACAGGATGAGCGCATGATTCATAAGCTCTACGAAGCCAGTGCAGCCGGCGTGCGGGTGGAACTGCTGGTGCGGGGCATTTCCTGCCTTATCCCGCAGGTGCCCGACCAGAGCGAAAACATTGAACAGCGCGGCATCGTGGACCGCTACTTGGAGCACGCTCGCGTGTATGTATTTGGCAATGGGGGCGAAGAAAAGGTATTTATAGCCTCGTCCGACTGGATGGCCCGCAACCTAGACCGGCGCGTGGAAGTTGGCTTTCCCCTGCTCGATCCTAAAATACGAGCCGAGGTGCGCTACCTGCTCGACCTTCAGCGCCAAGACAACGTGAAGTCGCGCGATTTCCATAACAACTTCATCGGTCACGGCGACAAAAATGCCCCCCAGGTGCGAGCCCAGCTCGCCACCTACGAGTATTTGAAGAAGCTGAAGTCGGGGACTAAGGCCAGCAAGTCAACCACCACTGCTGCCCCTAAGTCCAGTGCAAAGAAAGCAGCGCATAAGTAGTAATTTGCTCAAGTCAGGGCCGCTTATAAGCGGGCCTGGCTGCACGCTGCTTTAGTTGGCAGCTAGCGTTAGAGCGGTAGGCTGGCGCGTGTCTTTGGTATTCGGGGCTTATATTTAGGCGCCCGTAGCTTTCCGGGCCGCTCGCCATGACTCGCTTTCTGGCTTATCTTCTCACCACGCTTATGTTGCTCCAGACCTTTAGTCGGGAGCTTTTGGTGTTGGATTATCAAGCCCACAAAGCGCGCATTACAGAAATGTTTTGCGTGAACAAGGCCAAGCCCCAAATGCAATGCAACGGGCGGTGCCACTTAAGCGAGGAGCTGCGCAAAGCCACTGAAAGTAAAGCCCCGGCGGCGGGCTTTGCGAAAGTAAAAATGGACGTACTAGCCCCGCTTACGTTGCGGTTGACGCAGCCGCAGCAGTGGCCGCTGCCGGGAGACAAATTTGCCCCCCAGCGGCCGGTACGTTACGTTTTTGCTCTCGTACACCGCATTTTTCATCCTCCTTCCTGGGTCTGAGCCACGTTGGCAGTCTTAATTAAGGCAGCCAACCACTCACTGATCAGCCGTTCCGCTGGAGCGTGCTGGCACGTGCTTATGCGTATCAGATTGTACCCTTTTACTTTACCAAGGATGAAGTTTTATCAGCAATCCTCTTTCTTTTTTGCTATACTCGTAGCCACTAGCCTACTTACCAGTTGCGAGAAAAATAATGCCGAGCCTGAAGCCGGCGTAGGGACCCTGGAACTGGAAATGGACCACGTAGTAGGCTCCATTCCACTTACGCTGAACACTACCACGTATAATACCGGCCTAGGCGACCAGTTCACGGTAAACACGTTTCGCTACTATCTGTCCAATATCAAGCTGCAGAAGGCCGATGGCACTGAGTATGTGCAGCCCGAAAGTTATTACTTGGTAAACCATGCTGATGAAGCCTCGCGCCACCTCACCCTCACCGACGTGCCCGTGGGCGACTATACCGGCCTTACCTTCACCATCGGTGTAGATAGTGCCCGCAACGTGTCGGGGGTGCAGCAGGGCGCATTAGCTCCCAGCGACATGTTCTGGACTTGGAACTCAGGCTATATCTACGTGAAACTGGAAGGCACCTCACCCCAGGCGCGTACGGGCGGCCTTGTGTTTCACATCGGCGGTTTTCAGTCACCTAATAACACGATCCGGACGGTGGCGCCCTCGCTGAACGGCAAGAGCATTCTGGTGCGCAAAGACCATACGCCGGAGGTGCATTTCAAGGTAGATGTGCTCAAGCTGTTTGTGGGACCCAACCCCGTACGCTTCGCGGAGCTGTCGAATACCATGGGCGGCCCCAACTCGGTGCGCGTAGCCAACAACTATAGCTCGCCCGACGGGATGTTTCGGGTAGATCATATCCATGCCAACTAAGCCAGCGTTGTGCTGGGGCATAAGCTACTCGCAAGCCTTAGTGCTCGGATTAACGGGCTGTCTGCTGACCAGCTGCCAGCCCGACCGCGACGTGCACCCTGTCGAGCGGGTGCCGGGTGCTGTGCTGCCCACTAATTTCCCAGTGCCCGTGTACGCTCTTAGCCAAAACTCGCCCAATCAGGCGGCATTCGAGTTGGGCCGCACGCTATTTTACGACGCCCGCTTGTCGCGCGACGGAAGCGTGTCGTGCGGGAGTTGCCACCAGCAGTTTGCGGCCTTTGCCCACGACGGCCACAGCGTGAGTCATGGCGTAGATGGCAGACTGGGCAAGCGCAACGCCCCGGCCCTGCAGAATTTGCGCTGGAAGCGGGATTTCTTCTGGGATGGCGGGCCTAAAAACCTGGAAACGATGCCCCTGGCTCCTATCACCGACCCCGTGGAGATGGATGAAACCCTGGAAAATGTGCTACGCAAGCTCAACGCTGACCCCAACTATAAGCGCCGCTTTGCCCGCGTGTACGGCACCCAGCCCATCGACTCCTACCAGTTTCTGCGCTCCTTGGCGCAGTTTACTGCCTCGCTCACGTCGGCCAACTCTCGCTACGACCGCTACGTGCGTAAGGAAGCGGGCGGCGTATTCTCGGAAGCGGAAGTGCGCGGGCAAGCCGTATTCACTCAGAAATGCGCCTCTTGCCACACAACCGATCTTTTTAGCGACGACTCGTTTCGGAACAACGGCTTGAGTTTCAGCTTCGAGGCCGATTCGGGCCGGGCGCATATTACGGGCCGGGCCACCGATGTAGGCCGCTTTAAGGTGCCTTCCCTGCGCAACGTGGCCCGCACGGCGCCCTACATGCACAACGGCCGTTTCCAGACGCTGCATCAGGTGCTCGACCACTATGAGCGCGGCGTCGTGGCGTCGCCTACCCTCGATCCGCTGTTGCGCGGGCCGGGGGGCAAATTGGGCCTAGTCCTGACTGCTCAGGAAAAGCGCGACCTCATCGACTTCCTGCATACCCTCACCGACGAGCAGTTTTTGCGCGATAAGCGCCTAGCTGAGCAACCCTAACCGGCTAAGTTGCCCGCGTAGTACCACGGCTTTTTCGGTCGGGGCACCTCTATCGTTGCACATGACGTCTGGGGGCTTTTTAAGCTAATGATAGGCACTAGCTACCCTAAGGCTGCACATGAGGAAAGTCGGGGCTTCACTGCCCATTTCTACCATTATTCCTTTTTATGAAAAGATATTGCCTTCTCCTCCTGCTGGGCCTGCGACATCTGCGGGTGCTTTATGGAAATCACGCCCTACGATAACCAAAGCAGCTTCGCCCTGATGCACCGCTACCGCAGCTTCAGTGGCTACCAACTGCTTGGCCAGTCGCCCGATTTTTTCCGACGGGCGCCCGCCCCTTCTTTCCCCGTCAACTAAACCACGACGATGGCTACGCGCACAACCATACTAGCGACCCCCACTGACTATGAGATATTCCGGGTAGTGGAGCTGCGCGGCAAGTATTTCCTGGCCAAGCGCCTGGATCTGAACGTGTTTATACCTTACGTGATGAATACCTCCCAAATAAACGGGCGCCAGCTGAATACCGAGGGCCTCGGCGACGTGACGGTATTTGCGGGCTACCACGTTATCCGCAACATCGAAACCTTAAGAGTACAGAGCCGCCTGATCGTGGGTGGTGGCGCTAAGCTACCTACCGGTGATTTCCGCCGCACTAGCCCCAACGGCCGGCGCTATGCCTTGCTTAACCAGCCCGGCACCGGCACCACCGATGGCTTTGTGTATGCCAACTACATCGGCAGCTTTCACAACGTGGGCCTGAGCTTAAATACCAGCTACCGGCGCTCCACCCGCAATGCCTTCGAGAATAGCCTGGCTCCCAGCACGGCTACGTTTGCCAGCTTGTTTTACCGCGTGCCGCTTAAAGGCAAGTGGCAAGTCTATCCTTCGGCGCAGGTCTTTTATGAGAAAACCGCTGGCGAAACCCTCGATGGCCACCTTACCGGTGAGCATGCCATGAATAACGCTTTGCTCGGGCCGGGCCTGGATGTGTACTACCGGAACTTTTCGCTCAATACCAGCGTGCAGTTTCCGGTGTATACCGCCTCCACCGACCATCCGGCCAGCGCGGGGCGGGTGGTAGTAGCGCTAGGCTACAGCTTACAGCAAGGCCGCTATTGGTTGAGTAAGCGTTCTTAGAAAGGCAATTTGACTACCTGGGGGGCATTTTGTAAGCCAGATTGGTGCTATCTATCCGCCATAAGCGACCTGCCTCCAGACGCCTTTCTACAATACATGCTATTAGCCACGTAGCTTTTCGTAAATTTCTATTCATGCTGCACTCTTTTGCTTCTTGTGGTGGGTGGCGCTTGCTGGCGCTGTGGTTTCTGCTTGCGGCTTGCGGGTCGGAGAAGGAAACGGGCGGCCCTACTATGCCAGAGCCTACGGTTCCGGCGGCGCCTACGCCCTATACTTTGGCAGTGCCGTCCCATTTTCCTTCGCGCTATACTATTCCGGCCGATAATCCGCTCACCGAGCAGGGCGTGGCTTTGGGTCGAATGCTTTTTCACGAGCCCCGCCTGTCGCGCACCAACACGCTTTCCTGCGGAAGCTGCCACCAACAAAAGCTGGCCTTTACCGATGGCCGGGCGCGGGCAAGAGGCGTCGATGGACTGGAGCACCCGCGGGGGGCAATGTCATTAGCCAACCTGCTCTGGGAACCTCGCCTAAATTGGGATGGTGCCAGCTCTAGCTTAGAGCAACAGGCGCGCCTACCGCTGGAAAACCCCGTGGAGATGCACCAATCCCTGGCGGCCAGCGTGAGTAAGCTCCAACAGGATGCCCAGTATCCAAAGCTATTTCAAGGTGCCTTCGGTACCACGCCCATTACGGAAGAGCAAATTCTGAAAGCCCTAGCTCAGTTTGAGCGCACCCTCATTTCGGGCAACTCCAAATACGACCGGTGGCGGCGTCAGCAAACGGCCCTTACCCGTGATGAGGAACGGGGTCGGCAGCTGTTTTATGTGCATCCCGATCCGTCTTTTGGCATTCGGGGGGGCAATTGTGGCGACTGTCACGGCGGCGACCTGCAAACCGACCACGAGTTTCGCAACAACGGCTTGGACTTGACCTTTGCTGATCGGGGCCGCGCCTTAGTCACCCAGCTTCCCACCGACAATGGCAAGTTCCGGGTGCCTTCACTGCGCAATATCGCCCTTACGGCCCCCTATATGCACGATGGCCGCTTCCAAACCCTGGAGCAAGTGCTTGACCACTACAACGACCACTTCGAGCGCAATACGCCCAACGCCGATCCGCTTATGCTTAACGCGTCAAACGAAGAGTTTGGCTTAACCCTGGCCTTAACACCTACCGAAAAAGCTCAGATCATTCAGTTTCTGCACACCCTCACCGATTCATCCTTCGTGCAGGATAAGCGCTTCTCGGACCCGTTCAAACCATAGCAATAACTGCCCGATGAGCAGGCCGTTTGTCCTAGTGTATTATCTAGGATAATGCAGTTACACGCAAAGTGCCCGCCTAGCATAAGCTGGGCGGGCACTTTGCGTATTTAGTGGGCTAATTGTTTACGTTCGGCTTAATGACCGCCGTCTTCGCTATCACTATCCGCGCCCACAAACGCCAGGCGCAGCGGCTCGCCAGCTACGGTAAAAGTCTGCTTTTCGGTCAGAGTAGCTTTATCCAGCATGTGTACTTTGCCCTGGGGGGCATTTGTGACGTACACGTAGCGGTTACTGGCTGCTAGGTAGGGCCCGGCAGCTTTGGCGTCGGGAATGAGGCTGGTGAGCGAGCGGCTCGCTTTCTCCGCCCCGGTGGCCGCGTCGAATACCGTTAGCTGCCCATTCTCCTCCAGCACTGCGATGTCTTTACCAGCCGCGTCAAGGCTCACGCGCACTAGGGCCGTGGCCGTACCTACCCGGGTCATCGTGTTAGTAGTAGTATTGATGCGAAATAACCCGTAGCCAGCCCGCGAGCCCAGAAAAGTACGAGCACCCTCGGCGTAATAAATTGTAGAAAGCCAATTGTCGCCTGAGCCGGTGGGGTACGGAATCAGGCGCTGCTCGCCAGTGCTCGTAATGGCCAATACCCCATCTGGAGCCCCAAACAAGGCCAGCTTGCCATCGGTGGCGTCGCCGTGCATGCCTTTGGTAGCCACCGTGGAAGGCGCCACCACCACACCCTGGGCATTCACAATCTTCACGCGCTCGGGCAAGGTGCCCGATACAGTGTTGTCTTTGTGCGTCACCACATAGTTACCGTTGTTGAACAGCAGCATGGCTCCATGATGAGCCGCGCCGGTCACCACGTTGGTAGGTACAGCGCGGGTGTGCAGCTCCCCTTCCTGCACATAGCTAATGGAGGCATCGCCATCATTGAAAATGCTGAAACGGTTGTGTGAGGCCACAACGTGCGAGGGCCGCGGGGCTGTGGAACGTGTGAGGGCCCACTTAGGCGTACCCTTGATATGTACATGGTCGTCGTGAGCCTCAATACCGGTATCGAAAAATTCAACCAAGCTATTAGTGGAGTTCACGACGGCCGCGAACCGGCCGCTACCGGCTGGATACACAGCGCTGCCCCCAAATCCGGTTTGAAAGCTGGTCTGCTCATTCTTAGCCGGGTTCAGCAGCGTGACGGTCGTCGAGCTTTTGTCGGTGATGAGCAGGCGGGCGAAAGCGCTTTCGGTTTCGGGTTTGGCTGGCTCGATTTCGCTGCTTTTGTCGCAGGATGTAAGGGTGGTAGCTAGCAACAGCGTAGCTAACGGATAGAGGAGTTGTTGTTTCATAGTTTTTGCATCTTTGTTGCAAATGTATACATGAAACATTGTTGCATTCATTAATTCTGTGTTAAATATTTCTGACACGCTATATTTTCTAATCACCGCTTACTGTTACTATCCGGATGGCAACTGTTTGCACCAATACGCAAGCTTCGTATTATAGAAAATGCCCCCCAGCTACAGGCTGCGGAGCATTTTCTATGTGTACCAATAGCATTAATTTTACTGCTTCGTGAATTTGCGAGGCGGCACCAAGAATATCTCGAAGCTGAAATACGGGGCGCCAGCCAGCTTATTATCAAGGACTTTGGTGCGGCCATTGCGACGGTCAAATACGTTGAAGGAGTTGTTGTAGCGATAACCACCTTCGGCCCCAAACCACAGGAAGTCATAGATTTCACGCTCCCAGCGGCCGCGAAACTTCAACTCGGTTTCGCGTAGCTCCACCGTTCTAAGGGTCGGGTCGATGGGCGAAGGCTCGCGAAACTTCAGAATATAGCTCAGGCCATTGACATCATAGCCAGCAAAGAGCAGCGACTTGGCCGAGGCATTGTGCCGTATCAGCACGCGGGCCGGAAACAGGGCCTCTACACCCCAATGGTCGCTCCAGGTGCGGTTGTACATAATAGCCGGCCAAATGCTGCGGCGACCAAATGTGTAGCCCAGTTGTGCACCGATGCCCCAGGCAAATGTGGGCGACTTTTTCCAGCCGTATACCAGCTCATAGGACATACGCAGATAGTCTTTAAGCTTTAGCTCTGAGGAAGTATAGTCGCCATTCAATTCGCCTTTCACCCGGCCCAGCACAAAATTATTTTCGTCAATAGGGCGGAGCACAACTAATTGAGTACCCAAAGTTTTGAGGCCCTTCTCCTCCAACTCGTCGTAGAGTTGGTAGCCGGTGGGCTTATCGGTGAACTCAAACTCCTCTCGCTCATAATTTACTCCAATCACCATCTTAAGGTGGGGCCGATTCCAGATTGGGATGTAGCCCTTCACCGTGAAGCGGTCATTATCGCTTACTGTTCCCTTCCGATTTGCGAAAATAGGGTTGTCCCGCGCCTCCGATGTGATACCAAAGCGGGAAGTGCGCTCGTAGTGAAAAATGAGACCCTTGCTGGGGCCTTGTCCTAAAACCGAAGGATTAGCAAACTCTTTTTCTCGGGTAGCTGTCGCTAAGGAGGCCGAATCTTGGGGCAGGGGCGCGGGGGCCGGATACACCCGCGTACGGGGCGGCCCAGTGGGAGGCGGCACGTCTTGCGCCTGCACCCCGCTGGCAGCGAAGAGAACAAGCGCTACTCTTAAAATTTGCCCCCCACGGCGCGAAAAGGCAGAAATCATTGTCATAATAGACTAGAAATAACTTCGTCAGAAAGCCCAAAATGGCTGATTGTGGGCTTAACGTCTTTCATTAAAAAACGGCCAATAAATTGGGGTGCTGCCACAAGAAAAAATGGTCAAACAGCAACGGTTTAAACAACCGGCCATTTGACCATTTTTTAAATTGACTGTTTCTCTAAAACAGGAAGTCGAAGCCGACAAAAACCAGATTCTCCTCGCCGACCGAGTAAGTGGCATTAACTACCACTTGCTTCAGAATATCGGCCCAAACGCCACCACCAACGGCGGTGTGATAGGCCCGCAGGCCTGTGCGCTGATCGTATTGACTAAACACGCGGGCGGCATCGGCCAGACCCATTACCCCAAACTTAGCGGGGAAGAGATAAGCGTTGAAAGTAAAGAGTTGTAGCCGCACCTCCGCGTTGGCAAACACCGTGCTGCGGCCGGCAAAGCGCGTGCGCCGGTAGCCGCGCAGGTTGGTGGTGCCACCCAAGGTATTGGCCTGGAAGAACCGATAGTCGCCCAGGTTGCGGGCGCCCCCGATACGACCGGCCCAAGTGAGCTGGAACGGAAAGTTGGGCGTTAGGTAAAAGCGGAATTCTGATGCCAAACGGCCAAAATTGAGCTGCTCGCCGTTGAGCTGGAAGTTATATTCGGCGGAGTTGTACCAGCGCAGGCCAATGCGCGGATTCTTGGGCGAGCTGGCTGCGTCGATGTTCATGTAAAAACGCCCCCCAGCGTAGCGGTTCGTGCCAAAATCGGAAGCCCGAATGCCTACTGCGGCCCCACTTACGCCGTTGTCGCTTTCTGGGTCGAGGCCGTTGTTGATCTCGCTGCCAATGGGGTTGCGCTCAACGTGAAACTGATCGTACTGGGGGCCAAATCCGACTTTCAGGAAGCTGAATACATCCTTCTCCAGTACCGGCGATACATAGAAGCGTGAGAAACGGATTCGGTAAGTTTCGTTGATGTCGCGGGCGCGCACGCGGCCTTCCCGGTCAGCCAGCACATTCTTGGTGTCGTTACCTAGGCCGAAGTAGTTGTACAGCAACTGTGGGCCGTACAGTTGGCTGGTCACGTTCAGATCATACTTGCCAAACATATCCGTGAACACACCGCGGTAGCGCACATTATACGCTTTCTGGGAAGGCGAGTAGTTAGCGACTAACGACTGATCGGATGCGAAGGGCTCTTTACGGAATGCGTAGTTACGGTACGTAACGCCACCGCCAAAAAACAGCCGGTCGTCTACGTTATAACCGAAGTACAGCGTGGGCCCTATGTAATCGAGGCGGTAGTCTTTGCGGTCGGCCCGGTTGGGGTTGTCGTAGCGGCTCACCTCAGTACCAGGCTCTAAGCGCAGGCGGGCATCGCGGCCCTTAATGATGACGTTGCCCGTATCGGCATCGTAGATATGCAGTTGATGTTCAGGCCCGCGCACATTCGACCGGTCGATGATGGAGTCGCGGTCGGTACCGGCGATGATGCGCAGCTTAAGTCCGTCTCTTACGTCGCCATTGATGTTGTAAATATCATTGCCGGCAAAGCCATAGAGGCGCACTTCCTGGGTAACATTGTTATCGAAGGTGCGGTCGTAGAGCTTTTTGGTCAGCTCCCCATCCTTGTTGATTTTCTGGACTTGTACGCGGGTTTTGTTGTCGGGCAGGCGGTCTACTGTAAACTTCTCTCGCTTACTGCTGCCTTTCACCTCCGTAATTTTGGAAAGCACCGCGTAGTAATCGGCGGCTAGCTGAGGCAGCAATTCGCGGCGGCTCTTGAGCTTGGCAATTATTTCGGGGCCGTGTAGCTTATAAATCTGCTCGGGCCAGCGCTCGCGGAAAGCTTTCTCAATTACCTCATCGGTCAGGGCAGCTTTCATTTCCTCAGCGTGCTTCACCCAGTCTTCCTTGGTTACGGAAGCCATAAATACGCGGTCATTGGCCAGCGCAGTCAGGTTAAGACCTTTGTAATCAGCATAATCGTAGCCAAAGTTCTGGAAGTTACGGATACCCCAACCCCGGCTTACTAGGTAAGGCAACAGGCCGTCGCCTTTAAAGAAGACCACGTCGCGGTCTTCGGGCACGGCCGTAAACTTCCGGTCGCCATCGTCGTCTTTCCGCTCGGCCCAGCGCCATTGGTCCTCGTGGCGGTCCCAGTCGCCGACCCACATATCAAAGAGGCGTGAGCGGGCGAAAGCCTTTTCCCTGACCTGGTTGTCATTATCCTCAATCAAGCGCTCCAGCACCCGGTCGCTGCCAACCAAGTTGGTAGCATTACCCAAGGAGGCTACATCGCTCTGGTCATCTTTGGGATCTTCTTCCAGTGCGGCGGGCGTATTCGAGAACTTCTCAAAGTACTGCCCCAGCAGTGGATCCTGCGGGATATAGCGCGGCTCAGGATTGGTATGCAGAATACCAGCCGCCGAGGCCAGGGGAGGCAGCACAAACGATCCGTAAGGGTGCTGCGAGGAAATCTGGTCTTGTAAAATATCCTTTGCCGCTCCCTCGCGCAGGGCTTCAGGCAGTACAGCCGATGGGTCTTTGTTCAAGCCCCGCAGGGTGTAATTGCGGCCTTCTTCGTTGCGAACTTTGAGGGAAGCTGTTTGTTTGCCGCCACCTATCTTATAAGGTGTGAGGCCACCTTTCTCGGTTGCTAAGTCCAGCACCGGAAAGCGCACGGGCGTAGCCCACTCGGCCCGGTAGTGGTCACCGAAGAACAAGCGGAAGAAACGGCTCCGCTGCGCGTAGCGTGGGTTAATAGCCACAGTTACGGTGCTGTCGCGGAAGTCGGCGCTGGGGGGCAAATTTACCTCATCTACCAGTCCTACCTGGGCTACCGGCGGTAACGGCTTTTTGGCATACAGTGGGCTGCGGAACACCATACGCCCGGTTTCACCGTTGCCGGACGGAACCCAAAACTCCGTCCAGACCTCACCATTGGCGTAGTAGTTGACGCGAGAAAAGCCCTTTTCTTTATCCGAGAACGTAGCGCCAGCGTCGCGGCCAGTACGCACGTGCTGGGTTTTGCAGCCCGAGCCGCTCGTAATAAAGTGGGTATCGTTAACCTTGAAATACTGAAGGTTATGCTCGTGTCCGTTGGCGTACACCACGTTCGGATACTTGGTAAAAATCTCCATCAGGCTCTTTTTATACGCCTGATATAATGGATGCGGAATATCCTGGCTGATGCCGCCGTACTTGCGGGCAAACGGATACACGGAGCCGATGATGGGCAGCGGCACAAACGCGTACTTATACACGATGGAAATAGGGAAGATATGGTCAGCTAGGGTGAAATAGCCCCCGTGAATACCATCCGAGAACAATGGATGGTGCGCAATAACCATAATATTCTTGTCCCTGTTGCGCTGAATGATATCCTCGAGCTGCGTGTAAAAGTCCGTTTCGTTGGCTACGCCACAACCGCTGTTAGAGCCATAGGGCCTCTCTTTGGTTTGTAGGAACCACTGCGAGTTGATGGCAATCATCACCAGATCGTCCTGGAGGCGCACCTCAAAGGGACCGGGGCAGGCGTCGCGCGGAATAAAGAAGTCGCCGGTGTAGGAGAAGGCGGCCGAGTCGCGCATCATGTAGTCTTCCACGAAACGCTGCTGCCGGTTTACCTGCGCCACGCTGCCGGTGCGTCCCTGCTTCCAGTCATGGTTGCCCGGAATCATATACTTTTCGCCGGCGTATTCGCGCAGTATATCCAGCTGAGCCGTAATGCGCTTCTCCGATACCTCGCGGTCGTGGGCTTGCTCCTCGGGCAGGCCGTACTCGTAGATGTTGTCGCCGAGATAGATAGTAGTGCTCTTCGGCCCGGCGGCCAGCATCTGCCGGCGCATAAAGTTCAAAGAAGGCTCACCAGGTGCTTTTAGCTCCGGCGCTCCTACATCGCCAATCAGAAAAACCGAATAGCGAAGGGTGCTGCTGTCGGGGGGCGTTTTGGATTGCCAGTTCTCCCCTCCATGATTATAGTTGGGGCGCTCGGGGCGGGGGGTTTGGGGGTTCTGTGCTACGGCCACGGACAAGCCCCATGGACCAGCAAGCAGCAGGCAGCAAGACAGAAAAAACCTTCTCATACGGAAGTAAAACAGCTTTTATATAAACTCGGCTAATGACAGAAACAACTTTTTCAACGGATACCTAAGTTAATTAAACCCAGCAAAAGTTTAAGAAAAAATTGGTAAACTTAAAATTGTATTCTTAATGCTTTACTAATACGTCCTTACCACTTGTAGGTAGTGCCTGCCCTACGTAAGCTGGAAGAACACGGTTCAGTCTTGGCTAAAAACCTCCGGAACCAATTCGCGTTTTAAGCCAATTAGTAGCTTAGGGTTAGTCCTGTCAGCCCCGCACCTCATTTTTCCTCATGGAACCAACCACAGTAATAAAAAAGGCTAAATCCGACATCCTGCGACAGGCAAAGGCTTACATCACGACACTTGTCGAGGAAAAGTTGCCTAAGCAGCTTGTTTACCATTCGCTCAAACATACTATAACAACTGTGAAAGAAGCGCGCGCGCTGGGCGAGAGCGCGGGCTTAGGTGCGGATGACTTAGAGGCCTTGGAACTGGCAGCCTGGTTTCATGACACAGGCTACCTCGATACGTACGATGGCCACGAGTACCGCAGCATGGAGCGGGCGGGGCAGTGGCTACAGGCACAGGGCTACCCGCCCGAGCGCATTGCCCTGATTCAGGACATGATACGGGCCACGCACCGCAACGAGCCCCGCGAAACGGAGCTTCAGCAACTACTCGTGGATGCGGACCTGAGCAGCCTGGGTCGAGAAGACTTCGGGGCCAGTGGGGAGCTCTTGCGTGCCGAGTGGGAAACCATGCTGGGCCAAACCTATAGCAACACGGAATGGGCCGAACTTCAGCTCAACTTTCTGCTCACGTCTAAGTTTCGCACCAAGGCTGCTCAAGACCGCTACCACGAGCAATACGAGGCCAACGTAAAGGAGCAAAAGAAGAAGCTCAAGAAGACAGAGAAGAAGGAGAAAAAGAAGAAGGAAGAAATACAGGGCACCTTCGCTGAGGGCAAGCGCGGCGTCGAAACCATGTTTCGGACGACGTATGATAATCACGTTTCGCTTTCACAGATGGCTGATAACAAGGCCAATATGATGATTAGCCTGAACGCGGTTATCCTCTCTATTCTTATCACCTATCTGGGGGCCAAAACGTCGTCTATTGGGCCGGAGTTTACGCGCAATCCTATCCTGACCGTGCCCATGGCGTTGCTGGTAACTACGGCGCTGGGCTCAGTAGTCTCGGCCATCCTCTCGGCCCAGCCCGATGTGACAACTTTTAAATGGCTGAAGAAAAGCCCCGCCATTGCTACCAACCGCCGCATCAACATTCTATTCTTTGGCAACTTCACCAAGCTCAGCCTCGATGATTTCCAGGGTGGCATGAACGAGCTAATGCGCAATAAAGACCTCATGTACACCAACATGATAACCGACATTTATTATTTGGGCGAGGTTTTAAGTCGCAAGTACCGCCTGCTGCGCATCAGCTACACCATCTTCATGGTCGGCTTGATTCTGACGGCCTTATCGTTTGGCATTGTTCTGTTGTATAAAGCCTAGCTACATTCCGCATCATAAAAAAGCCCCCCAGAACACTTCTAGGGGGCTTTTTTATGATGCGGAATGTAAGTAGCAAGATGCCATGTAGTGCAAGCTTTATGGTGTTACACCTTTGCCATACGCTCACCCAATACGGCCAAGTTGCTAATAGAGCGGTACAAAAAGCGGTGCATCCGATGTAATTGCCCAAAGCGAATCAATGGGCTGGGGCTGGCCACGTGGCCATAGCGAAAATCGAGGGTGAGGAAGCAGGATTTCTCATCCACCACCTCGATAAAAAAGAAAAGCAGCGAGTTGGGAAACAGTCGGAAGTGGGAGATTTTTTCCACGTATTCGATGCGCTCCTCGCCTTCAAAGCTCTGCACGGTTTGAAAGTCAATCTGGCCCCGATTGATATCTACTTTATAGCTAGTACCCAGCCGGTCGGCCTTGCTAATATCGTAGTGCACAGCGGTAGCGCCTTCCATCCATACGCGCCGCAGGCGCAGGTTGCGCACCAGCCGGAAGGCATAAGCAGCAGGCACCCGCATAGCATGGCGTACTTTCAGGGAGTTGCCCCGACCACTCGGCGCGCCGTTGGGCTCGTTGTGGCCCCGCAGCAGCAAGCGCAAAGGAGTAAGATGGGCGTAGCGATAGTGAATGTCGCCGAGGTATTCGTAGGTAGTTGTGCCCCCCAGCAGGCGGGTCCAGGTAAAACTGCGCTTCAAATCAGCGAGATTTTGCGTTTTCAAGTACCCCTCCGACAGCAGCATGTACTCGCTGCCGACTACGTTGTTTTTAAGCAACCGATGTACCACAATTACATCACGCCCCATTAGCTTGGTGAAGTGCCGGATCTGAGCCACGTTCACGCGGCCGTAGTGCACTACGATCTTTAGCGTCAGGTCATGAGCACGCAGGGCAGCTCCAAGTTCGGAGGCATTGTCGCGCTCTACGAGGCGCAAGTAGTTCTGAAAATCAAGGAAAATACTCCGGCACTGTGCTATCAGCTCGTGCACGGGCGGTGGCGGCCCCAACCTATAAAACAGAATAGCATCGCCTTGAATCTCTGATACTTCCATATCCAGCGTATTCGCCTCGATGAGAATCTCCAGCAGGTCGGCAATCAGATAAGGAGCAAGTGGGCTCCCGGAGGTCTCTATAAAGCGAGTAAAGCCACTGATATCAGGAATAAAAAGCAGGGCCGGCTGCATCCCATCACCATCGGCACCCGGGGGTGCTTTTCGTCTGGTGCCTGCTACGCGCCGCGAAGCATGTAACTCGTCCAATAAGCCCATGCAGAAGCGAAAAAAGGATATAAAAATGGCTATGGCACGCGCCACGCCTGCCGCCTATACGCAGGCACCCTCATCGTAGGTTTGGCTAAGCCGAGGGTTTGGGGCTACCTTTGTTTCAGCTTCTGCACTGGCCCCGTAGTTCAACGGATAGAATAAGGGTTTCCTAAACTTTAGATGTGAGTTCGATTCTCGCCGGGGCCACCAAACCACTATAAGTCAACTACTTATAGTGGTTTTTTTATTAAAACGCGATATGTTAACGAAGTCAGTGTTAACAACAAAAACATTAATAAACTCACTAGAGGCGCTTTGTTATAAACTGACGATTAGGCTATTAGTATATGTTCACCTTATTAGTTCACACACGATCCACACTGTACTAGAGTCATTTTATTAGTGCCCACGTACTGAATGTTACTCGTTTATTTAGGTTTTTCTTTTTCGCTGTCTGCCGCGCCCCTCCCCTGATCTTTCACCCACGCTCAGGATCCCCATGCCCCACGGCTTAATTACACCTTCCCCCGAAACGGTTAGTATTATCATTCCCACCTTCAATGAAGCTGATTGCATTGGGGAGTTGCTCACCTACCTGAGAAAGAGTAGTGGGCCCAATGCGGACCTGGAAATCATCGTAGCTGATGGGCATAGCACCGATGCTACGGCTGAAGTAGCGAGGCGGGCCGGCGCCCGCGTGGTGCTGTGCCCCTGCAAAGGCCGCGCGGCCCAGCTCAACTACGGCGCCTCACAGGCTGGGGGGCAAATTCTGTACTTTCTGCACGCCGACACCTATCCACCGCCCACGTTCTTAGCCGATATTCGGCAGGCGTTGGGGCCGGCGGGCTACGGTAGCGGGTGCTACCGCCTTGCCTTCGACTACCCACACTGGTTTTTGCGCGTGAGTGCTTGGTTTACCCGCTTCGATGTAGAGCTCGTGCGCTTCGGCGACCAAAGCCTGTTCGTTCGCCGGGAGGTGTTTGAGCAGGCCGGCTGCTACCGCGCCGATATGATTATGCTCGAAGATCAGGAAATAATCGGGCGGCTGAGGCGACATGGTCGCTTCCAAATATTGCCCGCCACCGTTGTGACCTCGGCCCGCAAGTACCTCGATAATGGCATTTTCCGGCTTCAAGGGGCATTTTCGGTGCTTACCTTACTCTACCGCCTAGGTTTCTCGCAACCCCAGCTGCTGCGGGTGTATCGCACCTTGATTCGGCAGGACAAGCTGTGAAGGATGGTTTACAATAAAAAAGACCTTTCCGGCGGAAAGGTCTTCGGCTAGGTATCCTAGTTAATTGTTTACCAGTAATCTGGGGGGCTTTTTAGTCGGCCAGCATTCCCTGACTGACAGCGTACTTGATGAGGGCGGCGGTATTCTTGGCCTGGGTTTTCTCGATGATGTTCTGGCGGTGGGTCTCGATCGTGCGCTTGCTGGTGAAGAGCTTGTCAGCAATTTCCGCGTTGGTCAGCCCCTCGGCTATTAGGTTCAGCACTTCCAGCTCCCGCTTCGATAGGCCGCTGGCCGCCTTCGCCGCCATATTGCTAGTCGTATCAGGCGCGTGCATTTTGCGCAGAAGCGCCATCCCGATAACCGTGCACAAATACGGATGGCCCGCCGCTACCGTGTTGATGGCATAAATCAGCTCCGTGCGGCCCGTGCTTTTCAGGGCGTAGCCTAAAGCTCCCAGCTCGACAGCCTGGGCCACGTAGCGCTCATTATCCAGCATCGACAACACTAGAATTCGCACTTCTGGGAAGCGTTCGCGTACCAGTGGAATGGTTGCGAAGCCATCCGAGCCTGGCATATTCAGATCTAGCACCACTACGTCGCAGGGCGTGGTGGCCAGCATGTTCACTAGCTCGGTGCCACTGCCAGCCTCTCCTACTACCTCCAAACCAGGTTCTTCGCGGAGTAGGGAACGGACGCCGTCACGAATAATGGCGTGGTCATCAATAAGAATTATGCGAATCATGAAAACTGACTAGGTGAAGACAGGTCGTGGTGGAACAAGTAACCGAGGCAAGCACCGTAGGTTTGACGTAAAAGGACACTTTTTGGCAATAAATTCAACTAAGATAACTCTCCACGGAAGGGGGTTATAATTTCAGCTTCAAATTCCCGTATTAACCCTGAAGTAAATAGTAGCCTAGCATCCTATTATCTCGTATAAATACGTATAATCTGGGGATATTACTTTTACGCAAAAAGTTTGCAGACGGTGATTGTTCCACTTCCCTCTATTTGCTCTAGCAACGTATGCTACGCGTGGCCATCGAACCCAAAGTAGGCTTTCGTAGTTACTAGGTCATCAATTTCCGGAGGCATTAGTGTTTTGCGCTAGTGCATGCTTTGGCTACCTGGTCAAGTCCGCTTGACGAGTTGTTATCTAATTCAGCCACATTATTTAAACCTGCCGGCGTTGGCACTGTCTTAATTCTTTTGCTCTTCTATTCTTCTATCCTATGATTCGAGTAATTCTGGCCGATGACCACGCCATCATTCGTGATGGAATCCGCGCGCTCCTATTAGAGGACAAGGGGCTGGAAGTGCTGGCTGAGGCTGGCAATGGCCAGGAGTTGCTCGATATACTAGCCACCACGCCTTGTGATGTGGTGATGATGGACGTAAACATGCCGCTGATGGATGGCTTTGCAGCCATGCCTCACCTGCGCCAAGACTTTCCAGAGGTTAAGGTGCTGATCCTATCTATGCTTGACCACCCCAACTATGTGGCGCGCATGCTGGATGCCGGAGCTTCGGGGTACGTTCTCAAAAACGCCGACATTTCCGAAATCACCCACGCTATTCGCACTGTAGCCGCTGGCCGTCAGTATCTGTGTACCGAAATTGGCTTAACGCTGCTTCAACAAGTCTCGACCGCGGCGCCACTACCGGATAACGGGGTGCGCAAACCGAACGATCTGTCGAAGCGGGAGTTGGAGGTACTGGCCTTGATTGCGGAAGGCATGACCAATGCCGAGATTGCCGACAAGCTTTTTACCAGCAAGCGCACCATCGAGACTCACCGCCAGAACATCATCGAGAAAACCCAGGCCAAGAACACGGCTGCCCTCATCAAGTACGCTGTCAGCCAAGGGCTGATTGAATAACGACGTTTATAGTCTAAAACCAGACCGGCCGCCAGATATCTGGCGGCCGGTCTGGTTTTAGGAGGTATTGGTTGTTTTCACAGCGCAGAAAGGCTCCCCGAATGGGATCTGCGGAAGAGGGCGGAGTCCGAAATGCCCCCCAGCGCCAAGCACTGCTTGGGCGAGGTTGTTTTCAGTATTGAATAAACGGGAAAGGGATTTAAGTGACCACCGAATACATACCTATTTTAGGTGAGAGTAGTACGGATTTTTAGATAGGTATATACCAACAACTGCGGAGCTACCTTTTATAACTGACGAGTTCACTAGCTTCTTCAATCAATTGACTATCAGCTCTCAGTTATAAATACGGTAAAAAAGTCCTCCAGCCGGCTTTTCCCTGGGTATTGCAATTAAGCCAACAAGGTAGGCAACTTACAGGGGTAGAATTACGGATGCAGGAAGTGTGCTATATGCACAAAAGCTCTCCCTCAATTCCCATCTGATATGCCTACTAAAAAGAAAAGTCCCACTTCCGCTGCAGACGCTTTACGTGGTCACAGAGACACCTGCCCCACACCCAAAGGGATGCTACTGGCCGTGGGAGGCCACGAAAACAAAGGGGAAACCCCTGAAAGTGGCTCCAACCAGGACAAAAACCGCAATTTTGCGCCAGAATCCATTCTTCGTCGCTTCTGTGAGGAGCTGAAAGGTAACGATCCTTTGGTGTTGGTGCTGCCCATCGCTTCTACTGAGCCCAAGGAAGCAGCCGAAGATTACCTGGAGGTCTTTCCCCGGTTGGGTATCAACCGGGTTCAGGTGCTGGATATCCGTGAGCGGGAAGAGGCCAACAGTGACGCTACGCTCGACCTGATTAATGAAGCTACAGGCTTCTACTTTACGGGTGGCGACCAGCTTCGCCTGACGGGCCTGCTCGGCGGCACCAAAATGCTGACCCGCCTGAAGGAGCGCTACACCTACGAGGAAATTCTCATCGGTGGCACCAGTGCCGGCGCGGCCGCCCTTTCCACCCCCATGATATATCAGGGGCTCAACGATGCCGGCTTCCGCAAAGGCGAAATATCTATCACCACCGGGCTACAGTTTATGCACGATGTAGCAATTGACACCCATTTCATTGCGCGGGGGCGCATTGCCCGTATGGCGCAGATTCTTGCTACCAATCCTACTTGTATGGGGCTAGGACTAGAAGAAGATACCGCCATATTAGTGCGCAACGGCTACGAGTTAGAAGTAATTGGTAGTGGTTTAGTTACTGTTCTAGAAGCTAATGAATGCACTAGAAATAATATCTACGAGATCAGCCCTGATACTCCCTTCACCATCCGCGACCTGCGTCTGCATTTTTTGAGTGCTGGAGAAAAATACGAGCTGCCTATTCCGCCGGAGCTGCACTTGTAGACCAGGTGCTACTGCTCACCAACTCAACCATTGCGCCTGGCGTACAAGCAGAACTAGTGTTCCATCCAACCCTTACCTATGAAACAGACTTCTGCTAAAACCCGGTCCTCTTGGTTTGGTACCGTTGCCCCTGCTCCCACATTTCCCTCGCTCACTAAAGACATGACCGCCGATGTGGTAGTGGTAGGAGCCGGTATTGCGGGGCTTACCACAGCCTATCTCCTGCTGCGCGAAGGCAAAAAAGTAATAGTGCTGGAAAGTGGAGAGCTAGCCAGCGGCGAATCGGGGCGCACCACGGCCCACCTGTCTAATGCCCTCGACGACCGCTACACGCGGCTGGAGCATTTGTTTGGGGAGAAAGGCGCCCGCCTGGCCGCCGAAAGCCACGGCACCGCCATCGACCGGATAGAGCAAATCGTGGTGGAAGAGAACATCAACTGTGACTTCACACGGCTCGATGGCTACCTGTTCCTGCCCGAGGATGGCGACCCCAAAGAGCTGGAGAAAGAGCTAAAAGCGGCGCATCGGGTTGGGCTGACGGGCGTAGAGCACCTGCCCGACTCCCCTACTCATGGCTTCCGCACCGGTGAGTGCTTGGTGTTTCCTAATCAGGGGCAGTTTCATATTCTTAAATACCTCTATGGGTTAGCCGAGGCTATCGGACGGTTTAAGGGCCACAGGGGGCAAATTTTCACGAATACCCACGTGTCGGAAGTTAAGGGCGGCTCTGAGGCTCACGTGACGACGGCCGACGGCCACACTGTACGCGCTAAGGCCGTTGTGATGGCTACCAACACGCCCGTTAACGACCGCGTAGTGATGCATACCAAGCAGCACCCTTATCGGACATATACTATTGCGGCTCGCATACCGAAAGGGTCCGTGACGCAAGCTTTGTACTGGGACACGCCCGACCCGTACCACTACATTCGCTTGCAGGAGGTAGCCGAAGGTCCCCGCGGCGGCACGCCCCGCTACGACTTGCTGCTGGTAGGGGGCGAGGACCACAAAGTAGGCCAGGGCGACCCCGAACTTAGCTTGCAGCGACTCGAAGCCTGGACGCGCCAGCGTTTTCCCATGGTGCAGCAGATCGACTATGCTTGGTCGGGGCAGGTGCAGGAGCCTAGCGACAGCCTGGGCTATGCCGGCCACAATCCGCTGGATAAGGAAAACGTGTACATCATCACCGGCGACTCGGGCCACGGCATGACCCACAGCACGCTGGGGGCCATTATTGTCACCGATCTTATCCAAGGCCGCTCAAACCCCTGGGCGGACCTTTACGAGCCCGGCCGCGTAACGCTGCGGCCGGCTTCGGCTTATGAATTTGTAAAAGAAAACCTGAATGTAGCTACCGAGTACACCGAGCTGCTCACTGGTGGCGACGTATCGAGCATTGACGAAATACAGCCCGGCACCGGCGCCGTGATGCGGCGGGGCCTCACGAAAGTAGCCGTGTACCGCGACCCCAAAGGCCAGACCCACGAGTGCTCCGCCATTTGTCCGCATCTGGGCTGCGTGGTGCACTGGAATGGCTTGGAGAGCAGTTGGGATTGTCCTTGCCACGGCTCACGCTTTGATGCGCTGGGCAAGCTGCTCATCGGGCCTGCCAATCAGGATCTGGCGTCGGCTTAACATCAGTAAGCTCACAAAAAAAGAGCGGCCAGAAATGTGGCCGCTCTTTTTTTGTGACAAATTTTTAACTTTTATGCAGAATTCGTCCGTTATAAATACCTAGTTTCGGGTATAGCTAACTCTTCTGAAAACCAGTATATTGCCTGAGGTAATAGCTGACTTATATTTCTAAATTTGTACGAATACGCATCCATGTTCGTTAATGGGTGTCATTAGAATAACAGGCTTAGCGGCCAAGTAGCTCTCTCTATCTCTCCGCTTCGTGCAGTTTCTCTAGCCCTTATGGCTACAAGTGCTGCACCGATCTAGGCTAGCGGGCCATTATTAGGTAAGTCATTGGTGCCCCACCCATCGGTCTGGCCCCCTTTGCTCCTCGCTGTCGCGTTATGCGGCCCCTCTCTCTGCCCCTCCTCCCGTACGGCTGTGCGCTATATGGCCCCGAAAACAAATGACCCTATTCCCTCCTTATGGAGATTCATCGCGAAATACTGCCCGAAAGTTATTTACTCATCTTAGCAGAAGATCATAGTCACCCCGAAGAATACGGATTAGCTAAAGCCTTACAACAAGCCGCTCGGAGCGGTAAACCTAGTATTTGGGTGGATTGCAGTTCCCTGCGCCACATGTCGATCCGGGCCATGAGCCTGCTGACCAAATATTACGAGCGCTTGCGGCAACGCAATACCCAACTTGTCCTTTGCCATTTGACCGATGAAGTGCAAGACACGCTGAGGGCAACCTCCTCGGAGGATGCTTGTCCGCCCGTTGTGCCCACTCTCCTCGACGCCGCCCTGTACTGCCATGCGGCTCAGAAGCCGATAGGTCCAAGCCCCACGACGACGACCGCGGGCTGGGGCGTAGCCTTATCCTAGGATACCAACAAAAGGTTAGCAGCAGTCATTACCCACACTTCTGTTAGTGAGCACCGCCATGCTACTGAGCCGCCCAGCGCTCGGTGGCGTGGCGGTGCTTGCCTCTTTTAGCAGCCCTACAGCCATAAACCCAACTCACTGCCGGGTTCGTCGTACTTTGGGCCCATGAACGCTGCGCCCCTCTCCGGCCTGTACGGCCCCTCGCTTAGCCTGCTTACCGATTTGTACCAGCTTACCATGGCCTATGGCTACTGGAAGCAGGGCAAACAAGATCAGGAGGCTGTTTTCCATCTTTACTTTCGTAAGCCCCCTTTTAATGGTGGTTATGCCGTGGCCGCGGGCCTGGCTTATGCCGTTGATTGGTTGGAGAACTTCCACTTCTCCGAAGATGACCTGTCGTATCTAGGAAGCCTGCGCGGCACCCACGACACGGTCATGTTTGAGCCGGCTTTTCTCGAGTATCTGCGGACGCTGCGCCTCACCTGTGACATCGATGCCATTGCCGAAGGAACGGTGGTATTTGCCAACGAGCCACTGCTGCGCATACGCGGGCCCCTGCTGCAAGCCCAGTTGCTGGAGACTGCCTTGCTCACGCTGATCAACTTTCAAACCCTAATTGCCACCAAAGCCGCCCGCATTCGGGAAGCCGCCGGCTCCGATCAGGTGTTTGAATTCGGTTTGCGCCGGGCTCAAGGCTTCGATGGCGGAATGAGCGCCAGCCGGGCCGCCTATTTGGGTGGGGTTGATGGGACGTCTAATCTGCTGGCTGGGCAGCGCTTCGGCATTCCGGTGCGCGGCACCCACGCCCACAGCTGGGTACAGTCATTTGAGGAAGAGAAACAGGCCTTTGCAGCCTACGGCGACGCTTTCCCTGACGACTCGGTTTTCCTAGTCGATACCTACGATACCCTGGAAGGCGTGCGCCACGCCATCAGCGTAGCCCGGCAGATGCGGGCCAACGGTCACGAGCTGGGGGGCATTCGCCTTGATTCCGGCGACTTGGCTTACCTCAGTCGCGAAGCTCGCGCCCTGCTCAACGAAGCCGGCTTCTCCAAAACGCGCATCGTAGCCAGCAACGACCTCGACGAGCACCTTATCACCAGCCTCAAGCAGCAAGGCGCCCGCATCGACACCTGGGGCATCGGTACCAAGCTCGTCACGGCCCACGACCAGCCGGCCCTGGGGGGCGTTTATAAGCTCGCCGCCCTCCGCTCCAACGCGGCCGACGAGTGGAAGTATAGCGTCAAGCTCTCCGAGCAGCTCGGCAAAACCAGCATTCCCGGCATCCTGCAAGTGCGCCGCTACGAAACCGAGAAAGGCCAGCCCCGCGCCGATATGCTCTACAACACGGCCGAGCCCCTCCCCGACCAGCTCACCATCGTCGACCCGCTCGACCCCACGCGCCGCCGCCCCATCCGTTCCACTCAGTTTCGGGAGCTGCTGGAGCCCGTGTTCCGAGCCGGCAAGCTAGTGGCCGAGCTGCCCACTTTAGAGGAAAGTCGCACCAAAGCCCAGCGCGAAGTAGGTGCCCTGGACCCCAGCATCCGCCGCTTCCTCAATCCGCACGTGTACCCGGTGGGGCTGGAAGAAAGCCTGAACAACTTCCGCATGCAGTTGATTCTGGAGAAGCGGGCGGTGCGGCCGGCGTAGGAGGTCTACGACTTCAATACTCGGCTTAGACATCGCCTTGCCACTTAGTGTTCTTTAACTCATCGTACAGCTGGTTCAACTTTTTTTCTAGCTCGCGTTTTTCCAGTAGATACCGTTTTACTTCTATTACTCCGGCACTTCGCTGCTCCAGCAGTTTCGTAAGTTGCCGCCTCAGTTGTCGTACTCCAGCCGCTTTCTGACGCAGAGCAAAATGGTCAGCATGTATTCGATTGATTTCGTCTGATTGAACAAACGTATAGTCGGGTACTACGCTAAAGTTCGGCTCACCACGCTCTTCGGGCAGTAATTGTTGGCCAAATTGACGAGTTGGAGGCCGCTTAACTATTTGATGGAATGTGTTAGCGGTAATAATTATATCGCCGTGATGTGTTTCGATACACCACTCCGTACTTGCTGCACTTACAGTTCGCCGATGGATGTCTTCTATTTCTAGTTCTTGACTAGTCCGAAAATTGACATTAAATAATATACTTGTTGGTTCAAGAAAAACAAGAGTTACGGGAGCTACTATGAATGAGAAGAAATCATCTTTACCATCTCGCACCCATTCAAAAATGTAGTCGAGATCAAAGCTGATACTTTTTCCAAACTGCACAGCATAGATCCTGGCATCGTGCCAGCCCATCTGCTCGAAATCAGCTTCCGTCCATATCCATTTTTCTAACTGATAACTCATAGGTATACAAGATGAAGGATTTTGGTTACTTCATGAAGTAGCACAAAACTCTACACTTCGCCAGCCAAAGCCTATACTTCTCAGCCTTATTCACGTTGGTACTTTTGTAGCGTTCTCACTGCTATATCAGTGTTTCATCACCCGCCGCTGAAGCTACTTCGGTTGCCTCGGCGGCTCAACCTTGCTCCTATGCCTACCCTACAATTCAAAACCTCTATCAACTGCGCCAACTGCCTGCGCGCCGTTACGCCTTTTCTGGATGCGGAACCCACCGTGCAGAAGTGGAACGTCGACACCAACAACCCCGACAAAATCCTGACCGTGGAAGGCGAAAACGTCATTCCCGAGCAGGTGATGAAAGCCGTAGCCCAGGCCGGCTTCGATATCGAGCCTCGACAAGCTGCTTAAGTTTCTTTCTGCATTTAGCTCATAGCGTTATTAGCTAAAAAAGCCCCCCAGAAAAGTTCTAGGGGGCTTTTTTAGGCTATTGCGAGGCGTTGGCAGTAACTTCCGCTAAAAGATAGTTTACCCATTATAATCAGCTTACGATAAGCAATATCCTTCCTAATGAGCGAGCATATTCCTACTTATCAGCTCCAGGCATTTGCCAGCTACAACAACGCGCCCACCGAGGTCTACTTTCCCGATTACGCGACGGTGAAGCCCCAGATTCCCCTAGACCGCCCCTACCGCGGCGATTATTATAAAATCAGCCTGTGCCTGCGGGGTACGGCCGAGCTAAAAGCAAACCTGGAAACGTACGCTGTAGCCCCCAACTGCCTACTACTAGCCACGCCAGATGTGATCAAGCAGTGGCTGCACATCAGTGATGACTACGAAACCTTGTCCGTCTTTTTCACTAAGGAATTCATCACGACCAATAACGCGGCTTCGGGCAAGCTTCGCTTTTTGGTCGCGCCAACCACCTACGTGCTTCCACTCTCGGCCGCGGAAGCCGCTAGTCTAGCCGCGTCCTTCCGTTTTTTGCAGCAGAAGTATTATTACTCTGTCGCTGAGCGAGATAACATTCTAAAAAACATTATTAACAGTCTGCTCTACGAGATAGGCGCCCTCTACGAACACCAAACCGAGCCGCTCCCGGCAGCGGGCAAGCCCCGCAGCCAATTGCTGACGACGGCCTTTAAACAGCTGGTCCAGACGCATAGCGCCACCGCGCGGGGCGTCGCGTTTTATGCCAGCCAACTGTGCATCACGCCCAAGCACCTCACGGACCTGGTCAAAGACGTAACCGGCCGAACCGCGAGCGACTGGATAAACGCCGCTGCTGTGCTGGAAGCCAAGACCTTACTGCAAGACCCCGCCCTCACCATTCAGCAGGTAGCGGCGAGCCTGCACTTCACTGACCAGTTCACTTTTAGCCGATTCTTTAAGAAAAGCACGGGCCTTTCGCCCACGGCTTACCGCCAAGTGGCCTGAGCGCGTTTGCCGCCTTTTTGCCACAGCTTGCCGCAATCTGGCCATTCCGCTGGGTAGCTCTAGCGCCGAATTTTGTAGCGTAAACTTCGGGTCCCAGCCGCCGGCCGCCAATCGGGCCAAGCCAGCGCGGACCGAAGCCATACATCAACTACAACCCCTTTTGGTATGATATTAATAACTGGAGCGACAGGGCACCTCGGCTCGGCCGTATTACAAACCCTCCTGCAAAAAACCGCCGCCACCCAGCTGGCCGCCTTCGTGCGCGACGAGCACAAAGCCGCCGACCTGCAAGCGCAGGGCGTAAGTATCCGTGTAGGCAGCTACGACGACATAGCCTCCCTGGATCGGGCTATGCAAAGCGTTGAAAAAGTGCTGCTTATCTCTGGTGGCGGCGAAGACGATGCGCTACAGCAACATTACAACGTGGTAGACGCGGCTAAGCGAGCCGGTGTACGCTGTCTGGCCTACACAGGTCGGGCGCTCAAAGATCCCAGCACGCTGGTCAACCAACTGATGGTGCGTCACTTCCAAACGGAGGACTACATCCAGGCAAGCGGCTTGAATTACATTCTCTTCCGCAATATCCTCTACATGGATACGCTGCCGCTCTTTACCGGACCCCGCGTATTCGAAACCGGCATTCGCCTGCCAGCGGGCCAAGGCCGGGTAGCCTACGCCCTCCGCAGCGAAATGGGCGAAGCCATTGCCAATGTCCTACTCGAAAACACCTGCGACAACCGCACCTACCATTTCACCGGCAGCGAGGCCTACTCCTTCGACGATGTAGCCGCCGCCCTGACTGCCGCCTCCGGCAAACCAGTAGCCTACACGCCCATCGAGCAGGGCACCTTTGCCGCCAGCATGCAGGAGCGCGGGGTACCTGAGCTAGCCATCGAGCGTACCGCCGGCTTCATGGCCGACATCAAGCAGGGCCAAGAAACCGAAGTAAGCCCTCAGTTGGAAACGATATTAGGCCGAAAACCTACCTCACTCACAGAAGGAGTAAAACTGCTTTATAAGCTATAGCAGCCGTTGCTAGCCATAAAAAAGCCCCACAGAATGGTTCTGGGGGGCTTTTTTGTAGCTTGAGCTGTTCAGGATTAATACAAATATAATAGCCCGTCATGCAGAGCGGAGCGAAGCATCTCGCTTGCGCCGTTAGGTTACTAATCAGACGTCAGCACGCGAGATGCTTCGCTCCGCTCTGCATGACGTACTGCTTAAACAAGGATTGATTGTCGTTATATGAAAAAGCCCCTCAACTCTCTTCGGGGGGCTTTTTGGTGAATAATTAAGCAGAGACGCTACCTAATACGTCAACTCACCTGCTGCTACTCTCAGCTTAATACCGGGCTCAGCAGTGATGCGGCCTGCTACTTGGGCCTGGTAGCCATCGGCTTGCAGCTGGCTTACAACAGCGGCGGCTTGGGCTTCTTCGGTTACGAGCAGCATGCCGTTGCCCATGTTCCAGTAGAGGTAGGCGTCGGCAGGGGAAATGCCGGCTAGCTTGGTAAGCTTTTGCATGGCGGGCAGGGGCTCGAACAGGTTGTCAAGCTCGGCGCCTACACCGTTGTTTTTGAGTACGCGCTGGAAGTTGTCGGCAATGCCGCCGCCGGTGATGTGGGCGATGCCGTGCAGGATCAGGTTAGCATCTAGCAGACGAGCTACGGCGGGCGCGTAGATAAGAGACGGCGCCAGCAGCACTTCGCCCCAGGTATTGCCTAGCTCAGCGGCGTCGGAGCCGGTGTAGGGCGCTGTGTGCCAATTGTCGCCGTAGAGACTTTGTAGGGTGCGGCGGGCCAGGGAGAAGCCGTTGGAGCGGAAGCTGGGCGAGTGGAGTGAAACTACCGCGTGGCCGGCTTGGGCGGTAGCGCCGCTCAGGGGGCTTTTTAGCGACGGATGCAACGCGCCCACGGCTGTAGAGCACCAGTTGAAGTTCATGCGGGCGCCGGGCCAGCCACCAATCCGGTTGCCCAGTTCGGCAATTTCGCCCCCCGTCACGGCGATGTGGCTGAAGTTGGCCGCGTCGTGCAGACCGCGCATTAGCTCATCGATTACGTCGTAATCCAGAGTATTCACGTCGATGATGTTCGACAGATTGCTAGGTACAAAGCCCCCGGCAATTAGGTCGTCGGCCACCATGGCAATGAGGTCGTAGCCCAAGGTGTCGAAGCGACCTACGCGCTCGGCTACTTCTATCTTGGTCCCGATCCCGTCGGAGCTAATGCCGAGGCGCTCCTGGCCGAAGCGGATTTCGTTGGAGAAGCCACCGTCCAGATCCTGAGCCGGCTCGCCGGGCTGGCCGGCGCGGTTGGGGAAGGTTTTCTTGGCCCAGGCGTAGGCGTTGCGGGAGCAAGCATTGCCGAGGTCGATGTCGTAGCCGGCAGGTTTAGGGGAAGCAGTGGACATAGGGCGTGAGGTAATCGTTGAAATGGTACTTAGCAAGCTCCCCTCCTCAGATGAGGAGGGGACGCCACCGCACAGCAGAGGCTGGGGTGGTTGAGGTCGTTGTTTGGTTGTTTTTAATAGAACGTCATGCTGAGCAGAGCGAAGCATCTCGCGTGTTTAGTGGGATTAGTAATCAGCCATCAGCACGCGAGATGCTTCGCTTTGCTCTGCATGACCGCCCCTTTTTTATTACTCAAGCTAAACAACATCAGCAACGCCGGTCAACCACCCCAGCGTCGGCTGCGCCGCCGCGTCCCCTCCTCATCTGAGGAGGGGAGTTGTCGTTCTAATGTTCCGTTGGGGCGGGGGCCTTCGCGCTTACCGATGGAGCTACTTTATGACGATCTTTTTTGTCGCGGTGGCTTTCGCGCTCCTCTTGGATGTGACGCAGGTACTTGGTGACGTCGCCGGTGGGGTAGCGGCCGGAGAAGCAGGCGAAGCAACCGCCGTGGCCACGCTCCTCGGCAAAAAGATCCTGTAAGTCACTCAAGTCCTGATAAATAACTTTATCAGCCTCGATGTAGCGGCAGATTTCTTCCTCCGTGTAGTTAGCAGCAATCAACTCGGTGCTCATGGCCATATCGATGCCGTAAATGCAGGGGCTCACGATGGGCGGCGCAGAGGAAATAAAGTACACTTCTAAGGCTCCAGCTTCGCGCAGAATGCGCACGATGCGCCGCGAGGTAGTGCCGCGCACGATACTGTCATCGACCACCGCTATTTTTTTGCCTTCCACAAATTCGCGGATGGGGTTCAGCTTTTTCTTTACTACATCCTCGCGGCCGGCCTGACTGCTCACAATGAAGCTGCGGCCCATGTGGTTGTTCTTCACCAAGCCGCGCCGGTAAGGCACGCCGATGGCTTCGGCCAAGCCGGAAGCAGCAAAGTATCCCGATGATGGCACATCAATCACCATATCGGGCTTAATCCCCGCAGCCATAACCTTGCGAGCAAGCATTTTACCGAGTCTCACCCGCTCCCGCGCTACCAGGCGACTATGAATAACGGAGTCTTCGCGGGCGAAGTAAATGTGCTCAAACACGCAGAACGCCTTAGGCACCTCGTAGGGGTTCTTGTAGTGAATCTTGAGGTTTTTATCAATGAACACGGCTTGCCCTGGCCCTACATTTTCCACGAAGTCGAAGCCCAGATAATCGAAGCAGGTACTCTCCGAAGCGAAGGCGTATACCGGACCGTCGGGTGTTTGGCGGCAGCCTAGCACCAAGGGGCGAATACCCAGCGGGTCGTTGAAGGCCAGCAAACCGTGACCAGCAATAACGGTGATGGTAGCATAGGCGCCTTTTACCAGCTCCTGCGTGGTCTCAACGGCGTCGAAAATGTCGATTACCGAGAGGCGGTCTAGGTCCTTGATGCGCAGCTCCGAGGCGAAGGTGTACATGATCAGTTCCAGGTCGTTGCTGGTTTTGGGCAACACATGGTACTTATCATGTAGACGCTGAGCCACTTCCCGGAAGTTGATCACGTTGCCGTTGTGCACCATGCCCAGGCCGAAGGGGTAGCTGGTGGTGAAGGGCTGGGCCAGCTCCGAGTCGTTGGAGCCTTGGGTGGTGTAGCGCACATGGCCGATGCCGATGTTGCCTTTTAGCTTCTTCACGTGCTTGGGCTTGAACACGTCGTTGACGAGTCCGTTGCCTTTGCAGAGGTGGAAATTATCGTCGAAGGTGACAATCCCAGCTGCATCTTGGCCGCGGTGTTGCAGGGCCGTTAAGCCAACTACAATGTCCGCTGCTACTGGCTCAGGACCGTAAAAACCAACTATTCCGCACATATCAATTCTCTGTTGTCAGTTGCCGGTTGTCAGGCGGGGCGGCCGGGCAGCTGGCGGGGGTGGAAGGGGAAATCTGGCCTCGAAATAAGCGCACCAGCGTGTCGGCGTACAGCTCATGCTCTACGAGCAGGCCGCGACGTTCGACTTCAGACAGCGTATTTGCCCCCCGCAGGTCAACGGGGCGCTGGGCCAATACGGGGCCAGTATCGAGGCCTTCATCCACGAGGTGGACGGTGATTTTTGTTTCGGAAAGTTTGTTTTCAAAGGCCCATTCGTAGGCGTGCAGGCCTTGGTGCAAATGGGTGTCGGCGGGATGGATGTTGAGAATGCGGCCGGTGTAAGCTCGCACTAGCACCGGCGAGAGAATGCGCATATAGCCGGCTAACACCAGATAATCAGGCTCATACTCTCTTAGTATTTGTACCACTGCCGCGTCGTAGTCGGCTCGCTTGCGGCCGGCCGGGGCCAGGCTAGCCGTTTGGCAGCCTAGGGCGGCGGCCGTGGCTAAGCCCGGCGCGTCAGGATTGTTGCTGAACACCACTGCCACCTCTGCAAGTTCGCGCAGGGCGCCCATTTGTATAGAATCTACCAGCGCCACCATGTTGGAGCCGCGCCCCGACAGTAAAATGGCCAGCCGCTGCTTGCGCGGAGTGCTGGGCTGCTCGCCTTCTCTCTCAGGTCCTCGCGCTTGCTCAGCGCGCGTTCCTTCGGGGAGGAAGGGCGTTGGCTGGTTTTCGCTGGAAGAAGGAGTCTGGCTCATTTTAGTAGTGGACTAAAATTTAGCGGCCGTCAGCTCCGGGATGGGACGCTGGCCGATATCGGAGCGGTAATAAACACCCTCAAAGGTAACCTTTTTGCACTCGGCATACACCTGTTGCACAGCACCTTCCAAATCGTGGCCTCGCGAAACCACTGTCAGAACCCGGCCGCCGCTAGTAGTGAGTTGTCCGTTGGGTTGGCGGCGGGTTGCGCCGTGGAAAATTAAGGTCTGGGGGGCAAAATTGGCTGGATTGTCTAGGCCACTAATCGGAAAGCCAGTTAGGAAACTAGCGGCTGGATAACCATCCGAGGCTAGCACCACACCGATAAAAGTGCCGTTGTGCTGCCACACGGTCGTTTGGGCTAGGTTGCCGTCGAGTGTGGCCTCTATCAGTTCCAGCAAACTACTTTTCAGGGCCGGCAGCAGCACCTGCGCTTCCGGGTCACCGAGGCGGGCGTTGTATTCCAACAGCTTCGGACCTTGCGGGGTGAGCATAATCCCGAAATAAATAAAGCCCTTGAAGTCGAACGGCTCGGCTTGCAGACCGCGCATGGTGGGGTCCACGATGTCGCGGCGGATGGCGGCTAGCACGTTGTCGTCGGCGAAGGGTACGGGGCAGTAAGCGCCCATGCCGCCCGTATTAGGTCCTTTGTCACCGGCCAGTAGTTGCTTATGATCCTGGGATGGAGCCAGCAGGCGGATGCGGTTGCCATCGGTGATGCCGATGATGCTGATCTCGGGGCCGCTCAGCTTTTCTTCCAGCAGAAACGAAAACCACTCGGGGTGCTGGTCCTGTAGCTCGGTCAGAGCCTCGTTCGCCTCATCCACGGAGCTGCATACGTACACGCCTTTGCCGGCGGCCAGGCCGTCGTATTTGATCACCAAATTGCCCCCCAACTCGGCTGCTTTGGCGCGAGCGGTGTCCATTTGGTCGCTGCGAAACGTCCAGGACAAGCCCGTAGCGACGCCGTGGCGGCGCATGAATTTCTTGCTCCACACCTTAGAGCTTTCCAGTACTGCTCCCTGCCGCGTTGGTCCAAACACTCGAATATCCGTCTTGGCAAAATAGTCCGTAACACCAGCCGCCAGCGGAGCCTCGGGGCCCACCACGATAAGCTTGATATCATGCTCCCGGCAGAAATTCTCTACTGCAGGGAAGTCTAAGGGGCTAATTTCGGGGTGACTATTCGGAATGCCGCCGTTGCCGGGCAGCACGTGCACGGTGGCCCCGTCGAGGGTCAGCTTCCACGCCATGGCGTGTTCACGGGCACCGCCGCCGAGAAGAACTATATGTTTGGTGTTGGTGCTCAAGGTTATTTATGCTTAAAATCTATCTTGAAGTATTTCTTCTTCAATTTTCACTGACTCTGCTACTATTACTAGGTTGTCCTTTTCTTGCGGTTCTCCAGAGTTTCCGTAGGGATCTAAGGACAGATACCACATATCGTTTTCTATCTTCTTAAATACAACATCAGAATAATAGGTAGAATCAAACTCTTCATTAATAACGAGCTTTTGAATACCAATTAGTTGGATTTGTAGTAGGCAAGGTTCCCATTTGCCATTGGTTGCCTTCTTGCGAATCAGTAAATGAACTGAAGCTTGCCGAACCGCAGAGTTAGTAACCGAAGAATATTCTACTTCTAATCTTATAGAGCAAATTTTTCCATCATTCAAAGCATATCCAGCAAGTAATTCTTCCATGGCTCCTTAGCTGATATCTTCAATAGAAGTAATCTGACCATCGGCAATCTGGAACACTGACTTACCCTGTAGTTGCAGCGTATCGCCCGGTTTCAAGCCATTGGGAAATTCCATAGCGGCCACTGCGATATAGTCAATCAGTACTTCTACGCGGTTATCAGCTATCTGCCAGTCCGTGACGCGCTGTTCTCGCTGGGAGAAATACTGCTTGGCCTGCTCAGCTTGCTGCCGGAAGCTTTCCTTGCCAGTTGTGGTAAGATTAACCTCGCCGTTGGCAATGTTTCTGAACTCCACATCCTCGTGCAGATGGTGTACCATCCCGTCTACATCAAAGCGGTTGTACGCTTCGATGTAGGCTTGCACGAGTTGCTTAGGATCAGAGGCTTGCATTGCGTTCGATGGTAGTTGAAGGCATAATCACCGACGAGTTCAGACTTCTTGCATGATGCCGGCCCGCACTAAGTTGCCCACCAGGCGGGCTTGGACGTCGCCGTCGGGAGTGGTTTCGTTGCCGGTGGGCAGCGGACTGCCGGTGATGCGCTCGTAGATATCGAGGTAGCGGCGGGTAGCTTCGGCGGAAACTTCTGGGGTGAGGGCGCGGGGGTACTGGCCATTTACTTTGTTGGCGATGAGCCACTGACGCACGTACTCTTTATCCATCTGCTCGGCCGTTTCCGGGTTCCGGGCGTAATCCTCGGCGCTCCAGAAGCGCGACGAGTCGGGCGTATGAATTTCGTCGATCAGAATCAGCTCGCCATTCAGCAAGCCAAACTCATACTTGGTATCCACCAGGATGATGCCGCGCTCGGCCATCCACTGGGAGGCAAAATTGAACAGCTCCAACGACTTCACCCGCATCCGCTCATACAGCTCAGCCGATACCCAGCCTTCCGACACCAAGTTCTCAGGCGTGATTTCGCGGTCCGATTCTTCCTTGGTGGTCGGCGTCACGATGGGCTCGGGAAACTGCTGGTGCTTGGTTAGGCCATCGGGCACCGTCACGCCCGAGAAGGTGCGCTGACCTTGCTGGTAGCCGCGCAGCATGGAGCCAGTGAGGTAGTTGCGCACCACCATCTCCACCCGAATCGGCTCGGCTTCCTTAGCCAGCGTCACGTTGGGGTCGAGCAGGGCAATGACGTGGTTAGGAATGATATGCTGAGTTTTCTCAAACCAGAAAGCCGCCAACCTGTTTAGCACCGCGCCCTTGTGGGCTACGGGCGTCTCCAACACCGAGTCGAACGCCGACAGACGGTCGGTAACCACGATGAGCCGCTCGCCGGAAGGAGCGCGGTACGAGTCACGGACTTTGCCGCGGTGGAGAAGCTCGAGCTGGGGAGTATCGAAGTGGTTGAGGGTGTTCATTTGCGGGGTTAGTAGGTCGCTTTGCGGGTTACTTCATCTGGGGGGCTTTTTCAAAGAGGAAGCCTGATGACAGTGAGTGGTTTGTGTCTTGGTGTGGAAAGGCGGTTTAATGAAGTGGCGTTTCTACTGATTGCAGTGAAGGTGCTGAAGCTGAGCGCTGCGGCAACGAGGCCACATGCTCCACAATATTTCGGAATAGCTTCAGACCATCTCCTTCCTCGCTCAACTCCTTATTCACGCGCTTGCGGCGCGCCCAATCGGGATGATTGTAGAGCGACAAGAAGGCTTCCGGGTGCGGCATCAAGCCAAATACCTGTCCGGTGGTATCAGTAAGGCCGGCGCAGTTTAAGTCGGCGCCGTTGGGGTTGTGGGGGTACTGCGTTACCTCGCAGCCGGTGGCGTCGCAGTAGGTTAGGCAGTTCAGATTTTGGTCGAGGATGCGCTGGCGCGTGGCTTCATCGGGGATGAGCAGGCGGCCTTCGCCGTGGCGCACGGGCACTTCAAAGGAGTCTAGTCCTTGCAGAAAGGGGCTGCGGTTATTTGCATTCACCTTCAAGCGTACCCAACGGTCTTCGTAGCGGCCGGACGCGTTGTGCGTCAGGGTTACTTCGGGCTGAAAATTGCCCCCCAGGTTAGGCAGCAAGCCCAGCTTCACCAGCACTTGGAAGCCGTTGCAAATACCCAGCACGAACTTGCCGCGAGCGATAAACTCGCGCAAGTCGTCGAGCAGGGTGAAACCGCCGGGAGTTTGGCGGTAGCGCAGCTTCTTTGCCAGTACCACACCGGAGCCCAGATCGTCGCCGAAGGAAAAGCCCCCCGGAAAGTTCAGGATGTCGTAGTCGTGAATGCTGACCTCGCCGTGCAGGACTTGATTAAGGTGTACAATGGTTGCTTCTGCGCCGGCCAAGCGGTAGGCGGCAGCCATTTCCTCCTCGCAGTTGATCCCGAACCCGGTCAAAATAAGCGCTTGGACAGCAGCGGGTTGATTCATATTCTCTTTCATTTCCCCTCCCCCATTATGTGTTCGCCAAAACCGATAGCCTGATTCACTGGGCCGTTGGTCCAGGTCTGACGTAGCTCTTCCGTGTCGGCTTCTATCACGAGCTGGCCCTGATGCGTTACGAGTAAGAAATTATCATTGGTAACAACACCTAAGCGCGTGGCTTTATCTCCCAGAATCTTCTCAAACGCTACTACATCTTCGGGCGCCACGGTGGCCACGAAGCGGGAGTGCGATTCGGAGAATAACTGGGCAGATAGCGGCAGCTCGCCGGTCAATTCAATTTTGGCCCCGAGCCCATCCCCGAAGGTTGCTTCGGCTAGCGCTACGGCCAGGCCGCCGTCGGAAAGATCATGGCAGGATCGAATGAGTTGCTGGTCGTTGGCTTGGCCCATGAGGGTGTATAGCTCTTTGGCTTCCGCGAAGCGCACTTGCGGCACATTGGCGCCCAACTCCCCGAATAGTTGGTAAAACTCGGAGCCGCCGAGCTCGTCGTAGGTGCGGCCCAGCAAGTACACCACGTCGCCGGCTTGCTTGAAGTCGCTGGTGACGGTGCGGCGCACGTCCTCGATTTTAGCCGTCATGGAATACAAAACCGTGGGCGGCACGGAAATCTTCACGCCGTCGGCCTTGAAGTCGTTTTTCATGCTGTCCTTGCCGCTGGTGAGCGGGATGCAGTAGGCAGCGGTGGCGTCGCGCAGGGCTTGGCACATATGCACCAACTTGGCCAGCTTTTGCTTGCCGTCGGGATTCGTGACGGGGTGAAAATCCGAATCGGGAACG
Source organism: Hymenobacter sp. HD11105 (assembly GCF_054051685.1). Taxonomy (NCBI): domain Bacteria; kingdom Pseudomonadati; phylum Bacteroidota; class Cytophagia; order Cytophagales; family Hymenobacteraceae; genus Hymenobacter; species Hymenobacter sp. HD11105. The sequence continues at coordinate 618,359 of NZ_JBSWBR010000001.1, read as the reverse complement.
CAGAAATTGTCGTTTACTGACCAGAAGATGTTGTCGCCGGGCGTGAGGTTAGGCAATTTGCCCCCTACGGCGATTATCTGACGCACAGCCTCGTCGAAAGCGCCAGCCGACATATGATAAGCGTCCAGGTCGCCGAAGCGGGGCAGAATGCCGTTGCTCACGGCCACGCCTTCCCAACTCTCGAAGTTGAAGCGCACCACGGCGGCATCCTGCGGCGCCTGGCCAGTGGCGCCCATCAGCGGCTTGATGATGGTGCGGCCCTTCACCTCGTGGTCGTATTGGCGAATGACGGACTCACGGGAGCAGATGTTGAGCGAGCCGAGTAGTTGATGTAAAACGTCGGTATAGTCGAGGCTGGGGGGCAAAACTGGCTCCTGAGCCGTGGGCTTCTGCCACTCGGCTTCCATGATTTTGCGCGGCACGCCTTCGTGCAGGAAGTGCATGTTCAGGCGGGCCACTGGTGCATTAGCGAAGCGCACATCCAAGTAGCCATCGGCGGTGAAATAGCCAATGTCGGTTAGCTCTACTTCCATTTCCCGACCCAAAGCTAGCACTTCCGCCAGTTTGCCGGGCTCCACTACCAGCGTAAACCGCTCCTGTGATTCGCTCACAAAAATCTCCCACGGACGTAGGCCAGGATACTTCAGTGGCACTTTTTCGAGGTCTACTACAGCCCCGCCGCTGATGCCAGCAAGCTCGCCGACGGAGGAAGAAAGCCCCCCAGCGCCGTTGTCGGTGCTGCACTTGATGAGGCCACGGCGGGTGGCGAGGATGAGGAAATCCATGGCCAGCTTCTGCGTGATGGGCGAGCCAATCTGCACGGCCGTGGCCGGCGACGATTCGTCTAGCTCAATGCTGCTGAAGGTAGCGCCGTGGATACCGTCTTTGCCCACGCGGCCACCGGCCATAATGATACGGTCGCCGTCGTCAATCTTCTTTTCCCAGGAATCGAGGCCGGCCAGTTGCATGGGCATCACGGCGCCGGTGCCGCAGTACACCAGCGGCTTGCCGGCGTAGCGGTCGTCGAAAACGATGCTGCCGTTTACCGTCGGCACGCCGGATTTATTGCCGCCGTCTTCAATGCCCTTGCGCACGCCTTCAAATATGCGGCGCGGGTGCAGCTGATTAGTCAGCAGCGGGCCGTCGTAATCAGGATTACCGAAGCACAAGACGTTGGTATTGAACAGCAAGCGAGCCCCACCGATGCCAGTGGCCAGCGGGTCGCGGTTGTTGCCCAAAATGCCGGTAATGGCGCCGCCGTAGGGGTCAATGGCCGAGGGCGAATTATGGGTTTCTACCTTCCAGACAAACAGCGACTCGTCGTTGATGCGCACGGCACCAGCATTGTCGGAGAATACCTTGATGAGCCAGTCGTTGCCGTTGGCGCGCAGCTGGCGGTCAACCTCGGCGGTGGCGTCCTTTATGTAGGTTTTGAAAAGGGAATCAACTTGGTACTCCTCGCCCGTTTCGGCGTCGTGGTAGTTGATTAAGGCACTGAACTCCTTGTGCTTGCAGTGCTCCGACCAAGTTTGGGCGATAATTTCCAGCTCGCAGTCGGTGGGCTCGGCGGGCAGGCCGGCGGCCTGGCGCTCCTGCTGAGTTTCGGGCAGCTGATAATACGCTCGCACGGCCTGCATTTCGGCCAGATTCAGGGCGTAGAGATTATCCTTGGATAACTGCACCAACTCCTCATCCGACACATTCAGGTCAATGGTGTGGGTGGTGTTATCGACGGAGGTGCCGGGGCGGGGCGTGAAGTCGCGGATCTGGTCGGCGGGGCCTACTTCGAAGCGGTTGATGAGCTTGTTGCCGAGCAGCTCTTCGGCCAAGCGGCGCAGGTCGGCGGGGGGCAAATTCTCTTCCAGCAGATACAAACGCTTGCTGAAAATATGCTGGGTGCGCGTGTCGAGGGGCTGGTTGAGGAAGTCGCCGAGGGCATTTTGGGCCGAGGTGCCTTCGTCGTCGGTTACGCCGGGGCCTTTGGCCACCAATATATAGGACTGAAAGTGGGGGTCGCGGCGAAACTCGTTTAGGGCCACCTCATGCAACACCGGATCTTGGAGGCACTGCTCGGCGAAATCGCGAAGTTGCTGGGCGGTGAGCGGGTAGCGCACCGAGTAAACGGCCGTGCTTTGCACCCGGCGCGTGCGCAGGCCAAGGTGGCGCTGCGCGGCTTCCGCTACGCGCTGCCCGTCGCCGTCGTGAATGCCGGGCTTGGGCAGCAGCTGAATGGAATGAAGATGATTTTCCAAAAGGAACAGGTAAGGTTTGCTATTTTTCGACTTCCCACTGCCGACCACCGGCCACGGAAAAGCGCCCCGACAATCGGGACCCGAAAATGCCTTGCCTGCGGGCCGAAGCCAGCAGGTAGGTTTAAGAAAACGCTTTCTCCGGCCGACTGCCAGGTTTTACTACCGGAATACCTGCCCGGCACAGCGGGCAATCATCGGGTGCGTGGGTAGCCGCCGTGACCGGCAGCAGTGCAAAGGTCGGAAAAGAAAGCTCTGCTTTGCCACCCGTGCGGTCAATTAAACTCGCGACACCCAAAATTTTGCCCCCCAGCCCTTCCAAAATTTGCGCTACTTCTTTGGTACTCTTGCCCGTAGTCACCACATCTTCGGCGATAATAATTCGCTCCCCGGGTTGCAGGGTGAAGCCGCGGCGTAGGGTCATTTGGCCGGTATCGTCGCGCTCAGTGAAGATGGCAGGCACGCCTAGCTGCCGGCCCAGCTCGTAGCTCACCACCACGCCACCCATAGCCGGACCTACTACTACATCGGGCTGCAAGCCAGCTTCGCGGATGCGCTGAGCCAGCTCAGCCATAGCCGGAGCAGCCAACTCGGGGCGGCGCAGAAAGCGGGCGCACTGCACGTAGGTATCGGAGTGCAAACCTGAGGAGAGGCGAAAATGCCCCCTGAGCAAGGCATCTTCCTGCATCAGTTGCTGCTCAAGAAGCGGAGCGTCAAAACGAGGTTCAGAAGTCATTTCAGGAGCAGAATCAGGCATGAGCGGAAACGGGACGGAGGTCATTTATTTGTTGCATTAATTCACGGGCGGCGGCACCAGCATCGGCTGCTTGCCAGATGGCGCGGGAGGCATTGATGAGCAGTCCAAGCCCATCGGCACGCAGGCCAGCGTGGAGCGTGGCCGCTAAGTCGCCGCCCTGGGCGCCGATACCTGGAACCAGAAACCATTGCGTCGGGCAGCTTTCCCGTACGCGGGCTACGGCGGCGGCATTGGTAGCGCCTACTACTAGGCCAATATTATGGTGCTGCTCGTCGAGTTCGCAGGAAATCTGGGCAGCCATATCACTCACGTAGCCGCCGCGGGTGAGGGCTACATCTTGCAGAGAGTGAGCGGGTTTGTTGGAGGTTTTGGCCAACACAAACACCATTTTATCGGGACGGGCGAAGGGCACAATAGCGTCGTCGCCCATGTAGGGGTTCACCGTCACGGCGTCGGCGCCGATGCGGTCGTAGGCAAATTGGGCGTAGTGCTCGGCGGTGTTAGCAATGTCGCCAAACTTGCCGTCGAGGATGACGGGAATATCCTTTGGAATTAGGGCTACGGTTTCGCGCAAGAGAGCTACGCCGTTTTCGCGGGAGAGAAAGAAGGCCAGATTCGGCTTAAAGGCGGCAGCAAACTCAGCGGTTTGCGCTATGACTTCACGCAGGCGCTCGGCCACGAAGGCATCGTCGCCGGTGGGGTCGAGGCCGACGCAGAGTAAGGAATTAGCTTGCTGAACGCGGGTGGTGAGTTTGTTCATAAGGCCTGCGAGAACAGTGATAAGCGGGTGGAAAAACGTGCTAGCTAATTAGTTTAATGTCAATTCCTTGGCGCAAGGTATTATGGACTTCAGCAATGCGGTCGGTATACCGAATCAGCTCGGCAACTTCTGCGGCGGGCGCATCTGACACGACAGTAGTCTTGTACGTGAAATGTGAACCAGCTTCGCCGGGCTGCCCGAAGTGACCGGTGACCTCTACCTCTACCCCTGAGACTGGTATGCCCCGGTTGCTAGCTTCCCGGTAGATGTCGTTGCAAAAGCAAGTAGCTAGGGACAGCAGCAGCAGTTCTCCTCCATTCACTGATGATCCAAATCCAGTTGGTTTAGGCTGAATTTGGATTGCCTTGGTTGACTCATTCGTCTGAACCAGGATTTCGTGGTGGTGCTCACGGCTGATGATGCTGGCCGACATTTTCATAGCTACAGAAATATCAACGGCGGGTAACTTTTTAAGAGAGAAGCTAGCTACCTGTACAAGGAAGCACCTTGTACATTAGAGTCAGAGTTTACGGGGGCACATTCTTCGGCCAGGCGGGCGGTTAGGCCGGGATCCAGCCACTCGCCGCTGGCAATCTGCACGGCGTTGGCGCCTACACGCAAGTAATCGGTGACATGGTTGCTGGTAAAAATGCCCCCCGTACCAAAGATCGGCAACTTAATGCGAGCATCGTGGGCCAGCTCGTACACGCAGCGTAGAGCCACCGGCCGCAACGCTTCGCCTGACAAACCGCCGACAAGCGGCTTAGCGTTAGCATCGTCGGGTAAGTGCAGGCCTTTAAGCGTATTACAAGCGGCTACGGCCGAAGCGCCACCCTCCTGCGCGCCTAGCGCCAGACCGCGAATAAAGTCAGGCCACGGGGGTAGCTTTACTACGATAATGGCCTCGGGCCCCAGTTCATTGCGTACTGCTTCGGTAGCGTCGCGCACAAACTTGGGCGTAATCTCGGCGCCTTTGGCCGTATCAGTACAGGTTATATAAACCTCAACGCCCGCAATTTGCCCCCCAGCCTCGCGCTTCAAGAAGCGAGCGATTTTACGGAAGCCCGGAATGCCCGGCGCCGTGATGCTTACCAGCACCGGCACGCCGTAGCGCAACAGATTCGGCAGATGCTCCTGCACCAGAATCTCCGCGTTTTCGGTGCGCATGTTGGTGGCGTTGAGCAGCGTTTGATCGGCTACCTGCCAGATGCCTTGCTCATAAAGCCCTGGCTTGGGCTCCATGGTCACGGTGCGAGTAAAAATGGCCCCCAGTCGCTCGTAGCCCGGCCCATCCAACTGCCAAGAGGCCGCGGCCAGGCAGATAGGATTTTGAAGTGTAACTGCGCCTAACTGCATGATTGATTTTACTTTAAACTATTGACTCTTATGGAAGCCTCAACTAAAATAACCCCAAAAGCAAAGCGCCCGGTTCATCACCGGGCGCTTTGTTGGTCAGTCACTTAGATTACGTTGTCGCGGTTGATCAGGAAAGGAACGCAGGCGCGGATGTCCTTCTGGCCGAGGATAAACTGGGCTACGCGGGCCATACCTACGCCAGCACCGGAGTGCAGCTTCACGTCGTGCTCTTTGTGGAAGTCGAGGTACCAGTCGAAGTCCGACAGCGTGTCGATCTTCTCACAGGCCCCGGCTACCCCCACAGGATGGAGCATGTTGTGGATGGCCATGAACCCTTCCGACTCCACGTACTTACGAGCACCGCGGAACATGGCATCCCATACTTTGATGATGGCGATGCGCTTTGGATTGGTGCTCAGATTCACGTTGCGGGTGGCAGCGAAGGCCGCGGCTTGAGGGGCCAGGGCGATGTTGTCTTGCATGTTGACGTGAAGATTGAAGTTTATGAGTAGAGAGTTGAGCGCACAGTTTCTACGCTGCCCGCCCATTGATCCGGACACAAAAAAACCGCTGCGGAAACCGGAGCGGCAAACGGGGTAAAAACAGGAAAAACAGAAAAGTCAATGGGAGAAAAGACCTTCCGGTCCTCTCGCAGAACGGCGCTATGGGGCGTTCTGCGCTTCATTAGATGTTGGTTTTTGGGTGAGGCACGACGCAAAAGTACCAATAGTTTTCACACCTCCAAGAAAAGCCAAATTAATTTTATGTTACTGCAATGTTACTTACTCGTCAAAAGCCTTAACAAAAGAGTAGACTTATGTGCCTGTATCATAATTATCCAACTAACTGAATAATAGACCCTTATAAGACAACAGTTTTTTCTCTCACTCCTCAATCTAACCCGCTACCTTCAGCTCTTTACTCCCACTTTTTAAAAAATATGCGAGTAAGACCAATGGTCATTTACAGAAATAATACAATTTTCAAATTTGTCATATATTTGCCCCTATACTTTAATAGTATAGGAAATAAAAAGTTGGGCTGGTGTTTGGAAGCTGAACTGCTCTTCATCCAATCGGCAACCTCCACAGCGTGGTAGTTATATCATAACATATTCCTAATACTCACGGTAATGTCCAAGGATTTGGAAACGTATCTTTGCGGACCGAATCCTGAATTGCTTGTTTTCACCATTGTTCTGTCGCTATGAAAAAAATTATTACTACTGCTTTACTAGTCATCCTTTCTTTTATTGCCTCTGTTTCCCAAGCTCAAACCCCAGCTCCAATAGAGTACAGCGAGAGGGTAACCGTAGAGAATAGCCACCCAACTGCCCTGTACCAACAAGCATTGTCATGGGTAGAGGGTCCATTTTCCTACACCCCCAAAGCTGATTTAAAGGCTCAAAAAGAAGCTCACCAAATTCGCCTCACGGGTACCAGCAAGATCAAGATGGCAGCGGCTACGGCCTCGGGTGCGGAGCAAGAGCGACCCCTCCGCTTCGACTTTATTTTTAGCGTTACTGAGCAAGGCTATACGTACACGGTAGGTACGTTTCGGGTGGTACCCGATCCGAAGCAGCCGGCTGTAACGGTTGCGCTAGATGAATATATTCAGCAGCTTAGCCAGGAACGCACCAACGCCCGCACACGCAACGACCGCCGTGTAACCGCCCAGGCTACCGCCGTAGCCAGCGATGTAGCTTCTGCTTTTCGCTCGTACATGAATAGCCAGCCCGTAGTGGAGGACGGCCAAATAGGCTTGCCAACAAACGATAATGATGGGTGGTAAGCAGGTGCAGCCCTATCACAATGCAAAAAAGCCCCCCAGATAGTTTCTGGGGGGCTTTTTTGCATCTACTTCTAGCTCCCGCCAGAAGTAGCGCGGTCGAGGAGGCGGAGGGTGCGCAGCGGTAAATCGCGGGCCTCAAGCAGCAGAAAGCCGTCGAGAGCATTGGCAAACTTGGGGTCAATATTGAAGCCTAAGAGCCGAGCGTTTTGTTTTAAATACTGCCGAAGCAGCACTGGCACGCCCATACCACCGGGCTCCAAATGAGCAATCAAGTTTTGTAAATCTTGGAGGCTGGCCAGGCCAGCTTGCAGAGCAGCCGGCGCCTCACCAGCATCGAGCGGACGGTAGCGGTAGGCTTTGCGTGGGCGCACCCATTGGGCATGTTCCGCAGCCATAAAGTGCTGGGTAAGGTAGTCGACCATAGCCGCCTTAGAAGCGGCTGAGTACGTATTGCTAATACTCACGGGACCAATGAGATATCGGTACTCGGGATGATTGGCCACGTATTCGGCAATTCCTTTCCAAAGCAAAGCTAGTGGTAGTGGCTGACGCTGGTATTCTTCCCGAATAAAGGAGCGGCCTAGTTCTAGAGACTCCCGCAGCAACGGCAGCAGCGGCTTTTGCATCCGGAATAGCGAGTGCAGGTAGAAGCCGCGCTTACCGTGCTGGCGCAGAATAGCACGCCCCTTCCCCACCCGGTACGCACCGACCAGGCGCCGGTCGTTCCGATGGTAGAGAAACAAGTGGCGATAATACTCGTCGTAGGCATCCAAATCGGTGGGCTGGTGGGTGCCCTCCCCTACCCGCCGAAACGTCAACTCACGCAGTCGTCCGATTTCAGGCAGCACGTGGGGCAGCTCCGATTTGCGCGCCACGTACACTTCCCAAGGCCCATGCACCAATAGGCGGCGAGCGGGACGCAAAGCTGCTAAGTCGGCTTCAATCAGGTCGGCGGCGGTTTCGGCTACAATGGCTTGGGGCGGCAGGCGCGGCCAAGTAACGGTAGGTGCTTCGGCGGGTGAACCTAAGGCATACACCCGAGCCCGCAGGCAGGGCAGGCGATGATCGGCGGGCAAGTAAGCTAACTCCTGAGGGCCAATGGGTTGTCCAATACGCACCCGAATAGTTTGGCCGCGCTTATTGAGCAGCTCAGCTGGCAAGCGCATGGTACGTAGCCACGGTTGCACCAAGCCCAACCAACTAAAAAGCGCACTATTATGGCCACTAAGCCATACTGGCACCACCGGTACCCGCGCCGCAGCCAGCAGCTTACCGGCCGTCGGATGCCAATCAGGGTCGAGGCTGGGGCGAAACGGCGCAGTGCGGTGGGCCACTTCGCCGGCCGGAAACAAAGCCAAGGGCACATCATTGTGCAGGTAGCGCAGCATCTGGCGCAGCCCAGGCGCATTTTGCCCCCCGGTTGTCCGGTTGGCATTTACCAACACAAGCTGATCGTCGATGTGGGGTAACAGTGGAGCCAGCAGCTCATTGGCTACCACCCGCAGTTCGGGGCGGTGCTGCCCGAGCAGGTGCAGCAGCACTAGCCCATCGAGCAGGCCGCTGGGATGATTAGCAACGGCAATAAATGCCCCCTTAGCGGGCAAGCGTCGCAGTTCGGTTGGATCGAAGCTTATCGTAATCTGGAGTTGGCGCAGCAGTTCAGCCACAAAAGCAGGGCCCTGTAGGTGACTGCTTTGCTCATAAAACTCTTGGAACTCCCGGATGTGCGCAAACTGATGTAGTAGGGGCCGCAGCAAGTACCGAGATGGACCCAAAGAGGTACCAGAGAATAAGAAATTAGTATCGAATAGTAAACCCATCGGCTAGCATAGCACCGGGTACTTTCGCATTGCATTAGCACGCTACTTACCCAGTCAGCCAAACTTCCGAAATGTAGATTAGCCCCAGATTATGCCGTTGTTACTAAACCGTTACTTTCTGCGTATTAGCGCATTGCGGTTGAGCTAGAAAAGCAGAAAGCCGCGTTGCAGCGCGGCTTTCCATTCCCTCTCATATTCACTCATATCACTCAGTGCAAAAGTAGTGCCTTTGTTTTAATATAAAAATTCCATGATTAAATTAATCAATTTTTAATATAAACTTAACGTTCGCTGGCTAGCTATACAGCAGGATAAAGTAGACGATTTAAAAGATTTTTTAATTGGTGGGCCCGTTGTCTACGCGAGCTTCAATCACGGCCTGTACCGCCGTCGGCACGGCCGACAACAGGTCGTAACCCGTGGCCTGCTCGATGGCGTCTACGGAGGTGCGGTAGGTGGCCCAGTTTGGATCAACGGAGTTGTTATTGGGCGTGTTGATGGCAATAACCCGAGTGTCATTTGCCACGCGGCTCACGTCGTTGTTGCCGGCAGGCAGCACCACCACGACTTTCCACAAACGGTTGGGCACCGTTATGTCACCACCCGATAGCGTATTCAAGGGGCCATCCGAGCCCGTTCCACCTCGGCCGTAGCTGCCACAAATAATGTAGAGTTCATTGCCGGCGTTTACTAGCGTGCGACAGTAGTTCTCCAGCCCGGCCCAGGTGCGCTGATTGTTGTTTGGGGCTTGGGGTATCATGTTCGTCATCAGGAAGGTAGCCGAGTTGTCGGTCACCGAGCTGGTGCGGTCGGCCGAGGGGCAGTTGTGGCCCCGGTCAAAACCTGAGCCTGAGTAGCTGGCGCTAGTAGCGCGAAACCAGCCCGCAGGCAGCGTATTGTCGGAGGTGAAGTTGTCCTGACGCGGCGCATCGCCTAACCAGCCTTTGTTTAGGTGCCAGCTTACCCAGTTGGGTGTACCCCGGTCGCGGTGATACGATAGCGCATACTGCTCTTTGACTATTAGGTAATTGGAGGGAGAACTGACATCGGCCACCGCGCCGCTGGGGTTGCCCATGGCCAAGTTGTCATCACGAATTTGGTCGGCAGGTTTCGCCGATTCTTTGCCGCAGGAAAAGGTCAGCACACTCAGCAGACTGATGCTGAGCAATTGGTAGAGGGTACGCTTCATCGAACAGAAAAGGCAGATGGGACTAAAAGAAACAACCCAAGGACACGGATTGCTCCACAAAGGTGCAAAGACAAATATACCAGTGAGTTCTGGGGGGCTTTTTCTGGCCCTAGTGCTTTGGCTACTGCCTACAACTCAACGAAAAAGCCCCCCAAACAAGTTGGAAGGCTTTTTCAGAAGTTTACTTGGTAGCCTGAGTTCTTAGTTGGTGGGACCGTTGTCCACACGGGCTTCTACTACACTCTGCACCGACGAGGATACCGCCGACAGCAAATCGTAACCAGTAGCTTGCTCGATGGCGTCTACGGAGGTGCGGTAAGTGCCCCAGTTAGAATCGAGCGTGTTCGTGTTGGGCGTGTTGATGGCAATAACGCGGGTGCCCGTCGTGACGCGGCTGGCGTCACTGCTGCCCTCCGGCAACACCACAATCACCTTCCAGACGCGGTTGGGCACCGTGATTTTGCCCCCCGCTAGGGTGCTCAGCGTACCATTGGAGCCCGTGCCGCCTTTACCGTAGCTACCCATAATCACATACAGCTCATTGCCAGCATTGACTAGGGTGCGGCAATAGTTTTCCAAGCCGGCCCACGTACGCTGGTTGTTGTTCGGGGCTTGGGGTATCATGTTGGTCATCAGGAAGGTAGCCGAGTTGTCGGTCACCGAGCTGGTGCGGTCGGCCGAGGGGCAGTTGTGGCCCCGGTCAAAACCTGAGCCTGAGTAGCTAGTGGCGTCGGCCCGAAACCAACCGGAGGGCAAGGCAGCATCAGCGCGGAAGTCGTCTTGCCGGGCAGCACTTCCCAGCCAAGCCTTGCTCAGGTGCCAGCTTACCCAGTTAGGCGTGCCCCGGTCGCGGTGATACGACATGGCGAACTGAGGCTTCTGCATCAAGTAATTCCAGTAATAGTAGGAATCGGCCACCGCGCCGCTGGGGTTACCCATAGCCAAGTGATTGTCGCGGGTGGCATCATGGGTTTGGGGCCGGGCAATGGGCGCGGGTGCAACTGCTTCGTCTTTAGCGCAGGAAACAAGCATTGCGCTCAGCAGCCCAAAGCTCAACAAACGGTGAAAAATTTGTTTCATAAAGGAGTGGGTGGAGTAGTCCACTGCAACGGCGCAGATGGTATCCTAAAGGTGGTTAGACAAATCCACACGGGTGTTACGTCTAGATTACCATCTTCCAGAATGAATACAAATCGTTAATAATCAATCGTAAAACTCATCCTAGGAAGATTATTAGGGCAGCGTTGTGTCAATAAACTGAACTGTCTGTTAAGGTTGGCATCTCATATTTAGACTGAACTACACGCATAACTGATCCGGTGTTTGCCCTAAAGCTGACTAGGTTACCTTGCAGTCCTTCGCACCAGCTACTCTATGACTTCGCCCGATATCTTCACCACCAACACGCTAATTATTGGGGCCGGACAAACCGGCTTGGCAGCTGCGTATTACCTGCAGCGTCGGGGCATATCGTTCGTGATTTTGGACGAGCGGCCGGCCGTAGGTGACGTGTGGGCGTCGCGGTTTGAAGCGTTGCGTTTGTTCTCGCCGGCCTGGGCCAGCAGCCTGCCGGGCTACAAGTGGCCGGGCGCCCAACTGCGCTACCCTACCAAGGATGAAGCCGCTGCTTACCTGCAAGCCTACGCTGCCCACTTCCAGTTTCCGATTCATCTCTCCCAGCGCGTGACGCGCGTAGCACCTGCACCCGATGGCTACGCCATCCAGACCGCCGCGGGCCAGAACTACCAGGCGCAGCGGATAGTAGTATGCACGGGAGCTTACAACGCGCCCCGCCTACCCGAATTTGCCCCCCAGCTTCCGACAAGCGTCGTGCAGCTTCACAGCCGCGACTATCATCAGCCAACTCAAGTAGCGGGTACGGGGCCAGTGGCCGTAGTCGGGAGCGGCAACTCGGCCCTGCAGATTGCCGCTGACCTAGCCACCACCGGCCGACCTGTATACGTGGCTTTCGATGAGCGCACCCCAGCCATGCCGAACAATACCTTCATGTGGGCCTTCCTGACCGTAACTAGGTTGCTCCGAGCCTCGCGCCACTCCCTGATAGGTGGCCACATGATTCGGCAGCCCGAACCCGTCGTGAGCGGCGACTTGGCTCGACTGCGCACTTTTCCGAATGCACGCTTCATTGGCCGAGCGCTGGGCACGGAGCCGGGGGGCATTTTACGGAGCCGTAAGCTCAGCACGCCGCCGCTGGAAGCCGTGGTTTGGGCCACAGGCTACGGACCTGACTTTAAGTGGATTGAAGCCCCCATTTTCGACTCCGACGGGTTTCCCCGCCACCACCGGGGCCTAACAGCGGCTCCAGGCTTGGCTTTCCTGGGTTTGCCTTGGCTGAATAGTCGTGGCTCGGCCCTGATGGGTGGCGCCGGCCCTGATGCGCAATACGTAGTGGAGCATCTGCTAAAGCCTCATATATAGCTTCGAGCCTGTCGAAGTGAGCAAAACAGCTTGGTTTTTACCTATAAAAGGGCAAAAAGCACATAATTATGCTGAAACCAGATAAGGCATTCCGGGGTTCAAGAGAGTACATTTACTAACCGGTCATGTCTTGTTGATATGTTGCTGCCGGGTTTGATCTTATCCTAACTCCCACTCGTATGTCATTCCTTCTGTTCATAGGGCTGATGCTGGCCACGGCACTCATTGCCCTCAATACTTTTGACAACATCAAAGAGATGTTGAAACCTGAGCCGATCCGCGTACCAAACCGCTAATTCCGGATTGGTTTACGCTTTCTAAAAATAGTCCCTGCGCTTGCGCAGGGACTATTTTTTTGATCTAACCCCATAAAAAAGCAGCCCCACGGTGGCGGGGCTGCTTTTCTAATAGCTAAAGTAGCTAGGGCTTCATCGGATTACTAGCTTACGCATTTCGCTTGCATTGTCGGTTTCAAGCTTCACGTAATATAGGCCGCTGGCAAATTTGCTCAGGTCGAGCGTTTTGGTGTAGCGGTCGTTCAGTTCGGTCAGCGATTCGCGGTAAATTACTGAACCGATAACGTTGAGAATGCGCAGCTCGGTTTTGCGACCTTCGAAACCGTTGATGTCAATATGAACAATCCCACTGCTCGGGTTGGGGTACACTAGCAGCTTTTTCTCATCGGCAACCGAGCGGCTAGTAGTGCTAGCAACAGCAGGTTGGGCCACGGCGGCGGGCATGCTGCTGCACAGCGGGCCTAGCACCAAGGCACTTACAACTAATAATAAACGTAGAGTTTTCATCATATTCAGACCGTAAGGCGTTGGGCGCGTCGGCTAAATTTCTTAACGTCAGTCGCTCAATTTGGTTTACAAAGGTAGCACCCGAATCCCAATAAGATACATAAAATATAACTTATCTCCTATAATCACGTCTTTCCTCGCTGTTTTTCACTTGTTTAACTGTAAAAAAAATTTGGATGTTATCATTATCGGCGGCGGATTAGGTGGCCTCACGGCGGCCCTCGACTTGGTTGGCCGAGGTCACCGCGTGACCGTGGTGGAGCGTAAGCGCTACCCGTTTCATAAGGTGTGTGGGGAGTATGTGTCCAATGAAGTGCTGCCCTACCTGCGCCGGCTTGGTGTAGATCCGGCACCGCTGGTGCCGGCCGCTATCACGCAGTTTTTGCTCAGCTCGCCCGCGGGCCGCACGCTTACAGTCCCGCTCGACCTGGGTGGCTTTGGCGTGAGCCGCTATACTTTGGATTATTTCCTGTATCAGCAGGCCGAAGCGCGGGGCGTTGAGTTTCAGCAGGGCGCCACCGTGACCGACGTCACGTTTGCCGCCGACCAGCACCAAGTAATGCTAGCCGACGGGCGCACGTTGCAGGCCCGCGTTGTGCTAGGAGCCTACGGCAAACGCGCCAACCTCGACCGCCAACTGCAAAGGCCGTTTTTCAGCCAACGCTCGCCGTATCTGGGCGTGAAGTATCACCTGCGCCTCGACTTCCCCCGCAACTTGATTGCCCTGCACAACTTCGCCAATGGCTACGCGGGCATCTCGGCCATTGAAGACGACAAGCACTGCTTCTGTTACCTTACCACGCGCCAAAACCTGAAAACCCACGGTACTATTGCGGCCATGGAGGAGCACGTACTGGCCCGAAATCCGCGGTTGGGGAGCATTTTGCGCGAGGCGGAATTTCTTTACCCCCAGCCAGAGGTTATCAACGAGATTTCCTTTGCTCCCAAAAACTGCGTCGAAAATCACATCCTAATGTGCGGCGACGCAGCGGGCCTAATTACGCCCCTATGCGGCAACGGCATGGCTATGGCCATTCACGGCGCCCAGATAGCCAGCACCCACATTCACGATTTCCTCACGGGCCGTACGACGCGCTCGGCCCTGGAGGTCCGCTACCAGCGCGACTGGCAAACCCACTTTGGGGGACGTTTGCGGCTTGGTCGGGCAGTGCAGGGTTTGTTTGGCCGGCCGTTTTTAAGCGAGGCCGCCGTGGGTAGTCTAAGCTATTGGCCCGGGGCGGTGCGCGCCCTCATGCGCCGTACTCACGGAGAAGTATTTTGAGCGAGGGCCATTTGCTTACCGCATTTGTTAAAGGAACAGAAAGGCGTAAGCAAACCTGTGAAGCTAGATTCCACCCCGTTTGTGCAAGGACTATACGGCTTTCGCACTTGTTTTTAGACCTGCCAAAATTTGCATCGGCAACGCGGCAGTTATTTGCGTATACTTCGTTTAATGAGCAGCTACCTGTGTGCCATCGGCACGGCCAACCCTACCCATGTTATTCCGCAGCCCCAAATTGCCACCTTTATGGCCGAGGCCCTACAGCTCGGCGACCAGGAGACGCGCAAGCTACGCGCCCTATACCGCGTAACGGGTATTGGCCAACGCTACTCTGTGCTAGCTGACTATGGCCGCTCGAATGGAAACTTCGATTTTTTTCCAAATACACCTGACTTAGAGCCATTTCCGTCGGTGGGACAGCGCATGGCTGTGTACCGGGAGTGTGCGCTGCCGCTGTCGGTGCAGGCGGTACAGGATTGCTTGCGGCAGGTGCCCGAGGTGACACTAGCCAGCATTACCCATCTGATTACGGTAAGCTGCACCGGTATGTACGCCCCGGGCCTAGATCTGGAGCTGGTGCAGAAACTGGGCTTGCGAGCCAATGTGCAACGCACCTGCGTAAACTTTATGGGCTGCTACGCGGCCTTCAACGCCCTCAAGCTAGCCGACGCCTTTTGCCGGGCCGATGCGGGCGCTAACGTGCTCATTGTAAGTACGGAGCTGTGCACGATTCACTTCCAGAAAAACCACGAGGAAGACCACTTGGTATCCAACGCGCTGTTTGGCGATGGGTCGGCGGCAGCGCTGGTGCGGGCCGTACCCGCGGCGCAGGGCGCTAGCCTAGCACTGACGGCGTTTCACTGCGGCATTGAGCCCAACGGTCATACCGATATGGCATGGCACATCAACGACTTTGGTTTCGAGATGACATTGTCGTCGTACGTGCCCCGCCTTATTCAGAAAGGCATTCGTGAGCTGACTGATGGCTTGCTGGAAAATCTTCCTGTTCAGCTCCCCGATATTGAGCACTTTGCCATTCACCCTGGCGGGCGCAAGATTCTGGAAACCATTGAGCAGGAACTGGGCCTTACTACTCACGATAACCGCTTCGCTTATGAGGTGCTGCGTGACTACGGCAATATGTCATCGGCCACGGTGCTCTTCGTACTGCACAAGCTCCTACAGTCGCTGACGCCCACTGACGCGGCGGCACCCGTGCTCAGCTTCGCCTTCGGGCCAGGGCTTACGCTAGAAGCTATGCTGCTGAAAGT
Source organism: Hymenobacter sp. HD11105 (assembly GCF_054051685.1). NCBI lineage: Bacteria > Pseudomonadati > Bacteroidota > Cytophagia > Cytophagales > Hymenobacteraceae > Hymenobacter > Hymenobacter sp. HD11105. The sequence continues at coordinate 602,642 of NZ_JBSWBR010000001.1, read as the reverse complement.
AGCTTTTGGAAACACTGAAGTACTGAATTAAGCGGCTTGCCAGTCTTAACTATGAAGTTCGCTTTTTGAAGCAGGAAAGGCTGATTACACTTTAGTTAACAGCCATAAAAAAGCCCCCCAGACGCATGAAATTCAGTCAGCGTGCTACCGAACCGGAGCTCATGGACGACTTGACCCTGGCGAACGACGCGTTGCGGCAGAATCTGGATGAGCTAGAAATTATTAATACTCGCTTGGGTGGCTACCGGGTAATAACGGATGCGCTGGCCCGACTACGCGCCAAAATGCCCCCCAGTCGCCCGCTTCGCCTGGCCGACCTCGGCAGCGGCGGCGGCGACACCCTGCGTCACATTGCCCGTTGGGCCCGGCGGCGCCATTTATCCACGGAGCTCATTGGCATTGATGCTAACCCGTTTATGCTGAGCTATGCGGCGGAAAAAAGCCGTGACTACCCCGAAATCAGCTTTCAGCAGCTGGATATTTTTGCGGCGGAGTTTCGCGCCCAGCATTTCGACGTGATTACGTGCAGCTTATTTTGCCACCACTTCACCGATGCTGAGCTAGTTAGCTTGTTGCGGCAGCTGCACCAGCAGGCGGGCGTGGCCGTCATTATCAACGACTTGCACCGGCACCCGGTGGCGTATTACAGCATCAAGTGGCTGACGCGCCTGTTTCGGGGCTCCTACTTGGTGCAAAATGATGCGCCGCTTTCGGTGGCACGAGCCTTTACCAAAGCCGATTGGCAGCGCATCCTGCAGCTAGCCAGCATTGATAAATACGAGCTAAGTTGGCGCTGGGCCTTTCGCTGGCAAGTTGTATTCTAGAAAAACACCTCCTGCAACACCCGAAACGTGTTAGCGTGGGCTTCCACAATGTCGGCGATGCGCTCGGAGTAGCCGCCCCCCATGCATACCACCACTGGCAGCTGGTGGCGGTGGCAGAGCTGAAGCACCAGCTGGTCGCGCTGCCGACAGCCTTCGCGGGTGAGGGCTAAGTGGCCGAGCTTGTCGGTAGCCAAGACATCAACGCCCGCCAGATAAAATACAAAGTTGGGCTGCACCTCATCCAGTAGGCGCGGCAGCGTATCGGCGAGTAGCTTGAGGTAGGTGGCATCGTCGGTGTGGTCGGCTAGGGGCAGGTCGAGGTCCGATTGCTCCTTGCGATGCGGGTAGTTACGGGCCCCGTGCATACTGAACGTGAATACCTGCGGCTCGTGCTGAAAAATGGCTGCCGTACCATTGCCCTGATGCACATCAAGGTCTACAATCAGGACTTTTTGCACAGCTGGTTCATTAGCCAGCAGGTAATGCGCGGCCGCCGCTTGGTCGTTGAGCAAACAAAACCCCTCGCCCCGCTCAGCAAACGCGTGGTGAGTACCACCAGCTATGTTGGCCGCCGCACCATGATGCAAGGCTCGACGGGCACACTCAATGGTGCCGCCCAAAATTGTGACTTCACGCTCTATCAGCTGCTCCGACCACGGAAAGCCAGTAGCGCGCTCCTCCTGCCGCGTAAGTTGGCCCGAGCGCAGGCGGCGGTAATAATCGGGGGTATGCGTGCGCAAAATATCAGCCGCTGAGGGAGCCTGGGGGGCAAAAAGATTGGCTTCCGCGATGGTGCCTTCGCGCAGGAGTTGCTCGGGCAGCAGCTCGTACTTGAGCATAGGAAAGCGGTGGTCAGCGGGCAACGGATGAGCGTACAGCGGCGCCCAGGCAATAGAAAGCATGTAGTAGGTTTAGAAAAAGAGCAACAGCGCGAAGATCTAACGGGTTTAATTGTCTGTCATGTAGAGCGCCGCGAAGTATCTCGCTCGCTTCGTTGCAATAGTAGTCCAACGTCAGCCCGCGAGATGCTTCGCGGCGCTCTGCATGACCGCCTCGAGTTTTGCAAACTAAAAAGACATGAAAAAAGCCCCGCTACACGTAGCGGGGCTCGGCTTTAAGTGGGGCATACTGGGCTCGAACCAGTGACCCCTACCTTGTCGAGGTAGTGCTCTGAACCAACTGAGCTAATACCCCAAAGCCAACTGGCGGCGGCCGGAAAGGGCCAAATATACACTCCTGAGGTATTGTTGCTACTCGGCGGAGCAACAAAATTTTTTAACCTCTGCTGTCTTGGCGCGTAACCTTATGTATACCGACTTAGCGTGGGGCTTTTCTGCTATCTGTAAAGGCCCTTTTTCTCGATTTATTCGACTTGTTTTATGAAAAAACTACTTCTCCTTCTAACCTTCTGCGCCGCGGCGCTTTCTGCTTCTGCCCAAGAGGCCGGCCCCGCCGGAGTTCGTTCCTCTGCTGATTATGGCTTTGGCAGCAGCGACTCACGCAACAATGGCTTCGGTATCAAGGCCGGCTTCAACCTAGCCGACTTACGCGGCCAAGACAAAGATGCCTACCAAAGCCTGGAAAGCCTCAAATCTTACCACGCTGGGGTATATGCTCAGTTTGCTTTCAACAATAAGTTTTCCGTTCAGCCCGAGTTTCTGTTTACGCGCAAAGGCTTTGATGCTCAGGCGCTAAACCTAAGCACTGGGCAGCCCGCCACTACCAAGGAGCAAACTCGTCTCGATTACTTACAAGTACCTGTTTTGCTGGTATACAACATTGTAGACAACATCAGCATTCATGCTGGGCCGCAGGTGTCGCTGCTCGTCAATGCTAAATACGCGGGTCAGGAGCGCACCATTTCTGGCTCTAACCTTAATAGCTTGGAGTACGGCGTGGTAGGTGGCGTGGAAGCTCGCGTAGGTCCGGCCCGCCTCGGCGCCCGCTATGATCTTGGCCTAGCCGACATCTACAACGACCCCAAAGATGCCAGCGCCGATGCCTTCGACAACGTGAAAAACGGCGTGTTTCAGGTGTACTTGGGCATCGGCATTTCTAACTAAATCACCTGCTTTTCTCTTTCCAAAAAGGAAGCCCGCTGCGGCTTCCTTTTTTTGTGCTGCCCATCTCTTTATGCTGCTTACCACGCTCCTGCTCGCCCTCCCCGACCTTACCGACGCGCTGTCTCTGCTCAACCGGAGCCGGGAGCTGCTGGCCGAGCGCGGCATGGGCGTACTGGGTGCTTGGGCGCTGTTGAATATAATCGTGAGCGGCTACTACGCACCCCGCACCGACAAACGCACTGAGCTGCATTACTTTCATCAGATGAACGTAGCCTGGAACTTGGTGAACGTCGGACTCGCGGTGTTCGGCCTGCTCAGCGCCCACCCCAACCAAGTGGCCGGCATGACCTTGGCTGATAGCCTCACGGCCCAGTTTAACTTCGAGAAGATCCTGCTCTTCAATGCTGGCCTCGATGTAGCTTATATTGCTACGGGCAGCTGGCTCCGCGCCCGCGCCGCTACTACTGACCGTCGGCCGGAGCGGCTGCTCGGTTTCGGGCGCTCCTTGTGGCTGCAGGGGGCTTTTTTATTCGTCTTTGATGTAGGCTTCTACTTTATCTATCACCAGTTTGCAGCCGAGCTACTAGCGCTCCTTGGGTAGAGGCACATAATTGTGTCTCGTCATTAAACGATTGAACCTGCGTCGTTTAACTAAACAACTCAATAACGATGAAACGCGAATACGCGTCTCTACATGGTTTTGGCGAAACACAAAAAAGCCCCCCAGACGGTATCCGGGGGGCTTTTTATTGATTATCAACTTACGGCCGGTTAGCGCATGGCGTGCACACCTTCCAGGATTTCCTCTACAATCTTCTTGTTGAAAGCTGGAATATCATCGGGGTTGCGGCTGGTGATGAGACCTTTATCGACTACCACTTCGTTGTCTTCCCAGAGGGCGCCGGCGTTCTTTAGATCAGTTTTGATGCTGGGGTAGCTGGTTACTTTTTTGCCGCGCAGCAAGCCGGTTTCTACCAGCACCCAAGGACCGTGGCAGATGGCGGCCACTACTTTACCCGAGTGCATAAACTCGGTCACGAAGTCAACTACTTCCTTTTCTACACGCAGCTTATCGGGGTTAATTTGCCCCCCAGGCAGCACCAGGGCATCATAATCATCTACGCGGGCGTCGCCGATGAGCTTGTCGACGCTTACTTTATCGCCCCAGTCGTCTTTGTCCCAGCCTTTAATTGAGCCACTTTTGAGGGAAATAACGTGGGTTTCGGCACCTTCATTCTCCAAATATTTCTTCGGCTCCTCTAGCTCCGACTGCTCAAATCCGTCGGTGGCGACGATGGCTATTTTCTTTCCTTTTAGTTTATCGCTTTCAAATAATGACATGGTTACTAGCTTTTTAGATTAAACAATACACAAACAAAAAACCGGCGCCGCAGAGCGGTTCCGGTTTTGGTTTAACGCAAAATAAGCTGAACAGGTTATTCGGCACTCTCGGTTTCGCCCCGCTCACGCTTGAGCTGCTTGCGCAGGCGGCGCACCCGCTCATCGAAGCCGTCGGGGTCGTAGTCTACGTCTTCGATGTCTAACTCATCGAGCATATCCATCATTGCGTCGGCGTGGTCGGTGCGGGTGGCGGTACGCACGTTCACGAAGGCCATCTCCGACCAAAGCAAAGCCTTGAGGCGGGCCCCATCCTCACTCAGCATCTGCATTTCCACCACTAGGTTGGAGTTATCGAAATGAATGAGCTGGGTACGAATGCGCACGACTTCGGCGTGGTTCGCGGGACGCAGGTAGGCAATATGGTGCTTGGTAATCACCCACCCGGCCTGCGACTCGCGGGCTAGCTCGCCCAGGTTCAGGGCATAGTGCTGGGTTGTGTGCTCCTCGCGGGCATTCAGGAAATAGTCGAGGTAGCGGGCATTATTCAGGTGGCCCAGCATATCACAATCCTGAAAATGAATGCGGTGGGTGGTTTCGGGCGTGCGGACTAGCATTAGTTGAAAAGTAAAAGTGTCTCCGTATCGAGCGATTGACAGCCAAGTAGTTCAAGTAGCCTGTTCTACGAAGAGACACAAATAAGTGTCTCTAAAGCACCTTACTTCGGCAGCAAAAATGAATCGGCTACTACTTGGTGGGGGGCTTTTTTGCGGGCGTCGGTGGGGCTGTCGAACACGATGAGTACGTGGGCATCGTCGAGTACGGCCATTCCTTCGGCTTTGTCTTTGCCGGATGTGGGGCCGTGGCCGTGGGGTACATCGAAGAGGCGCTGCACCTTATCGGGACCAATGAGGCTGTCCTGAGGATGCGTTAGGGCATTGGGCCAGCGGTACACGGCAATAGTGCCGTCGAGATCCATGGTGGGGCCGGCCAGCAGCAGAATATCAGTCCCGCGCTGGCGTAGCTCACGCAGGCCCATGCCGCCCAAGGACAGGAAGTGCTTTTTGTAATACTTGTTCTCGGCTCCCTCCAGCTTGGCAAGACGCAAATGGCCTTTTCTATCCTCCTCGGGCAACACTTCTAATACGATAGCCCAGCCCCGGAGCACCGGCCCACGCAAGCCCAGAAACAGGCGGCCATCGGGCGCAGCGGCCAGGCCTTCTACATCGAAACCATTGTCTTTGCCTGGAATCTTGAGAAAGGGCTTCAGGTGCGGGTCATCGGCCAGGATATCGAACAAGTCGTTGGCTGTGCTGGCGCTGTTACTGTGCAGCTGAGCAGCACAGAGAGTCTGGGTGGGGTCGGTGGGATGGGCTATTTCCTTGTGCAGCTCATAGTCACCGGTTTCGGCGTTGCGCACCAGCGGAATGCGGGCCAGCAGATAGCGGTTAGGCTCCTCCTCTATCTTGGCTAAGCGGGCAATTTGCTTGGCCACATCCTCGTCCTCGTGATTGGGCTTCTTGCGCTTCAGGCTGTGGGAGCCTACCAGCCAGAGGTAGTTATTGGCCTCGCCCATGCCTTCAATATCTATTTCCTCCTCGTCATCGGAAGGCAGGTCGAGCAGGTCGGTCAGCTCGTAGGAGCAATGCTCGCCAAACTCGTGCGGCCCGGTGAGGCGCAGGCGCTCGATGGTGGTGCGCTCGTCGCAGCTTAGCCAGAGGTTGTCGCCGGTGCGCAATACTGTGGAGAGGCCGTCGCGCACGTGCTTTTTATCAGCGTTATAGCTGAGCTTCGGATTGAAATGAAGGGTGTAGGATTGGCGGCGCACGGCTAGAGGGAGTTGTATGTGCTGTGCAAACGGGCCCATGTGCAGAAGAGTTTTGCCCCCCAGAGCCTGCGCAGGCTATAGTGCTCAGCCTCTGCCCACAGTGGAGCTACTACAGGGCATTGCTGCTCGTGTAGAAACCCATATTTGTGTCTCGGCACTGAACAATGACATTGCACGGTTTGCAGCCGGACTGTTCAACGTCGTCGTTCTGACCGTTTCTACGGTGTGCGCACCATCCGGTACAGCTGCTCCCGATAGGTTTCCCCCACGGGCACCATCTTATCCTGAATATAGAGCGTGTTACCGTCCACCATCCGAATCTTATTCAAAGACACGATATAGGACTTGTGCACCCGCACGAAGGGCGGCCGGGGCAGCTGCTGCTCCAGCTGCGTGAGCGACTGATACGTGACAAACACTTGCGTGGGCAGATGAATAGAAACGTAGTTTTTCAGGCCTTCCACAAAGAGAATATCAGCGTGATCAATGCGGATATACTTGTTCTTGGTTTCTCCCTTCACAAACAGGTAAGTATCCGCCGCGGCAATTGCCTCCGCGGCTGGAGCAGGCTCCGGCGCGGCCAATAAAGCCAGCACTTTCTGGGTCGCTTTCAGGAAACGCTCGAAGGAAATAGGCTTGAGCAGATAATCTACCACATCGTTTTCGTAGCCTTCCAGAGCGTATTCGGGGTAGGCCGTGGTCAAGACTACTTTGCAGCGGGTGCCGCAGAGCTTGAGGAACTGCAAGCCCGTCAGCTCGGGCATTTGGATGTCGAGGAATACCAAGTCGGCGCGGCCTTGCTGCACCCAAGTCAGCGCCTCAATCGGATTGGTAGTGGTGCCGACCAAGGTGAGATAAGGCACTTTACGGATGTAATCGGCGAGAATAGCGGAGGCATACGCCTCGTCGTCGACGGCAATACAACGAATCATAGACGTAAGAACGGGAGTGTAAAAGTTGATGAGTCGGCGCCCCTAAAAAAGCCCCCCAGCTTACGCTTCCTGCAGTCGAAGCAACGTATGAAACCGTTCCGAAGTCTGGCTTACCGTCAGGGTATGCCGATTGGGGTACAGCAACTCCAGGCGCCTTCGCACATTGGCCAGCCCAATACCGCTAGTAGCGTCTTTATGGTGCCGCCCAATCTTGTTATCGACTTCGAATAGTAGCTCATTGGGCTTGATTGTCAACTGAATATACACGGGCGTATCGGGGCAGTTGAGCACACCATGCTTGAAAACATTTTCCGCAAAGGGAATCAGGAGCAAAGCGGGGAGGCGCCGCCCGGCTGCCTCCCCGGTTACGGTGAACTCCACGAAAAATTGCCCCCCAAAGCGCAGGCGGTACAAGTCGATGTAGTTGTGCAGGTAGTCAATCTCACGGGTTAGCTCTACTTGGCCATCGGGGCGCTGGTGCAGCATGTAGCGCATCAGATCGGAGAGCTTGAGCACGGCCGAGCCCAACTGTTCGGATATGGGGTAAGCCAGGGAGTAGAAGTAGTTGAGCGTATTATAGAGAAAGTGGGGGTTGATTTGGGTGCGCAGAAAGGCCTCTTCGGCTTGGGTTTTCTCTTGGCGCAGCTGTCGGTTTTCGCGCTCCCGCCGCAGGGTTTCCTCGAAGCTCCACACCACCCCGCTAATCACGATGGCGGGGCTGGCGTAGTAGATATTGTCGAGGATATAATAGGGCGTGGAGGTGGCGGGGTTATAGTTGCGAAAACCCAGCACGGCCGGGTACAGCATCTCCTCGATACCATAGCGCACGCTGATGTACAGGCCTATTACGCCGAGCAAAGCCACGATCAAGGTGGGTATGCGGCCGGGGCGCAGAAGGCGCGGAAACAGCAGTCCGTAGCACACATAAAACTCTGCGCTGCGCAGGAACAGATGAGACAGCAGAAACCAGTTGCTGCGCCAGCTGCTCACCAGCGGGTGCCAGTCGTTGAGGCGGGCGCCTATCCACACGTAGGCGGCGTACACCACCCAGCCTAGGATGTGCAGATTCCTTTTTGACCAGTGCTTCATACCCAAAACTACGGTTAGTAGCCAGACGCCGGCAGTTTTTTATCCCAACCCCAGATTTGGCGGAGCAAGCCTTGATTTTAGACTACAACCCCGAAAAAAGCCCCCAGCGCGGGTTAGCATCGGGTTTGAGGAAGTTGGGATAATATACTTGAGGCCGGGCGCGAAGTGGCTCACCTTTAAGTTATCATTCCTCCCGCAGGGGAGCCACCTCTCATTTCTACCCGTATGCAAACCGCCAAAAGCAGCTCCCAACGCCTTGTCCGCTTACTGTTTGTACTTCTTTTGCTAGGCGCACTGGCTGAGCCCGGCCAGAGCCAGAACTTCCCCGCCAAAGTGGCCAGCCGCCGGGAGAAAGCCTTGTTTCCTGACTCCCTGAAGAAAGCCGACGTGCTGCTGCTGGGCGTATTCCACTTCAGCTATCCAGGCCTCGACGCGCACAAAACCAGCGGCAAGCTGGAAGTCGATGTGCTATCGGCGGAGCGGCAGAAGGAAATAGCCGAGCTAACTCAGCTGATTGCCCGCTTTAAGCCCACCAAGATAATGGTGGAGTACCCCGCCGAAGTGCAGGAGCGCCTCGACAAAGACTACACCGCCTACACCAGTGAAAAGCTAAAAACGACCCGCAACGAAATCACCCAGATTGGCTTCCGGCTTGCCAGGCAGCTCAACCATCCGCGCGTATTTGCCATCGATGCTCAGCCCTTCAAGTACAAGCTAGCCCCCAAAGACTCCGCTTGGATGCGCGCCCGGGAAAGCCAGCCCGAGAGCCCAGCCATGCAGCGCCTAGGCGCGCGCTACGCCGCCTTTTACAAATACCAGGACACGCTCGCCTACCAATCTACCCTCAAGGACTATTTGCTGTATCTCAACAGCGACAATTCCCTGCGGCGCTTCCACAGCGCCTACTTCGTAAACACTCCCGTGGGCACGGCCGCGGAGCCCGCTGGGGCCGATGGGTTCGTCACGCGCTGGTACAACCGGAATATCCGCATGTTTGCCAACGTGCAACGCTTGGCTGCCCAGAACGACAGAATACTCGTGCTCGTTGGCGCCGGGCACGTGCCTATTCTTAAACACTTGGTTGAAAATTCTCCCGAGTTCACCTTGCGCCGACTAGATGAATTTGTAAAATAGTCGCCGTTCCACCCTTTCGCTCTTCGCTATGAAAAACGACGTGACGCTGGCTTCTCTGCACAAGCAAGTACGGTGGCTTAAACTGTATGCGGCGGGCAGCACCTTGGTTTTTCTGGCTGTGCTGCTGATGGCCTTCGGGCCCGGCAGCCGCAAGCAACGCTTCGGCGAAATCGACGTGGAGCGCATCAACGTGGTGGAGAAAGATGGCCGGCTTAAGCTCGTGATTGCCAACCAAGAGCGCCAACCCGCGCCCCGCGCCGCCGGGCAAGACCTGCCTCGCGACGCCAAAACGCCCGGTATTCTCTTTTACAACGACGAAGGTGATGAGTGCGGCGGCCTCGTTTTCCAGGGCCGCAAAGTAGACGGCAAAGTGCAGGCTTCGCAGTCCCTCACCTTCGACCAGTACCAGCAGGACCAAACCCTACAACTGGTTTACTCCGAAGAAGACGCCAATCGCATGGTAGGTATGCGCATCAAGGACCGCCCCAACATCCCGCTGCCCGAGCACGCCCGCCGCTTGGCTGAATGGCAGAAAATGCCGGAAGGCCCCGAAAAAGCAGCAGCTCTGGATCCCATTCGGGCTCCCGACAGAGTGTTTGTGGGCAAGAGCAACGGCAACGCCGCGGTGTTTCTCTTTGATACCAAAGGTCAGCCACGCATCAAACTAGTAGTAGACGCCAACAACGTGGCCCGCCTGGACTTTCTGGACGCGACGGGCAACGTAGTGCAGCGCCTACCCACCACGGCCGACGCGCCTGGCGCGAGCCCCAAGAAATAGCGGGCGCCTAGCTCATCTCTACGACTTTTTCTTCTCGTCTTCGGCCGGCGGGCCCAGTACTTTTACCTTGTCCTCTTTGCTCAGACCCGACACGATTTCGACGTTGATGCCATCGGATAAACCTGTCTTAACCATGCGCTTCTGAAACTGCTGGGGGGCTTTTTCTATCTCCACGAACACGCTGTCCTTGTTAACCTTGCCAAACTGAAGCAAGCTTTCCCGAATAGCTAGCACATCTTCGCGGCGGCCGAGCACGATGTCGCCGTTGGCCGAGTAGTTGGCCCGCAGAAACTGGCCAGGCTTGAGGTTGAGGCGGGCGCGCACCTGAAACTTGATAGCGCCTTCCTCCAAGATGCCCTTAGGGGCAATGTATTCGAGCGTGGCCGGGAACGCCTCATTCTCTAGGGCCCCAATGGTCAGGTTTAGGTCCATGCCCTCGCGTACTTTGCCTACTTCGCTCTCGTCAATTTTGCCCTCAAACACCAAGCTTTGCATGTCGGCTACGGAGGCAATGGTGGTGCCCTCGTTGAAGTTGTTCCGCTCTACCACGGAAGCGCCCACTTTAATCGGCACATCGAGCAGCAAGCCCGTGATAGTAGAGCGTACTAGGTTCAGGGAGCCGCCGGTGTTGCGGGAGGCGCCGCGCTGGGCGATCTGAAGATTGCTTTCGGCGGCGTCGAGGGCTTGCTTTTTCGCCTTGTAATCGGCTTCCACGCGAATGTATTCCTGCTCAGCAATTACCTTTTGTTCGAAGAGTTTCCGCTGGCGGTCCAGCTCCGTTTTACTCAGGTCGAGGGCGATGCGCGCGGCCTGAATACCGGTTTGGGCGTTGTTTACGCTGGCCGCGTTAGCCACGGTCCGGATGCGGGCAATCAGTTGGCCTTCCTTTACCGGCTGCCCGGCCTCCACATACAGTTCCTCCACAATCCCCGACACCTGGGGCTTGATCAGTACTTCGCGCCGCGGCACGATGCTGCCCGTTGCCACCGTTTTCTTCACGATATCGGCCACAAAGGGCTTCTCGGTTTTGTACACGATGGGGTCTACGTTGGCCTGACGGTAGAAATAGTAGCCCAACCAGCCAAAACCAGCCAACAGCAGTAAAAGCAAGAGACCGAGGAAGATGCGTTTCATGGGTAAGTAGTTGAATTAGTTGTTCTGGGGGGCAAATTTTTGCTTTACTCGTCTTTCAAGGCCACAACGGGCTGTACCCTGGCGGCAATAGTAGCGGGCACCAGTCCCGCCAGCGCACCCGCCGATACAAGCAGCACAACGGCCGTAAGCGCCACGCCCACATCTACCTGCGGATTGGCAAAAAAGCCCATATCCTGCCCGGCAATGAGGTTATTGATAATAACGATGAGGGCCGTGCCGATGAGCAGGCCTATCATGCCGGCCACGGCCGTGAGCACGATACTTTCCTGTACAATCAAGCTCACTATGCTCCAAGGCGTGGCCCCCAAGGCTTTGCGGATGCCGATTTCCTTGGTGCGTTCCTTCACCACGATGAGCATAATGTTGCTAACCCCGATAATACCAGCCAGAATAGTCCCGATGCTCACCAGCCAGCTAAAGCCCGAAATCCCCGTGAAAAGGCCCTGCACGCGGGCGTACTCTTCCTCCACATTGGCCGAGCCAAAGGCCCGATCGTCGGTGGGGGCCACTTTGTGCTGGCGGCGCAACACTTCTTTTACTTTGGTTTCCACCACCGCTGAGCGGATGCCTGGCTTCGGAATAAAGGCAAAGTAATCTACCTTATTCACTTGGTTGAAAGCCACTTGCAGGGTTGTCAGCGGAATAAAAATAGTCTGGGCGTTCTGCTGGGCTTCCTCAGGCCGACCGCTGCCCTTGAACACACCCACCACCCGGAAGTAAATGCCTTTAATATTAACATACTTACCCATCGGGTTGGCACCCTGAAACAGTACCTCCACCACCCGATTGCCGATAATAGCCACCTTGCGCCGCTCCCTGATGTCCATCTCGTTCACAAAGCGCCCTTGTTGCAAATCCAAGGCTTGCACGGCGGGGTAACCAGGATATTCGCCCTTCACCGTGAACGAACCGCTTTTGGGCGGTACCTGCACCGTAAATGTGCCGCGCAGTTCGCAGCGCGGTAAAATGAAAGCCGCTTCAGGTACCCCGCGCTCAATGGCCGCCACATCGTCGTTGGTGAGCTGAATGAAGCGGCCTGCTTTCAGCCCCATGTAAGGAACGCTCGTACGCTGGGTCCAGACAAAAATGGCGTTTTTAGCTACACTAAACTCCTTTTCTACCCCATTGCGGAAGCCCTTGCCAGCGCCCAATAACACAACCAGCATAAAAATTCCCCAGAACACGCCAAACGCAGTCAGGGCCGTGCGCAGCTTGTGCCGCCGCACGGTACTCCAGATCTCGCTCCATTTATCAAGGTCGAACATGGGGTTGGGAATTAGGGAATGATGAAACTAGCGCGGCCTGAAGAACGATGAGCGTCCCTGCTATGAGGGAATGCAACTGGTCGTTCTGACATCCTCTTATTCTGCTCGCAGTGCCTCTATTGGTTTTACATTCGCGGCCTTCATAGCCGGCACTAGGCCCGCTATGGCACCCGCAACTACCAGCAGTACAATAGCGCTGATGGCCACCGTGACATCCACCTCGGGTCGGTCGAAGTAGGATGTGGTGCCTCCGGCTTGGTCAAGAGCGTAGCGCACGCCATCCAGCACCGCTACGCCCGCCAGCAGCCCCAGATACCCCGACAGCCCGGTTATCACCACCGATTCCTGCAGAATCATGCTAATAATGCTCCAAGGTGTAGCTCCTAGCGCCTTGCGCACGCCAATTTCGCGGGTGCGCTCTTGCACAATGATGAGCATGATATTGCTCACTCCCACCACGCCCGCTACCAGCGTTAGCACGCCTATTACTGACACAAATAGCTTAATACCAGTGAATAAACCCTGAAAGCGTTTAACTTCCTCTTCGTTGTTTTCTAAATACAGAGCTGGTTTGTCCGCCGGGTCGAACTTGTGGCGAGCGGCTAGCAGCACGCGCACCTGATCCTCTACCTGCTTTACCGGAGTGCCGGGCTGGGAGGTTAGGCCTAGGAGCTGTATCTGGTTGTATTGGTTGAAGGTCGTTTGGAAAGTGCTGAAAGGCGTGTAGGCTCGCTCCTCGCTGCGGCCCTGGTTTTGGGTATTAGTAAAAATGCCCACTATCTTAAAAAAGACGCCTTTTACCTGCACGTATTGGCCGATAGCCGGCTCATCGCCAAACAGCACTTTGCGCACCTTCTCACCCATTATCATCACCTTCCGGCGCTCGATAACGTCCATGGGATTGAGCAGGCGGCCTTCCTTGAGCACTTCCCCATTCATCTGAAAGAACTCCGAGCTGGCCCCAAACACTTGATACGAGCCGTTTTTTGTCCCCCGCATGATGGTGTACTCACCAAAAAGACGGTTGCGTGCGGCCAGCAAGTCGATGCCGTCTATTTGGCGGCGAATGGCTTCTTGGTCTACGTTGGTGAGCTTGATTTCGCGGCCGGGGCTGAGGCCATTGTACGGCATCGACGTTTTCCCCCCAAACACATACAAGCTATTGCGGGCGCCGGCACCAAACTCTTTGAAAATACCATTCTCCATGCCTTTGCCCGCACCCAGCAGAAGCACCAGCATGAATATGCCCCAAAACACGCCAAACGCAGTCAGGAAAGTGCGCAGCTTGTTGCGGCGCATCGTTCCCAAAATCTCCTGCCACTTGTCGATGTCGAACATGGCTTTTGGTGTTGCTTTATGAGGTAATGAAGAATTGAATTTTGGGCGCTTCTAATAAGCCGAAAGGCTGCATCTTGGGGAGTTCCAGCCTATTGACAGCTCTGACGTACTTTCTCCAGGCGCTGCATCACGTTTTTCACTACGCTCTCATTGGTGGTGTACAGAGGCAAATCGAAAGTGATTGTGTCGCCTTTTTTCTGACGTTTTATTTTCAGCTCGTAGTATTTCTGGTCGTCATCATCGGTTTCTGCCTCGTAGCTTAGGTTCGTTACGTCGGCCCATTCAAAGTCCAGCTTCAATTCAAATAGGCCGTCCTTGAGCTTCACGCCCCAGCCCGATTCGCCCTTGCTATAGCTCACCGATACTGGCTGCGACATCTGCACATCTGCTTTATTATCGCGGATTATCTGCTGAGCGTGGCAGCCGTTGAGCGTAAACTGTAAGTCTTGGTTTGGCTTCTTGGGGTTGCGCATCAATTGAGTGATCTGCTTGGCCAAAGCTTGCTTCTCGGTGGTCGAGACTTGGGCCTGGGCGGCGCCAACTATTAGCAGCAACGCCCACAGAAGTAAGGTCTTTTTCATAGCTCAGAAAGGTCAGGGTAAACTTATAGCGTTTTAAGAATCGGCTCGTCGGCAGCAACTTCATCATTGACCACCAGCCCGTCGCGCACCCGAACTATGCGGTCGGTTTGGGCAGCAATGTCGTTTTCGTGGGTCACGATTATGACCGTCATGCCCTCGCGGTTTACCTGCTTGAAAATGTCCATCACCTCTTGGGTAGTTTGGGTATCCAAAGCGCCGGTAGGTTCGTCGGCCAGAATAAGCTTGGGCTGACTGATGAGGGCGCGAGCAATAGCGACGCGCTGTTTTTGCCCCCCACTTAGCTCACTTGGCAAGTGGTCGGCGCGCTCGCGCAGGCCCACGCGGTCGAGGTATTCGAGGGCCATGCGATTGCGCTCCTTCCGGCTTACCTTCTGGTAGTAAAGCGGCAGGGCCACATTTTCCATGGCGTTTTTGAAATTCAGCAGATTAAAGGACTGAAAAACAAACCCTAGAAACTGGTTGCGGTACTGCGCGGCCCGCGTCTGCGAGAGGCTCCGGTCAATGCGGTTGCCAGCCAAGCGGTAGTCGCCGCTGTCATAGTCGTCCAGGATGCCGAGAATATTGAGCAACGTGCTCTTCCCGGACCCCGACGAACCCATAATGCTCACCAACTCCCCTTCCCGGATATGCAGGTCGATGCCTTTCAGCACCGTTAACCGGTTGGATCCTACTTCATAACTTTTGCGAATATCGCGCAGCTCAATCATGGCGGAGAAAGCAAATGCTAGGTTAAGTGCCTAACCCAGTAGCAGGCATTACAAAGTACACTAGTTTTATTTAGATTTCAAAATACAAGTCACTATAATTTACATACAAGTACTGATAACCAAGTGCTTTGCGGCCATAACCCTGGCTGCGCTGACATAAAAGATGCACTATGCCCCCCAACAGTTGCCTAGCAATTCATTTATATAGAGCCTAATGAATTTTTCTTATCAAAAAAGCCCCCCAGCACGATGCTGGGGGGCTTTTTTAGGGAAAGACAGGAATAAGACTAACAAGAATACCTTGCTTCTGGCAAAGGTTAATCTGGTTTTGGGCATTTAAGCAGGCACCTTACTGCCCACTGGCCTTGCGGGACTGCATCTGGGCTTGCATTGCCCGCTTTTTGGTTTGGTACTGCTGGTACTGGGTGGGCGTGAGCACTTGCTTCAGCTGGCCTTCGGAGCGAGCGTTAATGGCTTTCAAGTCAGTCATAAGGGCTGCGCGGTCGGCGCCGTGCTTTTTCTGGGCGTCGTTCACTTGCTCCACGGTGGAGGTAAGGATAGCGCGCACTTTGGTTTGCTGATCGGGGAGCAGCTTTAGCTCATCAGTCATCACGTCGGTGAGGTCGCGGGCGGCGCGACGCTCTACGGGCACGGCCGGCGCGGAAGCCGGCGTTGGCGCAGCAGTGGTGGTTGGAGCGTTAGGGATGTTGGCCTTTTTGCGACGAGCACAGCTGAAAGTAGTGGCCATTAGCAAAGCCAAAGCGAGGAAGAAGTGGGCGGAACGCATAGGAAAAACGTAGGAGTGTGCCCTGCATACGCGAAAATCGACTGCATGGCTATCCGGCGCCCACCCACCTCAGCTTAAGCTGCCTTCAGAGGTTTTCGCCACTATTCGCTCACGGCCAGCTGCTGACTAGCTTTAACGGTGCCAGCCCCCAATCCAGCCTTGATTTCCTGGGCCGTATAGTGGGCCAGCGCCATGATGGTCAGCATGGGATTGACGCCGCTACAGGCCGGAAACGCCGAGCCATCGGCCACATAAAGGTTGCGCACCTCGTAGGTTTCGCCGTTGGGGGCCAGTGGGTGTGTAGCTCGCACGCCGCCCATGCGGCAGGTGCTCATCTGGTGAGCACTATACAAGCTGAACTGGTTGGGCTTCCAGCCTAAGTGGGGCAGCTTGTCCAGCACTTCGGGGTTTTGCATTACCCCATCTTGGGCATGCAATATAGGCAAGGTGCCATGAGGCAAATACACCGTGTGGGCGCCGGCCGCCGCATGAATTTCGGCCGCGGCGCGCACGCCTCGCAGCATAGTGTTGCGGTCGAAGGCGCTGAGCACATAGTCCACCAATGGGGCGCCGTGCTGGTCCACGGTCACGCGGCCGCCGTCCCGGTCGCGGGTCAGCACGATGAAGTTGCCGAGGTGAGCGGCGTTGAGCATCAGTTGCTTATGCTGCTCACCCGACAGCCACGGCAGCACCATCGCCATCAGGCCCGCGTGGGCGGGGGGCGTTTCGAGCTTCACCCCGAAGTTGGTGCCATCGAGGCGAGTAAAGCAGTCATTTACCACCGACATGCTAGGCCCGTGCCAGGAGTTCATAAGATGCGGGTATAAGCCTGAAACCGCCACTGTAGGGTGCAAATGCAGGTGTTGACCCAGATGCGGGTGGTGCAGGCCGCTGCGCAACAGCAAAGCGGGCGTCTGAATGGCGCCGCCCGCCACTACCACGCGCCGGGCCCGTACGGTCACGCGCACCTGTCGGCCATCAGCGGTAGTATGCACGGCTTCGGCGCCGGTGGCTTGGCCTGCTTGCACAGTTACGCGCTCCACACGGGTGTCGGCCAATAGGCGAGCCCCGTGAGCAAAGGCTTGGGGCAAGTAGGTATTCAGAGTGCCTTGCTTAAAGCCGTACCGGTCGCCGAGGGTGGTGTAACCCAGTCCCTGAAAGTGCGCATCGGAGTCGGTGAGGCCTTTTTCGTTGCGCGGAATCAGCTTCGTAGGTTGGCCGAGCTTGGCCGAGCCATTCATCAGCGCTTGGTTCTGCCCATTGTGGCGGGTGTAGTCAGTGTTTACGCTCAGGGCACGGGTCACGGCATCAAGGCTCTGCTTGAACTCAGCGGAGGTGAAGTGGGGCACCTGATGCTCGCGGGCCCATTCTTCCAGCACATAATCGGGGGTACGGAAGGAACCAGCCCAGTTGACGGTGGTGCCGCCGCCCAAGCAGCTACCCGCCAGCAGCGCCACACCGCCATCCTGGGTGCAGAGGGCGCCGCGGGCGTCGTAAAGCTGGCCCATCATGTCTACTTCGCGCTGGGTAAAGTCGCAGCCGTGGCAGTAGGGGCCTTTCTCGAGAACTAATACGTTGTGGCCCGCTGTGGCCAACTCGGCCGCTACTACGCCGCCCCCGGCTCCGCTGCCGATTACCAGCACATCGCAGTCGTAGGTCACATCGGCGGTTGGGCGTAGGGTTTTGAGCGGCTTTTCGGTGTTTACCACTTCATCGGGCAGTGGGCCAGGGTAGCCCAGAGCCGACCAGGTAGCATTACCTTGCTCCGCCGATGAGGAGCCGTAATACAAAAAAGTGAGCAGCTTACGTAGCGCATGAAACCCCTTGCGTAGTTGGGGCACGTTGCTACCGGCCCAGCTTTGCAGCATCTGTTGGCGTTGGGCCGCGCTCAGGCGCACAAACGACTTGGGCGGCCCAAACCAGGTCAGGCCTAAGGCCGGACTATCGAGCAGCCCCAGCAACTGCTGAAACTCCTGCTGGGCAGCTGCAGGCTGGGCGTCAATGGCAGCAAAAGCTTTGTCCACATCCACGCCCTCGGAGCCGCGGCGGGCCCAGAACTCGGCTTTATCGGGCTTGCCTGCAATACCGGGGATAAAAGTATCGGCTAAAGCGTGTAGCAGGGTACGGTGAGCGGCGGTGGGAATCATAATCAATTCAGAAGCAAACGATTAATCAGGCTGATTGCGGGTCTGAAAATATCGGTATTTTTTTCGAGATACTCGGCATGCCGCGTAGTTTGAGGTATAGATAATCGATTTTCGACAAGATTAAATACTCCTAATAACCCTCAAAGCAGTGTATCAAGACTTCAGCACGAACTTCTAGTAACGGGCATTAGTGGAGCTGCTTAAATAGCAACAACTAAGTGAGGTCCTCACGAGATGTGAGAAGGTTAAGGGGCTGTCGAATTTTATATTATTTAAAATCTATATGCATTAAGAATTAAGTAACATTACGAAATAGACACTACCTATAAAGGCTACATTTTCATGGAATTAGCTCCACACTCAACACGCCGAAATGTCCTGCTCTTCCTAGGAATTACCTTTGCGCTTAGCTCGATCTTCTATGCCCTGATAATTCACACTGGTAAGCTTGGGTCAGGTTTTGGGCTGTACGTTACGGGGATAATGTGGTGTCCGGGGCTCGCAGCCTTGATTACTAGCAAGCTGATTCACCGAAAAATTGCCGATCTAGGCTGGCAATGGGGGAATCCGCGGTATCAGCTCTGGAGTTACACCGTGCCGCTTCTCTATAGCTTGATTGCTTATTTGCTGATCTGGGGCATGGGCTGGGGTGGATTTTTCGATTCTAAATTCGTGACTCAAGTGGCTACCTCTTTCGGTTGGGGGGCATTGCCATCCGGGCTGACCATTATGCTCTCCTTTATATTTCTGGGCATATTTGGCATGGCGGGAAGCATGGCTACGGCTCTTGGGGAAGAAATTGGCTGGCGGGGCTTCCTGGTCCCAGAATTAGCTAAGACCACTAGCTTCACCAAGACAAGCTTGATTGTAGGCATAGTATGGGCCATATGGCACTACCCTATCCTGATTTTCGCCGACTATAATAGCGGTACACCAGTCTGGTATGGCTTGGCCTGCTTTACCACGATGGTAGTCAGTATCAGTTTTATATTTACTTGGTTTCGGTTGAAATCCAACAGCCTTTGGACTGGCGCACTACTGCATGCCAGCCACAACTTATTTATCCAGAGCTTCTTTTCACCGTTGACGGCGGATACTGGCCGCACCAATTACTACAGCGGGGAATTTGGCATCGTGGTGCCCGTCATCTGCATTTTCTTTGCCCTCTACTTCTGGCGGCGCAGAGGAGAAGTGATAAGTCAGCAACCAGATACGGCTATTCCGGTGCACGCTGACACACTTACTCCTAGCCTGAGCACTTAGTCTTGCCCTTAGAAGCTTATAGTGTGCTTATGCTATAGGCGTTTATACTCCGAACTGAACGCTTAAAACCACTTCATCACCATCTCCATCATCTGCTTCACCTTGGGCGTGTAAGGCGGGTAGAGCAGCTTGACCGAGGTTTGACCGATGCGCTGTTTGAGTACAGCCTTCAGATTGGAGAACGAATCAAAGCCGTAGCGGCCGTGGGCGCGGCCCATACCGCTGTTGCCGAGGCCGCCGAAGGGCAGCTCAGGGTGCATGAGGTGAATGATGGTATCGTTGAGGGCGACACCGCCGGCGGGGGCGCGCTTAAGCACGTAACGGCGGTTTTCGGCGCTGCGGCTGAAAAGGTAAAGAGCCAGTGGCCGGGGCCGGTCGTTGATGAAATCAACGGCCTCCATGAGAGTGCTGTAGGTGCGCAGGGGTAGCACGGGGCCAAAGATTTCTTCTTTCCACAGGTCCGCTTCCGGCGGTACTTCCGCCAGGAGTGTGGGCTCAATAAAGTTCTCCGACGAATCGACGATGCCGCCCATCTCCAAAACGCCCCCCAGGCGTTGACCTTCCTCCAACAGGCGACTAACCCGCTGAAAATGATGCTTGTTTACGATGCGAGCGAAGGTATTGGACTGTTGCACGCCTTCGCCGGTGGGGTCGTGGAGGCGGCGGGTGGCGGCCCTGATTTCGTCGATTAGCTTGTCGCGCACCTTCTCATGTACTAGTAGGTAGTCAGGGGCAACGCAGGTTTGGCCGGCGTTGAGGAATTTGCCCCACACGATTTTCTCGGCGGCGTCGCGCAGATGGGCGGTTTCATCCACCAGCACCGGCGATTTGCCCCCCAGCTCCAGCGTAACGGAGGTAAGATGCTCGGCAGCGGCTCTCATGACTATTTTGCCTACCTGCGGGCTGCCCGTGAAGAAAATATGATCGAAGGGCAGCTTCAGCAGGGCCGTGGATACATCTTTGTCGCCCTCGCAGACGACTACCTCGCTGGGGTCGAATACTTCCTCTACCATCTGCCGGATAAGGGCGCTGGTAGCGGGCGTCATTTCGGAAGGCTTCACGATGCAGCAGTTACCCGCGGCTAGGGCCGAAGTCAGTGGGTCGACGGCCAGGTAGAAGGGGTAGTTCCAGGGGGCAATTATGAGCGCCACGCCTTTTGGTTCGGGCTGTACCCAGCCTTTGGCGCCCATCATAGCTAGCGGCGTGCCCACGTGGCGCGGCTTCATCCACTTAGCCAGGTGCTGCATGGTATGTTTCAGCTCCACCTGCGACACGTAGATTTCCGACATATCAACTTCCTCCGGGGGCTTGCGGAAGTCGGTGTACATGGCCTGCTGAATACGGGGGCGGTTATTCTCGATCCACTGGCTGAGGCGGCGCAGGCGGGCGATGCGCTCCGGAGCACCCTCCCGACGCAGCACTTCGCTATGGGTTTTGAGCCGGCCAAACACCTCTGGCAACGTAGCCAAATCAAAGGATGCGGGAACGGTAGCAGTGGGAGTAGCAAGAATTTCCATAGGGTGAGGGCTGGCAGTACAGGGCGTCTTCTAAGGTACACAATTCTAGTGCTTCGGCTATTTGCGCAGTTAGATAACTGGTTTATAGATGCTTGGTTTGGCTGGCTGAAGATTACTTTCAGCTTGGTTTACTACAGAAAAGCCCCCCAAATGCATTCTGGGAGGCTTTTTACTATAGCTATTCTAAAAGCTTATCATGCTCAGTTTTTCAAGATGAGCATTTGAGACTCAATTTGTCTTTCGAACCGCCCGCCGCTTAGGTATTTACCGTTTCGCCACCGTTGGGGTGCAGGGTTTGGCCGGTGAAATACGTGGAGTCGTCGGAGGCGAGGAACACATAGGCCGGGCCAACTTCGGAGGGCTGGCCGGGACGCTTCATCGTGGTGTCTTTGCCAAAGGAAGCCACTTTTTCGGGTGGGAAGCTGGCGGGAATGAGGGGTGTCCAGATGGGGCCGGGAGCCACGGAGTTGATGCGAATATTCTTCTCGGCCAGCTGCTGAGCCATGGAACGCACAAAGACGGTGATAGCGCCCTTAGTGGACGAGTAATCGACAAGCTGCTGATTACCCCGGTAGGCATTGATTGAAGAGGTGCAGATGATAGAGTCGCCCTCCTTCAGGTGCTTGAGCGCAGCTCGCGTCACGCGCACAAAAGAGAAGAAATTGACCTGGAATGTATCTTCCCACTGTTCATCTGAGGTGTCGGTCAGGTCGGTGCTCACAAACTGCTCGGCGGCATTATTGACGACGATGTTCAGGCCACCTAGCTCCTCCACCGTGCGCTCCACGATTTCCTGACAGTACTGCCGGTCGCGTAAGTCGCCGGGCAGGGTGAGGCAGCGCTGGCCAGCTTCCTCCACCAACTGGCGTGTTTTGTAGGCATCTTCTTCCTCGGTGGGAAGGTACGTAATGGCTACATCGGCGCCCTCGCGGGCAAAATGCACGGCCACCGAACGGCCGATACCAGAGTCGCCGCCGGTGATGAGGGCTACTTTGCCTTGGAGCTTTTCGCTGCCTTTATAATTGGACCGAATATACTCGGGTTGGGGCGTCATTTCTTGCTCTATGCCGGGCTGCTGGTCCTGCTTTTGAGGCGGCAATGTTGTTGGTTTGTTTTCCATAGCGTGTATAGGTTAGATTGAAAACTAACAACGGGGCTCACTACGCAGGGTTATAGTTCAGGTAGCCGTAAGCTGGGGGCATTTCGCGAGTGGCGGGTCGGGAACGTTTTGCCAAGGCTCTGGTGTAGAAGGCTTACGTACAGGCTCCTGGCTTCCCGTTTTCCACCCCACATGCTGCTGATTTATCTGCGTCCGGCCACCCGCTGGATAATAGCTGCGCTTTCGGTTTTACTGCTGCTATCAGCGCAGTCGACGGGGCCGCTTGCGCCGATTAAGCTGCTGGCAGCGACCGAGAAATTTGCCCCCCAGGAGTTCTACGTAGCTCAGGTTATCGATGAGCGCACCGATCGGCGCGCCGTGGCCTCCTTGCTCCTGCCGCCGACTGCGGCGGTGCCCGTGTCCAAAGCCCAAGCCGTTGACTTAGAAGGCGGTGGGCTCAGCGCTATTCGCCAGTTTATTTCCCAAAGTCTGCACACCAACAAAAAGCTACGCCCCATTACCATTCGCCTGCGCGAGTGTAAGGTGACCGAAACAGCCAATCCTAAAACGCCCTGGAGTGTGGAGGGTCGGGTGAGTTTGAAAATGGCTTTCGAATGGCAGCGCGATGGTCAAACCGTAACCTTGACCGAATACCAGGGTGCGGCGCGCTATGGCCGGCCGGCCAACCAGATTGGGGTAGTGGAGCCTACTCTTCGCCAGACCCTGACCGAGGGCCTGCGTTACCTGCATACGTGGGTCAAACAAAATGCCCCCCACAGCCCCAAGCTGGCTACCGGCGTGGAGGTTTTCTTTACCGATTATACCGAGAACAACGAGGCCGACACGCTTTTCTACGACCCTAAGCGCCCCCTCGATTTTTCTGATTTTACGGGTACTCGCCAATCTGGCGGCAATACCGCTGCGGTAGTGTTTCCTAGTTTCGCCTACCAAGGCTCTACCAAGGTGGTGGGGGGCAAAATGCAGCTGCGCATTACTATGAAAACCTTCGTGGTGCGCAGTTCCTCCTGGGTCGCCGACCACGCCCGCACGCCCGCCACCCTCAACCACGAGCAACGCCACTTCGACGTGGTAAAGCTAGTGGTAGAACGCTTCAAGCAGAAAATCCGACAGGACACGTTAGCAGTTGACTACTACGCGGGTCGATTACAGTACCAGTACCTGCTATCCTATCAGGAGATGAACCGCCTACA
This sequence comes from Hymenobacter sp. HD11105, assembly GCF_054051685.1. Lineage (NCBI taxonomy): Bacteria > Pseudomonadati > Bacteroidota > Cytophagia > Cytophagales > Hymenobacteraceae > Hymenobacter > Hymenobacter sp. HD11105. The sequence continues at coordinate 579,565 of NZ_JBSWBR010000001.1, read as the reverse complement.
GGAAGCCTACGACGGCGAGACGGGCAATGGCACCAACGACGCCGCACAGGCACGCTGGAATGAGCGCCTAACGCGGGAGCTAAAGGCATTTGGGGTTGTGCAGTAGCTGGGGAGTGAGGCTAGTCGCTCTACGCCACGCTTTTAGCTACCGCCTCAAGCACACTCAGCTGTTCTTTAGGCTAAACTTAGTATCAAAAAAAGCCCCCCAAGTTACTATTGGGGGGCTTTTTACTTAAAATCAGATGGCCAGCTGATGTAGCCGCATAGGCCGAACGTGAGGCTCCCTCTTTTTAAGAGAGGAGGCCGGGAGGTAAGGCCCTCGTTAGAACCTAGTCTTTCACCTTGCGCTTACCGTCGTCAGCGTCACGCTTTACTTTGGTGCCGTTGGGGTATTCGATTTTACGGTCGCCGTCTTTGTCCACCTTCACGGTGCGGCCGTCGGCGTATACGGTCTTCGATTCCCCGTTGCTCTTTGTCTTGGACTTCACGATGGCCGGGCCCTGACGGCGGGCGGGGGCAGGCGCGGCGGCAGGAGCCGTAGTTGTCTTTTCTGCTTCCGTTTCAGCGGCATATTGCTCGCCGGTGTAGTAAGTAGCGCGCTTTTCCTCGTAGGTGAGGTAGCGGTCGTTGTCATTGACGATGCTCTTGATTTCAGTGTCCGTTTCGCGGTTTATTTGACGCAGGGCGGTGGTGCGGCCGGTAGTGTCGGAGGAGTAGCGAATATCTACCTCGCCCAAGCGAGTGGCGCGGGTGTCGTATACGCGGCGCACCTGGCGCACCTGGGCCGTATCGGTGATGCCGAGGTCGGTAGTGACGCGGTTGGCTACGCGGTTGCCCTGCTCACGGTAGAGCATCACTACATCATCGTCGACTATGACGGCAGTATCAGCGGAGGGCGTGGTGGCCGCATCCACGGCGGCCTGTTTGTCGGGGGTACAGGAAGCCAGCGACAGGGCAGTGGCGCAGGAAAGGAGAAGTAGGGAGGATTTCATGGGGAGCAGAAACAAAAACAAAAGATAGTCATTAGCTAATACATAGCCAATGGCCGCTGTACGGTAGCGGTTGGGCTGAGGTTGGCCGTAAGCCAAAGAAGCGGAGCAGCTGACGGCTTGCTTTCCTGCATAATTTCGGACTTGCTTTGTGGTCCAATGCCCGCTAGCGTCGGGCACTGGCCGGGCTAATGAGTTGAACCAGTAACTATTCCAGGCCGTGCTCGTCTCTTCATCAAACATTTACCTGGCCGTGCGCTTACACAGCCAGTCAGAATAAACAGCTTTCCATGACGCACCGCCATTTTATGATTCACAAGCCTTACGGCTATCTGAGCCAGTTTGTATGTGAGTTGAAAAAGAAGAAGCTGCTCGGCGACTTACATGATTTCCCGGAAGGAACGATGGCCATTGGCCGCCTAGATGAGGAAAGTGAGGGCCTGCTCTTGCTCACCACCGACGGCAAAATGAGTGAGCTGGTGCGCAGCAAAAAGATAGAAAAGGAGTACTACGCCCAAGTCGATGGCCTCATCACCGACGAAGCCATTGCCGCCATGCAGCAAGGCGTGGAAATAGGGATACGCGACGTGAAGTACCAAACCTCGCCCTGCACGGCCTTCCGATTGGAAAAGGCGCCTGAATTTGCCCCCCGCACCCGCAAAATTCGCGACGACCGCCACGGCCCCACCAGTTGGGTATCTATCACGCTCACCGAAGGCAAGAACCGGCAAGTGCGCAAAATGACGGCGGCGGTAGGTTTCCCAACGCTGCGCCTGTTCCGTGTACGGATAGGCAGCCTGCACCTCCACGATTTGCCCCCCGGCGCCGTGCGGGAGCTGGCCACATTTTCCCTGCCGCTTCCGCAGGAAGAAGTTGAATTCCTGTAACTTTGGTGATTCGCCACTCCGGCCGGCCCGTCCGCCCGATGAGCACCTTCGCAGTTCAGCTTCGCCCTTAGCCTTTTATGCCCAGGGCTGAACTTAACTATTTCGCCATCTGTCTTAATATGATGGCCTGCTTTGAGCCTCTGGCTTTGCTTGGCATAACAGTTTATAATCCTTAAACCCAAAAAATAACAATGGCTAGATCACAAGCGACATTTGGTAAAAAAGAAAATGAGAAAAAGCGATTAAAGAAGCGGACCGACAAGGCCGAGAAGAAAGAGGAGCGCCAAGCTAATGCCCAAAAAGGCCAGAGCCTAGAGGACATGCTTGCTTATGTTGACGAAAACGGCAACATCGTGGATACTCCTCCGGATCCAAAAAAGAAAAAGGTCATTAATCAGGAAGATATCCAGATTACGACCATGAAGCAGGAAGACATGGAGCAGCCCGACGTAATTCGCAAGGGTATCGTGTCCTTCTTCAACGACTCCAAAGGCTACGGCTTTATCAAAGATCAGCAGACCCAGGAGAGCATTTTTGTGCACGCCAACGGGCTGATCAACCAAATCAAGGAAAACGACCGGGTAATCTTCGAGGTTGCGATGGGTCAGAAAGGTCCAACCGCCGTTTCCGTTAAATTGGCCGAGGCTTAGCCTTTGAAAAAACGATCTACGCCAGCGTACTAACCTTCGGCAAGAAAGCGGCGGCAGCTCTCAGGAGTTGCCGCCGCTTTTGTGTTTGCTAGCGCGTGAGCAGCATTGTTCTAACTTCGATTGCCTATCATACGACTACTTACTGTAGCTTAAATAGAAATAGGCGGTCATGCAGAGCAAAGTGAAGCATCTCGCGTGCTGATGTGAGGTTACTAATCCTGAGTCAGCACGCGAGATGCTTCACTTTGCTCTGCATGACCGGCCACTATAAACTTATTACCCATTATTAGATTGGCAGACATACTGCTGCCTTCTCTTACCCCCTGCCCCAATGTCTACTGAACCGCTTCAGGATGCCGCCGAAAAAGATCCGCTGCACCCGCGCAACCGCCATCGGGGGCGCTACGATTTTCCCCAGCTGATTAAGACCTCGCCGGAATTAGCGCCTTTTGTGGCGGTGAACAAATACGATGACACCAGCATTGACTTCGCCGACCCCGAAGCAGTAAAAGCTCTGAATCGGGCGCTGCTGAAGCAGTTTTATGGCATTCAGAATTGGGATATTCCGGCTGGCTACCTGTGCCCGCCCATCCCTGGCCGCGCCGACTACATTCATTATATAGCCGACCTATTGGGTTCGGTGAATGCCGATGTGATTCCGCGGGGCAAGAGCATTCGGGTGCTCGATGTGGGTGTGGGCGCTAATTGTATTTACCCCATCATCGGCCAAAAGGAATATGGCTGGCGCTTCGTGGGCACCGAGGCTGATATAGTAGCCTACCGCATGGCCAAGCAGATTGTAGCCAGCAACCCCGCGCTGACTGGCACCGTGGATATCCGCCGCCAACCCATCTCAGCCCAGATTTTCAGTGGCGTGCTGGAGCCCAAGGAATACTTCGAGCTGAGCATGTGCAACCCACCCTTTCACGCCTCTCAGGCCGAGGTGGAGGCCAGCAGCCGACGCAAAGAGCAAAACCTGGGCACCCAAAAAGCCCCCCAGCCCACCCAAAACTTCGGCGGCCAGCCCAATGAGCTGTGGTATCAGGGCGGCGAGGCTACTTTTCTGTGGCGCATGGCCCAGGAAAGCTTTCTGGTGCGCAGCAACGTGTTCTGGTTCACAACTTTAGTATCGAAGAAGGAAACCCTGCCGGGCTTATACAAGTCCTTGGAAAAGGCGGGTGCCGCGGAGGTGCGCACCATCAATATGGCGCAGGGCCAGAAAAGTAGCCGCATTGTAGCTTGGACGTTCCTGAACGCCGAGCAACAGCAGGCGTGGCGGGAGAAGCGCTGGGGGGCAAAATAGGCGCGGCAACTTGCTGGCTGGGGACTTTTTCATGGCCCGCGAGTGTCAACTTTCGCCTTAGTTTCTGCCTGTACGCGCCGCTCTCTTAGATCGTGACGAGCAGTGAGTTCTTATAAAAACGCAGCCCATTTATTCTATTATCACGTTTGGGCCAGCAATGCTATTGGCGGCTAGGACACTCTCGCTCAAACGCTTATCTTATGCCTACCTACACTTATCCACGTTAACCTGATACTCTTATGAGAACTGCCATTCTTAGAAGCTGCCTCTTAGTAGGCGCTGCCGTGAGTTTATTTTCGTTTGATATTCCGGCCGGCTGGTTTGTGGCCGGCAGCCAGCCCAAAAAGTATGAGATGGGCATCGACGCGGGCGCAGGGCAAACTGGTAAAAAGGCTGCTACCATCAAATCTATTGAGGCAGATATTGACGGTTTTGGTACCCTTATGCAGGCAAGCTCCGCCCGACAGTATTTGGGCAAGCGCGTGCGCATGACTGGCTATGTAAAATCTAAGGATGTAAAAAACTGGGCCGGCCTGTGGCTGCGCGTCGATCAGGCGGGCAGCCAGAAATCTTTGGCCTTCGACAACATGAGCAACCGCCCCGTGAAGGGCACCACTGACTGGCAGAAGTACGAAATCGTGTTGGATGTACCGGCTCAAGCCTCCAATATTGCCTATGGTGCGCTGCTGCATGCCACCGGCCAGATTTGGTTCGACAATCTAAGCTTCGAGGTGGTTGATGCAAGCGTGCCTGTCACCGATCTGCGGCAAATGTCGGCCACGCCAACAAACCTGAATTTCGAAGAATAACTTCCCTGAATTCCCAGACCAAATCAGCACGAAAAAGCCCGCCGAGATTTTATTCTCGGCGGGCTTTTAGTTATTCAAAGTAGATAAACAGATACAATTTGTCCCCAATAGGCTCTTCTCGGGCTTAGGTCCCGGCCTGGGGGGCAATTTTCCACAATTCGCCGTCAGCCGCATCCGTTACGATGTATAAGGCGCCGTCAGGACCCTGGCGCACGTCGCGGACGCGTTGCTTACGGTCGGAGAGCAGGCGTTCTTCGCCCGTCACGCGGCCATTCTCAATTTGAAGGCGCACTAGTTCCCGATCAGACAGTGAGCCCACAAACAAGTTGCCGCGCCAGGCTGGAAAGGCGTCGCCAGAATAAAACTGGGCTCCCGAAGGAGAAATCACGGGGTCCCAGTAGTAAACAGGATCTACGTAGCCTTGCTTGGTGGTAACTGAGTTGGGAATAGGCTCGCCGGAGTACTCTTCGCCAAATGTCACCACGGGCCAGCCGTAATTTTTGCCGCCCTCAATGCGGTTTAGTTCGTCGCCGCCCTGCGGACCCATATCTATGGACCAAAGCTGCCCCTGCGCATCAAAAGCCGTAGCCTGCACATTGCGCTGCCCCACCGTCCAGGTTTCGGGCAGAGCGCCAGCTTGTTTGACAAATGGGTTGTCGGGGGCCGGCTTGCCGTCGGGGGTGATGCGCAGGATTTTGCCCATGTGGCTGTTCATCTGCTGGGCCTGCGGCCGGATTTCCTTGTCTGACCGCTCCCCGAGGCTTACGTACAGCATGCCATCGGGCCCAAACGCGAGGCGGGAACCATAGTGCTTGTCGCCATCATAAGCCGGCAGCGCCTGGAATATTACCCGCACTTGGCTCAGGCTCCGGCGGTCGGCCGAGAGCACGCCTTTCGCCACGCTGGTTGCGTTGCCCTTATCGCCCCGAGGCTCAGAAAACGACCAATAGATAGTTTGATCGGTGCTAAAGCTTGGGCTCAACGCTACGTCGAGCAGGCCGCCCTGGCCGGTAGCGTACACGGCGGGAAGACCCTTGATGGGCTCTCCTACCTGTCCCTTAGCCGATACTATGCGCAGCAGGCCGGGCTTCTCGGTTATCAGCAGGTCGCCGTTGGGCAGGGGCTCCACGGCCCAAGGGTTTTTAAGCTCTTTAGCCAGCACCGTCACCGCAAAAGTTACATTGGAGCTGATTCCCGGCGCCCGGTTTTGTTCGGGGAAAGTAGGTCGCTGGTCGGGCACGTTGGCCTCCCGGGTTTCGAGTGGCGTGCGGCCGTTTTGGTTTGTGGTCTGGGCTGTGGTTTCATCCTGAGCCTGAGCGCGCTGCTCTTGGCCGGAGCGGTTGCAGGCGGCACTGAGGCCCGCTAGAAGGAGTATAGAAGCACTGAATAATTGACGTTTATTCATTAGGTATGGGGTAAAGGTAAAACCTGACTACAATCGGCGAGCTACTCTTAATTAGCTGCTGCCTCAACTGTAGGGTTTACGCAAAACCGAGCATAAGTTTCTCGCTATCAGATTAAAAGCACATTATAAAATGTAAAATACAGGGCCTAAGGCCGCTTTTGCGTGTAGTCATTCAGCGCAACATATGCTACAGCAGCAGCACATCGATGCGGTGGGCGTGCACCATTTCCAGCGCCGTCGACCAGGCAAACACAGTAAAGAAGCCATCCTGAGACGCCACCAAAGCCACAGCGTCGCGCTGGTCGTACACAAACTGAGCGGCGGCTAGGTGGCGCGTGCCGCCGTTTTGGGCCGGGTGCATATACTTGGCCTCGCTCTCCACGACTGGCTCAGTCAGCACCATTTTATCGACGGGCGCGCTGGTTTTGGCGCGGGCTACTTTGGCTCCAAAGGCCAGCAGATGGTAGTCGCGGGTAATAATAGTGGCCCCATCTACGGCCGTAAAGCCCCCCACAATGCCAATGGCCCGCTGAATTTCTTCGCGCCACTGCCATTTGGCTTGCTCTTTCTGCCGAAGCTCGGCAATACCGGTGTACACGGGCAGCACAGGATACGTCATGGGGTGCACAATCGACTCCTGCCATTTATTCGACTCGGTGGGCACTACTAGCACTAGTCCGCCCCGGCCGTGGCTGCGCATGACGCCGGCCAGCTCTACCAGCACGTTATCAATTTCCCCGGAAGCATCGGGCAGCCCCGGCTCTGGCAGAAACTTCTGCAGCGCCGGACAGTCGTCGACGGCCGTGTTTTCCGCATCAACCAATTGAAGCTGCTCGCCGCGCAGGATGGCCACGTTCACAAACTTGCCGAAGCCATCGGCGCGGCGGTGCTTGGCTACCAGCAGGCCGGGCTCAATCACCTCCAGTACAAAGCTCAGGGGCGGCGTACCGGTAGCCGTGCCCCACACGTAGAGGCCCTGCTCATCGTACCACACCCCTAAGTGAATGCCCGGCTTTTCCACGGCGGGCGCCAGCTTGAGCAGGTTATAAGGAATAAGTCGGCGCTTGGTAAACTCCACGGCCTGAGCCGCCTGCGCGGGCTCTAGCAAAGCCAGCGAGATTCTGGGTGGGTGCCCCTCCTCCCGGCGCAGACTAGCCCAAAACGCCACGTCAATCATCACCTCTACTATATGCGCCGACGGCGGTGGCCCCAGATGAATTGCCTGCTCGACGCTGGCGGCCGCACGGTGCCGGGCAAAGTGGGCTTCAATCATTGGGGCTACTACTCGGGCCGCCAGATAGGTGGGTTCGGAAAGCATACAGGGCAGGTATACAGCTTTGAATAAGGGAAGCTACTATACGTGCGCTAATCAGTCAAAGCTGGAGTAGCTTCCGCACTACCGGATTTCGGTGCTGGGGAGCTTTTTGGCGGGTGTTTCGGTTATTGATGGATTTGACTTAGTTGCCCACGGTAACTGGCAAGCGTTGGGCCGAGGGATTGTTATAGATACTCCATGCCTTGAATACTGATGAGGCTAGGGTCACAGGACTTTCATTAGTCAACTTTACACAGCATTGCCAACCAACAGGCAGGCGACCATACGCAGGAACTGATATCTATACTCGCTGACAGTGTAAAGAAGCCTTTTTAGGTAGCGTAGGTAGTGCAGATAAAGTGTTCCGGTGAGTGTGTACAGGCTTACCATTATTCTGAGGTCAGGTATGTAACTTCTCTTATATAAATGACCTTTAAGGGAAAGTAATACCTTACTGCTACTGACTGCTTAAGGAATTCTTATTTTCAACTGATCCTATTTTTTTAAGCCTGCAACCGGCTGGCGCATGGCCGCTTGCAGCAGGATAATTACTTGGGTAGAATTTCGGCTGACTAGCGTCTCATACTGCTTCACCGTAAAGGCGTGCTGCGGATCCTGCCGACGGGCCGGGGTGAGTTGGGCCTCTAGGGCAAGGCGTTTGCCGCCCCCAACTAGTTGGAAATCACTAATGAAATATTGATACGAGCCGTCCCGGGCTAAGATGGCAATGGTATATTCGATCGGCTGCTCGATCATGGCGCCTGCTTGCAGCAGGGAAATGGTCATTTTGGCGCGCGAGAGAAGGGCCCCGAACTCGGGCTTGTCTTTCACGAGCACCGCCTGGGTTAGAGAAGGACTCTGGACGATGGAAGGACTACGGACGAGCCATCGCTTTGCCCGGGCGTACAGCTCGTCCCGACTGACGCCTTTAATCGGAACCTGCTCGGTATAGGTGACCTTGTGGCTGTTCGCCGCGATGGGTAAGGTAACAGCGTTGGTAACCTGCGCAGCGAGCTGGGGGGCGGTGAGCAGAAGCAAGCAAGGCAGCAGGATGGATCGGAGCAAGAGCGTACAGTATAGGAAACATGACAAGTAAACGTAAGCGGACTTCCAGCTGATACCGCCGCGGCTGCCCTTAATTTGTAAGAGAAAGCCAGTTATAATAGGTAACTAATTCTTATCGGTAGTATGTGTACCCAAGATTGACTCCTTATCAAGCGAGTCCAACGACTTTAAGTCAGAGTTTAAGTCATTCAAAGTGTACACTTTCCGAGCAGCGACCAACGTCACTACGTAGTCTGCTCCTCGCTACGGCAATGGTTATAAGTTAGTCCGCTAGTGTTTGCCGCTCCTAGGCTCCTTCGCGGCTTGGCTGCTTCGCCCACCGTTCCACAAAGTGCGGGAGAGAGGTTTCGATCCAGTCAGCCAGATCCCGCACCTTTTCGGCGGCTTGCTGCCCCAGCAGCGTCAGGCTATACTCAACGTGCGGCGGCACCACATCATAGGCTACCCGATCTACCAAGCCATCTGCTTCGAGCCATTGTAGAGTTTGAGCCAGCATTCGCTCGCTCACGCCGCCTATCATTCGGCGGAGTTCACTAAAGCGGCGTGTCGTCTGTCCCTCCAAGGCGATGAGTACTAGCACTCCCCAACGACTAGTCATGTGTTTTAGCACCGTCCGTGAAGGACATGCTGCCGCCAGCAAATCGCCTCGCTGGAACTTTTCGGATAATGAATCGGAAGAGGTGGGGGGCAAAATCAAACCTTTTTTCATACTTACCTTTCTGTATGTACTTACTTTATGTAAGTATACATTTTACCTTTGGCTTTTATTCACTTACTACTTGATTTATGACTATCGCCATCACAGGAGCCACCGGGCAGCTTGGCCGCCTCGTCGTTGAAAAGCTCAAAGCCCAGGTTGGTGCTGACAATATCATTGCGCTGGTGCGCTCGGCAGCCAAGGCAGCCGACTTAGGCGTTCCGACCCGCGAAGCCGACTACTCCCAGCCTAATACGCTCCAAGCCGCGCTGGCCGGCGTCAATACGCTGCTCTTGATTTCCTCTAATGAAGTGGGGCAGCGCGTTGAGCAACACCGCAACGTAATTGAGGCCGCCAAGCGGGCCGATGTGCAGCGAATCGTGTATACCAGCGTGTTGCATGCCGATACCTCTTCGCTGAGTCTTGCGGAGGAACATCGCGCCACCGAAGCTCTGCTAAAAGAATCTGGCCTGGCGTACACACTGCTGCGCAATAGCTGGTACACCGAAAATTACCTGGGCTCGATTCCGGGTGCATTGGCCGGGGGTGCATTTCTAGGTAGCGCGCAGGAAGGCAAAATTTCGTCGGCGACGCGGGCAGATTTTGCCGAGGCGGCAGTAGCGGCCCTCACCAGTGAAGAGCACGCCGGCCAGACGTACGAACTCGCGGGCGACGAATCCTACACGCTCGCCGAGTTGGCCGCTGAAGTCTCTCGCCAGACTGGCAAGACAATTCCTTATCGAGATCTGCCCGCGGCCGAGTATGCAGCGGCGCTCACTGGCTTCGGGTTGCCTGAAGGGCTGGCCCACGCAATTGCTGGCTGGGACGTGAGCGCCTCGCAGGGTGCACTCTTCGATGATAGCCGTCAGCTTTCTAAACTGATTGAGCGCCCAACCACGCCTCTATCCTCAGCTGTAGCGGACGCCCTCAAGTCAGTTCACTAGCTGCTTTCACAGTACAAGCACTAGGCCCCTTCAGGCTTTCTTCCCTACAGCTTCCAAAATTTTGGCGGCAGTAGGGAAGAAACGAGTAGTTGTTCGGCGCCCGAGCGTCTTATCCAAGAAGCTGGTCGTGGCCGGAGCACGGCCTTCGATGATGTACCAAATGACGAAGGCTTCGCGGTCAGTGAGGTGCACGATTTCCATGTCGGCTTTGGGTGAGCGTACCGGCAAGGCTAAGCCAGTGGGCGCGGGCTCGGACAGAAACATCAGGCACAGGCGCATGTCGTCCGTCACGGTGAAGTGGCGAAAGGGATTCAGCGCCAACAGGTGCTCTAGTTCCTCGGGGGTGCGCAGAAACGTGGGAACGGCGTAACCCAGGGCCTGCTCCAAGTGCTGCTCAATGCGGGAAGTGAGCAGGGCGCGGTCGTCCTCCGCCGTGTCGAAGAACACGTTGCCGGTTTGGATATAGGTGCGCACGTTGGTGAAATCCATCTCCGTGAAGAGGCGGCGCAGCACCTCCATCGTCACGCGGTGGCCGCCCACATTGATACCACGCAGGAAGGCGATGTAGGTCATGGCTTCGTGATTTGAACAAGGTAGAGACGCAAGATTATGCGTCTCGTCGTTGAATCGAAGATCAGCGCGGTCAGCAATTAATACTGCATATGCCACAGAACTTCGGCAGCCAAAGCTAACGACGAGACGCATAATCTTGCGTCTCTACTATCTCGGCCTATCAGCTACATTATGCGCTATCTACTAATCTTCTCTTGTTGCTAATACCTCCCGCACCGGCGTCCAGCGGATTTCGGGGTAGCGGTCATTATTTAGAGGCGCTAGCTTGGGCAGGCCGGTGAACATGTTGTGGAGGTACTGCATGCCTTGCCAGGGCGGAAACACGTCGTCGCTGGTGGGCATGAGGGCTTTGGTTACCTTGATAACAGTCTTGAAGGTGCCCAGGCCCGCTACCCGAAACAGGCGAAATTTGCCCCCCGTAGCGTCCTCTGCGGCCTTTTGCAAGCCCCTTATGCTGGCCACTTCGCCGGCTACGCGCAGGTAGCGGGGCGTGGTGGGGTCGAGGGCGGCAGCGGCGGTGAAAGCGGCGGTGTCGTTGATGGTGGTGAAGTCGAGTGGCTGGTCGGCATCGCCCCAGTACACTACCCGCTTGGGCCCAAAGAGCACAACTGGCGCCTGCCCAGTCAGCAGGTCCGTGAACATGCCATTGAGGATGGAAGTAGCGGCGATGGGCGCCTTATTAAGCCGTTCGCTGAACTCCCGGCGCAGGTCCAGGTTGCGGTTGGAGCCGTAGGGCAGCTTGGTAAAATCAATAGAGTAATCGGACGGGAAGAAGCGAGGCACACCCGCCGCTACGGCCGCTTCGAGTAGGCGCGTCTGGGTATCCACAATCACCTCGCGCAGCCCCGACAGGGTCGATACCACGCAGTCGGCGCCCACGCAGACTTTGGTTAGCTCCGGTAAGCTATTGAAATCGACCTCTACGATGGTAGCGCCCAGCTCGCGCAGCTGCTTCACCGAGGGGTTGGTACTGCCCGAGCGCACCAGGGCCCGTACAATTGCTCCCCGCTGCCGCAGAAACGTAGCTACCCTCAGACCTAGGTCGCCGGTAGGCCCAGCTAGTACGATGGTGGCGGATTTGGAATTGGGGTTGGGTCGGTCAGTTGCTGTGCGGTCTGCCACAAGTGATGTTATTAGCTGCGTCGGGTGATGTTCGGAGAACCGTCCGCTTTAAAATCAAGAATTGTAGTGAAGCGCTTTGGCCCGTTAGGCTTCGCATATCACTCGTGCTTTATGATACAGTTGAGCCAGCCGGAAAGTTATGACGGGCATCTGGCCTTCCACTTCTTCTAAAGGATGTTGCGCAATAAGCGAGAATAGAATAAGGCTAGGGGGCAAAAGAACTCCGACTGCTATCCAGCAAACCCGTATTTTGCGCTTTCTTGTATTTTCTATTCTATTTTATGTCCTGCGTATCGTTTCGAGCTTTTCTCTGTGGTATTATTCTCCTGCTAACCACCCACGCTGCCTATACCCAAACGGCGCCGCCCGACCCGGAGCTAAACACCTTCTACGACCAACTCAACGCCTACTGCACCGAGCGCTACCAGCCGCTGCCGGACCTGGAGGCGCTGCGGCTGCCCTCCACCTTTTCGGGAGCTGATTTGCAGGCCCTGCGCCTGAAAGAGCGCCACATCGTTCGGGTTGACCTGGTGTACACAGCCTTCCGCTTGAACCCCACGTTCAACCAGCGCCAGCTTAACCTCAGTCGACTCCGCAACTTGGCCGCAGGCCTACCAGGCCTGCTCCAAGATGAGTCGGTGACGTGGACGCTGGTGGAGCAAACCGGCTGCAATAGCCCCACCGAGTGCCAGCCGTTTTTTCACGGGTTTGTGGTGTACGTGAGTCGCCACGCCACGGCCGCCACCAGCCGCGCCGACCTCGACAGCCTCACGCGCAAGCTGCGCATCTTGGAAAAGAAGCGTCCGAAAGTTGCCAAAAAGAGCCAAGGAAAAGCTGTAGCCTGCAATTTGCCCCCCAGCCGCTTCAGCAACCGCCAGATGGCCCGCAGCTTGCGCCAACACTACAAGTGCCCCCAGCGCGACGCCCAAATCGTGAAGTTTGAGCTGAAAGTAAACGCCGACGGCACCGTGCAGGCCGTGAAAGTGCTGCCCACCAGCAAGCCGCTGTGCACGGCCGAGCTGGAAGCGGCCATCCGCAAGAGCGTGGGGTTCCACTCCGGCTTTCCTATCAATGGCAAGACGTTCCCGTTCACGGCCAAAGGCGCGGTGCGGCTCCCCATCGGGGCCTTGCAGCTGCTGGGCGAGCCGGATATGGGCTTTACCCATTTCGCCCTCCCCGATTCGGCGGCCCGGCTCTACCGCGTCTTTCTGAAAAAGAAGAACAAGCAGCACAAAAACGACTACTGCGAGGCCCGCATCACCAAAGCCGGCGAGCTGCTGGCCACTGCCGATACCGCCGCCGTAGAGCTACCTCTCCCCGCCGATGCCAACGTGGTAACCCGCGTGATGCAGCGCCACCCCGAGTGGCGCAAGGAAGTGGTGGTGACGGACGCCACCGGCAGCATGTTTCCCTACACCTACGACCTGTTGGCCTGGCTACAGCTCAGCGCCCTCGAAGACGAGAAAACCTTCGTGTTCTTCAACGATGGCAATGACCAGAACGATAAAGACAAGCGTGTGGGCAAAACCGGTGGCCTCTACCACATAAAAACCGACAGCTACGAGGCCATCAAGAACAAGCTGATTGAAACCATGAAGGCCGGCGGGGGCGGCGATGCGCCCGAAAACGACGCCGAAGCACTGCTCTACGCCCAGCAGCTCAGCGGCTCCGACTCCCCCGACCTCATCCTGATTGCCGACAACTACACCTTCCCCCGCGACGCCAAGCTTCTCAAAAACACCACGGCCCACGTCCGCGTCATCCTCTGCGGGGTGCGCGACTACGTCAACCCGCGCTACCTGGCCCTGGCCCGCAAGCACGGCTTCTCCCTGCACACCATCGAGGGCGACATTGAGGACCTAAGCAAGCTGCTGGAAGGCGAAACCATCATTATTCAGGGCCAGCAGTACCTTGTGACGAAAGATGGGTTTAAATTGGTGCAGAAGACGTAGGAGCTGATTTATCGATTCAGTTGAATTATGAGATTTACACTTTTACTCTTTCTCCTTTTTTGCACCCTTTGCTCCTGTTCAACTCATAGAGAGAACACCTATGAGGAAAATTTAGCCATTTGCACAAAAAAGCTAAGTCATTTTCCGGAGGGAATTGACACACTTGGCATAGAAGGCAGGAATGCTGAGCTTCAATTTGAGGAGCAAATTCGCGAGTGTATGAAGGGCTCAATAGGGCCTGCTTTTGTGGTAAAAACATACCGTGGTGATAGTGTCAGTACATCACCAAGGCAGGGTAAAGCAGTGGTTTTGTTCTTTTGGTCAGCCACGCTTGATGATGCTCCCGCCTACTCTAAAAAGTCAGATTTAGCTGTGTTTGCAGCCATGAATGGACTCCATCGGAAGTATAGCCAGAATGTCGATTTTCTTGGATTTCCTTTCAATGACTCTGCTACAACAAGACGTCACTTGCAAGCGCATCCTCTGAATTTTCCTCAAGCTGACGATAGTAAATTAAGTAGTAACAAGCATATAACGTTAACCCAAAACACAACTCCATATGTCATTTTTATTAACACTCAGGGGAGAGTTATTAAAATAATGTCTGGCGGTTTGGCAACAGAGAAACGGATTACAGAGGTGTATTCACCGATAATTAAAGCCTGCATAGAAAATAAGCCCTATAGTGAATAAAACGAAAAAGAGGCTGTAGCTTCAGCCTGTTTTGATTCAACTGTTGACCGTGTAATTATTGTTTTCTTTTAATAAATACCAGCTACTTACTAGTAATATTTCTGCACTTATCGCAGCCCATGCCACAGCTGTAGCGTATCCTGACGGACATGGAGGACAAGGTACTGGTGGTGGAAGACAAGGTTCACAGCGAATACTGTCAAAGTATGACCACCAATAATAACCAGTACAGGCTATTATTAGGATGATAAAGAAATATGCTTTTGTTGTCCTGCTCATAATCTCAAAAACAAGAATGCCCCCGCTAAAAATAACGGAGGCATTCTTGTTTTTAGGCGTACGCTAGAAATTACATATGAATCGCCCGGTTCTCGGTAGCAGCTAAACACGCTTCCTTCATAGCTTCAGCATACGTCGGGTGGGCGTGGCTCATGCGGGCTACGTCCTCGGCGGAGGCGCGGAACTCCATGGCGGTGACGGCTTCGGCGATGAGGTCGGCGATGCGCGGGCCGATCATGTGGACGCCCAGGATTTCGTCAGTTTCCTTGTCGGCCAGCACTTTCACGAAGCCGTCAAGGTCCATGGAGGCGCGGGCGCGGCCGGAGGCGCGGAAGGGGAAGGAACCGGTTTTGTAGGCGCGGCCAGTTTCCTTAAGCTGCTCTTCGGTGTAGCCTACGCCGGCCACTTCGGGCCAAGTGTACACCACGCCTGGGATGAGCAGGTAGTTGACGTGGGGCTTCTGGCCGGCAATGGTTTCGGCCACAAATACGCCTTCCTCTTCGGCCTTGTGGGCCAGCATTGCTCCCCGCACCACGTCGCCGATGGCATAAATGCCCCCCACGTTGGTTTGTAGGTGCTCATCGACCTTGATGCGGCCGCGCTCTTCCAGCTCTATGCCGGCCGCTTCCAGGTTCAGGCCCTGGGTGTAGGCCGAGCGGCCCACGGCTACGAGGCAGTAGTCGCCCTCAAACTTCACTTCCTCGCCCTTGGGGTTAGTAGCAGTCACGGTCACGGTGTCGCCCTCGCGGGTGGCGCCGGTTACTTTGTGGCTGAAGAAGAACTCGATGCCGATTTTGCCTAGCACGCGCTTCAGCTCCTTGCCCAGGGCGCGGTCCATGGTCGGGATGATGGTGTCCATGAACTCCACCACCGACACCTTGGCGCCGAGGCGAGCATACACGGAAGCCATTTCGAGCCCGATAACGCCGCCGCCAATCACCACCATGTGCTTGGGCACTTCGCGAATGTTCAGGGCCTCGGTGCTGGTAATGATGCGCTGCTTGTCCTGCTGAATAAAGGGCAGCACAGTCGGCTTGGAGCCCGTCGCGATGATGACATTTTTGGTCTCAATCTGCTGCTCTTCGCCCCCGCCGGTGGGCGTGATTTTGATATGAGTCTTATCGACGAAGGAGCCGAGGCCCTGAATCACGTCGATTTTGTTTTTCTTCATCAGGTATTGAATGCCGTCCACGTTGGCTTTCACCACGCCGTTTTTGCGGTCAATCATCTGATTCATATTCACCTGCAAATCACTCAGCTCAATACCGTGCTCCTTGAAGGTGGTGTGGGCATTGTGGTAGTGCTCGGTGCTGTCGAGCAGGGCCTTGCTGGGGATGCAGCCCACGTTGAGGCAGGTGCCGCCCAGCGTAGGATATTTCTCGATGATGGCGGTTTTGAGGCCAAGTTGGGCGCAGCGGATGGCCGCCACGTAGCCACCGGGCCCGGAGCCGATGACAGTTACGTCGTATTGATTCATGCTAAGAGTGAGTTCATTCAGTGTAAATCAGCAGGGCGAAGGTCGGCAAAAATGCCGGGTACCGAAAGCCGCCGCCCGGATTTGCCCCCCAGGTAGTGAAGCCATGCTTTAAGCCCGTCATGCAGAGCGCAGCGAAGCATCTCCCGTGCGGTCGTTGCAATACTAACTTCTTGAAATTAGGCGGTCATGCTGAGCTTGTCGAAGCATCTCTCCCGCAACGCTAATCTCAAAACCAATACAACGAAGCGGGAGAGATGCTTCGACAAGCTCAGCATGACCGCCTTTTTTAGCAAATAATCGGACAATCCACTTTCACCTACCTCACCTTCGCCCGCGTCAGCAGCTTGGCGAAAATGCCGGGCACGAAGCGCTTCAAATACACGCCAAGTGTTTCCTTGCCACCAATGTAGGCTTCTCGCTCGCCGCGGGCGATAATCGGCAGCGCGCGGCGGGCAAATTCGGCGGGGTCGAGGCCTTTCTCCGTGGCATCGTCCATGGTGCCGAGGGTGCGGCCGTCGCCGGTGAGGGCGTTGATGGAAACGCCCGTGCGGATGAAGCCGGGGCAGATAATGGTAATGTCCACGCCAGTCCCGGTTAGCTCAGCGCGTAGCGAGTCAAAGAAGCCATGCAGAGCGTGCTTGCTGGCGGCATAAGCCGAGCGGTAAGGCGTACCAAATTTGCCCACCAGACTACTGATCGTGACCACGCGGCCGCTGCGCTGCCGAAGCAGCTGCGGCAGCACCGCTTTAGTGAGGGCCACGGTACCGAAGTAGTTAACCTCCATCAAGCGGCGGTCGACGTCGAGGAAAGTTTCCAGGGCCAGGGAGCGTTGACTCACGCCGCCGTTGTTGATGAGCACATCGAGGCGGCTGTAGTGGGCTAATACTTGCTCTACTTTGGGCGGGAGGCTGGCGGCATCGGCCAGGTCAAGGGGCAGCACCAGCACTTCGGCGGGGGCGCAGTCGGCGGCCACGCGGCGCAGTTCGGCTTCGTTGCGGGCCGAAAGCACAAGCTTAGCGCCTTCACGGGCAAAAGCTTTGGTCAGTGCCTCCCCGATGCCAGAGGAGGCACCCGTTACCCAAACAACTTGGTTGTGAAACTTCATAAGGTGGAGCTTGGCGGCGAATGAAAATGAGCGGTGGGGGGCAATTTTTCGTGCTACTGTGTTCGTGGTAACTTCAAGTAGTAGCCTCCAACTTCAGCAGTAGAACGTGTTTATTATTAACAAAGAACGTCATGCAGAGCACAGCGAAGCATCTCGCGTGCTGACACTAGATTAGTAATCCTACTACCGCTGGCGAGATGCTTCGCTGCGCTCTGCATGACGTTCTCAATTGACTGAAATCAGCACGCGAGATGCTTCGTCGCTGCTTGATGCGCAGAATGCTCTGCATGACCGCCCTTAAATTAAACACCCTCCTAGTTCACCAAGACGCCGATGTAGTAGTTGAAGGTATCCACTTCGAGGTTTTCGCGGGTGAGGCCGGGTAAAGCAACTGGCTCAAACTTGGTGGTGGGGCTGATAAACTGGTACTCGCCGCCGCGGGTGCGCACGCGTACCGGCATGGCGAAGTCGCTCACGTTGGCTACCCAGCGGCAGAGATTTTTGCCTTGTTCAAAGCGAAACTCGAGCACCGGCAGGGTGCTGTGGCGCAGGTACTGATCGAATACGGGCGTGAGGTTCAGGCCGCTTTGCTGGTTGAAATAGCCGATGATTTGTTCGGCGGTGACGGTTTGGTGGTAAAACTCCTGCCCCAGGCCGCGCAGGATGTTGCGCCACTTCGCGTCGTCGTTGATGATGGTGCGCACCATGTTTAGCAAGTTGGCGCCTTTGACGTACATGTCGCCCGAGCCTTCTTGGTTCACGCCATAAGGGCCAATGATAGGGCCGTCGTTTTGGATGCTGCGGCGTACCCCGTGCACGTATTCTTGGCCAGCGGGCTTGCCAAACAGGCTTTCAGTAAACAACGACTCCGAGTACGAGGTGAACGACTCGTGAATCCACATATCCGCCAAGTCCTTGCTCGTGATGTTGTTGCCAAACCACTCGTGGCCGCTTTCGTGCACGATAATAAAGTCCCACTTGTCGCCCCAGCCGGTGCCCGAGAGGTCCTTGCCGAGGTAGCCATTCTGGTACTTGTTGCCATAGGCTACGGCGCTTTGGTGCTCCATGCCCAGGTGCGGCGACTCCACCAGCTTGTAGCCGTCGGCGTAGAATGGGTAGGGTCCAAACCAATGCTCAAACGCCTTGAGCATTGGCCGCACGTTAGCCGCAAACTGCTTTTTGGCTTTGTCCAGGTTTTCGGGCAGCACCCAATAGTCCAGCGTTAGGGGGCCTTTTTCGCCGGCGTAAGTGCCGCCGCTGAAGTGCTGGTAGTTGCCCACGTTCAGGGCCACATTGTAGTTATTGATAGGGCTGGCGACAAACCAATCGTAGCGCGTGTAGCCCCCCGGCATTCGCTTGGTACCGCGCAGCCGCCCGTTCGACACGTTCTTCAGGCCCTTGGGTACGCTGATGCTGATGAGCATGCTATCCACTTCGTCGCTCTGGTGGTCTTTGGTGGGCCACCACAGGCTGGCGCCCGTGCCCTGGCAGGCGGTGGCTACCCACGGCTTCCCCTGCGCATCCTGCGTGAACACAAAGCCGCCGTCCCAGGGCGCATTCTTGGCTACAATGGGCTTGCCGCTGTAGTGCACCGTAAATTCTTGCTGGCTGCCTTTCTGAATAGGCTCGGGGAAAGTGATAAACACGGCGTTGGCCTCGCGGGTGTAAGGCAGTTCCCGGCCCTTGTGCACTACTTTTTCCACCGCCATATTGGCAAACAAGTCGAATTGCAAGCGGGTGAAATCCTGGGTGGCAGTGAAGCGAAACAGGTTAGAGCCACTGATGAACCGCTTATCGATGTCGAGCTTTATATCGAGGTGATAATAGTTGATATCGTAGCAGGTGCGCAGGGGCGTGAGGCTACCGCGCAGCGAATCGGCCCGCGTGAAAGTGGTTTTGGTCTGTAAGAGCTGGGCCGAGGCTAGCATGGGCAGCAACAACCAGCAAATGACAAGAGAAAAGCGGTAACGCATGGGTTTAAGTTGAGTAAACTTCGAGAGGTAAGTAAAGTCACGACCGGCCGGAGTTCGGTTGCGTAACCTACCTCGGCAATAGCTCACCAATATCGCGGGTTTTTCTACCCAAAGCCGTCTTCGGGTTATTTTGCGTCCTTTTTGCTTGATACCGCAAGATTCAGGTGAACAGCCAAAGGGGTTTGCCGTAGGTTTGCAGTTGTAAAACCGTTGAAAATGCCCCCCAGTACTACTTCCACTACGCCCGCAACTGCGGCCGCGCCCTCCAAAGTCGCTATCCTGCTGGCTTTTGCCGCCGTGTATATTATCTGGGGCTCTACCTACCTGGGTATCCGCTTTGCCATCGACTCCATGCCGCCCTTGCTCATGGCGGGCACCCGCTACACGCTGGCGGGCGTGCTGCTCTACGGCTTCATGCGCCTGCGCGGAGCTCCAGCCCCCACAGCCCAAGGCTGGGTTACTGCTATCATTATCGGGATATGTCTGCTAGGCTTCGGCAACGGCGGCGTGACGCTGGGTGAGCAATACATTCCGACAGGAATGGCCTCGCTGCTGGTGGCTACGGTACCCATGTTTCTGGCGGTGCTGGGTTGGATGAGCGGGGTATCGCAGCGGCCCACGGCGCTGGTAGCGCTGGGGCTGGCTATCGGGTTGGGGGGCGTTTATTTGTTGGCTAGCCATCCGGGGGCGTCGCACGTGGCGCTGCCGGGTAAGCAGGGCATTGGTATTGCCATGGTGCTGACGGCGGCGCTGCTTTGGTCCATCGGGTCGTTATATTCCAAGAAAAAGCAAGCAGCGCCCTCCCCTTTCGTGGCCGGTGGCATGCAGATGATTTGTGGGGGAATGGTGATGCTGCTGGTCGGGCTGATTCGGGGTGAAGCCAACGGGTTTGAGTTAGCCCAGGTGACGGCCAAATCGTGGTGGGCGTACGTGTATTTGGTTTCGTTTGGCTCTATTGTGGGCTTCACGGCTTACATCTGGCTGTTGCGTGCGGTGGAGCCGGCGCTAGCGGGCACCTATGCTTTCGTAAATCCCGTCGTGGCGGTGCTCCTAGGCTGGGCCTTTGCGGGCGAAACGCTCAACATCAATATGGTTGGCGGCGCGACTCTAATTGTCATTGCGGTTATGATGGTCGTGCTGGGCGGACGCAAGCCGGCACCAACACCACTCAGTAATAAAACCACTGAGACAGAAGAGCGGAAGAAAGTGGTCTAGCCACAAGTAGTGCTACGCGACTATTTGGTCTTGATACTAACTCATGTTCGAACAATAAGAAGTATAGCCTTTAATGATAGCAGAGCTGTGTTTCAACTCACCACTATAATTTATCTCACATTAAATTGAATTAATATCTTTAAGTTTTGTATGTTTACTTTGGGCACACGTCACGCTTATAGTAGCGGGACAACGGTGTCGGAATCTTGACGTATGTATCACCCAACTGCTATATAGCTACTTATGCCAACTGCTCTTCCTGACATCCGTACCGAAGGCGATATCAAGGTTTTGGTAGACTGCTTTTGCCAAAAGGTTAACCAAGACGCCTTGCTTTCGCCCATTTTCAGCGCCGTAGCCGCAGTGCATTGGCCCAACCATCTCACCTCGCTCTATGATTACTGGAGCAGCACCTTGTTTGGGCGCGTTCACGGTGAAGGTCGTCCTATTCCGCAGCAGTTAGCTATGCCTGCGCGCGGCCCTTACCAGCGCCAGTGGATTGGCTTATTCAGCAAAGCCGTAGAGGAGAACTTTGCGGGAGATAAGGCCGAAGAAGCCAAAGTAAAAGCACAAGCCATTGCCATCAGCGTCGAGTAGAGTTCCGCCCCTTTCCACAGCCAAACTAGCGTACGCTCATCATACAAAAAGCCCCCCAGCCGTAAGAGCTGGGGGGCTTTTTGCTTCTATACTACAGCTACCTATACGCCGAGCAGCAGACGAGTTGGATCTTCCAGCAACTCTTTCACGCGCACCAGGAACGACACTGACTCGCGTCCGTCGATAATGCGGTGATCGTAGCTCAGGGCCAAATACATCATGGGGCGAATTACCACCTGTCCGTTCACGGCGATGGGGCGCTGAACGATGTTGTGCATCCCCAAAATAGCCGACTGGGGGGCATTTATGATGGGCGTACTCATCATGGAGCCGAACACACCACCATTGGTGATGGTGAACGTACCGCCGGTCATTTCCTCGATGGTGAGCTTGTTGTCGCGGGCTTTTACAGCCAAGCGTACTACCTCTTTCTCAATGCCTTCGAAAGACAGCTTCTCAGCATTGCGAATCACGGGTACCACTAAGCCCTTCGGCGCCGATACCGCGATGCTTACGTCGCAGAAGTCGTTGAATACGATGTCAGTGCCGTCGATCTGGGCGTTTACCGAGGGGAACTCTTGTAGGGCTACGCAGCAGGCCTTCGTGAAGAAGGACATGAAGCCGAGACCAACTTGGTGCTTCTCCTTGAACTTGTCTTTGTACTTGGTGCGCAGGTCCATGATGGGCTGCATGTCCACCTCGTTGAAGGTGGTGAGCATGGCCGTCTCGTTTTTCACCGCTACTAGGCGGCGGGCTACGGTCTTGCGCAGGTTGCTCATGCGCTCGCGGCGCTGGTTGCGCTCACCGGCGGGCTGAGCTGGAGCAGCTGGCTGACCGCTGGCGACTGGCGCGGCAGCCGGTGCTTGCGGAGCAGGAGCAGCTGGCTTAGCTTGGGCGTTTTGGGCGTCCTCTTTAGTAATGCGGCCGTCGCGGCCAGTACCTTGAACGTCGGCGCTAGCAATACCTTTTTCACCAAGGATTTTGCCAGCCGCTGGGGAAGGCGTGCCGGTTGCATAGGTAGCACTGCCCGATGCAGAAGCAGCAGGCTGAGCAGCCGAAGCCGATTTCGCCTCTTGAGCGGCGGGTGCAGCGGCCGGAGCGGCTCCTGCGCCCGCGCCGCTACTGCCTTCAATGCGGGCAATAACGGTTCCGATGGCAATGGTTTGGCCTTCCTGCGCCGCGTGGCGGAGCGTGCCAGCCGCTTCGGCGGGCAGCTCAAAGGTCGCCTTGTCAGATTCGAGCTCGGCAATTACCTCGTCGCGCTCTACCTGGGCGCCATCAGCTTTCAGCCACTTGGCTACGGTTACTTCCGTAATGGACTCGCCGACAGCCGGAATCTTCATTTCTTTCACTTCACCACCACCAGTAGCGCCGCTGCTAGCAGGAGCACTGCCGCCCGTAGCGGGTGCGGTGGGCTTATCAGCCGAGCCGGCAGCGGAACCGCCGTAGCCTGATTGATTGCTGGCTTCGGGGTTCTGCTCGCCCTGGGTAATGGGGTCAGCGGCATTGTTGGATTTGCCCCCCGAACTGCCATTCCCATTGCTGCCCGTATTATTCTGGGTGCTCGATTGGGCTGGGTCGCCGGAATCCGTTTTGGCATCAGCCAAGGTGGCCGTAGCAGGTGCCGATCCGCCAGCCGGAGTGGCGGCAGACGAAGTTGAGGACGCTGCACCATCACCGCCAATACTGGCAATGACAGTACCGATGCCAATGGTTTCACCTTCGGCTACCTGAATTTGCAGAGTGCCATCCGCTTCGGCGGGCAGCTCAAACGTTGCTTTGTCCGACTCTAGCTCGGCAATAACTTCGTCACGCTTCACGGTTTCACCATCTTTTTTGAGCCATTTGGCAATGGTCACTTCGGTGATAGATTCGCCAACGGCGGGGATTTTGATTTCCAGACCCATAGGTGGAACGGTTGAAGAGTTTCGGGAGGGTGAAGTTGAGGTATTCAAGAACAGCAATGAGCACCGGCTAAAAACGTATTGCGAAATACATTCTTGGCCGGTGCGTCTATTATTAGCTGCTCAGTTTCTTGTCAGCCACTTCTGTGACTGCTTCAATATTTTCGCTGGCTGGTGCTGACGTCTCGAAAGCGCGGGCCACGAGGTCCTTTTGCTCTTTCACGTGCACTTTATTGTAGCCAGTAGCTGGCGATGCCGAGGGCTTACGGGCAATCACATCTTCCAATTCGCGGCGCATGAAGCGCAGCATGTAATTCCAGTAGCCCATGTTTTCGGGCTCTTCTTGTACCCAGAAAAGCTTGGCCTTAGGATACTTGGCTAGCTCAGCATTGAGTTGCTTCTTGGGGAAAGGATGGAGCTGCTCCAAACGAATGATAGCTACGTCCTTGCGCTGAGATTTCTGCTGCTCTTCCAATAAATCGAAGTACACTTTGCCGGAGCACAGCAGTACACGCTTCACCTTCTTGGTATCAGCGTACACGTCACCAAGAACCTCGCGGAAATTGCCCCCCGTAAACTCCTCCACTGGTGATACGCACAGCGGGTGCCGCAGCATCGACTTGGGCGACATCACCACCAGCGGCTTGCGGAAACTCCAGGTGAGCTGGCGCCGCAGGGCGTGGAAGAAGTTGGCCGGCGTCGTGATGTTGGCTACAACGATGTTGTTTTCAGCCGAAAGCTGCAGGAAACGCTCTGGGCGGGCGTTGGAGTGCTCTGGTCCTTGGCCTTCATAGCCGTGGGGCAGCAGCATTACCACACCATTCATACGCTGCCACTTGCTCTCCGACGACACGATGAACTGGTCAATCATGGTCTGGGCACCGTTGGCAAAGTCACCGAACTGCGCTTCCCACACTACTAGGGCAGTAGGGTTAGCCATGGCATAGCCAAATTCGAAGCCTAACACCGCGTACTCACTGAGTAGAGAGTTGTAAATCCGCAGCTTCTCCTGGCCTTCCTCAATGTGGTTCAGGGAAGTGTAAGGAGCCGAAGTTTCCGCGTCGTGGAGCACGGCGTGACGGTGGGAGAAAGTGCCGCGCTGGCAATCCTGTCCGCTCACACGCACAATGTGTTTTTCCTGGAGCAGGGAGCCGTAAGCCAAAAGCTCGGCCGCTGCCCAGTTCAGAATGCGCGTCTCGAAGAACATCTTGCGGCGCTCCTCAGTCAACTTTTCAATCTGCTTCAGCGGCCGGAATCCTTCGGGCAGCGTAGTCAGCGCCTTGCCTACTCTCATAATCGACTCCTCGCTGATGCCCGTCTCGGGTGACTGCTCGAAGTCGGCATCCGTGGCCCGACGCAGGTTGCGCCACTCATTTTCGAGGGCCTGGTAGTTATATGGCAGAGGCTTCTGCTTCACCATATCCAGGCGGGCCTGCAGCATCTCGCGAAACTCGCGGTCCATCTGGTTGGCCAGCTCAGCATCTACGTCGCCACGCTGCACGAGCATAGTGTTGTACACCTCGCGCGGGTTCTGATGCTTAGAAATGATGTTGTAGAGCGTAGGCTGAGTGAACTTGGGCTCATCCGACTCGTTGTGGCCGTGGCGGCGGTAGCACACCATATCAATGAAGATATCGGCGTGGAACTGCTGGCGGTACTCGGTAGCGAGGCGCACAGCAAAGACTACCGCTTCTGGGTCGTCGCCGTTCACGTGCAGCACTGGCGCGTCGATGATCTTTGCTAAATCGGTGCTGTAGATGCTGGAGCGAGCGTCTTCGAAATCGGTAGTGAAGCCTACTTGGTTGTTAATTACAAAGTGAATGGTACCACCCGTGCGGTAGCCTTCCAGCAGCGACATTTGGGTAAGCTCGTAGCCAATGCCCTGGCCAGCCAGCGCTGCATCACCATGAATCAGGATGGGCAGAATCTGGTGGTAATCGTCGTTGTATTGGTGCGCGATTTTGGCGCGTACAAAGCCCTCAACTACCGGATTCACCGCCTCCAAGTGGGAGGGGTTGGGGGCCAATTTCAAGTTGACTTTGTGCCCGCCCTCGGTGTCTACTTCAGAGGAGTAGCCCATGTGGTACTTTACGTCGCCATCGCCCATCGTTAGGTCGGGTACGGCAGTGCCCTCGAATTCTGAGAAGATCTGCTCGTACGTCTTGCCCATGATGTTGGCCAACACGTTCAAGCGGCCACGGTGAGCCATACCAATCATCACCTCACGCACGCCCAAATCGGCGGCTTTATTGATGATGGCATCCAGAGCGGGAATAGTGGTTTCGCCGCCCTCAAGCGAGAAGCGCTTCTGACCCAAGAACTTGGTATGCAAGAAGTTCTCAAATACTACGGCTTCGTTTAGTTTGCTCAGAATCCGCTTCTTATACTCCAGACCAGGATTAAAGCTCAAGGAATCTTTCTCCACCTTATCTCGGAACCAGTCCAGAATTTGGGGGTCGCGGATGTACATATACTCGAAGCCGATGCTACGGGTGTAGATCTTCTCCAGAGCGGCCACAATGTCGCGCAGCTTGGCGCCGGTGCCCAAGCCCAACAGCTCACCGTTTCTGAACGGAGTGTCGAGGTCGGCTTCGGTCAAGCCAAAGTCAGCGATGTCGAGGCGGGCTTTGCGGTCTTTGCGCTCCCGCACGGGGTTGGTGCGGGCCCGTAAATGCCCCCTGCTGCGGAATGCATGAATCAGGTTGCGCACCTGCGTTTCTTTATCAGCAGCCACCGTGTCCACGGCTCGAACGGCTTCCGCATCATTGGTGGAAGCAGGAGTAGTTAATACACCTGAGCCAGTAGGTTGGGTAGTCTGACCGTCGCCATTTGGAAACTGCTGGGAGAAGTCAAAGCCTTCAAAGAACTTGCGCCAGCCAAAATCCACCGATTCGGGATCTTGCTGGTAAGTTTTATAAAGCTGGTCTATGTAGTCGCCGTGAGCATTGGCGATGTAAGAGTAAGCGTCCATCGGGTAAGGAGCTAAGTGAGTCAGGTCAAAGGTATACAGCCTAGTTTAAAGCTGAAAACCTGTATTCGAGTTCACAAATACGCCTGTATTTCAACCAATTGATTTTTACGCTGCAATCGTTACGTTGCGTTCAGTAGCCAATCTATTCAAAATAAAAACAAAGCCCTCCCTCTAAAAGAGGAAAGGCTTTGATAAAACACAGAATGTTTAAGCGAATTTCTACTGTGGCAAAGCCATTTTAAGAATGCGATAGGGCTGATCCTGCTTACCAACGCCTTTATTCCATGTTGGTACTTTATGAATAGCAGAAGTTGTCACAAACAACTCATCCTTCCCAGTAATGGCATAGGTATCAGGCCACTGCAAACGAGGCTCGGTCACAAGAGTTTGCACTTTGCCATCGGGGGTACGCCGCACCAAGGCATTATTCTCGAAGGAGGTTAGATACACATTGTTCTTGGCGTCTATCTCCATACCGTCGGTGGCCGGTATCGTACCCATGTTTTCTACTTGCTGGCCTAACTGAGCAGCTGATAGAGCCGTGCTGCGCAGAGCTTCGGTTTTGATGCGGTAAAGCGTGTGGCTTGTCAGAGGTGCCCAATATAAATAGGCGTTGTCGCGGCTAAGAGCAATGCCGTCGGCGTGTAGAGCCATGGGTTTGCCTTTAGGGTCAATCATAGGGTGACCGTCGGCTTTCAATATGAGGCCGGGCTCTGGGTGGACTGATGGATGGTCGGCGAGTAGGCGGCGCGAGGTACCGTTTTTTAAATCGACTACTACAATGGCGCCCATGCCAGAGTCGGTGATGTAAGCGACGTTGCGCTGGGTGTCGATGCGCACATCATTTAGGTAAGATTTGCGCGGGGCCACGGAAGCTGGAAAGCTAATGTTCTGCACTACCTTATTAGTGCTGGGGTCAATCTTGACTAATTTGGGGCCGCCCGGCACGGTGGCGGCTAAGCCCGGCGCGGCGGGGTCGAGAACCCAGAGCATGCCGGTTTGATCGACGTGCACGCTCTGCGGGCAGACCCAATGCTTTTGGGGCTCGTTGCGCACTGAGTCATTCCAAGTGCACCAACCAGCGTCGGGGTAAGGCTGTACTGAGTTATCAGTGCCAATTAGCGCTACCGGAGCGACGGGATTGTTGTCCCAGCGTGGGAAAACGCCAAATACTCGCCCATCGGGCACAACGGCTACTCCTACTATCTGCGGCTCCCGAAACTCAGCTACCACTTGAAGAGGTGAGTTGGCCGGTGCTCCTGACCGAGCGGTACCCGTAGAGTCACTGTCGTCGGAGCCGGGAGTGGTAGCACCAGAGCCAGAAGGTGATGAGCAACTGAAGGCGGCGCTTATTAAAAACAAGCCCGCGCTGAGCGCTAAGGTCGAGCGCCACGTGGTAGTTAGGGCAGATACTGCCATACGATGTAAGGGGTTAAGAAGGCGGCGAAAAATCACGGAGTAACCCGGACTGTACTTTCCTTACGTCCCCTTACGTAAGCAAGTTTTCCTGATTCGGATGGGCGAAATGCAACAGAAAATATGGGTAATAATGATGCTGTTTGGACGACACTATAAACTTGCTCTATAATTAAAAAAGTCGAATATATTGCTTAAAATATTAAATAAAGCCAATCATAAATAAATTTACTGCTAAAAACAGCCCTTTCATCCCCTTAAACAACGTATTCATCTACTAGTCAGAATGTAGTGCAACCTTTTACTGGAGGTGCGAGTTAATCGGTTCTGTTCGCGCGACTGCGGGAGCGGCCCATCCTCTTCGGGAGTTATAGAAGAGTCACCACACCTGATGTCATGTCTATTGCGTTATTTATCCTAACTCTCCTCTTCCCGCCTCAAACAAGTACCTCTGCACCGCTGCCACTTACGCCGGCGGTTACTAATCTTACTCCTCGGCACATCATTTTTGATGCTCCTACACCGGTAGCCGCTGTGCTGCCCCGTCACCTACCTGGCTACAAAGTAACGGCCACAGTTTATTGGGCTGAGCCCAGACAAACGGACTCTGACCCGCTTATTACCGCCGATAACTCGCGCATTAGCCGAAATCATTCGAGCAAGCACCGCTGGATAGCTCTTTCCCGGGATATGCTTAAGCAAAATGGTGGCAAGTTTGAATACGGTGACTTAGTTCACGTCAGTGGAATCTCGCCCAAACTTGATGGCGTGTATGAACTCCACGACACAATGAATCGTCGCTTACGCCGCACTATTGACTTATTGGTGCACAAAGACGAAAAGATTTACGGCAAGTGGGACGATGTGCGCATCAGCAAAGTACTCAAACCCGAATTGCAGTGGCAGGCCAGTTAAGCCGACGCCACATATTTTGCCCCCAGACGCTCAGCTTTGTACCTCCGGCTGGTACGCAGTCATTTCGCGGGGTTGCCCATCGGGCTCATACAAAAAGCTTAACGGCTGCTCCGGGTCGCGCATAATGGTAGTGTACGGAATTTGCCAGCGTTTCCACATTTCCAGTAATGACTGGGCATAGGCTGAGTTTTGCCAAGGAGCAAAAATGCCCCCTGTCACGTCATCAATGAGCGTATCGTAGGTAAGGCGTTGATCGCCGGGCCGTGGGGTGCGCACAAAGTAATCGGGAATCACGCCGAACAAATAAGCCGCATAGTATACGCGGGCTTTGAACTCGGCTACCTGAATAGGGTGCAGCGGACGCTGGGCGTCGGCCTGCACCTGTCCCATTGCCTGCCGAATGATGCCATTATCCATCAGACAGGCCATCAATACCACATTATCCAGCTTGATGCTGAAGACCATCGTGGTCAGGTCGTCGTCGTACTCAAAGGCAATGGTATCCTCGTGCGGAGCGGTTTCAAGAATGAACACCGAGGCTGGCAGGAAGTCCGAGAACTCGATGGGCACGCGTAAAGCCTGAAACGTTTGGAAGAAGGCTTGAAAGCGACGAAACATCTGTGCGTTTTCGGCCAAAGGATAACGAGGCTTCACCAGCGGGTCGAGTTCGGTGAGCAATTCGGTGGTCAAAATACCGTAGAACATTTTGCCCAACCACAGAAACAACGTTTTCTCGGGCAAAGCGCGCCAGCCTTCCAGCTCTTTCGCAGCCGTATCAGCCATTTGCGCTTCCAAGGGCTCCACGTACTGGGTGCGGCAGCGCGCGCAGCACGGAATCCGCAGGTCTTGATAGGTGCGGATGCTTTGGTCGAGTAGCAGAATCTGCCGCTCGGTTAGCTGGTAGCGCGCTTGCAGCCACTCGGCAAACACTGGCACCGAATCCAGGGCCGGATCGGTGGGCGCGCCGCACAGAAAGCAGTGCTGGTCGCCGAATTGCATGCGGCTGAACGGATCGTAGAGTGTGAGGTCGGGCGGTGTGGAGGTAGGCATAGCGCAGCAAAAGAAGAAAGCGCAAAAATAGGCGGCAGCCCGCACCTTATCCACCTCCCGCCGACAGCAGCAGCTATTCGCTCTTTCTCAACGAATAAAAAAGCCCCCCAGAATCTTCTGGGGGGCTTTTTTATTCGTTGGTGGCTTTGATTAGCGCGACAGGGAAGAACCAAGCTTGATCAGAACCTTGCCCAAATGATTGAGCGAGGCAGTGTAAGTGTTATTCGCTTCGTCAGCCACTTTATTAGCTTCGGCGCCTAGCGTAGCTAAGGTTTCGGCAATGGAGTGCGACTCGGTATCGTCGTCGGTGAGCTGCTCGCGCAGTGTGTTCAGCTCCTGGATTATTTTGGCCAAGCCAGGGCGCTCCGATGCGCGCAACACTTCTATCCAGCGGTCAATTTCAGTTAGTCCATACTGGTTCTCGCGGCTGGGCACTCCGTCGTTGAGCAGCTTCAGGGTATCGTCGAGCAGCGCCGTGTTTTGCTGCTCAGTCACGTCGAGCGGGATGGTGGGCGTGAGGGGCGTTTGGGGGGTTTGGGCGGTGGAATCCATAGTTCAGAGAGGCAAAGAGAAGGGAACGTCTTTGCTATACTGGCATCAGCTCTTAAAAGTTAAGCGCTAGGTGTAATGACTGATGCAGCGCTTGCTTTTGCGGCAGCTTAGGTGCTTCCACCGGGCGCAGCAGCAAGTTCATTTCGCGGCTCTGGGCACTGCACCAACTGCTGTAGTTGCTTACATAATTGGCTAGTATCAAGAAAAATTTAGTTGTGAGCGGGTTACTTTTTACAGAAAGCGGTATGAACCCATTATTTACTCACCAGAATTTATTTCCCTTAGCCATGAAAACCACTTTCAAATCCCTGCTCGTTTTAGCCGCTTTCGCTCCTTTCGCTCTTGCTTCTTGCTCAGAGAGCACCGAGAAGAGCGCCGAAGCTACCGCTGAAGGTGCTGCCAACGATGCTGCTAACAATGTTGAAAACGCTGGCGACGCCATCGAAGGTGCTACCGACAACGCTGCTGCTGACCTGAATGCTGATATGCAGCGTGAGCCCGGCGATACGGCTGTAGTTCAAAACAAAGAAGCTGACAAGCTTGTAGAAAAAGTACCTGCTAAGCAAAACTAGTTCTGCTGCTTAAGCAATCATAAAAAGCCCCCCAGACCTGGTCTGGGGGGCTTTTTGTTGTGGTTACTGTACAGGCGCTTGCACTTCGGGTTTGCCCGCCCTGGCCAGTTCCATTAGCACATCGTAGTACGGCCGGTCCAGGGCGCGGGCCTTTAGCCAGGCGTAGAAGCTCATGGCGTGAAGGTCTTCCCGCTCACTATCCAGCGGTACGGCATCGGCCATTTGCTCCACCCGCGTTAGGAAGCCGGGGCGCGTGGCCGCGGCCGGATCGTCGATGATGTCGCGCACTAAGTTCAGGTAACGAAGCACGTACTGATAGGGGCCGCCTTCCCCAAACCGCTCGCGGAAGCCGCGCTCAATGGCACGCAGGCGGTTCATGGCCAAGTCGGGGTTGCCCAGTTCCAGCTGCACCAGCATCTCACCCATATTTTTGTTAAATACCCATTCCACGCCCATTTTCTGCTCACACCAGTGGTCGGAGCGGCCGATACCAATGAGAACCTGGTTGGTTTTGGCAAATTGGTTTTCGGCAAAGTAATGAAAGCCTAGCCCCAGCCGAGCCGTGAGCTGGTCGGCGGGCGTAAGCGTTACTTCGCGGCCTTGCAGCAAGTTTTCTAGTAGACTAATACTCTCCGCGTTGCGACGTAAAAATGAATAATTAGCGGCTAGCAGAAAAATGTATTTAGGGTAAAAATCGCTCATGTAGCTGCGCGAGCCTGCGTACAGCGCCGTGCGCAGCTGCTCCAGGGAAGCTATCGACTCGGTGAAGCGACGGGAGCGGTACTGGGCGTGAGCAATCATATACAGCAGGCCCAGCTGGTAGTAGCGGTGGGCGGGACGGAAGCCGTGGCGCTTTTCCATAAGCGTGTAGCAGCGCCGCACGAAGGGCGCAAACGACACAAAATCGCGGCGCACCAGCATAGAGCTGCGAGCAATGGACATGAGCCGGTACAGCAACGACGGGCTGCGGGCAAAAGCTTCCTGCAAGTCATACTCGCGCAGCACTTCCTGCATAATGCTATCAAAGGCTTCCCCGGCCCGGCCCCGACTGCGGGCCTCGCGCAGGCGGGCCCGAATCAGGCTGTCGGCAATACCAGCGCGCTCCTCCTCGTCGGCAGCCTTTTTGTTGTGGTTGCGGCGGCGGATAATGTCGTCCAAGTCGTCGGCGTACTCGCTGCTGGCTTGGGCAATCTGAAGGTTATAAATGGAATTAAGCAACTCATACTGCTCATTCTGGTGGGCTAGCTTCTCGGCTTTGCGCAATGTGGACCACGCCAGCCGCGGCACACCCGCGTCGAACAGGTATTGGGCCAGCGTGAGCTGCCCGCGCACCGAAGACGCCGCCGTAGGATCGAATTGGCGCTGACGCAGCAGCAGATAGTCGGTGAGGTGGCGCATGAGGCGCTTGCGCAAGGCGTAATACGCCACGGCGTTGGGCTCGTCGGGGTAAAGCTTGGCTAGCAGTTCCTCCGTCGAATAAGCCTTGGGCGCCAACAACAGCTCATACAGGCGCGAATCCATGCGCCCCTTAGCCTTTTTGCGCTGGCGCTGCACAAAGCGGCCAAACTCCTTGCGGTCGTCGGGCGAGAAAGTAGCCAGGGTGGTGCGCAGGTCATCCATATACGAATTGGAAAAGCTAAATATAGCCGCTGGGGGCCATTTTGTAAAGTCTAATAAAATATCATTTATAACAACTGTAAATCAAGTATTTATCCTCGCTATTGATTGATAATAAAAGTCTGAAAAATCCAAAAAGTGGTTCGTGTTTTATAGGGTGAAGCCTGCACCTTCGGTTAGGATTTCACTTTAAACACTACCTATATGAAACGCTTGCTACTTTCTCTGCTGATGCTGGCTTTCGTGGCCTTCTCAGCTCAGGCTCAAGACCTGCTCACCAAGCAAAATGGGGAGGAGCTCCAGGTGAAAGTTCTGGAGATTACACCTACCGAAGTGCGCTACAAGCGCACCGACAACCCCGACGGCCCCCTTATCAGCGTGCGCCGCGCCGACGTATTCATGATTCGGTACGCTTCGGGCTCCAAGGAGGTATTTAGACCCACTCAAAATGCCCCCCAACTCGGCACCATCCCGCCCCCGCCCGGTCCTGTAGTACCCGGCGACGAGGATTCTGCATATGAAGATGTGCATCTAAATGGTCCTCGTGTTGGCTTCTCCATCCTTTCATCCGGTGTCTTAGATAAGGCGCGCGAGAACAGCTATTTGAGTAACCTCAACCCGTTCATCACCCAGTTCGGCTGGCAGTTCGAAACCCGCATTTTTCGATTGCCCAACGGAACCGCTGGCCTGCTAGAGATAGTGCCGCTGATTGGCGGCTTAGAGCAGGGCAAATTCATTCCGAGCCTAAATGCCCTAGTGGGTATCCGCGGGCCAAAGGGACTAGAGTTCGGTTTGGGACCAAATCTGACACCTCAAAGTGCTGGCATAGCCTTGGCCGTGGGCACCTCTTTTCGCTCTAATGGGGTCAACTTCCCCGTGAATCTGGCCGTGGTTCCCGGCAACGGGGGAGTCCGGTTCGGCTTGCTGGTCGGCTTTAACTCGCGGCGGCGCTAACGTACCCATATCCCTTTCTCTGACTTATATCTCTACTACTATGCGCTCCTTTCTACTTGCTTGCTTCTACTGCCTGGCTGCGCTAAGTGCCTCAGCCCAAGACACCATACTACGCACCGACGGCGATGAGGTGAAGGCGCGGGTACTAAGCATCACGCCCACCGACATTACATACATACCCATCACCGAGCCGCCGAGCACCGATACACTACGTCTAGCCGCCACCGACGTCTTCTTAATTCGCTACGCCAATGGCACGAAAGAAATAGTCACCTCCTCGGCTACCGCTGCTCCTGCTGTAGGGCTAGGACGTACGGCGCAGGAGATGAATAACCTGGGTCGCATGGATGCGCGAAGATATTTCAAAGCGCCAGGTGCTTTTTGGGGCACTGCTGGGGCTACATTCGTTAGCATCTCTGCCTTCGGCATCGGGGGAGTAGCTACCGGCGTAGCCATTGCGGCCTCGCCACCGAAGCGCCATAATATGATAACTACTGATCAAGCACTGCTCAACGACCCAAACTACTTAGACGGCTACCAGAAGCAGGCCCAACGTAAAAAATGGGGCAGTGCAGCCGGCGGATTTGGAACAGGATTAGCAACGGGAGTAGTAGTAGGCTTTGTTGCTCTGATGGTAGCTTTCGGCGCGCACTAAGTAGTTCAAGCTTAGCCTACCAATGCAGTTACATTCTTATATCAAAGCATCATTTTGCTTCAATCCTCTATGCGCGTTTTTCTACTTGCTTTTACTCTCCTGTGCTGCACTATACTGCGTATCCAGGCCCAAGACACTATTTTGCGCACGAATGGCGAGGAAATAATGGCGCGAGTGTTAACTATTACACTTGGGGAAGTTAAATATCTGCCTATTAACGAGCGGCCGAGCACCGATACCGTCTATTTAGCTACTAGCGATATATTTATGGTTCGCTACGCTAGTGGTTCAAAGGTACTGTTAAACACTACCGCTTCTAAAGCGCCGAAACGAGCTTCAGAACGCACAGCAGCAGAAATGGCAATCCAGGGCCGTATGGATGCGCAGCAGTATTTCAAGGCACCTGGAAGCTTATTTGGAACTGCTGCCGCGACCACCTTAAGTGTGATGATTTTTGGTCCTTCTGCGCTGGGCACGTTGGGCGGTATAGCTACTGGCACCGCCATCGCTGCCTCCCCAGTGCAGGATAAGAATTTTATAGTCCCAGACGAGGCACTGCTCAATGACCCAAACTACTTAGATGGTTACCAGAAGCAGGCCCAACGCAAAAAGCTAGGCAAAGTAGGGGGCGGTTTGGGTATAGGACTCGTCACCGGTACGGTTTTATGGTTTGTAGTAGCCCTCTCGCGTACCAATCACTTCTAACTGCTAAGCTCAACTTTACAACATCATAGGCGTAAGCCAGAGGGTAAGCACTTCATTTCCACCCTTAAGCTCTACGACAATGGATATCGACAAAAGCACCGAATGGCGCGCTCGTGGCAACTGGAACGAAGTAAAAGGAAAGTTTCGGCAGGAGCACGCCAACATGACCGACGACGATATGGAGTACGCCGAAGGCCAGCAGGAAGAGTGGCTGGGCCAGCTGCAACAAAAAGCGGGCAAAACGGCCGACGAAATAAAATCTTGGTTTAATCGGAATTTTTAGCCTTTCCGGTTGACCTTTTTCACAAAGCTCCGTACCAGCTGTAAAAAGCTGCTGTGGAGCTTTTTGTGTACCCGCCCTGTTTGCCCTCTATTCTTTCTTATTAATAAGCTCCGGCCCGTCACCGTTAGCTTACGTTGGCTTTTGTGTATGAAGATCTTCCCGGAAGAACTGTATTCCTTGGGAAACCTGGATTTACTGACGCTTCCCAAAACAGCTTTCCTTTGCTCTCGCAATTACCCCGGTTACGTAGAGCACCTTACTTATTTGTGGGCGCTAGAACAACGTGCCAACGGCAACTGCGTGGTGTCAGGCTTCCACTCTCTGCTGGAGCAAACCGTCTTCCGCTACTTGCTTCAGGGCGAGCAGCAGCCGATTGTATACGCGCTCGGTCGGGGTATCAGGCCTAATATCAGGCTGGAATATGAGACGGAAATAGGCGCTGGTCGTCTGCTTTTTCTTACTCCTTTCGAGGAGGATGTAACCACCATCACCCAGGAAACTGCCGACATCCGCAACCTGCTGGTAGCCGATCTGGCCGATCAATTCTTTATTCCGTATATGACGCCGGGAGGCAATTTGGAGCGCCTGCTGCAAAGTGGTGCTCTGGAAGGCAAGCCCATTTTCACCCTCGATCTGGCCGAGAATGAAGCGTTGTTCCGGCTCGGAGCCGAGTTGTATCAGCCCGAAGGATTGCTAGGCCGGCCAATGATGTACTCAGTGGCTTCCTAGCACTGCTTGGGTTTGCTCTGTTTTCATTTTCCGCTCTTTTCCTACCTACCGCTATGATGAACACCTCCTCCGTTACGTCTTCTCTCCCCCACTCTCCTTCCTCGGGCATTAAAGCATTGGCCCGGTTTGGCTTCGCGGCTAAAGGGGTAGTATACATTGTTGTAGGCACCTTAGCCGTGATGGCCGCTACTGGTGTGCAGGGGGGCAAAACTGCTGATAAACAGCAGGCTTTGCAAACTATTCAGGACCTGCCATTTGGGCGGGTATTGCTGGGGCTAGTTGCCTTCGGACTACTGGGCTACGTGGTGTGGCGGCTGGTTCAGGCCTTCCGCGACACAGAAGACAAAGGCTCTGATGCCAAAGGCATGGCCCGGCGACTGGGCTACGCGGGTAGTGGCTTGCTCTACGCCGGTTTAGCCTTCGCGGCTGGGCGTGCAGCCCTAAGCGGCGGCGCCAGCGGCCAGGGCGGCGGTACCCAACAATCATTAATTGCTAAGCTCCTAGATCAGTCGTGGGGCCAATGGGCGCTGGGTGCTATTGCGCTAGGTGTAATTGGCGCCGGCCTTTACCAGATCTACCGGGCTTACTCCGGCAAGTTTTCCAAGCACGTAAACAGCAGCGGATTGCCAGCTGAACAGCAAAGAATTGTGTACCGTACTGGCCAAGTGGGCTATACCGCCCGCGGCATCGTGATGGCCATCATCGGCTATTTCTTGCTGCAAGCTGCTATGCAGTCCAACTCCAACGCAGCCCAAGGCACCGAGGGCGCCTTCGATTTGCTCGCCAGCATGGGCCCCGCAGTATTAGCCATCGTAGCGCTGGGCCTTATGGCCTACGGTGTGTATATGTTGGTCCAGGCTAAGTATCCGGTGCTGCGAGGCGTATAAGTAGTCAGCTCTTGACCTAAACACAAACGGGCCTTTACCGCGTCGGTATATCTTATACGACGTGGTAAAGGCCCGTTTGTGTTTGGCTTATTTAATCAGCTACGTAGTCGGCTAGGTAACTATAGCGCTCCGTCAATTTGCCGCCCATGGCGATAGTAGCCCGCTCAATGATGGGCTCAGGCTGCTCACTGCCCAAGTGAGGGAACACCTTGTCAAGCAGCTGCCGACTAAAGTCGCGACTGGCGTTGCGGGGCAGTTCGCAGGGCAGATTGTCCACTGCCATTACCGTGATATTGCTAGCCCGAGAATAAGGCGGTTCCAGCTCGCCAGTTTGGGGGTTGTAGTCGAAAGCTGGCTCCTGAATACTACTGCTGCGCTTCGTGGTTGGGATGGAGCCGTTCACATCGCAGGTAATGTCGGCAATGGTGTTTATCCGAAAGTCGGGGCGCTGGGTGTCGGCTTCGGTGAACAGTTTGGGTGCCGCCGGATGCCAGTAGGCGCAGGCCAGCAGCAAATCGGTAACGGGCAGAAAATTTCCGAAGGTTGATTCGTACTCCTGGGGGTTGCGGTGAAAATCGGGCGTGTCCCACACCCGGCCGTCGCGACGGCGGTTGTAGTCGCTGCTGCGGAGCTGAGTGTATACCGGCTCATTGAAGTTCAGATACAGGTAATCGTAGACGCTCACCCGCCGAATGCCCATTTTATCCAGCACTTCTACCGCGCCCTGCGCCACCCGCCCCGAGCCGGTCACGGCCATCTTGATGGGGGGCAATTTTTTCACTTTGAAAAATTCCTCCTGCATGTCCTCCATGTCCACGCACTGGTAGGCGGGTTTCAGCTCATACAGTTGATGCTTGCGGCCGTAGGTCAGTAGTCCGTTATAAGCGCCCACAATGCCGGCCCAGCGCCCAAAAGCCACGATTCGCTCGCCCTTCTCATTGGTCAACAGTTCGTAGTCAATCAGCGTGATGTTCTTCTTTAAGACTTGCCGCAAGAGCTCCCGGTTGGCGGGCTGCTTTTTTACGGTATGCGAAAAGAACATGTAGGTTTTGTTGGGTATAAGCTTGGCAGGCGGCACCTCTTTCACGCCCAACAGCAAGTCGCAACCAGATACATCTGCCCGAACTTCGATACCCAGATCGCGGTATTCCTGGTCCTTAAAGCTGCGCAAAGGGCATTCCTGTACGACAATGCGCACACCAGGAAACAGCGTTTCGGCCTCTACACACTTTTTGGGCGTGAGCGTCACGCGCAGGTCGGGGGGCATTTTTCCTTCGCGAATGATACCAATAGTTAGTGGGCGCATGTGAGAAAAGAGATTGGATGGGTGGGAGAACAAATCTGGTTAATTATTTTGGCCTAGAAGCGCAACCGGCTTCCTAAGCCTAATAATCCTATCGTCAGGAGAGGTTTTCGCCTTACCTTTGTTACAGGTTCGGCTGCTCGCGCGGCCACATCTTCCCGCCACCTCTATCTTCTCTTTATGTTGCTGAAAATCAAGCCCGCTGATGTGTTCGTGGACCGTCACAACGGCCCCGACGAAGTTGCTGTAGCTCAAATGCTGCGCACCATTGGCGTGGAATCCCTCGATCAGCTTATCGACGAAACCGTGCCGGCGGCCATCCGCCTAAAACGCCCTCTGAACCTGCCCGCCGCGCTTACCGAGCGCGCTTTTTTGGCTAAGTTCAAGCAGATAGCTGGTCAGAACAAAATCTATAAAAACTACATCGGCCTGGGCTATCACGACACCCAGCTGCCAGCCGTTATTCAACGTAATATTCTTGAAAACCCCGGCTGGTACACTGCTTATACGCCCTACCAGGCCGAAATCGCTCAAGGCCGCTTAGAAGCCCTGCTCAATTATCAGACGATGATAATTGACTTGACC
Source organism: Hymenobacter sp. HD11105 (assembly GCF_054051685.1). Taxonomy (NCBI): domain Bacteria; kingdom Pseudomonadati; phylum Bacteroidota; class Cytophagia; order Cytophagales; family Hymenobacteraceae; genus Hymenobacter; species Hymenobacter sp. HD11105. The sequence continues at coordinate 541,417 of NZ_JBSWBR010000001.1, read as the reverse complement.
GGCCTCGAAATTGCCAACGCCAGCCTGCTCGACGAAGGCACTGCCGCCGCCGAGGCGATGAACATGTTTCATAGCCAGACCAAGAAAAAGAACACCACTAAGTTCTTCGTCTCGGAGCTGGTATTGCCCCAAACCATCGACGTGCTGCGCACCCGCGCCACGCCGCTGAATATCGAGTTGATAATCGGCGACCACCTTACCGCCGACCTCACCGATGAGGCCCTGTTTGGCGCTATGCTCCAGTACCCCGCCGCCGACGGCCAGGTATTCGACTACACCGATTTCATCACGCAGGCACACGCTAACGGCCTTTTCGTAACCGTAGCTGCCGACTTGATGGCGCTGACGCTGCTGAAGTCGCCCGGCGAAATGGGCGCTGATGTGTGCGTAGGCAACTCTCAGCGCTTCGGTGTACCGATGGGCTACGGTGGCCCTCACGCTGGTTTCTTTGCTACCAAAGACCAGTTTAAGCGCGTCATTCCGGGCCGCCTGATCGGTCAAAGCATCGACGCGGCCGGCAATAAGGCGCTGCGCATGGCGCTGCAAACCCGCGAGCAGCACATTCGCCGCGAAAAAGCTACGAGCAACATCTGCACGGCGCAGGTGCTACTGTCCGTGCTGGCCGGTATGTATGCCGTGTACCACGGTCCGGAGCGTATTCGTCAGTTTGCCACTAATATTCACGCCCTGACCCAAACGCTGGAAAAAGCGTTGACGGCGCTGGGCGTGGAACAAAGCAATGAGTTCTACTTCGACGCGCTAAATCTGCGTCTGGAAAGCCAGGAGTTGCAGCAAGCTGTGAAGCGTGAAGCTGAAGCCGCTGGCTTGAACTTCCGCTATTTCGACGAGGTGCGCGTAGGTATTTCTCTGCACCAAAACACCGAAATTCACGACGTTGCCGACATCGTAAGCGTATTCGCCAAAGTGCTTGGTAAAGAAGCTAGCGCGGTAGAAATGCCCGCCAACGTGGAGCTAACCTGGCCTGAAGAGTTGGTACGTACCAGCGACTATCTCACGCACCCGATCTTCAACACGCACCACTCCGAGCACGAGATGCTGCGTTACATGAAGCACCTGGAAAACAAGGATTTGAGCTTAGCTCACTCCATGATTCCGCTAGGCTCGTGCACCATGAAGCTCAATGCCACCGCTGAGATGATTCCAGTAACGTGGCCTGAAATCGGTGGCCTCCATCCTTTTGCCCCCCGGGAGCAAGCACAAGGCTACCAGCAGATTTTTGAGGAACTGGAAGCCTGGCTGTGTGAGGTAACCGGCTTTGCTGCCATGAGCTTACAGCCAAATTCTGGCGCTCAGGGCGAGTATGCTGGCTTGCTAGTTATTCGTGCCTACCACGAAGGCCGGGGCGAAGGCCACCGCAACATTGCCCTGATTCCTGCTTCGGCCCACGGCACCAACCCCGCTTCGGCCGTTATGGCAGGCATGCAGGTAGTGGTGGTTAAAAGCTCAGAGAAAGGTGAAATCGACGTTGCTGACTTAAAGCAGAAAGCCGAGCAGCACGCTGCCAATCTTTCTTGCCTCATGGTGACTTACCCCAGCACGCACGGCGTGTACGAGGAAACCATCATCGACATTTGTCGCACCATTCACCAGCACGGCGGCCGCGTGTACATGGATGGCGCCAACATGAACGCTCAAGTGGGCCTCACCTCGCCCGCCAATATCGGCGCCGACGTGTGTCACCTCAACCTACACAAAACCTTCTGCATTCCGCACGGTGGTGGTGGTCCTGGCGTAGGCCCGATTGGTGTAGTAGCTGATTTGGCCCCTTACCTGCCTGGCCACGTGGTCGTAGAAGTAGGACATGAGAAAGCTACTGGCGCCGTTTCTTCGGCTCCTTGGGGCTCAGCCAGCATTCTGCCTATTTCTTACGCTTACATCTCAATGATGGGCGGTGAAGGCTTGACTCAGGCTACCCGCATTGCTATTCTGAATGCCAATTATATCAAAGCTCGCCTCGAAGAGCACTATCCGGTGCTGTATGTAGGGGAGAAAGGTCGTTGCGCCCACGAAATGATTCTAGAGTGCCGCCACTTCAAAAAGGCTGGCATTGAGGTAGAAGACATTGCCAAGCGCCTCATGGACTACGGTTACCACGCGCCGACTGTGTCGTTCCCCGTAGCCGGTACGCTGATGGTAGAGCCTACCGAAAGCGAAAGCAAAGAAGAGCTCGACCGCTTCTGCGACGCTATGATCAAGATTCGGCAGGAGATTCGGGCCGTGGAAGAAGGCCGCGCCGATGCCAAGGACAACTTGCTCAAGCACGCGCCCCACACGGCGGCTACCATCATGGCCAACGAGTGGGACCGCCCTTACACCCGTGAGCAGGCTGCGTACCCTATCGAGTACGTGCGCGCCGCCAAGTTCTGGCCCACTGTCAGCCGCATCGACTCCGCTTTCGGCGACCGGAACCTAATCTGCGCCTGCACGCCCATTGAGGAGTATGTGGACGCCGAGGAGAAGCTGGTCGAAACCGACAAAGGCCCATCGTATTAAGCTTCGGCTCTTAATCGGCACATAAAAAGCCCCCCAGAACTGTTCTGGGGGGCTTTTTATGTTTATAGCAGATATTCGGCTTGCTGTTAACTGGCTTATATCTGCGGGAAGCAGGTGCGGTAGAGGTAGCCATTCAGCACCTTTCCGTTTTCCGTCACGCGGGCTCGGACGAAGTATGCATCAACCGTGTCGATCACCTGTACTTTGGTGTTCACGCCGAGGTTAGTTAGCTGGTTAGACTCTTTGGTCATGCCATCGTAAAGGATACACTCCACAACGGTGTTGTGATCTACTGGTTTTTTGTTGCTACGCGAGGAGAAAGCATCGTCGCGGACGGCGCTGCACGAAGCAAGCAGAGCGAAGCCAAATAGGCAGGGGTAGAGTTTGCGCATAGGTAGAGTTTAGGTTGGGGAAGATATAGAAATTTCAAGTTGATCAAGGTTTTTTCCCCGAAAAAATTTGGTTTTACTCATTTTGCAAGGCCGTTATTTTGGGAACATTGCACCCCAGCATAGCGTTGTAAGGCCAGAGTCAAATATCAGTTCTGCTCGTTCGTTGTAACGGGCAAAAGCTATCTTGGCTCATCACTTTAACTCTTCGCTAATCAACATGAACCTATTCACCCGTTTATTCACCCGTCCGGTTGCTTTAGTAGCCGTGGGGTTGTCTTTACTACTGGGCGCTACCAGCTGCTCTTCTTCCCGAGTAGGCGTTACCTCCGACTACGACCATTCCGTTAATTTTCGCAACTACAAAACTTGGTCGTGGTACCCACAGCAAACGGCTGACGCCGAGGGTGGCCCGGCCCGCGGCTATAACTCTTTCCTCGACAAGCGCCTACGCACGGCTGTGGAAATGGAAATGAAAAAGCGTGGCCTGACCTACACAGAGCAAACACCCGATTTATTTGTGGCTTACAGCGCCAAAGTAGAAGATAAGCAGCAGATTAATGGCGGTGGCTTTGGCTATCCCTTTTATGGTTATGGCGCCTACGGAATGTATGGCCGGGGGCCATATGCACCAGTAACCCAGTACAAGGCCGGCACCGTTATCATCGACCTTGTAGATGCCAAGCGCAAGGAGTTGGCATGGCGCGGTCAGGGCCAAGCTCAGGTAGACAAGAACACGATTTCGGAAGAAGAAGTATACCGCATTGTGGGTGGCATTTTGGAGAACTATCCACCCCAGGATGGTGCTAACTCGAACGCTCGTCGCTAATTCGCTTCGTCTTTAGTTTGAAAGCAGCTTTGCCGTTTGGCGAAGCTGCTTTTTGCTTTCTCTAGAAGGCAGCAAGCGTTTCTGATTCGTCAAGAGGCCTGTACGCTTGACGCTTTTTAGGGTCGGGTCCGAAGCGGTTGGGTCCCGCAGTACCATCTACTAGTGGAATGCCGGCGCCAAACAAGTTACCCACTATTGGCACTATCAGCAGCAGCCACCACCAGCCCGCAAGGTTGGTATCGTGCAGGCGCTTTACGGTCTGAACGATAACCAGCAAACTAATCCCAATCAGTAGCACCGCCATGACCAGAATAGCCAGATCTTCCTGGTCAGCCCGATGCTGCACCCATCGATCTAAGCCGGCATAGGCGAGTAGCAACGCACCATACAACCCTATCACCCGACCCCAGTACGCCCGGCGACGCAGCCGCCCACGAAACATAAAAAACTCTTTCATGCAGTAGGGCTAAACCAAGGTAGTCGAGTGGTCAATTAGTCAAATATAGACTTCCCAGAGAAGGCGTTAAAGCGCTTTTCTAGAAAAAGCAAAAAGCTCAACCCATTATGGGTTGAGCTTTTATATTGCACTCAAATTCAACTCTAGAACGGAGCTTAAATCGGCACGTTTACGTGGCGCTCGGCGTGGTAGCTACTACGCACTAAGGGCCCTGATTCTACGTATTTCAATCCACGAGCCAGCCCTTCCTCGCGATAGTGAGCGAATAGGTCGGGGTGAATAAATTCAGCTACTTCCAAGTGACGTTTGGTAGGTTGTAGATACTGTCCTAGAGTCAGAATATCGAGACCATTGGCAACTAAGTCGTCCATGGCTTGATACATTTCGTCCTTCTTCTCGCCCAGGCCCAGCATGATACCCGATTTGGTGCGCTTACCGACTGCTTTGGTGCGTCGGATTTGCTCCAGGGAGCGTTCGTATTTGGCCTGAGGGCGCACCAGCCGATACAGGCTGCCCACAGTTTCGATGTTATGCGACACAACTTCTTGGCCACCCGCAATCATAGTATCCAGCGCCTCCCAGTTCGCTTTCACGTCCGGAATTAGCGTTTCAATGGTAGTAGAAGGCGACAGTTCTTTCACCCGCACCACTGTTTCCAGCCAGATGCTGGCGCCACGGTCTTTTAGCTCGTCGCGGTTAACGGAGGTGATTACGGCATGCTTTACGCCCATCAGCTGAATAGCTTCGGCTACGCGGCGGGGCTCGTCGGTGTCATATTCATTGGGGCGGCCAGTGGCCACTGCGCAGAAGGAACAGGAGCGCGTACAAATGTTGCCCAGAATCATGAAGGTGGCCGTACCCGCGCCCCAGCATTCACCCATATTCGGGCAGTTGCCGCTCTCGCAGATGGTGTGCAGCTTATGCTCATCCACGAGCCGACGAACTTTTGCGTATTCGGGGCCGACGGGCAGTTTTACACGCAGCCAGTCGGGCTTGCGCGGCCGGGCCGGGGCCGCCGGCTCGGGCTGAATAATAGGTAAGGTCAGCAACAGTTCGTCCATACTACAAAGGTAAGGGTCAGACAGGAGTTAACAGCACGTAGCACCTAACCCTGACACGGCCGCATTGGCAATAGTCTTCACAACAAAGTTGAGGCAAAAAAAGCTACCCCGCAGCGGCCACCAACTTGGTTTCCGTTGCGGGGTAGCTGTGTTGGGGGCAAATTTTTTAATTGCGTGTTCCTAAGTACAACGTTAAGTACACGGAGGGGAAAAACGTTTCATTCAGCTTGGTATCCGAGATGCCAGTAGCCCGCAGGATAGTGGGACGGCCCGGAAAATACTCAAACAAGAAGCCCGTCTCAATGCCGGCTACAGCGTCGCGGTAGCGGCCGTACTCAAAGCTCAGGGCCCCGCGCAAGTGAGCACCAGCATAAGGCTTCACGTTATTGGCCCCACTAAACAACGGCGCCCGATCAACGAGCAGAGTTGCTTGTGCGTGCCTGTTAGGATCAAATTGCTCGGCCCGAATATCTTCTATCCCAATCGGCCGGCCGGTGCCGTCGCGTTGGGTGTAGTCGTAATAAATTTGATAGGGCATCATCAGCGCTATTGAGGGGCCGCCCCCTAGCAATGCATTCACCTGCACCCCAGACTCAGGCGCTTTGCGGAAAATAACGCGTTGAGCACCAAACGATGGACGCAGAGCGAACATATAGTTCGACTTATTCAGCACATAAGTGCCGCCCGTAAACTGATTGCCAACACGCTGCTCCTTGGGGTGCTTCACCTCCACGCCTTCTATACTCCAAAAGCGTGACCATTTATCGCTCAGCACGCGAGTGGAGCGCACATTAACTCCGCCGATTAGGCCTCCGCGGGTGTTAAAGTTGATGCCGTACGTGAACTCCTTACGGTAAGAAGGTCCATCGTTGGGGGTAGCGTCCTGGGCCTGCGCCACTGAGCCAGTGCCGAGCAGTAGTAGGGCGATGCCGAGAAAAAGCAGAGGTCGTATGGGTAGCTGCACGGCTATACAACAGAGAAATTCAAACAAAAATGGCCCCCAGATAGCGGCCCCACCGAAAGTACGTAAATTTGCGCGCAAAGTATTGCCATCTTTCTGACTATCTGACTATGAGCACCGCCACCGCCCGTTATACCGGCCATTTGCGCACTGAAGCAACGCATACAGCCTCCAGCAACGTAATTTTTACCGACGCTCCCATTGATAACCATGGCCGGGGCGAGGGGTTTTCGCCAACGGACTTGGTAAGCACAGCCTTGGGTAGTTGCATGATGACCATTATGGGTATCGTAGCCCAGCGGAGCGGTTTGGACTTAGCCACGGCTACCTTCGCCGTGACCAAGCACATGACCAGTGACCCACGCCGCATTTCCCAAATCGATGTGGACTTTCGGTTGCCCTCTGCCCTATCGGCTAAGGACCGCGCCGTGCTCGAAAACGCGGCTCGTACCTGCCCCGTAGCGCTTAGCTTGAGCCCAGACATCAAGCAACAGGTTCAGTTCACGTACGAAGATTAAGTAGATGAACTATAAACGCCTACCGGCGTCGGCAGATCAGTGGTTTTTGCTTTAATTAACCATTGGTCGCCGACGCCGGTAGGCGTTTGTTTATTTAGCTGCTCACTACGCTTTTCACCTCGCTGAGGCGAATACCCATGTGTGAGGCACTGTAGCGACACTCACCATCCTGAATCAGCAGCAATTGGGGCGACTCGTGGCGGACGCTAAACTTATCAGCTATTTCGCTGGAAATGGGACGAAAGCGCAGCAGATCTAGGTAATATATTTTGGCATCCGCGAGGCCAGCATCGGCCCACTGCCGCTCTAGCTTGCTCTTGGCCGCCGCACTGATGGAGCAGGTCGTGCTGTGCTTAAAAATCAGAACCGGCTGCTCATGCGACTCGCGCGCAATATCAGTTAGTTGGTCTGCTTGGGTAAGGGGTTGCCAGGGAATCATAGTTTGGGGGTAAGGATTAGTTCTTTCTCCTCTTTCCCAGACGTAGATTGACACGTGATGGTTCGCTTACCTTCGGTGTACCCGTATGATCGAACTGTAAGCGGCGACGTCCATCGTGCGGCAGCTCCCGGCCTTGGCTACGTCTCAGGTCATCCCGATTCACGGCTAGGTGTGAGTCCTTGTATTCGGCTTCGTACTTCTTAGTTTCGCGCAACGCCCGCCGGTTTTCAGCGCGCAGGCGCCCGGGGCTTTTAACTACCGTTTGGGCCGATGCAGTATGTGCCATACAACTCAATATTAAGCTACAGCAGAACAGTAAGACGTAGCGCATAGGAGTAAGAAATAAGGATAAGGGTAAAAATCGCTCAATTTGCTCCCCAGCTACCTCGTCGGCTGAGTTAGGGATATTGTAGTACTCAATTGTACGCAAACTGGTGCAGCTTCGACAATTGGGGCCTTGCTTACTCAAAAGGCAACGGCCGCCCAAAGAGCAGTCGCTGGCCGGTTTTGCGCTTAAGGCGCCGACGCTCGTATTTTTTCTTTTTGAGCAGACCGTTTTTGTCGTAGCTATTGCGCTGGCCTTTGAGTGCTGTTACCGGAGCCACGCCGCCATTGTCGCCCGTATTGGTGGTGGCTTTGGGCTGAGGCGGCGCCTGCGGACTAGGCAAACGATAAGGCCGACAAGCAGTAGCAAAAGTCAGAGCGACCAGCACAAACAGCCAGCGGCAGCTAGGGGTGAACATGGCTAAATAAGTAAGAATACTCGCTATCATCCCGAAAGGCACCGGCCTCGCCAGGATTTCTATCTACCCTCCTCAATTATTAATCCAACGCAACAAACTCAGATAGCTTGTGCGGAAGTGTGGCCGCCAACCGAAGTGTAGCGGCCACTTTTTCTACTTACTTAGGCTAATAAGCTAACAACTTTTCTATTCGCTCGCGCAGGCGTTGCTGAGGCAAAAAGGCTTGCTCCAGAGGCGGCGAAAACGGAACAGCCGTATCTAGGGAAGCAACGCGCTGCACTGGCCCATCCAGGTGCTCAAAGCAGTGCTCTGCAATCCAGGCCGCAATTTCGCCCCCCAGACCGCCCGTGAGAGTGTCTTCATGGAGTAGTAGTACGCGGCCGGTTTTCTCCACCGTTTGACGCACCGCCTCTTCATCCCAAGGCAGCAGCGTACGTAGGTCGAGAATATCGGCGTCGAGGTCCATTTCTTCAGCCAGACGTGTGGCCCAATGCACTCCCAAACCATAAGTAATGATGCTGATAGTGTCGCCTTCGCGCACCAGTTTGGCTTTACCGATGGGCACGGTATAATATTCATCCGGAACGGGGCCGCTCACGGAGCGGTAGAGCAGCTTATGCTCGAAGTACATGATGGGGTTAGGGTCTTCAATGGCCGCGTTCAACAGGCCCTTGGCGTCGTAAGGGTTGCTGGGGAAAACCACTTTCAGGCCGGGCGTGTGCACAAACCAGGCTTCGTTGCTTTGGGAATGAAACGGCCCCGCCGCCGAGCCGGCCCCGGTAGGCATACGCACCACTACATCGGCGTTTTGGCCCCAGCGGTAGTGGCTTTTGGCTAGGTTATTTACAATCTGGTTGAAGCCGCAGGTCACAAAATCGGCGAACTGCATTTCTACCATGGCCTTCTTTTTCTTAATAGAAAGCCCCAGTCCGGCTCCCAAAATGGCCGACTCGCAGAGCGGGGTGTTGCGCACACGGTCTTTGCCAAACTGAGCTACAAACCCGTCCGTGATTTTAAACACACCACCGTAGTCGGCAATGTCTTGGCCCATAAGCACTAGCTCCGGAAAGCGCTCCATACTCTGGCGCAGCGCGTCGCTGATTGCATCCACGTAGCGTTTCTCGGTCTGGGCGGCATTTTCGGCAGCCTCATGCACTGGAGCCTCGAAGGGGCGGTACATGTCGGCAATTTCCTCGGCTACGTTGGCCGTTGGCATTGGCACGGCATCGGCCACGTGCAAGCCTTCCTCAATCTCCCGCTTGATGGTTTCACGGAAGCGCATCTTGGCTTCTTCATCTAGAATGCCTTCGCGTAGCAGCCACTGTTCGTAGTTGATTACCGGGTCTTTCTTGGCCCATTCCTCAAACAGTTCCTGCGGTATATACTTGGTGCCCGATGCTTCCTCGTGCCCACGCATCCGAAACGTAAGGGCCTCCACCAGCACCGGACGAGGGTTTTCACGCAGATCTTCGGCCAGGCGGCGCACGGTGTCGTACACCGCCAGCACATTATTGCCGTCTACTTGCACGGCTTCCATACCATAAGCGGGGCCTTTATCCACGAATGAGCCAAACCGAAACTGCTCCCGGCTGGGCGTACTCAAGCCATAGCCGTTGTTTTCGATCATAAAAATGACCGGCAATTGCCATACCGCCGCCACATTCAGCGCCTCGTGGAAGTCGCCTTCCGAAGCTCCACCGTCGCCGCTGTATACCAGTGTTACTTTTGGGTTTTTATCAAGCAAGTCGGCCAAAGCAATACCATCGGCCACCGCCAACTGGGGTCCCAAGTGGCTGATCATCCCGACGATATGGTGCTCGTTGGTACCGAAGTGAAAACTGCGGTCGCGGCCCTTGGTGAAGCCGGTCGTTTTGCCTTGCCACTGCGCGAAAAGCTGAGCAAGCGGCACATTGCGCCCCGTAAACACGCCTAGGTTGCGGTGCAGGGGCAAAATGTACTCATCAGCCTCCAGAGCCAGCGTACTGCCTACCGAAATGGCCTCTTGCCCAATACCCGAAAACCACTTGCTCACTTTCCCCTGCCGCAGCAGAATGAGCATTTTTTCCTCAATCAAACGAGGCTTCAACAAGCCTTGGTATAAGCGCAGCAGTACATCTTGAGTGTACTCTTTCCGGTCAAAGTGCATTGGGCAGGACGAAAATAAGGGGGCGGTTAGTCGTTCCAAAGGTAGAAAGTTGAGCCTTACCATGCCCGTAAACTACTCTGCCGCTCTACCTCATGCCTGCTTATGACAAATTTGTTTTGATTGCACAGATCAACTACAGCGCGTAGCTTCGATTTTTCTTTGCCGCGCAACGCCCGCGTTTAGTTTCAATTTGTATTGGTTGAGCCTGCATTATCGGCCGTACTGATACGATGAATTTTTCGCCAGCTGATGAGCTAGATCGGCGCAAGCGTACAGTATGTATCAGAATATTACTTCGATGAAGAAGCCTTTTTGGGTTGGGCTGCTGGTTTTGTTTGTGCTGGTGGATTTGGGCTGTAGTTTCTTTCAAGTTTACCAGTACCCACTAGAAGGCGATCTGGCCGTTATCGTAATGCCCGCCCCTGAGTGTCGTCAAGTGCTGGAGGACCCATTTGGGTGGGCAGCGTTGGTCAGGGATGAAGTATATATAGCGCCCAATCGCTTCTTTGCCCACGCAGCCATGGTGGGGTATTTCAAGTCGGTTCCTTTCTGGTTTCAGCGGATTACTGAGCCTATCAATAGTGTTTATGCAGCGTGCGCACTGTTTGCTATGTGCTTACAAGCGTTGTTGCTCTATGTATTGGGGGTTTACATTACCGGCACCTATCGGCTCAATAATTACAAACTTTGGCTAGCAGCGGCATTACTGACGCCGCTATTTCAGGGGGCTGGCTATAATGATCAAATGGGCATCATTGATCATTCGATCACCTATACCTTCTTTTATGCCTTCCCTATGACGCTGCTGCTACTGCTGCTGCTGCCCTTTTATAGGGCTGCGTACCGCGGCCAGCCATTGCAGCTTTCATGGCCTCGTCAGCTGGCTTTAATTCTGCTGATGATCGTTTTGGCTTTCAATGGGGCCATTATTACGGGAGCAGTTGCAGTCTTGTTTTTTGGTATTGGGCTCCATTGGCTCATTAAGCAATGGAAAACGCTTGGGTCAGATCGTCTACACCTAGGAGCCTGGTTAACCCGCGTACAGCAAGTGCCTCGGCAGCCGTTGTTCCTGCTAGGAGTGTTCACGACTCTTTGCCTGTACTCCCTATATATTGGTCTCAATGAGGCAGAGAGCCTAACATTTACTCTGCCGCTCTGGGAAAGGTATCTGCGCATACCATCCGGAATTTTTTGGCAGCTACGCAAACTGGGCCTACCAGTACTACTGGCGGCCATCTTACTCAATGCCCAGCTTATTCGCCGGGTTCTACCCCCCAGCGCTGAGAGTGAGCGCTTGTTGCGCATTCTGCAATGGCTAGGCTTATTTGCTTTAATTTATATTTTACTCCTGCCTCTTGGGGGCTATCGTACTTACCGGCCCCTCATTGTCCGGCGCGACTCTATTATGCCCGTGATTTTAGGCCTGATATACTTTTATGGGCTATCTACGTATTATCTGCTTCACCATTTGCCCTCGCAGTGGCGGCGCTGGTATATAGGCGGAGTAGTGGCAGTTTCTGCTATCTATATGAATGCCGACAAGTTGTGGATCAAGGAAAACAACAACTGCGAGCGTCGAGCACTGCAAGAGTTGGCTCAGTCGCCAGAGAGTATCGTAGAGCTAGATAACAGCTGTACAGTGGTGGCCTGGGGTCGGATGGAGCATCCGGGTCATAGTGAAGTACAAGCCCAATTACTGCAGTACTGGGGCATAACTAAAAGCAAAAAATACTACTACCAAAAAGAAGGGTGGTAATCAGTGGTGCCCTCCCTTTGGCGAGTATCCAAGTGACTAGCCCGAACCCAATGCCCTTACTGGTAGTTTGTGAAATAGTAACTTTCTTCCGACCCTTCTTTTCCTATGATACACTTTCAGGAGTTTACCCTCGCCAACGGCCTGCGCTGCATTGTTCACGAAGACCACTCCACCCCGATGGCCGTGCTCAACGTGTTGTACAACGTAGGCTCGCGCGACGAAGACCCGAGCCACACTGGCTTTGCACACCTATTTGAGCACTTAATGTTTTCCGGCTCGGTGAATATTCCGAGCTACGACGAGCCTCTGCAGCGCGTGGGAGGCGAAAATAACGCCTTCACTTCGCCTGATATCACCAACTATTATCTGACCCTACCGGCTGCCAACATCGAAACCGGCTTCTGGCTGGAGTCGGACCGCATGCTTGGCTTGGCTTTCTCGGATAATGGCCTGGAAGTGCAGCGCAAAGTGGTGGTAGAGGAATTCAAGCAAAACTACCTCAACCAGCCCTACGGCGACGTGTGGTTGCGCCTGCGCCCACTTGCCTACCAGCACCATCCTTATAACTGGTCAACGATTGGCAAGGAAATCAGCCACATCGAAAACGCGGTAATGGATGACGTACGCAGCTTTTTTGCCAAGCATTATGCCCCCCAGAACGCTATTCTGGTAGTCGCGGGTGCCGTGACATTGGATGAGGCCAAACGATTGGCCGAAAAGTGGTTTGGTCCCATTGCTGGCGGCCCACGCTATGAGCGCAACCTGCCTCTAGAGCCGCGTCAGACGGAAGCCCGCTTCCTTGAAATCACGGCTGATGTGCCCGCAAGTGCATTCTATAAAGTGTACCACATGCCTGGTCGCGCCGATGAGGCGTACACCGCCGCTGACTTACTCTCCGATGTGTTGGGCCGGGGCAAATCTTCGCGCCTCTACCAGCGCTTGGTAAAAGATCAGCAGCTTTTTAATGGTATTTCGGCTTCATGCACGGGTTCGCTCGAGCCGGGCTTGCTCGTAATCAGTGGCAAGCTAAACACCGGGGTTAGCTTGGAAGAGGCCGATGCAGCGGTGGAAGCGGTAGTGGCCGAGTTGCGCGAAGTAGCCGTGCCACACGACGAGCTGGAGAAAGTAAAGAATCAAGCGGAGGCCAGCATCGTCTTCAGCGAAATTGAGCTGCTCAACCGTGCCATGAACCTAGCTTACAGCAAACTCATGGGCGACGCTAACCTAGTAAACGAGGAAAGCGCACGTATTCAGGCTGTAACGCCCGAAGCAGTGCTGGAAGCCGCCCGCGAAATTTTGCGCCCTGAAAACAGTAGCACTCTGTACTACCGGGCTCAGCCTAAAGCAGTTGCAGAATTAGTCGATGCTGAGTAAAGCACTAGCAGCCCAATTCACCACAGACACAAAAAAACCGGACTATTTCGTCCGGTTTTTTTGTGTCTGTGGTTACTGTTTGCTTACCAGTCGCTGCCTGACTTAGGCGCGGGGGTAGCAGGTGCTGGGGCCGGGGTCGCCGTTGGGGTGCCCATGGTATTGGTAGCCGGAGCCGGTGCCGGAGCTGGTGTTTCAGCCCCTGGCACTGAGCGGCGCACGCGCTTGAATGGCTTCAGCGGACGGCCTTGATAGTCAGTTGTTACGCGGTGCGTGGGGGCGGCGGTAAAGCCGGGCGCCACCTGCTGACCGCCACTGCGCGTCACCGGATCAGATTCGGCCTCGTCTACGTAAGCGGCAGCCGCAATCCAGGAGGAAGGTGGTGTGTCGGTTTTAGAAGCCGGCTGAGCGGATTGAGGCGCGGCCTGTGCGGGCGTCGCGGCTGGAGCTGGCTGCTGCTGGGCAAGCGCTTTAGTTCCGCCTAGGCAAGCGCTTAGTAAGAGGGCTGAAAAAGCAAGTCGGAGCATAACTGAAAGATTAGTGTTACGGGTTGTAACGCCCCTAATACGAATCTTGAGATAAAAGTGCCTGAATAGTAATCGATTATTCGAAAAACTATTCAGGCATTTCAACTTTTTCTCTGAAAATCAACCTTTTACTACTTCTTCTTAGGAGTGGTAGCGGGCGCTTTTTTGGCGGGGACAGGCTCCGATGATATAGTGGAGGAAGTGGAAGTAGCCTTAACCACAGTCTTCTTTTTCAAGGGCCGGCCCATATAGTCGGTGGTAGGCGGACTGGGCATATTCAGGCGCACGCCAGGAGCCAGCTTGAGGTTTTCCTCGTTGCGCCGGCCTGAGCGGTCGTAGCGGGAATAAGCGCCGGCGCGGGGCTTAGCTCGCACATTACTAGTGCGGTGGTAGCCGTTGGCAGTAGTCTTTTTAGTAGTGGTGGTCGTCTTCTTGGTTGCGGTGGTCTGGGCCTGGGCCGATTCAGCCACGAAGAAGATGAAAACTGCGGCGACAAGTAAACTGATTCTCATAGGGTAAGGGTGGAAAGTGAGATAATAAAAAAGTGAGTAGGTAGCAGCGTTGTAGCCTCCTACCTACTCACCTTAAGCTGTATCGACTACTTCGGAAACTGATTTTTATCGTAGGGGCAAAATACGCGACGCTATACCAGACAGCTACTAAAATCGGGCCGACAGCCAGGCAGGCGTCTGGATTGTATTATGCGAGTATTTTGCGACGATAGACAGTTGAGCTCCGAAATAGCAGCTACCCTGCTGAATCAGTATTTTGAGGCCATCACTCCTGGTTACCAGGAAGTCGGGGTATCGTCGTCGGCAGTGGCGGGTGTTGGCTGCGCGGCCAGCGAAGAGGAGGCCGAGCGACGCACTTTACGCTTGAGCGGGCGGCCCCAATAGTCGGTGCTTACGCCACGGTAGGGCGAGCTGCTCATACCTGGAGCTACCATCACTCCGGAGGAGCGCATCATAGGGTCGGTTTCGGCGTTGGCTTCCGCCTCTATAGCAGCCGCAACTGAAGTAGATGCTTTCTTGGCAGCCTTGGCTTTTTTGCCCAAAGGGCGTCCCCAATAATCAGTAGTGGGCTTTTGGTGGGTGCTGAGGCTAATGCCGGGGGCACTCATCCAACCGGTGCGATAGCCAGTGGCTTCTTCAGTTGCGGCGGCCGGAGCGGCCGTCGTGGGGGCGCTTCCCCACACATCGTCGTCAGCCGAGGCAGGAGCCGCCGAAGCTGGGGCCGCTGGCTCAAACCACTCATTAGTTGGTGCCTTTGAACCACTAGTGGTTTGTGCCTGAGCAGTGGTAGCAGTAGTAAACGCGGCGACCAGCGCCAAAGCAGATAACAAGAGAGATTTCATAGGAAGGGCAAGTAGATGGTACGTATCGGACCAGACCCCTGGTCGCTATCGGAAGTCCAAACGGGTGGCGCCCCACGTTTAGTGTTTTACCGGTTATGTCTAGCTTTTTGCAGCAATCGTACCAATTTCTGGAAAGCCCGAATTTGATACAGGCAACAGAGCCTGTCGGATTTTAAGCCGGACGCTTACCTTTGCTAGTACTATGCAGGAGACTATCACCCAGCTGCGGGCGGCTATCGAAGCCCACGACCTTTCTACGCCCGAACAACTAGAGCAATTTCGCCTGGCCTTCACCGGCCGCAAAGGCCAGCTAGCGGATCTGTTTGATCAGCTTAAGACCGTGCCGCAGGATGAGCGTCGCGCCGTTGGGCAGGAGCTTAACCAGCTCAAGCAGCTGGCCTTGGATCGGTTTACTCAGCGCCAGCAAGAACTGGAGTCGGCCCGCGAAAATGCCCCCCAGAACCCCGATTTCGACTATACGTTGCCTGCTGTACCCCTGGCTCTGGGTACCCGCCACCCGCTAAGTTTGGCGAGGGAGGAAATGGTGCGCATTTTCGGCCGCATTGGCTTTAACGTGGCGGAAGGCCCCGAAATTGAGGACGACTGGCACAACTTTACGGCCCTGAACTTTCCCGAGAACCACCCGGCCCGCGACATGCAGGATACGTTCTTCGTGCGGCGCAACCCCAACGAACCCAGGGAGGATTTTCTGTTGCGCACCCACACCAGCACCGTGCAGGTGCGGGTAATGGAGTCGCAGAAGCCGCCCATTCGCAGCATTATGCCCGGCCGCGTGTACCGCAACGAAGCTATTTCGGCCCGCGCCCACATGATGTTTCATCAGGTGGAGGGCATTTTTATTGACGAAGGCGTGAGCTTCGCCGACCTGAAACAGACGGTGTACTACTTTGTGCAGGAGATGTTTGGGGCAGATATTAACATCCGTTTTCGTCCTTCTTTCTTCCCTTTCACTGAGCCCAGCGCCGAAATTGATATTACCTGCCTGATCTGCAAAGGCACGGGCTGCAACATCTGCAAAGGCTCTGGGTGGGTCGAGATTGGCGGTTGCGGTATGGTCGATCCAGCCGTGCTCCAGCACTCCGGCATCGACCCCGAAGTATACTCGGGCTATGCTTGGGGCATGGGCATTGAGCGCATTACCATGTTGAAATATCAAATCAAGGATTTGCGTTTGTTCACCGAGAACGACTTGCGGTTTCTGCGCCAGTTTGAGGGAGTAATTTCCTGATTCACCAACTCAGCCTGAAGCTGACCAATACGCTTTCTGCCCCTAAGTCTCGTGTGATTTGCTATGCCTACCTCCGCCAACAACCCCTCACGCCCCGAACAGCCCGCTAATGGTGCAGTGGCTTATCCCCCGATCAAGACAATAGCGGTGGTGGGCGCGGGCACGATGGGCTTAGGCATAGCGCAGCTCTGCGTGCAGCATGGCTTCCCAACTATTCTATTTGATTTGAATGGCGCTATTCTGGCTAAAGCCGAAGCTGCTATTGCAGCGGGCCTAGGCAAGCTGGTAGATAAGGGCAAAATGCCCCCCAAGGCCCGCGAAGAGGCCCTGGCGCGTCTGCGGCCCACTACCGAGCTAGCCACCGTGCAAGCTGATTTCATTATTGAAGCCGTAGTGGAAAAGCTAGCCGTGAAGCACGAGCTTTTTCAGCAGCTCGCTGCGCAAAATGCCCGCCAGACCATTTTAGCCTCCAATACGTCCTCCCTACCCATCACGCGCCTCGCCGCAGCGGTGCCTTATCCGGAGCGGGTAGTAGGAATGCACTTCTTCAACCCCGCCCCGCTGATGGCGCTGGTAGAGGTAATTAGCGGGGTGGCTACTGCACCTGAGGTGGCTGATGCGGTGCAAGCCTTAGCTGAGCAACTAGGTAAGCAGCCCGTGCGCGCCGCCGATGCACCCGGCTTCATCGTGAACCGCGTGGCCCGACACTTCTATGTCGAGAGCCTCAAGGTAGTAGAGGAGCAAGTCGCGCCTTTTGAGGTGGTAGATGAGCTACTGGAGGCTAGTGGCTTCCGCATGGGTCCCTTTCGCCTTATGGATTTAATTGGCGTTGACACCAACTTTTCCGTGACGAGCGCCATGTTTGAGGCTTTTCATTTCGACTCGAAGTTTCGCCCCAGCCGCATACAGCAACAGAAAGTAGATGCCGGCCACCATGGTCGCAAAACAGGTAAAGGGTTCTATGACTACTCCAGTTAAAAAAGTCCCCCAGCGCCTTCTTCAGGTGGTAGCGCTCATGCTTATGCTCAGCTTGGGGGCTTGCGGCAACTCCAACAACGCGGAGCCGCTGATTCCTATCGTTAGCTTCAACGAAAGCATCAGCGTGCTCGATCAGCGCTATCCGCAGCTACGCACTGATAATGGCGCGGTAGAAATCCCTGGTGGGGTGCGGGGACTTATAATTGTGCGTCAAAATGCCAATACGTACTTAGCTTTTGAGCGTAATTGCCCCTACCGCCCGTACGAGGCGTCCTGCTCTACCGTAAGCATCGATGCCTCTCGTTTATTCTTGGTGGATGCCTGTTGCGGGTCGCAATTCACCTTGCAAGGCCAAGTGCGGGGCGGCCCGTCGGCTAGATCGTTGCGACAATATGCTACGGCGCTATCTAGCAACGTACTGACTATCACCAACTAATAAATTACGAAGAAAGAAAAGGCAAAAAGCATTTGCGAATTTTGAAGCTTTACCCTAACATTGCACCCGCAACGACTGATAAAGTCGCCATAACCGCTTCCTTAGCTCAGCCGGTTAGAGCATCTGACTGTTAATCAGAGGGTCCCTGGTTCGAGCCCAGGAGGGAGCGCTTGTACTGAGAAAGCCGCTGTAATCATCTGATTGCAGCGGCTTTTTTCATGTGCTTACTCGAGCTTGCCCTAGCTTTAAGAATCCTACTTAAGCAGGCGCAACGTTTGCGGATCGGGCTCGCCCTGATAGAATTTATCCAGCACTTGTTGGAAGACTGTTTGCGTCGGCTCCGCAGCCGCAAACAGTGTCATAGAGGAGCGTAACTTCATATCATCGGGGCTACCCATAATGCGGTTTGCGTCGCGGTTGGGGAGGGCCAGCAAGACCTCGCAAAGCTGTAGCAGCCGACTTCCTAGCTGTGGATGTTGCACAAACGCTTTTGCTTCATCTATATCCTGAAGAGCATAAAACTTAGAAGTAGCACTAAAGCCAAGGCCCTGAATCTGGGGAAATATATACCACATCCAATGGCTCTGCTTATTGCCCCGCTGTAGCTCGGCCAAGGCCTGAGAGAAGCTAGATTCCTGGGCGTCGAGAAAGCGTTGTAAGTGATGCTCTTTCATCTGGTAAATAGTTGGTTGGAATACGCAGGAGTACGTGTTCGGAGCCACCAAGACTATTACTCCTCGCTTTATTCAGAGTTCGTTGATCATGACTGAACCGCAAGAGCCTGAAAAGGTAGCTGATGCTACGTTCTCAACCTTTTGTGACTTCGGGCAGTATTATAAATCATTCCGGCCTCGTGTCGGCTTCCCTCTCTCCTGCCTGACTTCCTATGAAAAACATTCGTCCCTTTCTCTTCGCCTTTCTCGCAGTACTCACTTTCTCGCTTAGTAGCTGCGACGTAATTGGCGACATATTCAAAGCCGGCGCCTGGACTGCCCTGATTGGCGTATTCCTGGTGGTCGTACTGATTGCTTTCCTGGTGCGTAAAATGAGACGCTAAAGAGTTATTAAAATGCACAAAAAAGGCCCCCCAGCACGCTCGCTGGGGGGCCTTTTTTGTTAGTACTGTAAGTGCTTTCAAGCTTTCTGCTTATTGTCTTTCTGATCGGGCATAGTACCGATGATATGATCCCAAATAGTAGTGCTCACACCAAAGGCAATTTCATCCTGTCGATAATGGTGTTGGGCGTGATGGTGCCACCATACCTTTAAAAAGTTTTTTGGGGGAGCGTAGGCGTGAATGGCATAATGCACAAACAGATAAAGCGCATAGCCGAAGATGAAGCCCGACAAGATGCCAAACGCAGCGTTGCCAAACACGAACCGAAACAGGAAGAAAAGAAGCGAGGCTACAAAAACCGATACAATGGGCGGCATAGCCAAGCGAGACTTATCCTTCGGAAACTCGTGGTGCACGCCGTGCATAGTGTACTGAAACTTGGCCCGCTTAGGCGTGGTAGCCGGCAAGTGATACAGGTAGCGGTGCATGGCGTACTCGGCGAAGGTAAACATGAACCAGCCGATCAGAAACAACCCAAAGGCCGAAAAACCTGCAATAAAACCGTGGGTCAAGCCATAATAAAAGCTTCCCAAGGCCGTAATCATGAAAATGGATACGGGAAGAGCAATGTGGGTGTGGGTGAGCCGTTCCAGCACCGGGTTTTCGAAAAGCCGAGCTGAGCCTTTGTGCTTAGGCTTAATGGCATCCGGGGTCTTAACCGGCGTAACTTTAGTATCAGGTAGAGAGGCGGGAGCGGTATTCATATACAAATAAGCTTCTTATTCAGAGCAAAAGTACAAACCACAACGCAAATAAAGCGCGGCAGGCTGTCGATTAGCCGGTGGAGTGGTAGCGGGTCAGCAGATGCAGCACGGCTTCCACAGTACAGGTTCCTTCACAACGCAATGGCGCTTGGGCGTAAAACTGCTCGCGGAAGGCTAAGGTTTCAGTCAAGTGGGTTAATAAGATTTTTTCATCGGGAATAGCAGCTAAGAGTGGACGGCTACTGCTCGCTTGCAGCAAACGCCGGACTAGCTCAGTTATTGGCACAGATAGATAAAGTGCTGTACCAGTTGCCTGCAACAAATCCATATTCTGATGAAAACAGGGAGTGCCACCGCCCGTAGCCAACACAAAGCGAGGCAGCGCGGCTACCAACTTCCGCAGCACCGAGGCTTCCGTAGCTCGAAAGTAGGCCTCCCCATCAGTTGCGAAGATTTCCGGAATGCTGCGGCCTTCTTGCTCTACAATTTCCTGGTCCAAATCACGGAAAGGCATTTCCAGACGCGTAGCTAGGCCCCGCCCCAGCGTGGTTTTGCCGGCACCGGGCATTCCAATCAGGTAGAGACTTTCATTTAACATCTATCAATAAACATTTAGCAATTGGGTATATAAAGGCTTACAGCATCATTATCCTCGTGCGTAATAAGGGTCAGCATTAGTATGCTTGAAACGCTGTGCCTCGATACGCAACCCTTACAACCGCGTGTTAATTGATAACCGTTAATTGTTAACAGTTCAATGCTTAATTGATTTTGACCCGTGGATCAAGCACCGCATAGAGCACATCAACGGCAATGTTGATGACTACAAAAAGAAAGGCAATGAAAATAGTAGCGCCCATCACAACGGGAAAATCCAGGTTTTCCACCGCGCGCAACGTCACCGTTCCGAGCCCTTTCCAATTGAAAATATACTCAATAAAGAAAGCCCCCGCCATCAGGGAAGCCAGCCAGCCCGAAACTGCGGTAATGACCGGATTGAGTGCATTCTTAAGCGCGTGGCCCACAATAGTTTGATAGCCGGAGAGGCCCTTGGCCCGCGCCGTGCGGATATAGTCTTGGCTCAGCACATCGAGCATAGACGACCGGGTGAGCTGCGTAATAACGGCCAAGGGACGAATACCAAGCGCAAAAGCCGGCAGCAGCAGGTTGCGTAGCACTAAGTGGCGGCCGGTAAATGGGTCGGTTTCGTAGAGTTGCCCGGTCAGGTTGAGGCCCGTCCAATGGCTCCAGTAAAACCCAAACGTCATGGCAATCAGAATACCTGCCACAAACGAGGGCACCGAAATACCTAATACGGAAGTAGTAATCAGGGCGCGGTCGAGCCAGGAATGAGGACGCACGGCGGCCAATACACCGAACAAAATGCCCAGGACGGCCGCAATGAGCATAGCGGCGAGCGCCAACCAGAGTGTGCCCGTGAAATGGTCGAGCAAGATGCTGAGCACGTCTTTGTTGCTTTGAAAAGACCGGCGCAGATAAGGAGTTTTAAGCACCAAGCCATTTTTGCCCCCCAGCGGCAGCAGGGTCACGCCGCCGTACTTAGCCACGCCGGCCGAGTCGCGCGGGTGCAAGCCCAGCGGCGACACGTCATTGAGGTAAGCCACAAGCTGCGTAGGCAACGGCTGATCAAGTCCCAGATCGGCAGCGATGGCGGCGCGGGTGGCTACATCGGAGCGCTGTCCAGCCAGTAAGGCCACGGGGTCGCCGGGCAATACTGTGAACAGGAAAAACACGGTAAGCGCCACGCCAGCCAGTATCAGTACACCTTGTCCTAAACGGCGCAGTACAAACGAAAACATAAGTCTGGGGGGCAAATTAATGATGCTTAGTTCCCGGGCCCGGCAATCAGCCCATGCTCAGCATCTCAGCGGAAAAACATTCGGTTAACAGGCCGACAAGGTAATCACCTGCTTTACAAAAGCTGATCTACCTCTTCTTGATCGGGAATGTCGTGGTAATGAAACTTGCCTTTCACAACCCCATTTTGCAGAACCATAATGCCCGGATCTGAGCGTATCATGGATTTCAGCACGGTAGCATCGGCGTAGAACACAGGCGCCGACAAGTTCACATCGTGGCGCAAGTCGTCAATATCAGCGGGACTGCTGCTGGTAATCACCAAAGCCTCCAGCTTGTTAGATGACTTGGCTGCGCCGGCTATCAGCGCGTTAATTAAGTTATAGCGGTCACGGTCCGACTTAGCGGTGTTCTGAATAATGAGCAGCAGCTTATTGCCCCGCAGCACCTCCTGGGTATGATCCTTACCATCGGCGTCGAAGATGGCAAAATCGGTGATGACAGGCTTGGATGTCACTGGGTTAAGTACTTCCATGCTCTTGTATTTCCAAGTGGTATCGGTCGGGTACTGATCAAACTCCTGGGTCTGGCCATTGCGCTCCAGCACGTACTTGTAGCGCGCCTGCTCCTGGGGCTTCATCAGCGCCCCAATGTCGTTGCCTACTTTATACGGCAGGAAATCGAAGTACGGCAAGTGGCCCAGCGCCCTCACCCCGATCCCAATAGATACCGCAAAGGCTACCGTGATGTACATGACGCCTAAGGTGCCTTTGGCAAAAACGCGCCGCAAGTAGCGAGTATTAAAGAACACAACCGCCCATAAACCCAACAGAACCAAGTCTTTGGAGAACGATTGCCAGGGCGTGAGTTTGATAAAATCGCCAAAGCAGCCGCAGTCGGTTACTTTGTTGAAGGCGGCCGAGTAAAATGTCAAAAAGCCAAAGAATACAAGCAGGGCCAGTAGAGTCCAGAGGGTTTTGCGCAGGTGCCAGCGTAGCAACAACGACACACCCAGCACCACCTCCAAGGAGCTGAGCAAAATGGCCATCGTGCGGGCAAAGCCTTTAAAGACCAAAAAGAAAGAACCAAAATCCTGAGCAAATACCTCGAAGTATTCCTCCAGCTTCAGCCCCATTCCCACGGGGTCGTTGAGCTTAATTAATCCCGAAAAAATAAACACGGAGCCGAGCAGCACCCAGCAGATATGCGTGAAAAGTTTCATGAAGCGTAGACTATAGAACTAGGGTAGTATGCCGAAAGGTAAAACCCCATACGCAAACAAAAAGATCGGGGAAGTGGCGGCTAGAGCGAGGTAGGTAAAGCAGTTAGGCCGAAGCGCTGCCATTTTCTCCGCTCATCTTAATTAAAGCAAATACGGCATAGTTTAGCATATCACGGTAGTTGGCTTCCACGCCTTCCGACACGCGCGTTTTGCCCCCCAGATCCTCAATTTGCTTGGTGCGGTGCAGCTTCATTAGGATAATATCAGTAATGCTGGGCACGCGCATTTGGCGCCAGGCCTCGCCGTAGTCGTGGTTTTTGGCAAACAACAGGTCGCGGTTAGCTTGTATTTCGCGGTCGTAGGCGGCAGCTACTTCCGTGGGGGGCAAATCTTGGGGCGCGTCGGCGGGCAGGTGCAATTGCATTAAGGCAATTACGCAGTAATTAATAATAGCTACGAACTCCTCATTTATGCCATCGGCCACCAGCTGCGTGCCTTTTTCTTGAATGGAGCGAATGCGCTGCGCTTTAATATAAAGCTGATCAGTAACGGAGGGCAGGCGCAGGATGCGCCAGGCCGTGCCATAGTCGTGGGTTTTGGCCAGAAACAGCGCCCGGCACTGCTCTATTACCTGATCGTACTCCTGCTGGGTTTGGGTTTGCAAGATTTTCACTATAGATTTAAGGAACTTCGGATCGTGGTGACTTGGGTACCTGGCAGGTAGGCTGGCGTGGAGAACTAGAGCCCTTTGTGGCGCGAGCTTGTTGCGCTTTGCTTCTTTGGCAAGAAGCCGGAAACCCGTGCAGCTTTTCGCTTAAAACCGAGTCCCTAAGCGCTCAAACCCCAGATTTCTATGCTCCAGACCGCCGCGAAAGATACGTGTTTTTCCCCGAGGCAAATGCTGCGTTGCCCCAGCGGACGCGTGTTGGATTTGCGCCGGCCTCAAGTCATGGGCATTCTAAATCTGACCCCCGATTCGTTTTATGCCAGCAGCCGCATAGCTGCCCCCGACGAGTTGCTGGGCCGCGCTGAGGCCATGCTTCGGGCCGGGGCCGCTATCCTCGATCTGGGGGGCTATTCGTCGCGGCCCGGCGCCGAGGATATATCTGTTAAGGAAGAAAAGGCTCGGGTGCTACCTGCCATTGAAGCGGTGCGGGGGGCATTTCCAGAGGCGTTTCTGTCGGTTGATACCTTTCGGGCCGACGTGGCGGCGGAGGCCATAGCCGCGGGCGCCGACATCATCAACGATGTAAGCGGCGGCACCCTCGACGCGAAAATGTTTGCTACGGCTGGCCGGCTCGGTGTGCCCTACGTGCTCATGCATATGCGCGGCACTCCCCAAAACATGACCCAGCTAACCCACTACGACGGTGACTTGGTAACGGAACTCGTGCGCTATTTCCGTGATAAGCTTACTCAGCTGCGCGCTGCCGGCGTCACCGATGTTATTCTGGACCCTGGCTTTGGGTTTGCCAAAACGCCTGACCAAAGCCACGAGCTACTGCGGCGCTTATCCGAGTTGGCTACTTTAGGATTACCTATACTGGCGGGCTTATCACGCAAATCAATGGTATATAAGCCCTTAGGGCTTACTCCTGCTACTGCTCTCACCGGCACTATTGCCGCTAATACCGTGGCTTTACTCAACGGTGCCCGATTATTGCGCGTACATGATGTAGCGGAAGCCGTGCACACAGTACGCCTCGTCCAACAAACCTTTATTCCCTCCTCCCCGTGATTGGCTCATTCTCCGTCGGCTTCCTGCGCATTGGCTGGATAGACGTGATTGACGTCTTACTGGTCACGGTGCTCTTTTATCAGCTCTATAAGCTGCTGACGGGAAGCGTGGCGTTGAAGGTTTTTCTGGGCTTCATGTCGGTTTATCTGCTGTATCTAGTGGTAAAAGCCGCTGGTATGGAACTGCTGACCAGCATCTTAGGCCAGTTTATGAGCGTGGGTGTGCTGGCGGGTATTATTCTGTTTCAGCAGGAAATACGGCGCTTTCTGCTCACCATCGGCAAGGCAACCACCTTCGACCGCATGCGCGTATTTCCGTGGCGCCGCGATCAAGCCACCGAGCGCATGAGCATCACGCCTTTTATAGAAGCGGCCAAAAGCCTGGCGGGCAAAAACACGGGCGCCCTCATCGCCTTTACGATGTCATCGGAGCTGAAATTTTACGCCGACTCCGGCGACCTGATTGACGCGGCCGTGAGTAAGCGCCTACTGATGAGCATTTTCAACAAAACCAGCCCCCTGCACGACGGCGCCGTTATTATTGCCCACAACCGCATCAAGGCCGCGCGTTGCATTTTGCCCGTGAGTGAAAACCCCGATGTGCCTGCCTCCTTAGGCTTGCGCCACCGCGCTGCCATTGGGCTTACTGAAGTTACGGACAGCGTGGTGCTGGTGGTAAGTGAGGAAACTGGCCAGATTTCGCTGGTGCGCGGTGGCGAAGTTTTTCGCAACCTGTCTTCTTCTGATCTGCGGGCTAAACTAAACGAGATGTTGTTTGATGTAGCCGCGAAAAAGTCGGCGTCGTCAACCGCCTCCACCGCCACGGAAGTAGCGGCTTAGTAAGATGTTCAACTGAGTCTGGTTGGCTTGTAATACAACTGCGGATCACCGCCACGATTCTTACTTAGCCGTAGCGGCTTCCTCTGCTTGCTCTTTTTCCCGCTCTTCTTCGCTGATTTCAGCGGCTATTTTGCGGCCGTGTCGGCGATCTAGCCAGTTCATGACGGGGGTGGCCAGTACACCGTGCATAACGATAGACACCAGTATCGTAAAGCCCAATATTGCCCAAAGCAAGCGAGCCTGCGGGAATTCGGCTTTCTCCAGGGCAAAGGCCAGGTAAAAAATGGATCCGATGCCGCGAATACCAAAAAAGGAAATCACGCTCCGTTCAGCTACATTCACCTTTTTCGAACCTATAAGCGTCAAAAGCCCTCCCAAAGGGCGCAAAACAAACACCAGCAGCAACCCTACCAGCGCCCCTGACCACGTAAGCGGAGCCAGCAAGCCAGTCATAATAGCTCCTCCGAAGAGGATAAGAATAATCACGATCAGCAGGCGCTCCATCTGATCAGTGAAGGCGTGCATCTCCTTATGAAACTCATGCTTCCGCTCCCGACCGCGCAAGGTGATAGCCGCCACGAACACGGCCAGGAAGCCGTAGCCGTGCAACAGCTCCGTCACGCCGTAGCTGGTAAGCGTTACGGCCAGAGCCACAAAGCCATAGGCACTGGGCCTTATGCTTAGCTTCTTCGGCAAATTAAAGATCAGATAAGCCAACAATAGCCCCGACAGCCACCCAAAAAGTGCGCCGGCCCCTACGCGGTAAAGCAAGTCCAGCCAGGTCCAATGAATCAGGCGGTCCATGAGCGGCAGGGCGGCTGGCAACAGGGCTATAGACAGATACACGAAGGGAAAAGCCAGGCCATCATTGAGGCCAGCCTCACCCGTTAGGGAAAAGCGCACGTTGTCCTCGCGGCCCTCACCGGGGTCGCCTACCTGCACATCGCCGGCCAGTACGGGGTCGGTGGGAGCCAGCGCGGCGGCGAGGAGCATAGCCGAGGGCAGGGCCAGCCCAGCCAGGGTCATACCGGCCAGCGCCACGCCAGCGATAGTCAGAACCATCAGTATCAGCACCAGTTTGATGGGCACGCGCCAGGTAGCAAACGAGAATGACCGATCTATTTTGAGACCAGTGCCGGTCAAAGCCACGATTACGCACAGCTCCGACAAGTGAGTTACCAGCTTTTTGTGCTCCATCGGGTCGGCGGAGGGCAAATCGAGAGGCAGCGCATATACACCCATACCCAGCGCGATGTACAGAATCGGATACGAGAGCGGATACTTCTCCAGCAAGGAAGGTAGCCATGCCACACCCAGAATGGCAATGCCAACCAGAACGAGGCTGATGTTATAGAATGACATAGAGATAGATAAGAAAGTGGGGAGGCGGCCTACGTAAATCGCTACGCCAAGAATTGCCCCCTTACTTCAGCACAAAAGCTACTACGTTCTTTTGCTCTGAAAGGCTAATGCTTTCGATATGAAATGGTAAAAGCAAAAGGGAGAGTAGCGCAACACGGATTTTCGTACTACTTCCCTTTTTTGCCCAGTTTTCGCGTATCGAATTAATAAAAAAGCCCCCCAGACATTATCTGGGGGGCTTTTTCCGTGTAGCAACTACCGATTATGGCGTGTTTGTCACTACCTGGCCGGCCTCGGGCTGGGCGGCGCTGCGGTCCTTGAGTGTGCCTAGCTCCTGCCCTACTTCTATAAAGGCCTGAATAGCTTTGTCGAGGTGTTCACGCGTGTGGGCGGCGGAAAGCTGCACCCGAATACGGGCCTGGCCCTGGGGAACTACGGGGTAATAGAAGCCGATTACATAAATGCCTTTGTCGAGCATTTTGCCTGCAAATTCCTGAGCCAGCTTAGCGTCGTAAAGCATAACCGGCACAATGGGGTGCTCACCGGGCTTAATATCAAAGCCCGCCTCGGTCATTTTGGCGCGGAAATACTTGGTGTTTTCTTCCAACTGGTCGCGCAGTTGGGTGCTTTCGTTCAGCAACTCCAGCACGCGCAGGGAAGCTCCTACAATAGCCGGGGCCAACGTGTTAGAAAACAGATAAGGCCGGCTGCGCTGCCGCAACATTTCAATGATTTCCTTACGGCCCGTGGTGAAGCCACCCATAGCGCCGCCTAGGGCTTTGCCCAGCGTGCCAGTGATGATATCCACGCGGCCCATCACGCCGCGCAGTTCGTGGGTGCCGCGGCCAGTTTTGCCCAAAAAGCCCGTGGAGTGACATTCATCTACCATTACCAGGGCCTGGTACTTGTCGGCGAGGTCACAGATCTGGTCGAGGCGGGCGATGGTGCCGTCCATGCTGAAGGAGCCGTCGGTAACGATGATGCGGTGGCGACTGCCTTTGGCGGTGGCGTCCTGGAGCTGCTTTTCCAGGTCCTGCATGTCATTGTGGGTGTAGCGGTAGCGCTGGGCTTTGCACAACCGCACGCCATCAATGATAGAGGCGTGGTTCAGGGCATCCGAAATAATAGCGTCCTGCTCATTGAATAGAGGCTCGAATACGCCGCCATTGGCGTCGAAGGCCGCCGCGTACAGAATCGTGTCCTCGGTGCCCAGAAACTCGGCGAGCTTACGCTCCAGTTCTTTGTGAATATCTTGAGTGCCACAGATAAAGCGCACCGACGACATGCCGTAGCCGTGAGTATCAATGGCCGCCTTGGCCGCCTCAATCACCTCGGGGTGCGACGACAAGCCCAGGTAGTTATTGGCGCAGAAGTTCAGCACTTCGCCGGCCTCGTTGGTTTCAATGGTGGCGCCCTGGGGCGAGGTAATCACGCGTTCTTTTTTGAACAGACCGTTGGCTTTAATATCGGCCAGCTGGGTTTCGAGGTCGGGTTGAAGGGTGGTATACATATGGGTTGGGAAGAATGAGTGTCGAATACGTAACGAGAACTGCGGGGGGCAATTTTCGTTATTTTTTGGCTTGGGTGCGAATGAAGAAATCCTGCACGCCCTGCCGGCCGCTGTCCATCAGCGACTGCTTTTGCGCCGCCGATACCTGCTTGATTTTGGGATTAAACCCTAAGGTATTGATGCTAATAGTGCGTGGCCAGTCGGTGGCAGTGGTAGCATTCAAGTTTTCGATGGCTAGCGTGTAGAAGGCGCCCATGTAACTGCCGAAGTCGTGGATGTCGTAGGGCGCGAGTTGGCGGCGGCCGTCGGGCAGCGTGTCGTAGGCAATCTGCTCGGCGCGGTCGAGGCGCAAGCCCAGGGTTTCGGGGTTGACAAATTGCCCCCCGGAAGCTGGCGCCGAAGTGCTGGAGGGCAAATATCGGGCGTGGTCGAATAAGTCGAGCGGATAGTTGGCCAGCAGACCGCCATCTACCAACACGTTCACTTTCTGATCTTTCGCGGGTTTGCGCACTACCTGTCCCTGCTCATCAAGCAACACGGCCCGGAAGTACAGCGGTATGCTCATGCTGATGCGCACGGCATCGGCCACGCGCAGATTGGGGTGAGTTTCGTAGCTGAACACCTCAGTGCGCTGGGTAGTGAGGTTAGTGCCCGTTACGTACAGGTCGCGGCCTTTTCCTTGCTGGGCGAGTTCGTGAAGCTGGCCCAGGGTGAGGGCGGGCTTTTGGGTTTTGTGGGCCACTAAGTCGCTGAGATACTTAGTGAACTGGTCGCCGCGGTACCAGCCGTATTGCTTGATCAGGCGCGTGCTGCCGCCGAAAAAGATAAGCCGGCCATCGTTGAGCCGTTGCACGGGCGTGTTGTTCACTACCTCAATAATTTCCTGGGGCGAGTACCCCACGGCCAGCAACGCCGCCTGAATAGCGCCCGCCGACGTGCCGCCTACCCGCTGAATACCGGCCAGCACGCCTTGCTTTTCCAGTTCCGCCAAGGCCCCACCGTAGGCAATGCCCCGGATGCCGCCGCCTTCCATCACCAAATTGCGATAGATAACCGGCGCTGTAGCCTGGCAATGGGCCACATACGTACTACTACAGTAAAAAGCCAATAGCAGGACAAATCGCCGCATACAGTGACAGTTGAGATTACCCAAAAGTAGGCAAAACCGACTGCTTCTATTAGCAGGGCAACTGCTGGGCACGGGAGTTGCGGAGCGAGTGCAGCCGAGCTTCCCTGCAAGCCTTTGACTGGCATAACCGCTCGACCCGGTATCTTTGTAGCCCCACCCACCCATTTTCCCTTTTATTAGCATGGAAAACACCCCCAGTGATACCATACTCGTTATTGGTGCCTGCGGGCAGCTCGGTTTTGAGCTCACCCACGCCCTGCGCCAACGCTACGCCGCCGAACACGTAATTGCCGCCGATGTGCGCCTGCCCCAACAAACGGAGTTGCAGGAAGCAGGCCCCTTCGAGCTGCTCGACGTGCTTGACCGTCCCCGCCTCGAAGCCATCATTGAGCAGTACCGCCCCCGGCAGATTTATCACCTAGCGGCTTTGCTGTCGGCTACCGCTGAGAAAAATCCGGAGTTTGGCTGGCGCCTGAACATGGATGGCTTGCTAAACGTGCTGGACCTATCAGTGAAGTACAAAGTAGCGCAGGTGTATTGGCCGAGCTCTATTGCCGTATTTGGGCCGGACACGCCCCGCCAAAACACCCCCCAGCTGACCATTATGAACCCCAGCACGGTGTACGGAATCAGCAAGCTGGCTGGGGAGCAATGGTGCGAGTGGTATCACAAAAACCACGGCCTCGACGTGCGCTCCCTGCGCTACCCCGGCCTGATCAGCTACAAAACGCTACCCGGCGGCGGCACCACCGACTACGCCGTGGACATCTACCACAAAGCCGTAGCCGGCCAGGCTTACGAATGTTTCCTGCAAGAGGACACCTACCTACCCATGATGTACATGCCCGACGCCCTCAAAGCCACTCTGGATTTGATGCACGCGCCGGCCGAGAAAATCAAAATTCGCTCTTCCTATAATCTGGGTGCGATGAGCTTTTCGCCCGCCGAGATTACAGCGTCAATTCAGCGCCACGAGCCGGATTTCGAAGTAACCTACAAGCCCGATTCGCGCCAGCAGATTGCCGACTCCTGGCCTGCTAGTATCGACGACTCTCGCGCCCGCCAGGACTGGGGCTGGCAGCCCGAGTTTGACTTGGATAAGATGACGGCCGATATGCTTCTGCATCTGCACGAGGCGGAAGCCCAAGTGACCATGAGTCGTTAAGCGGTTCATTTTCAACCCATCAAAAAGCCCCCCAGAGGCTTTCTGGGGGGCTTTTTTAATAGGCTGAAAACTGTTTTGCGCAATGGGCGTTTTCTGCTAGCCGCCGCGCAAGTCGGCGAAAACACTATTTAAAGCTATGATTGTCAATTACACTACCGCCGGCTGGCAGATTATCTATCAACAATCGCACGCGTTACTGGCGGCGCAGCTGGCTTGGCACTGGCCGCCGTTTGGCCCCACTGATCGCTGGGTGGGCCTGCTGGCCGCCATAACCCAGCACGACGATGAACAGCGCCCCTGGGATGGGCACTACGGCCTCACGCCTACCGGTGCGCCCGCCGATTTTACGATGAAGGACTTCTCCTTGGAACAAGCCACCGGCGTACTGCGGGCGGCCCGGTTTCAGGGTCAGTGGCGCAGCCTGCTTACTAGCATGCACCTTAGCTTTCTGTATGAGTCGCTTAGGGGGCAAAAAAAGGAGCTGGATGCATTTCTGGATGAGCAGAAAGCGAATCAGCAGCGTTGGCGCAAAGCCTTGAATATTAGCAAAGCCGAAACCCAACAAGCGTACGACCTGATGCAGTGGTGCGACCGGCTCTCCCTGATTCTGTGTCGTCACGAACTTCCCGAAATGGGCCGCGCCCTCGAAATCAGTCAAGGCCCCGACGGGCAGCGCTACGATGTAACCCGCCCCAACTCCGATGGCCCAGTAGTCATAACGCCTTGGCCCTTCGTAGCGGACCGCTTCACGGTGGGCGTAGAAGCTAGTATCTTGGCCCAATTACAATTTAAAGACGATGCCGAGCTGGCTGCTCACCTTAAACAAGCACCTATTGAAACGCTACGTTGGGAGCTAGCGAAGACAATTAGCAATTAACAGTAAGCGCCAGCATAACCGAATTGGCTCATTGTCGATTGCTAAGTAATAAATGTCAGGGTTGACTCTTCAGCTTCGTGACCGGGACGGGGCTTTCCATTAGGCCCTCCGGCACGGTTTGGCGAGCTGCTATATCCGTGATGCGGGCGGGCTTGGTGAGGTCGCTGCGGTCTGCGGCCAGTAGGATGTTGCCGTGCTGACTGTAATCGGCCCAACGGCGCCGGAAAGCGGGCTGAGGGTCATCAGCCTTAGCAAAATAAGACCACTCCTGCACGAGGCCGCTGCTGCGTAGCACTCGAATCTCGTAGCGGTTTTCGGGCGTCACACCTACGTCTTTAAACGTCATTTGCAGGATATCAGCAGGCTCGTTTTCAAACGTAGTGCCGAGACCACGGTAAGTGAGCGTCACGCCTGAGTCTTTGAGCTTGAAGGGCATGATGAGCCACCACGAGTTATTCACCCAAAGCGGATACATTTTCTCCATTAGCTCTTGACCACCAGGCGTATCGGTTATTTCCTTTCCGCCTTTATATGCCTTGCCGGTGCGGGTTAATAGGTTATAATTAGCCACCAAGCTGTCCTGCTCCCAGTGAAAATCGCCGGTGTATTTGTCCCAGATCTGGTATTGGCCCCGAAAAAAGCTCCAAGCCAGATAGCGCGTATTCTGCCAGTTCTGATAGCCCCCCATGCGAGCCATTACGGTGTCGGCAATGGCAATAGCGCGCGGGTCGGAGCCCAGCAGATCGAAGCCTTGCCCGGCCGGGTACGCCGGCGTGGCACTAATGGTAGCCACCTCGCGAATGCGCTGACAACCCATGGAGTAAAACAACAAACCAACTACGAGAGCGTAGCCGCCGGTGCGTAAGAAAAGGTAGAACGCCTTCATTTTGAGGAGGTAGGAAAAAGGATTGAGCTCGAGCCCAAACGAAAGTACTGCTTTCCGATTGGGTAGCGGGCGCTTCTATACGCGACGCCCGCTCGGGTGTTCATAATCCCACCTCAACCGAACACATGCTTACGCTAGCCCGTACTACTCACTGGCTTTATGCGGGCCTGTCCTTCGTTTTCTTTTTATCTATGGCGCACTATAGCTTTTCCGACGTTTTAAAGATCTTCAAGTCCTCGGCTCTCGAGTTCGTTGAAAATAACTCTTTCCGGCACGCAGCGGCTCTTTCCTACTACACAATCTTCTCCTTGCCGCCACTGCTGCTGATCGTTATCACTACGGCCAGCGCCATCTATGGCACCGAGGCCGTGACAGGCCAGGTATATGGGCAGCTGCGCGGCATTCTGGGAGCCGATTCGGCTAAGTTCCTGCAAGATTCTATTGCCGAATTTAATAAGCAGCAAAAAGGTGGGCTGGCCGCTATCATCGGTGCCGGCACCCTAATCTTCGCGGCCACCACTTTCTTCGTTACGCTTCAGGCCAGCATCAATGATATCTGGAATCTGAAGGTAATCCCCCGTAGCGGCATATGGCAGTTTATACGCGACCGGTTGCTCTCCTTTGGCCTCATTCTGAGCGTAGCCCTGTTGCTGCTTATTTCATCGGTAATCAGTGCGTTGCTAAGCTTTTTCACCGATTATCTGCGCCAGCTACTACCCGAAATTACGGTAGTAGTAATCCGCTTCATCGATTTTGGCTTGTCGCTATTTATTACCACGCTACTGTTTGCGCTCATTTACCGCTTTCTACCCGACGCCATCATTCGTTGGCGCGACGTTGGTATTGGGGCCTTTATTACAGCGCTGCTGTTCTTGCTGGGCAAATACCTAATTGCCGCTTATATCAGCTATGCCGATCCGGGATCAGCATTTGGGGCAGCCGGCTCGGCCATTATTCTGCTTTTGTGGGTTAACTACTCTTCTCTTATTCTCTTCTTCGGGGCTGAGTTCACCCAAGAGTTCGCCGACGCTTTTGGCCAAAGGGTGCAGCCCAAATCGCATGCCGTGCGCATTGAAGTGCGGGAGATACCGCCCGGCGAAACCGCAGAGGAAATTAGCACTGGGCGACCACGAGCTGAGGGCCGCTTTCGAAATTAAAATAAGGCCTACAGCCAGTGGTGAAAGCATAGGAAAAGTTAAATAAACGAGTAGGTTTACGGCATCGCCTAGCCCTACTCGTTTGTATGAAACAGCTGTACCGACTTCTTGCGCTCCTGCCAAGTCTGGGGGGCATTTTCATAGCTTTAAGTGCTGTAGCTCAGCAGCCTGTTGCATCTCAAGACACACGGGTGCTGGACGTTAGCCCCATCGTGGGCGAGGTCATTGATCAGCAGGAGAAAGCCACCTACGGCCTCTTTCCGTACTACCCCGCCAGCAACTTCCGGGATGCTCGCTTTGTACAGAGCCTCAGCCCTGATAGCGCCATTACCCTCCAAGCCTCTTTCCTTGATGGCAGCACCAAGCAGCGGCCCTTCACTGTTGAAGAATTCCGGGCAGTACGCGCCAGCATCGAAGAACGACAGAAGGTGCTAAGTGCTAATCCTGGCTTTACCACGGCGGGAATCGGCACACCTGATTCGCTGGGTCAGATGTACTCCGTGGAACTACGCACAGGCACTTCCTTTATAGGCCGACTTGTAGCCAGACGAGCCGGAGAGTATGAGTTTCAGACCACGGACGTAGGGCGCATCACAGTGCAGCAGGCCAACATCAAAAACATGCAGCTTCTGACGTCCAACCAAGCTGGCAGAGGTTGGGACCCTGTGGGCAATGGCACTCGCATCTTTTTCGCACCTACTGCCCGCGCACTTCGGCAAGGCGAGGGCTATGTGCAGGACATTAATATTTTCTTTGTGGGGGCCAACTATGGCGTTACCAATAATATAGCCATTGGTGGGCTTGTGGGGTTACTTCCAGGCGCGGGTCTGAACATCCTATCCGTGACGCCCAAAGTCGGCGTTGCCGTGACGGAGAAGTTTAGCGTGGGGGCGGGCGTCTTGCTTGCCAGTGTATTTGGCGATGTAGGTGGTATTGGCTACGGCCTCGGCACCTATGGCACTGCTGATAATAATGTTACGCTCGGTCTAGGCTATCTATTTGCCGACGGTGAAGTAGAAAGTAGCCCAGTAGTAGTAATCGGTGGTGCTTCGCGCGTTTCGCGGCGCCTATCGGTCCTAAATGAGACTTACATTGTTGATGGCGGCTTCGGTGGGCTAGTAGGCTTACGAATGGCTGCGGCACGACTGAGTGGCAGCCTCGGCATTTTGTACGGTACTAACGGCGAAAAGAGAATATTTGTACCTGCCTACCTGGAAGTCACGTACCGATTTGGGAAAGTGAAGTAATAGGATGTGTCCAGTAAAGCAAAAAAGCCCCCCAGATATCTGGGGGGCTTTTTTGATCTGTTTAATAA
The DNA here is from genome assembly GCF_054051685.1 of Hymenobacter sp. HD11105. Taxonomy (NCBI): domain Bacteria; kingdom Pseudomonadati; phylum Bacteroidota; class Cytophagia; order Cytophagales; family Hymenobacteraceae; genus Hymenobacter; species Hymenobacter sp. HD11105. The sequence continues at coordinate 506,850 of NZ_JBSWBR010000001.1, read as the reverse complement.
ATCTTACGCTGCTACCGGCTTCTCTTTCACGGCTAGCTGTCCGCAGGCTGCGTCGATGTCTTTACCGCGGGAGCGACGAATGTTGGTTTGTACGCCGCGGTCGGCCAGGAACTTGTGAAAGGCAGTGATTTTGTCGGCCTCGGCGTTCTGGTAGCTGGCGTTGTCGATGGGGTTATACTCAATCAGATTCACCTTGCAGGGCAACCACTTGCTGATGGCGTACAGCTCGGCGGCATCTTCCAATGTGTCGTTGAAGTTCTCGAATACGATGTACTCGTAGGTGACTTTGCGGCCGGTTTTCTGGTGATAATACTGCAAGGCCTCCTTCAATGCCGCCAAAGAGTTGGCCTCATTGATGGGCATAATCTCGTTGCGCTTGGTATCGTTAGGCGCGTGCAGACTCAGGGCCAGATTGGCTTTCACGTCATCGTCGGCCAACTTCTTGATCATCTTAGCAATGCCGGCCGTGCTGATGGTGATGCGGCGGGGGGCCATGTTCAGGCCATCGGGAGCGGTGATGCGCTCCACGCTTTTTACCACGTTGGCGTAGTTGAGCAGCGGCTCGCCCATGCCCATATACACGATGTTGGTGAGCGGCGTGCCGTACTGGCTTTCACACTGCTCCCGAATCCGCACCACCTGGTCGTAGATTTCGGCCGCATCTAGGTTGCGCTTGCGCTCCATGTAGCCGGTGGCGCAGAACTTACAAGTAAGCGAGCAGCCCACCTGCGAGCTGATGCAAGCCGTCATGCGCGTATCGTGCGGGATGAGCACACCCTCCACAATATTGCCATCGTGCAGACGGAAAGCCGACTTGATGGTGCCGTCGTTACTGAGCTGGTGGTTTTGCACCGTCACTCCGTTGATAACAAAGTGCTGTGCCAGCAACTCACGCGTGGCCAGGCTGATATTGTTCATTTCCTCAAACGAGGAGGCCGTATTTTTCCAGAGCCACTCCAGCACCTGCTTGGCACGGAAAGGCTTCTCGCCGTGCTCCACCATAAAGGCTTTGAGCTCGTCGGGGGTGAGTTTGCGGATGTCGCGCTTGGTAAGTACGGGCAAGGATATCATAGGGCAAAGATACAATGTAGCAGGCGCTTGGGTTCCAGAATATGGAGTTCTGTGCCTGTTATTGGGCGGCCACGATCTTCTCAAGTGTCAGCTAGTGATTACTGACAAAGCAGGGGATTGTAAAATTAAAGCATCTCAAAATAAATCAACATTTATATTTTACTTCATAGCCAATGGATGATTTATGCAATTTTATAGAGGGTTTTGGCACAAATTTTACAAGTAATTTGATCTTATAAACTTATCTAATTCTTTAGCCTGTTTCCCAGGAGAAAATAATAAACTATTTATCATAGATCTGAATGGCGAATACAGGAACATGTATTTCGCTTTCTCTTTAGTTATTAAAGCAAAACATGGCGGAGCTAAAAACGGTATAGGTAGAAAAAAATTTAAATCTTGAACTACAGTGTCAATCTTTAGGTATTGAGATTTATCAATAGATATCTTTTTATACAAATTGGTTATATTTATATGGCTTTCTTTAAACTCTATCATATATAGTTTTGAGCTAAAATAATTAATTACTCCGAAAAATATAACTGCGATCCAAAAAACAATCCATAGATTTAATCCTCTACTGAAGAGGGCAAACAACCAAAAAACAATCAACATCACGACTGATATAAATAACATTAAAAACTGCCTTATATCAACTCTCTCGGTTTTGTTTGTTATCATATAGTTTGTTAAAGAATTACAATAAAATCTAGACTCTTCTGAGATTCCAAATATCAGTTGCAATAAACTTTATAAAGCAAAATTGCCCCCCAGTCGCGCCGCAACTTCATCGACCAAGTGCTTAAGTTTGCGGGTGTTGTAATCAAAGCACAGCATGCCCGTTTTCGCTCGCGCTACTTCCTTACCATCTTGGTTTTTAACCCAATACACTACGTCAAAGCCGTAGCGGTGCAGGTCGGTGGCGGCTAGTTGAATGTGCAGCACGTCGCCGTGGAAGCCTTCGCCTTTGTACTCTATGGCCACATCGGCCATGATGAGGCCGATTTTGGTAGTCGGGTCGAATTCGGGTAGCTGGCAATGTTGTAAGAATTGCACCCGGGCCTCATGCATGATACTGAGTAGCGCATCGTTGCCGAGATGGGCACCGTAGTTCAAGTCGGTGATGCGCACCGGAATTTGAATAGTAAGCGGGAATGCGTCGGGTAGAGCTACTTTTACACGGGCCATGTTAGAATAAGGAAGTAGGAATGAATAATGAAGAATTGCACGCAGAGCCAAAGGTAGAAGTTCGAGTAACGCAAGATGGCTCCAGCACGCTGTACGTGCCGGCGCTGGATGAGCATTACCATTCTACCCACGGCGCCGTGCAGGAGGCGCAGCACGTGTACCTGGGCGCGGGCCTAGAGCCAGCTTTGGCGGCGTCTGGGGGGCAAATTCGGGTGCTGGAAATTGGCTTTGGGACCGGCCTGAATGCCTTGCTTACCCTTCAACGCAGCTTACTTACCCCCCAGCCGATTCACTATGATACGCTGGAGAAATATCCGCTGCCGGCCGAGGTTATTACCAGTCTGGGCGTGGAGCGCTACATTCTGAACCCTGAGTTACAGGAGTTTCACTACCAACTGCACGCCGCACCCTGGGACGAGGCAGTCCGCATCACGCCCCAATTTACTTTGCGCAAACTCCACGCGGCCTTGCAGGATTTTCAGCTTCCCGCCATCCACTACAACGTTATCTACTTCGACGCCTTCGCCCCCGAGAAGCAACCCGATATGTGGACCGACGCGGTATTCAGCCAGTTATACGCGGCCACCGCGCCGGGGGGCATTTTGACGAGTTACTGTGCCAAAGGCAGTTTCCGCCGCAGCTTGAAAGCGGCCGGTTGGGTAGTGGAAAAAGTTCCGGGCCCGCCCGGCAAGCGCGAGATGACGCGAGCGAGGAAGTTAGTTTGAACAATGTGGAGACGCGAATACGTGCTTCAATCGTTGCTGATAGTGTTAGTTGTTAAGCTTATCTGACCAAATTGCGGGGCTCTAATCATTTAGAGATTAGACGCGATTACGCGCCTCTACATCGTTCCCACTAACTCCACTTTCGTTTGCGGCCCCTATACTTGTCTATTCCGGCATTTTATAACTTGCCCACATGAGTCGAAAACTTATTGAAACCGACGGCCAACAGTGGGTAGAGCGCGGTATCATTAGTCCCGAGCAGCATCGGCAGTTGCTGGAGCTGTACCCGGATGAGGCCCAGGCAGTTGGATTGCTGCCGCTGCTGGGAAGCTTGCTGGTTGGGCTGAGCGCCTTGAGCTTGGTAGCCGCTAACTGGCAGGGCCTGCCGGAGTGGCTGCGCATCGGGCTGCTGCTGGGGGCCTTTTTAGGCGCTTACGCCAGCGGTGAATTTTTCCTGCGCCGAGGCAATGGCTCGGTGGGTATTGGACTGGTGGGCCTTGGGCTAATTCTCTTCGGGGCGGCCATCATCCTGACCGGGCAGATGTACCAGCTCATTGGCTACGACGTGACGGGGCTGGTTGCCTGGGCCGTAGCAGGTACTTTGCTCACGTACTTGTACCGCAGCCGGTTTCTGTTTGTGCTCACGGTCGTGATTGGAGGCGTGGTGCAAGGCTACACCACTGGGCAGCTAGGTGCCTTCAGCTACGCGGCGGCAGTGCTTACGGCGGGTGGCTTGGGCTACTACTGGTGGCGCCGCCCCGATGTGCTGCTGGGGGGCGTTTTAGCTACCGGACTGCTCTGGCAAACGGGCTTGCTCATCGGGCACCTACACGCCAAAATCACCTGGTTTTTTGTGCCGGCCATGCTCATCTACGCCGCCGGTGACTGGCAAACCGACCGCCCCGCTGGCCGCGCCCTGCAAGGCCCTCCCCTGATTACGGCTTATCTGTTTATGCTAGGTTTGGCGCTGTACGGGGAGGTGGGCACCTACGCCGGCATGCTGCGGCCGCCCCTGCTGGCTTATCTGGCGGCTTTGCTCGTGGTGCTGGCTATTTCATTAGCAGGTAAGCGTACGCGCAACCGCCTGGGCAGCGCCACCGATTGGCTGCTGCTCCTGCCCGGCTTTTACTTGCCAGGCGGCCTGCCATTGGCTGTGGCTTCATTGGTGGTACTGTATGCTTACTCTGGCTCTGTATTGTGGCGGGCTCACGCCGAGCGAAACACCGAACGTGTAACCCTGGGGACCATTTTATTTATCCTCACGACCATGGTGGCCTATTTCAAGCTAACCTGGGAGTTCATGGATAAGTCAGTATTCTTCCTCTGTGGGGGCGTGCTTTTATTGGGGCTAAGCTGGTACCTGCGGCGGCGCAACGCCCGGGCCAGCAGCCATTAGTTGGTTTTACTAAACCCCACCTATGTTCTCGCTTCTATCTGATCAAGTGCCCCTACCCCGTCGGCGGAGGCTGTTGCTGCTGACTATCCTGGCGCAGGTGCTATTTATTGTGGCCGTAGCGGCGGCGGGCTACGCTACCACAGCCTACGGGCGCACCATTCGGCTGCGCACCACTCCCATCGACCCGCGCGACCTACTCTACGGTGACTATGTTATTCTGAATTATACAATCAGCCAGCTCCCCACTAGCCTCTGGCGCGAGCCCGGTTCTTATCCGCGCCGTGGCGAGCCTGTATATGTAGTGCTCCGCCCCGCTGGTCAGACTTACGAGGCTGTGCGAGTATACGCCAAAAAACCCGACGTGCCCGCCGACCAAGTAGTGCTGCGCGGCTGGGTAGCCGACCGTTGGCGCCGCAACCTGCGCATTCGCTACAACCTCGAGCGCTATTACGTGCCCGAAGGCACCGGCCGGGAGCTAGAGCGCCGCGGCGCCCGCAAGCCACTGCTCGTCGACATCAGTATTGCCCCCTGGGGTCAGGCCCGTATTACGGGGGTAGAAATAGTGCAAGAGGATAGTATAAACGCCCCCCAGCGTTAGCTAAACCGCCACAATTGCTCTGGCGTAACGCAGGCAGTCAGCGCCTGATCGGTGGGCGCTACATCCGTGATGGTAGTTATCGGGGCCTCGAAAGAGAAGCCAATGCGCTGAGCATCAGGCCTACATTGAGCCAGAAAACGGTCGTAGAAACCTTTGCCGTAGCCTACTCGGTGACCGTTTTGGTCGCAGGCTAATAGGGGCACTAACACGGCATCGAAGGCTGTGGGGGACATTTCGGTAGCACCAAGAGGTTCGGGTATGCCCCATTTATTGGCCACGAGCTTCGTTTGGGGTGTAAGATGGTAGTGGCGCAACGTCTGGCCATCGGCCCGCACGACGGGCACAGCTACCTGTAAGCCCGGTACTTCAGCCCAGATATGGTGAATAAGGCGCCAGGTATCTGGCTCATGCTGCTGCGGAATGGGCAGAAACACGTGCAGCCAGCGCCACTCCGCCACGGGGAAGCTGCTCAAAAACTGCTGCGTAAGCAAAGCGCTCCGGCGCTGCACCTCCGCTTCCGACAGGGCGCGGCGGCGAGCTAGAAATGCGCGACGGATGTCTGCTTTCAGCATATTTTTTTCAACATAAGCCCCCATAAACCAGAGGTGACTTGCCTTACTCTTCCTCCAGCACCGTAAACTCCAGCGCCAGCGGCTCAAAGGCATCTAGAAGTTGTTGAAGAAACTCGGGGTTGTTGATGTAGATGCTCAGCACATTGTCGACGCGCTCCTGCAAGTCACCGTCGGGGAAGAGCTTGTCTTTGAGGGCCGTAAGCTGAGTGTACACGATTTCGTGCTTGTTCTCGGCGGCTTTGCTGAGGCGCTTTTCCAGATTACCGAGGCCAGCGGCAGCTTTTTGGGCTTCGGCGGCTACGGTTTTTACCAGCGTGGGGTCGAGGCGTTGGGCAAGGTCGGTTATTTCTTTAAAAATGCCCCCCAGCGCTTCTTGCTGGGCTTTCAGGCTTACTTCTTCTTGCCCCAATTTTCCCCCCACTTGCTTTTTTAGCTCGGGCAGGGGCTGGAACAAATCGGTGACCGTGAGGCCGAGCTTGCGCAGCTTGCCGGCGTTAGCCTTGCTCACATACAGGCCCGAATTGCGCAGCAAGAGCACCGGAAACGGCACTTTATTATCGGCGAATATCTGCTTGAGCTGAAACCAGTACGCCACCTCGGCCCCGCCACCAATATAGGCCAGGTTGGGCAGCAGCAACTCCTGATACAGCGGGCGCAGCACCACGTTGGGGCTAAAGCACTCGGGCTGCTGGCGGCCCAGGTTCAGCAGCTCATCCGCCGTGTAGCGCCGGTCGGTGTTGCGCACCACAAACGCGTCGCCGTCGGGCTCTATCCGTTCGCGCTGACCTTCGTCGGTCAGGAAAAACAGGTTGAGCGGGCGCGCGTACACCTGGGGCTTGTAGCCGGCGGCCGTGAGCTGCTCGTCGGTCTTTTGCACAGCCTTATAAGAAGCCTGGGCGCTGATTTCCTGCTTAATCACTGGCACTAAAGCATGCTTTAGCGCAGCCGTATCGGCATCCAGACACACCAAGCCGAAGTCGCCAAACAGAGCCGTTACGAGCTGGCGCGTAGCAGCGGCCAGCGTGGGTGCCGTGCGGTAGGCATCGGCAAAAGCCGCCGGCACATCAGTCGATAACTGACTGAGCACCTGCTCGTCCAAGCCAGTCAGCGGCATGCGACCTACGGGGCCACCTAGTTTTTCAGCCTGCCATTCGTAGCGCTTCCCAAACAGGTTGAAGTGGTTGATTTCGGCAAAGTCGTGGTCTTCGGTAGCCATCCAGTACACGGGCACAAAGTCGTGCTGCGGGTACGCTTCCTTTAGCTGCTGGCTCAGCTTGATGGTGGTTATAACCTTGTAAACGAAATACAGCGGCCCCGTAAACAAGTTCAGTTGATGGCCCGTGGTGACGGTGAATGTGGTGGGCTGGGCCAGCAATTCAAGATTAGCGGCCACGCTGGGGGGCAATTTTGCTCCGCGGTACTGCTCCTGTAGGCTGGCTACCAGTTGGGCCCTGCTCTCGGTCGAATAAGCGCCTTGCTTTTCCTCTATTTGCCCCCCAAAGGCGTCAAGCGTCGGAAAGCGGTGGTAAAAGGGTTCCAGCGCCGCGTGCCGGGCCAGATAATCAGTAACTAAGGCTGAGAAGGCACCGGTGGCGGCGTACGGAAGGGTGGTCACGTGCATGATAGAAATACGGATAAGCTGTGTTAACCAGCAAAGCCCGACAAAGTAACGGGCTATTTCCGGAGTTGTCTGCGCGGAGCGCTCGAAGTGGGCTGCGAAACTCCTTAAATCGTGACCGTTTTATTCCCAAAAGTATATCAACGCTATATGCAGCCTTCCGTAAATTAGCCTCATTCAGTTTTTCCCTATTATCTCGGTATGGCCCCACGTCCTTACTTTCCCAACCTCGACGGCTTACGGACGGTGGCGTGCCTCGCCGTTTTTCTTATTCATAGCTTTATCAACCTGCCCAGCCCGGAGGTGCAATCGACGGCGGCATACCGCTACGGTCTGAATGCGTTCAGTGTGGGTCATGTGGGGGTCAACTTCTTCTTTGTCCTGTCCGGCTTTCTCATCACGTATCTGCTTCTGGATGAGGAGAAAAACTGGGGACGCTACAATATCCCCGCGTTTTACCGTCGCCGTATTGTGCGCATCTGGCCCTTGTATTACGCCTGCGTAGCCTTTGGATTTTTGGTAATGCCGGTGCTGAAGGCGAAGATGGGGCAGGAATGGAATGAGCTAGCAAATCCTTGGTGGTATGTTACTTTTCTGGCCAATGTAGCGGTGTTTTTTGATGGCTCTGAAGCGGCAGCATTTAATCTGAACGTGCTGTGGTCGGTTGCCATTGAGGAGCAGTTCTATTTGTTTTGGCCGCTTCTGCTCCTGTTATTTCGGCGCGCCCGGCCCGTGCTATTTATTTTGCTCATCGTCTTTAGCCTAGCCTTCCGCTACCTCTACCGCTTCGATGGCGACCGGCTCTATCAACACACGTTTTCCGTGCTCTCCGACCTAGTGATGGGTGGAGGCGCCGCGTGGCTGGCTTTCTATCGCCCCAATTTCCGAGCCTGGGTGAGCAACTGGTCGCGGCTGGCTATCGTGGCAGGCTACGTAGTAGGCATTAGCTTGATTCTGGCCCAGGAGCATGTGCTTGTTGGTCCCGTACTCCTGACCGGTCGCCGGGTAGTGTTGGGCTTATTCTTCGTGTTCGTGATTTTGGAGCAGAATTATGCCACAGAGTCTTTTTATAAGATGAGCCACAACCGTTTCCTCACGTATTGGGGCACCTTTACGTACGGCTTCTATTGCCTCCACCCTATCGGCCTGCAAATAGCGCTAATAGGGGTGCGCCGCTTCTGGCCCGGCCCCGAGGATTTAAGCTTTGTACTTATCTATTCCACGATAGCCTTGCTGGTTAGTGCCGCTATGGCTTGGGTAAGCTACCGTTTCTTCGAAACGCCTTTCCTGCGCCTGAAAGGCCGCTCCCGCACCGCCACGCCCATCCCATCCGCCGCCGAGCCTATTCTGGCACCAGCTTCAGTGGCAAGTGAAAAGTAGTCAAGAGATTTATATGTTGCTAAGAGTACTTGGCTGTAATGCAAGGCTGCCGCTACTTTTCAATTGACAATAAAAAAGCCCCCAGACATAGTTCTAGGGGCTTTTTCACATGGCTTATAGCTTGTTCAATTAAGCCAATGTGCCATAAAGATCGAAGTCGGATGCGTCGTGAATAAGTACAGGCGCGAAGTCACCCAGGCGCACGTGCGTATCAGGAGTGGCGGCTACCAGTACTTCGTTGTCTACTTCCGGCGAGTCGAACTCGGTGCGACCTACGAAGTAGCCGCTTTCCTTACGGTCGAAGAGCACCTTGTATGTCTTGCCAACCTTCTCCTCGTTCAGCTCCATCGAAATACCCTGCTGCAGCTCCATAATCTGGTCGGCGCGCTCGTGTTTCAGCTCGGCCGGCACATCGTCGGGGAGCGAATATGAGTGAGTATTTTCTTCGTGAGAGTACGTGAAGATGCCCAAGCGGTCGAAGCGGGTGCGCTCCACGAAGTCGTAGAGTTCCTCAAAATCCTGCTCCGTTTCGCCGGGGTGGCCAGCAATGAGCGTCGTGCGCAGAGCAATATCCGGCACCCGCTGGCGCATGGTATCTACCAGCTCAATGGTGCGGCGCTTACTAATACCCCGGCGCATGGTCTTGAGCATATTATCCGAAATATGCTGCAAGGGCATATCCAAGTACTTGCAGATGTTGGAGCGCTCGGCCATCACATCCAACGCATCCAACGGAAACTGCGACGGATACGCATACTGCAACCGAATCCAGTCAATACCATTCACGTCGGAAAGATTACGCAGCAAATCAGCCAGCTTACGTTCCCCATAAGCCTGCAAACCATAGTAAGTCAGATCTTGGGCAATGAGAATCAACTCTTTAGTCCCCATCGACGCCAAACGCTTAGCCTCGCGCACCAGTTCTTCTATAGGCCGGTCTACGTGCTTGCCGCGCATCAACGGAATGGCGCAGAACGAACAGGGCCGGTTACAACCCTCGGCAATCTTAAAGTAAGCGTAGTGCGAAGGCGTGGTAATAAGCCGCTCGCCTACTAGCTCGTGCATGTAGTTGGCTTCCAGCGTCTTCATCAGCTGCGGCAGCTCCAGCGTTCCGAAGTAAGCATCCACTTGCGGAATTTCTACCTCTAAGTCGGACTTATAGCGCTGGGATAGGCAACCCGTCACGTACAGCTTTTCCAAGCGGCCCGCTTCCTTTTCGTCGGCGTAGCGCAGAATGGTGTCGATGCTTTCCTGCTTGGCGTTATCAATGAAGCCACACGTGTTGATAATCACGATGTTGGCGTCGTTGTTTTCCGCCTCGTGCGTTACATCAAACTGGTTGGCCCGCAGCTGCCCCATGAGCACCTCCGAGTCTACTACATTCTTGGAGCAACCCAGCGTGATTACGTTTACTTTATTGGCCCGAGTGCCTTTTACTTTCATGTCAATGGGGTAAGCTAGCAGCAAGCTAAAGCGCCTACTGCTGAATAAATTGGCCCTAAGTCACGCGTCGCGAAATTGGGAGCGCAAAGGTACGCATGAGCCAACGCCTTTTCCTAGGCTGAACGTTCATTCGGTCCCGGAGCTATCTTCCTTCATTTGTTGCTTTAGCCAGAAGATGACTCCTAAGCTAGGTGCCAGGCAGCTCTAGCCTTCTTTCTATAGCATAAAAAAGCCCCCCAGCACTGATTACGCAGACCGAGGGGCTTTTTTATACTTCAGCTTACTTTTTCTTAAACAATGAGTTGACGAACGTGTGTCGGTCAAATAGCTGCAAATCTGTCATCTTCTCACCCACGCCGATATAGCGCACTGGAATGTTAAACTGATCGGAGATACCGATAACTACGCCGCCCTTGGCCGTGCCGTCGAGCTTGGTAATGGCCAGCGCTGATACTTCCGTGGCGCGAGTAAATTCTTTAGCCTGCAGGAAAGCATTCTGACCCGTACTGCCATCGAGCACCAGCAGCACTTCGTGGGGAGCGTCGGGAATCACCTTCTGCATCACCCGCTTAATCTTGCTCAGCTCGTTCATCAGGTTCACCTTGTTGTGCAAGCGCCCGGCCGTATCGATAATGACTACGTCGGCCTGCATTTCCACGCCTTTTTGTACGGCATCATAGGCTACGGAAGCCGGATCGGTATTCATGCCGTGCGAAATAACGGGGACGCCTACGCGCTGCCCCCACACGATGAGCTGGTCAACGGCGGCGGCCCGAAATGTATCGGCGGCACCCAGCACTACTTTTTTGCCAGCCGAGTGGAAGCGGTGGGCCAATTTGCCAATAGTCGTGGTTTTGCCCACGCCGTTTACGCCCACTACCATAATCACGAAGGGCCCGGCGTACGCACTCGTATCGGGCCGGTCGAGGATGGCGCTACCGGAGTTATTTTCCGATAGCAGCTCGGCAATTTCTTCGCGCAGAATGCGGTCAAGCTCGCCGGTGCTCACAAATTTGTCGCGGGCTACCCGATCCTCAATGCGCTTAATAACCTTGACGGTGGTATCAATGCCCACGTCGGCGTGCACCAACACGCCCTCCAAGTCGTCGAGTACTTCCTCGTCTACCTTGCTTTTACCGACAACCGCTTTGCTGAGCTGATCAAAGAAGCTGGTTTTAGACTTTTCCAGCCCTTTATCCAGCGACTCCTGTTGCTCCTTGCTTTCTTTATCCTTTTTGAAAAAGTCGAAAAGTCCCATGGATGAGGAAGTAGCGCGAAGCTCCAGCTTCGCGTATCGTTGCACGCCAATCGTTGCGACGAACTGGGTAAATGTAGTCAAACAACGACACGCGAAGCTGGAGCTTCGCGCTACAACGCAAAAAAGTCCCACTGCTGGCGGGACTTCTTCACTGCTTTAATAACGCCACAGAAGGCGGCAGAACTACTTGGTCCCGGAGGCCAGGTACTCCTGTACTTTGTCTACGAGCACCATTTCCTCACGGAAGGTGTAAGCGCCAGTTTTTGGCGACTTCACGGCACGAATGACTTTAGCCCAGTCTTTTCCGCCCGCTACTTTCAGGGTTGCTACTACTTTCTTAGCCATTGCTCAGCTTACTTGATTTCCTTGTGAACGGTCATCTTCCGCAGGACAGAGTTGAATTTCTTCAGCTCAATGCGCTCGGGAGTGTTCTTACGATTCTTCGTAGTGATATAGCGCGAGGTGCCTGGCTGGCCCGAGTTCTTGTGCTCGGTGCACTCCAGGATTACCTGCACCCGGTTTCCTTTCTTAGCCATCTCGACTGGGGGTTTTTGGATTAAGGACTGCAAAGGTACAAGCCTTTGCGGAATTACCAAACGGTCAAGGCAATGTGTTGCTTACTTTTTACTTCAGCACCGGAAGTTTGAAGTCGTCTAAAGCGCTTGGTTTGGCCATAAGCGCCTCAATATCGGCTACTGTGCGGGGCGCATCTTTTGATAAATTTTCCCAGCCTTTGTCCGTCACCAGCACATCATCCTCGATGCGGACGCCAATATTCCACCACTTTTTATCGCAAGGACTATCCGCCGGAATGTAAATTCCGGGCTCAACGGTGATGACATTCCCGGCGCGCAAAGGCCCATAAGTCCCCCGGTCGTGCACATCAAGGCCTAAATAATGCGAAGTGCCGTGGGGAAAATACCGACGAGCCTCACTAGCATCCTTGACAATTCCCAACTTGATTAGCCCCTCGTTGATGACTTTCCGGGCGGCTTCATCCGGCGCGGCGAAGGCGTTGCCGGGCTTGCACTGCTCGAAACCGGCCTGCTGAGCAGCTAATACCAGCTCATAAATCTGGCGCTGTTCGGTGGTGAACTTACCGGTGGCGGGAATGGTGCGGGTCACGTCGGCGGTGTAGCCGTGATACTCGGCGCCGCAGTCCATGAGCACTAGGTCGTTGCCGAGGCGGGGCTTGTCGTTGACGGTGTAATGCAGCACGCAGGCATTATTGCCAGCACCTACAATGCTGGGGTAGCCCTCAAACTCAGCCCCGTACTTCTTGTACACGTACTCATGCAGGCCCTGCATTTCCATCTCCGACATATCCGGCTTCATGGCCTTCATCACTTCCTGCTGTCCTACAGCCGAAATCTGAATAGCGCGGCGCAAGTGCTTTAGCTCTTCTGGCGTTTTCACTTCCCGCATATCATCCAGCAGAGCCGACAAAGCCGAGCCATCGAGGCGGGAGGCGGGCAGGGCGGCCACGGCCTGTTTGCGCGTGTCGTCGGTGGTGGCTTTCAGGTAAGCTTGCAGGTAACGGTCGGAGGCTAGCTGGGGCTGCTCCTGGGCTAAATTAGTCAGGTAAGGGCCCAGGTTAGCCGCGGCGGGTGTGCCAGCATACTTCCGAATCAGCGTGTAGGCTTCGTTGCGGCTGGCGCTGTAGTCGGCGGGAAAATTTGCCCCCTGGCGGAAGGTTTGGATAAGGCTATACACGTCGCCGGGGTTAGCGGCATCGTCGCGGGCATCCTGGGGCTGATCCAGAAACAGCACTTGCTCGAAGCTGCTCCAGGGCAGCTTGGCGTTGGCAAATTCCTTGTTGTTAGCCACGTACTGTAACTTGAGTTGCTGCTTGGTACCCTCGGTGCCAAGGCGGCGACCCGTCCATTGTTCGGCCTTGGGGTCGCGCGGCTGCACGTAGAAGGCTTCGGTCACGCCACTTTGCCCCCCGATGGTCTGTGGCTCCTTAAACAGAACCAACACAGCATCGGGCTCGTCGTAGCCGGTGAGGTAGAAAAGGTCGGGGTTCTGGTGATACTGGAAGTCCACGTCGTTGGCCCGGTTGCGGACGGGGGCCGCAAACAAAACGGCAACGGAGCGAGCTGGCAGCTTTTGTCGCAGCAGCTCTCTCCGTTGCCGGTGAAAGGCGGGGTCCATGAAATCGGCGGGGCGGTCGGGGCCAGCGGCGCGCTGGGCGCTCACCTCTGGTGCTAAACTCGCCAGCAGCGTCGCTACGCAAGCGACACAGACCAGCCGGGGGGCATTTTTCAGCAAAGCTAGGAGCATAGTAACGGAAAGACTGCGAATAGCGCCCCAACGTTGCGTCGGGGCCGGGCAGTTCGCCCGGCGCGTCTTTCGGCTCCTAAAACTGCCGAAAAAACCTTAGTAAACGATGAAGCCTTTTTCCTTCGCCTTCTTCAAGGTGGCCATGATGCCATTCTTGTTGATGGTGCGGATCGTGCTGGTCGCTACTTTCAGGGTAACCCAAGCATCTTCCTCGGGAATATAGAAGCGCTTCTTCTGTAGGTTGGGGTAAAACTTGCGCTTCGTCTTGTTGTTGGCGTGCGACACGTTGTTGCCTACGCGGGTACGCTTGCCGGTTAGATCACAAACTCGGGCCATGATATCAGGAACTTAGAGGTTTCAGTACTGGAAAAAGGGACGCAAATATCGGTAAAAGTCCGACAACGTCAAACTGGGTTACTGAAAAATAGCAAGTTAGCTGCCCAAGGAGTCGCTGGGGGGCATTTTTTTCTCGCGGCCATAGCTCCACGGACAGTGTCGGCAGCCACTTTTGCAGCAGTATCCCCGCCGCCGGTGATACTGCTCGGTGAAGACCATATAGCCTTCGGGGGTGTAGTAGAAGTCGCCGGGTTGGAGGGGTAGCGGAGCTGCGGACATGAACTGTTAACAAGCTGGTGGGCAAAAGTACGACGCTTCGCTTGTTGTATCTTGGCCGCTTCATAGGTAGCTGGCGAAGGCTGGCGGCCGTGTTCGTATTCTTATTGATTTAAGTACCCGTCCGCATGATTACCAGTTCCCGGCGCTCTTCTCGCCTGCCTTACGTAGTGCTGGCGCTGATAGCCATGGCCGCTGTGCTTCCTTTCTTCTTGCTGAGCTACTATAATCATCCGTTTATGGATGATTATTTCAACGCTGCCAACGTGCGCACTACCGGGCTGTGGGGACAACAGGTAGAACTGTACATGAAATGGACGGGACGTTTTACTACCTCCTTTCTAGTAACGGCCGCCAACCCCATGATTTATGGGTGGTACGATGGGTTTCGACTGACGCCGGCTCTTACGCTAGCGGCCACGTTAGGCACCGTTTATTTGGGCCTACGTACACTCAGCGAGCGGCGGCTACCTCGGAGTCAAGCGGCGCTGGGAGCCGTTCTCTTTCTGCTGTTTTACCTGCACATGATTCCCGACACGTACTCGGCCGTTTACTGGTTTACGGGCTCGGTGGTGTACCATGTGGCTGGCCTTACCCTTCTGTTGGTATTTATTGCCTCGGCACGGGCCCGGCAAGCGGCAAGAGTCAGGGTCCGGCGCGGTTGGCAGTTCGTAGCGGCTTTCAGCGCCTTCGTGGCGGCTGCGGCCAATGAGATGACTTTGCTGCATCTGCTGCTGGGTTTGGCTATGTTACTGGGTGTGAATTGGTACCGTCGGCAGTGGCCGCAGGTACGCTGGTGGAGCGCTTTGTTGGTCCTGACTCTGGTGGTGGCCGTAATTACCGTGATAGCGCCCGGCAATATGGTGCGGATGCAGTATGAAGCGTACGCTAAAGACCCCAACCCTGGCAACGTGGTGCGGCAGGTGCTGGCCGCTATTCCCCGCGTGCCTAAGGGCATGATTCACTTACTGTTGTGGCGGGCAACTGCGGTCAAGCTGGTGCTACCAACGCTGCTCTGGCTGCCCGCCGTTCTGTACTGGCAACGACGCGGCTGGCTGAGCAGCCACGTACGTTTGCATTGGCACTGGGGGGCTTTTTTCATAGTCGGAAGCTACGCTTTGAGCATGTTGCTATTCTTGGGCGTCATGCGCCAAATGCCGCCCGACCGCGTGGTAAACGGCTTGCTACTGTTCTTGTTTCCGGTGGGTTTGCTGCTTATCTGGACGGATTTGGCTTATCGCGCCCAACCAATAAATTGGCAGCCACCCGCTTGGCTGACTCCTTGGGTTGCAGTGGCCTACGTTTCCATTTTTTGCTGCGTCGGCAAGCCTCGCCGGGCCTGGCAGGAGTTACTACTCAGCGCGCCCGCCTACGACCAGCAACTGCTGGCCCGCGAGCAGCAGCTACGGTCGGCATGGTCGCAGGGCATTGAGCACGTGGTTGTGAAGCCTCTTATCGGCGTAAAGCCCTACGGCGTATTGATCTCTTCCCTAGAAATGACCACCGACATTTATCACTACGTCAACTACGAAACGGCTTTATACTTCGACGTCAAAACCATTGTCGTAGACAAGGAGCTGGTACCGTTGGCTGATCCTGAATTTCAGTATTAGGAAGAGCTAAAAGGCTTTTTTACTTATCGAGTACCGACGTCGTCCTACTTCGGAATATTCTTCAGTTCCTTGAGCGTACCCGTACTACTGAAGTTTAGGTCTAGGTCCTTAGGATTTTCTTCGCCAGCAGACACCACTGCTTTGCCATCCAGCTTATACTCCGTTTGCTTGGCGCGGAACAGGGTTTTGAAAGCTACTTTGGGCATTTTTTTGGGCTGAAACTTCACCCGTATCGGTAGTATCTCGGTGCCTTTCTTGCGAAAGGTGACGCTCTTGTCATCCACGCCGCGCACGTCCAGGTCATCGCCGCCGACGCGGAAGCGATAGCTTATCCGCTTGACGGTCAGCGGAAATGGGTTGTAGTTGATGATGCGCAGGCGCACAACGGCTTCGCCTTCATTCAGGCCCATATCCGTGATGTCGACGCCGGCTACTTCCACTTTGGGCAGCTTGGGCACGTACACTTTCTTGCTGACTGTGACGGGAATACGCTCTTGACCGACGATGGGTAGATGCGTATAGAGAATCATGGTCATTTGCACGTCCACGCAGTCTTGTTGCACTTCTTTTACCTTGTCGGCTACTTTGCTGAGGTCCACATTTACGGGCACTTCCAGCTTACTCATACCGTTGGATTTTACTACCGTAGGCTCACTTTTGTCGCCGCGGGCCAGCAGTTCTCCGTCTAGGCGAGTCACGTAGCTGAAGCTATCCACGCGCATGGTGAGGGGCACATTATTGCGCAGCTCCACGGCCATAGTTGCCTTCACCGAATCGGGCGTGATGTTGCCAATTTGCATGGAAGCGTTGGCTAGCGTAGGCATCAGTTTTTTGCCCCCATCGGTAGCCACGTAAGTAATGCCTAGTCCCAAAACGACCAGCAACAGTAACCCGAGCAGAATAGAGAGCACCGGATGGCGGCGAAAAAAAGATTGGTTAGCCATTACACGTAGGATAAGTAAGAGTAGAATAGCGTCGAGCTCGAGCTCAACAGTAGCCATTTGATTATGGGCCTGCTTCTATCAGTACGGCAGGATGCGTACCTGTTGTTACGGTGGAGCTTGATCAAAAAGCCCCCCAGCACCCTTCCCAGCGTTTTTGCGTAATTTTAAGCCTGGAAATTATTCCGGCATTTTATCCCACCACTGCCCCACATATGGAAACCACGCCCGCTACCGCCCACCGCAGCCAGGAGTTCATGACCCTCGAAGACCGCTATGGCGCCCACAACTACCATCCCTTGCCGGTGGTGTTGAGCCGGGGCGAGGGCGTGCATCTCTGGGACGTAGAAGGCAAGCAGTACATTGATTTCCTGTCGGCTTACTCGGCTGTAAACCAAGGCCACTGCCATCCGCGCATTGTGGGGGCCATGATGGAGCAGGCCCAGCGCCTTACGCTCACCTCACGGGCTTTCTTCAACGACCAGCTTGGGCCCGCTGAAAAGCAGTTGTGTGAGCTGTTCAATTATGACAAAGCCCTGCTAATGAACTCCGGGGCTGAGGCCGTGGAAACCGCGCTAAAGCTGGCACGCAAGTGGGGCTATCAAGAAAAGGGCATTGCGCCCAATCAGGCGCGGATTATTGTGGCCGAGCACAACTTTCACGGTCGCACCACCGGCATTATCTCCTTCAGCACCGACCCCGACAGCACCGGCGGATTTGGTCCTTATAACCCTGGTTACGAGGTAGTCCCCTACGATGATTTAGAGGCACTAGAAGAAGCCCTAAAAGATCACCAAGTATGCGCTTTTATGGTGGAGCCTATTCAGGGTGAGGCTGGCGTAGTGGTGCCGTCCGAAGGCTATCTGGCCAAAGCCCAGGCTCTGTGCCGGGCGCATAAAGTACTGTTCATTACCGACGAAATTCAGACGGGTCTGGGTCGGACCGGCGAGTGGCTGGCGAGCTACTACGAAGGTGTGCACGCCGATATTCTAATTTTGGGCAAAGCCTTATCAGGCGGCGCTATGCCGGTGTCGGCGGTGCTAGCCCAAGATGCGGTGATGCTTACTATTCAGCCAGGACAGCACGGCTCCACCTTTGGCGGCAACCCGCTGGCCTGCGCCGTTATGCGGGCCGCTTTGGACGTAATTCGCGACGAAAACCTGGTTGAAAACGCCCGCGTGCTGGGCGAAGTATTCCGCGAGCGGATGCGCAAAGTGCAGCAGCAGCGCCCCGATGTAGTGGAGCTAGTGCGCGGCAAAGGCCTGCTCAACGCCGTGATTATCAAGCCCACCGATGATGGCCGTACCGCCCTGGATGTATGCGTGACGCTGATGGAGCGCGGCCTGTTAGCTAAGCCCACCCACGGCGACATCATCCGATTTGCCCCCCCGCTGGTTATCACCGAAGAGCAGCTGCACGAAGCCTGCGACTTGATCGAGTCGGTGCTACTGGCGTTCTAGGTATTTCTCCTCGCCCTTTGTAAGCGGACTTCTCCAAGCTGAGAAGTCCGCTTATTTTTTAATCTTCGATTTATGAGTTTGAGACTTTGGCGCTTCTGGGGGGCTTTTCTGTTGTTACCGTTTGTCGGCTGCCGGAGCGGGAAGGCAGCATTTACCTTTCAACCGCCCACCACGCAAACAGCGCCCACGGCCTACGTCAGTGTACTATCAGACAGTGCTTCCGCTATCATGACAACGGCAGCCAGCAAAACCAAAGCGGTATATGCGCGGGAAGTCGTAGCATCTGCATCCCGCCAGACCAAACACTTGACGCCCAAACCCGTCAAGCCCAAGAGCCTGGCGCAAACGGCGCTGCTGATTGTACAGTTCAAGAAGAAGCCTTCGGCGGCGTTGGCGTATCACGAAGTAGCAAACCGGGAAACATTCCACTTTCTGTTGGGCTTGAGCTTGATAGTTGGTGGAGTTGTGGCGGGCTTGCTGCTGGGCGGCTGGTTGGGCTTCGGCGTCGGGGCACTGATTGTATTGCTGGGATACTATTTCTTAGGCTTAGGCATAGGAGGCGAGCACGCGTGGACAGAAATCTTTCAGGAGTTTTTTAACCTCTAACCCAGGCGCGAATCATTTAGCTGAAGCCGTCAGATTGCGTGGTTTTACTTTCCCGCGCGGTGGCTGGGGACAAATTCACTTTACCTTATCGGCAACCTTACCTTTGCGGCAGTTGTTCTGTCCCGTCTTATTACTGAAAACAACCTATGGCGCTTATTCCCACGCACCGCCCCCGGCGCAACCGCAAGTCTGAAGTCATTCGCAATATGGTGCAGGAAACTAACCTCACCACCCACGATTTTATTTATCCTCTTTTCCTCACCGAAGGTCAGAACCAGCTGGTCGAGGTGAAGTCCATGCCGGGCATTTTCCGCTACTCCGCTGACCGCATCATCGATGAAATTGGCGCTTGTGTGGAGCTCGGCATCAAAGCATTTGCCCCATTCCCACAGATCAATGAGGAGCTGAAAGACCGCCTGGCCCGCGAAAGCGCCAACCCCGACGGCCTTTACCTGCGCACCGTAGCCGATATCAAACGGCACTTCCCCGAAGTGGTGCTCATGACCGATGTGGCCATGGACCCTTACAGTTCCGACGGTCACGATGGTGTAGTAGACGCCGAAAGTGGCGAGATTCTGAATGATGCATCCCTGGAAGTGCTCGGCCAAATGGCTCTGGCTCAGGCCCGCGCTGGCGCCGACATCATCGGCCCTTCTGATATGATGGATGGCCGCGTGGCTTTCATTCGCGATGTGCTCGACCGCAACGCGTTTCAGCACGTGAGCATTATGAGCTACACCGCCAAGTATGCCTCGGCATTCTACGGTCCCTTCCGCGACGCCCTAGGTTCGGCCCCGAAGAAAGGCGACAAGAAAACGTACCAGATGAATCCCGCTAACCGGCGCGAAGCCTTGCGCGAGCTGGCCCTCGACGAACAAGAAGGCGCTGATATGGTGATGATTAAGCCAGCTCTTAGTTACCTCGATATCATTCGAGAAGTGCGCAACCATACCACTTTGCCCGTTACGGCCTACAACGTATCGGGGGAGTACGCCATGGTAAAAGCCGCCGCCCAAAATGGCTGGGTTGATGGGGAGCGTACCATGATGGAAGTGCTACTTAGCATCAAGCGCGCCGGCGCGGACGCCATCCTGACCTACTTTGCTAAGGAAGCAGCGCAGGTACTGCGTCGCGGTTAGAACCACGATCTTTTCTTGTAAAAAGCCCCCCAGAATTATTCTGGGGGGCTTTTTTGTTAACTTGTTTGGCCTTAAACAAACGCGAGTAATTAGATCTTAGCTAACAGGCCTCAGACATCTATTGCTCAAATGGCCATCTTCCCAAGCGCCGACTCCAAAGTAAAAACACGACCACACCTGCTCCAATTACCACCAAGCCTGATAGCATAAACGCCGGCCCGGTGCTCCAAAAGATTAGGAGCCACACGGCTATAGCAATAAGAACAGGCAGCGGATATAGGGGCATTCGGAAAGGCAGGTGGGCTGTGCCCAGACGGCGCCGAAGTAGCATCAGGCCTACTCCTTGCCCTACAAACTGCACCAGGATACGCATGGCCAGAATAGCAGTAATGACCTCACCCAGCCGGAACAACAGACTAAAGACGAAACCCACGCCGCCCAGCATCAGCAGCGACACGTGCGGGAACTGTTTGGTGGGGTGCACTTTAGCAAATACTGGCAGAAACTCTCCATCGGCGGCGGCGGCGTAGGGAATCCGGGAGTAGCCCAGCAGCACGGCAAAGAGCGAGGCAAACGCCACCCACAGCACTAGGGCTGTAGCCAGCTTAGCGGCCGTGCTGCCATAAATCGTCTCGACAAAGGTGCTCACGATGAACTCCGAGTGCTGTGCCTCCTGCCAAGGAATAACGGTACCCACGCTCCAATTCATGAGCAGATACAACGCCGCAATACCCACGATGCTCAGGAAGATGCTGCGCGGAATTACGCGCTCAGGATTGCGAATTTCGCCCCCCAGGTGGCACACATTGTAGTAGCCCAGGTAGCTATAGATGGTTTTTACCGCAGCTTGCCCCAGCGCCACCGAAAACAGCAGACCCGGCAGCTCCGAAATGCCCCCCGTCGGCAGCCAGGCAACAGTATGATTTGAGTGAGTGAGTCCGCCAAAGATGAGCCAGGCCATGAGGCCTAGCACGCCTACCCACAGCAGCACTCCCAGCCGCCCAATGTCATCGATGCGGCGGTAGAGCAGCACAATAAGCACCAGAACCACCGTCCCGCTTACCAGTTTGGGCTGCCACCACTCGGTAAGCGGCACCAAGTAGCCAAAATATTGAGCGAAGCCAATAGCCCCCGACGCTACCACCAGCGGCGCCTGCACCAATGTTTGCCACACGTACAGAAACGACATTAGTCGGCCCCACTTGGCCTCGCCGTAGGCCAGCTTCAGGAAGCGGTAGCTACCACCGGCCTCGGGATAAGCAGCGCCCAACTCGGCCCACACCATACCATCTACCACGGCTAGGGCCGCGCCAACCATCCAGGCTAGCAGAAAGTACGGCCCCATCAGGTGCATGACCAGCGGCAGCACCACAAATGGCCCGATGCCCACCATGTCGATCATATTCAGGGCAGTGGCTTGCACCAGCCCTAAGTCGCGACGAAGAGTAGGGGTCTTTACGGAGTCGAGTTGAGGCATAGGAGGGCGAGAAGGCGAGGTCGGAAGATGTGCTGGCCGACGCTGTAAAAGTCGGAGAAAAGTGGAATGTTCGGCCAGTAGCCGAGCTTGCTACGATTTTGGGCGTCTGGGGGGCATTTTTAAATAGTCGAATGATTTATTTGCAGACCACTCTTCAGATGTAGGTGCACCCACTCTTCTCATCTTACCAACCTCAACCCCTTAGTCTGCGTAGCTGTCAACTTCTTTGTCCTTTACTTTCCTATGGGCAACAACGTCGAATCGAAAAATGCCATTTACGGTGCTCTTGGCGCCAACATAGTCATTGCTAGCTCCAGCGTCACTTATAAGGCCTTGGCTTAGCGCACAGCAGCGGCCAGCAACAAGCTCAGCCTTTGCATACTTCGTCCTAGTTATTACGCCCCTATGCACCAATTCCTAAAAAATGCCCCCCAGAACCCTTTTCAATCGTTCTGGATGGGTGGCTATGAATGTACTGATCAGCTGAATGCTTTCGGCAACCGCGTTGATTTCCTGCACCTAACCGGCCATTTTCAAAAGCTGGATGAAGATTATCAGGCCCTGAGCCCGTTCAATATTCGCACGGTGCGGGAAGGTATCCGCTGGAGCCAGGTAGAGCGCACGCCTTACCACTATGACTGGAGCACCGTAGCTTCAATGCTCGCTACCGGGCAGCGCTACGGCGTGCAGCAAGTGTGGGACCTCTGTCACTTCGGCTACCCCGACGACCTGACGCCCCTGCACCCCATGTTCGCGCGGCGCTTCGCCGCGCTCTGTCGGGCCTTTGTGGAGTTTTACCGCAGCCAGCGTCCCGACGATGTGCTCATCGTGACGCCCATCAATGAGGTTAGTTTTATGTCGTGGCTGGGGGGCGATGTGCGCGGCACCTCGCCGTACTGCGTAGGGCAGGGCTGGGAAGTGAAGTACGGGCTGATGCGCGCCTATATAGAAGGCACCGCCGCTCTGCGCGAGGCCGACCCCAGCATCCGTATTCTCACCACAGAACCACTTATCAACGTCGCGGCGCGGCGCGGAGCTAGCCGCGCCGAGCGCGAGCGCGCAGCAGCACATACTAGCCATCAGTTTCAGTCGGTAGATATGCTGGCTGGCCGTATGTGTCCTGAGTTAGGCGGCTCACCGGATTTTCTGGATATTCTGGGCTTCAACTTCTATTATGATAACCAGTGGCATATAGATCCGCACCAAACCTTAGGCTGGAATGACACCCCTCCTCATCCGCGCTGGAAACCGCTAAGTGCGCTGTTACAAATGGCCTACGAGCGTTACCATCGCCCCGTGGTGCTTACGGAGACCAGCCATCCAGGCCTCGAACGGCCCCTGTGGATACAGCACCTTGTTAAGGAGTGCACCAAGGCTTTGCGTAAGGGCATACCCCTGTGGGGCGTGTGTCTCTATCCCATCATCGATAGGCCCGACTGGGATTTTCAGGATAACTGGCACCACGCCGGCCTTTGGGATGCTAAGCTAATGCCCGACGGGCCACCCCAGCGCATTCTTTATAAGCCTTATGCTGACGAGTTGCTAAAGGCCCAAGGGCAGATTGCAGCAGTGCTGGCAGCGACGAGAGCTGTTGCGCTGGTATCCGCACAGAAGACTTCTACACTTCTCTAATGACCACCTATTTATTCTGCATCACTGCGTTGATCTGCTGATTGATGCAGGCAGCAATGTGATTAGCATCCTTGCAGATAAGCTTGCGCTGAATGATAGCCGTAATGGTTTCGAGGTCTTGCTGCTGATGCAGCCGCTCGGCCAGGGCCAGACTGCGGTGCAGCGCGTCGTTGCAGGCATTGTATACAGCATTCCACATAGCTGATGAAGCCGCCGCGTCGGGGCCCAGCGCCTGGCGTAGGTCTAGCAAGCGAATGGCTACTCCGGCTAGGTTGCTCAGCACCTCGCGCTCGGTGGGTGAGAAAGTACGCGGCCGTCGCCCTACCACGCATAGGCTGCCGATGTTCTCGCCATTGCTTCCTTTGAGAGAAGTGGCGGCATAAAATCGGAAGTTGAGGGCCCGCGTCACGAAAGGATTTGCCAGCTCGAGCGGCTTGGGGGCCATTTCTTCGAGCAACGCAGCTTCATCGTGCCGGATAGCGGCCGTGCCGAATTCCCCCTCAGTAGTGGTCCAGGCGGCGCCTAAGCCTTCGGAAGCGCTCATCATTGCGTTGGTCTCGGCTGTCATCAGAGAAATCAACGCAACGGGTACATCCATCAGGGCAGCCGTTAAGCACAATAAGTCATCGAACAGGTTTTCGGGTAAGGTGCGCAGTAGTTCGTAGCGGCCTAAGATCCGCATCCGATTCAACTCGCCAGATGAGGTGAGCACCTGTTCCTTATCTTTCATCTACCTGATTTATAACTATAAAGGGTGAAATTGGAGTTTAAAAATTCTCAGAATACCCCTTTACGTTACTCTTTCACTTTTTAATTACTTTCTGCCTAAAAAATTATTCACGTACCGAGGTCGGCGGTACTTTTCCCACTGCTTTGGGCTTATTTAATCGGTCAGTAGCACTTATAAACGTTAGTAGCTGCCGATAAATTACGTTGTGCTGCCAATACAGCTGCAATACCATCGGAACGTGCTTTTTGCCCGGCAAAACTGAGAACTGAGGCTCAAAGCCGAGTTGCTTCAGCTGCTGCCGAAACTTTTCGCTGCTGTTAGCGATGGAAGGATACGTTTCGCCGCCCACGAAAGTCAGAAACGGCGGGCTAGCCGGGGTTAAGTAATACAGCGCTGATACTGCCTTCCAACCTTCGGGGTCGCGGCCGAAGGCGGTGAGGTACTGCTCGTCGCCGGCATACTGCTTTTTGAGCAGATAATCATACATATCCAGGCCGGCTGCATCATTAAGGATAACTCCTCGAACTGGATTGTGCGGTTGACCCAGACGAGCGAAGTAGCGGTTGTCGGTGGCTAACAGGGCCGCCAGACCGCCACCCGCCGAGTGGCCCATCAGAAACAGATGCTGGGGGTCGCCGCCGTACTCGGCTATGTGCTGCTCGGTCCAGCGCACGGCGCGGGCACAGTCTTCGGCCATAGCAGCCACCTGCACCTGCGGCGAAAGTCTATAATTGATAATAACGGCCACTACGCCCTGCTTGGCCAGCCGTCGCCCAATGAAAGTGTAGATATTTTTGCTACCACTATCCCAATTTCCGCCGTGAATAAAAACCACTACGGGCCGCGGAGCTCCGGCGCGGCGTGGTGCATACACGTCGAGGCGGTGTCGCTCGGTGGAAAAACTGGAATCGGTGGCAGGTACGTAGGCAATATCCTGAGTGCGCCGACTAGGCCGGGCTACGGCATATTCGTTGGCCACTACAATTAATAAGAGCAAGATGAGCACCGCCGGCAAAACCAGCAAACGGGAGAAAAGCATAGCAAAACGATGAGAACGAACAGCTGAAGCCAATGTGGCCTGATTAGCCCGCATATACTCTCTCCGGCTCGCACCGGTTTGTGCGCACGCCCTAGTCAGCCCGAAATTGCCCCCCAGACTGGTGCCATAGCCTAGCTTCTTCAGGCCGTAATCAGGGTAAAACCAATAATCGTAGGTAGACTATCCTTGGGTTGTGGGCGTTATATTTGTCGGTAGCTCACTCAGCCTTTGCTGGCTGGGGGGCAATTATTGGCTTTTCACCTCCATCTACTGCATGAAAAATGTTTTGGTGCTGGCGGCTTTGCTGCTGGCTTTTGGCGCCACTCCCACCTTGGCCCAACGCAAGAACAAGAAAGATAAGAACGCCGCTACGGCCTCAGTTAGTAAGGCCAACCGGCTGCTGCCCCTGTTTGGTGGTATCGGGCCGGCCCAGGCAGAGCAGGTGGTAGGACCCAACTTTTTGGCTGACATCGACCGCAACTTTGCTTCCCGTGCCGAGGCCAGCAAGTTTTTTTCCACTAAAGGATTTGAGTATCTAACCGAGAATCAGCCAGATACGGCCATATACCGCTTCAACCTGGCCTGGCTTCTCGACCAGAAAAATGCGGATGCCTACCGCGGCCTAGGCGTGGTAAAGAGCAGCAACCCTACCCCCGATGAGTCTATTCAGCTATTGAGCCAAGCCGCGGCGCTTGCGCCCACCGACGCGCTCATCCTTAGCGACTTGGGAGCCTTGTATCTTATTCGCTACGAGCAGTCTAAAAAGAAAAAGGACTTGGCTACCGGCATGGAGCATATGCAAAAAGCCATCACGGCCGACCCAAACAATGCCGTGGCCTGGCAGCAAATGGCGCGGGGTTATTATTTCCAGGAAGACTACACCAAAGCTTGGGAAGCCGTGCACAAAGGTCAGGGCCTGAACATGGCCAGCACCGACTTTAGCTTTATTGGTGAGCTGCTGGCCAAGCAGCCCGACCCTACGGGCAAGTTCAAATAAACCTACAGCTGATAGCGTTAGGCAACGACTTGACAACGACCCGCGTATGCCGGGGCTACTTCAACTTGTCTTTGCCCGTGAAACTTCGTTTGCTTTCTCTCAGCTTTCTGCTGTTCTGCTCTTTAGCCCTCTCTTACACGGCCGCCGCGCAGGGGCCGGGGCAGCAACGCCGCTACTTTAGCCAAGCCCGACCATATTATCGTGGCCCCGTAAGCGTGACCCTAGGTGGCGGCGTGGGCTTATACAAAGGCGACTTGGGTGGCTTGTCGCAGAACTTGCCGGGGCCGAGCCTGAGCTTGGGGCTGCTGTACTTGTTGCGTCCGCACCTATTGATTGGCGGTGAGGGTACAGTCTTTCAATTGGGCGCTACCGACCAGTTGCCCGAGCGCAGCATCGCTTTCCGCGGGCGCAATGCGATGGCTACTACTTTCTTGCGCTATGAGCTGCTGCGCGACGAATCACAGTTTGCTGCTCCGCGTGGGCCGGCGGCCGTTATCAAGCCGTATCTGAAAGCTGGCGTAGGCTTTTTATTGTTTGATCCGCAAGCTTACATAGGTACCGGACGGCCAGCTGTCAACCAAGTATACTTGGCACCTGAAAGCAATGCTTATCCCGACGTAGCTATTGTAGCTCCTCTGGGCGCTGGCCTCACCTTTCGCCTCACGCGCAACTTTAGCGCTTCCGCAGAAGCAGCCTACTACCTCACCTCTACTGACCTGCTCGACGATGTAAGTGAACGAGGTAATTCCAGCAAGCGGGATGGCTTCGGTATTGTGGAGCTGAAAATTGAGTATGCTATTCGTTAGTAGCTAATTAGTATCAAAAAGCCCCCCAGAAGGAAAAAGGCCCGTCGCACGACGGGCCTTTTTCCTTCTGGGGGGCTTTTTCGTGCCTTTCTCGATACTTACTGCTTCACAAAGCGTTGGCGGAAGGTTTTCTGCCCGTCGCTTACACTCAGCATGTACATACCGCTGGCCAGTCGCGCCACATTCAGCGCGCCTTTGCCATCAAACTGCGCGCCATTCACCGTGCGGCCCTGCATATCAGCTACCTGCACCGATACGGCGGAGGCGTTGTTTGGCAGGGTTACGCGCAGCACATCGGAGGCTGGGTTTGGGAATACGCCTACCTGACTGCCTTCCAAAGCGTCGCTGCCGAGAGTGGCGCTGCTGCTAGAGTTGCTGGTAGCTACGGCGTTGCTGGTGAGGGCTGCGCCGCCTGTTACGCTGACGGTGTAGTCTTCTACCTCGCCATAGTTGAAGGTGCTGCAGCTGGTTTGGGCCGCGTCGCTCAACGAAACCCGCATGCGGGTGTTACCCGTTCTGGCAGTCGTAGGCACTGTAAACGTAGCGCTAAGCGTAGCTGAGCTGGATGAGCTACCACTTACTACCGTCTCACCTGCATCCACGAAGTCGCCATCCTGGTTCCAGTCGATAAATACTCTCCAATACTCCGTGTAGGCCGTAGAAGCGAAGGCTGCGCTGAAGCGAATAGTCTGCGAGGAACCAGCAGCTAAGCTGGTGCTGAGGGCGGTGCCGTTGAAGTAGCCGCCCGTTTCTTTGGTCGAAGTCCGGTTGATGGTGCCAAGATTTACTAAGTCAATCCACTCGTAGGCGTTGTTATTGCCCTTGGAAGCGCAGTAGGTAACGCCCGTGGTAGGAGGCGGGGTGGTGCCGCCGCTGTAGGCCGCGCCCACGCCCACGGCGTACCAGGCATTGGTCGTAGCAATTACCTGCGCCGAACCCGCTCCGTACAGATCAGTAGCCGACTGAATAGAGTAAGTACGAGCCGCCGCATAGTTGCTTGACGCTGTCAGATATACACTCTCCGTACGGTAGGCAATCTTGGCCGCCGCGTCGATGCCGATACCCGTTACACTGAAGTTGTTGCCAATGTCATTGGTGCCGCTGCCACCTACGGCTAAGCGATAAAACCAGTGATTGAGCACGCCGCTGTTAGTGTGCACGCCGCCATTGTCGCCGCTACCGGCGTACCAGTTGGTGCCTTTGTAAGTATCAGGCTGACCTTCTGCATTCGGATTGCTCATGGAGCGCAGGGAGGGCCGCACCTTGTCGATGTCCTCGCCGATCAGCCAAGTAGCTTTGTTAGGGTCTTTGTAATACTCCACAGCCGCGCCCCAAATGTCGGAGAAGCCTTCATTCAGCGCGCCCGACTCATACGAGTACGTGAGGTTGGCGGTGCTGGAGCACACGGCGTGGCCGATTTCGTGGGCTGCCACGTCGAGTGATGTCAATGGGTCGAAGCGGGTGTAGCCGTCGCCGTAGGTCATTACGGAGCCGTTCCAGTAGGCATTCTCGTAGCCTTTGCCGTCGCCGGGCGTATCGTCAAAGTGGACGTAGCTTCTGATTTTGGCCCCCGCGTTGTTGTAGCTATTGCGGCCGAGCACGTTCTTGAAGTAGTCGTAGGTGCTCTGGGCGCCGTAGTGGGCGTCGAGAGCTGCATTGTCGAGGTTGGCGTTGGCGTACTCGGTCCAGTTGTTGTCAGCATCGGTGAAGTCAACCGCATTGGTGTAGCTGTTGCCTTTCCGGCAGTTATACGTTTCGATGCCCGAGCCGCGAGTCAGCTCACGCAGGCGGAAGCTGCCGTTGATGCTTTCCGTAGCGCTGGTTTGGGTGCCACTGTAGCGCGTAGCAAAAGTGCCGGTAGCAGCGGCATGTTTGATAATAGCGTCCTTGGCCACGATGTCGCCAGTTTGGGCGTCCACGTAGATATAAGCCCGGCTTACTGGCTGCTGCGAGTAGATGTTGAATTTCCAGGCCAGCGTCGGCTGCTCAAACTCGGGGCTGCTAGGGTCTACCTGAGTGTTGGCCACAATAACTAGCTCACCCGTCGGCTTATAGCTGGCGCGCGGGTTATTCTCCTGCTCTTTCAGTGTAGCCTCTTCGCCAACATCTTCCCACATGTACTTTTTGCCCCCCACGAAGCGCAAGGCCCGCTGCAAAGCCGCCTGCTCATTCAAGGTAGGCGCCGTTTTCACGTTTTGCACCCGCTCGAAGTTGCCGCTCATGCTTTCCACCACGCCTTGGCGGGCGTGTACCGTGTATTCGGCGTGCTCTACTTTGATGCCTTTGTAATACTGCGTGAATTTTTCGTGCACGAAGCCCAGCTGATCGGCCTCGATTTTGGCGCTCTGTAGGTGGTCGTCGGTGGTAAGGCCGAGCTGTTCGGCAAGGGCCGTCCGCGCCTCACTCAACTGGTACGATTTGCCTTGCAGGCGAAACTGAACCAAGGTAGGCGTACCTTTTTCGCCTATTACCTTGTTTTGCACCCGAGTCAGATCCTGACCTTGTGCGTAAGCTGAAGAGAAGCCGCCCAGCAATAGCAAAGCGGCCATAGAGTACTTGTGAACCATGAAAGAGGGATTTGGTGGTAGAAAAGGGACAGAAATGGACCGGCTGCAACCGGCTCATGCCTCAAATTAGGAATTCCTACCCTTGATTACTACCTAGTAAACCCACCAAAAATTCCGACTCTATATAGCAGACTCGCTGTATAAAAATAGCCTTGCCAGTACGTTTTTGGGGGCATTGGGGAGCATTTTTTCCTCCTTTAAAGCCTAAATAATCGGCTATTTGTGACTTCTACTAATTCTTCCTTTTCTCTCATATTCTTTCTATAAGTAAAACAATGGCTTCAAATCATTCTACTCTAGGCAGCCGCTGGAATCTCACGGGTCAGGTGGCGCTCGTTACGGGCGCCTCGAAAGGCATAGGAGCCGCCGCCGCAGAAGAATTGCTCGGTTTTGGAGCTACCGTAGTAGCTGTGGCTCGTAATGCCGCCGACCTTACTGCTCAGGTAGAAGAGTGGCGTGCCCGTGGGCTCGATGCACACGGCATTGCCGCCGACGTAAGCACCGCCACTGGAAGAGCTGCCTTGTTAGCGGAGGTAGGCAAGCAGTGGCCGCAGCTGCACATACTAGTGAATAATGTGGGCACCAATATCCGCAAGCGCACCGCCGAATACACCGCCGAGGAGTATCAGCACATCATGGCCACCAACCTTGAATCGGTGTTTGGGATGTGCCAGGGGGCATTTCCGCTGCTGCAAGCTGCCGGCGGGGGCAGCATTGTGAACGTTTCGTCGGTGGCCGGCCTCACCCACGTGCGCACCGGTTCCATTTATGGCATGACTAAGGCGGCCATCGTTCAGCTCACGCGCAATCTGGCAGTGGAGTGGGCCGCCGAGGGCATCCGCGTCAATGCCATTGCGCCCTGGTATATCCGCACGCCCCTGGTTGCGGGAGTACTCAGCGACGATGAGTTTTTGCACCAGGTACTGGCCCGCACGCCGATGAAACGCATCGGAGAGCCCGAAGAAACCGGGGCGGCCATAGCATTTCTGTGCCTGCCCGCCGCTAGCTACATTACCGGGCAGTGCATTAGTGTAGATGGCGGCTTTGCCGTAAATGGGTTTAGCTTTTAAACAGTCTTGTTCAAAACCATAAAGCGCCGGTTGGGTAGTCGCAAGTCGACTACCCAACCGGCGCTTTATGGTTTTAGAAATAGCAGGTTATAACAATGCCCTCAGGCCTTCTTCGTAGCGCTGGGGGGCTTTTTCGTCGGAGGTTAGGTAGAGGAATGGCTCGATTAGCTCTAGTTCCATGAGCAGAAAGTCGCCTTCTACCTCTACGCCGTCCACACGGGCATAGAGGCAGCCTTCGGCGAAGCGGGCCACAATATCGTCGGCTGCGCGGCGGAGCCGGTCGGGTGCTTGGCGAGGCTCAATGCCGCCCCCAAGGTGGTGCTGCACCCGGAAGTCGCCGGACTTAGGAGTTTTGAGCACGCAGTGGCTGAATTTGCCCCCCAGATAAATCAATGACCATTCGCCCTCGGTTTGGATCTGAGGCAAGAAGGGCTGAGCCAAAAAATCCCCCTCCGCCAGCAGCGTATCTAGCTCCGACACGCGGGTAGCGGCTTCGGCGGGGCGCAAGGAGAAGGTATTCTTAGCCCCACCACTAATGGCGGGCTTTAAAATAAGCTGCTCGGTTTGTAGCTCCGCAAACAGTGCGTCGGGTAGAAAGTGCGAGCCGCGGGGCAGCCAGTGCGTGGGCACGATGCGCACGCCCGCCGCCTGCATATCCAGTAAGTATTTCTTATCCGAATTCCAGCGAACAGTGGCTACCGGATTCAGCACTCGCACTTGCAGGCGCTCCAAAGTATCGAGCCAGGCATAGAACTCATTTATGCGGTCGAAATAATCCCAGGGCGACTTCATCACCACTACCTCGTAGCTGCCCCAGTCCACGGCCGGGTCGCTCCAGATTTCGCTCGTAACGCGGTGGCCGCAGCTTTTTAAATGTCCCGTGAGTAAGGCGTCTTCTTGTTCAACGCCCGCCCCAGCATATTTACCTACAGGTTGGTAGGTCACTAAAGCAATATTCACTCTTCTAGAAAATTAAGTTTTTTACCCGTTCAAAATCTACTTTTTCATGGTCAGATAATCGGAGGCTAGCATTGCTAAGGCTTTCACCCCCAGCGTGAAGCCGCTTTCATCTAGGCGGAAGCCGGGCGTGTGGTGGGGCGCGGTGGTGGCTGGGTCGGTGCCTTTGGTCATACCGCCTACGAAGACGAACACGCCGGGTACTTTCTCCTGGAAATAAGCAAAGTCTTCGGCGCCGGTTACCGCCTTTTGCAGCACGACATTATTAGTCCCGGCTGCCGTGCGCAAGGTTGGCAACATGCGCTCCGTGAGGCGCGGGTCGTTGTAGGTTACGGGGGCGTAGTTTACGATGTCGACTTCGGCCGTGGCGCCTGCGCTTTCGGCAATGTTGGTAGCCGTGCGGCGAATGTCAGCCCAGATTTTCTGCTGCATTTCCTTATTCAGCGTCCGGATGGTGCCTGTCAGCTCCACTTGTTCTGGGATGATGTTGTTGCGCACCCCGCCGTGTACCATACCCACCGTAATGACGGCCGCATCTTCCGTCAACTCCGTTTGGCGACTGACGATGGTTTGCAGGCCCGTAATAATCTGGGCGCTGGTCACTACCGGGTCCACGCTCAGCCAGGGGTAGGCGCCGTGGGCCGATTTGCCTTTCACTTTGATGGTGAAAACATCGGAGCTGGCCATAGTGCCGGCCGGGCGGTATTTAAGCGTGCCTACTTCCGTCTGGGCGTTCACGTGGACCCCAAAAATGGCGTCTACTTTCGGGTTGTCGAGCACGCCTTCTTCTACCATCAGCTTCGCGCCGCCTTCCTCACCGGGCAAGGAGCCTTCCTCAGCGGGCTGGAAGATAAATTTCACGGTGCCGGGCAAGTCCTTTTTTACTTGCGTGAGCACCTCAGCCGCGCCTAGTAGCATGGCCACGTGCGAGTCGTGGCCGCAGGCGTGCATTACGCCTACTTGCTGGCCGTTGTAGGTGGTGGTGGCTTTTGAGCGGAAAGTAAGCTCGTTGTTTTCGGTAACGGGCAGCGCGTCCATGTCGGCGCGCAGGGCTACCACGGGGCCGGGCTTTCCGCCTTTCAGAATCCCAACTACGCCGGTGCGGGCCACGCCGGTTTGTACTTCCAGGCCCAGCTTTTTCAGATGAGCGGCCACAATTTCGGCCGTGCGCGTTTCCTGGTTGCCCAGCTCGGGGTGTTCGTGGAAGTCGCGGCGCCAGGCTATTACCTGAGCTTCTTGTTGCTGAGCTAGTTTGGCGATGCGGGCGTTGAGAGCGGCGTTCTGGGCTGAAACCGGCACGATTCCAGCGCTGGTTAGCAGAGCTGCTGCCGTCAGCGCGGAGTAAACAAATTTCATAAGAGTAGGTGTTGGCGAAAGAATGGATACACAAGGTACAAACCGAACGCAACACCCGGCAGCCCGCCCAACCCGGTACGCTTGTATCTTTGCCACCCCGATGCCTGCTTTCCTTCTTTCTCGGCTTCTACATATCACCCACTTCCCAGCAGTGAGCCGAGCTTTGTTGCTACTAGCCTTACACCTATTGCTGCTGGCGCCGGCCCTGGCCCAAATGCCCCCCAGCCGCCTCGTGCCCTTCCGCCGCGGCAGCCTCTGGGGCTACGCCGACCAGCGCCGCCACCTCGTGCTGCCCCTGCGCTACGACGATGCCGGCCCCTTCGTGAACGACATTGCTTGGGTGCGCCGGGGGGCAAATTTTGGCTACATCGGCCCCGATGGCACTGCCCTAACGCCCCTGCACTTCACCCGCGCCAATAACTTCCACCAAGGCCGCGCCACCGTGGAGCTAGGCGGCGAAACCTTCCAGCTAGACCGTACCGGCACCCGCCTCACCACCCCGCCCGATTCCATTGCCGAAACCGACTTTATGGAGCAAGGCGACTTGGTGCGCCGCAACGGCAAAGTCGGGTTTCGCTTCAGCGTGGGCCACGCCGTAGTGCCCGCCGAGTACGATGAAATATTTGACAGCTACAACGGCCTGCTGTTCGTGCGCCGGGGGGCAAAATGGGGCGTCATCAACCAAAAAGGCCAGCTGGTCTTGCCTCTGGAGTATGACGCCATCCGGGCCACGCCCGCCAACGGCTACGCCTTTCCCATCATCGAGCTTGCCGGCCGCTTCGGCTACCTCGATGGCGCTGGCAAGCTGCTGGTGAAGCCTCAGTATCGCGAGGCCCAGCCCTTCGTGGCCGGCACAGCGCGCGTGCTCACCGAGGGCGGGCAGGCGGGGTATATTGATACGCGGGGGCGGGAGTTTTTCGAGGAGTAACGCAAGTTTCGCGAATTGCTCAGATGTAAGGCTTTTATCATTTCCTGCTATCTTACTGAGCAAGCCTTCAAAGCAATAAGGCTCTTTTCGTTATGCTCAACCTGCCTATCCTGAACGTCCGAATTCAGCCCTGCTCGGTAGGCGAGCAGCACCTGACGCCCCAGGCACAGGGTCACCACTGCGCCCTCTGCAACCAGCTCGTGCAGGACTTTACCCATAGCTCCCAAGCTAAATTGGAGCAGGCGCGGGCCGCCTCCCCAGATGGTCGAGTGTGCGGCCGATTCACTTCCGAGCAATTGGTGCCTGCGGTGCGGTTGCGGCCTAAGCTGCGGCGGTTTCTAGTGGCGCTGGTGCTGGTATGTGGGCTGGGGATTACGTACAGTGAGGTATGGGCACAAATAAACAGATTACCAGGAACCGCGTACCCCCCATATATAACTATTCCCCCGAAGGAAGAAGGTGATCCATATTCTCCTTTTAGGTGTGAGAAATTACCTCTTTATAAGGGAGTGAATAAGAAAGATGATGTGACGAAATTTATAGCGCGCAATACGCAATGGCCAGCAGGCGCGGAGCGTATTTGTATGGATGGTCGAGTGTTTGTTTACTTTCTTGTGGATGAAGAAGGTCGAGTACGTAATGCGAAAATTACAAAAGGCTTACACCCTCTGTTTGATGCGGAAGCGTTGCGCGTGATTCAGTTACTTGATCGACAATTTGAGCCAGCATTATGCGGCGGAAAGCCTGCATCTGTTTCATTCACTGTGCCGGTTAGTTTCAGAATTGAATAAGCTACCCGGTGATGTAGTCTAACCTTTCCCAAAAAATTCGCACCTTATAAGCCGATAGTACTAACCCCACCTCTCCCGGCTTATGATCTTTACGCCCAGTCCTATGCTGCTCAAGCTGCTCTACACCCGTGGCAGCCTGCGCAACACGCCTAATGGCGTGGCTTTCAGCATCAAGAACCGTCTCGACACCGTCCGCTTCACCCGCCTCGACTATGTGCAGATTGATGAGCAGCGTATCACCCCCGAGCATATTGCCCTGGACCTGGGCGACGGCGACATTCGCCCCGCGCCCGATGTGCTGAGCCGTACGCCCGGCGGCTTGGAGTTTCTGGTGGGCCACAGCATCACGTTTTACCTAACTACAGCTGCTCTATCCGAAGGTATTCACAGGGTACAGGTGCAGTTCGCGGCCGAGCCCTTCGGCGACTTGCACGTGGAGGTAGAAGATGGCATCGTTAATCAGGCAGCGAACCGCACGCGCATCCCGCGCCAGGACTCCGACGACTACGCCGAGGCCGCCATCAAAGAGCGGCAGCGTTTTGCTGAACAATACACAGGGCAGGAATTTGAGCATATAAAAAATTACTCCTTCGACCCCCATATGCTCCAAGGCAACTGCGAGCATTTTGTGGGCGTGGCTCAGATTCCGGTGGGCCTGGCCGGTCCGCTCACCGTGCATGGCGAGCACGCCCAGGGCGACTTCCTCATCCCAATGGCGACCACCGAAGGCACCTTGGTAGCCAGCTACAACCGTGGTATTCAAGTGCTCAACCTCTGCGGGGGCGTAAAGTGTACCGTCATCGGCGATGCCATGCAGCGGGCCCCTGTGTTCGTGTTCGACGACGCCCGCGGCGCCCGCGATTTCTCCAAGTGGGTAGAGGCCGAAATTGACTCCATACGTCAGGAGGCAGAAAGCACCTCGCGCGTAGCCAAGCTTCAGTATATCGATACGTATTTGGCTACCAAGTTTGCTTACTTACGCTTCAACTACAGCACCGGCGACGCAGCCGGGCAGAATATGGTAGGCCGCGCAACTTTTGCCGCCTGCTCCTGGATTCTGGATCATTATAAAGGCCCCGCAATCCGCCATTTCTACCTCGAATCTAACTTCGCGACCGATAAAAAAGCCTCCCAGATCAACGTGATGCGCACCCGCGGCAAGCGCGTGGTAGCCGAGGCTGTCGTGAAGCGCGACATTCTCCAGCAGCGCATGCGTGTAACGCCCGAGCAGTTAGCCTACCATGGGCAAGTAAGCAACGTGGGAGCCTTTATTTCGGGCGCCAACAACAACGGTGCTCACTCGGCCAACGGCATCACGGCCCTATTCATTGCCACCGGTCAGGACGTAGCCAACGTGTCGGAATCGTCGGCGGGGGTGCTTTACACCGAGGTAACCAAGGAGGGCGACCTGTACATGAACATCACCATTCCGTCCCTCATCGTGGCCACGCACGGCGGCGGCACGGGCCTGGCTACCCAGAATGAATGCCTGCGCATGCTGGGCTGCGTAGGCCGGGGCACGGTGAATAAGTTTGCCGAAATAGTGGCGGGCGTGGTGCTGGCTGGCGAGCTAAGTCTGGGCGCTGCCATTTCGAGCAGCGACTGGGTGAGCAGCCACGAGCAGTACGGCCGCAATCGATAAGACAAATTATATAAATTCGAACATTGCAATTCATAAAAAAGCCCCCAGATCTAATCTGTGGGGCTTTTTCAATAGTCAAGAAGTGAGCTGCTGCTTACAGCGGATCGGCCGTCACCTTGAAGCGCGAATCGGCGCGCATGGTGATATCTCGGGCCACGGCGCGCTTCACGCGAGCCTCGGTCGTGAGCGTGTAGCTGGAGGCCTTCAGGTACTTATCTAGCTTGGCGCCGCTGGGCTTCAGGTCGATTACCTTCTGGCCGGCTGGCACGGGGCTGAGCGTAGCCAGCGCTACCCGGTCGTTCTGGTCAGTGCTGATGTAGAGCGTGACGCTTTCCAGAAAATCGAAGTTTTCATTGTTAGGGTCAGTGATGGTAAGAGTAAGCTTGTTCAGGCTTACGTCTTTCACCAAATCGGCGCGCGTGTCCTCATTCTTGAAGCGTTCTTCCGAACGAGTGGTCACGGCTACTGGCGCAACCGGAACTAGCCCCACAACAGCATTGCCAGCAACCTTAATATTCTGTGTGTCTTCGATGTAGAAGGTTAAAAGTTGATCGATTTTCTTGCAGCCAACGGCCAGCAGCAAGACAAAGAGGGGGAAGAGAAACAGTATTTTTTTCATTTGATTGGCTTTTGCCGCAAATACGCAACAATTCAGCCAATCGGATTCGATTACGTTACTTCCTGCGCCCTAATCCATCATATCGGCTGAGCGCGGCGTTTCGTGTTTAAAGTCCGGATTCCAGCTCATCGGATACTTGTCGTCGACATATTGCAGAGCGGTTTCGGTGAGATACATGGGGCGGAAGGTATCGACCATCACAGCCAGCTCGTGGGTTTCTTTCTTGCCGATGCTGGCTTCCACGGTACCGGGGTGCGGGCCGTGGGGCAGGCCGCTGGGGTGCACCGTAAACGACGCCAAATCAATGCCTTTGCGCGACATAAAATTACCCGCTACATAGTAGAGCACCTCGTCGGAATCCACGTTGGAATGGTTGTAGGGCGCCGGAATGCTCAGGGGGTGATAGTCAAATAAGCGCGGCACGAAGGAGCAGATGACGAAGTTGTGCGCCTCGAAGGTCTGATGCACGGGCGGGGGCTGGTGAATACGGCCCGTAATGGGCTCGAAATCGTGGATAGAAAAGGCGTAAGGAAAGAAATAGCCATCCCAGCCGACCACGTCGAAGGGTGAGTGGGCGTAAGTAAGCTGGTGCAAATAGCCTTCTTTCTTGACCTGCACCCGGTACTCGCCGGGCTCGGTTTCCATAATCAGCTCCGTGGGCGGGCGCATATCCCGCTCGCAGTACGGCGAGTGCTCTAGTAGCTGCCCGAAGTGGTTGCGGTAGCGTCGGCACGTCTCGATGGGGCTGAACGACTCGATAATGAGCAGCCGCACTGGGCCTTCCTCGAAATGAAACTGATGGATAATGGTGCGCGGCACCACCACGTAGTCGCCGGGCTCGAAGCTGACTCTGCCCAGCTGGCTCCACAGTTCCCCGCGGCCTTCGTGCACAAAAATCACCTCGTCGGCCAGGGCGTTTTTGTAGTAATACTCCATGCGACGCTCCGAAGGGTTGCAAATGCTGAGCATCACGTCGGCGTTGCCCATGAGCGTCTGGCGGGCTTGCAGGTAGTCACCGCCGGTGGTGGTTTGGGCCAAGGTACGCAAGTGACTTGGCTGCAAGGCTCTGTCTTTCAAAAGCTTTTCACTGTACGGCACGGGCTCACCCACTTCTTTTATCTGGGTGGGCGGATGAATATGATACAACAGAGAGGATACGCCGTGAAAGCCGAGGGTACCTACGAGCTGCTCCGCGTAGAGCGACCCGTCGGGTTGACGGAATTGGGTGTGGCGCTTGCGCGGAATCTGACCGAGACGGTGGTAATAAGCCATAAGATAGAGGAAGCAAGGGTGGGATTGCTTAACAATTACAAGCTGGAAGGTCGGCAAATTCCCCTAAAAACACTACGCTCCGAGCTTGTCACGTGCTAGAGGATTACCTTTGCGCCCCTCTGCCGCCTCCCGTATGTTCTTCACGGATAGTCTACTGGAGCCGAACATTCCTAACTAAACAGGAGTTAGCAGCTAAAATGCCCCCCACTGTGACCTTTACCTTTCTTGCTCCTCCAGCCCGCCGGATTGGGCACCTTGCTTTGCTGCTGCTCATCACCGCGTTTAGCCCCAGCCCTGAGCGCCGAACGGAACCGGCGTCTAAAAATGCCCCCCGGCCGCTAAAGGCGCGCACCTTTAGCTTTGAGTACACGACTACGGTTCGCGATTTGCCCCCCAGCGCCCGGGCTGTAGAGCTGTGGCTACCAGTACCGCGCTCAGATAAGTCGCAAACTATTAGCAACTTAAAAATCGATTCGCCGCATTCTTATGAAGTGTTAGAAGGGCAATACGGCAACAAGATGCTGCACCTGAAAGTGGTCAAGCCGCCGACGCAGCCTTTTGCCGTGACCATGCGCTTCAAAGCTACTCGGCGTGAGCATCTAAACCCAATAGTAACGCCTAGTGCTAAGCCCAACGCCAGCAAGCTCAGTACGACTGAAGCCCGTGACCCCAACACGCCGCGCTGGCTGCAACCCGACCGACTGGTACCACTCGACGACCAGATTAAGCGCTGGGCTCAGGAAGTCGTAACGCAAGCAAATGCACAAACCGATCTGGAGAAAGCGGAGGCCATTTATAATCATGTCGTATCCACGGTGAAGTACGATAAATCGGGGCAGGGCTGGGGTCGTGGCGACATTTACTACGCCTGTGATGCCCGCCGGGGCAACTGCAGCGACTTTCACGCCGTGTTTATTGGCTATTGCCGGGCGCTGGGTATTCCGGCTCGTTTCAGCATTGGCTTTCCGCTGCCCGCCGAGCGAGGTGCGGGCGAGGTGAAAGGCTACCATTGCTGGGCTGAGTTCTACACCCCCGAAACAGGCTGGGTGCCCGTCGATGCCTCGGAGGCCGCCAAGGACCCGAAGCGCCGCACCTACTTCTTCGGTGCCCACGACGAGAATCGCGTGGAGTTCAGCCGTGGCCGCGACCTTACTCTAGTTCCACGCCAGCAGGGCGCACCGCTCAACTACTTTGTATACCCTTATGCCGAAGTGGATGGGCAGCCCTATACAAGCGTAGAGCAGCGCTTTCGCTATCAGGATGCAAAAATGCCCCCCAGCGCCGGTAAAAGCGCTTTGCATAAGTAACATCCATCCTTTGCTCCTTGCCGAAGAGCAGTTATTGGTCCGGCCTAGCATAAAAACCAAACCCCGGTTGCTCTGCATTATGCAGGTGGCAACCGGGGTTTGCTGTTAA
The DNA here is from genome assembly GCF_054051685.1 of Hymenobacter sp. HD11105. Classification (NCBI taxonomy): domain Bacteria; kingdom Pseudomonadati; phylum Bacteroidota; class Cytophagia; order Cytophagales; family Hymenobacteraceae; genus Hymenobacter; species Hymenobacter sp. HD11105. The sequence continues at coordinate 467,648 of NZ_JBSWBR010000001.1, read as the reverse complement.
TTGAATAAGTAGATTTCTAGCAAATAAACCTGATAAAGTAGTTAATGTAATCCGTTACTGTTTGGCCACGACCAGCTCGGTAGCGGCTTCCCGCACATACTCATTCGGGTCCATGCGCAGCGTGGCTACCAGTTCGGCTGGCAGGCTATGACCTGCTGCTTGCAGAGCCAGCACGCTAGCTAGGCGCATATAATCGTCATCATCGGTGAGGCGGGGTAAGGCGTACTCCACGGCCAAGGCTGGATGCAGATCCGACAGGGTGTTGAGCGCGTACCGGCATACCAGCTTATGCTCGTCGTGGCAGATTAAGAACTCCATCATCTCCGTGCGATGCGGAATAATGTAGTGCGCTACATGCTCCGCCGCCAAGTAGCGCGTATGGTATAAGGGGGAAAGCAAGCCACGCTCAAGCAATAGCGTGCGGCGGGCGGGCTTCAGCGTTTCCAGGCACTCATACAGAACATCCTCGTGCAGATAATCGGCCGTGATAGCCTCTATCAGCAAGTCGATGCCGCTCACGTCGCCCCAGCCGCCATTCTGTTTTTCAATCTCGGCTACGGTGGCCCGATGCAAGTCGCTACGGCAGCGCCGCCGCTCCAGGGTGTCGTGGTCGTCGTCCCAGAAGTTAAGCTTCAGTTCCTCTACCGCCACTGTTCCGCCCTGCCGCCGCGCCATGTAGCTCCAAAATTGCTCCAGTGCCTGCTGTAAGTCCTTGTGTGCGTCGCTCATTCGATTATCCGAAATAATAAAGTTGCTTGCGTCTACTGTACTGGTGGAGCCAACCACCAAAAACTTGGCTAAGTGTGTTCTCTTTTAGCTACTCAGTTACTTGTTTGTCAAATGATTGAGTAGATAATATCTTGTCCATTCCCCAGTACTGCCACGCAACAACGCCGCGGGTAAGAGGTGCGATAGACAAGAACTGTGCTTAATTGGCCGACAGCTGAGCAGTACTAGTATCAATGGCGCGCAGGGCCTGTTGAAACTCGGTGTCCTGCTCGGCCAGCACTATGTAGTAGGCGTTTTTGCCGTAAGCACTCCGGGCAATGTGCGCCTTGAGTTGGGTGCGCAATAGTGGTGCAGCCCGGCGCAAGCCAGCAGCATCGGTGGGCAAACCACTACGGGCCGCCAACGCGCTTAGTGCCTGTAGCTGGGAATCGGTGACATGAAAAGAGGTATTAAATTGCTCGAACCGTAGCCCTTCTAGCTCGGACTGATGATTCTGGTAAAACTTCAGGGCAAACTCGCGGATTAGGTTGCGGCTTTGGAGACGGCGGAAATAGCCGGAGTAAGCAGTTGTATCGCGGGGCACAAATAAGTCGGGCATGATGCCGCCACCGCCATATACAGTGCGCCCGTGCATTGTACGGTAGCGCAGCGAGTCGGCAAAGTGAATGCTATCGGCATGAAAGTATTCGCCGTGGCGCTGGCGCTTAGCCAGCTCCTGCTCATAAGCGGCGTGACCGGCGCTGTAAGACTTTTGAATTGACCGGCCCGAGGGGGTGTAGTAGCGAGCAATGGTTAGGCGCAGCTCCGAGCCGTCGTTTAAAGCAATGGGCTGCTGCACCAAGCCTTTACCGAACGTGCGCCGGCCAACTACCAAGGCCCGATCATGATCTTGCAAAGCACCAGCTACCACTTCGGCTGCTGAGGCGCTACCTTCATCTACGAGTACCACCAGCGGGCCTTCTTCAAACTCACCGAGCGTCCGAGAATACACTTGGGTATCGTACTGGTCACCTTTACCGTCAGTATAAACGATTTTGCGGGTGCCCGCAATGAACTCATCGGCCATCTTGGTGGCGCGGTCGAGGTAGCCGCCGGGGTTGCCCCGCAAGTCGAGCACAAGCCGCGACATACCTTGGCGCCGCAAGTCACCTAGCGACTGCTTAAACTCATCGTAGGTGTTGTTGGCAAACCGGCTTACTTTAATATAGCCCGTCTGATTATCAACCATATAAGCTACGTCGACTGAATGATTAGGCACCCGCTCGCGGGTGACCATCACAGTCAGAGGCTTTGGTGCCCCCCGGCGCTGTAGCCGTAGCTGCACACGGCTGGCTCGCGGCCCGCGCAGCTTGCTGTTCATTATCTCTGTGGTGATATGCACCCCAGATACAACCTCGCCATTAACCGCCAGAAGCTGGTCGCCGGGGCGCAGGCCGGCTTGGGCAGCAGGGCCACCACTCACGGGAGCAACTACTGTAACAGTATCCCGAAAAATATTAAATTCAACGCCTACGCCGTCAAAATCGCTTTGTAGGAAGGCGGAAGCTTTGGTTTGCTCTTTGGCGGGAATAAATACCGAATGCGGGTCCAGGCGCTCCAGCATACGACCGATGGCGTAGTCGGATAAGGCCTCGGCATCAACGGAATCGACGTAGTCACGGTCGACGTAGCTCAGAATCTCCTTGAACTTGAGGTAGCCCCGCGATGTGCCGTCCGGGTTTTGGCCTGACGGCTTAAAGGGGTTGGCTCCTACCAGCATTCCACCCGCCAGCACCAATGCCAATAGCCACGGCTGCCGCACCTGGAAGCGGGTAGCACGGGGCGCCGACGACGGAGTATGCTCCGGGGCAGGCGTCGAAGCGGTGTTCGACTGAGCGTTCATACAGGCCTGGGAGAGTAGAGTTTTAAACGATAGAGAGCAGTTAGCGAAAGGGCAACATTTCAAATCTATTAAAACTATTACGGGAAAATCATGCCTGACATTAGGCTTTAGTTATTTTCAAATAACAATGCAATTTTATATTTTGTAAGACATATTTATAATGTAATTAGGTAAATAACACTTAAAAAGCCCTTACACGGTATAAAAATACCGAATACATATTATATAATAATTTCAATAAAAAGTAACAGCCGATACCGCTATTCAGCTCACTGGCTTTTAGCAGCTGAATCCAACTTCGACCTCTGGCAATCGAAGTGTGAAGCGTATCTTTGCGGCGGGTGGCAGTGCTACGTATTGTGCCGAGGTGCCCGTTTATCTACAATCTCAACGATGAGCCGAATTCTTGCCATTGACTACGGCAACAAGCGTGTGGGCCTGGCCGTAACCGACCCATTGCAGCTCATCGCCACGCCCCTCGAAACCATCCATAGTCAGGACCTGTTGGCTTATGTGCAAGCCTACCATCAGCGCGAACCGTTGGCCGGTATTGTGGTCGGGATGCCACGTACGCTGCTCAATGAGCCAACAGATGTTACCAGCGCCGTAGTAGGTTTGGTGCGCCGTTTGCGCCGTGAGCTGCCCGACGTGCCCGTGCACGAGCTAGACGAGCGCTACACCTCACGTATGGCGCAGGCAGCCATGCTGGCGGGGGGCCTTTCCAAGAAGGACCGCCGCGACAAAGCCACTGTCGACCGCGTAAGCGCGACACTTATTTTGCAATCTTTCCTCAATTCCCGATGATTTACCCCATCGTTGCCTTTGGCGACCCAGTGCTAAAAACGCTCGCCAAAGACATTCCCGCCGATTTTGCCCCCCAGGAGCTCAGCCAGCTTATTGCTGATATGTTTGACACCATGTATCATGCCCGCGGGGTAGGCTTGGCCGCGCCCCAAATAGGCCGTGGCGTGCGCCTGTTCGTTATTGACTCAGCTCCTATGTTGGATGATGACGATGATGAGGACGAGGAAGAAAATGTAGAAGCGGTACCGGCCACGGAGCACATTCCGCAAGATCAGGCGGTGAAGCGGGCTTTTATAAACCCCGTGATGGTTAGTGAAACTGGTGAGGAATGGGGCTTTGAAGAAGGCTGCCTGAGCATTCCTGGCGTGCGCGAAATGGTATATCGGCCGGCTAATATTGTGCTGCGCTATGAGGACGAAAACCGTGTGGTGCGCGAGGAAGCCTTTTCCGGCATGACGGCCCGCGTGATTCAGCACGAGTACGACCACCTAGAAGGCATCCTGTTCACTGACCACTTGTCGGGCTTCAAGAAACAGCTGCTGAAGGGTAAGCTCACGCGCATCAGCAAGGGCGACGTGAAAGCCGATTACCGGCTTCGCTTTGCGGGGCAAGGGCGGCGGTAGAAAGCTGAATTGGAGAGTAGAGGCTCAATGAAAAAACTTCTCATTCTGCTGGGTAGCGTATTAGCTATCTCCTGCGCTCCTGTTTCCTCTAGCAATGGCGTTCTAGCTCCCGAGATTCCCACGGTACAATGTCCACTTTACACCGTAACAGCTGAACCTATACTCTTTGAATCAGCTTTTTTTCCGGACACACAAGTATCTCAAGATTCGTTGAGTATTCATTTTCAACGAGTTTTCTTGGGAAATCTACCAGTAACTTCGGGCTATTTAATTGCTTCAGATCCTGTAGCTCTGCGCGATGAACCTTTCACACAGGTTTTTGAAAAGGGGCATTTTCCAGTTGAATTAGCCTTGGCGGATTTTGAACATGACGAGCGAGTAGCATTCGCACGAGTACTATTCTCGAATGAAGCTGTTGCGAGATGGGAACTAGCTCTTATAAAGGGCCAGCAGACGCTTCCTGTTAAAAGCGAAAAGATTTACGGATATAGTGTAGATGCCGGCGTCGGCATGTTTTTAGACCAGAATACTTATAAGCCCTTTAACCAGTTTCTAAGCTCTGAAAGGGCAGCTTGGGACAAGATTTTTATACGAGGATTTAAACTAGACGACCCGAAGCCACTACCCGGTTTATTATATACAGTCAATGACCATGTCATTGCTGCGTTTTCTACTGGATTTGGAGATGGTAGTTATGCAACATACATCGGCTTTGATAAAGCTGGAAAGCCCTGCCGTTTGCTAACTGATTTTCAAGTAGTAGACTGGTTAAATAATTAGTTATCAACCCTTATTAATTATGAAGAAGCTCCCGCTGCTCCTGTTGCTCTTGCTGCTGCCTTTGCAGCCGCAGGCGTGGGGCTTCTTCGGGCATCGGCTCATCAATCGGCTGGCCGTGTTTACGCTGCCTGCCGAGATGCTGGGCTTTTATAAAAAGCACATCGATTACCTCACCGATCACGCCACCCGGCCCGATCAGCGCCGGGCCGTGGTGCCGGGAGAGGCGGCGCGCCACTTTCTGGACGTGGAGGCCTACGGCGACAGCGCCTTGGTGCGCCTGCCCCGCAGCTGGGCCGACGCAGTGGCTCACTACGGCGAAGACACGCTCCAACGCCACGGAATTGTGCCCTGGCACGTGGCCCGCATGCAGCTACAGCTTACGGAAGCTTTCCGAACCCGCGACGCCGACCGGATTCTGCATCTTTCGGCCGATCTGGGTCACTATGTGGCTGATGCCTGCGTGCCTTTGCACACCACGCGCAACTACAATGGGCAGCTAACCGGGCAGCGCGGTATTCATGGGCTGTGGGAAAGCCGCTTGCCCGAGCTGCTGAGCGCCAACTACGACTTTTTTACCGGCCCAGCGCCCTACCTCGACAAGCCAGCATTTAGCATTTGGGAAGCCGTACAGCGGTCCAATGCAGCCGTGGACTCGGTCCTCCGCTTTGAGCGCGAGCTAACCGCACGCTTTCCCGATGACCGCAAATACGGCTTTGAGGAGCGCGGCGCTCAGGGAGCCGTCCGCGTGTACTCGCGCGACTTTAGCCGGGCCTACCACGAGCGCCTGCATGGGCAAGTGGAGCGGCAGATGCGCCGGGCGGTGCAGCTGGTAGGCGCCTTCTGGTATACTTGCTGGGTGAATGCTGGGCAGCCCGACCTGCGCAATTTGCCCCCCAGCATATCGGCCGCCGAGCAGCGCCGCTTGGATAAGGAAAGCGCCGACCTGAAAAATGCCCCCCTGCGCAGTATTCCGGGGCATGAGGAGTAATACGGCCCTCAACCTTGCACCTATGAAAGCCATCTACACCATTCTGCTGCTCACCGTTTCTAACCTATTTATGACCTTTGCCTGGTACGGGCACTTGCAGTTCAAGAAGATAAGCTGGTTGCACGGCCTCGGGCTGGTAGGCGTTATTCTAATTAGCTGGGGGCTAGCCTTTTTTGAGTACGTATTTCAGGTTCCAGCCAACCGAATTGGGTTTACGGGGAATGGCGGGCCGTTTAATTTATTTCAGCTCAAAGTCATTCAGGAGGTTATTTCTCTGAGCGTTTTTGCGCTGTGTGCCGTGTATGTTTTCAAGACCGATAAACTAGCCTGGAATCATGCGGTGGGCTTCGGCTTGCTGGTGGCGGCGGTGTATGTCATTTTCCGGAAGTGGTGATTGGCGCGGTCGGAAAGCGCTAATTTGCCCCCCAGCCCTACTGTCCAGTTTAACCCACCGTTTCTGGGGGGCTTTTTGTGGTGTTTGTTTCTATGAAGTTTACTTGGTTTCTTTTCCTTGGCCTGCTGGTTGGGGTAGTTGGCTGGCCTGCCTCAACGGCCCAAGCCCAGAAAGTAGGGTTGGTACTAAGTGGGGGCGGCGCCAAAGGGTTGGCGCACGTAGGCGTGCTGAAGGTGCTGGAGAAGAACAAGATTCCTATCGATTACATCATCGGCACGAGTATGGGCTCGGTGGTGGGCGCCATGTACGCGGCCGGCTACTCGCCCGAAGAGATTGAAGAGATTGTAACTCGACCCGACTTCCAGTATTGGGTATCCGGTGAGCAGCTCCAAGACAAGAGCTTCAACTACCTGAACGCCGACGCCGCGCCGGCTGCCCTACGCGTAGGCGTGGCCGTCGATTCGTCGCTGAATACCCGTATTTCACCTAATCTGATCAACGACGTCAACCTGAACTTTGCGCTGGCCAAGTTTCTGGCGCCGGCGGCCGCGGCGGCCAACTACGATTTCAATAACCTGTTTATTCCTTTCCGCTGCCTGGCGGCCGAAGTATTTACTCGTCAGCAGGTTATTCAGGCCAAAGGCTCCCTGGCCGATGCCGTGCGCAACTCCATGGCCGTGCCACTGGTATTTCGTCCTATTCGCAACACCGACGGCCGCTACCTCTTCGATGGCGGCATTTACAACAACTTTCCCACCGACGTAATGCGGGCAGAGTTTAAGCCTGATGTTATCATTGGGGTGAATGTAGGCGATGTGGCCTACAAGAAGTATCCCTTCGAGAAAGACGACCAGCTGTTGCTAGGTTCCATCGTGTTTTTGGGGGCTGATGTGGCTGACACGCTGGCCGTGGGGCCAAATGGTGTGTTTATCCAGCCGTCGCTGGAGGGCTACGGCGGCACCGATTTCGATAAGGTACGGGAGCTGATTGAGCTCGGCGAAAAGGCAACCCAGGAAAAGCTGCCACAGTTGCTGAGGCGCATTCCGCGCCGCGTAGATACGCTGGCGTTGGCCAGTCGCCGCGGCGACTTCCAAAGATCAGCGCCGACTCCAGTATTTAAGCAAGTCACGGTGCAGGGCCTAGCCGAAAGACAGAACACCTACGTGAGTCGGTTTTTCCGCCGCGAAGGCCGCAACTATTCCGTTGACGAGATTGAGGAAGGCTACTACCGCCTGGCCGCCGACGATTTTTTCCGCAATATCTACCCCCGCATTCGCTACGATAAAGAGCAAAAAGGCTACGTTTTCAGCATTGATGCCCGCCAAAACAACAACCTTTCGGCGGAGGCCGGCTTTGTGCTGGCTACGCGGGCCGTCGACAATATTTACGTGGGCCTAGAGTATCGCCTGCTGACTAAATACCTGTATTCGGCCGCCGTGAATGCCAACCTAGGGCGGTTTTATAATGCTGTGCAGGGCCGTTTCCGGGTCAGCATCCCGGAAAAGCTTCCCTTCTTCGTGGAGCCCAGCGTGACGTATAACAACTGGAGCTATCAACAAACCGGCGGCCTGCTGGGGCGCGATATTCAGAACACCCTCATCGAGCAGAGTGACCTGGCTTTAGGCGTGCAAGTGGGAATTAGCCCGCGGTACCGAAGCCGTGTTTCGTTGGAAGCAGGCTACTTCGGCAATCAAGATAACTACGCTAATACACGCGAAATATCGTCGAGCGACGTGCTGGACCGCACTAGCTTCCGGGGCCTGACGGCGGCAATTCGCTACAGCCGCAACTCCCTGAATCGCAAGCAGTACCCTACGGCGGGGCGGCGAGCGCTGGCCAGCATACGTGGCGTCCGCGGCACCGAGATATACAGTCCCGGTTCCACGTCTGTATTCGCCGGCGAGTACCGCGACCCGCACCAGTGGCTGCAACTCTCGGCCACCACCGAGCAGTACTTCATGCTCCCGAGCAAGAAGCAAGTGTGGGGCTATTTTGGTGAGGTAGTTATCAGTGGGCAGGCTCGGTTTGCCAATTATCGCTCCTCCGTAACCACCTCGCCGGTGTTCTCGCCGCTGGTCGATTCGCGCACGTTATTTCTGGACAATTACCGCTCACCGCGCTATGCTGCGGCCGGATTGCGCTTCTCACAGAGTCTGCTGGCCAGCAAGTTGGAATGGCGTTCCGAGGCTTTTGCACACCTTGTGTATCGTCCGCTGCGCGATACCGAAGGCCAGCGCGCCGATCTGGTTTCCGGCTTCGATCGGCCACGCCTGACGGCCAGTACCGGTTTCGTGTATCAAACGCCGATTGGCCCGCTGGCTTTGCACGGCATTTATTACGACGACGCAGCGAAGCGCTTTGGCGTATTTGGCCACATTGGCTTCTTGCTTTTTCATGGCCGCTCGTTGGAATAAGTCCAGGGCCAGCACCGCATTTTTACCTGCATTATGAAAGCACGGCGTACCACTCCGGCTGCTCGCAAGCCGACCGTTTATCCACCTGAAAATGTGTTTGAGCGCTGGACCGCGGCCGAAATTGCCCCCCAGCAGGAGTTTGAGCAGTGCCGGTTCGTAGGCAGTGACTTTTCGGGTGCTGACCTAACGAATAAGCGCTTTAGCGACTGTCTGTTTGAGCGCTGCAATCTGTCGCTGGCTACACTGGCAGGCGCGGCATTTCAGCACGTGGCGTTTCGGGAATGTAAGCTCTCAGGCGTGCAGTTTTCGGCCTGTCGGGATTTGCTCTTTGAGGTAGAGCTTGCCCACTGCCAGCTCCCGTACGCTTCTTTTCATGGCAAGCGCATGCGCGGCACCCGCTTCACTCACTGTGTGCTGAACGACGTTGATTTCTCCTACACCGACCTCACGGAAGCCGTCTTTCAGGAGTGTACCCTGACGGGGGCAATATTCGAGCAAACCCAGCTCACTGCAGCTGATTTCACCACCGCCACGGGCTTCCTCATCGACCCCGATAGCAACTCAGTGAAAAAAGCTCGCTTCAGCCTAGAAGGCCTGCCTGGCCTGCTAAGCAAGTACGATATAATCGTCACTTAATTGGCCTTGCTTGCTAAGTGGTGTTTACTTTTCCACCAGAATCATAGCAGTGCTGGGGGACATTTTCAGGGCAAACGGGGCGGTTCTGGGGGGCATTTTTTCAATTCCTTCGAGCTTAAGTTGGTCGCCGCGCAGCACCAGCGTGTAGTTGCCTTCAGGCACGGTTACCGTTGCGGGAGTGCGGTTGCCGTTGAAGGCCACCACAATATTGCGCCACTCGTCGCCGCCGGCGTGGTCGCGCAGGCGGTAGGCGATGGTGCCGGGGGGCAAATTCGGGAAAAACTCTAGGTGTTGCTGGACCAGCTCGCGGGTGGGCAAACGGAAGGCCGGGTGGGCGCGGCGCAAGGCCAGCAGCTGGCGGTAAAACTCGTACACCGGCGCGTAGCGGGCTTTGCGGCTCCAGTCAATTTGGTTGATGCTGTCGGGTTGGTTGAAGGAATTATGCGAGCCGCCTTTGGTCCGCAAAAACTCGTCGCCGATGGGCAGGAAGGGAATGCCTTGGGAGGTAAACACGATGGTATTGCTAAGCAAATCTCGCTGAATCAGCTCCGCTTCTGTGGCGCCGGGATTTGAAGACTTAAGCTTGTCCCAGAGCAGCTGATCATCGTGGCAGGCTACATAGTTGATAGTTTGGGCGGGCGTGCTGGCCCAGGGTGCTTTGCTGTAGTTGACCTTTGTATAGTCTATCTGGGGGTGCTCGGTGGCCGCCACAATACCGAACTTGACGCTTTCCTCCAGCCCCGGCTGCCCACTGGCAAAGCCCGGTTCTTCGCGCCGCGATACATGTCCCCGCACGCCATCTCGCAGCTCGTCGCTGAAGGCAGCAATGCGGTCGAGGCGCTGCACGTTGGCCTTCACAGCCCGCGCCGCTTCGGGCAAGGGGCTGGGGCCCGCTGCCCAGCCTTCGCCATACACCAGAATGCTATGATCTTGCTGATCCAAAGCCACGCGCACGGCGCGCATAGTCTCCAGGTCCAGCACGCCCATCAAGTCAAACCGAAACCCATCGGCGTGGTACTCGCGGGCCCAGTACGCTACCGACTCCACAATGAGCTTGCGCACCATCGGCCGCTCCGAGGCAATTTCGTTGCCGCAGGCCGTAGCGTTGGAGTAGCTACCATCGGCGTTGTGACGATAATAATAGCCGGGCACGAGCTGCTCGAAACTGGTGCGGCCGGCATCGGTGGTGTGATTATACACTACGTCGAACACTAGCCGCAGGCCACGACGGTGTAGGGCTTGCACCACTTGCTTTAGCTCCCGAATCCGGGCCGCGGGGTCGGTGGGGTCAGTGGCGAAAGAGCCTTCGGGCACGGTGAAGTGCAGGGGCTCGTAGCCCCAGTTGTAGCGGTTTTCGCTGAGCTTGCTTTCGTCGATGGAAGCAAAATCATTGGTCGGCAGTACGTGTACATGACTGATGCCTAGCTCGGTGAGATGGTCCAGCCCAGTGCTCACGCCGTTGGGGCCGCGGGTGCTGCCTTCAGATAAGCCCAGGTATTTGCCCTTGTGCTCAATGCCCGACTCCGGGTGCATGGAAAGGTCGCGCAGGTGCAGCTCCCCAATAATTACGTCGGTGGGCTTGGCTAATGTGGGGCGCCGGTCATCCAGCCAGCCCATAGGATTCACGGTGGCCGGATCAAGCAGGGCGCCGCGCTCCCCGTTTAGACCCACGGCGTGCACGTACGGGTCGGGCACTTCGGCCATTTTTTGCCCCCCAATAGTGGCTTGCACTACATAAAAGCGGCCGGCGGGCTGAGCAGGCAGCGTGTAGGTCCAGGTGCCAGCTTCGGCTTTCTGCATAGCGAAATCGGCTACGGACGCGCCGCCCGTGCCAGCCGTGTAGAGCTTGAGGTGCAGGGCCTCGGCCGTAGGCGCCCACACCCGCAACGTGGCGCGCCCCTCCTGGAACGTAAGGCCCAGATCAGGCCCGTGATACACCGGGTAGCTGGCAAAATCAGGCAACCCGGGCAGAGCAGTAGTAGATGGCTTAACGGCGCAGGCGGTCAGCAGGCATAGCAGCGGCAACAGTGCAAGAAGTTTCATAGAGCATATTGAGCAGCCTAAGTTCGGCTTTCGGCGGTACTTGCCGAACCTGGGGGGCATTTTTTATGGGGCCAACCTGTAAGATTCAACGCGTCTGTTTACGGTTCTCCTATTTCAGTTAACCAACTCCATTACATTCTGAAAATGCCCCCAACTCAGGAAAGAAAGGCATAGCACAACCAGGCCGCTGAAGTAGCCTACAAAACTGGCCTACAGCAAGCCGTTTTCCAGTACATTCGGGCAGCTTACTTTTCTATGCATTTATCCTGCGTGACTCAATGAAAATTAGATGTATTCGCCAAGTATTGGCCGTGCTTTTACTTCTGACAGCCATTACTGCTTCGGCGCAAAAGCTGCGCTTTGAAAAGGACTCACTCAACAACGTGCTTGAGCGAGCTCAGCGGCTGCAAAAGCCTGTTTTCTTATTGTTGAACGCGCCCGTAATTCCTCCTGGCACGTCGAAGGAAAACGTCGAAAAGCATTACGGCTCGAGCCTAGATGATGCGGCCGTAGCTAGTGTATTACAGCGCGATTTTTTGCTGGTGCAAGCCTCCTTCGGTACGCCTCAGGGCCGCCGGGTGGCGCAGCGCTATCACGTAAATACGTTTCCAACTTATCTGTATCTGCACCCCGATGGCACTGTGCTGCACCGCAGCTTCGGCAGTACGCGCGATCCGCAGCGCTACCTGCGCGACATCGAAACGTTTCGCCAGAAGCTGGCCAGCCCCGACAACCTAAGCCAGTTGGAGAAGCGCTATGCCCAAGGCGAGCGCAGCGCACCGTTTCTGCGCCAGTATATCACCGCCCAGCGCAGCATCGGCGCCCCTATCAGCACTGACCTGCTGGACGCCTACGTGCAAGATCTGCCGGTAAAGGCCTTCGACCGTTTTTCGGAAGTAGTGTTTGTGCATGAATGCGGCCCGGTGGTAGATAGCCGGGCCCATAAGCTTGCGCGTCTTAACAAGCGCCTGGTCGATAGTTTGTATACCACGCTGCCGCTCGCTCAGCGGTCGGCTATTAATACCTCGATCATTGATCATACTATACGGGAAGCCATTGCGCGCCGCGACCCCCGACTAGCTGTGCTCGGCGCTAATTTCGCGCGCGGCTCCTGGGCCGCGAGTCGTGATTACCAGACGGGAGCCCGCGTCTACGACCAAAACATGATGCGCTACTATCAGGCCGTTCGCGATACCACGCAGTACTTACCCTTGCTAGTTCGTTACTACGAGCAGCACTATATGGCTAAGCCGGCGGATACAGTACGACGCCAGCAGGCGGCGCAGCGTGCGCGGAGGGGACCTTTTCAAAATCCGCCGCCGTACCCCAACCTGGCTAAACCCGACTCCACGGTAAAAATGGTTTGGGTAGATTCCAATACCAAGATGCCAGACACCTACGCTATGGATTTGAATAATGGGGCTTGGGCCGTGTACACGACCGGCACGCGGCGCAGCAACTACCTAGTGCAAGCCATGCGGTGGAGCCAGCGCACGATCGAGCTAGACCCGCGGCCTGCCTATTATGATACCCTAGCCCACTTGCTGTACGCGCTTCGGCTGAACGCTGAGGCGGAGGCAACTCAGCAAAAGGCCGTTGATCTCGCCAAAAAACAAGGCCAGCCGACGACTAACCTCAAGGACGAGCTGCGCAAGATGAAAACCCGGACGCTTTAGCCTGGCCCCTCCTCCACGCCTACCATTCGCCGGATGCCCAGCTTTTTCATCTGAGCTTCCGGGGTTTTGGAGTTCATATCCATAAAACGGCCGCGCCATTGGGCCTGCTCACCCGCCCTTGCGCTGTGAGGGCCTTCCTGCTGATTGTTGTTTTCTTTCTGCTCTGCGTGTCCCTACTATTCATTATCAAGCGCATCATTATCAAGCGCAACCGATCCGGCGAAGCCGTCGACCTGAACGCAGCTCATTAGAGGTGAAGTGGTGAGTGATGGAAGTTATAGGTAAGACACAAAAAAGCCTCCCAAACTAGTCTGGGAGGCTTTTTATGCAAGTGAACTTATGAATCTACACCTTTCAAATCCTCACAATTTCACTACCTCTCCTATTGATACTGAATGTACAGTGGCTTAGGCGTGAGGGCCAGTACTTCTGTTGGCGTCATGATGTGATGGGGAGCGGGGCGGTTGTCGTACTCGTAGAACAGCTTGAAACCGGTGTACTGTACGGGCTCCCTCTGAATGTAGGCTTTGTAAGAATCCTTCTTCAGGGTTGGGTCGCCCCAACCATCCATGTGCATCACAATCTGCACGCGGGGGTCAGTCTTAATGTTTTTGTAGTTGGTAATCATGCCCTGAGTGAAGCGATGCACGGTGAGCACCTTGGGGGGCAAATTGTTCTCGCTCACGATGCGGGCCAGAAACTTCACGGCGTAGTTCACATCCTTGGCGTCGAAGGTGCCGATTTTGCGGCCGGGCTTCACGCCCTTGGTTTCCATAGCAAACTCTGGGTCGATGCCCATGTGTACAATCGGGTCTTTCAGATATGGCTCCAGCTTGTGCAACTCGTTTTCCAGGTTGCTTAGGCCCACCTGCACGTCCAAGAATACGATGCAATTGTGCTCTTTGCCCCACTGAATAACTTCCTCAATGGTGGCTTTTGAGTTCATCAGGCGGTATTTGCCGTCTTTGCCAGGCGCGGCCTGGGCTGTGATGGTCACATTGTGAATGGCTCGCTGCACTGGAATGCTGGGGTCAGCCGCTTCCCACTCCTTGATAACCTTATCAAACTTGCGGAACATCTGTTCCTTGGGCTCACGGCCCAGAATACCCATGCCTTTCGCCCGAATGTTGCCGTAGAATGCCACGATGCGCTTGCCTGGCAAAATGGCTCCTGGCAGCTGTCCATTGGCCTTCACAATAGAGTCGGCTTTGAGCGAGTCGCGGCGCATGGCCGCTACTTTCAGCGCTGCCGAATCGAGGGGAGCAGGCTTGGCTGCTTCAACCGAAGCTTTGGCGGCGGGAGTTTCTCCGTCGGAGCGGGTGCCACAGCTGGGCAAAGCAGACAGAGAAAAGAGGCTTAAGGTGGCGGCCACTATGGCGTGACGCGGCGAAAACGGTAACAACACTGAATAAAGCTTGATTAGAAGGCCAAAACTACCCGCAAGTTAGCCCATTTCGGACAGTTAGCGTTGACCTAAACGCAGAAAAGCCCCGACAAAATTCGGAGCTTTTCAAGCGGTTTGTCCTCTTAGTAGGCTCTATGGAGCCTCCGAATTATACTTTAGCAACCTTTTAAACCGGTTAAGCCGCCGAATATATTACTGATTGGGGCAGAGTAAGGCGCAAATTGAATTGGCACCGTAAAGCGTACTGATACAGGCTTACCGTCTTGCTTTCCTGGATTAAACCGCGGCAGTTGGCGGACGGCATTCAGTGCTGCTTCGTCGCAACCTGAGCCAATACCTTTTGTAATAACCGCATCACTTACTTGCCCGTCACTTCCTACTGTGAAAGCAACGAAAACTTTGCCTTCCACCTTGTTGCGCACAGCCTCGGCAGGGTACTTAATCTTGCTTTGTAGGAACAATACCATATCCTCATTCTTCCCAGTGGGAAAAAGCGGCATCTCATCTACATAGGTATAAACTCCATCAGATGAAGAAGATGCGAGGGTTTGCTTACCGGACGAGGATGATACAGTAACGCGCTTTGGAGGCGGAGGCGGTGGCATCTCGGCACTTTGCGATGAAGTGCGCTTGGGTGGGACGATTGACTCCGTGTTTCGCTCACAAGCGACAGTGAAAGTCAATAAGGCCACTAGTGGCAAGGCGAGCCACTGTTTCCAGCGGTGTACGGGGGAAGTCCGGTGAATCATGGCAATGCGACGTAAGGTTTGGGAATGAGAAAACGAGTGCGTGAGCGGAACTGAAAACCCGAGGTGCGTAGCTACTTGGCGGGCAAGTAGGCGCGTGTAAGACTCAGGAGCGGGCGAAATTTCTGCTTCGGAGCCCAACGCGGCAGCATCGGCCAAAAACTCGTGGGTAAGCGTTAGGGCCTGGGCACACAGATGCACAAAAGGGTTGAACCACAGCACGGCGCGCAGCACTTCCAGCAGCAGGCGGTCGTAGGTGTGGCCTTGGCGCACGTGGGCTAGCTCGTGGCGCAGCACTTGCTTGGCTTCGGCGACAGTTAGGGGCAAGGTTTCATCCCAGAATACCAGCTGGCCAAAGGAGCTAGTTGGCAGCTGTCCGTGGGTTCGTACCAGGGTGTAGCCCTCGTGTTTCTCGCGGGGCAGCGTGCGCGTGTTGAGCCACAGCTTCCCTAGCCCAAAGCCGAGATGCCCTAACATGATGAGCACTCCGCCCATGTAGCCCATCAGGAGCCATTGCGCCCAGCTGATTTCCGTAGAACTATTACCCAAGGCTCCAATATGGGCGGTTGGCAGCAACACCGTGGCAATTCCGGTTAAAGCGGCCGGAGTAGCGCCCCAGACGGTAGGCCAGCCAACAGGCAGCAACGGCAGGCTCGCGGCTAGTAC
The DNA here is from genome assembly GCF_054051685.1 of Hymenobacter sp. HD11105. NCBI lineage: Bacteria > Pseudomonadati > Bacteroidota > Cytophagia > Cytophagales > Hymenobacteraceae > Hymenobacter > Hymenobacter sp. HD11105. The sequence continues at coordinate 451,862 of NZ_JBSWBR010000001.1, read as the reverse complement.
AGGCCCAAGCACTAAAAAGGCGCGATTATAAGCGAAGCTCCGCTCGCCGCGCAAGGCTAGCCGATAGCAGAGCCACCATACGCCTAGCAGCACCGTGCTAAGCCTCATCCACTCAAGCAGGCTGATTGGGTTCATCGGAGTCGGCGGTTGGAGGTTGGGAAGCGTGGCGAAGAAGCTCGTCGAGCTGAGCAGCATCGAGATTTTCTTCCTTGGCAAAAAACGAAACCAACTGGGGGAAGGAATTACCAAAATAGCCCCCCAGCAGCTTGCGCAGCGAGAACCGACGGTACTCGTCTTGGGCTACTAACGCCTGGTAACGGTGGGTTCGGCCGAAAGCTTCGTGACCCACAAAGCCTTTCTGCTCCAGAATGCGGATAATAGTCGAAACAGTATTGTAGGCGGGCGTCGGAGTGGGCATTTCCGCCAACACTTCTTTTACGAAGGACGGACCGCGCTGCCAGAGCACTTGCATCACCTGCTCTTCGGCACGGGTGAGTTCAGGAAAGGTTTGCATGTGTGGGGGGCTTTTCATCGAAATGAAGTTATAACTAATATTTTAGTTAAACAACTATTTACTTAGTTAATTATTTTTTATGCCCCGCCGAACAGCGTTATCACGATAAAGAATGACGGCCCTTCAACTCCTAGCGTGTTGTAGACGACTTCACTCTATTCTCTTCATTAACACGAAATCTTTTGAGCTAAAAGGTGTTAAGAAGAAAGACTAGCCCATTATTATTCTACTTCCCTTGAAAATTAACACTCGTCGTTTGCCATATTTTGCTTCCCTACTCTGGCTGAGCTTGCTACTAGCGCCCGGCTGGAGCTGCACCAAAGAGCCGGCTTTACCAGCTGCCGAGATACCTACTGCACCGGCCGCGCCAGTCGTTCCGGTTGAAAGTAACCGCCTGCTTAACAGTACCCTCATTGGTGAGTACACACCCGCCGAGCTAGCCAAGCGTGTACCCGATCTGCCCATCGTTAGCGCCCTTACCCGCTACCCCATCCGGGTGTATAAGCTGACGTACACTACGCCCAATACCGATGGACAGCTAGTGACGGCCTCAGGCGCGGTGCTGGTACCAGTTACGACGGAGCCGCTGCCGCTACTGAGCTATCAGCATGGCACTATCTCGCCCAAAGATGAAGGGCGCGCTCCCTCCTACTACCGCTCCGGCGGCGAGTTGTACACGGCTATATCAGTGCTGGCTTCGTCGGGCTATATGGTGGTGGCGCCTGACTACATCGGCTACGGCGCTTCCAAAAATCTGCCTCATCCCTATGAGCACGCGGCCTCACTGGCGTCAGCCTCGCTCGATATGCTGCGCGCGGCCCGGGAGTTCAGCAAAAAGGAAGACATTAAGCTGAACAACAAGAACTTCCTGCTGGGTTACTCCGAAGGCGGATTCGCTACATTGGCTCTGCACAAGCTAATTGAGGAGAAGCACGCGACGGAGTTTACCGTCACGGCCAGCGCACCCGGCGCAGGGGCGTACAACAAGTCAGCTTTTGCTGACTACATTCTGAAGTCGGATCAGCCCTTGAACTTCCTAAGCTCCTACGTGTGGGTGCTCGACACCTACAACCGGGTGTACAACATTAACCGGCCGCTTGCTACTTACTTCCAGGAGCCTTGGGCCACACAGCTGCAAGCCAACCCATTTGCCAAAATGCCGGAGCAGGCCAAGCAGCTATTTACTGAGCCGTTTCGGGCGGGTATCCTCAACAAGACCGACCAGCCGATGACTACGGCCTTCCGCGACAACGACATCTACGATTGGCGCCCTCGCGCTCCGCTAGCCCTCTTTCACGGCACCGCCGACGACTATGTGCCGTTCTTCAACTCCGAAAACGCTTACAAAGCCATGCGTGCCCGTGGTGCTACGCAGGTGGAGCTGCACCCCATTAAGGGTGGCAACCACTTTACCTCCGTGCCGCAGTACACGCTGGAGGCGTTAGCCTTTTTTGGTGAGTATCAGGAAGTGAAATAGTCGGTTTTCGATAACAAGCATTAATACAACGCCCCGTAGCCTTGCTCAGATGCGAGCGGCCACGGGGCGTTGTGTTGTTATGGGTGAGTTCCCTGGCTAAGCTAATTTGAGTCTCTACTCCACAACCTGCTTTTCAGCGTTTCGCAAATAAGCTTCGTCAATAATGGCCCCCAGACCCGGTGTTTCGGGCACTTCAATTACGCCCTTAGGTAAGTAGCGGATGCCACCAGTCACGGGGTCCTCAGTGTACATGAGGGGCGTATCGAAATCGCAGTGGCGGATGGCGTCGCTGGTGAGGGCGAGGTGGGCGGCGGCGGTCATGCCCAGGCGCGATTCCATGAAGCCGCCTACTTGCAACGTCAGGCCGGCAGCGGCGCCCAGATTTACTATTTTTTGGGCCCGATGCAGGCCTGAGGATTTACCCAGCTTGATGTTGAATTGAGGACAGGCGCCCAGTTGAATAAGGCGGGCCGCGTCGTGCTCGTCACCGCAGCTTTCGTCAGCCATAATAGGAATTGGCGACGCCGCCGATACCCGGCTCAAGTCCATAAATAGATGACGAGCAATGGGTTCTTCGCAGTGGGCAATATGGTAAGGCGCCAGGGCCTGCAACACGGCATTAGCCGCATCAGCCGTGTGCCAGCCCTGGTTGGCGTCAATGCTGAGCGGGTGATCGGGGCCGATGCCTTCCCTAATGGCTTGAATGCGCGCCACGTCGGCTGCCAAGGTTTCGCCCAGCTTTACTTTAATGGCGGGAAAACCTAGCTGCTGAAACCGGACGGCATCGGCTTGCATCTTTTCCGGTGGGCCAAGGCTCACTGTCATGTCAGTGGTAAGAACTTTGTCGGATTTGCCCCCCAGAAAAGCATACAGAGGCAGGCCAGCCTGCTGGGCCGCAATGTCGTGCAGGGCTATGTCAAACGCACTTTTGATGCTGCTGTTGGCGTAGATGATACGGTTCATGATAGCCAGGCCACCAGCAATATCCAGGGCGTCGTGCCTGTGCAGGCCGCGCGCCAAATACTGCGCCACGGCAAAGCACGTATCGATGCTTTCGCCGTTGATGGTGAGGTAGGGGCTGCACTCCCCGTAGCCCGTGCAGCCGTCGGCTGTCCGTATGCGGACGACGACATTCTGCACCTCATTGATGGGCCCCAGCGAAATAACAAATGGCTCGTGCAGGGGCAGAAAGAGCTTGAAGATTTCGATGGAGCGAATGGCGGTTGGCAGCATGAGGTAAAGCTAACTAACGGCGTAACTTTTCAAACTTCCATTCATTAATTGCGCAAAATGCCCCCACGCTGAGTTTGGCTAGCAGCCTGGTAGAAGCCCTGCAGCTAAGCAAGCAAAGTCCCCGTGGCTTTTTGCTCATTTGAGAAAAACCACGGGGACTTTATGCTTTGTGCGCTTCTATAAAAGCAGAATTCTACTGCGCCGCCGACGCTTTGCTACTTTCCAGCGCCTGCCGCAGCCACACCCCAGCTAAGGCAGCTACTCCTCCAACCAGTCCGCCCAATATGGCCGTTACTAATATCAGCAGCCAGCTATTGCCCCCTAGCGGTATCAGCTCCGCGACGCGGTGACTGAGGTGGCCGCCGTTTTGGGTATCCAGCCAAGCGGCCATTACCAGCCAGCCCAACCCAATACCAGCAAAGCCCGCTAAAAAAGCCCCCCAGCCTCGATGACCTAGCCAAAGAGCCAACACAAAAGCCACTGGCGTAATGCTCCACCAAGGCAGGAACAGCTGGGCAAGGAACCCAAGAATTAGAATTAGTAAAAACAGCTTTAATGAAGAAGACATGGGTGGCGATTAAGCCGTAAAGATATTGAGCAAAGAACAGAGCGGCGCGAAGCATGACGGACTGGATGTTGAAAATTCCTGCCGGCGCTACTTAGCCTTTACTTCGCTTGCTCGATGTCTTGCACGGCTTTGTCTACGGCTTGCTGGGCCTGGGCGGCGTTAGCACCCGTTTTCTTCTCTCTTACAGCTTGCAGAATGGGAACAATCATTTTATCGGCGCCCTGGCTCTTGTATTGAATGGCTACCGCCTTAATACGGTCGAGGCTCTCGGAAAAGGCCGTCGGGTCGTCGATGCGGGTCATCATGCCGAGCATAGGCTCTAACAGCATGGCTTTGGTGCGGGCGCTTCCTGCATCAAACTTGTCGCGGATGTAGGGCCACTGGGCCGCAGTGCCGTGCTCGGCATACACTTCCGTAATGGCTTGGGTAAGACCACCTTCTTTATCGGCTTCAAACTCCTTGGCTAGCGTTAAAGCCTTCTCCGGGCTCACTTCCGCTAGGGCCCGAAGCGAAGCGCCCTGCACGGCGTAGGATTCACTTTTGAGCTTTTGAGCGAACAGCTTCTCATCGCGCTTTTCCTTGAGCTTGCCCAGCGCCATTAGTGCTTCGGCCTGCACTACAGTTTCCTTGTCGGAGCTGGCTAGCTTTCGCAGCGTGGGCGCGGCGGCTTTGCGTAGGGCAGCGTTTTCGAGGTTCAGTGACTGAATAGCCAAGCCGCGAAGGCCGTAAAACTTATCGTTCAGCCCAGCCAGCAGGATGCTGCGGGCGGCGGCTTCGGTGGGTTTGGCCTGGGCCGCTACAATAGCTTCATGCCGATCCACGAATTGGGGGGCATTTTTGTACTGGTAGGCGTAAGCGGCCAGCTGTTTGTTATCCGTTTTCTGCCAAACCATGGTTTTGGTGGCGTCTACGTTCACCAAGTCGGGCTGGGCGGCGAGGGGAAACTCCAGGGTTTCGGTGGCCTGGCGCAGTACCACGTTGCGGCGCTGGGTTTTGCCCCCCACATAGAAATCGATGGCCAACGGCAGGGTAAAAGGCTCGCCCGGCTGGGTTTGCTTCACCGTCACCGACTGTACTTTGCGGCCGGGGTCCCAAGCATAATCGATGGTTACGACGGGGTGGCCGGGCTGGAAGTACCATTGGTTGAAAAACCAGTTCAAATCTTGGCCAGAGGCGGCTTCCAATGCTAGGCGCAGCTGGTGGGCTTCGCCGGTACCGAGGGCATTTTGGGTTAGATACTGGTTCAGGCCGGCAAAGAAAACCGGGTCGCCGAGGTGGGTGCGCAGCATTTGCAGAATGGCACCGCCTTTCTGGTACGAGACGAGGTCGAACATCTCCTCTTTGTCCTCATAATAGAAGCGCACCAGCGGTTTTACGGCGTCGCGGGGGCTGCCGAGGTAGCGGCGCAGGTAGCGGTAGTTGTGGGCGTCGGCGGCATCCTGGCCGTATTTGTGTTCAGCCCAGAGACCTTCGCTGAAGTCGGCAAACGACTCATTTACGGTCAGGTTGCTCCAACTTTCGGCCGTTACGTAGTCGCCAAACCACTGGTGAAACAACTCGTGGGCAATGACAGAAAGCCCCCCAGCGTAGTCACGGTCAATCATCTGGCGCGGCGTCTGCTGTACAAAGTCGCCGTGGAGGGTGGCGGTAGTGTTTTCCATGGCCCCGCTCACGTAGTCGCGCACCACTATTTGGGCGTACTTATTCCAGGGGTAAGCCACGCCAAGCTTTTGGGAGAAGAACTCCATCATCTCAGGTGTGTCACCAAAAATTTGCTTGGCATAGGGCGCGTAGGCTGGCTCGAGGTAGTAATCTACGTCTTTGCCCTGCCACTTATCCTTATAGATTTTGAAGTCGCCAACGGCCAGCATGAAGAGGTAGGGCGCGTGGGGCTGCTCCATCTTCCAGGTATCGGTGCGCAAGCCCGCGCTGGCCGGCTTCTGGCTGGTGAGGGCGCCGTTGCTCAACGTCACGTACTTGCTGGGCACTGTCAGACTGATTTCCGAGGTCGTTTTTTGATTCGGCCGGTCAATGGTGGGGAACCACACCGAGGAAGCTTCGGTCTCGCCCTGGGTCCAAATCTGCACGGGCTTGCCGGCCACGGCGCTGTCGGGGTTGATGAAGTACAGGCCCTTGGCGTCGGTGATGGCGGCGCTGCCTTTGGTTTTTAGCTCATCAGGCTTGGCGGTATACTCGATATATATGGTGTACTCGGCGCCGGGCTGATACGCTTTTCCCAGGTTAATGCGCAGATTTTGCCCGTCGGCGTAGGTGTATTTGAGCGGCTGCTGATTGCTGCCATTCATCAAAGTCACCGTCTTGATATCCATGCCTTTGGCATCAAGTCGCAGGGAGTCGGTGGCGTAGGCGTAAGGTTTCAGGGTTAGCCAGGCTTTGCCGTAGGCGTAGCGCTTTTTGTAGTCGAATTGCAGGTCGAGTTTGGTATGAACCAGAGCGTTGATCTTGCGGTCTGTTTCCTGGTATTCGATTGGAGCAGTTGCGCGTGGCGCGGGCGCCGGCGTTTGGGCCAGGGCAACGGCGGCAAATAATAGGGCCGCTGCAGTGGTGTAGCGTTTTTTCATGAAATGAGGAAAGAGGAGAGTCGGAGCTGAAAGAACAGTATACGTGAGGGGCTAGTTAAGTAGTAGACCGTCATGCAGAGCCGAGCAAAGCATCTCGCGGGCTGATGTTGCAAAAGTAACTTCAACGAAGCGAGCGAGATGCTTTGCTCCGCTCTGCATGACGGTCTACTACATAAAGCGTATAGCGTTGCTTTCAATTATTAAGAAGGCTCTAGTTACCTAAAAGTTGTTTGTCATTGTTTGTATTTCCTCTTTACAGCCGTCACAGCGTAGGTTTTACTTGCTTCTCGAACCCTTTCTAGTGTCGCATCCGTTTTGCTCCTACCTTTAAAACCGGATGCCTGCCCCTTCTTTCGACCCTTCCCAACTCACCCGCGACCATGTGCTGCGCGCCCTCCGGCACATCGACCGGCAAGGGCTAAATTTGCCCCCCAGCACCGTCTACGACCTAGTGTATCGGGGACGGCGCTACCCGCCCCGGCCGGTGGCCCAGTTGGCTTACCGCCTTGCTACCGGTCAGACTGATGCTAAGTGGCCGCTGCCCGCTGGTGGCCCCACCAACGGCCTGCTAGAGCACCTCGATTTCACGGTGGCTACCAAGCGCCCCAGCTTAGCCAATTCCCCGCTCGACGGCGACGTAGCCGCCCAACAGGCCATGCAGGATTTATACACTGGCCGCCCGAGCGAAGCCGGTGCGGTGCAACACCCAGAGAAGGCTACTAAAGCACAGCAATCCGAAGTACACGAGCCGACTGCCAGCTATAAATTGCCCCCCACAGCTCCCTACGACCACCCCGCGGCTTTGCAGGAGTTGTTTATATCGGAGCAAAAGCTGGATGATACGCTGGCGGCGTTGCGGCGACGGCGCAACTTGATTTTGCATGGTCCGCCCGGCACGGGCAAAACCTTTCTGGCCCGCCGCTTGGCTTGGCTGGAACTAGGTGCCACCGACGCAGCCCGTGTGGAGTTGGTGCAGTTTCACCCCAGCTACAGCTACGAGGATTTTGTACAAGGCTTTCGGCCCGATGCCCAGGGCACTTTTCGCCTAACGGCAGGCGTGCTGCTGGAGGTGTGTCAGCGGGCTGCCACCGATCCTAGCAAGCCCTATTTTTTACTGATCGACGAAATCAACCGGGGTAATCTGAGCCGGATTTTTGGCGAGCTATTGCTGTTGCTCGAAGCTGATAAGCGCGGCCCAGCACATGCCGTGCGTCTCCCTTACTCGCCCCCAGAGGCGTCGCGGTTTTTCGTGCCCGACAACCTCTATGTAATCGGCACCATGAACACCGCCGACCGTTCTCTAGCTCCCCTGGACTACGCGCTGCGCCGCCGTTTTGCCTTCGTAAAAATGCAGCCCGAGTTTGGCGCGCCCTTGCAAAGTTTTCTAACGCAAAAAGGCGTGCCCGCCGCCGTTATCACGCGGCTGGTCGCGCGGCTCACGGAGCTAAACCAAGCCATCAGCGACGATACCGATTTAGGCGAAGATTTTCAGTTGGGACACAGCTACTTCTGCCAGCCGCCAGCCGACCCTGCTACCGCCGAAAGCTGGCTGACGCTTATTCTGGAACAGGAAATAGCGCCTCTGCTAGATGAGTATTGGCTGGATCAACCTGCTAAAGCGGCGGCTCATAAGAAGCGGTTACTGCGGTAGCTTCATGCTATGATTCCCATTCAGAACCTATACTACCTGCTTTGCTATGCCTGGAACCGCTTGCCCGAGCAGGAGCCGTGGCTGGCGGCGGAGGCTACGACGTTTCATCGGCCGCTGGAGTTACTAGGGCAGGTGCTGCTTTCGGGCACGCGACGGCTGTTGCGGCAAGGGCTGCGGCAGGCGTATGCTGAGCGCGAGAAGGAGTTGGGCGAGCTGCGGGGCCGGGTGTTGCTGGATGCTTCCCTATCGCGCGACTTGCTGCGGCGGGGCCGAGCCGTGTGCGCTTATGATGAGTTGGGGCCGGATACGCCTTTTTTGCGGGTTCTACTCGGAACATTGGAACAACTCAGTAAAGCGCAGCAAGTACCGGCGGCTTTGCGCCAAGAGCTGCGCGCCGTGCGTCGTCATTTCCCCACCGATTTGCCCCCCACGCCGCTTAACAGCCACGCCCTGCGCGCCGTGCGTCGCACCCGTCCAACGGGCCACGAAGCTCTGCTGCTCAATGTGTGCGAGCTGATACACCGCAGTGCCCTGCCCGAGCCGGCCGCCGATGGCCGCACCCGCTTCGTGGATTTCCGACGCGATGAACGCCTGATGGCTCAGCTATTTGAGGCCTTCGTGCGCAACTTCTACCGCCTGGAGCAGCGCCGGTTTCGGGTGCTATCAGAGACGATTAGCTGGCAAGCCGCGGCCGAGGAGCCCGATGACCTGAGCCTGCTGCCCGCCATGATTACCGACACCACCCTGGAGGCACCCGACCGCAAAATTATCCTCGACACCAAGTACTACCGCGCCGCCCTGCGCCCGCGCTACGACCGGCAGCGCCTCATTTCGCCGCACCTGTATCAGTTGTACGCGTATTTGCAGAACCAAAATTCGCCCCCTAGCCAGCAGCTTGAAGGCGTTCTGCTCTACCCCGCCGCCACCCGCGAAGTAGATTTGCGCTACACCTTGGGCGGCCATCCAGTGCGCGTAGTAACCCTGGATTTGAACCAGCCCTGGCCAGGCATTGCCGCTGATTTGCTGAAGTTGATTGAGTAGAAAATCAATTCGCCTACTAGACCGTCATGCAGAGCACAGCGAAGCATCTCGCGTGTTTGGCAAGATTACTAATCTCATCAACATGCGCGATGCTTCACTGCGCTCTGCATGACCGCCTGTTGGTACAGCAACGAGCTAGCTGCTTCATCGCTGCTTTAGACGCAAAAAATACCCGCATAACAAATCCAACATGACCCGTGCATCCCTGGGGGGCATTCTTTGTCCTTAAAATTGAGTTTCTCCCGAATTCTCCCTAAACTTCACTCTCCTCTCATCCTCCCAAAACCTTACACTCTTGAAACGACGTGATTTTGTAGGACTCTCAGCCCTGGCGGCGGGGGCTGTGTTCCTGCCCAATTTCCCCGGTTTCGGTGGCACTCTGGTCAATCCAGAGCGTTTGCTTGAATCAGTTATGGATGCCGCTGTGAATAAGCGCTTGGCTGATGCGGCATTGAACACCGCCAAGTCTGCTGGCGCATCGTACGCCGATGTGCGCATTGGTCGGTACTTAAACCAAAGCATTTTCACCCGCGAAAAGCAGGTGCAGAACATTCAAAGCGGCGAGAGTTTCGGCGCGGGCGTGCGGGTATTGGCCAATGGCACCTGGGGCTTTGCCGCTACCAACACCGTGACCGAAGCTGGTTTAGCGAAAGCTGCTCAGCTAGCGGTGCAGATTGCTAAAGCCAACTCAAAAGTGCAGAAAGAGCAAGTGAAACTAGCCCCCGTAAAAGGTGTTGGCGAAGTCACCTGGAAGACCCCTATTCAGCAGAATGCCTTTGAGGTGCCTATCGCCCAAAAAGTGGATCTGCTGCTCGCGGCCAACGCAAAAGCCCTCGACAACGGCGCCAACTTTGTAAACTCGGCGCTCTTCCAAATCAATGAGCAGAAGTACTTTGCCTCAACCGACGGCTCTTACATCGATCAGGATGTGCACCGCATTTGGCCCACATTTGACGTAACGGCCATTGACCGCGCCTCCGGCAAGTTCCGGACGCGGCAGGCCCTAAGCGCTCCAATGGGCATGGGCTATGAGTATATGACTCCAAAGGCTGCTGGCAAAATTGCTGGGCCGGCTGGCACTGGCCTCATTGGCTACAAAGACAGCTACGATATTTTGGAGGACGCTACCCTGGCGGCCAAGCAAGCCAAAGAAAAAATCAACGCGAAGTCGGTAGTGCCGGGCAAATACGATTTGGTGCTCGACCCGAACCACTTGGGTTTGACCATTCACGAAAGCGTGGGTCACCCTACGGAACTGGACCGCGTGCTGGGCTACGAGGCCAACTACGCCGGCACCTCGTTCGCTACCCTGGAGTGGCGCGCCAAGAAGCAGCCTTACGGCTCCAAGCTGGTCAATATTGTGGCTGATAAGTTGCAGCCCGGCTCGCTGGGTGCCGTCGGCTACGACGACGAAGGCGTGAAAACCAAGCGTTGGGATATAATTAAGGACGGGGTGCTGGTGGATTATCAGAAAACCCGCGACCAAGCCGCGATGGTGGGTCAGAACGAATCGGACGGTTGCAGTTACGCCGACTCTTGGAGCACAGTGCAGTTCCAGCGCATGCCCAACATCAGCCTGCAGCCCGGCAAAACCAAGCTCTCAGTCGATGAGATGATCAAGAATGTGGACAAGGGCATTTATATCGCCGGCCGGGGCTCGTTCTCCATCGACCAGCAGCGTTACAATTCCCAGTTTGGGGGCACCGTGTTCTATGCCATCAACAAGGGCAAAATTGACGGCATGCTCGAAGACGTGGCTTACCAGACTAACACCTTGGAGTTCTGGAACAGCTGCTCGGCCATCTGCGATGAGTCGGATTACCGCTTGTTCGGCTCTTTCTTCGATGGCAAAGGCCAGCCTTCGCAGGTGTCGGCCGTGAGCCACGGCAGCTCGACCACCCGCTTCGACGGCGTGAACGTCATCAACACGGCCCGCAAGATTGGGTAACGCTTGCCTCACCTACTGGGGGGCAAATTCACACATCAAAATCAGTACATCCATACCAACTAATGGCCATACTTTCTAAAGACGAAGCTCAAGCTATCCTGACCAAGGTGCTGGGCTACAGCAAAGCCGACGAGTGTGAAGTCACGCTCAACGGTACTACGGGCGGTAACGTGCGCTCGGCGCGCAATGCTATTTCCACTGCCGGTGCCGTTGATAATGTGTCGCTGGCCGTCGAGTCGCGCTTCGGCAAGCGCTCGGGCGTTGCTACCTGCAATGAGTTCGACGATGCTACGCTTCGTCGCTGCGTGCAGCGGGCGGAAGAAATTGCCCGCCTTGCCCCCGAAAGCCCTGAGTACGTGCCCTTCCTGGGTGCGCAGAAATACCTAACTCCTTCACCCGCCACGTTTGCGGCAGCCACGGCCAACATCACGCCTGACTACCGCGCCCAGCAAACGGCCGCCAGCATGAAGCTGTGTGAGCAAAAGAAGCTCAGCTCGGCCGGCTTCCTGAATGACGAGGCTGGCTTCATTGCCAAGCGCAACAGCAAAGGTCTCGAAGCGTATCAGCAGATCACCAACCTGGAGTACTCTGTGACGGTGCGCACGCCCGACGGTACAGGCTCGGGCTACGCCACCGCCGACTACAACGACGCCAGCAAGTTCGACGCCGCCCGCCTCACCCAGATTGCCGCCGATAAGGCCTCTGCCTCGGTAGGCGCCAAAGCCATCGAGCCCGGCAAGTACACCGTTATCCTAGAGCCCGCCGCCCTGGTAGCCAACACCGACGCCTCGTTACTGGCGGCCTTGATGAACGCCCTAGACGCCCGCAACGCTGACGAAGGCCGCAGCTTTTTGAGCAAAAAAGGTGGTGGAAATAAGAAAGGTGAGAAGCTGTTCGATGAGCGCGTGACCATCTACTCAGACCCGCTGAACGCTGACAACCCGACCCTCACCTTCTCGGGTGATGGCCGCCCCCAGCAGAAAATGACCTGGATTGAGAAGGGCGTAGTGAAGAACCTCTACACCACGCGCTTTTGGGCTCAAAAATCAGGTGTACCGGATATTCCCCGCCCCGGCGGCTGGATTATGGAAGGTGGCACGCAGTCGGTGCAGGACATGATTAAGAGCACTGCCAAGGGTATCCTGGTCACGCGCCTGTGGTATATCCGCCCTGTTGACCCCCAAACGCTCTTGTACACGGGCCTGACCCGCGACGGTACCTTCTACATTGAGAACGGTAAGATCAAGCATCCGGTGAAAAACTTCCGCTTTAACGAGTCGCCTATTATCATGCTCAACAACCTGGAGGCTATCGGTAAGCCTCAGCGCGTGGGGGGCAATATGGTGCCACCGCTGAAGATTCGGGACTTTACCTTCACTAGTTTGTCGGACGCTGTTTAGCGTTTTGCTGATTGCTATGAAACCCGTCGGCTCCGGCCGGCGGGTTTTGTACTTAAAAACTACTCCTCACTCAAAACTTCTACTTTCTTGAAACGACGCGATTTTGTCGGGCTGTCGGGCTTAGCGGCCGGCGCCCTGTTCTTGCCTAGCTTCCCAGGCCTGGGGGGCAATTTGGTAACGCCCGAGCAATTGCTGGTGCCCGCCGCCGACGTGGCCCTGAAAAAGCGCTTAGCTGATTCTGCCCTCAACGCGGCCAAATCGGCCGGCGCGTCCTACGCCGACGTGCGCATTGGTCGCTCCCTAAATCAAGGAATTTTCACCCGCGAAAAGCAGGTGCAGAATATTCAGAGCACCGAAAGCTATGGCGCGGGCGTGCGGGTGCTGGCCAACGGCACTTGGGGCTTTGCCGCTACCAACACCGTGAGTGAGGAAGGCTTGGCAAAGGCTGCTCAATTAGCCGTGCAGATTGCCAAAGCCAACTCGAAAGTACAGAAGGAGCAAGTGAAATTGGCTCCGGTAAAAGGCCACGGCGAAGTAGCGTGGAAAACGCCGATTCAGCAGAACGCTTTTGAAGTTCCTATTGCTCAAAAAGTTGACTTGCTGCTCGCGGCCAACGCCAAGGCGATGGATAACGGCGCTAGCTTTGTTAACTCGGCCTTGTTCCAGGTGAATGAGCAGAAGTATTTCGCCTCAACCGACGGCTCCTACATCGACCAAGATATTCACCGCATCTGGCCAACGTTCAGCGTGACGGCCATCGACCGCGCTTCTGGCAAATTCCGCAGCCGCCAAGCCCTGAGCGCCCCAATGGGCATGGGCTACGAGTACCTGACGCCAAAAGCAGCCGATAAAGTAGCAGGCCCCGCTGGCTCTGATTTGGTAGGCTACAAAAACAGCTACGACATCCTCGAAGATGCCACCGCCGCTACCAAGCAGGTAAAGCAAAAGCTGACCGCCAAATCGGTAACACCCGGCAAATACGATTTGGTGCTAGACCCTCACCACTTGGGTTTGACCATCCACGAAAGCGTGGGTCACCCTACGGAGCTGGACCGCGTGCTGGGCTACGAGGCCAACTATGCGGGCACCTCGTTCGCTACGCTCGAGTGGCGCGCCAAGAAGCAGCCTTACGGCTCCAAGCTGGTGAATATTGTGGCTGACAAGCAGCAAGTTAACTCACTCGGCGCCGTGGGTTTCGACGACGAGGGCGTGAAGACCAAGAAGTGGGACCTTATTAAAGAAGGCATGCTCATCGATTACCAGAAGATTCGCGACCAAGCTGCCATGGTGGGTCAGAACGAATCGGACGGTTGCTGCTATGCACAATCGTGGGCCGATGTGCAATTTCAGCGCATGCCCAACGTGAGCTTGCAGCCCGGTAAAACCAAGCTGAGCGTAGACGACATGGTAAAAGGCGTAGACAAAGGCATTTACATTGCTGGCCACGGCTCCTTCTCCATCGACCAGCAGCGCTACAATTCCCAGTTCGGAGGCCAAGTGTTCTATGAGATTGACAAAGGCAAAATCACGGGTATGCTGGAAGACGTAGCCTACCAGACCAACACGCTGGAATTCTGGAACAGCTGCGCCGCCATCTGCGACGAGTCGGACTACCGCTTCTCCGGCTTCTTCAACGACGGCAAAGGCCAGCCCTCACAGAGCAGCGCCGTAAGCCACGGCAGCTCAACGACGCGCTTCAATGGCGTGAACGTCATCAACACGGCCCGGAAGATTGGCTAAGCTTTGGCGCGGGGCTTCGTCCCGTGCCAGGTTAAAGCAGACTAACGCTGGAGATAAGTTTTAACATCAACATCAGCAATTCGCAATGCCCATTCTTTCCAAAGACGAAGCTCAGACTATTCTCAAAAAAGTACTGAGCTATAGCAAGGCCGACGAGTGCACCGTAACCCTGCGAGGACGTAGCAGCGGCAATATTCGCTACGCCCGCAATAACGTAAGTACCGCTGGCGCAACCGACAACGTGTCACTGGTGGTGGAGTCCGGGTTTGGCAAACGCTCGGGCGTGGCCACCTGCAACGAGTTCGACGAGGCGACCCTGCGCCGCTGCGTGCAGCGGGCCGAGGAAATTGCCCGCCTCGCCCCCGAAGACCCCGACTATGTGCCGCTGCTGGGGCCTCAGCAGTATCTCACGCCCGTGGCGTTTGCGCAGAGCACCGCCGGCATCACGCCTGATTTTCGAGCCAAAGCCGCCGCCGACAGCATTGCTTTGTGCCAGGAGCGCAAGCTTACGGCGGCTGGCTACTTAGAGGATGGCGCCAGCTTTCTGGCCATGCGCAATAGCAAGGGCTTGGAAGCTTATCAGCAAGACACCAACCTCGACTTCTCCATCACGGTGCGCACGCCCGACGGCACCGGCTCGGGCTACGCTGTGGCCGACTTCACCGATGCTAACAAGCTCGACGCTAAAGCCCTGACCAAAATCGCGGCCGACAAAGCGGCGGGTTCAGTGAATGCGAAAGCCATTGAGCCAGGTAAGTACACCGTAATTCTGGAGCCTGCCGCGCTAGTATCCGATGAAGGCCTGCTCAACAACCTTATGTACTCGCTTGATGCCCGTTCGGCCGACGAAGGTCGCAGCTTTTTGAGCAAAAAAGGCGGAGGCAATAAGCTAGGCCAGAAGCTGTTTGATGAGCGCGTAACCATCTATTCCGACCCGCTCAATGCGGAAGCGCCGGGCAGCGTATTTGATGGTAACGGTTTGCCAGTAAAACGGATGACCTGGATTGAGAAGGGCGTGATGAAGAACATGTACTACTCGCGTTTCTGGGCTCAGAAAAACAACGTGGCTCCCACAGCTTTTCCTAGCGGCTTTATCATGGAAGGCGGTACCCAAACTGTGCAAGACATGATCAAAAGCACCGAAAAAGGCATTCTGGTCACGCGTCTGTGGTACATCCGCGACGTGGATCCGCAAACGCTGCTTTACACGGGCCTGACACGGGACGGTACCTTCTACATTGAGAACGGCAAGATCAAGCACCCGGTGAAAAACTTCCGCTTCAACGAAAGCCCGATCATTATGCTGAATAATATCGAGGCGATTGGCAAGCCGCAACGTCTGGGGGGCAATTTGGTGCCACCGCTGAAGATTCGCGACTTTACCTTCACTAGCCTCTCCGACGCCGTATAGAGCAGGCGCAAAAAAATCATACTTCTTCGCTGTAAAAAGTTCGCCTGAAAGCTTTCAGGCGGACTTTTTGCGTAATGCGGCTTCGTATCTAAACAACTACGTCGAACTCCTTATGAGGCAAATTTTACTCGTTATAGGTCTTCTCTTGGGCTTATCAAGGGCGAGTTTGGCCCAGCAAGACGCCCTTGAAGTAGACTCCGCTAAGCCAAGCAGAGAATATCGAGGCTTTGCCTTAGGCGAAGTTACCACGCCGGAGGGCCGCAAGATTCGCTTGTATTTGCCCGTCAGCACCGAGGGTTTTGGTAAGGCGCTAAGCTTTTACGACAAGTCGCCCGATATTCGACCCAAACCGAAAATGAAGATGATTGGCGTCGATAAAGTACAGTCGATGCTTGTGGAGGGCATCTATTCCGAGATTATGATTGTCGATGGCAAAAACAAGAAGGTCTTGGCTGCCAGATTATTAGAAGGTCCGGTGGAGCTGTTCAATTACGCGGAAGCCGAAGCTATTCCTATTCCCGTGGCTCCGCTGGCCGGCGCCGTGATGGTCATGGCCGCCATTCCGTACATCAACAACCATTGGTACGTGCGTCGAGAAGGTGAATTGGTGGAAGTAAAGCGCAGCATATTCCGCCAACAGATGACCGAATATTTCAAAGACTGCCCCGAGCTGGCTCAGAAGATTCAGCAAGATCTGCCCAACTATCAGTACCGCGACATGCGCGCCATCATTGCGCAGTATAATCTGCTGCTAGCAGCTAAGGCGTCGGAATAGCTTGGACTCAATTTATATAAAAAAGCCCCCTAGAGATGATCTGGGGGGCTTTTTTATGGACTTAAATAACGCTACTACCTGGAGCCAAAAACATAGCCTACTGAAACTTCAAGCACTCGGTTATGCAGGCCACCGAAGCCTGCTTGCTCGCGAACCTGCTGGGTAAGAGCATTATTGTCGATGTCCGACAGGCCGTAGTTGAAGCGAGCGGCCAGCAACAGACCATTTTTGAGGTCGGCACCCAGGCCCGCGCATACGCCGAAGTCGCTTTTATAGAATTTCTTCACCTCTTCCTCGCCGGAAACCACCCCACCGTTGGATGTAATAGAAAGGTCCCCTTTCTTCTGAGCGGCGAGTAGTAAGCCAAACTGAGGTCCTAAATGCACGTTAAACACATTACCCAAATAAACTTTCACAAGCACGGGCAGATTTAGATACGAAAGATTTGTCTTGTTTTCCAGTGTAAACGGTCCGCTCGGATTCTGATAGCCCTGTTGGGAAAATATCAATTCGGGCTGGATAGCTACCCGCGCCGAAGGCCGCCACCGTAACACTCCGCCCACATGAAAGCTGGGTTTATATTCGGCCCCTGTGTTAATGGTGCCGTCGAGAACAGCCAGTGACAAACCAGTTTTCACGCCCACTTGAACGGTGGATTGGGCCTGAGTTGCCAGTGACCAGCCCAGTAGTGCACTAACAAGCAGTATAGATTTTTTCATAAAAGGATAAGAAGATGGAAAGTAGCTTGCAAGCAACATAATTACTTGCCTACTCCCAAATCCTTATCCTTATATTCATATCTAATTATTTCTACCCAGCTGAAAGCTCACATACGCCTGAAACACGCGGTTTTTCAGCTCCGGGTCGTTCACGCCGCTGATGTTACGGTAGTCGCCAATGTTGTTGAGGCTGGTGGTGAAGCGCGCTCCCACAGCCAGGCCCAGCGGCAGATTGATGCCGGCGCCGAGGGCTACGCCTAGGTCGCCTTTTTTGTAGTCGCCGCTATTATTGCGGTTGAAATCGAGGTATTCTCGGGGGCCGGAGCTAGTCAGATCTACCTGCGTGCGACCTTCATCCTGTGAGGACACGAGATAGCTAAACTGCGGGCCGCCCTCCACGAAAACCGGTCCGATGGTGGCTTTCACCAACACGGGCAACGTCAGGTAATGCAGCTTGGTATCAAACTCCTCCAATGACTGGTCGCGAATGAGGCTGCGGGCCTGCGCGCCCTGCATAGAATAGAGCAGTTCGGGCTGCAAGGAGATGGGGCCAAGAATCTTGGCTTGATAAAAAATACCGGCATGGTAGGAGGTTTGGTACTCCGCATCGTCGCCGACGTTGCCGCTGAGCACAGCGCGGTTGATTCCGCCTTTTACACCAAACTGGGCTTGCGCGCTGAGCGCTAAGCAAAAGAAGCTAAACAGCAATAGGACAGTGCGTTTCATAGGTAGTTGCAGGTTAAAGTAAATGAGTAATACGTAAGCGGGTAGTAGTGTATTGTCAATAAGGCTGTATTATTTATAGATGATTAGTTTGCATTAATTGGGCCAAAATGGAAAACGGACATTCATAACGTTTAGTTTGCGGTAGCAGTTTGGGTCGGAAGAAGCCCGTATTTTCCAGCCGGAATTTGCCCCCCAGGCAACTTTGTTGACCTTGCGCCGTCTCTTTTTCGTCGCCTATTCGCTTGTATGCCCGCTCCCTTCACCTTCGTACGACTTCAATACCGTTCCGGCGACTGGGATTCTGTGGATGAGCGAATGCCCACCAATCTGCTTCACTCTCTGATTCAGTACACTACGGTGCCCGTGAATCAGAAAGAGAAAGTAGTGGCCCTCGACAGCCCTGAGTTGTTTAGTTACCCTTTCTGCTACTTGTCGGGCCACCGGCTAGTGCAGTTTTCGGCGGCCGAAAAGCAGAACTTCACGCAGTACGTACGCAACGGCGGCTTCGTATTCGTGGACGACTGCAACCATGACATCGACGGCCTGTTTGCTCGCTCCTTTGAGGAGCAGATGCGGCAGTGCTTCGGCGCTGGAGCTCTGAAGAAGATTCCTAAAACGCACCCCATCTACAAATCGTTCTTTACCTTCAAAGACGGCCCGCCGCCTACGTCCTTTGAACTGAACGGCTGGGGCGACGACTTGGTCCACGATTACCTGAAGGCGGTCGAAATAAATGGTCGCATAGGCGTGCTCTACTCCAATAAGGACTATGGCTGCGAGTGGGATTACGATTACCGCAACAAGCGCTGGCTAGCTGAAGACAACACCAAGTTTGGCGTCAACATCCTGATGTATGCGCTTACGGCCTGATTGTGCAAACACTAAATCTTAAAATTGATAGCCGATACCCAAGCGTCCATCGAGTATAACACTGTTCCGTTCGTATGAGGTCTTTATACTATTATCGTACGTTCCATAGCCTGGCATGTTGATTATGTCGCTCTTTCCCAAGTGGTTCCAACTCATAAAGCCCATTGCCATATCGAGCACTAACTGTTTTCGCAGAGCCACTGGCACTTGGGCACCCATCGATACACCACCGCCACCTAACTTACGTCGCTCTCCCCCGGCAACGTAATATTCCTGTCGAACGGCGCGGTAACCTAGCGTAGGTGCGACGTAGCAACCTAACAGTCCCGTTTTTCTACCCTGCCAAAAATAGTAGCGCCCTTGCAAGCCCAAGCCAAATATTCCCTCCATAGGAGTGCCACCATTTACTAATGCTTCTGCATTGATACTTGTTTTTGAACTTAGCTGCCGCTCGTATCCCACCAAAATGGGCAGCACGAAGTGCCACTTTCTACTAAGTAGATTATAGTCTAAGTTTCTGAATAGAATCACGGCTTGGTCCAGCCGGATCGTATTACGGCTAACGTTAGCGCTGTTCTGAGTCTGGGGCTCCTGCGGAGTAGTTTGAGCCTGAGCCAGTACGGCGAGCAGACTTAAGAATAGAGTAGCTCCAGCTAAGTAGCTGAGTCGGATAGTATAAAAGTAGTTGTGTATCATGAATCAAAACAGAGACTTTTATCAAGGGTTAGCAAACCACACTATCAGTTAATCAGACTTTTATTTTTTGAAGAAAAAGACGCTAAAACTCACTTCTGACGCATCCTTACCAGATTATATCTGACTTTACACCTCGCCTGACTTTTTCACTTTCTGCCTCTCCAAGCCTGTATCTGTGACCGAACAAGAAGTACATCGTCTGTTAGCTAAACTTCCGCCGCTTAAAGAAGAAATTGCCAAAGTCATTGTCGGTCAAAGCGAAGTGCTCGATGAGGTGCTCGTAGCACTACTGGCTGGGGGTCACGCCCTGCTGGAAGGCGTGCCGGGGCTAGCCAAAACCCTGCTGGTACGCACCTTAGCCGCCGCCACCGATATGTCGTTTCGGCGCATTCAGTTCACCCCTGACTTGATGCCCACTGATATTCTGGGCACCGAGGTGCTGGAGGAAGACCACGGCACGGGGCACCGCTCATTCAAGTTCAATGAAGGGCCGATTTTCGCCAGTTTAGTATTGGCTGACGAAATCAACCGGACGCCCCCCAAAACGCAGGCGGCACTGCTGGAGGCTATGCAGGAAGGCCACGTAACCTACGCCGGCCAAGAGCACGCTTTGCCGAAGCCCTTTTTTCTGCTGGCGACTCAGAACCCAATTGAGCAGGCAGGTACCTACCCTTTGCCCGAAGCCCAGCTCGACCGCTTTCTGCTGTATGTGCGCATTGGCTATCCTTCTGAGCAAGAGGAGCTAGCCGTACTTAGAGGCACCACTGGCACAGCCCGCCCGGAGGTAAAACCGGTGCTGGGCAGCGCCGATATTCGGCAGTTGCAGCAGCTCGTGCGCCAAGTGAGCCTAAGCCTGGAGTTGCTCGATTTTGTGAACCGCCTTGTGCGCGCCACGCGGCCGGCCACTACACAGGTAAAGTTTATTCAAGACTATGGTCGTTGGGGCGCTGGTCCGCGGGCCGGGCAAGCGCTCATTCTGTGTGCCAAAGCTCGGGCTCTGCTACAAGGCCGCTTCGCCGTGACGCTGGACGATTTGCGGACGCTGGCACCGCCAGTTCTCCGGCATCGGGTGCTGTTAAATTTTAATGCAGAAGCCGAGAATATCACGGCTGATGATGCGGTGGCTGAATTACTGAAAGCCGTAGCCGTTTAGCGCAGATCTGTATGCTCGCTCCTGAAACTTTACACGCTTTGCGCAACTTACCGCTAGCGGCCAAACAGGCGGCGGAAGGCTTCCTGGCCGGTCATCACCGGAGCCGGCGGCGGGGCGTGGGCATGGAGTTCAGCCAGTATCGACCCTATCAGCCCGGCGACGACTTGCGCCGCCTCGACTGGCGCCTAGCCGCCCGCTCCGACCGCTACTACATTCGCGAGTCGGAGGTGGAAACGAGCCTGATGATTCATCTGCTGCTTGATGCCAGCGCCAGCATGAACCACCGCGACGACAACGGCCTCACTAAGCTGGACTATGCGCGGCTGGTGCTGGCCAGCATGGCGTATTTGGCTACAAACCAAGGTGATGCAGTGGCGCTGAGCGTGCTGCGGCCCGAGGGAGTGCAGCATTTGCCCCCCAGAGCCGAATCGCGGCAGCTGCCACGGCTGTATAATTTGCTAGAGAAAACGGAGGCTGGGGGGCTTTTTCCATCTACCGCTACGCTAGCTCCACTTACGGCCCGACGCCAGCGCGCGCTTACGGTGTTTGTGAGTGATTTGTATGAGGAAGGGACCGAGATGGAGAGCCTACTTACCCGCTTGCAGGCTGTAGGCGGAGAGGTGCTGGTGCTGCACTTGGTGGCCAACAATGAGCTAACATTTTCTTACCGTGGCTCTATCACCTTCGAAGACCTCGAAACGGGCCAAATTCTCCAGCTTAACGCCGACCAGCAGCGGGCGGCCTACCAGCATAATCACCAGGAATGGCTGCGCTCCACGGCTCAGTCGGCCCGGCGCCACGGCTTCGATTATCATCAACTCAGCACCGCCGATCCGCTGGATCAGGCGTTGCGTGAGTTTTTGCGCCGCCGCGAGGCGCAGATGTGAGTTTTATGATCTTAATTTAAACTAGTCACTTGTTCACTCTTCTCACTCCATCTGCGTTGCTGGCTTTACTGGGGCTGCTGGTGCCCCTAGCCATCCACCTCTGGAACCGGCGGCCGGGCCGAACGGTGCAGGTGGGCAGCGTGCGGTGGCTAGCGGCTTCGGCCAATCGGCGCCTGCGCAGCCTGAAGCTGGAGCAGTTGCTGTTGCTGTTGTTGCGGGCGGCCGTGGTGGCAGTACTGGCAGTAGCGCTGGCAGGCCCCGTTTGGCAGCGACCCGCTCCGCCTACGCGCGGGCAGGTGCTAGTGAGCCCCGAGCTACTGACTTCAGCTAACCTCCCTTCGGTACGTCCGCTAATCGATTCATTGCGGCGTAAAGGCTACATACTAGGCCGTTTGACGTCGGGGTTTCCAGAGATTAACGAAGAAGAATGGACTGCCCTGCTAGCTAATCCGGCTGCTGCTGATTCTGCGGCGGCCACCGAATCAGGCTTTTTGTGGGCCCGGGCGGCACAGGCGGCACAGCGCTTTCCCGAGCGGCCAGTTCATTTGCTGACTCCCGCTCGGCTAGCTGATCTGCAGGGAACCCGCCCCAATTTGCCCCCCAACCTTACCTGGCAGCTCATTCCCACCCCAGATTCCAGCGCCTGGATACAGGCGGCCGCCCTGAGCGGCACCGACAAGCTGCGGCTACTTATCGGGCGCAGTGATGAAGAAAAGACCACGTTTAAAGCCACCACTGTAGCGCAGTCAGCCGCCGACGCACTCATTACGGTGCCTGGCTTGCCCCCGCTTCGCTATGAAAATCGTCGCGCCGGTCAGCCGGAGGTGCGGCTAGCGACTGACACGGCCGCCACGCCCGTGCTGCGGGCGCCTCGGCTATGGGTGTACTATAGCGCCAACCAAGCCGAAGATGCGCGCTACTTGAGTGCAGCATTGCGGGCGGCGGGCAGCGGCCTGCTCGTGCCCCCGGTTGTAACTGTTTCGGCTGCGGCACCCACCCCCACCGACTCCCTGGATTGGGTGTTTTGGCTGAGCGAGGCGCCCATGCCGGCCGCGTGGAAGTCGCGCGTGTCCAAGGGCTTGGCGTGGTGGCAACAAGCGCCTGGGCCAGGCGTGCCGACAGCGGCCTCGTTTGGCACCGCCGGGACCGACGCGCTTATCCCAATTTTGCGCCGCGACACGGCTGCTATTTTGCCCCCCAGCACGGTAACTTGGGCCGACGGAGCAGGCCAGGCCGTATTGTCACGACGAGTAGAGGGCCTTGGCCAGATCTACCGGATGCACACGCGCCTTAACCCGACCTGGAGTGGATTGGCGGACAGCCCCGAACTGCCCACTTTGCTACTGGAGTTGCTAGAGCCCGCCACGCCCGCATTGGCAATGTCTCGTAAAGACTACCGGGCTGTAGCGCTCACTCAGGTGCAGGCAGCTATTCAACCAAAGTCGCCCACTGACCAAAATGCCCCCCAGAAAGCAGCCAAGCCGGCAGCGGATACGTTCACCGATCTGCGGCCTTGGGCTGTGCTGATGGCGGGACTGCTCTTTGGCTTGGAGCGCCTGTTGGCGCAACGCCGTCCGATTCCAACCCCTGTTTCTCCCGCATGACACCTTCCATCCAAACTGCTGTAGCGCCTGCCGTGGCTACCTTCTCCGCTCTACGGACGGAGTGGCGTTACTATGCTTTGCGCCGCACGGGAGCCTTGCTGCTGCCGGTGGTGGCGGGGGGCATTTTGCTGGTGGTGCTAGCCCGCTTTTGGCCTCTGCCTAGCTGGGTGGTAGGCGGAGCCGCTCTGCTTCTAGTAGCCTTCGTAATCGTCCAACTGCGGCGTTATTGGCACTCCGATCTGACACCCATCGCCCGTCGCCTCGACCGGCGGTTTGCGGAGCTGGAAGACAGTACGGGTTTGCTGCTGCGTGAATCGTCGTCCCTCAACCTGTTGGAAAGCCTTCAGCAGCAGCGAGTAAGTTGCCGCCTGGGAGAACTGCAAAGCACTAAAAAACCCTTGCTGCCCGTCGATTTTCGGCCGGCGCTGGGTTGGGCGGGTTTGTTGCTGGTGCTGGCTGGCTTGGCGTGGTGGCTGAGGCCAACTTCTCAAGCCGCAGTAGCTACAGCAGCCCCAGCCGTAGCGCTCAATTTTCCTGAAGAAAAAATCAACCCTGCGGCTCAGGCCGCGCCGCGCGTTACCGATACCCGCATCAACGTGACTCCGCCCGCCTATACGCACCAGCCCGCTACGTCGGCTGCTATGGCTTCTTTCCGTTGCCCTAGTGGCTCAAAAGTGCGTTGGACGGTGCGTGTAAACCGGCCCGCTGATGCGCCACCGCAACTAGAGCTTGGCGCGCGGCGGGTAACTTTTCGGGCAGTGCCCGGACAAGCAAATACCTATGTAGTCGAGCAAACACTGACCGCATCAGTATTGTACCGCGTGCGCTTCGCAGGCAAAGCTTCTGATGACTATGCCATCGACGTGCAGCCCGACCAAGCGCCTGTCATTCAGATTCAGAGCCCCAAGCCTTACACGCTCGTTGAGTTTGGCGATAAGCCGCAAATCGCGGTGCGTATAGCTCTGCGCGATGATTATGGCTTGAGTCGGGCCCGCTTGGTAGCCACCGTGGCTCAGGGCCAGGGTGAGGCCGTGAAGTTTACGGAGACGGTTACTGACCTCAGCGGCCCTCTGCGTGGACAGCCCACCCAAGCTACGGCTACCCACACGCTCAACCTGCCCAAGCTCGGGCTCACCTACGGCGACGAAGTGTACCTCTACGTGCAGGCCTGGGACAACGCCCGCGGCAGCACCCGCTCCGACACCTATTTGGTACAGTGGGAAGACACGGCCGTAGTCGATGGCACCTCCGACTTATCGATGGGCGTAAACGTGGTGCCGGCTTACTTCCGCAGTCAGCGCCAAATTATTATTGACACCGAAAAGCTGATAGCCGAGCAGCCCCGCTTGTCGGCCACTACTGTGGGGGAGCGCGGCAACAATCTAGGCCACGACCAGAAGATTCTGCGCATGCGCTATGGCAAGTTTTTGGGCGAAGAGTTTGAACAGGGCATTGGCGAAACGGCCACCCGCCCGCCCGTAGCCGAACAAGATAACCCTGCCACCGCCGAGCAAGAGGAAAGTAAGGAGGAGCAGCATACGGCCGACGACGGCCACGACCACAGCCACGATAATCTACCTCCTTCTGCCCGAGATGTGCCTGGCGAGGCCGCCACGGCCGCCCTCATGGAGCCCTACATGCACCTGCACGACGACAGCGAAACGGCCGATTTCTTGGAGCCCGAAGTGAAAGCCAAGCTGCGCGGCGTGCTGGCCCAAATGTGGGAGGCCGAGCTGCGCCTGCGCACCAGTCGGTTGAAGGAGGCGCTGCCCTACGAGTACCGCGCCCTGCGCCTGCTCAAGCAAGTGCAGCAGCAAACCCGCGCCTACGTTAAGAAATCAGGCTTTACTCCACCCATTTTACCGGAGGCTACCCTGCGCCTGACCGGCGAGATGGGCAACGCTGCCGCCCCGCGCAAGGAGCAGAAAATTGCCTCTCAAGACAATCAGCCGGCTGTGCGCGAGGCCCTGCGCTGGCTGGGAACTGCCCGTCGAGGTCAGGCGGTAAAGCCCTCCGATGCACTGGTACTAGAGCGGGCGGGGCAGGCATTGGCCCAAGCCGCTCTACAACGGCCCGGAGCCTACCTCACAGCCCTGCGTGACCTGCGTGGCTTGGTAGCAGATGTGCGAGCCGGCCGGCCCCTACGCACCGAGCTAGTGCCGTCGGTGGAGCGCGCCCTTACGGGTTTGCTGCCCCCTCCCGCCGCTACGCCCGTTCGGCCGCCTACTGCGAGCCCACTTGCGCAGCGATATTTTCAAGAATTAAGTCGGTAAGCTTTGGTGAAAATGCCCCCCACGTTTCTTTTTTACGGCTTGCTTGCGCTGTGTCTGCTGCTGGTGCTTGGCTTAAGTTGGGCGGCGTTGCGGCGGGCCAACCGCCAGCGCTTGGCATTGCGGCTGCTGGCCGGGGCCCTGGCTGCCGCCGGACTTTGGTTTACCGCTTACCCGCCCCAACGTACAGTTCCCGGTCCCAAAGCCGAAGCCATTCTGCTCACCGAAGGATTTCAACCTGACACTGTAGATGCCTTACTACGCCATCTAGGGCCCGCTACCCGGTTGTGGCGCACCGCTGCCACTACCGGCGCTGACACTGTAACAGCCACTAATCTGCTGGAAATAAAAGAGCGACAGCCTGGTTTACGGCGTCTGCACGTAATAGGCCGTGGGCTGCCGGCTGCCGATCTGTCTATGCTTGGCTCGGTGCGGCTGGTATCACACGTATCGGCGGCGCAGGCTGAATTTCGTACGGCTCAGTGGACACCTCGCGTAGAGCTAGGACAACCGCTGCGCATCGAAGGCTTTTTCGACAATTTGTCCCCCAGCGCCAATAAGGCAGCACCCGTGTGGGTGCACCTACGCGCCGCCGGCACCCCGCGCGACTCGGCGCGGCTGCCCAGTGGCCGGGGGGCTTTTCAGCTGCGCTACGTGCCCAAAGCGGCGGGCTTGGTGGTGTACGAGCTGGTGGCGCGGCGTGGGGGGCAAATTCTGGCCTCCGAGCCGGTGCCGGTGGAAATTACGCCCACTCGCCCCTTGCGCGTGTTGCTGCTGGCCAGCACGCCTTCCTTCGAGTTCAAGTTTCTCAAAAATCAGCTAGGTACCCGGCAGCATGCCGTGGCCCTGCGTGTGGGCATCAGCCGGGGCCTGACGCAAACTGAGTTTCTCAACCAGCCTGCCCACGATATTTCCCGCCTCACCCCCGCCCTGCTGGCCCGTTACGACGCTATAGTAGCCGATGCCGGTACGGTAGCCGGACTTTCGGGCGGCGAGGTCCAACAGCTCACGGCGGCCCTGCGTGCCGGCGGTCCGGGCCTGATTTTGCTGGCTGATGCGGCTCCGTTGCCCCGCCTTACGCCGGCCCGCGCCTCCTTCAGCATTGTGCCAGTGGCTACTGCTGCCGCGGCGCGGCCCCAATCTATTCAGTGGCCTGATGCTCCCAGCCGCACTACCGCCACCGTGCCTGCCACTATGCGCCCGTCCGCCCGCTTGCGGCCGCTGGTGACCACTGGGCCAGGCCAAGCGGTAGTAGCCACCCAGCGCGTAGGCTTGGGCACAATGGTGGTATCAGTGCTGCCCGAAACGTTTCGCTGGGCGCTACAAAATGATTCGCTTATCTATAATGCTTACTGGAGCCGCCTGCTGACAGCCGCTGCTCGCCCCGAACCGGTAGACGCCGCTTGGCGCGTGATTACACCCTGGCCTCGCCCCGACATGCCTGTGGAGGTACAGCTAACGGCTGCCTCTTTTCCAGGTGTAGCACCTACCGTGCAAGGCGCCGCTGCTAGTCCTATCCGGCTGGCTTTGCGGCAGGATACACGCTTGCCTGAGTGGAGCACCGGCCAGTTCTGGCCTGATTCCGCTGGCTGGCACCGCGTGGCATTGGCCGGTAAGGCCGCGCGCTGGTTTTACGTGTTTGGGGGGCAAAATTGGCTGGGGCCCGAAACCGCCTTGCGCCAACAAGCTGCTCAAGCGTGGCTAGCTTCATCTGCTACGCCCGATGATACAGAGCCTGAGCTTACTCGCCAGCCCTGGCCGGCAGCTTGGTTTTTTGGCCTGTTTTTGCTCGGGGCAGGCTTTTTATGGCTCGAAGAAAAGCTGTAGCTATTTAAGCCGAGCTGCCCTTATTAGGTAACAATAGCACAAAAAAACGGCCCGATTTTCCTGAAAAGGAAATCGGGCCGTTTGGCAGCTTGCCGGTATAAACCGGTAGCTGCTTACTTTTACTGTTGGGTTGTCGATGTGGTAGTCGAAGTCGAGGTGCCGTCAGCAGGAGCTGCCATAGCCGAAGAGTCAGCTGCCATCGAAGTCGAATCACCCATAGCAGGAGTGGTAGTCTCAGTGCTCATTTCGGTAGTCGTGGTTTCGGTAGTAGCGGGCTTCGACTCGCAAGAAGTCAGGGCAGCAGCGAATACAAAAGCCAGGGCAGATACTTTCAGAAGGTTTTTCATTTTGGTGTTAGGTTTGGAAAGTTGTCTTAAAACGTCCTTTATCTCTGTTGAGCCAGAAGGTAACCCACGAGCAGAAAATATTTTTTGGGAGGGTTACTATGTTGCCCTCTCTGTATTAACCACCAAAGCGAATGGGTAAGGGTCAACCTTCCTACACCGATGAAGAGTTCGTAGCCGCCATTCAGGCCGGCGACGACCGGGCATTGGCACAGTTATACCGCCTGCATCTGCCCATGATTTCGCACTTGGTGCTGCAAAACAGCGGCACCGAGGACGAGGCCAAGGATGTGTATCAGGAGGGCGTGATGGTGTTTTATGAGAAGGTGCGTGAAGGTTCTTTGGAGCTGAGCTGCCAGATCAAGACTTACCTCTACGCCGTGTGCCGACGACTGTGGCTCAAGCGGTTAGCCGAGAAAAACCGTTTCAGCGGCCGCCTCGATGACCATGAGCCTTACCTCGAAACCGGTGCTGAGGAGGATGTGGCCCAGGCAGAGGAGCGCGATCAGCGCTTTGCTACCATGGCCGAAGCTCTGAACCACATCGGGGAGCCTTGCCGGTCGCTGCTTGAAGGTTTTTACCTGCAAGAGAAATCTATGCAGCAACTCACGGCGGAGTTTGGCTACACCAATGCCGACAACGCCAAGAATCAGAAATACAAATGCCTGGTACGGCTCAAAAAATTGTTTTTCACTCATTACAAAGAGGAAGAATCTTTTTAGAGTCGCCTTTGGTTCCCAGTCCAGTGAAAGCCTGCTTTCGCCCTGCCCTATGAAAACTGAAGCTGATTATTACGCCTTATTCGATGCTTACCGGAGTGGCCTGTTGGCGCCGGAGGAGCAAGCTGCTTTAGAGCGGCGCCTGAACACCGAGCCCGACTTGGCCCAGCAGCTCTCTGACTTTGATGAGCTGACGGCCACCCTGCAAGGCTACGGGCAGCGCCTTACTACGCGCCGCAAGCTGCGTGCTATGCAGTCGGCCCTCGATGCTGAGAAAGCAGCCACCGAAGCTATCATCGAAACCGGCAATCCGAATATGCCCGTCATGCGCATTTCGCGCACTGAGCAGCAATTGCGGGAGTTTTGGAGCGGCCACCGCGCCACTATTGCCGTTGCGGCGTCGGTGGCGGTGCTGGCCGTGTTTGCTACCCTGCTAGGTCTGGAAATGTGGCGGACCGCACAGCAGAAGCCTTCGCAGTATGGCTATACCGTGCTGCGCCGGGAAGTAGAGCGCATTAAGCGCACCCAGCGTGCCATGAATAAGGCTCTCACCAAGATAGACGAGCCCCGGCCCAGCGAGGAAGCCAACCCCGGCAAGTTCAGCGGTACGGGCTTCGCCCTCACCACTGATGGCTACCTGGTAACGAGCTACCACGTTATTCAAGGCGCTGACTCCGTGCTGATTGAGAGCCGCGACCGGCAGCGTTTCCGTGCCGAGCCTGTCTTCTCCGACGTAGCCCACGACCTAGCTATCCTGCGCATCACGGATCCCAAGTTTAACGGCTTTGGCCGCTTGCCTTACGCCTTCAAGCGTGGCCTAGCGGAGCTTGGCGAGAAGGTGTACACGCTGGGTTATCCACGCGAGGATCTGGTCTTTAACGATGGTTCGCTGAGCGCCCGCTCAGGCTTTGAAGGTGACACGGGTTTCTACCAGATTTCTATTCCCGTAAACCCCGGCAACAGCGGCGGTCCGTTGCTCGACGACCGTGGCAACCTCATCGGCATCATCAGCGGTCGGCAGGCCGACGTGCAAAGCGCCGCCTTCGCCACCAAGTCGACTTACCTGATGCGCCTTGTCGATTCGTTGGCTACGGCCAAGCCTGCCCAGCCCTACAACTTGCCGCGCTTCAATCAGCTGACAGGCAGCACCCGCCCCCAGCAGCTACGCAAGCTTCAGGACTTTGTGTTCGTGGTGAAGGTTTACGAATAGGCCCTGATTTTTACTTTAAAAAAGCCCCCCAGATATCGCTCTGGGGGGCTTTTTTGTGCACAACTGCATGATCAAAACGGCTGAGCTCGCCAACTGATTTATGCTAAAGTAAAAGGATTTTTTCGAGTAGTGAGCCAGTATCTACAATAGGAATAGCGGTAGTAACTCTCTACATTTAAATGTGTTACGACCTTCACCTATCTAGTTCGCTCTATTCATGAATCGAAGATCTTTTCTCCGGAAGAACAGTCGCGTCCTGGCCACTTCTGCTGAGCCGCTGGCGCCGCAATATTCTGCGCTCCATAGCCCTACCGGTGACGAAGAGACGATCAGTCCGTATGCTAATCAAAAACTGCCTGCTCTTAATATCACTACCACTACCGGACTTAGTCCCTACAGTGGCCCTTGGACGGAGGTGCAGGCAGCCCATTTGCTGCGGCGCACCTTATTTGGGCCTACCCTAGCCGAAATTGTGGCGGCTGCCGGCCGTAGCCTGACGCAGGTAGTTAATGACTTGCTAACACCTCTGCCCACGCCGGCGCCTCCCCTAAACGTAGCCGCCGCCGACACCAGCGTGGCCATTGGCCAAACATGGGTGACGCAACCTTTCAACCAGAGTGTGGAGGGCGTACGCCGCACTTCGCTGCGGTCGTGGTGGATGGGCCAGCTCGTAGAGCAGCGCCTTTCTCTCACGGAGAAAATGACGCTCTTCTGGCACAACCGCCTGGTTGTTGAGCTGAGTGACATCAATGATGCGCGTTACGGCTATCTATACGTGGCATTGCTGCGCCAACACGCGCTCGGGAACAGCAAGCAACTCATTAAGGATGTGACAATCACGCCGGCGATGCTGCGCTACCTCAATGGTAATCAGAGTACAGCTGCCGCTCCTAATGAAAACTACGGCCGCGAGCTGCTGGAGCTATTTACGGTGGGAAAAGGCCCCCTGATTGGTCCTGGAAACTACACCAACTACACGGAGGACGACGTGAAGGCCGCAGCCCGGGTGCTCACTGGCTGGCGCGATAATACGACGACGCTAGCTGGCTATTACACCGCCAGTCGCCATGATACGGGCACCAAACAATTTTCAACTGCCTTTGGCAGCCGCGCTATCACCAACGGTGGCGACCAGGAGTATCGGACCCTGATTGACATGATTTTTAGCCAGGCCGAGACGGCACGCAGCCTTTGCCGGGCTCTCTATCGGTGGTTTGTGTACTACGCTATCGACGATACCACCGAGGAGCTGGTAATTCAGCCCATGGCGACGCTCCTTATCCAGAATAATTACGAAGTGGCGCCAGTGCTACGGGCGTTGCTGACGAGCGAACATTTTTTTGATGCTGCCAATCTGGGCTGTGTCATCAAAAGCCCCCTGGACTTCTCCGTGACGGTGTGTCGCCAGATGCAGGTGGCCTTTCCTCCCGCCTCGAGCGTGGTGGCACAGTACGGCATGTGGGACTACCTCAACACCCAAACCAACGTGCAGCAGCAGCTTCTGGGCGACCCACCTAACGTAGCCGGTTGGCCAGCTTACTATCAAACGCCTCAATTCTACAAGATGTGGATCAACGCCGTGACGCTGCCCCGCCGCAACCAGCTCACGGATGTGCTCATTGGCACAGGCTTCACACGCAACAGCTTCAAGCTTCTCATCGACCCCGTTGCTCTAACCCTGACCTTGCCCGCCGCTGTTGCGGCCGACCCTACTCGGCTGGTAGCCGAATACGCGAAGCTTCTGCTTCCAATCCCTTTGACCAGCACGCAACTAGCTTTCTTGAAGGAAACGTTGCTGCCTGGCCTGCCCGACTTTGAGTGGACGGTAGAGTGGAACGCCTATTTAGCTGCGCCTACTAATGCGGGCAGAAAAGCGGTGGTGATGACCAAACTACAAGCCATGTTGCGGGCTGCCATGGGGCTGGCTGAGTACCATCTTAGCTAAATGACGGCTTTACGGTCAGGTCGTTGATTGATCATTACGCTGCCACAATTACTACCTGCTCAGTCATTTGGCTAGCACCAAGCCCCTATTTTACCAGTTAGTCCCATGAAACGCAGAGACTTCCTTCAAACTACGGCCACCGCGGCGGTATTGCCGGCACTGATGGGGGGCTTTCCAATCGGAGCGTATGGGTACTCGCCTGAATTGGTTGAACTGACCGGTGGGCTTACGCCAACCGACCGGGTACTCGTGCTCATTCAGCTTAATGGCGGTAATGATGGGCTAAACATGATTATACCCCTTGATCAATACTCGTCGTTGATGAGGGCCCGGCCTGATGTGGCCATTGCTGAGAACGAAGTGTTGCGCCTGACTACGGCCACTGGTATTCATCCGGCCATGGCAGCCGTCAGGAATATGTACACTAAT
Source organism: Hymenobacter sp. HD11105 (assembly GCF_054051685.1). Taxonomy (NCBI): domain Bacteria; kingdom Pseudomonadati; phylum Bacteroidota; class Cytophagia; order Cytophagales; family Hymenobacteraceae; genus Hymenobacter; species Hymenobacter sp. HD11105. The sequence goes on along the minus strand of NZ_JBSWBR010000001.1, from coordinate 420,123 downwards.
GGCCAGATAGGTATAGTACAGAGTGTGGGGTACCCCAACCCAAACTTCAGCCACTTCCGTGCTACCGATATCTGGACCTCCGGCTCCGACTCGAACGTGACCATCACCTCCGGTTGGGCTGGTCGCTACCTCGATGGCGAGTACCCAGGCTTTCCGACTGGCTTTCCCAGCGCTGAAAATCCTGATCCTTTGGCGATTAGCATCGGCTCAGTAGTAAGCAACTGCGTACAGGGCCCGACCGTGAATATGGGTATGGCCATTGCCAGTACCTCATCCTTTTATCAGCTGCTTACCGGCGGTGTCGATACAGCCCCCAACACTCCGGCTGGCCATGAGTTGACCTTTATCCGGCAGGTGGTACAACAGACTCAGGTATATACTTCCAGCATCAAGCAAGCGGCAAGTAAGGCCCAAAATCTGTCGACTTTATATCCCACAGCCGGGCTGAACACGCTGGCCGATCAGCTCAAAATTGTGGCGCAGTTGATAGCTGGCGGCCTGCAAACGCGGGTATATGTATGTAATCTAGGTGGCTTCGATACGCATGCTTCCCAGGTTTCTGCTACGGGCAGCACCTCCACGGGTACGCATGCCACGCTACTGGGCAAAATTTCGCAGGCGCTGGAAGCTTTTCAAGACGATTTGCAACGCCTGCGGGTACAGGACCGGGTGGTGGGCATGACGTTCTCTGAATTTGGGCGGCGCATCAAGTCCAACTCAAGTAAGGGAACTGACCACGGCGCGGCGGCTCCGCTTATCGTTTTTGGAACCAGCGTCAATCCTATCATTCATGGCACCAATCCGCTATTACCCGCTGATGCTGGGGTGAGCGATAATGTGCCCATGCAGTTTGATTTCCGCAGTATTTACGCCAGTATTCTGAAAGATTGGTTCTTCGTGCCACAGACGACGCTCAATGTCCTGCTGCCTTCCAGCACAGGCATTCCTTACATACCAGTGTTGCGCCCAGGTGTAGTGACCGGCACTACCCCGGCAGCCGACATGAGTGTGGCTGGCTTCAGCATATATCCTAATCCGGTACGCGACTACTCCACTGTTGCCTTTGAGGCCAACGGTGGCCACGTACAGGTGCTGGTATTCGATACAGTAGGTCGGGAAGTATTACGCTTGGTAAACCGGCCACTGCCCAAAGGGCCACAAAAGCTACGTCTGGATGGTGGGCAGCTAGCGACGGGCTCTTACTACTGCCATGTGCAGGAAGGCAGCCGCACTAGCTCAAGACTAATCGCGGTATTGCATTAGCCTAGCGCCTTGATCAGTTAATACTTCATTAGCAAAACTTCCTTTCTTGGTGCTGTACCCTCGTTTGCGGCCCATTACTAGCGGTTAATGGAAAACCATTAATAACTGCGAGCCACTTTTTGCGTACATGCTTCCCAGTGGCCCAGCCACTATTCTGTACCGATTTTTCACTCGTTTCGCTAACCTCCGCTATGGACAACCAAACCCAAATAGAAGCTCAACTAGAAAAGATTCTGCCTGAAGACATCACCCGGACGCTGGAAAGCGCCTACCATGTTATTTTTCAGGGAGACCACGATAAGATGGAGGATTTGCTCCGTCATGGAGGTGCTTTGCTGAAAAAGACTGCTCAGCGCTTTACTACTACCCAACTGATTCTGGGTATCGCTGCTATTGCCGCAGTGGCCGTGGTAGTAGTAAACCAAGTAGTAGAAGCTGCCGACGACCATGACACGTCTGCGGAGCCTATAGAAGACAATAAAAAGAATAAGCCCGGAAAAGCAGGTGCTCAGTCACAGCACGAGCACAACGCTTAAACTGTAGGCATAACAACGAAGGCGCCCTGCGCTATTATCATTTGAAAAAGCCCTCTACTTGCTGTAGAGGGCTTTTTACGTTTAATCTAATTCCCAATTTTATGCTAGAGTGTGGGTCTTGCATATGATTATATAGGAACTTTTTATATAAATAAGCAAATAATTTTTATAATTCATTCATGTTTTATATGTTCAATATATCTGTCGCTGACCTCTACACCTCTTTTTTCATCAAGTTATGCTACATAAATACCTACTACTTTTTGGCACTATGCTATTCATGACCTTGGGTGATGCAGTTAGCAGCGCGGCTGCTACTGTAAAGCCCACATCCGCAAGGGTTTCTTTCGCTTTCATTGGGCCTTACGCCAAGCGCAAACCTATCAAGGCCCAATACAAGCGCAAAAAACCAATGTGTCGCCATCATCGGCCGCTTAACCATACCATTTATTAGCCGCTAAGCGCTTTGCCTATCTCCCCAAAACAAGCCCCCCAGAATAGTTTCTGGGGGGCTTTTCTATAGTTGCCTTATTCCTTTTCGCTGCAACTGTGGTCATAAAGTCCGCTTAGATTCAGACCTGCTAAGATCAAACTAAAGACAATTGAGAACAGTCTGCTTAAGCGGCTTCTAATACATCAGGCGCGTTGTGTGCAGGAGAGTTAACCAGGGTGCTAACCGTGTATTCCTGCATTTGCTCTGCCGGATAAGGCCGTAGTAGCGCCTGGTGGTCGGCGGCCGACACGCCGTCGTCGAGCCAAGCTAGCTCGGCCTCGCGGTTGGGCAGCATCACGGGCATGCGGTTGTGCAGGCGGGCCATCAGGTCGTTTGGCTCGGTGGTGATGATGGTGAACGTGGGCAGCACTTCGCCAGTCTGGCGGTCAGCCCACTCGTCCCAGAGGCCCGCGAAAGCAAAAGGCTGCTCGTTGCGCAGCAGAATACGGTGCGGCACCTTGGCCTTTTTGCCTTTAGCCCCGGCCGGCGGGGCTACCTGCTGCCACTCATAAAAGCTATCCGCTAGTACCAGGCAGCGCTTGCGCTGCAGCAGCTGCCGAAAGGACGGCTTCTCTGCTAGAGTCTCGGCGCGGGCATTAATGGGTTTGAGGGCCGATTGAATATCTTTCACCCAACCCGGCACCAGGCCCCACTGCACCAACTGAATTTGGCCGGGGGCCGCGTTGGTAATGATGGGCAAGTGCTGCGAAGGTGCAGCGTTGTAGTTGGGGGGCATTTCTTCGGTAAACCGAGCTTCGAAGCGCTCCTCAACGGCGGGAGCAGGCGAGATAAATGTATAGCGGCCGCACATAGGTTGGGTAAGGTAAAATGGGGAGAAAGCAGGCCGGCACTGCGGCTTGTAACACGTAGCTGAGTACGCCGCGGCTTAGATGGAAGTTGAGGTGAGCCGCCAACTTTTAGCCAGCCGCCAGTTCGGGTAGGCCGGGGGCATTTAGTGGAGTCCGAACACGACGCATGGTCAGCCGTAATCAATAGTACTGCCTTGTACTCGCGTGTTCCTTCTTCGTTCTCGTCTATGAATCAGCCCCTATTCTTTTACTTTCTAGGTACTATTGCGCTGGCTTGGGCTCATGCCTTGCCAGCTACAGGACAAGGCAAGAACGCCTCGTATCCAACCTTTGGCCGTATCATTCGCGACCAAGAAGGGCTCAATGCGCTGGTAGCTGCTGATGCTACCGTGGAAGTACTGGCGTCCGGCTTTACCTGGGTTGAGGGCCCCGTATGGTTCAAGGCCGAAGGAGCGTTGTTGTTCTCCCACGCTCCCCAAAACGTTATTTATCGGTGGAAAGAGGGCGAGCCCCTGCGCGAATACCTGAAGCCGGCCGGCTACACTGGGCTGGGCACTTATGGCAACGAGCCGGGCAGCAATGGCTTGACCTTCGACCAGCAGGGCCAGTTAGTAGCCTGCGAGCACGGCGACCGGCGAATATCCGTCTTGCTCAAAGACGGTGGCAAGCGTACCCTGGCCGATAACTACGAAGGCAAGCGCTTGAACAGCCCCAATGACTTGGTTATCAAATCCAATGGAGATATCTACTTCACCGATCCGCCCTATGGCCTGCCCGAACAGGAAAACGACAAGCGGCGCGAGCTAGCTTTTAGCGGGGTATATCGGGTAGCCAAGTCAGGTCAGGTTACGCTGCTCCTGCAAGACCTTACCCGCCCAAACGGCCTAGCTTTTTCGCCCGATGAGAAAACCCTCTACATCACCCAATCGGACCCTAAGCGCGCCATCGTAATGGCTTACCCTGTGCGTAGCAACGGCACCTTGGGTACTGGGCGTGTTTTCTTTGACGCTACCCCTCTTCTAGCAGAGCAAAAGGGTTTGCCCGACGGTATTAAAGTTGATCGGCAGGGCAATATATTCACCACGGGCCCCGGCGGCGTACACGTGCTGGCCCCCGACGGCACTCATCTAGGCCTCATCAGCCTGCCCGTGTCCGTAGCTAACCTAGCCTGGGGCGACGACGGTAGCACACTTTACCTCACCGCTAGCAACTATCTGTGTCGCATTCGCACTAAGACGAAAGGCGCAGGCTGGTGACAGATGCAAATGGCTACCAGACAAAGCTTTATAGAAGCACGTTTTCTACTGGCTGAATAGGCGCCGGCAGCTCCGACTCGCCGAGCAACTGTAGTAAGTTAATCTCAATGGTGCGGGAAATAGAGTGCAGAGGCAAGTTGTGCGTTTCAACCCCAAAAGGCTCCTCCACCTCTTCTCCTATTACATCGAGGCCGAAGAAGGCGTGCGAGACGACAAACACCACCACGGGCGTGAACACGCCCACCGTGTCGATGAGACCAAAGGGCAACAGAAAGCAGAAAAACGCCACAATGCGGTGACTTAGATACACATAAGGTATCGGGAAAGGCGTGTTCTTAATTCGCTCGCAGCCGCCCTGCACATTCAGCAGTTCGGTCATGGTGCGCTCGATAATAGGCAGATGCAGGGGGTGAATCAATTGCTGTTGCCATAATTTTTGTATCCGTTCGGCCATCAACTGCACAATGCTCATCGGCACGTTTCTCTGGCCCGCCAGCCGGGCTAAGCTGCTGGCTGACAGGTAGGGCGCTATATCAGGCACTGGGTCGGTATTGCGCAAAAGGTGGCGCAGGGCGTGAGTGTAGGCAATCATCATGTGCACGAGCTCGCGCCGATGGTGCTCTACTTCCGCCATTTCTACATCTAAGCTGCCGGGCTGGGGCGTAACGAGGGTAAGGGCCTGGCGAGCAAAGGTTCGGGCGTTATTCACCAGCGCACCCCACAAAATGCGGCCCTCCCAAAAACGCGTATAGGCCGTATTATTCCGAAAACCTAAGAAAATACTGATAGCCACCCCCATGATAGTGAACGGGATAGGCGTAAGCGTATACGTCTTGTTGAGACCGGTACTCATCTCAATCACCGTCACGACGGTGGCAATGCAGGTAGCGACTAGAATCCGCGGCCAAGAATCCTCAAAACTGCTGCCTCTTATCGTCAGCAGCATCTGCATCCACGATACTTTCTCTTTAACAACCATAGCTAAATAGACTGTTAGAAAGCGCTATGGGTTACACACCCGTCAAAATAAGGCGCTACGGATAGCTCTGTTGGATTCGATTCTGGCCGCGTTCAGGTCCTTATTTTGTTGACTGTTCGCCGAGTTTATACCTGTTCATAAGCTTCAGCAACACCCCATTCGTCCAGCCGAAGCCATCTTGCAGCGGGTATTCGCCGCCACCGGCTTCTAAGCTGGTATTCACCACATTGTACTTCTCCAGCAGCTTGCCAGTCTGCCGAAACACATTGCTGTTCAGGCTCACCCAGCGGCTGGCAATGGTGCGCGCTAGCTCCTGTTGACGGTATTTCTCCAAACCTTCAATAGCCATGTATTGAAGGGGCGCCCAGGCGTTGGGGGCGTCCCACTGCTGCCCGCTGGTATTGAGCGTGGTAAGCAAGCCGCCCGCTTTCAGAAAATCCTGGCGCAGGCCGGCAGCCACTTGGCGTGCTTGCTTGGGCGTGGCTAATTCAAAATTCAGGGGGAAAACCCCGGCCAGGGTACGCACCGGCGAAGTGCGGCCCGCAACCCAGTTGTAATCCAGGAACCAGCCCGTTTTTTTGTCCCAGCAATACGTTAGAATAGCTTTTTTACGCTGCTCCGCTTTCTGCTGATACGTGCGGGCCAGTGCCGCATTGCCCTGTACCTGATATGATCGGGCCAAGGTCATTTCCAGATTATAGAGCAAGCAGTTCAGGTCAACGGGTACTAGGTTGGTGGTTTGAATGGATGCTAGCTGGCCCGACTCATCAAACCACCGGGTGCTAAAATCCCAGCCCGAGGCGGCTGCGGCCCGCACGTTGCGGTAAAACACGGGCGCCGCCTGCTTGCTTTCACGGGCCGACGTTACGTCTTCCATATAGGATTCTTCGCGGGGCTGGTCGCTGGCGTCCCAGTAGCGATTGAGCACCTGGCCGCCGGGCAGCTTCACTACGGCGCGGTAAGCCTGACCCGCGGGCACCGAGTCGGCACCGGTCATCCAATAAGCGTACTCACGCAGCAGCGGCGCTTGGTAGCGCGTGAGAACCGTATCGCCCTGGCTTTGGGCCAACAGGTTTACCATCAAGGAGAAAAACGGCGGCTGCGTACGGGTAAGGTAGTACGTTCGGTTTCCGTTGGGCACAAACCCATACTGCCCGATCAGGTAAGCGAAATTGTCCAGAATGTGACGGATAAGCGGTAGTCGGCCGCTTTCCTGCAAGCCCAGCATGGTGAAGTAGGAGTCCCAGTAGTACACTTCCCGAAAACGCCCCCCAGGCACGATATAAGGGTGAGGCAGCGGCACCAGGGACGAATATTGCCCCCCAACATCAGCGGGGCGGGCCAGCACCGTCCAGAGCGTATCGATGTGGGCACGTAGGCCAGCCGCTACGTTGCTTTGGTAGAGGGTTGTAGCGGCCGTGGGGGGCAAAAAATAAGTATCAACGAAGGTTTGAAGCTGAAAACCAGGCTGATTTTTTTGCTGTTCATAGGCCTGCATAATCACCTCCGGGCGCTCTTTGGGCTGAGCATCAACAAAGGTTTTGTTATCCTCATACACCCGGCCTAGCTGCACCGCTTCAAACAGTCCCGGATACAGTTGCCGGGGGGAAAGCTGTTGGGCCTGGGCACTGATCAACAGCGGCAGTAGCAGCAGAAAAAGCAACCGTCTCTTCATAGGTTTCAGGGTTAGCGTGCGGGGTACAGGGAAAGTACGTGTACAGTCACATTCCCGCCGACCTTGCTCGTAGTTGCTGCCTTTTGGCGGCATGGCTCCTAAGGCTTCCCTCCCACGTCAGCCCTGAATCCACCTAAGCGCTTTAACCAAAAAAAGCCCCCTAAATAGGTTTAGGGGGCTTTTTGCAATTGTTGATTCTGGCCTCAACAACACGTAGGTCTAGCACTACTTCCTCGGGTGCGTTGCCTACTTACGCTAACATGGTGGCAGTGCTGGGGGGCAAAATTTCGCTTAGCCTTTGGTTATGCGGCGCAGTACCGCCCGACCCGACTCGCGCAAACGAGGGAGGGGATTATTCGATGCCGGCCCCATAGTAGAGCCCGCTGCACCAGTAGAGACAGGTCTGCGGCCACTATGCAGTATGGGAGCTTCGTAGGTGTAAGCCGTAGGCGACAACTGAAGAGCCAATGCGGTAAAGGCTGAAGTAGGGACTTGCAGCACCGGGCGAGCGGCGGCTAAGTAGGGCTCAGCCATTTGCTCGTTCAAAATCATGGTTGGGTTTTCTTCCAGCGCATACAGGGGCGCGTCGCTGGTCATTTCACTGCGGAAGTACTCAATCACTCGCACGTAGTAGGCGTGGTTGGGGTCCAGGTTTTTCACCAAAACCGTATCCGCTTCGCCATCGGCTACCACGTAGTTGCCACCGCCCAATTCCGAGCCCTGCCCAAAGCGTGCCGTGGGGGTGTACTGCGTGCCATCCAGCGGAAACTCATCCACAGGGCTGCCAGCTTTCATAATGACCATACGGCGGTTGCCGGTGCCATTAGCCCACTTCAGCAGGGTGCTTTTAAGGCTTACGGGCGTACCCGTGAGTTGGGCCGCATTCTGCTCCGGTAGTAGCAGGTTGTGCGTTGGCCAGGTGGTAGCGCCCCGCACGCAGGCCCAGCCCAAGCGGTCCAGGTCTTCCCAAAAGGCTGGCTCGTCGCGGCGCGTGTTTAGCAGAATGGCCCACGTCAGACCGGTGGCGGTGCGTACCCAATATGTGGCAGTGCCATCGAGGCAGCCGCTGTGCCAACGGTTGCCGACGGCATTTACCTGCCAGCCTTTCGCGTACCAAGGATGATTTGCGGAGGGCTCCAGCATGGTGGCGATAGTTGCTTTGCTCAACAGCCCCGGCTTTGTGGTCGAGCCATCCACGGCCATGAGCAGGCGCGTTAGGTCACGGGCCGAGAAGATCCAGCCGCCGTGGGCGTTCATGGCTTCTAAGTTGCAGCCGCCGTAGGCGCCGGGCACCTTTTCGCCGGTACCGTAGCAGGACGTTTGCTTGTAATGGCTATCGTATTCCGCTTCGCGCTCTTGCTTGTCAACTAATAAGTTGCGGCCCAAGTGAGCCTCGCGCACGCCACCTGGTAGCAGCAGGTGCTCGCGTACCCATACCTCGTAAGGCTGCCTTGTCACGGCTTCTATTATTTTGCCTAGCACCAGGTAGCCCGTATTGGAATACGCATAGCGGGCGCCGGGCTTGAAGTTCAGGCCTTTACTCAGCATGAAGCGCACCAGCGTGGAGTCGCCCACTGGGTTAGGCACATTCATCACCTTAGCCACGTGCTCTGGGAAATCGATAGGGTCGCAGTTGGCAAAGCCATCACACTTTTTCTCCCGGTCCCAGCCAGCGCTGTGCTCCAGCAGTTGCTGCACCGTAATATCATAGATGCGCTTATCGATAATGACGCTGTTATAGTATTCTGCTGTCAGGTAGCCTTCGGGCCCGAAAGCTTTATGCGCAAGGTCTAGGCGTCCCTCCTCCACCAGCTTCATGATAGCCATAGACGTAACGGGCTTCGAGAGGCTGGCCACCCGCATCAGGTGGTGGGGCTGCAAGGGCGTGGTACGAGCCTGGTCGGCGTAGCCGAAAGCGCGGGCATAAATCAGCTTTTCGTCGCGGCCCAGGGCTACGGAGGCGCCCAGCACTCCCCAGCGCTGTAGAAACTGTTGAATGGCGGTATCAAAATGAGCAAGCTCAGGTACTGTAACTCCCGTTTGGGCGCTAGCCCCCAATGTCATAAGGAGTAAAAGGAGCGTAAAAAGCTTTTTCAAATACGGGAGTAAAAAAGGGTATCAATAGGCTCGCTTATGCCGCAAAGGGGCACCTATAGATATTCCAATTTTATTCCACAATTCAAAGATTCACGAATCAATAATTGATTGATTTTTATGAATTTTTGATGATCATACAACCTCTATTTATCTAATACCCAGACACTATGTAGAATTAACAAGATTGTGTAGTATATTATAAAATTACACTATTCTATGTTATACTCAAGCTTACAACGTTCTGCTGGAAGTGTAGCTTATTTCGTGTTGAGTTTAGCACGGTTTACACACCTCTATAAAGCCATTGGAAAAAAGAGCTAGCCGTCTGCATCGAACCTGATTTAAGAATAGTATACACCCACCAACGCTAGTCGCTAGGTGTCAAAAAGTGATGCTAAGGGGCTCTTTGCAGTCCTAAATCTTAGAATCAATCGAGCTACTGAGTAATGGGCGCGGGCTGGGGTTGCCAGGACGGATGACCACCGCTCATCAAACGCGGCCAGCCATCATGGTATTCCAGGCGGTCGAGGAGCATAATTCGGCGGGAGTAGCCCTGTTCGGCGTCGATGGCGTCGAAGGTGGGCTGGCGGGGGTCGATGGCGTGGTAGGCTAGCCAGTCTTGCCCAGCAGCATCCGTGACCACGGAGTTGTGGCCGGGCGCGTGCCAGTGGTCGTTGCCTTCCAGCAGCATGCTGTTGGGGTCACCAGTGGCCTGAGGCAAGGTTTCGAAGGGGCCAGTAGCACTGCGCGACCGGGCTACCAGTACGCCATAGTGCGCATCGGGGCCGCAGCAGTTGTTGCCAGAATAAAACAAGTAGTACCAGCCATCGCGCAGAATTACCCAGGCTCCTTCTATCAGACGCTGGTAGTTGGTGGGCGCCTTATCCGGTACGGGCTGCACCACGTCGAGGGCGACGCTCTGGGGGGCAAAAGAGATACGGTCGGGGGCCAGCTCGCGCACTTTTATCGGTCCGAAGCCGGAGCCCCAGTACAAGAGGCGTTTGCCGGTGGCCGGGTCGTCGAAGCTCATCGGGTCGATATTCACGAAGCTTTCTCCGCACAGCAAGGGCTCTCCGATATCCACAAACGGCCCGGCGGGCGCGTCGGCGACGGCTACGGCCAGGCACAGGCCATCGGTCGCGCCATCGGGCAGGGCGGAGAAGTAGAGGTAAAAGCAGCCGTCGTGCTCACTTACGTGGGGCGCCCACAGCTTCTGGCTGGCGCTGGCCCAGGTGGGCTTTTGCGGTAGGGCGTCGCCCAGCAGTTCCCAGTCAATCAGGTTAGTGGAGCGCGCCACTTGAATATTGATAATGAGCTTACTACGCCACTTGGTTTGAGTGCCGTAGGCGTAGTAGAAGCCATCGGAGGCCCGAATAATGGTAGGGTCGGGAAAGTCTTCGTTAAGGATAGGATTGGTGTAAGTGCTGGGGGGCGTTTTGGTCGGCATCAGGATAAGGGCTTGGTAAAAGAGGCTTGCTAAGCGTCAGACTTGCTTAAATACGCTGGAAGTTCAACTGTAGCCATTGTCTTGAGTTGCTGGTTTATTTGTAGAGCCCGTCATGCAGCGCAAAGCGAAGTATCTCGCGTGTTTACCATGGTTAGTAACCTCACATCAGCACGCGAGATGCTTCGCTGCGCTCTGCATGACGGCCTGTAACTAGTTAGTCTCCTCGTTTACCTCGTAACCACAATTCTATTCTACCTCTCTTCTTCTCCTAACCGTACAGAAGTACCCACGACCACTCCTGCTCCTGCCTTATGACCAAAACCGTTTTTATCGCCTCAGCTGAACCGTATAGCGGCAAGTCCTTGGTGTCCTTGGGTTTAGTGAATATGCTGCTGCGCAAAACCCCGAAAGTCGGCTACTTCAAGCCCATCATCAACTTCGAGCCGGCGGAGAAAAAAGACTCCCACATTGAGACCATTATCAGCTATTTCGGCCTGCCTATAACCTACGAAGCCAGTTACGCTTATACCCGTCAGGCCTCAATGCGCTTGGTGGAGGCCAATACGCAAGGCGAGATTATTGACACGATTATCCACAAGTTCAAGGCCCTGGAAGAGCAGTACGACTTCACGGTGGTGGAGGGCAGCGACTTTCTGGGTGCGGGCACCGCCTTCGAATTCGACGCCAATATTTCCATAGCCAAAAACCTAGGCGCGCCGGCTATTCTGGTGATTTCGGGCGAAGGTAAATCTACCGATCAGGTAGTAAATGCAGCCCTGACCGTGCTGCGCAACTTCGAGGCCCGCGAAGTGCCCGTACTGGCCGTTATCGTGAACAAAATACCCCCCAGTGAAGCCGACAACGCCCGCGCTCTCCTCGGGGCACAATTGCCCGCCAGTATTATCCTGGCCGTCATTCCCGAAAACCAAAGCCTACGCAGCCCTAGCATGAAGGAAATTCAGGAGCAGCTGGGGGGCAAATTATTGCTCGGCGAGCACCTGCTCAGCAACCAAGTTGACAACTTCATCACTGGGGCTATGCAGGTGCCTAACTTCCTGCGCCGCATCAAGGAGAATGTACTCATCGTGACGCCCGGCGACCGGGCCGATATCATTCTGGGTGCTTTGCAGGCTAATGCTTCGGCCAACTTTCCTAAGGTGGCGGGCATAGTGCTCACCGGCGCCATCGAGCCCGATGAGTACGTGGTGCGCCTGCTGGAAGGTCTGGAAACGGTGATTCCTATTCTGGCAGTGCAAACCGGCACTTTCCTCACGACCACGCAGATAGGCGCCATTCAGTCGCGCATCTCGCCTGACAATCCCAAGAAGATAGAGTTGGCCATTCGCACCTTCGACCAATACATGGACGTGGCTACTTTGGAAGAAAAGCTGGTCACGTTCCAGGCTGAGGGCATGACGCCGCACATGTTTCAGTATCAGCTCATGCAGTGGGCCAAAAGTCAGCGCCGCCACATTGTGCTGCCCGAGGGCAACGACGACCGGATTCTGCGCGCCGCCGCCCGCCTCCAGCAGCTCGACGTGGTTGACCTTACCATTCTGGGCGACCCCACAGCCATTGCGGCCGCCGTCAACCGCCTGGGCTTGAACCTCGACCTCGGCCGCATTCAGCTGCTCGACCCTGCCCACGCGCCCCGCTTCGCCGAGTACGCCGAAACCCTTTATGAGCTGCGCAAAGCGAAAAACGTGAACCTCGACATGGCCCGCGACATGATGACGGACGTCTCGTACTTCGGCACCATGATGGTGTACCAGGGTCACGCCGACGGCATGGTATCGGGGGCAGTGCACACCACCCAGCATACCATTCGGCCGGCCTTGCAGTTTATCAAAACCAAGCCGGGCGTGTCGGTGGTGTCGTCGGTATTTTTCATGTGTCTGCCCGACCGTGTGGCCGTGTTCGGCGACTGCGCCGTGAACCCCAACCCCACCGCCGAGCAGCTAGCCGAAATTGCCATTTCCTCGGCCGAGAGCAGCCTGAGCTTCGGCATTGAGCCGCGCATTGCTATGCTTTCTTACTCATCGGGCACCTCGGGCGAAGGCGCGGAAGTCGAAAAAGTGCGTCGTGCCACCCAGCTCGTGCACCAGCTCCGCCCCGACCTCAACGTGGAAGGCCCAATTCAGTACGATGCTGCCGTTGACCCCATCGTGGGCCGCCAGAAGCTCCCCGACTCCACGGTAGCCGGCCAAGCCAGCGTACTCATCTTCCCTGATTTGAATACCGGCAACAACACCTACAAAGCCGTGCAGCGCGAAACTGGGGCTTTGGCTATTGGGCCAGTATTACAAGGACTCAATAAACCGGTAAATGATCTGAGCCGGGGATGTACCGTGGAAGACGTGGTAAATACGGTGATTATTACCGCTATTCAGGCGCAGGGTTAACAGTTTAGGGTTTTGCAGAGAGACTATTAAGTACTTCTCTGCCCCGAAATCACGTTAGTTCTGCATTCGGCAATACCATGCCGTGGGCAGGTTTCTGTCCTGTCCCGAGAGTTTAAAATGAAGATATAAGACAGCCCTGTTTGTCGTAACAAAGCGCCCTGACTGTATCGAATAAATTATTCAGCAGTTACCGGGTCAATGATTGTTGAAACCTCATTTACTGCATTCGCGGGAAACCCACCTTGTTTCGCATGCTCACGAATCGTTGCCTCATCTGGCGCATTGTAAACGCAATAGATTTTGTCAGAGGTCACATAGCTGTGAACCCATTGAATCTGAGGACCCATTTTGTTTAACACTCCACAGGAGGTTTGTGAAATACCTTTCAGTTGTTCGGCAGTCAGGTCGCCTGCTCCCGGAATTTCTCTCTCGATCACATACTTAGGCATGGCGTTTAATTTTTAATTGTCCTACTCATCTGACTTTTCAACGTGACCCCGTTTTTAAGTGGTCTCCGCTATAAAACTCTATTATCAGGCTTTTAAGTCGTCAAAAACAGTCGAAAATCTTTAGGTGGCTTTGATACAATTGCTATATCTCAATTTACATTAATTCAAGTAAAAAACCAGCGCCGCCTTTCGGATAACAGCCAGTACCTAAGAGCATTTCATGAACATATTCGTCGTCAACTCCGGTAGCAGTTCCATCAAGTATCAGTTGTTTCGCTGGCCCGCCGAGCAGCCTATTTGTAGCGGCCTAGTCGAGCGCATCGGCTTAGCCGATGCCACCATCACCCATAAAGTATTCACGGCTGGGCCAGAGCAAATAGTGAAGCGCAGCCTAGCACTGCCCAACCATGAGGCCGGGCTGCGGGAAGTTGTCGGCTTGCTAACCGACCCAGACCAAGGCGTACTCCGCGACCCGCAGGAGATTGAGGTTGTGGGCCACCGTGTGGTGCACGGGGGCGAGGCCTTTGCCGCTACCACGCTTATTACGCCGGAAGTAAAGGCTGAAATCAAGCGGCTATTTTCCCTGGCGCCCTTGCATAACCCCGCCAACTATCTAGGTATTGAGGTGGCGGAGAATCTATTTCCCCAAGCACAGCAGGTAGCAGTATTCGACACGGCTTTTCACCAAACTTTGCCCCCCAAGGCCTTTCGCTACGCGTTGCCCGCCACTTTTTACACCGAGCTAGGCATTCGGGCCTATGGGTTTCACGGCACTAGCCACCAGTACGTAGCTACTCAGGCGGCAGAGTATCTGGGCAACCCAGCAGCCAAAATCATCACTATTCACCTCGGCAATGGCTGTAGCATGGCGGCTGTGCTGGGGGGCAAATGCGTGGACACCAGCATGGGTTTCGGCCCACTTAGCGGACTGGTAATGGGCACGCGTTCCGGCGACTTGGACCCTTCGATCATTTTTCACCTCGTACAGGAGCGCGGCTACGAGCTAACCCAAGTACAAACCCTGCTGAACAAAGAAAGTGGTATGCTGGGCCTCACCGGCTTCAGCGACATGCGCGACATTACCAAAGCCCTTCTGGCCGGCGATGCGGCCGCTGAGTTGGCCTACGATCTGTACGCTTACCGAATTCAAAAATACATCGGGGCCTACGCCGCCGCCCTCAATGGCCTCGATGCGGTGGTGTTTACGGCCGGCGTGGGCGAAAACGACACCCGCATTAGGGCTCGCGTCTGCCAAAATCTGGAGTTCTTCGGTCTTCACCTCGACGAGGACCGTAATCAGGCTTCTGGGAAGGGGCTACGTGAAATCAATCAGGCGGCGGCGCGGGTAAAGATTTTGGTGGTTCCGACCAATGAAGAACTGGCCATTGCCCGTCAGTGCTTTGCGTTGTTGGAAGAGGGCGGGGAGTAAACCATCGGCAACGTCGGAAACTTATTAGCCTTCCGGTCTGTCTGCCCAAAGCCGGGAAATCTTTCGCTCGTACAGAAACGCTAATTCGCGTTCCTCCAACATTTTACTACCAGCCATATGCTATTTTTCGAAGTCGCTCTGCTTGCTTTTGGAATTGCTGCTCCTGCCACGCCTGCTAGCCCTGACGCGCCAGTCGGCACCTCGTCGGTAAGCGTAGTCGTGACCGACCTGCCTTCCACCAAGGCCACGCTGAAGCTGTACTTCTATAATGTAAAGGAGAACTTCCTGAAGCGGGGCAACTACACTATGCTCAAGTATGTGAAGCCCGCTGGCAGCCGGCAAATTACCCTCCCCATCGACCTAACCAACGGCGAGTGGGCCGTAGCGCTTACCCAAGACCTGAACGAGAACGACCTCGTAGACCGTAATTTCCTAGGTATTCCTACTGAGCCCTACGCCTTTTCCAATAATATTCGGCCCACGGTAAGAGCCCCTTATTTCGAAGAGTGTAAGTTTCAAGTTAATGGCGCTAAAGTGGTTACCATTTCTATGAAGAAGTAACGACTCAGCTACGATAAAAAGCCAGGCCCCCGCTGTATCATACAGCGGGGGCCTGGCTTTTATAATGAATTGCTAGCGTGACGTTTTCGGCCCAGCGCACCCCACAACAGTCCACAAAAAACTCATAGGAAGCAGCCTACAGGGGGCTTTTTCTAGCGGCCAAAGTCGTCCTGCACGCGCACGATGTCGTCCTCATCGGAGGGTTGGGTGGCGTCGGTATGCTGCCAGATTTCGGCTAATACGCCCCACTGCTGCAGGCCCACCAAGCGGTGACGCTCGCCCTGCTTAAGCGTAATTAACTCACCGACGGCATAGGTTTTCAGTTCGCCTTCTTCGTCGGTGAGGCTGGTGACCACGCCTACCGGGCCCTGCAGCACCTTCCAAACCTCGGCGCGGCGGTGGTGGTATTGCCACGACAAACGCTTGCCGGGCGCCACAATCAGGATTTTGGGACTCAGCTTGCCAGATATGCGCAACTCCTCCACGGCCAATCCGTCGAAGTAAGCGTCGGCGAATGGCTGAGCTTGATCCTCGTTGATAACAAAAAAGCCCCCCCACGGGCGCTCCTGGTCCTGCTTGTCGATGGTGAAGCCCTGCTGCTGAAGCTGCTGCTCAGTTTGCTGGAATAGGGCCTGCTTTTGCGTGTCTGTCTGCATGTGGTGAAATAGAGAAGTGCCTAGCCAGCGTAAGCGGCCAATGTGAGGTAAGATTATAAGAACCGAGTCGGATTTCAAACTCAGGCTTGTTAACCTAATCAGATTTGAGGCCAACTACCACCAGTATCGGCTCTTACCTTTGATAACCTTCTTGCCCGTTTTGCTCGGGGTCTAGGTCCAGCGGCAGCTCTACGTAGAAGGTGCTTCCTTGCCCTTCGGCACTTTCAAACCACACCCGGCCCCGGTGCAGCCCCACAATGGTTTTGATAATCGACATGCCCAGGCCCGTCGTTTTCTCGCCCCGCAGTCCCGGCCGGCGGGCTTTGGTGAAACGATCAAATAGGACATCATGAAACGCCTCTGGAATACCGATGCCATCATCGGCAACGCTGAAGCGCACCCGGCCTGCCTCCTGGGATACGCTCAGGGTAATGTGGCCGCCGTCGGGGGTAAACTTGACGGCGTTGGATAGCAGGTTGTTGAACACCTGCATCATCTTATTAACGTCTACGCTGATGTAAATGGGTGTCTGGGGGGCATTTACTGTAAAGTGCTTCGCCACCATATCTTCCGACCGCTCATAGCTTTCCATCATGTGGCGCAAGCGCTCCACAATGTCTACTCGCTCCATCTTCATCTCCACGTTGGCGGAGTCCATGAACTCCTGATCCACAAAGTCGCGGATCAGATCAACGCTCTGCTGACAAGTA
Organism: Hymenobacter sp. HD11105; assembly: GCF_054051685.1. Classification (NCBI taxonomy): domain Bacteria; kingdom Pseudomonadati; phylum Bacteroidota; class Cytophagia; order Cytophagales; family Hymenobacteraceae; genus Hymenobacter; species Hymenobacter sp. HD11105. The sequence continues at coordinate 403,361 of NZ_JBSWBR010000001.1, read as the reverse complement.
GTTTGCATAATGCGGATCATCTCATTGAGCCGCTCATTATGTAGATTTTCAATCTGCTCACCCACGTACTCGGCCATCTGCTGCAACATCACAAATGGCCCGGCCAGGTCATGCGATAGGATTTCGAGCGTAGCGTTTTTCTTGGCGTTGAACTTGTCGGCGTTGGCAACATACTCCTTACGGTTGGTTACATCAGCCAAAAAGCCCCCCAGCAGCCCCTGCTCGCCGTTATTCTGGTGATAGTGAGGCGATAGGCAAAGCCATTGCTCAGGACCGTCGGCTTTCAGGAGACGAAACTCTACCTCTTTTTCTTCCAGCCGGCCGCGCTGCCAGCGTCGCCAGCAGTTCGCCAGGTACGGGCGGTCGTCGGGGTGAAGGCGAGCCAGCAGCTCCGACAGCTCCTGGTTTACCTGTTCGCGGTGGCCGCCCAAGAGGCGTTCGTACGCCGCATTCACGTACACTACTTCCTTAATAGCAGGATCATACACAAAAAAAACTTGGTGAAGATCTTCCACTAAGTCCTGAAAAAACGAAATAGGGTCAAGCATAATGGGTGCGGCAGACAATTGCTGTCAGCTAGGGTATATAACAGCCATCTAGGAAATATTTCCCGACGGAAAGCAGTGAAGGAAGATCTAGGGAATATAAGGCTTGCGAAACGCAATGACAAAAGTAACTGACTTCGCAGTCTGAACACCCAGGTATAGCTAATGCTAATGTTTGGTAGGCTACTAAGTAGAGTGGAATGCTCTGATTCAGGCCTAATAAACCCAACAATATGGTTTAATCACTCTAATATGAACTTTACCTTTTCCAATAAAAATTATTGACTTTGGGTGATTAAATAGCTAATATTCTACTTATCATCTAGCTCCGTTATCCACGCTCTGCCTTATCCACCTTTTGCTACACCACTTCATTGTTACTCATGAATTGACTTAGCAACTCCTATGGCCACATCCTCCGGGACGGTACTAGTTGCCGCTCCGCCCACGCTGCATCGCCTGGGCCTGATTGCTGTGCTACACGAAACCTGGCCAGCACTGACCATTCGTGTCCTTCCCGATCCTGAGCAGTTGCTGCCACTGTTGGCGCAGCAACGCTTTGCGCTCGTTATTGCCGACGCTACCTCCGCCGATTCCAACATCTTGCCGTTGTTGCTGCGGTTACGCGCCCGCAGCTGCCAGCAACTGCTTGTCCTGACCGGGCCGCGCCAATCGGCTGCCGTGCGTCACTGCTTAGCGCAAACTGGTTACTCATTACTTGCACGCAACGCCGCGCCTACCGAGGTAGTTACCTGCGTTGGCAACTTACTTAGCCAAGCAGATGCAAGCACCCCGTACCCTACCCCGTCCAGCCGCCGCGTTTTGCCCCCCACGCCCTTCAGCCGCCGCGAGCTGGACGTTCTGCGCCTGGTCATAGCCGACTGCTGCAACCAGGAAATTGCCGACCGCCTGTTTCTGAGCGTGCGCACCGTGGAAAGCCACCGGCGGGCCCTGCTGCAAAAGGCTGGAGCCAAAACACTGGTGGGACTAGTAGTGCAGGCTATGCGCGAGGGCTGGGTAGCCGTGGCGTAAGGTTCAGTGCCGCCGGCTGACACTGAAGCCTCATAGTGTGGGGCTGGCTGCTCACCGCGTTTGCCCTCATGCTCGGCGCCCCATTCTGGTTCGATACATTGTGTCGCTTCGTCAATATTCGCAATGTAGGCGTGAAGCCCGCACCGGCTGATAAAACCAGAATGTAAAGCTGAAGTCTTATTATTAGCATCACCTCTCTGGCAACGGAATCTATCAACAAACTAATTGCTCGCTTGCTGAAGAGAAAGCGCAAATACACAGGTGCCAGCAGCTTTTCAGCTAATTTCTTTTCCTATGAGAAGTATTCGGCTGTTTCTCCCGCTAGTACTATTGCTGCTCTTGCCCCTTGAAGGTTGCAAAGTACCCGACGTTAACCCGTTTGCCCAAGCAACTACCCAGATGACCGCTGCCCTGACGCTTGGGCTCGACCAAGCCACTACTCAACTGGCGCTGGCAGCTAAACAGGAAATGGCCCCCGAGCAACAGGCCCAGCTGCAAGCTCAGCATTCGGAGCTGCGACAGCGCGCAGGGGCTATCCAGACCCTATTAGCCGCTTTGGATGCCTACGCCGCTACGCTAGTGGAGGTAGCCGACGCCAACGCTAAAGGGCAGGAAACCATGAAGCAGGTGGCCGATGCGCTGACGGTGGTCAGTTCGGCGCTCGGCCCCAGCGTTAGCTTGGCTGTGCGGGGCGCGGCTGCAGCGGCCGACGCCGTTAAAGGCCATGTGCAGACCATTCGTACTCTGGGCACCTTGAAGCGAGCGGTGCAGCCGGCCGATGCGGCTATTCAGCAGACCGCGGCTATTCTAAAAACCAGCTTCGCGGAGTTGGCCCGACTTGATAGCGCTGCCGCCGATATTCAGCAGGTTCTTATTGAGAATCAGAACCAGTTGGTTCTCCAGTCCTATGACGATCTGCGGCAGCGGCGGGCGCTGGCCGATGCGATAGTAAGCTACATCGTACGCTTTGAAAATGTGGCTTACCAACCTGCCAGCCCGACCCAACAACAGCGGCTGGGAGAATTACTGAACTCTATCAGGAAGATGGATATTGGCATTCCCGTGACGGCTTCTGTGGCTCCCGACCGACTCCGCCAGACGCTGGCACTCCTCAAAGGCCGGGAAGCCTTCTGGCTGCAACGGGCCGCCGACCTCAACCGGTTGCAGCCGCGCTACGATCAGGTGCAGGAGCAACTGGCGGCCCTAGCCACCAGCGCCAGCCAGCATCGTACTGTGTTTGCCAAAAGCGCTACCCTAACCCAAACTTGGGCGCGGTCTCATGCCGCCCTGAAAACGGCTGTTCTGCGTGAAAGCCGCTCCGTTTCTTTTCAGGAGGTTATGAAGGCTGCCGAGGACCTGACGGCCTTCATCGATAAGATGAAAGACCTTAGCAAAACGTAATTCCTACCACTATGCCCATTATTGACTGGAACAACCTGCACTTGTTATCGGACTGGGCCGACGCGCTCCGGCAGTTGCTGGCAGCGGCCGAAGAAGCCATCCGAAGCGGCGACCTGCGCACCCGGCAGCAAGTAAACGAGCTATTGAAGCTTTATATTAAAAAGTCGCCGGTGGACGCGGGCCCTCTGGATGATATCGCTACGGCGGCCATCATCGACATGAACATTGCCGTTATTGAAGACGCTTTACTCAGAATCGGGCAGCGCCAAGCCGATTTGCAAAAGCAGATTGAGCTGATACAAGGCGTGACTGCCCAAGCCCGTAGCAGCGCCAAGGACTTGCGGCTTGATAACGTAAAAAAAGCCCTCGACCAGACCAAGACGGCGCTGGAAGGATTAAAAGCCGTGAACGACGACCTAGGCAAAAGCGACAGTAAGCTGACCAAAAAGCTGAATAAGATAGTGGCTGACCTTAATAGCTTGGAGGAAGAATAGGGCACCGTATCCGTTGTCCTGACACCCGAAACAGAGCGGCGTTAGGACGTCACAATAAGTTGTTTGACCGTACTAAAAAAGCCCCCCAGGCGCCGCTGCACGGCTCTGAGGAACTTTTTTATATAATTACCCTTTCATAATTCAAAAGCCAACAAGCCACTGGAAGACATCCAGTGGCTTGTTGGCTTTTTTAATAGTGCTGAGTTACCCCAGCTTCTTGTACCGCACACGCTTGGGCTCCACATCCCCCAGCCGCTTCTTCTTGGCTTCCTCATAATCCGAGAAGTTACCCTCAAACCAGACCACTTCCGAGTTACCCTCGAAGGCCAGAATGTGAGTAGCCAAGCGGTCGAGGAACCAGCGGTCGTGGCTGATGATAACGGCACAACCGGCAAAGTTTTCCAGTGCGTCTTCCAGGGCCCGGATGGCATTTACGTCCAGGTCGTTGGTGGGCTCGTCGAGCAGGAGCAAATTTGCCCCCTGCTTCAGTGTAGTGGCCAAGTGAACACGGTTGCGCTCCCCGCCGGAGAGGCTACCGACTTTCTTTTCCTGGTCGCCGCCGCGGAAGTTGAAGTTGCTCACGTAGGCACGAGCATTCACCGGCCGACCCGCCAGCAGCATAGTTTCGGTGCCGCCCGAAATCGTCTCGAACACCGACTTATTGGGTTCCAAGGTTTCGTGCTGCTGATCGACATAGGCCGTCTGTACTGTCGGGCCTACCTCAAAAGTACCCGCGTCGGGCTCCAACTGACTGGTGATGAGACGGAACAACGTGGACTTACCGGCACCGTTCGGGCCGATGATTCCTACAATGCCGCCTTGAGGAAGAGAGAAGCTTAGATCTTCAAATAAAAGCTTGTCGCCGAAGGCTTTGCGCAGATTGTGGGCTTCAATTACCTGTCCGCCCAGGCGGGGGCCATCGGGAATGAATAGCTCCAGCTTCTGCTCTTTTTCTTTAATGTCGGCGCTGACCAGCTTGTCGTAGCCGGCCACGCGAGCCTTGCTCTTGGCCTGGCGGGCTTTAGGCGACATGCGCACCCATTCCAGCTCTCGCTGCAAGGTTTTCTGACGCTTGCTCTCAGTTTTCTCTTCCTGAGCCAGGCGATTAGACTTCTGCTCCAGCCAGGACGAATAGTTGCCCTTCCACGGAATGCCTTCACCGCGGTCCAGCTCCAGAATCCAGCCGGCCACGTTGTCGAGGAAGTAGCGGTCGTGGGTTACGGCAATCACGGTGCCTTTGTACTGCTGTAAGTGCTGCTCTAGCCACAGCACGCTCTCGGCGTCGAGGTGGTTGGTGGGCTCGTCGAGTAGGAGCACGTCGGGCTCTTGTAGCAGAAGGCGGCAGAGGGCCACGCGACGTTTTTCACCGCCCGAGAGGTTGCCGATAATGGCGTCGCCGTCGGGAGTGCGCAAGGCGTCCATGGCGCGCTCTAGTTTGCTGTCCAGGTTCCAGGCGTCGAGCTGGTCGAGGCGCTCCTGCACTACTCCTTGGCGCTCCAGTAGCTTATCAAAGTCGGCATCTTCGGCTCCGAAAGCTTCATTGATTTCGTCGAACTCCTTGAGCAAGGCCACCGTTTCGGCGGCGCCTTCCTGCACTACTTCCATCACCGTTTTGGTCGGGTCAAGCTGGGGCTCCTGCTCCAGGTAGCCCACCGAGTAGCCCGGCGACCACACCACTTCGCCCTGAATCTGCTTATCAACGCCAGCAATTACTTTCAGCAGCGACGACTTACCCGAACCGTTCAGACCGAGCACGCCGATTTTGGCCCCGTAGAAAAACGAGAGGTAGATGTTTTTGAGAACTTGTTTCTGGGGCGGATACACTTTGCTCACGCCAGCCATTGAGAAGATAATCGTTTCGCTCATGGGAATTTGTGGAGACTTATTTAAGAATTTTTAAACAACAACCCAATGAACTTGGGTACTTGAAGTGCGACAGCACATTACCCAAGCCAGGGAGCTTTTTGCATCGATCCGAAGGAGCGCAAAATGCTTTGCATTGGTTTTAACCCAGTTATCTGACTACATAAGTTCTAACCTTGCGGCGTTGGCTTACGTTCGGTTCAGATAACCCTGGCTAACACGGTGGACCCGCCAAAGGTAGGCAGCCTACCCTAAGATTCCGCTGTTTAACTCCAGGGTTTCCCAGACAGTGAAAGTGCTCGCCATCCCGTAAACTTGTAGTCAATTAATGCCGTTTCTTTACTCTTCCGACCCCACCACCTAGCCGCTTTCGCGTTATTATTATCTATTAATATGGAACCACAAGATCACCTGCTAGCCGAAGCCCGGCGCTACGGCTACGTCGAGGGCGACCAAGTGTGGCTACGCTCGTTTATGGACCTGCCGGCCCGTCAAGTTGGGCAGGTTAAAGAATCCGAGGACGCTTCACTTCAGTATTTTGCTCAGCGTTTTGAGAGCTTTCGAGCTAAAGTGGAAGATTTATTAACCAAGATTGAGGAATCCGAAAACAAAGGCTCTTTCCTAATGAAAGCCCTGCATCTGAAGGAGCAAATGGCTTCTTACGATGCGTTGGGCGATTTTGAGACTCTGCACCACCGCCTCACCGAAGCCGAGGAAGGCATCAAAGTAACAGTAGCCCGCAACCGGGAGAAAAACTTAAACACCAAGATCAGCCTGATTCAGGAAGCCGAGGCCCTCCGCGACAGCATTGACTGGCAGACAGCCGGCGAGAAGCTACAGGAGCTGCGCCAAGCTTGGATCAAAACTGGCCCCGTAGAGAAACACCTCACCGAAGAATTGGAAAACCGCTTCCGTGAAGCAGTAGACCAGTTTTTTGTTCGTAAAAAAGAGTTTCTGGCCGACAAAAAGGCCATGTCGAACCGCGTGGTTGACAAGTACCGTGACCTGATCCGCAAGTCGGAATCTCTACAAAACTCCGACGACTTTGAGGAAACCACTCGCCAGCTTAAGCAGCTGCAGCAGGAATGGAAAGAAGTAGGCGGCTCATTGCCGCGCAAGCAAGCCAATGAGCTATGGACGCGCTTTAGGGCCGCCCACAACCACTTCTTCGACCGACTCAAGGAGCACATCAGCACCAAGCGTGTAGACGCCAAGGACGGCTACATGGACGACAACCTAAGCCGCAAGCGTGCGCTGGTGGCTGAAGCCGAGGCCTTGCTCAGTCAGCCCATGTCGGCGGCGGTAGCACGGGCCAAGGAGCTACAGGCGGCCTGGAAAAAGGTAGGACCCGTACGCGGCGAGGAATCTGACCGGGTATGGGAGCAGTTTATCATGGCCTGCGACAAAGTATTTGAGATGAGCGCCCTGGAACACTTTATCCGCAAGCGTCAGCCCAACGGACAGGAGTCGGGCTCGGCCGAAGACCGCATCAATGCCCGCGTACAAGCTCTGCGCGACTTCATCAAGTATGACAAACAGGAGCAGGAAGTGCTTCAGGAAAACCTAGGTAAGCTCAGCGACTCGCCGGGCAACGAAACGTTCCGCAATATGCTGGAGGGAAAAATCAGGGGATTTGAAAGAAAAATCCGCACAAAAACCGACCTTATCGAGTTGTTACGTCAGCGCTTACCTGCTTAGCCTGAACCTTAGCCGGGTTTTTACGTTGTCGGGAAGCAAACGCTGTTGCGCCGCTTTGGCAGGCGTTTTCGGCCGGCCGGGTTTTTGCTCACTGGCTATTTACAACTTCTTTTTGCCCACTTTTTTTGTCGCACACCACTATGTATTGGACTCTGGAACTTGCTTCCTATCTGGAAGATGCCCCCTGGCCCGCCACCAAGGATGAACTGATTGATTACTCCATCCGCTCGGGTGCCCCGATGGAAGTGGTGGAGAACCTGCAGGCACTGGAAGACGACGGCCAGCCCTACGAAAACATTGAAGAAGTATGGCCGGATTATCCGACTAAAGAAGACTTCATGTTTAATGAAGACGAGTATTAAGAAGTAAGGAGTTAGCGCCCGAAAGCTAGGATGGATTTGATACGTGGTACACCCGATAATCAGTCTACTCTAACCGCCAGCGCTCTACTCTCAGCTCCTTTAACAATACAGAATCTGGTTGCGGGGTACGAACAGCGCGTTCTACTCCGCAACCTTTTTTTGTCGGTGCCAGTGCCTGCTTTTGTCGCCATTATAGGTCACAATGGATGCGGCAAGAGCACCCTTTTCCGGGCCCTAACGGGGCGCATACCTTACCAAGGCAGCGTGAGCATATTCGGCCACGACTTACGAGCTGAGCGGCAGGCAGCAGCCTCTGGCTTGCTCGCGCACTTACCCCAGCGCAACACTGTCAGCTTTCCTATTGAAGTGCGCGAACTAGTCGTGATGGGGCGCTTCCGCCACCAGCGCTTTCTCAGCGCCTACGGCCCGACCGACTACGCTCTAGCCGATGCGGCCTTAGCCCACGTGGGCGCCGCCCACCTCGCCCACCGCGACTTTACTTTGCTTTCCGGCGGCGAGCAGCAACTAGTATGGCTGGCTCAGTTGGCGTTACAAGACGCTCAGCTCTACCTGCTCGACGAGCCTACGCAGCAATTGGACGTCTACTACCGCCGCCGCGTGTTCGATTTGCTTCAGAGCTGGGTGCTGGAGGCCGGCAAAACCGTGCTTTGCATCACCCACGACCTTGATAATTTGCCCCCCTTGACAGGATTTTTACTCAATCTATCGCTTCCTCAGCCTCAGCTAGAGGTGCTAACTCCTGAGAACGTGAGGGAGGCAAAAGCGTACTTGGAAAGTGAGGAGGGCTTGTGGAATGAGCTTGTTTGATAGATCATTTCACAATAATTCGTTTCACTTATTAAATCTGTCTTGATTTAAAATCAACTTGTTACCTATTATCTAGGTAAAGAAGCTAAGTTTTCTTAATAACAAAAATAGCCTACATTGAAACTACATAAAAACTGCAGCCTATTCCTAGAAAATATTGTAGTTACAAATTAGCTTTAGACTAAGCAGAACACAAAATTTGATTGTCCGCTTTTATTTCTTACTTTCAATTTCAAAACATAAACCGCTCTTGATATGATATCTTCCGCACTTTCTAGCGCAGTTTTAAAATTGACCACATATTTGTCGTTGGCAAATAATTAAAACGATTACGTTCGTTTGTTCAATGAATAAAAAATGCTTTGGTTATGAAAAGACTTGAAATTATAGAATTCTTAAAAGGTTACTCAATTTTCACTATAATAATATTCCACTTTTTACAAGAGTTTGACCTCCCTTATCCATTCGATAATTTTATAATTTTTGGAGGAGCAGGCGTTCATTTATTTATATTGTTATCAGCTATAGGAATGTATTTATCACATTTAAATAACCCCCTACCATATTTTGATTATCTTAAAAGAAGAGGCGTTAAAGTATATATACCTTACATCACAGCTGTACTTATAATAGCCTTAATCTCAGTTTTTATTCCGGTCTATGAAAATTCTTTTTATACAATTGCTGGCCATATTTTTTTATTCAAAATGTTTGATAACGATATCATGTCTTCATATGGATATCAATTGTGGTTTGTTTCTATGATACTACAGTTCTATATTGTTTTCTACCTATTAGTGTTTATGTATGAAAAATTAAATACAAAAAAATTCATATTAGTATGCTCCATCCTAAGTCTAATTTGGATAGCCATAGTTGTTTATTTAGGTAAAGAAGGAGAGAGAACCTGGCAAAGCTTTTTCTTGCAATATTTATGGGAATTCGCGCTAGGAATGGTTATCGCTGCCAAACTTCATAAAAATAATTATAAAATAAATTTTAATAAAAATCCTATTTATGTTTTATTAATAGGCATTTTAAATTGTATAATTTATGGCACATTGGCTATGAAAGGAAATTTCATAGGAAAGATGATAAATGACGTTCCAGCTTTAATAGGCTATTCATCCATAGCAGTTTGGCTTTACATGCTAAATATCGACAAAGTAAAAAAATTCTTCATTTTCACAGGATCTATATCTTTCTCACTGTATCTTTTGCACGTGTTCGTTTTAATGCTCTCATTATTATATCTTAAAAACATGCCTATAGCTGCACTGACTTCTATAGCGTTAATAGCAACTTATATAATTTCAATCTACTACCAAAAAGCTATAAGCAAATTATACACTGTTATAAATATATAATGAAATTATTACCTAAAACAGCAATATATTACCAAGAAATAATCTTCATATTTATAAAATTATTTACAAATCGGAGGATTATATCCAATAAAAAAAGTGAGAGTGTAATTTTATTTTACTTATCAAGCAACGCAAAGTTTGAAAGAGAAAACAATATAAAATCTTTCACTTTCTATTAACTTGAAATTTTAACCTTGTTAAAATTTCAAATATCTTTTGAATAAAAATTTTCGTTCTATTTTATAATAGATTAACGTTGTCCTGGCCGGCCACGCAGCACCTGGCCAATAGAGCGCAGAAAGGGCCACGGCGTGACTGAGTTCATGACTTGAAAGTTCTCAACCCACGAGGTGCGCTCATCCAGAAAGTCGAAGATGCGCTCCACGGGGTTGTGCTGAAACATTTCGGCAAATATGTCGCGGGTGGTTTCGCCTTGGCGCTGCATGATATCGAGCAGTAAGGTATCGAACAGGCGGAACTGCCATTGGTCACCGGTAAGGTCGGCGGGTGGGGCACCGGTGACCGCTAATGCTTCTACCAAACGCTGGGTGTGCGCCTGAATACGCTTAAAGGCGTAGCCAGTGCTTGGTTTGGCGCGGCCCGCGCGAGTACCCAAATTGATAATATTTGCCCCCTGCCGGGCGGGCAGCGGATGATCGGTCATGGGAATAGCGCCTACTTCTTCCGCCTCCACCCGATACTGCTTCACCCCAAGCGTAATAGTCAGATAGTCGTGCATGGCAGCTTCGTACGCAGCTTTGGGCAGCAGCGCGCCCGAAAACAGGGTATACTCTACCAGCGCCCGGCGCGGACTAAAGGGCAGCACGTACATAAAACGTGGCTCTTGGTGCTGCGGCCCCCGAAAGTCCATAAACTCCACCGTCGCCGGATCGAATATATCCTGATCAGTTTCCACCTCCCAGCCTACAAAATGCTGCAGCAAGTAGCGGTGTTGGCTGGGGTTTTTATCAATGTGGGGCGGACGGCTATCGAAGGCATACTGAGCCGTAAACTTTCCTTCCGTAGTATGCGCTACAACACTGCTGGGGGGCAAATTTTCGATTTTATCTACCGTAGCCCGCACCAAAGTGCACTGCGGGTTAGCAGCCAAAGCGGCATGCACAAATTGGTAGAAGTCCAGCCCGCGAATCATTTTGTAGCGGTGGCGCTTGAGCGGAAAAACCTGCTCGAAGTCTGGACTACGGAACGCCAGTTGCTGCCACTCGTGGGCCACTATACTATCAAATGGTGAGGGCGCATCAGCCCAGAACGACCAGGTGCGGTCGTTTTGATCTTTGGCGGCCGGCTCTAGCAGCAGTACGCGCTTATCGCGCAGGCGTGGCTCCTGCGTTAGCGCATACGCCAGGCTAAGCCCGGCGGCCCCACCACCCGCTATTATGTAGTCGAAATCAGCTTGCAAGGACACACAAAAAACCGGCGACGGAAGTATTTCCGCCGCCGGTTCAAATAACGGCTTAATCTCTGAGCTTGTTTTGGCGCCTTACTGCGTTTACTAGCAAGGCGCTGGCCAGCTCTCGTAGGCTTCCAGTTGTACTGGTGCCTAGAAGTTTGGTGAAAGCAGATACTTGGAGTAAAAATCGTCGATAATCTTCACGGCCGAAGCGGCATCATCTACGAGTTGCACCAAATTCATGTCTTCGGGCGAAATGTTGTGCTCTTCGTGCAGCATTACATTTTCAATCCACTCAAACATGCCCTTCCAATACGACGTGCCCACCAATACAATCGGGAAACGCCCAATTTTCTTGGTTTGAATTAGCGTGATTGCTTCGAAGAGCTCATCCAGAGTACCGAAGCCGCCGGGCATACCAATAAAGCCCTGCGCGTACTTCACAAACATCACCTTGCGTACAAAGAAGTAGTCGAAGTTGATGATTTTGTCGGGGTCGATGTAGATGTTATTGAACTGCTCAAAGGGTAGCTCAATATTGAGCCCCACTGAGCGGCCGCCTTCAGAGCGGGCACCTTTATTACCCGCCTCCATGATACCTGGGCCACCACCCGTAATTACGCCGTAGCCGTGACGCACGAGCTTGGCCGCAATTTCTTCGGCCATCTGGTAGTAAGGGTTGTCGGGCTTGGTGCGGGCTGAGCCGAAAATGGACACGCAAGGTCCAATCTTGCTCATCTTCTCGAAGCCCTCCACAAACTCGGCCATCACCTTAAAGATCTGCCATGAGTCAGCAATCTTAATCTCGTTCCAGTCTTTGTCTACAAACGCGCGGCGAATACGCTGTTCATCGTCGAGCTGTAGGGTGCGCTGTCCGCTGGTCTGCTCCCGAATCTCACTGATGGAGGTTACCTTATTATCGTTTACGTTCGGCTGGCTAATGGTTTGGCCGCTGCCGGCATTCAGATTTTCGTCTTGGCTTTTCGTCCGACTGGTTTTTTTAAGCTTAGTCATAGTACTGTACTTGTGAGCCCGCTGGGTGGGAATTGGGAAGCGCCAGATGGCGCCGCAGGCGTATTTATAAAAAAAGAGAATTGAGGAAATGTCTGGGGGGCAAAAGCAGACCGCTGCCCCCGACCAAAAGCGGGGCGCGCAAGATAAGGGTTTGGCGCTGTTGCGCAAGGGAAGGAGCTTAATTACTCCGTGTTACTGTGCTGCTTACTTCGAGCGAATAGCAATAACTGGGTCGAGGTTAGCAGCCAGCACAGCCGGAATAATACCGGCCAAAATGCCAATGACCACCGATACGGTGAGCCCCAGCGTCACGTTGCCGGCGGAGAGAAATAAAGGCAAGGACTCCTGCGGAATAAGTGTAATAAGAAAAACCAGAAAGATGCCCGCCGCCCCGCCAATTAGGCACAGGAAAATGGCTTCGAACAGGAATTGAAATAGAATAAAGTAGTTTTTGGCCCCCAGCGACTTCTGAATCCCGATAATATTGGTGCGTTCTTTCACCGACACAAACATGATGTTAGCAATGCCGAAGCCGCCTACCAGCATAGCAAAGCTGCCAATAACGGCCCCCGCCACGCCAATCACAGAAAACAGCTTGGAGATAAGCTCGCCGAACATTTCGGGACGATTCAGGGCAAAATTATCCTCCTCGCGGGGCTTGAGTCCACGGATATTGCGCAGCACTCCCTGCAGCTCTGACTCCAAGTCAGCTAGGTTTTGGTCGTCTTCGCGGCCCTTCACGATAATGCTGGGCGTAACGCCCCCCATTCCCGAGCCGTTGTTGATGGCAAAAACCTGACTGAACATGCCGAAGGGAATCATGCAGTTGGCATCGTTGCTAGGTGTATCAATGAGCTTTTTACCTTCTTTCTTCATCACACCAATAACCGTGAACTTGCGCCCACGAGCCGTAAACTCACGACCTAGTGCCGAGCCGCCGCTGAATAGGTTTTCGGCAATGTCGGCTCCAATAATGGCTACGTTCCGAGACATGTCTATCTCCTGGGGGGTGAAATAGCGACCTTCTCCGATAACCACTTTCGATACTTGCTGAAAATCGTAGCTCACGCCTTGCAAGTTGCAGTCGCTCACGCTGTTTGTGCCGGCTTTAAGGGTATTGCCGCCAGCATTGGCCACTAGGGCCATGCCTCGGTTGCTTTCGGGGCTGAGGTTGCGCTGAATAGCCCGAAACTCGCGCTGGGTGGGCACCGGGCGGTTGAAATACTTCCACCATGGCTGGGCCGGATCAAACTTCCAAGGCCATTTGCCTACATAAATCACTTTCTCGCCCAAAAAGTCCATGCTCTGCCGGATGTTGGACTCCAGCGAATCGACGACGGTGAACACGGCGATAATAGCAAAAATGCCCACCGTAACGCCCAGCAGCGACAAAGTCGTGCGCAACAAGTTGGATTTGAGGGCTTGCCACGCGAAGCGGAAGCTTTCCAGGGTCAGACGCAGGGCGAGCATGGAGCAAAAAGTTAGAAGGCGGCAGAAAAAGGGGATGACTATGGGCAGTGATTTGTTATTTCTGCTGCTGACGAGTGCTGGCACCCAGCCATCAGTATTTAATCAACAGCCATTTAACAATTTAGCTTGTTTGGTATTGAAGTAGCCTCACACCGATTCCGGGCGAAAAATAACGATTAATCCGCCCATTCTACGTACTTTTGCCCCCTCAAATTTTCGTTAGCTTCCCCCTCTATTGCCCATATCCGCCCATGAAACTGTCCGAGTTTAAGTTTGACCTGCCCGAGAACCTGCTAGCGCAGCACCCGGCCAAAAACCGCGACGAGTCGCGCCTGATGGTATTACACCGCGATACTGGCAAAATCGAACACCGAATTTTCAAAGACATCATCGAGTACTTCAACGACGGTGACGTATTCGTGATGAACGACACGAAAGTGTTTCCGGCCCGGCTTTATGGCAACAAGGAAAAGACGGGAGCTAAGATTGAAGTATTTTTGCTGCGCGAGCTGAACAAGGAAAGCCACCTGTGGGACGTGCTGGTTGATCCGGCCCGTAAGATCCGGGTGGGCAATAAGCTCTACTTCGGCGAGAGCGACATGGTAGCTGAGGTAATTGACAACACTACTTCGCGCGGCCGCACCATCAAGTTTCTGTTTGATGGCCCCGATGAGGAGTTCTACAAAGCCCTCCACGATTTGGGCGAAACGCCCCTACCCCGCGAGGCAATCACCCGCGATGCGGAGCCGGCCGACAAAGAGCGCTACCAGACTATTTATGCCAAGCACATTGGAGCCGTAGCAGCTCCTTCCGCTGGCTTGCACTTCACCCGCGAAGTATTGAAGCGCCTGGAAATTAAAGGCGTAGAAACTGCGGCCGTAACGCTGCACGTGGGTCTGGGCACTTTCCGTCCCGTGGACGTAGAAGACCTGACCAAGCACAAGATGGACTCGGAGAACTTCATTGTTCCGGCCGAGGCAGCTATAATTGTAAATAAGGCTCTGGACGCTAAAAAGCGCGTGTGCTCGGTAGGAACTACTACCATGCGGGCGTTGGAGTCGTCGGTATCCGCGCACAACCGCCTGAAGGCTAACCAGGGCTGGACCGACCGTTTTATCTTCCCTCCGTACGATTTCAAAATCGCGAATACCCTGCTCACCAACTTCCATACCCCGGAGAGCACGCTGATGATGATGACGGCTGCCTTCGCCGGCTACGACCTATTGGCGGAAGCTTATAAAGTAGCCATCAAGGAGAAGTATCGCTTCTTCAGCTACGGCGACGCTATGCTGATTCTGTAAGTTTAGAAATATGAAAAGTGAAAGGTGAAACCTTGTTTTGGTGAGCCTTTCAGATAGCCCGGCTACCTTTGGTGGCCGGGCTTTTTTTGTTGCAGATACTGCTTCGTAGTCGCCCCTTACCCTTCACCATTTCCTATCATGCCTGATACTAGATTTGCTATACTCGTAGCCGGCGGCAGTGGCACACGTATGGGCGCAGGACAGCCTAAGCAGTTTCTGGAGCTACTCGGCGAGCCAGTGCTGTTGCATACACTTCGGCGTTTTGCCGAAACCAGCCTCAATATTCAGCAGTACGTGCTGGTTTTGCCCCCCGATCAGTTTGATACCTGGCATCACCTCTGCGCCCGGCATCAAGTCTCGATTCCGCATACGGTAGTTGGAGGTGGGCCTACGCGCTGGGCTTCGGTGCGCAATGGACTAAATCATCTGTCAGCATTTACGGAAGGTATCGTGGCGGTGCATGATGGGGTACGGCCGCTGGTATCGGCGGCAGTTATTGAGAGCACCTTTGTGGCCGCCGCCGAGCATGGCGCCGCCATAGCCGCCGTAGCTCCCAAAGATTCGGTACGCGGGCTTTCCAAAGAAGGCTCCTATGCCATGGATCGGTCGCGTTTGCGCTTAGTACAGACGCCCCAGTGCTTCGAGCTAAACTTACTGCGCAAGGCATATAAGTTACCCGAGCTGCCCACCTTTACCGATGACGCCAGCGTAGTGGAAGACCTCCACCCTATTCACCTAGTGCCCGGCGACTACCGCAACCTTAAAATCACGACTCCCGAAGATTTGATGCTGGCCGAAGCTATTCTGCGCAGCATATAAGCGCGAGACGCAGCCATTATTTCTATTTTTTCTAACTCCTTCCCACCTCATGTACACTTGCCTGCTCTACGACGTGCGCGACGGCGTCGCGACCATTACCCTGAATCGGCCCGACGTATTCAACGCTTTCAACGACCCACAGAGCTACGAGCTACAGGATGCGCTGAAGCAGGTGGCCCGCGACGCGGCCGTGCGCGCCGTAGTACTCACCGGTGCGGGCCGGGCGTTCTGCTCTGGTCAGGATCTGAAGGCGGCACAGGGTGAAGAGAAACGCTCCTTTTATGATTCATTGCACAAGCGTTACAACCCTATTATTCGGGCTATGCGCAGCTTGCCTAAGCCGATTATTGGCCGGTTGAATGGCGTAGCAGCGGGCGCTGGCTGCTCCCTGGCTTTAGCCTGCGACGCGCTAATTGCCTCCACCGACGCTTCGTTGATTGAAGTATTTATTAATATTGGCCTAGTGCCCGATTCGGGTTCGTCTTACTTTTTGCCGCGTACTGTGGGCACGCTGAAGGCTTTTGAGCTGTGCACCTTGGGGTCTAAGGTGTCGGCGGACGAAGCGCTGCGCCTGGGGCTGGTAAACCAGGTAGTAGCGCCAGACCAGTTGGACGAAGCTACCTATGCGCTGGCTGCCCGCTATGCGGCGGCACCTACCAAATCAATTGGCCTGATCAAGCAGATGCTCAATAAAGCCAGCGCCTCGACGCTGGACGAGATGCTGGATTATGAAGCCTACTGCCAACAGATTGCCGGTGAATCGGATGACTATAAAGAAGGTGTACAGGCCTTTCTCGAAAAGCGCAAGCCTCAATTTCGCGGAGCTTAACTAATCGCCGCATTCTTTGTAAAGACGCCATTCTGGAAACGGAGTGGCGTCTTTGTTTGCGAATAGGTTGCTGTAGCTGAAGGACGACTTAATCATTTTCCAGTAAAAATTCGCAGTCTACAGCGCAGCCGCACGCCGCAACCAAGCCGTAAAAGTCACGGTGGTTTTTAGGATTACCATTCTTGAATAGGCCTAGTTTTTCGCAGGTATAACAAGCCATTGGTGATGGAGGCAAAGCATAAGAAGATACTGGCAATGCTGGGTGCGCTGCTGCTAGCCAGCAGCTTGAAGACGCGGGCCCAGGGTCTGACTGCGGAGTTTTTTGGCGGTACCGCCTGGAGCCTGCCGTCGACCCTACGGATAGAGCAGCCCGGTGAAGAGACTATCCGCTTTAGGGCTCGCTACCGCACTCGCCCATGGCATGGCTCGCCCTATTATTCCTATCGGCTAGGCTATAAGCAGTGGAGCGCAGAGCTGGTGCACCACAAGCTGTATCTGCAAAACCCGCCGCCCGAGATTCAGCACTTCGAGGTATCGCATGGCTATAATATGGTGCTGGTGAACCGTTCACTGCCTTGGGTTGAAATGTCTAACACCTTTCGCGTTGGAATAGGGCTGGTGATTGGCCACCCCGAGGGTCGCATCAGAGAGCAAGCTATCAACCCCGTGCGGAGCTTGCTGGGAGGTGGCTACCATATTTCTGGCTTGTGTTTGCAAGTGGCCGCAGGCCCGCCTCTTGGCGTGGCGGAACATTGGTTTTTTCGGCCCGAAGCCAAGCTGACTGCGGCGTGGGCTCGTATGCCGCTGGCAGGTGGCGGCACGGCCGTAGTGCCCAATATCGCTGTGCATACGCTGTTTGGGTTTGGATACCGAAGCAAGCGGTAAAGGCGCAATTCTATCAAGCTAGGCTGCTTCACAGTACTTGTCACAAAGCCGGTACGATTAGGACCAAAGAGGCTGGGGGGCATTTTCCGCGCTGAAAATGCCCCCCAGCTTTTAATGTACTGATGCCCACTGAACAGCAGGCCGTAGCTGGACTTTGATAACTACCTGCCGAGGCTCCCGTATAGACAGAAGCGTATTTCAATATTCTTAACTGTTTGTGCCTTATGGCTTCTGCCCGTTTTCTGCTTTTTGGATGCTGTATTGCGCTGAGTGCTTGCTCGCCGGGTGCGGGGCAAAAAGACCCCGTGGCAGATGCCAAGTTTCAGAACGAAAAGCGCATCAAGGAAGCAGCCGTGACTGAGCGCCAAGAGCGCGACGCGGAATTTATGGTGGATGCCGCCGTGAGCGGAATGTTGGAATTGGAGATGAGCAAGCTAGCCCAGCAAAAGGCTGCAACGCCTGTAGTGCGCAACTTCGCCCAGCGCCTTGTACAGCAACACGGCCAGGTAAACACAGCCTTGCGGAATCTGGCCCAGCAAAAGAATCTTGTGCTGCCCAATGCTTTAGGCAAGGACCAGCAGAGCAAGTACGCGGAGCTAAGCGCTGTGGCGGGTATTCAGTTTGATAAGCAATTTGTGGCGGCGGTCAAAGAGTCGCACAAAAACGACATCGATGCCTTTGAAGATATGAGTAAAGAAGCCTACGATGGCGACATCCGGGGCTTCGCCGCTAAGTTTTTACCCACGCTTGAACAGCATTTGAAAGATGTAGACACCGTGGAAGACGAAATAGAGAAATTACCCTAGTTCATTTTTATACCTGATTTTTCACTTGTATGCTTCATTTCCCAAAACACCGCATTTTTCCCGCACTTACCCTCTTCGCCGCTCTGTCGCTGACGAGCTGCGGGGGCACTGAAACCCGCACCGATGGCACTGCCGGCGAGGCCGTAGTTGACCAAGAGAAGGCCGCTGAGCAAGGTGGCGTGCAAGCCGATGCTACCGTCATTGACAACAACGCCGGCCCAACAGTGACGCCCGACTCCAATTCGGCCGCCATGGATTCGACGACTACGAACCCTTAAGTAATCAGAACCGTACACTACCAGCTCTGAGTGTCTGCTCAGGCTATTCCTGCCGCCAATCGCTGACTTGTTAAGTTGATGGTTGGCGGCAGACCTCTTTTCTCTCATTACAAGCTCAACCATTCCACCCCCTTTTCCTACCGCTATGAAACGTTCTATCATGAGTCTGCTTTTTGCAGGTATGCTACTGGCAACCGGCGCTTGCAGCAACGAAAAAACCGCAACCACCAACAACCCCACCGACTCAGAAGAAGCTGGCGGCAACGCCGGCGACAACTACATGAACTCGGCTACTGACGGCGAGGCTGGCGCTACTACCAACATGCCCTCCGATACGTCGGCAGAAAGCTCAGCCGCTAATGCTGGCACCGACCCTGGCATGAATGCTAATGGCGACGACTCAGCCCACCAGCCCACGGCCACAATGCCGCACAAAGACGACCCAGAGTTCATGAAGTCGGCTGCGCACAGCGACCAGAACGAGATTCAACTCAGTCGTTTGGTGCTTGAGAAAGGCGTGACTGGCATGGCTAAAGACCACGCGAATATGATGATCACGGACCATACGAAGTCGACGGCAGAGCTGAAGGCTATTGCTACTAAGAAGAAAGTAACGCTGCCTACCGACATGGATGCTGAGCACAAAGCCATTGCCGCTCAGATGCGGACGCTCTCGGGCCCGCAGCTGGAGCAGCGCTTCTTGCAGCAAATGGTAACCGACCACCAGAAGACGCTCAACACCATGCAGGCCCACAAAACCATGACTCAGGACGCTGACTTGCAAGGCTTCATCACGAAGACTACCCCTGTGATTCAGAAGCACTTGGATACATCGAAGCAGCACGCTAACATGAAAATGTAAGCAGCAAAAGCTTCTCTTCATTATTAAAAAAGCCCCCTAGAGTATTTCTGGGGGGCTTTTTTGCTGGTGTACACATTCAAATTACGCTTCTGCCAAGCCTCATTTATTGATTACAGTTACTTACTGATAGCCAAAGCGGTAGCGCAAACCAATAAAGCTAAAGCCCCACTGCAGAGGGTCGCCGCTCTGAAATTTGGAGCGTAGGTCTTTGGTAAGTACCCACTCGGTAGTGGCTTGGAGCCGGCGGCGGCGCCCAAACCCGTAGCTCGCTTGTAAACCCGCGGAGGCATGCATGCCAAAGGCGCTGCGCCGAAAGTCATACTCAGTAGTAAGCTCCTCGTTGATAAACTCTTGCTCCTGAAAGCGCACCGACGACCAATGAGGCACTAGTCCACCCACCACGTCGAACTGCCAGCGCTTCAGGAAAGAGCGCGTGAGCGAATAGCGTAGCATAACGGGCAAGGCAAGGTCATTTTTGTTGGTAATACTATCTCTGGAAAGCCCGGGAAAGTCGGTGGCATTACCGCGGAATTCTTCCCGCTGCCGCTGCATGCCTACCTGCACGGCTAGGCGCGGCCACACGTAGTAACCCACATAGGCATAAGGCATCAGTATTTCCTGGCTGTAAGTCCCAACTCCCGCTTTAGGGGGAGGAATTGCCCCCCGGTACGGGTTATCGTCCGAATAGCGCACCCGGTACAGGTAGGCTCCCAGCTGAAATCCCGCATATGCCTTTGGTTGCAGCGCCTCGTCGGTATCAACGGGAATGACTCGGCGTGAATAATTTACCGCCGATTGAGAGCCAATAGCCAAGCCAATGCGAAGGCTGTTGCTAATGGCAAACCTTGGAGCAGGCGTTGACAGATAGCTGCTTACGCCAATGTTTGCGTCGATAAATCCATACCTTCCCAACCGGCGCTGCAACCCGTACACTATCGCGGCGTCTGCGGCTACCCGGCGCTGATTGTTAGTGAGAAAGTAAAACGGTGTATCCCGGGCGGGCCGATTTAAACCGGTACCCGCACCCAACGCCACCGATACGTAGTTGGCCGAGAAGTTCGTAGTGTTCTTCCCCAAGCGTAGGCGCCGCTCAATGTTATAATAGTAGCGACCAGCTACTTGGGTGCGTATTGCCAACCCCCGCACGAGGTCCGCGCCGGGCTCGGCGCGGTAGTGCGTCAGGGCGGGGCTCACCTCAGCCAGTAGCGTCCAAGCAGGACTCTTGAGCCGGCGCTCGTAGGCCAAGTGTATGCCATAGCGGGTGTAGTATTGACGTTGGCCAATCAGGCTGTTGCTCACCGTAAAGTTGTTCAGCCCTAGCTTCCATAAGCTGCGGTCCTCGGCCTGTACTCGCAGCGGGTCAGTCGCAATGGGCGCCGTCAGTTCCTCCTCGCTGTAGCTCAAGCGCGTACTATCAGGAGTAGTTTGGGCCGAAGCCCGGACGCAGGTGATGGCTAGTAGGCCTACCCAAAGCAGGTGCCGATAGCTGCGGAAGGAGTGAAAGCAGAACATAGCGGTAGACGTGTAAGATAAGCTGAGTTAGAATTGGGGAGCCAGGGGTTCCGTTTGCAAAGTCAGAGGAGCATAGGAGGTCGTCACGCGCACAATGCGGCGCGGCGCATCTGTCGATACCGTCAGTGAGCCACGGCTAGAGCTGCCTTTTTTGGCCGATGCGTAGCCGGACGGAACGGTCAGGGCGCCTTGTTGCACGCTTAGTTGGTAGGAGAACAAGTCGGGTTGGGGGGCACTAATCACGACCTCCGTGCGGTCGGCGACTACCGTGAGCTTGTGTAAGGCTGCCGTGGGCTGAACCCGGACGCTGCCGTAGTAATTGCGCACGCTACACTCCCCGCCCAGCCCGACAAGTTGAATAGCCGATTTATTGGCCTCGCACGTGAAGTTGGCTAGCAGGTTGGTAGCCGTCAGGTCGGTGTAGCGAGCGGTGGCCGTAAGATTGCCACGCAGGTTGCGCAGCATAATTTTGCCGAAGCTTTGCTCTAACTCCTGCTGGCCCGTGAGGTCGACCAGCTCTGTTTGGCCATAAGTGTTCACTATCTGAACGGGGTTGCCGGCCGGCATCAGCACGGTGTACTCGGCCCGCAAGTCGCTGCGCACGGCGGGGGCACCCGTTGGCAGGGTAAAAAAATTGACCAGATAAATAGCATTGCCCGTTTGCTGTAGCCGATACCGCGCCACGGGCAAATCCTGCTCGGCTACTCCCTGCTCCGGGTGGCGGGCACTCAGACGTAGTACTACCTGAACGGTGGGCTTATTCCAGCCTTGCACGCGCACAGTAGCTTTTTCGGCCTGAATGGTGACCGTCGTGCCTGGCGGGCAGTCCCAGCTTTGCTCCAGAGTGCGCGTTACGACTTTCACTTTCTGCTGAGCTTGGGCCGTTGGAAGCAGGAGCGCCAACAGCGCAGCCAGCAGCCAACCGCGCAGCCGTATTCGAGGTAAATTGAAGAGAAACATCATGAGATAAGGAGTTGAACCAGCTCGCGCGTGATGGTAGCTTTCATAGTGATGAGCTGGGCTTGTTGGCGCAGCAGCTCCGGCGACTCTCCGAAGCGGCGAGCATCTTGGCGCAGCTGCTTTTCTTCTTCCTCCAGCTCCGTTAGCTGGGTGCGTAAGGATTTGAATTCGCCCGACTGACAAACGGTGGGTAACGACGAGCAGTGAGCATCAATAAATGACCGGCCTTCCTGCTCCAGTGGGTCCGCTGAAACGGCAACGGATGTGGGCATCGGCGTGACTACTTCCTCCTCACTCACAGCCAGCGTCTCACGAACAGCAGAAGCTATTACAGGCTCAACGGTCCGCTGCTGCCACCACACGCCCAACAGAATCAATAGGCTAGCGGCAATAGCCATCACATGGCGGAGCGTACGAGTTGGCCAAAGGGGCCGCACTTTCGTTGATTCTGCTGGCACAAGGGGCACGGCAGCCGGAGCAGCCTCATCAAGGCGAGCGGCAATGGCATCCCACAGAATCTCGTCGGGTTCGTGCGCGGAAAGCGTAGGCACCACGCGGGTAAGCTCTTCATCGGCCGCGAGTTGGGCTTCGATTCGTGACCAGGTAGCTGGGTCGGGCTCGTGCGTTGGTAAGTTGCTGAGGGCCCGTTGGAGGTTAGGACCACCGGCCTCAGGTGTTTCGGGGGTCTGATTCATGTGTAGAGGTACTGTAGTTTGCGTTGGAGCAAGCGCTTGGCGTGGTAGAGTTGCGACTTGCTGGTGCCCTCCGTGATGTCGAGCAATTCGGCTACTTCGCGGTGAGCGTAGCCTTCCACTTCTATCAAGCAGAACACGGCCCGATAGCCCGCAGGCAGTTCACTGATGGCTTTGTCCAGGGCCTCGCCGGTCAAGCTGTCGTGCCAAGCCACTAGGGGCTCGGGGTGGCGGTCCTGGTCGTAGACCTCCATGCGGTGCTCACGCCGCAGGGTGAGTAAGGCCCGCCGCACGACGATGGTTTTAATCCAGGCTCCTAGGGTGGACTGCTGCCGAAAGTCGGACAGATGCTGAAATACTTCCACAAAAGCCTCCTGCAAAGCATCTTGCGCTAGCTCCCGGTTGTGCCCCAGCATGCGCAGTGCCGTGGAGAACATAGCCGTTTTGTAGCGCTGGTACAGCTGATACTGCGCCTGCCGATCCTGGATCAAGCACGCAGTCAGTAAGCGCTGTTCTTCGGGGGGCAAATACAAGGAGATGCAGTGGCTAGGGTGAATTTCAGCTTAAAGTGTACAGCTGAATCCAGAAGGTTGGTCGAGGGGAATAATATTTTTTCCTGCCAAGCCACGGGCCCCATCATCTCTTCCTAATAAGCGAGGGATTTCGGGCGAGAAGGAAGAAGTAACAGGGTCGAAAAAAATTATCTGAGCTCGACCAACCATTCCTGAGGTTGCATCCACTCTAGCATACCAGCCAACAGTTCGGAAGCGGTTTAGAAGCTAAGCCCATTTGCCCGCCCAGCAGCCGCTACCTCCTAAAGTCATCGGTAACGCCATTTCCCGAGAAGCACGCTTACAGCTAGAATCAGAGCTCTGCATTTAGGTCTAACCCTCTTCCACTTTTCCTACTACTCTTATGCTGCCTTTATCCACTCTGCGAATGCTCTCATTCGCCGCCCTTGCCCTACTGGCTACTAGTTGCGACCAGGAAGAAAATGCCCCCCAGCCAATCGAGCCCGTGCGGGTGGTAGCAGCCCCACTCAAAGCGCATACCGTCGCGGTGCGCTACCATCTTGAAGCTTTAGGTGACACTTTACAACTGCCGACTATCTCCCCCAATATCACGGTAGACTACGAACGGGTTGTGCCCCAGGGAACCTCCTCCTACAAGCTCATGGAGGCCAGCGCCCAGCATCATGAGCAGGAGGTAACTTCTGCGCTCAAAGAAGTACAGTTGCCTCCTATTTTCACCTATGCTGAGGTAATCAGACCGAAGATTACGATCACCATTTGGGAGGAGCAGGCCTCACCTGCTGACTCTGGTATAGGGTATCAGGTACTTTGTGAGTTGTTAATTGACGGGAAGCCGGTGGGAACGACCACGTACGCTACTATTGCTGGACAGAATACTCCGCTTTTTGTCACAACTCAATCTGAGGTGTCGCATTAAGTTATGAGCCCTGTGTACCGCACAAAAAGCCCCCCACGCAGTGCATGAGGGGCTTTTTTGTTCAATGGCTAGCTTACTTGAAAACCTACCCGATACCGTTACAGGGCGGTCTTTTCCTCGGCGTACTTGCTCACTTTCAGCTCTTCGGCCAGAAACCTCCCAGTGTAGCCTTTGCCAGCCTTAGCCACTTGCTCCGGCGTGCCTTGGGCCACGATGGTACCGCCCCCGCCGCCGCCTTCTGGGCCAAGGTCGATAACGTGGTCGGCTACTTTAATCAGGTCGAGGTTGTGCTCGATGATGAGAACGGTGTTGCCTTTGTCCACCAACTTTTGCAGCACATCAGACAGGTGGCGGATATCCTCAAAGTGCAGACCAGTGGTAGGCTCGTCGAGGATGTAGAAAGTTTTACCGGTGTCTTTTTTACCAAGCTCCGTAGCCAACTTTACCCGCTGAGCTTCTCCCCCAGAGAGTGTAGTAGCTTGCTGACCCAAGGTTAGGTAGCCTAAACCTACTTCGTTCAGTACCTGAATCTTGCGAATAATCCGGGGTTGGTTTTCAAAATATTCTACCGCTTTTTCCACCGTCATATCGAGTACGTCAGTGATGCTCTTGCCTTTGAAGCGCACTTCTAGCGTCTCGCGGTTGTAACGGCGGCCTTTGCAGGTTTCGCAGGGTACGTGCACGTCGGGCAGGAAATTCATTTCGATGGTGCGCAGGCCGGCCCCCTCGCAGGTTTCGCAGCGCCCGCCCTTCACGTTGAAGGAAAAGCGACCCGGACCGTAGCCCCGAATTTTAGCCTCCGGCAACGAAGCGAACAGGCTCCGAATCTCGGTGAACACACCCGTATAAGTGGCCGGATTCGAGCGCGGCGTGCGCCCAATAGGCGACTGATCTACCTCAATCACTTTGTCAATAAGGTCCAAGCCTTCGATGCCGGCATAAGGCAGCGGGTCTTTCTTAGAGTTGAAGAAGTGTTGATTTAGAATAGGATACAGTGTGTCGTGAATGAGCGAAGACTTGCCCGAGCCCGATACACCCGTTACGGCTACCAGTTTACCGAGTGGAAACTTCACGGTCACGTTCTTGAGGTTGTGACCTGTGGCGCCCTTGAGGGTCAGCACGTTGCCTTCGCCTTTGCGCTTCTTCTTGCGTAGCTCAATGTGTCGCTCGCCGCTCAGGTACTGCGAGGTTAGGCTGCCGGATTTGAAAATTTCAGTAGGCGAGCCTTCGGCCACAATATGCCCCCCATGAATGCCCGCGCCCGGCCCAATGTCCAGCACGTGGTCAGCATTCATGATCATATCCTTGTCATGCTCCACCACAATCACCGAGTTGCCGATGTCGCGCAGGTGCTGCAAGGCTTTGATTAGGCGCTCATTATCCCGCTGGTGCAAGCCAATGCTAGGCTCGTCCATGATATACAGTACACCTACGAGTTGGGTACCAATCTGAGTGGCTAGGCGAATACGCTGCGATTCGCCCCCCGATAAGGTGCGCACCGAGCGGTGCAAGCTCAGGTACTCCAAACCAACCTCGAGCAAGAAACCAATGCGCTTGCGCAACTCTTTAAGCAGTTCCCGCCCAATGACGTTCTGTCGCTCACTCAGGCGCTCTTCCAGTCCTACAAACCACTCGCTAAGCTGGGCAATATCCATCACCGACAGCTCGCCAATATTCTTACCGTCAATCAGAAAGTGCAGCGACTCCTTTTTCAGGCGGTAGCCGCGGCACTCTGGGCACTCGCTGGCTTGGGTGTACTCTTGAATCCAGGCGCGGATGTTCTCCGAGTCGGATTCCATCTGGCGGCGCAGGAAGGGGATAATACCTTCGAATGGCTCCGTGTAGTTGGCCTTTTTGGGGTCCGCGTCTTCGTCCTCAGGCATACCGTAGAGCAGCCGATTTACTAGCTCCTCCGGCAGCTTGTCAATGGGCGTGGAGAGGCTGAACTTCTGCTTTTTGAGGATGAGCTGAAGCTGCTGGAAAATCCAGATGTCGCGATACTCGCCCAGGGGGGCAATTCCGCCGCGGCTAATGCTCAGCTTCTTATCTGGCAATACGCTGTCTTCGGTGATTTCCTGCACTTCGCCCAAGCCGTTGCAGGTAGGGCAGGCGCCGTAGGGCGAGTTAAAGGAGAAGGTGTTGGGCGCCGGATCGTCATAAGCAATGCCTGTGGCGGGGTCCATGAGAAAACGCGAGAAAAACTGCGTTTTCTTGGTGTCGGGGTCCAGCACGAGCATGGTGCCTTTGCCGTGCGTCAGGGCATTTTGCACCGAGCCCGACAACCGAAATCGATCCTCTGTTTTGACCACCAGCCGATCAATGACGATTTCGATGTCGTGGATCTTGTAGCGGTCCACCTGCATCTTGGGCGTCAGGTCGAGCAGTTCCCCATCCACGCGCACTTTGGCAAAGCCCAGCTTGGCAATCTGCTGAAACAGCTCCCGGTAGTGGCCTTTACGGCCTTTTACTACGGGGGCCAGCACTACCAGCTTTTTATCGTTGAAGTGCTTAAGGATGTAGTTGATAATCTGCTCGTCGCTCTGCCGGATCATCTTGGCGCCGGTGGCATAGCTGAACGCCTCCGCCGTGCGGGCGTAGAGCAAGCGCAAAAAGTCGTAAATCTCAGTGATGGTGCCGACTGTCGAGCGCGGGTTGCGGGAAGTCGTCTTCTGCTCGATGCTGATTACCGGCGACAAGCCCTCAATCTTATCCACGTCGGGTCGCTCCAAGCCGCCCATAAACGAGCGGGCATACGCCGAAAACGTCTCCATGTAGCGGCGTTGTCCTTCAGCATAGATCGTGTCAAAAGCGAGCGACGATTTGCCCGAGCCTGAAATGCCGGTGAATACCACCAGCTTGCCCCGGGGAATCTGAACCGAAACGTTTTTCAGGTTGTGCTCCCGCGCTCCGTATACTTCAATGAAAGGTGCCTCTACATCGGCCGCGCGGCCGTTGGTTGCCGCTACTGTGGTAGCAAGCTGGGGGGCAATTTCGGGAGCGACGGGGGTAACGGAAGCAGATGTTTTCTTAGCCATGCAGCGCGAATCGAATAAGTCCGCAAAGGTAGGCAAAACTCCTCCCTTTCGCTATCCAGAATAGCTTATTTGCCAGAGGGTTTAGTAGAATATAACGGGGTTAAGAGGGAACTAAAATTTACCTTTCGGAAACGTCATGCAGAGCAGAGCGAAGCATCTCGCGTGCTGATGCTGGATTACTAATCACAGTAAACACGCGAGATGCTTCGCTCCGCTCTGCATGACCGCCTATTTGGATGCCAACTAGGAAAAAAGCTGCGCTAACAAACGGCTGGGGGGCAAATTCTTACCTTGCTGCCTGATTTTGGCTCGCTCGTTATGGTTTTCAGCAGCACGCTGTTTCTATTCCACTTCTTCCCTGCTTTTCTGCTCTGCTATTACCTGGCCCCGGCCCGGTTCAAGAACCTTGTTGCGCTGACCGCTAGCTTACTGTTTTATGCTTGGGGTGGACTAAATTTCCTGGTGTTATTTCTGGGCTCGGTGGTAATTAACTTCTTTCTCATTCGCCTGATGGATGAGGCCGCAGGTTGGCAGAAACGCATCTATTTGATTTTAAGCATCATTCTCAACGTGGGAATGCTGTTCTATTTCAAGTACACCAACTTCTTTCTCGAAAACTTCGAAGCGGTGCAGATGGCTTGGGGCGGCCCACCGCTCACGTGGGAAAAAGTAGTGCTGCCCATTGGCATCTCTTTTTTCACCTTCGAAAAACTTACCTATTCCATCGATGTGTACCGGGGTGTCAATCGGCCGCTGCGCAGCTTCTGGGACTTCATGCTTTATATCATGCTGTTTCCCAAGATGATTGCTGGGCCTATTGTGCGCTTCCACGAAATTGCCGACCAACTCCAGGACCGTAGCGCCTTCGACACCGTTGATCATAAGCTGGCCGGCTTGTTTCGCTTTGTAGTGGGCCTAGCCAAGAAAGTACTCATTGCAAACACCTTAGGTCTAGAAGCTGACCGCATTTTCGACCTGGACCCAACCGAGTTATCAGCGCCGCTGGCCTGGCTGGGCGCGGTAGCCTACACTTTTCAGATCTACTTCGACTTTTCGGGCTACTCCGATATGGCCATTGGTATCGGCCACATGATTGGGTTTCAGTTTCCTGAGAACTTCAACAATCCGTACACCTCCCGCAGCATCACCGAGTTCTGGCAGCGCTGGCACATCACGCTGGGCCGCTGGATGCGCGACTACCTGTACATCCCGCTGGGGGGCAATCGAGTCAAGCCAACCCGCCTTTACCTCAATCTGTGGGTCGTGTTTTTACTCTCGGGCTTTTGGCACGGTGCAGCCTGGAATTTTATCGTCTGGGGGGCTTTTCATGGCTTCTTTCTGATTGTTGATCGTCTGGGGTGGCTGCGCGTATCTCGGCGGCTAGGCGCGCTGAGCGTGGTGCCTACGTTTGTGGTCGTTGTGGTGGGCTGGGTGCTGTTTCGGGCTGAGAGCCTGGGGGCCGCCATGGCTTATTTGGAGCAAATGATAAGTGGCAGCTGGCAGCAATGGCCCGTTATAAATCGGGAGCTAGGGCTAACCTTAGTACTGGCTACTATTTTTTCCTTTGCCGCTGTGTTTCCTGCCATCGAGCGTTGGCAGATAGGCCTGCTTACCGTGCAGCCCTACAGAGTGCGCCAGGCCGCAGGTCTTGGCTTGCTTACGGGTCTGCTGTTTGTGCTCAGCGTCAGTTACCTCATTGGCAGTACGTTCAATCCGTTCATTTACTTCCGTTTCTAGCCGCGTGCCTACTCCCCGCCCGACCCTGCTGAAACGGCTGGCTCTATTTGGGGCGTTGGCGCTGCTGTTTTTGCCCCCCATCCAAACTCTGCTCAACGTTAAGATCTTCCGAGCGGGTGGCTTGGGCGGCTACGCCGAACTGGCATCCAAGCCGGCGCTTACTTGGCTTAGTCTGCGCGACAACACCTACCAGCCCGCCCTGGAGCGCTACCTAGCCGATCATCTTGGCTTCCGTCACTGGTTTATTCGCCCCCGCAATCAGGTCGCCTACTCCTTATTTGGCGAAGCCAAAGTGCAAAACGTGCTGCTAGGTAAGGACGGAATGCTGTTCGAAGAATCACCTATTCAAGCTTACCTGGGCCAGGATTTTGTGGGCGAAAACGTGGTACAAGCTAACGTTGGCCAGTTGCGGACCCTGCAGGATACGCTGGCCCGGCGCGGCAAGCTGCTGCTCTTTGTTATTGCTCCCAATAAAGCCTCGTTTTTTCCTGAGTACCTGCCCCCCAAGTACCGCAATCAGTGGGTGCGTCCGTCCAACTATGAAGCCTATGCCCGACAGATGCGCGCCAGTGGCGTAAATCTGCTGGATTTCAGCGCCTTATTTCGGCAGTGGAAAGACACGGCCTCCTACCCCCTTTTCACCCGCACCGGTATTCACTGGAGCGGCTACGGCGTCACCCGCGCGGCCGACACGCTTTTTCGCTACATTGAGCAGCGCGGCCGCTTCGACCTCCCCGATTTTCAATCGGCCGGGCTGGAAGTGTCTTCTACGCCGCGCTACACTGATAACGATATTGCCAAAGCGCTGAACCTCGTCTGGACGCCTAATGCCGGGCCGCTGGCTTACCCCAACATTGTTTTCCAAGCTCCCAAGCCTCAGCAGAGCCAGCCCCGCCTGCTGGTAGTCGGCGACAGTTTTGTGTATAGCTTCATTGAGTTTTACCCCTATCTCGATTCCTTATTCTCCCAAGATTCGCATTTCTGGTACTACAATCAGGAAGTAGTGTGGCGTAAGCTGGGGGGCAAAATTCAGGGTGAGCCGCAGGTTGCCCTTCTCGATCGGCGCGCCGAGCTAGCCAAACACGATGTGGTGATGATTTTGTTTACCGAGCACAACTTGGTCCAGTTTGACCAGGGTTTCACCGCAGACGCCCTTCAGGCCCTAAGCACCCCGTAGCGTTTGGCGCCGTTCTTGCCGAGAGTAGGATAATTCCTTCACCCTACATCCTCTCTACATGCCCTCACTACCGAAGTTAATGTTAACTGGTGCATTTGCCTTGCTGCTGCTCGGCGCTGCTGAGCCTGCACAGGCCCAAGTTAATATCAACATCAATCCTCCCTCCTGGGGCCCAGCCGCGCCGGCCGGCACTCAGTACTACTACATTCCCGAAGTGGGTGGCTACTACGACCTGCGCGACAAACATTACGTGGTACAGCGGGAGGGCAAGTGGAAGCGGGTAACGACTGTTTCCAACTATAACCCTAGCAATTTTCACCCGGTAGTCATCAACTATGTGGGTGCTCAGCCCTGGGTCCAGATCCGGGAGCATAAAGTGAAATACCCGAAGGCAGGCCATCCGCACGGAATGCCCCCCGGCCAGGCCAAAAAGATGCGTGCTACCTCGCCGGTTGGCAACGTCATTGTGGTACAGCACCCCAGTGGCGGACACCCTGGCAAAGGCCACGGCGGAGGCAATGGTAAAGGCAAAGGCAAGCACTAAGCCGCTGCCATAGCTCACCGTAAAACGCGTCCTTTGGTCATGACCAAAGGACGCGTTTTACGTTATATAACTTATGAAAGCCTATCAACCTATCAGCTGCTTCTTCTACGACGAGCTAGAGGCCCGCGCCACCACCGGCCAACCCTGCACCCTCACCTACCGCCTCGAACCCGACACGCCGCCCAGCACCTACCACGGCATCATCACCAATCTATTTATTAAGGATAAAGTCGAGTACCTACGCCTACAGGATGGCTTCGAGCTGCGGCTAGACGCGCTAGTAGCCGTGGATGATAAGGAGTTGCGGAATTACTGTTAAGCGTAGATTAGTGCTTTACTACGCTTAGCATTCGGGGTCTTAGCAGCCTTTGCTGAAATGCTCGTTGGAGGCAGCTTAGCTGCTTCCCTCACCTTCTGTTGTTGTTTGACTTCGATTAATTAAATGACTCCCATCTGGTCTTGGTGTGCATTGGTGCTGGTGCTGGGGTTGGGTATGGTTTACAGCGTGCGCACCGGCAAACTGATGCCCCTGGGGGCGGTTACCGGAGGCTTACTGGGGCTGTTGCTATTTCTGGGTGCCGGCTGGACGGGCGTTGCGCTGATGGGGGGCTTTTTCCTGCTGGCGTCGGCTGCCTCTGCTTGGCAACGGGCCTTTAAACAACGCCTGGGCTTAGCTGAAGCTCGGCAGGGGCGCCGCACGGCCTCCCAAGTATTAGCCAACGCGGGCGTGGCAGGCGCCGCGGCTTTAGGCGGTTGGCTCGATCCAGCTCACGCATCCTTTTACCAGCTACTGCTAGCAGGCAGCCTATCCGCTGCCACAGCCGACACGCTCTCCTCAGAGTTGGGCAACGTGTACGGCCGCCGCTTCTATCATATTCTCACCTTCCGGCCCGACACTCGGGGGCGCGATGGTGTAGTGAGCCTAGAGGGCACCTTGTGCGGTCTAGTTGGTAGTGCCGTGGTGGCGGGCATTTACTGCCTGGGCATGAACCA
This sequence comes from Hymenobacter sp. HD11105, assembly GCF_054051685.1. Taxonomy (NCBI): domain Bacteria; kingdom Pseudomonadati; phylum Bacteroidota; class Cytophagia; order Cytophagales; family Hymenobacteraceae; genus Hymenobacter; species Hymenobacter sp. HD11105. The sequence continues at coordinate 371,997 of NZ_JBSWBR010000001.1, read as the reverse complement.
GCTGCGTGATTTTGGCTGGCTGCTGCTGGCGGGCACAGCCGGCAACCTCACCGATTCGGTGCTGGGCGCCACCCTAGAGCGCCGCGGCCGCCTCTCCAACGACGCGGTGAATATGCTGGGCACGTTGGTTGGCGCCGGCGCAGCCGCGCTCTGCTATTGGTGGCGCTGAGTTAGCACTTTACTACTCTGGGGGGCAGATACGCAAAACGGCAGCCCTATCAAGAGCTGCCGTTTCGTTATTGGATAAAAATTTACGCTCTAAAACTCCGCGTTTTTCGGGAAGCGCGGAAAGGGAATCACATCCCGGATATTGGCCATACCCGTCACAAAAAGCACCAGGCGCTCGAAGCCCAGGCCAAAGCCGGCGTGGGGGGCAGTTCCGAACTTGCGCAGCTCCAGATACCACCACAGCTCGTGCTCTTCCACGTGCATTTGCTCCATGCGGGTGCGCAGCTTCTCCAGGCTTTCCTCCCGCTGGGAGCCGCCAATGATTTCGCCGATGCCGGGAAACAGCACATCCATGGCCCGAACGGTGCGGTCGTCGTCGTTGAGCTTCATGTAGAAAGCCTTGATATCCTTAGGGTAATCGGTCAGGATAACGGGCTTTTTGAAGTGCTTTTCTACTAAGTAGCGCTCGTGCTCACTCTGCAAATCGGTGCCCCAATCCACGGGAAACTCAAACTTCTGCTTGGCTCCTTTGAGAATCTCCACCGCCTCGGTGTAGGTAAGGCGCTGGAAGTCGTTATCTACCACAAAGCGAAGGCGTGTGAGCAGTTCTTTGTCGTACTGCTCGTTGAGAAACTGCAAGTCATCGGCGCACTTTTCCAGGGCGTAGCGCACCAGACTTTTGAGAAAGTCCTCGGCCAGGTCCATGTTGTCCTGCAAATCGTTGAAGGCAACCTCGGGCTCAATCATCCAGAATTCGGCCAGGTGGCGGGCCGTGTTGGAGTTTTCGGCCCGGAAAGTAGGCCCAAACGTGTACACCTTACCCAGCGCCATGGCGGCTACTTCGGCCTCCAGCTGACCCGAAACAGTCAGGTTGGTTTGCTTACCGAAGAAGTCTTCTTTATAATCTACGGAGCCGTCGGCGGTGCGGGGCGGGTGCTCGGGGGGCAAAGTTGTTACCCGAAACATCTGACCGGCACCCTCAGCGTCGGAGCCGGTAATGACGGGCGTATGCACATAGTAAAAGCCTTGGTCGTTGAAGTACTGATGCACGGCAAACGCCAGAGCGTGGCGCACGCGCAGCACCGCTCCGAAGGTGTTGGTGCGGGGCCGCAGGTGAGCTATTTCGCGGAGAAACTCCAGCGAATGACCTTTCTTTTGCAGTGGGTATTCTTCAGGATCGGCCGTGCCAAGCACTTCTATATCAATGGCCTGTATTTCTACCGCTTGGCCTTTGCCTTGGGAAGCAACCAATTGGCCGCGCACCGACAGGCAAGCGCCAGTGGCCACGTCTTTCAAGGTTTCCTCCGGAAACTTTTCGGCATCGGCTACTACCTGAATGTTATGGATGGTAGACCCGTCGTTGAGGGCAATAAACTGCACGTATCTGTTGCCACGGCGGGTGCGCACCCAGCCTTTTACTACTACCTCGCGCTCTAGCTCTTGACTTTGGAGCAGCTGCTGTACACTCGACCTTCTGACGGACATCGGACTCTGATTGCTTTAATTTATAATCTGCGGTGGGCAAAGGTAGAAGTTTTCGGTAGCGTAGTACTTTGGGAGGCTATTATATGCCTTTCCAGGGGTCCCAACTTTTTTAGTTTAACTGAAGTAGAGAATACGCTACATTTGAAGTAGTGCCCCCACTTCCCGCCGTCTGGGCTTATTGCGTTTTCTTTGTATGCAACGACTTGATATGAAGCAGCTTCTCTCGCAGAAGCTGTCTCCCCAACAGATCCAATTCATTAAGCTACTGCAGATTCCAACTGCGGAATTAGAGACGCGCATCAAAGAAGAACTGGAACTTAACCCAGCTTTGGAGGAAGGCGACGAAAATGAAGACGAGCAGGAACACGATGATGATTCCGACGACAGCGACGACGATTTTGACGATCCGGATTCTGAATTTGATAACGACGACAATACCCTCGACGAAGATTTTGACGACCGCTCAGAGGAGCAGCCTGAGATAGAGCTGCCCAAAGACGACATCGGTGAATCATCAGACAATCAGGACCTCGACCTGAGCGACTACCTCAACGACGACGAGATTGCGGGCTACAAAATGCAGGGCGACGGCCCCGGCGAGGCCGAGGACGACCGCGAAATGCCCCTGGCCGACACCGGCTCCACGCTGATTGATTCCCTATTTGATCAGCTGGGCTTTGCGGCCCTCAGTGATAAGCAGCTGGCCATTGGTCGTCAGTTGCTCGGCTCTATTGATGGCGACGGTTACATCCGGCGCGACTTGTCGGCTATTGCCAACGACCTGGCTTTTGCCCAAAATATCGAAGCCACCCCGGCCGAGATTGAGTACGTTCTGCACGTTATTCAAGCTTTCGATCCGGCCGGCATCGGGGCTCGCGACTTGCGCGAGTGCCTGCTGCTACAATTGGAGCGCCGCCCGGTAGATGATACCGTGGAAGCTGCCGAACGCATTCTGAGTGAGTGCTACGACGAGTTTACTAAGAAGCACTACCCGCGCATTCAGCAGAAGCTGGATCTGGAAGACGACGAGCTCAAAGATGCTATTGCTCTGATTTTGAAGCTGAATCCTAAGCCGGGCGGCAGCGGCCCCACAGGCCTGGGCAAGGTGCAGTACATCATTCCCGACTTTATTCTCAGCAACGAAAACGGGCAGTTCAACCTCACACTGAACTCGCGCAACGCGCCCGATCTGCGCGTGGCGCCGGCCTACACCGAGATGTTTCAGGCTTATGATAAGGCCTCGAAAAAAGATCGGAAGATGAAGGAGGCCGTTACGTTTGTGAAGCAAAAGCTCGACGCGGCCCGCTGGTTTATTGATGCCATCCGGCAGCGGCAGCAAACCTTGCTGCGCACCATGGATGCTATTGTGCGCTACCAGCGCGAGTTCTTTTTGGAAGGCGACGAAAGCAAGCTACGCCCCATGATTCTGAAGGACATAGCCCAGGAAATCAGCATGGATATATCCACGGTGAGCCGGGTGGCGAATAGCAAGTCGGTGCAAACCGAGTTCGGTATTTACCCGTTGAAGTACTTCTTCTCCGAAGGTATTGCTACCGACTCGGGGGAGGATGCCAGCTCGCGGGAAGTGAAGCACATTCTAAAGGAAATCATTGACGGCGAGAGCAAAGGCAAGCCGCTGTCGGACGATAAGCTGGAGAAAATGCTCAATGCTCGTGGCTATAACATCGCCCGCCGTACGGTGGCCAAGTACCGGGAGCAGCTTAACATTCCGGTAGCCCGGCTTCGCAAGGAACTGTAGGGCGCCGGCGGCTGGGGGCATTTTCACGCGTAAAACCACTCCGCCTATGCGTCAGTGCCTGTTTGCATGTCTGCTTCTATTAGTCACTGCCTGCGACCGGCCAACCGGCCCAGACCTGAGCTCGCCTACGTCGTCTATGCAAGAAAACGGCACGCTGGGGCGTTCAGCTTCGCCGGGTACTTCGGTGGCCTCAGTTGGGCCTCCGGGCGTTCTGGGGGGCATTTATCAGGGACTATTGCCCTGCGCTGACTGTGCGGGCATCGAAACTATACTTTATCTCTACCCGGATAGCACCTACCTGGAGCACCGCACCTACCTCGATCAGCCTAAAGGGGGCAACAACGATCAACTAACCTCCGGGCGGTGGGCGCAGGTATCGGCCAACTTAGTGCGCCTTACCCGCACTACGCAAACCAGTCCCACCGACTACCGTTTGCACGCACGCGGCCTACAGCAACTCGACCTTGACGGGCAGGAAATTACCGGTGATTTGGCGGGCCGCTACCTGTTGGCTCAGGTAGGCAGCTTCTAATGCTTTTGAAATCACAGCTACCGCCGACGTAGCTTAGGGCCCTAATTAGTTTGTTTGATCATTGAATAAGTCGTTGGCATCGGCCCTGTCGGTGGCCTTTCATCCGCTGCTGTTGCCATCCTACCTGTTTTACGTGGTGTGCTACCAGCTGCCGGGTGTGGTACTGTACCCCACGCGGCCCGACCGTTGGGTAGTACTAGCGGTGGTTTTTCTGTTCACCTTTTTGTTGCCCGTGTTGGGCACTGGGGCACTCTACTGGTTTGGCCGCCTTGATTCGTTGCTGCTGCGCGAGCGAGCACAGCGCCCCTTGCCCCTCTTGCTCGCTACCATCAGCTTTGCTGGCGCTAGTTTGCTGCTGCGTCGTACATATTTTGATGCGCTGCTAACTCATATGATGCTGGGTATGACGCTGGCGGTGCTTCTAACACTGCTGATTTCCATGCGCTGGAAAATCAGTGCCCATGGCGTGGGTGTGGGCGGAGCGTTTGGCTTGTTCCTGGTATTGCATCTTCTGGATACGACGGGTTGGCTGGGGCTGTGGTGGTTGCTCGTGGCTACGCTGGTAGCCGGGGCCGTAGTAAGCGCCCGTTTGGCTTTAGATGCCCACACGCCGGCTCAGGCCTGGGCTGGACTGGGGTTAGGAGTTGGTTTGGTACTGGCACTGACTGTGGGGGGCGGATTGTAATATTTCCTTCTCGTGGCTTCCCTTGTGCCCTTGACCGCTACGCTAGCTGGTGTATCTTTACCATCCACCCATCCGTCGTATTTGCCGCGCCATGCCTAGCTCACCTGTTTCAGTCGCCCCCGAATCCGCCGAAGCGTTACTTGTTCAGCTGCACGAAGAACGAACCCGCCGGATGCAGGCCGAACAACAGGTGGCCGCGCTCCGCCTCGAGCTTTCCAGGGCTCAGCTAGCCGCTCAGCAGCAGCAAACCCGGCTTACTGCGTTGGCTCAAAATCTACGGATGGGCATTATGTTGGTCGACCACGAGGGGCGGGTGGTGCTGCTTAATCGGCGTTATTGCGAGCTTTTTGGTTTTTCTGAAGATCCAAAGAGCTTTTATGGCGCCTCAGGGTTGGAAATAGCAGCTCGCAGCAAGCACAACTATGCTGATCCTGCCGCTTACCTAGCCCACGCCATCGAAACCCGGGCCGCGGGCCGCACGCGGCTTAGTGAGGAAGTCTCTCTAGCCGACGGCCGGGTGCTCGAACGCGACTATATCGTGCTCGATGATACTATGGCCGGCCGCTTGGTGTGCTACCGCGATGTGACGGTGCGCTATCGGCGTACGGCACGCGCCAACACCGTTTCGCTGCTGGCGCAGCAAAGCCCCAATCCTATCTTGCGTCTCACGCCCGGTGGTGAGCTGCTCTACGCCAACACAGCCGCATTCCCACTGTCGCAAGCTTACAAGCAAGATGGTCCGAATGAGCTTCGCACCCAGCTAGTGGCCCTGGTAATGATTGCATTGCGCACGGGCACCCACCACCAGCGCGAGATAACGGTAGCTCAGCAGCATTATCTGCTTATTGTGGTGCCCGTACCCGGGGAGCAGTACGCCAGCTTATACCTAACGAACATCACGGCCCGCCGCGATGCCGAGCAGCAGCTTACCCAGCAACGCGAGTTCTACGAAACCATCCTCAACCAATTGCCCGTTGGGGTAGCCGCCCTCGACGCTGATCTGCGGTATCTATTTGTTAACCCAGCCGTAGCTCCCGATCCGGTTACCCGCGCTTGGCTGCTAGGCAAAGACAGTATCGAAGCCTGCCTGTACCGCCAGCGCTCGATGACTATGGTGGAACAGCAAAACGCTTATTTCGCGCAGTCTGTGCGGGAGCGGCAGGAAGTGAGCTGGGAAGAAACAATTGCTGATCCTTCTGGAGTACGCTACATGCTCCGCAGCTTCCGGCCCGTTTTTGCCGCTGATGGCTCCTTGCGCATGATGGTTAGCTCGGGCCTTGACATCACCGCCCGCCACCAGGCGGAAGAGAAGTTAGCTGATCAACAGGAGTTTATCAATCAGATAATGAATACGGTGCCCAATCTTCTTTATGTAAATGATGAAGATGGCAACGTAATGTTTGCTAATAATGCTTTCGAGAACATCATTCAGCGCAGCAACCACCAGCACATAGACCTGGATAGCGAAGCGCCCGAAGCGCCCGAGATGCGGCTGCTTTTCTCGCTCAATAAGCGAGTGTTAGAAAGTCACCGCGAGCAGACAACCGAAATGCCGTTTACCTTGGCAAACGGCGAAGTGCGGCAATACCAAGTAGTAAAACGCCCCCTAGTTCGCCCCGACGGCGCGGTGCAGGTGCTCACCGTAAGCACCGACATCACCGAAATCAGGCGCATTCGCCACCGGCTAGAGCGCAACGCCAAGCAGTACCGCGACCTGATGCAGTACACGCAGGCCCTCATTTGTACCCACGACCTGTCGGGCGTTATCCTCTCCGCCAATCCGGCGCTGGCAACGCTTATGGGCACCTCGTTGAAGAATGTTGTAGGTAGCACACTAGAGCAGGGCATTGTAGCCGAGAAACGAATTGATGTGGCCTCCTACTTAGCGGCCTTCAGTCAGCAACGCGAGGTATCGGGCATTATCAATGTAAAGCCCGTGGGCAGCTCTCACTCACGCTACTTACTGTATCACAACTGCTTAGTGGCAGAAGCGGGCGAGCAGCCCTACGTTATTGCCTATGCTCAGGATATCACCGAACGCATTCTGGCTGAGCACGAGTTGCGGCGGGCCAAGCGGGAGGCCGAAGTAGCCGCGCGGCTTCGGGAGAATTTTCTGGCCAACATGAGCCACGAGATTCGGACGCCGATGAACGGGGTGCTGGGCATGGCTGGCTTGCTGGCCCGCACGAATCTTACGCCGCAGCAGCGCGAGTACCTGGATATCATTCGCAACTCGGGGCAGCACCTAATGGGTGTGCTGAACGACGTGCTTGACGTAGCTAAAATCAGTTCGGGCCACCTGGAGATGGAGCGCACTTGCTTCGACTTATGCCATACTATTCAGACGGCCGCCCAAACCATCGCCTTCCGCGCGGTTGAGAAAGGAATCGACTTCAGAGTGGAGACTCTTCCCCACAACGGACAGCTCGTTCTTAGCGACCCGTACCGGCTCAATCAAGTGCTACTCAACCTACTGAGCAACAGCCTCAAGTTTACGGATCGAGGGAGCATTACGCTAGCCTGCCAAGTGCGTGAGGAGACAGCAACAAACCTAACCGTTAGCTTTCAGGTAATGGATACCGGCCTGGGAGTACCGCCTGAGAAGCAGGAAGCAATATTCGCCAGTTTCTCGCAGGCCTCTGCAGATACCACCCGCCGCTACGGCGGCACGGGCCTGGGTCTGACAATCAGTTGTAGTCTGGTAGAGCAGCTTGGGGGGCATTTATCGATGTGCAGCGTGCCGGGCCAAGGCAGCACGTTTGGGTTTACGCTGTCCTTTGAAAAAGCCCCCCAAGGCAGCACAGCAACGAACCAAACCACTTCTGTCCCCGACCCCGATATGGCCGCGGCTGTTCGGGGCCTGCGGGTATTGCTGGTGGAAGATCATGATGTGAACCGACAGTTGGTCCAGCTCATCCTAGCCAACTATGAGGTAGTAGTAGATGCCGCTGCTGATGGGCCTTCGGCCCTGCAATTGTTCGAGCAGAATAGTTACCACTTGGTTTTGATGGATATTCAGATGCCGGGCATGAGCGGGCTGGAAGTCACAGCCACTATCCGCCAACACTCCGATCTGAGGAAAGCCCGCATTCCAATTATTGCTTTGACGGCTAATGCATTTCAGAATGAAAGCAATAAATACCTGGCCGCTGGCATGGATGACTGCCTGACCAAGCCTTTTGATGAAGCCGAGCTGCTCCGCAAAATGACTGCTCTACTTCAGCTAGGCAATAGCACTCCCCGCTCCCTTTTTGACCTGAGCGAGCTTTACCAGATGGCCTACGGGCAAAAGGGGTTTGTGCGCAGCATTGTCGATTCGTTTTTAGAGCATACCCCACATGTGGTAACGCAGCTCGCCGCTGCTACGGCCGCCGACGATTGGGCGCAGGTTGGCGCGTTGGTGCATAAAATCAAGCCCTCGCTCAAAGTGCTGCACGCCCATGAACTGACCAGCAGTGTTCGGATAATAGAGGATAGAGTAACCCCGCTGGTGGAACGCGCTATGGCAGCCCAGCAACTTGGCCAGCTGCTCCTACGCCTGCTAATAGAGCTTCAGCAGTGGCGACAAACGCAATATTATTGAGCTAAAAACCAGCCGCTCAGCACTTGGCCCAACTTGGACTGAGTGCTGAGCGGCTGGCAGTGCTTAGAGGGGTAAAAAGCCCCCCGCTTGTGTTAAGATTAGCCGACAGACAACGCAGCCGGAGCAACTAGCTCGACGGGAGCGGCGGTTTGCAAACGCGTCATCACGCGCTGCACGGCCTGCTGAAAGCGGTTGTAAGCAAACGGCTTGACCAAGTAGTCAGCCACGCGCAGTTCGTAGGCTTCCATTCCGAAACTCTCGTAGGCAGTGGTGAATATTACTTCTGGTGGCTCGGGCAGCAGCCGCAGCATTTCAATGCCGTTGAGGTCAGGCATTTCCACGTCGAGGAAAAGCACATCGACGCGGCGGCCTAGGCTGAAATAATTTAATCCTTCTATACCTCCGGGTAGCGAGGCCACCAAGTGCAGTGACGTACTCAAGCTAATGCAATGCTCCAGTGTCAGACGGTTGATCTCATCATCGTCGATGATGGCGCAGGTTAGAATACGGGGAGGCGTAGAAGTTTCAACCAACATAACAAAACAAATAGAGCAGATGGAAAAGAGTCTGCCCTAGTGAATGAAGACTACTTTAAAAAACCAGGCCACTAACTCACCAAATTAGCGGCCAGTTTGTTGATTGCAAAGGTCTTTTGAAGCAAATAATACAAATTAATTTGCGCTTAATATAGCAATATAAATATGCGGTGTTGCAATCTGATTTTACAGGAATAGAGACTGCTCGTATTAAGCATAAGAAACCCGCTGTATAGGACAGTTATAACTGCCTATTCTTTATAACAATAGAAAGAAAAGCGTATAAACTTTGGGAGGTAACGCTCGTCCTGCCTTATGCTATTTAAGGGTAGCTAGGGAGCTTTTTCCAGAGCTTAACAGCGCGATGCTAGGCCAAGCTTGATAAAGCGTCGATCTTTTCCATTTCCTGACGCACCATTTCTTGTACAGCGGGCTGATCGTAATCAGCTTCGGTTTGAATGTGGGGCATCAGGCGCTGCATAATACTTTCCTGTCGCTGCCCATTAGCCCAGGCATCGGCGTAAGGCGTGTCCGAAAACGTGACTTGCGCATACAGCGGCAGCCATTGGTCGGGATACTGAGCTGAAATCTTGCTTTCGATCTTCTTCTGTAGCAGAAAGCGCGGGTCGGCTACCTTGTCGCGCATTTCCTCAAAGTTGTAAATGGCCAGGTCGGCCATAGCATCGGCGTTGGGTTTGCGCTGACGCTGAAACTCATTGAATACCATTTGCCAATCATCGCCGTATTGGTCGAGCAAAGCGTTCAGGACACTGCAATCCTCGAAGCCGGCGTTCATTCCCTGCCCGTAGAAGGGCACAATGGCGTGGGAGGCGTCGCCGATAAGGGCAACTTGATCTTTATAAGTCCAGGGAAAACAGCGCACGGTGAGCAGGGAGCCTGTTGGGTTTTGGAAAAAGTCCCCACTCAGGTGGGGCATCAGTGGCACCGCGTCAGGGAACACTTCCTGGAAAAAGGCTTCTACCTGGGGGGCTGTTTGCAGAGCCGCGAACGACTCGGGGCCATCGTAGGGGAAGAAGAGTGTACAGTTGAAGGAGCCATCTAGGTTGGGCAGGGCAATCATCATATACTGGCCCCGCGGCCAGATGTGGAGGGCATTTTTCTCTATCTGCCACTCCCCATTGGGGCCCGCCTCAATAGTTAGCTCTTTGTAGCCATATTCTAGGTAGCTCTGCGAAAACTCGTAGCGGTCGGTTTTCTGCATGGCGCCGCGCACGACTGAGTACGCCCCATCGGCTCCGAACAAGCGGCTGAAAAAAATGGTCTGCTCCTGATCAGTTATAATATTCTGCATTTCCAGACGCCGGGCGCGCAGGTCTACGTGCTGGCAATGCTCATTGAAATGCATGCGAATACGCGGGTCGGCCTCGGTCAGATCCAGCAAAGTACGATTCAGCCCACCCCTAGATACGGAGTAGATGGCTTGGTTGTCGCGGCCATAAGGCTGATGCGTGAGCCGGCCCTGCTGGTCGTGCATCACGCGCCGATACATTGGAATGGCTACCTGCCGCACCTGCTCGATAATGCCCACGCCTTCCAAGGCCCGCCAGCCCCGGTCGGAGAGCGCCAAGTTGATAGACCGCCCTTCGAGCGCCGCGTGTTGGCGCGGGTCAGAGCGGCGCTCGTACACGTCGACGGTGTGGCCACGCTGGGCCAGATACAACGCCAGCAACGACCCAACTAGGCCTGCCCCCATAATAGTGCACGGCGAGGCGTCGGTGGCGGAAGCCTTGGCGGCGGAAGAAGGCGTACCCATAAGCTAAGAGACAAAAGACCGACAAGTAAACAGGCGGGCGGCAAAAGTAGTCTTTTACGGCCTATTTGGCCCGACAGCCGAGTTAAAGTACTCAAACCCACTCACTGATGCCTCTCGCCTAGAAGCAACCATATCATGAGGCCTGAACGATCCGACGAAACGTTAGATTCATACGTGCTTCTACGGGGCGGCTCGTCTTGGGCAGCGCGTGCTGCCAGCGCTGTTGAGTTGGGCCACGCATCAGTAACAGGCTGCCGGGGGGCAAATCTAGCCCGACGGGCGCGTGTGGGAAGGTGCCGACGCCCGGCCGCAGCCGAAACCGGCGGGTAGCGCCCAAGCTTACGGAAGCAATAATTGGCTCTGGGCCCAGTTCCGGCTCATTGTCGGCGTGCCAGCCCATGCTGTCCTGACCCGTACGGTAGAGGTTGAGTAGTACGCTGTTGAACTCGGCGCCGGTGGCGTTGCTCACTTGCTGGCGCAAATGCTGCAAAGCCGGCGTCCAGGGCAGCGGCTCCAGGCTAAGGCCGGAGTAGCGGTAGTGGGCGTTGGGGTCGCCGTGCCAGGCTGTAAGGCGGGGCTGCATCACTTCTTTGCCAAACAGCTTAATGGGCTCCTGCCGCCAGGGAATTGTAGCTAGCAACTCCTTAAAGAGATCTGCCGCCGCGCTGGGGGGCAAAAAGTGCGGATCGAGCAGCACTTCAGCATCGGGCAGCGGCAATAGCGTGAGCGGCATGGTAGCAAAAGGCTAATGGTATAGTGTTACATTACGCCCTGCCTACTGCCCCGGAATAGCCTTCAGCAGCTGCGGTAAAAAGCGTATTGCCCACAGTGACAAGCCAATCTTGATAGCGGCGCAGATAGCGAAAGGCAGTAGCCAGCTCCGGCTTTGATATGGCTTGGCACCCACGTAGCGCGGCCAAAACCAGAAGATATACACAACAATGGCCGGTAGATCGAAGAAAGCGCCAAACCATGGATTCAGGCCGTAACGCTGGACCAGCCACTGCAAAATAAGCCCCCCAACTATTAGGTAAGCAATCACGAACAATACCAGCCGCACGGTAGCGCCGGTTTGCCGGAGTGCTTTAAAATTGAGGGCCATCAGCGCGCCACCAGCTAGCATAGAAAACACGACTGAGAAGAGCGTGACTGTGCTGGGCGAGTACAAAGCCGGACCTAGAGCTTCTGCTTCGGCCGCCTCGGTATTCGTAGTAGCTTCGGTTTCTTGCTGTCGGGCTTTTTCGGCGCGGGCTGTTTGCTGGCGTACTTCTGTTTCCAGCTCGGGGCGCAGGAGCGCTTCCTCCGGATGAGATTGGCCGCGCCGGGTTAGTTCGTCGAGGGCGGCCAACACCGCGTCTTCGCGGTATTGGGCCCGACCGCTCACGTATTGGTGCAGTTCAGCGAGGGTTTTGCGGGCCATTTTGGCCGCGTAATCTTCAGTCATTGCAGTAGCAAAGGATGGTGGGGTTGGAAAGAAAAAACAACCGCAAGTCCTTTTACGCTAGTTTACCCCAAAACGAACAGCTACTTCTGCAACTGATTAGCCCATTCGGCCATGATTTCACCTACGCGCTGCACTTCCCCAAATGTATTGTAGAGTGGCACTGGCGCCAGCCGAATCACGTTAGGCTCGCGCCAGTCGGCCACCACACCGGCCGCCGACAGGTGGTCGAACAGGCCGCGGCCATCTTGGTGCACAAGCAAGGAAAGTTGACAACCGCGGGCCTGGGGCTCCGACGGTGTAATGATTTCGAGGATGCTGGGGGGCAAATTCAGCGACTTCAGTACAAACTCCAGATAAGCCGTGAGTTGCTCACTTTTTTGGCGTAGCTCGGTTATGCCGCCCGCTTCTTCTACCAGCGCCAGGGCCGCCCGGTGCATAGCCAGCGCGATAATCTGGCCGTTGGCTAATTGCCAGCCCGCCGCGCCGTGCATAGGCTTGAAGCCTTTTTTCATTTGAAAACGCTCGGAGGCATCGTGGCCCCACCAGCCCGCTAGGCGCGGCAGATCGGGCCGGTCGGCAAAGCGCTCGTGCACGAAAGCGCCGCTTACCCCACCGGGGCCCGAGTTAAGGTATTTGTAGGAGCACCAGCAGGCAAAGTCCACGTCCCAGTCGTGCAGGTGCATCACCAAGTTGCCAGCGGCGTGGGCCAAATCGAAGCCGACTGTGGCACCTACGGCGTGGCCGGCTTTGGTAATGGCTTCCATATCGAAAGCCTGCCCAGTGTAGTAATTAATGCCCCCCAGAAGCACCAAGGCCAACTCATCGCCTATTTCTTGAATCTTGGCCTCAATATCTTCGGTGCGCAAAGTGCGCTCACCATCCCGCGGAACCAGCTCCACAATAGCATCATCGGGGGCGTAGCCGTGCAGCTTCACCTGTGACTCTACCGCGTACTGATCTGAAGGGAATGCCCCGCCTTCCATCAGCACCTTGTAGCGAGATGCCGTAGGACGATAAAAAGAAATAAGCAGCAGGTGCAGGTTGGTGGTTAGGTTGTTCATCACAATGACCTCCACTGGCTTAGCTCCTACCAGGCGTGCCGTGGCGTCGGCCAGAGTTTCGTGGTAAGGCATCCAGGGCGATGAGCCATTGAAGTGACCTTCTACAGCCTGTCGCTCCCACGATTCCAGCTCCTGCTCGATGGCTGCGCGCACCGTACGCGGCTGCAAACCCAACGAATTACCGCAGAAGTAGATACTATCACCACCATGCGGGGCGGGCGGAATATGAAACTGCTCGCGGAAGCGACGTAGCGGATCCTGGGCGTCGAGGGTGGCGGCGAACTCGGGGGTGGTTTGGAAAGTGGTCATCATCAGCAAAGATAGCCACAATGGGTTTGCTGACCCAACCCGCAAGTAGCCTTAGGTAGTGACCGGCGCGGGCTTTTCCATCACTGTGCCGCAGCTCTTACACGTGCGCAAGTCATCTGATTGCCAGAAGCGGTTCATGATGGGGGGCAATTGTTGCACGATGTCCGTTATTTCGGCGTACTCCTCATGCAGCTTGGTACCGCAGTTTTCGCAAAACCACAGGAAGCCATCTAGCTCGCCAGCCGTGCGGTAGCGCTCCAGCACCAAGCCTACTGAGCCCGCTGGCCGCCGTGGGGAGTGGGGCACGCCTCCCGGCAGCAAAAACATCTCGCCTGCTCGGACTGGAATATCCACTGGCTTGCCGTCTTCAATTACCTTAAGCACAATGTCGCCTTCGATTTGCAAAAAAAGCTCCTCGCCTTCATCGTAGTGATAGTCTTTGCGGGCATTGGGGCCGCCCACTACCATCACAATAAAGTCTTTATTATCAGTGAATACCTGCTGGTTGCCGACGGGCGGCTTCAGCAAATGGCGGTGCTCATCAATCCACTGTTGAAAATTAAAGGGGCGGGCAAGGGGCATAGCGTTTTGCGACTTAAAAAGAACAAACGAATGTGAGAAGAGGCCGGCCGGTTGTACGCAAATAACTCGGCAGCCGCCGCTCGCCTTTTATTTTTCGTCTTTCGCGGCCAGTTGGCCATTACGCCGCACTTTCTCCGCTGGGTAAGCCATAAAGTAATAGTTGAGCGACTTCTCGAACTGCTCCACAAACTCGGCGGCAGTAAAGCCTGGCTCGCCGGCCAGCCACCGCGCCATGGTTGAGACCTGTAAGCCGCCTTGCTCCGCGAGCAGCTCATACACCTGTTCGGGCCGGGTGCCGTAGCAGTCGGAGGCGCCTAGGCCGTGCTCAAAAATGATGACGGGGCGGCCCTGCCGGATGGTTTGCACGGCTCCTTGCAGTACTTCCAACTCAGCGCCTTCCACGTCAATCTTTATCAGGTCGATGCGCGTGCCGGGGGGCAAAATCTGGTCGAGCGGCTTTGTCTGGACGGTAATTAGTGTGTCTACTTCATCGGCCTTATCGTACTTGCGCTTCACAAAGCCGCTGTATGCCGGATTGGTAAGCACATAGTTGAAGGAGGTTTCGCCCGTCGCATTACTCAAGCCCAGCTGGTAGAATTGGCAATTAGAGTAAGCCGCAAAATGCGTGGTCAGCCGCTCGTATAAGTCAGGAATGGGCTCAAAGCCATAATGCTGGCCCTGGGGGGCATATTTGAGCATCAGCTCCAGCACTTCGCCTTTGTGGCAGCCTACGTCCACGCAATTGGCTTTCGGGTGGCACACGGCCCGTAGCACCCGCTCCGTGTCGCGGTCGTATTGCTGATTCTTAGTGAAGGCAATAGGTAAGCTTTTCAATATTTTTTTGGCAAGCTCCTTCATACAGGGTTTTTGCGGTGGGCTCGTGAGCTAGAAATGATAATCGTGGCCGTTAGCGCCAACAAAAGTAATGAACTCCGGCCGCGCGACACGATACTGGCCCAGAACCCATGGTCGCTGCATAACTTATCAACTTCTACTTTTGCGCCGCCACCTGCGCTATCCTACTCTGTTTTGGTAAAGTTTGACACCCTCTCCATCGTTATTCCAGTCTATAACGAGGCCCGTACGCTTCACCAGATCCTGGATTCGCTTCGGGCAGTAGAGCTGCTAAACGGGATAAGCAAGGAAATTATTCTGGTCAACGACTGCTCGACTGATAATTCCGCCGAAGTTATTACAGCATACGCCGTCGAGCACCCGGCTATGAGGCTACGTATATTTCAGCACACCGTAAATCAAGGCAAAGGGGCGGCGCTACACACCGGCATCCGCGAGGCCACCGGCGATTATGTCATTATCCAGGATGCTGACCTGGAGTATGACCCAGCAGAGTATAATAGCCTGATTAAGCCCATTCTGCGCGGGGCGGCCGATGTCGTGTTTGGTTCACGCTTCATGGGGGGCAAACCGCACCGAGTGCTGTTCTTTTGGCACAGCATCGGCAATGGGCTACTCACCTTCTTGTCCAATATGTTCACCGATCTGAACTTAACGGACATGGAAACCTGCTACAAGCTGTTTCGCCGCGACCTGCTGCAAGGCCTCGTGCTGCGGGAAAAGCGCTTTGGCTTTGAGCCGGAAGTAACCGCCAAAATAGCTCGCTTGCCCGGCGTGCGCATCTACGAGGTCGGCATTAGCTACTACGGGCGCACGTACGCTGAGGGCAAAAAAATCAGTTGGCGCGACGGGGTATGGGCACTCTGGTGTATTATCCGCTACGGAGTAAGCAGCCGGCGCTAAGGCTGCTGATTCGGGTGAATAGTCTTAGGTTCCATCTCCAAGGCAGCTTGAGTATTGGCCGAAAACGTAAAGCACAAAAGCAGAAACGCTCCGTACGCGGCCACCAGCCGCACCGTTGGGAGGGAGCGCAGCGCAGAGAGGCGAATGGTGCTACCGAAGCAGGCAATGGCTAATAGCACCACGTGTAGCCCCACGAAAAACCGGCACTCTACCACCGTGGGCACGGCTACAAAGCTGGTTACTACCAACGCGGCTATCACCAGCGCGGCGCCGAGCCGCAAGCGGTGCCAGTATCGCGCAATAGTGAGCAGCGCCACGAACAGCGCTGAGTAATTGATAAAGGAAAGCAGAGCGGTGGAAGCGTGCACCTTAGCCACGTATGGACTAGCATAAAGCACATCCAGTCCATTAAACAGATGCCGCGCATATAGAGCCAGCATGTCTAGAGGCTGCTTCGCCACAAACCTGAGATACGCCGGATACGAATCCAGAACAAACCCCCCGTAGCGTATATAGTTAAGGAAAGACGCCTGGACCCCACCACCATAACGAAGATGTATTGCATGCCCTGCCCGGTCACCAAACACCACTTGAGGCTCAGCGTAGTCCGTCCCAACATTCGTTTCGTAGCGCTGCATCAAAATGCCTGCGTTCAGGTGCCATAGGTACAGGTTCTTATTACCCATCACCTGATACTCACCGGTTTCGCTATGCACTAAAAAGCTATTCGATTGAAAATTATGCTGGTTGATTAATAGTTGCGGTAAGCCTATCAGTACCCACCCAAGGACAAATAAGCCCAGGCGTGCGCTCACGCTGAGCGATACTATGCGGCCAGCAGTTAAGCTGCTTTGTTGCCATAGCAGAAAGAACAGAAAAGGAGCCGTAATGATGTAAACAGGGCGAATGTATAGAGCAGCAGCACTGAACATGCCAACGCCAAGCGCATACCATATAGGTCGGGGACCATAAGCTAGTAGTAGCCCTACAGTTAATGCCAAAAGCCCAGGAAAATCAGTTAACACGAAGTTGAAATGGTCGCGCCATAACACAAAACATATCAGAATAAACACCACGCGCCGTAGGGGTGGTATCGCGAGCCCGGTTATCCGCTGCCACAACAATGGAATAATTGCGCCAAATAGAAGTCCTGCTTGCAACGCACCAATTAACTTAGGCGCCACCATCGCATCGGTAGCAAACCCATGGCGTGTAAACAGAACGGCTGGATAGTAGAGCAAAGGCAATAGATAACCTCTTAGCTGGTTTTGGAAATTGTAAAGAGAAAACCCCTGCGCGCCATTCGCGTCAAAGCTGCTAGCGAGTGACCAATAGACAGCAGAATCATAATACTGCTGAGAATAGCGCGATGTAAATACATGCACCGAAAACATCAAAAAGGCAATGAGGAAAAATACCGCGTGGCCGTACTCGTGCTTCAGGAGTGAAGCAGAAGTGGCGGGCGGACGAAGTGTGGAGTTATTCATGCGTAACCAGTTGTAGCTGTTGGGCCAGCAAGGAGCGGGCTTACTTAATGCCCGGAGTATTTTAGTAATGAGAAAGCGCCGCTACGACTGCAATCTGTGTAAGCAACCCGCAACGGCGATAATGTCTAAATCTATCTGGGACCACCGGCGCTGGTCAAAGCTAGTGGCTTCTTTGCCCAACCGCCTCCAGTTACCTTACGCTTGTAGTTTCTGCATCTTAATTAATCCAGATCCCTTGAATAAATAGTTGATGTAAGTAAATAAGCATCAACAAGTTAATTATATATAAACCTGCCATCACTTCCCGAAATCGCGGCACCATGGAGGTACTAATAATTAGATAGGCGCCGATGTACACGAGAAACAGGGCGAAGTAAGCCGCCGCCTGGCCTGCGTAGAAGCTATTGAACTGCCAAACACCTCCCAGCCAGCCGATTACCCCAAAAGCTACCCCTAGTACAAGCTTTACCATTTGGCTCTGTTGCCGACCGGTCAGGTTCCAGATATACCAAAGCAGCACCACAAAAAATGGGGAAGCTAGAATGTAGCGGGCGAGCCCGACCAAGTCGCTAGCCTGGTAAAACACAATAAAAAAACCCGCACCTACGCTGTAGCCCAATGAAAATAGCACGGCCCGCGGAGGAAACATTAAAGCCTTATCTGGTGACCCAAAAATCCACTGCAACCATTTTATTCCCAGCAGCATACAGACGACGAGGCTACACAAAGCCACGATAAGTGCGAAGGCATCTAGCCACAGAACATTAATGCCTGCGGAGCTGTGCAGCGGATAATCAGGTAGCTTAAGGGTGTGCTGCCAAAGCTCATGCACTTTATAGAATGCCCAGGCATCACCGTGGCTTTTATACTGCATAAACATCACCACTCCCACGGCACTCAGAATAGTTGCCACCC
This sequence comes from Hymenobacter sp. HD11105, assembly GCF_054051685.1. Taxonomy (NCBI): domain Bacteria; kingdom Pseudomonadati; phylum Bacteroidota; class Cytophagia; order Cytophagales; family Hymenobacteraceae; genus Hymenobacter; species Hymenobacter sp. HD11105. The sequence goes on along the minus strand of NZ_JBSWBR010000001.1, from coordinate 353,919 downwards.
CGCTCACGACGCGTAACAGACTTTGATACCAGGGCTGGGCGTTCCACCACAGCAACTCAGCGAACAGGTAAGCGGGAATAAATAAGGTAGCCGCCGAGCGCGTAAGGCACGCGCCTAACAGTCCGATGAGCACTATCCAATGTTTGCGTCGGTGCAGCCCCGTCAGTAAAAAAGCCCCCCAAAGAAAAAAGAAAGCTTCTGCGTAGGGTACCATTGTAAAGAAAAGCATGGGACCAGACAAGACCACTAGAAGCTGCCGGGCTGATAAGCCAAACGTATACGCTAAAAGGCCCGTGCCCACGTAGCCACACAACGCGTTCAGCAGACTGATTTTCAGGGCACTAAGACCGGTTAGCTTCCACACCAGGGGAAGAAAAGGAAAAAAGGCATTGATACCGCTAGCCGCATCGTCATAGCCGGTTTGAGCTAGGCGGTAGAACAGACCCGCATCCCAGCGCATAGTATTTAAGCTATTGGGTGCCTGCGGAATAGCCCCGAACGTGTACAGCGTGGTGTAGGCTGCCACAACCAGCCCTATGTGCAGCGCGATTACTAGGCCGATGCCCATGACCCGATTCTGGACGAGGGGCTGTTGCGCGTGAGTTGCCGCTGGCGCAGTGGTTAGGTTAGACACAGGCATTAGCGCAGTTTTTCCACGAATAGATCATCAAAATAAAACCGATGGTGATAGTCCCATTGCCACACATAGATTTTTATCTGGTCAGTGGGCTGCATGTTTGAGGGCAAAAAATGCGTTTGGTGAACCAGCTGCCAGCTTTTGTAACGCTTCACTACTTCGTGCAGGTGCTGAATGCGGTAATAGAGCGTTTTTCCATCGCGGCTCTCTACATGCACTACCAAGGCAGCATGCACACGGCTATGAGGCAGCCACAGCCAGCCCCCAATTCTCATCTGCCGTGGGCTACCTAGGTCTGCCCAAGTTTTGGTAATGGTAGCGCCATAGTCGGTGGTGGCTAACATTTGCCCCGCGCGCGTGCCAGAGTGGGCTACTGTATCCGTTACGCTTTCCGGCCCCAGCAGCATGCCAGCCTGCTCCTGCTCAAAGTCAACCTGCAATACTTTTGTACCCGAATTAGACTGGCAGCCACTGAGCACCAGCAAAAGCAGACTTACCCAACGAGCAAAGCAGCAAGTCAGCGCGCAGAGGGTGCTTACTTTGCCGGAGCGAGAAGGCGCAGCCGTGTTACTCATTCTATAATTCTTAATAAGTGCAGGGCGGCATGGGTCGCGGCACAGCCAAGAAAGGGCATATAAAAACACTAACAATGGTGAAGCAGTCGCGCCACCTTACTCAATTTTGGAAATGCGCAGGTTATCTAGATACACGGGTGTAGCCGCATTATTGGCCCACAGATACACGTGCAAGGTCTGGTTGGAGGTGATGTCAGCGGGCAGCTCGACCTCGGTCTCCGACTTCACCCATCTATTTGCCTCATTAACAGCAAACACTGGCAGCGGCTTCCAAAAGGTCCGTTCGGTGCTATTGGGATTTCCCACCTCGATTACCATGCGCGCTAGCGTCGTTACTTGGTCGGTCTTCACCCATGCTTGTATCCGGAGCTTACGCGGCTTAGAGGTAGTAAGCTCGCCCAGCGGATATACGAACGTCAGGCTGTACTCGCGCCCGGCTCCCACCGACCAGGAGTAGCGCCCATTGTAAGCATCTTCCTTTGTCAGGGAGCCTACCCCGTTATCTACCCACCCGATGAGCTCATCAAAACCGGTGTTTATCATCACCTGATCGTCATCGGCAACATCGGAGTTGTTGCAGGCTCCTAGCAGCAGACTGCCCGCCAGTAATAAAAGTAAGGTAATGCGCATTTGAATTTCTCGTTGTAAGCTAAGTAAGAGCGGACATGATGGCGCCGCGGCTCTGGTTATTGCGCAGGCTGGGGGGCTTTTTGGTCGGGCTCCACGCTTATCGTCAAATCATCTAGGTATGCCGGGGCCGTAGCAGTGGCGCGCCAGAGATAGACCTTCACTTGATCGGCCGGATCGAGCACGGGGGGCAAAGTCAGCACTTTACTTATCTGAGCCCAAGCACCTACCTGGCTAATATCTAATTTTTCATAAAAAGCGGTAGTCTGATCAGGGCGTGTGATCTGAAAAACTAGGGCCGCAGGGCCGGGCTCGGTCAGGTAACCCCAGGCCGTAAGCCGCACCTGGTCAAATCGCCTGGGTGATAAGTGAGTAAGAGGGTTGGTATAAGTCAGGCTAAACTCCGTGTTCTGATCCACCTTGAGGGCATACTGGCCGGTGCGCGCTTTTTCGGTAGTCAATGACGGCGTCGGAGTCACCCAGCCATCCATCTCCTCAAAGCTGGTAGCGGTCAGCACACGACCGACGACCGGGGCAGACACGGGTACCTCACGACGGGTATCGCGCGAGCAGGATGTCAACACGGAAAAAAAAGCAACCACACAGGCCAAATGGCGCATAAAATGGGTATTACGACGGGTACGGACGAGGGCAAAGATAGCCGGCCGCACCCGAACTAATGCCGCGTCTATGGGCACAATGCCGTAGTTTTACCCCCCATACCCTCTTACCTATTTCTTTTACCGGCTGGCCAATGGCCGGCTGCTACCGGCGCCGCACCCTTTTTCCGCATGATATTTTCTCGTCGAAACGCGCATTGGCTGGGCATGGCTGGAGTCGGCGTACTTTCTGCTGTATTGCTTGGCGCGCTGTTCTCCTTTGTATTTGCCAACCCCAACGACTACTTCTTCTTGCCTGCCGGTGACGGCCTACAGAGCTATTACGCTTCGGCCTATTATGCCTTCTACGACGCCGGAGTCCACTTTAGCGGAATGAATTACCCCTACGGGGAGAACTTTACCTATCCTAATCTTCAGCCACTTATTGCCATAGGGCTAAACCTGTTGCAGCGCCTCGGCATTCCTGCCGCCGAGCGCACGGTAGCCGTAACCAATCTGTTGGCTTTGCTGGCGGTGTGGGCCACGCCGCTGGTGATGTATGCCATCATGCGGCGCCTACGCATGCCGGTCTGGTACGCGGGCCTGCTGGCGTTACTCATCGGTTTTTTGTCGCCCCAGATCCAGCGTTTGGGTGGGCACATGTCCTTGAGCTATCCTTGCTTCGTGCCGTTGCTCTGGTACTTTATTCTGCGCATGCAGGAAGCCCCCCGCCAGCTGCGTTGGTACTTGCTGTTTGCAGTAAGCAGCATGCTGATGGGTTTGGTGATGGTATACTTTCTAGCCTGCGGCTGCTTTTTTCTGCTGGGCCACGTGCTGGTGCTATATTTCCAGCGTCCCCGTCCCGTGGCTATGCTCTGGCGCATGACCGTCACGGCGCTCTTGCCCTTACTGCTTTTTCGGGGCTGGCTCTGGCTTACCGATCCCATCACCGACCGGCCGCCCAACCCGTACGGCTTTCTGGTGTATATGGCCACGCCCAGCGGGGTATTCACGCCGGCCTTATCTCCGCTACGGGAGGTGTGGGCGGCTCTGCTCCCAGCTGGCGACATTAGCTTTGAAGCCATGTCCTACGTGGGCCTGGTGGCCACTGGCGTAGCCCTAGCTTCGGTGCTGCGGGTGGGGCAGCATGTCTGGCGCCGTCGCGGGCACAAGCTGCGCCTGCGGCGCGGTATGCCGGCCCCGCTTTACACGGGAATGTGGGCAGCGGGCCTGCTGCTGCTGTTCTCGTTTGGCGTACCGTTTATTTTTCCGTTGTTCTCGGGCCTGGTGAAGTATCTAGGGCCTATTAAGCAGCTCAGAGCCTTAGGACGATTTGCCTGGCCCTTCTACTACGTTTTTGCCACCTACGCCGCCTATTATCTGTTCCGCCTCTGGCGCTACCAGCAGCAGCGGCGCGTAGCGCTGACGGCATTGCCATGGTTGCCAATGCTGCTGGTGCTATGGGCCTCCGAAGCCTGGATTAATACCAGCGCCAAAGCCCGGGAAGTAGCACAGGGAGCCGGCGCTCGAGCCTTTATGGATCGGGAAAACAACCTGCTGGTACAGCACCTGAGTTGGACAGGCCGCCAGCCCAGTGACTTTCAAGCTATCCTGCCCTTGCCTTATTTTAACAACGGCAGCGACAAGATTGCGCTGCCCGGTTCGGAAGCTTCCATTGCCCAGACCCACCGCCTTTCTATTGCCACCGGCTTGCCTCAGCTTTCCAGCTACGTGTCGCGGCCGTCGGTGGGGCAGGTGTTGGAACACGCCCAACTGCTCAGCAGCCCCTTGCTGGATAAGCCCTTACTAGACAAGTTCCCTTCCCGCAAACCCATTCTGCTACTGGTAACGCCTGATGCCCTCACGCCGGCCGAGCAGCGCCTGGTAAGTCTGGCGCGCCCGCTTATCACGACGGGCGACGTGAAGCTATACGAGTTGCCGCTAGCGGCGCTGGCGGCTACCACTCGGGCGCAGGAGCGGCAGAAGGCTGCGGCCCTATTGCCTACACTGCCCATGCGCCCCGGCGGCCTGCGTGCTACTACTGGCAAAGGCGTATTGCTTCAGCCCTTTGCTGATAGTCCTGATCGCCGGGGCCGCCTCGGAGCTGGGGCTTTCTACGAGCCAGCGCAGAAGTTCTCTATCCTGTACGACGGCCCCGTACCCGCCCCCGCCGACACTGGGCGCTACGAGGTGAGCGTGTGGCTGAATGGTAAAATGCCGGAGGGCTACGGCAACATGCAGGTAAAGCAATACGCCAACGGTGCGCTGGTAGACCACCAGGTAGCTGATGCGCGGCACAGCACCGAAGTAGATGGCGACTGGTTGCGCATCGTGGTACCCATTCGCGTGCAGCCCACCACGGACCGGTTGGAGGTGCTCTACGACAACAGCGAGCTATTGGTAGATGAATTAATGATTAGGCCTCTAGATACCGACGTTTATTGGTATGATCAGCAGAAACGGTTGATTATGAACGGCTATTCGCTGGAGCGCTAGCGAAGGCAGCCTGCCGCTGTATCTTTGCTTGCGTCTGTTTTTCCGCTTATGTAACCTATGGACCTCTCCGTTATTATTCCTGTTTATAATGAGGAGTCCAACATACGGGTGCTTTACGAGCGCCTACGGGCCGCGCTAGCGCCCGCGGCGTTAGCATATGAGCTTATTTTCGTGAATGATGGCTCTCACGATCAGTCGTTGGCACTCATTCACGAGTTGGCCACCCGCGACGCCCACGTTCGCTACATTGATTTCAGCCGCAACTTTGGCCACCAGATTGCCGTCACGGCCGGCCTGGACTTAGCGGCGGGCGCGGCCGTAGCTATCATTGATGCTGACTTGCAGGATCCGCCGGAGCTGATTCCACAGCTCTACCAAAAATTGCAGGAAGGTTTTGAGGTAGTATACGCTAAGCGCCGCTCCCGCCAGGGCGAAAGCGGCACTAAAAAGCTCACGGCCAAGCTATTCTACCGATTACTGGCCCGCATTACTCGCATCTCTATTCCGGTTGATACCGGCGACTTCCGCATTATCTCGCGCAAGGTAGTAACCGCGCTTCGGCAGATGCCGGAGCAAAACAAGTTTATCAGGGGACAAATTTCCTGGATTGGCTACCGCCAGACTTGCCTGGAGTACGACCGGGCAGAGCGCACTGGCGGAACCTCGGGTTACACCTACCGCAAGATGATCCGGCTGGCGCTGGATGGCATCACAGGCTTCTCCGACGCTCCATTGAAGGCCGCCACCATAGGGGGCTTTGTGGTGTCTGGCATCGCTTTTTTGGTGATTGTCTACACCCTGTACGCCCGTTTCGTGACCGGTGACTATGAGCCCGGCTGGGCTTCTTTGATGGTGAGCATCCTATTTATTGGCGGTATTCAGCTCATAGCCGTGGGCATTATCGGCGAGTACATTGCCCGCCTGAGCGCCAACGTGCGCCAACGGCCGCTCTATATTATTTCTGACACGAACATTCCGAGCACCCAAGAAGCACCTGCGGAGCCCCGTGCTACCTGAGGGGAGTTAAGCCTTCACAAAGCCTACTTACTTCAACTTCTCCAACACCCGCTCCAACTCTTCCAAAGATGTTTCGCGGAAGGTCAAGGGCTCGGTGGCGTGATGGCCGGTAGTGGTTTCGCGCAGCGCCAGATAAGGCGTCCCATTGTGGTAGCGAATTCCAATTAGGACAGCGCGCTTATTGGCGGGCACGCCCCGAAACGTGTAGCCATTCTCTTCCGCCTGACCAGCAACCAGTGCCTTTGCTTCCCGAAATAACAGGTAAACACTTGTATTGGGGTCGGCGTCTGTAGTAGCGGTCAGGTCGGCCGACGAGTTGGCGGCGTGCCAGACCCGCTCGCAATTAAGCCAGCCGAGTTGGGTGCTGGTAAACAAATAGCGGTCGGTGGCTTCTGTTTCGAACGCGGGCGTGGTGGGGGGCATTTCGGCGTCGGTGAGTTCTCTTGCGGTGTCGGCGGAGGCTTCCGAGGTGTTGCTGGCGCTATCGAGGGCTGAGGCTAGCCCCGCGTGGAAGGCAAAGCGCACGGGCAGGACCATTTTCACTTTTACGGCTTTGCCAGCCTGCACACCTGGTTTCCAACGGCCCGACGTTTGGCGCAGCACCCGCAACAGCTCCTCGTCGCAGCCGTTGCCGATGCCCCGCACAATCTTGGGCGAAAGCACTCGGCCAGCCTCATCAACCACAAAAGACGCGAAGACCAAACCCTGCGTTTGGTTGACAATGGCTTGTTTTGGGTAGCGAATCAGCGCGTTAATGTCGGCGGGGCCTTTGCCATAGGTGGGCATGCGCTCAGGCTCGGTATAGATTTGCTCCGACGCGGGTGCAGTCTCGGAGGGGCTGATAGCTACCCAGCGTAGCCGATTGCGCCGGTCGCCTTGGCCCACGGAAAGGCGCATTTTCTTTTGGCGATGCTCGGTGGGCATGTCAATCTGAATGGATTGCCCGTCGGCTACGCGCAGGCGCTGACCTTGGGCGGACGCCTGCACCAGCACGATGCCAGCGGTTTCGAGCACTTCATTCTCACTAGAAACTGTGGACAGATTAGAAAGTAGCAGGTCGGCGGTAGAGTAACATTCCTTTAGCTCCACCCACACCGGGCCCCGGGCGGGCGCCTGCGTTTCTGTTACTAAGGAGCCCGCCGGAATGCGCACAATAGTGCCTTCCCGGCCGTGCACTTCGCTGGCCTGGGTGGGGTCGATGCGGAAATACTCGCTGGCCTTAAGCGTCAGATCATGCAGCTCGGCTTCGGGCGGCGGAGGCACGCCGGGGGGCAATTTAGTTGGACCTCGCATGCTCCGCCGAGCCAGCAGCGGAGCGTTAGGATTAGTCCGCCGGGCTAGCTGATGCCAGGTGCGCGCCCCGGCCACGGGCGGCGTAGCGGCAGGAATAGTATCAACCACATAGTCTTCCTGCTCCAGCTCGGGTTCGGCAGCTTCGGTTACGGCTGGTTTATCGCGCTGACAGCCAGCCACCGTCAGCAACAATCCGGTAAGGCAAAGCAGTGATTTTAATCGGGCCATTGGGAAGATCAGCTTATGAGCGAACACAAAAGAAACCGAAGAGCAGAAACTTAACTCTCGCCCCCTACTCTGAATTAAGGACAGAGGCGGCAGTCGGCTAAGCAGGATAAACAATCAAAAAAGCCCCCAGCCAATTGGCTAGAGGTTTTTCAGCACAAAGTCCGTCATCTGACGGTAGAGGTGCAGGCGCGTGTTGCCACCCGAAATACCGTGGTTGCGATTGGGGTAATACAGCGTTTGGTAGTCTTTATCGGCTTTCACTAGCGCGTCGGTCCAGGCCACGGAGTTCTGGAAGTGGACATTGTCGTCGCCGGTGCCATGCACGAGTAAGTACTTGCCTTTCAGCTGCTCAGCAAACTGCACGGGCGAGTTGTCGTCGTAGCCGCCGGGGTTTTCCTGGGGTGTTTTCAGGAAACGCTCGGTGTACACGGTGTCGTAATAGCGCCAGTTGGTGACAGGCGCTACGGAAATACCTGCCTTAAACAGATCAGCTTCCTTGGTCATGGCAAGGGCTGCCATGTAGCCGCCAAAGCTCCAGCCCCAGATACCGATGCGGCCTTTATCCACGTAGGGCAGCGTACCGAGGTATTTGGCGCCCTCGCCTTGGTCGATAGTTTCGAGCTTGCCCAGGTTAGCGTAGGTACTTTTCTTGAATTTTGCCCCCCGGGCACCTGTACCACGGCCATCAACTGATACCACGATGTAGCCGTTCTGGGCCAGCATTTGGTGCCAGAGATAGTTGGTGAAAGCCACGCCCCCACCCGAGTTGTCGAGCACTGTTTGGGAGCCGGGGCCGCCGTACACGTGCATGAGCACGGGGTATTTTTTGCTGGGGTCGAAGTCGGCGGGCTTAATCATCCAGCCATTGAGTGTGGTGCCTTCAGTGGTCTTGAAGTTGAAAAACTCCAGCTTGCCCAAGTTGTACTGGCTTAGGGTTTGGCGTAGTTTGGCGTTGTCCTCTAGTACTTTCACTAGCTTGCCATCCTGGCCGTTACGTAGGCTCACGGTAGTAGGCTCGCCGGCGGCGGAGTGATAGTTGAGGTAGTAGCGCGTATCCGGGCTCAGGTTCACGATGTCGGCGCCGGCGCCGGCTTCGCCCAGGCGGCTTTTGCCTTTGCCCTTTAAGCTCACGCGGTAGAGGTGGCGCTGCAAGGGCGAGGCCTCGGTGCTGGTGAAATACACCTGCCCGTTCTTTTCGTCGAGGCCCTCGACTGCCATTACTTCCCAATTACCTTTCGTGAGCTGACGCACCAGTTTGCCCTTCATGTCATATAGATAAAGGTGGCGGTAGCCGTCCTTCTCGCTGCTGAAAATAAATTGCTTGCCGTCGTTCAAATAGCGTAGGTCGTCGGCTACGTCCACATAAGCGGGGTCGGTATCAGTGAGTACTACCTGGGTTTTACCGGTGGCGGCGTTGGCGTGCAGCAGCTCCAGCTTATTTTGCAGGCGGTTCATGCGCTGAATGCTGAGCAGGTTGGGCGTCTTGGTCCACAGCAGGCGCGGAATGTATTGATCGGCTTCGGGACCCACGTCCATCTTGGTGGTGCGGCCAGCAGCTACATCATGCACCGACACGCTTACTACCGAGTTTTTCTCGCCAGCCTTCGGGTATTTGTAGCGGTAGTCTTTGGGATAAAGCTCGCCCCACTCCTGCATGTTGTACTCGGGCACCTGACTTTCATCGAAGGTGTAAAAAGCCAGTTGGCGGCTATCCGGCGACCAGAAAAAGCCTTGGGCGAAGGAAAACTCTTCCTCGTACACCCAGTCGGCCGAGCCGTTGATGATTTTATTGACCACGCCGTCGGTAGTCACGGCTTTTTCCTGCATCGTGGCCAAATCCACCACAAACAGGTTATTGTCGCGGGCAAAAGCCACGCGCTTGCCGTCGGGCGAGAAGGTGGCGTAACTCTGCTTGCCGCCAGCGCTGAGCGGGGCTAGTTTCTTGGTCGCGCGGTCGAACACAAAATAGTTTGCCTTAGAGCTACGGCGATAAATGGGCTCTTCGGCAGTTGAGAACAGGATTTTCTGCTCGTCGGCATTAAAACTGTAGCCGTCTACAGGCAGTGGCTCGTTGCTGCCGGCTAGGCGCAATTCTTGGGCAGAAACTAATGTATTTACGGGTTGGCCGGTGGTTACGTCCGACTGAACGAGGTTGCCTTCATTGAGGGCCGAATAATAGCGGCCGTCGCGCATCCAATTGAAGCCAGGCACTGAGCTGGCCCGGAAGGTGGGCTTCGACCAAATATCTTCGAGGGTAATGGCTTTTTTTTGCTGAGCAACAGCCTGGGGAGCAATTTGGGGTACTAAGGCAGGACTAGCCGTGGTGAGCAACAAGGCCAGCCCGAAAGAGCGAAACTTCATAGAGTGAAATAAAAAGACGGCGGAGTTATGTGCGTTAAAGGTATTCAATAAATCAAAGTCGTGGTATAATTTGGACCCTGGGGGGCAATTTGGATCAAAGGCGCGGGCAGCAGGCAACAGTTGCGTACTAGCCCTTGCTACAAGGGCGTTACCATTCGCTTTCCATCCCCGACCTTTGCTGTCTATGCGCCTGTCTTTGTTCCTTATGCTGCTGGTAGCGTTACTAGCCGCCTGCACTCCCGACCCTGGCTCCGGCCCGCGGATCGACTTTATCGGTACCTCCCGCTTCGTTAGCAGCAACCTGCTCGTACCGGCACCCGGCGACACGCTGGCTACCCGCATCTTCGCCGACAACCGCGGCTCGACGGACGCCCCTTTGCTTCAGCGTTTAGTTATCACGGTAAAGTATGAGCCTCTGTCCCTGCCATTCATCTACCCGAGCCCCTACGATGCCAGCAAAGCGCCCCGCGATAGTTTGGTGTATCTAGACTCGCTGATTACGACGAATAAGTTTGCTTATCAATTCACATTCGGAGCCCGCACTACCTCGGGCCGTGAAACCTGGCGCTTCGAGGTGACCGACGCGGAGGGCCGCACCGCCAGCCGGCGCTTTCAGCTCACTACCCGCAAAGCCGACTCCGTACTGGCGCCCTATCACGAATACATTGCGCGTCTTCAGGCGCCACTCAACGCCCGCACGCTTAGTTTTATGGACTTAGATGCCGGCTTGCTATTTCCGAATACGGCCACCCGCACCAATCCTATTGTTCAGAGCCGCATTGATTTGCTCTACCTACCGGGAGCTGGCAACACGCCCATTCTGGCTATTCCCAATGACAACCTATTCACCATTAATAAGATACTGGGCGTACAAGCCTGGCCCACCCGCAACAATACCCTTTTGAAGCTGACGACGCTTCCACCAACTAGCTTCACGGGCGCTACCACCGAGCAGGCCTTGATCACAGCCTTTAATAGCACGCCCACCATCATTCCCCGTAGCCCAACGCTGGCCGTCAATCAGGTGTATGCTTTCCAAACGGTAGCCGGACAAACGGGCTTAATTATCGTAGAAAAGCTCCCCACCTCCGACCGGCCAACTGTCGATTTGCGCGTGCGGGTCACTAAGCAACGCTGACGTGACGCTGGGGGGCAAATATGGTGCTGCTAGCTACACACAAAAAGGCCGCTTCCTAGGAAGCGGCCTTTTTGTATACTGTAATTTAATATTTTTTAGAAGGTAATACCGGCCGTAACCGTCGTAGTAAAGCGGTTCGTGTCGAGGGTGATAACCGGCTCGTTGCGAGCATTCAGGGTATAAGCGCGATAGTACTGATTGCCGGTGTTATACACGCCAGCTAAGTCGAGGAAGAAGCTACGTTGCCGTACACCTACCCCACCCGTAAAATAGTTTTGGGTAGCATCGAGGCCGCTACCTTCATAAGGGCTGCCGTAGCGAGCATAGCCTAGGCGGAAGCGGAAAGCATTGTAGCGGGCTTCACCTCCCAACCGGATATTCACCGTGGGGCGGTAGAGTGACGAAATAGCGTCGTTTTGAGGGCCAAATGAATTAGAAGCGCCTGTGTCGCTGTCATCATTCAAGCGGGCGCTGGTATAATTCACGTACTCCAAATCACCGCTCACAAAGCCATTTTTGCCCACCAGCACCGCTACCCCACCCGAAGCGCGGAAGGGCGTGGTAATGCGGTAGCTGAACTCCCCAGCTGAAGTAGCCGACCCATTCGTAACCGATTGAATAACCTGGTTATTATCGTTTACAAACTCAATAGGCGGGTTGAACTGCGTGGTGAGTGTAGTCGTGTAGGAGTCGTCCAGCTGCAGAAAAGTTGGAGTCTGAATCGACGCGCCTACCCGTACTTGGTCATTAGGCCGATAAATGGCTCCAATTCGGGCGTTAATTCCAGCACCTCGAGTTTCAAGCTGATCACGAAGCACTAGGTTGACCGAACTGCCTGGATCGTTGCCCTGCTCAGTAAACTCCCGAGTCTGGTTGAAACGAGTGCTCACAATACCGATGGCGCCGCCAATGTAAATCTTCTCGCGGTAATTGGCTCCATAACCGAAGTCAAACTGGGTTTGTGAACCGCTGTTCTCGATATACTCTTCCTGGCTAATGGGGCCATTACGAGGCACCGTTATCAAGCGCTCTGGAGTACCCGGCCCATTATCCTGAATATTGGTCAGGTAAGACCCGTAGGCTAAGCCTTCCAAATCCAAGTAGTTACCCGTGTTGTCTTGGTTGACGATATCATCCAAGGTTTGCGACAAAGAGCCGTTAAGTAAGCGCGGCTCGCGGAGGCGCTGAAAAAAAGACTGGTTATCGGATACCGTACCGGAGTAGCGGAAGTTTGCATTGAAGTCGTTGACCCGATTCATGCCCACGGCAAAGGTGCCCGTACGCCAGTCACTCGTATTGTCAGTATCGGCCCGGCGATTCACAAAAACGGCCCCTAGACTCGCTATTTGCAAGCTGTTGCGCGTTTCGGCTATAGAGGCGCCCAGGCCTGAGGTGGAAGTATTAGCAATGCCCAAGCCTGGGGTGAATGTTACCTCTGACTGTTGAAAAAGCCCGAGGCCTGCAGGGTTGCTTACCAAATTGCCGAGGTCGGCGCCAACGGCTACGTTGGCCCCGCCAATGCCCAAGGTGCGGGCTGGGCCGGAGAATTGAAGCTGCGAATAGCGCAGTGCGTCTGTTTCGCTTTGGGCAAAGGCGTGGCTGGCCCAACCCATAAGGGTCAGGCCCAACCAGTATTTTAGGTTTCTCATGAAGGGAAGATGAGGACTGTTCGAATCAACGAACGTGCGCGGGTGGTGCTTTAGCTTACGCGACTGATTTATCGAATCCGGCCGCGGCTGCCACCGCTGCTGCCGCCACTGTTGCTAGGGCTGCTCATAGAAGGCGACGAATACGACTCGGAGCGCGAAGGCTGCGAATACGTACGTGTGGGCTGCTCGTAGGACTCGGAGCGCTGGGGCCGCGAAATCTGTTGGCTTGGCTCACTGCGCATAACGCGACGGGCCTGACGGGTTTCTTGCTGCGTTTGAGGAGCGGCAGATGGAGTGTACATGGGCGCTGAAGTAGCGGGATCCACGGTACGCCAGCGGCGGGGCTGAGGCTGGCTAGTAGCATCGCTTACTACGCCGGGCTGCGAAGGCTCCGCCGTGGGTTGGGGGGAGTTAGCAGCAGGCGAGTTGAGAATACGTCCGCGGCCCCGCCCAGCCGTAGTAGCCGGCATAGGCGTGCCTGATGCATCCACTACGTTGCCGCCGCGGCTGCGCGTCGACATTACAGGGTTGTTACCATTGGCCGGCTGATCTAAGTTGTACGCCTGGCTACTACGGTCGCGGCGTGGTGCCACATTCACATTACGCCGGTTTTCGCTGTAGTTGCGGCTGTATACATTTCCGTAGTAACGACTAGCACCTAGGCCGCCATAGCCGTAGCCCAGTCCACCTAGGCCACTATAATACCCGTTGTAGAAACCATCATAGAAGCCCATACCATAGCCGCCGCCATAACCATAGCGCCACGGCCGCGCCCAAGGGTTGCCGAAGCCAAGGCCGATGTTAATAAAGGAGCCTCCACCGAAAGCATAAGGGTTGCCGAACCCATAAGGGCTGTAGAAGGGATCGTAGAAGCTACCGTAAGGCGAGAAGCCGCCAAAGGCATAGGGGCTATAGAACGGGTCAACGTACGCTAAGTCGTAGTAGCCCAGGCCCATGCCTCGGTAAGGCTGGTGGAAGCGGCGGATACGATTGGAGTAACCATAGTCCTCGTCGTAGTATTCAGAAGAGCCACTGCGGGCCGAGGAAGATGCTGACCCATTATAGTCGGGGTTAGCGGCCTCGTCGGTGTCTGCCTCGTAGCCTTGCTCAGAAGAGGAAGCTGGTGCGGCCGATGCCGTGAAGGTGGTTTTATCTTTAGATGTATAATAGACGCCGTCGGTCTCAGTTGAGGTCAGAGCCGACGAGCCAGCACAGCCCCCAAGGGTGAGCAGGGCCAGAGCTGGCAATAAAGCTGGAAGGAAATTTTTCATGGCTAAGGGCGCGAAAGTGTGGACCAAGAAGGGTGAGAACGAACGGTACCTATCGGGACCCACGCTCTTCTCCACTAATGTAGCGGACTGCTTGGGTTTTAATAACGTAATTTGCCCCGAAACGGTGCCTTTTGTTGTGTCAAATGTTGTACCAGAGTAGGAACATATTTGCTTATTTAAAGATACTCCAAAAATGAGTAAAAGTTTGCCGAAGCGAAGCGAAGACTATTCGCTGTGGTACAATGAGTTAGTGAAGCGAGCTGGACTGGCTGAGAACTCGGCCGTGCGGGGCTGTATGGTTATTAAACCCTATGGCTATGCCATTTGGGAAAAAATGCAGCGCCAGCTCGACGATATGTTCAAGCGTACAGGCCACGAAAACGCTTACTTTCCGCTGTTCGTACCCAAAAGCCTTTTCGAAGCCGAAGAAAAAAATGCGGAGGGTTTCGCCAAAGAATGCGCTGTCGTAACGCACTACCGCCTCCAAACAGACCCCGATAATCCGGGCAAGTTGCGCGTCGACCCTAATGCCAAGCTGGAAGAGGAGCTCATCGTGCGGCCTACCTCGGAGGCAATTATCTGGAGTACCTACAAAAACTGGATTCAGAGCTACCGCGACCTGCCTCTGCTCATTAATCAGTGGGCCAACGTGGTGCGCTGGGAAATGCGCACGCGCCTGTTTTTGCGCACCGCTGAGTTTCTATGGCAGGAAGGCCACACGGCCCACGCCACCGCCGAAGAAGCACTAGCCGAAACCCGGCAGATGCTGGACGTGTATGCCGAGTTTGCCGAGGAATGGATGGCGCTGCCCGTTGTAAAAGGCGTGAAAACGGAGAATGAGCGCTTCGCCGGAGCCCTCGAAACTTATTGCATCGAGGGCTTGATGCAGGACGGTAAGGCCTTGCAGGCCGGCACGTCCCACTTTTTGGGGCAAAACTTTGCCAAGGCATTCGACGTGCAGTTTGCCAACAAAGAAGGCGGTCTGGAATACGTGTGGGGCACAAGCTGGGGCGTCAGCACCCGCCTCATGGGCGCCTTGGTCATGGCCCACTCCGACGACGATGGCCTAATTTTGCCCCCCAAGCTGGCCCCTATTCAGGTGGTCATCGTGCCTATCTACAAAACTGGCCAGCTCGACGAATTGAAGGCGCGCATCCGGCCCATTCAAATGGGCTTGCTGGAGCGCGGCATCAGCGTGAAGCTCGACGACCGCGACACGGAGCGCCCCGGCTTTAAGTTTGCCGAGTGGGAGCTGAAGGGCGTGCCCGTGCGCTTGGCCATCGGTATGCGTGACCTCGACAATGGCACCGTAGAGGTGGCCCGCCGCGACACGAAGGAGAAGCTAAACCTGCCGCTCGCCGACATTGTGAGCAGTATCGATCAGCTGCTTACGGACATTCAAGCCAACATCTACCAGCGTGCCCACAACTTCCGCGAAACCCACACTACTCGCGTGGAAAGCTACGAGGAGTTCAAACAGGTGCTCGACGGCCCCGGCGGCTTCGTGGTGGCCCACTATGATGGCACCCCCGAAACGGAGGAACGCATCAAGGAGGAAACCAAAGCCACCATTCGCTGCCTGGCGCTAGCTGAGCCCGACGAGGATGGTATCTGCATCGTGACGGGCAAGCCCAGCACGCGCCGAGCCCACTTTGCACGGGCTTATTAAAATATTTAGGCCATAAAAAAGCCCCCCAGAATCGTTCTGGGGGGCTTTTTTATGCACAGCTTCTCAGCTGCCAGATGTTCAGGCTGCTATTTTGACTCTGCCGCAATAGCAGTGGCTAGCTCCTCGTCCGAGAGGTTATCCATCCAGTCCTTATTCAGTTCCAGCCGCACGGTTTGGGCGCCGCCGCTGGGTGTGCACACTACGGTTACGGTACCGTCTTCTGCTTCGGCGAGTTTGGTGGCCTGCTCGGCGGTTTTGCTATCAAGGCCGGCGTAGGCTTGCACGCAGGTCCAGGTGGTATTGTCTTGGGCGGTGATTTCGCGTTGTTTCATCATGAGCCGCATACGAAACTGACGCTCTGAGGGTACACGTCTGCTGCTGTGACCTTATTGCTGGTGGTAGACTCGCTTCCTTTGTGCAAATCTGCTTTTAGAACCAAATCATTCGCCTGAATGACGTAAAAAGGCAATCATTGTGCGGACTACTTTGTACTATAAGTAGCGGCCCGAAGCGCTAGTATAGGGCGGCGGTTTCTGCGTATCTTTAAGAACATTTCAAACGCCTCTGCATATGGACTGGCTTACCGTTGTTCTGCTTTTACTCTTCGGACTGCTGTTTCTGATAGTCGAAGTGCTGTTTATTCCGGGCACCACGCTGGTGGGCCTTATCGGCTTTGCTTTGCTGGTGGCGGGCGTGTGGCTGGGCTACCGCGACCTAGGTACCACGGCAGGCCACTATGCGCTGGTGGTTTCGGTGGTAGCGGCAGGTATTATGCTCTACATTGGCCTACGACCCAAAAACCTGCACAGGTTCGCGCTGACCAACGTAAACGACAGCACGGTGCGCGACGTGCGCCGCCCCGACGTGCAGCCGGGTACTACTGGTCGGGCTCTGTCGGCTCTGCGGCCGGCGGGCAATGTGCTATTTGGCGAAGAGCGGCGTGAGGCTACCACGCGAGGCGAATTTTTAGACGCCGGCACTCCCGTGCGGGTTCTACGCATCGAGCAGAACCGTATTGTGGTCGAACAAGCGTAACTTTTGCACACACCTGGGACTTCTTACAGTAGAAATGCCCCCCAGACTGCTGTTTCCATTTATTAAACCCTAAGCCCTTGCCCATGGAGTTTCCCTTTGTCCCGCTTGCCATCGCGGCTGTCGCTCTGCTGGTTTTCTTGTATTTCTTTCCCATTGGCCTCTGGATTACGGCTATTTTTTCGGGGGTGCGAGTGAGCTTATTCCAGTTGGTGCTGATGCGGGTACGTAAAGTGTCGCCCACGCTTATTGTCAACTCTCTGATTACGAGTACCAAAGCCGGCCTAGAGCTAACGGCTAATGACTTGGAAACCCACTATCTGGCCGGGGGCAATATTCCCAGCGTTATCAAGGCCCTGATTTCGGCCGACAAGGCTAATATTCCGCTCACTTTCAAGCAGGCCACTGCCATTGATCTGGCGGGCCGCGATGTATTCGAAGCCGTCACGACTTCTGTTAATCCAAAGGTGATTAATACGCCCAATGTGGCTGCCGTGGCTCAGGACGGTATTCAACTTATCACCAAAGCCCGCATCACGGTACGCGCCAACATCACTCAGCTGGTGGGCGGCGCCGGCGAAGAAACCATTTTGGCCCGCGTAGGCGAAGGCATCGTGACCAGCATTGGCTCGTCGCGCTCCCATAAAGAGGTGCTCGAAAACCCCGATAAAATATCGAAGCTGGTACTGCAAAAAGGCCTCGACGCGGGTACGGCCTTCGAAATACTCTCCATCGATATCGCCGACATTGACATCGGGGAAAACATTGGTGCCAAGCTGCAAATCGACCAAGCTACTGCCGACTTGAAGGTGGCTGAAGCGAAAGCTGAGGAGCGCCGCGCTATGGCCGTGGCAGTAGAGCAAGAAAACCGCGCAAAAACTCAGGAGGCCAAAGCCCGCGTGGTAGACGCCGAAGCCGAAATTCCGAAAGCCATTTCCGAAGCTTTTCGCAGTGGCAACCTCGGCATTATGGACTACTACAAAATGCGTAACATTCAGTCGGATACCGACATGCGCGACTCTATTGCCAATCCTGGGGGGCAAAATAGCAGCACCAAACCCGGCCGCGACGAGACGCGTCTCAGCTAAGCCTGCCCAGACCGCTGAGCTTGTATTAGTCTCTTACACAGCAAAGCCGATGGAGAATGCTCCATCGGCTTTGCTGTTTTATCACCAGTGGGCCAGCCTTATTCCTGCGGTAGCTCCCGATTGAAATACGACTTCAGTATGTCGTTTACTTTTTCCTTGGTCAGGGGCTTATTTATAAAGCCCGCAATGCCTAGGCGTTGCACCCGCTCAACATCGCGGGGGTGCAGGGAGGTGGTAAGCATGATAATGATAACGGGCTCCTTGGGCGTAAACGGCAGCTTATCGTAGGCTTCGAGAAACTCAAAGCCATTCATAACGGGCATGTTCACATCCAGTAGCACTAGCGCGGGACAATTCGCCTCGCGGCATTCCTGCTCAAAAATGGTCAGTGCCTCCTGACCATTGAGGGCCGTCAGCAGCTTATCCGTTATGCTTAATCCTTCGAGCAGCCGCTGATTGAGGAAATTATTAATCCGGTCGTCGTCTACTAAGAGGGTGCAGGAGATTTTATCCACGGGCAGATAGAGTATAAGGTCACTTTGGGTCCACGGACCTAGGCTAGTTCTTGAAGTAGACGGTAAAAGTCGAACCTTGGTTTACCTGACTTTGTACTTCAATGCGCCCGCCAGCGTTTTTAAATCTATATAGCCTAGTTTCACTTCTCCCACATGGTGACAAAAAACGCCAAACTACTGCAGAAACAGGCCGAAGAAACAGTTTAATCACTGACCATTGCCTCTGACCGCCCTTTGCTCGCCGACAGGCCAAAAAGCCCCCCAGGATGTCTTGGGGAGCTTTCCGATTACTAAATAAGCTATAGTCCGCTCGCGCTACTTCTTTGTGATGCGGAACTCTACGCGGCGGTTGAGGCGGCGCGTTTCCTCCTGATCATTGCTGGCCACCGGAGTAGCACCGCCAAAGCCCTCGGTGGTGATACGAGCCGCCGAGATGCCACGCGCCACCAAGTACTTCTTTACCTCGTTCACGCGGTCTAGGCTGAGCTTCACGTTCAGGGCCGGATCACCCTGGTTGTCGGTGTGGCCTTCCAGCTTAATCTCCATGTTCGGGTACTCCTTCAGAATACCAATCAGGCGCTGCAATTCCGGGTAGGAGTTTTCGCGCAAGAAAAACTTGCTTTGGGCAAAGAAGATGTTGGTCAACTTGATCGTCTGGCCCACCGTGAAGGGAATCAGAAACAGGTCCTGGTTGATTTCGGTATATTTTTGCCGGTCCGTCACGTCTAGGTTATCGCTTTCGGCGATGTAGTTGGCTGCTTCCGCCCGATAGCCATAGTGAGCGCCGGAGGGCAGCACGATGGTGTAGGAGCCATCAACGGGGCTAGTTTCGGCTATGCCTAGCTCCTCGCCCGTTAGCAGATTCTCGTAGCGAATTTTGGCCGCCACCGGTTTCTTAGTCGAGGCATCCAGCACCCGGCCCCGGATCAGTGTCACTACTTCCGGCTTAAACTGAGGCGTGAGACCAATACGGAAAATGTCGCGGGAGCCTTCCGTGCCATTCCTCGACGATACGAGATACGCATCATCGCCCGCCGCCGACACCGTGTAGTAGGCATCAAAGTCAGAAGAGTTGATGCTCGAACCTAGGTTGCGGGGCTTGGTCCAGCTGGTCCAGCTATCGTCGAGGCGCTTACTATAGAAAATGTCGCTTTTCCCGTAGCCACCGTGGCCTTCGGAAGCGAAGTAGAGAGTTTTGCCATCAGCGGCCAAGAAGGGGGCGAATTCCGCCTTTTTGGTATTGATAGAAGTGCCGAGATTACGTGGTTTGCCCCAGGTTCTTCCATCGGGCTTGAGCAGGCTGACGTACAGGTCCTGTTCGCCCTGTCCATCTTTGCGCTCCACGGCCATCAGCAACTCCTTACCCGATGTAGCCAGGAAGAAATCGACGTTCTCGGGGTCGTTATTATAGAAGTCTTCTACCTCAATCTTCGTTGGCCTCGACCAGCCTGTAGCCGTGCGCCGGGCCATACTCAAGCCCTTCGGATCGAGTGAGCCATCCGCGTTATACACGTTAATCAACACCACCGAATTACCATCCGATGATACTGAGGCCAGCCCGTTTGGGCCAGGCGTATTAATAGGGCCACCAATGTTCTTTGCTGGATTCCACGATTTTGTGCGGGCATCGCGCAGGGTGCTGTACCACACGTCCTGCACGTCCTCTTTGCCCCCCACGTTTTGGGGACTCTCTTGGCGGGCGAAAAACAGTGTTTTACCGTCAGGTGAAATGACGGGGTGCGTGTCAACGTATTTGGAGTTGACGGTAGGTCCGAGGTTCACCATAGCTGAGTCGACCGAAACACCACTTTCGCCTTCGGGCGCGGCCTTGAACTCCTCCTTCACCATAGTAGCCGCCACATCCGCAATACCGATAGCGTCAATCTGGTTTACCCCGTTCACCCTAATCGTGTTCATCGTGACGACGACCCCGATGGTGCGGTAAGTAGCAGGCTCAAATGTTACTTGCAAGGACCGAAACAGCTCGGGTAAAGGACCAGGATTTTTGTTCTCATACACCTGGTGTTTTCCACCACGCGTATCAACCAGTTCAATTTTGATAACTGATCCTGGATTGAAGTTTTCGACGACCGTAACTTGGCGGGCAATCAGAGATTTACTGAACTTGACTTCAATAAATTCTTCTTTCCCCTCTTTTTTAGGAATCCAGGCCTCATTGCTCACCTGACCTAAGGGCTGAGCATTAGGCTCACCAAGTACTTTCTCTGGCGAAAAGGGTTCTTTTCCCTCCGCTTTCTGCGACGATACTCCCACTACCTTGCTGGCCCACACGGCATGCTGAGCTTGAGCTTTTAAGCTTGCTCCTGCTACAATTGCCAGCGTTAAAACAGCTTTATAAATACGCATAGGTTACACCCAAAGAAGTCTGAAAATAGCTTAGCCAGCCTTTGTTCCGTTCAGTCCTTCACCTACTCGCAGTTTGAGCGACAGGGAAGTTGACCCGGTCTGCGAAAGCCAAGCCAAAACTACAAACACCATTTCGAACAGTAGATAATTTTTTCAAAATAGCACTTTATAGTTTATTAATAATAGGCTATACAAGTAAAGTGCTAAAAAAATCCTGCCCACACGATCATGTGTAGGCAGGATTTTTCACTTGTTTAAATAAACAGCTACGGGGCTTAGGGCTGCAAGGTGAAAGTGCGGGTAACGGAGTTAAACGGACCGGATATTACGGTGCCACTGGCATCCACTAGCTCCAGCTTCACGGTATTCTGGCCGGCGGGTAGGCCTTCCATCATGTAAGGCAGCCACTGGTCGAGCATAAATTCGCTGCCGTTGATGGTAGCGCGCACTTTATTACCTTCCGGGCTCAAAGTAGTGTTAACCAGATAAAAATCTAGCATCACCTTCTTAGTGTCGGCGCCCGAGTAAGTATCCTTGGGCCGGCTATAAAACATATGGGGAGCCGATAAATTGGCGTTCAGCGGCGTTATTGTGCCTGCGCCAACGTTTACTAGGCGCAAGTCATAGGCGCCGCGGTGCTTCAGGCTTTCGTGGTAAGAGCGCGAGAGGAAGGAAAGAACTACGTGCTGACCGTCGGGGATATTCTTGGTAAACTCAGTGGTGTAATGCGCAGTATAAGGCTCATTATCAACGATGTTATGAATGTGCTGCCCCTGCTGCGAGTTCGCCATATGCTCTGCGTGTACGCCGCCAGTCATCTTGGTGAGCTGAAAGTTGCTCAGGTCATAGTCAAAGGCTACAGCTCCGGAAGCTACATTGCTACCTGGCACGGGCGTTTTGAGGCGCATCTGCGACTCGGGGTACTTAGGCGAATCGTTGAAGGGCGTCAACCGAATGCCATTCTTTTCCATGCTTGATAGACCAGTAACCGTGGTAGCCTCCGATTGAATCTGTGTAGCGGTTTCTGTTTGCTGGCGAGTTGTGTCGCAGGCCGCGAGGCCAAGCAGTACGGCAACACTGAGGAGTAGAACTGGTGCTTTCATAAGGAAAAGAAAATAAAAAAATCGGTCCGTTTCTTCGGTACCGCTGTGCTACAAAAATGACGTTTAATTTTTTGAGTACCTTGCAGAGTACGTATTGAATGCCCAAAAGTATATTTGATTCTCCACTATGGACTCAACATTGCTGGAAGAAATTCCATCTCTCGACCTAGCCGACTTCCGGTCAGGCGACCCGGAGCGCAAGCAGCGCTTCGTTCAACAACTCGGCGAAGCGTACCAGAGCATTGGCTTTGTGGCGCTGCGCAACCACGGCCTAACTGAAGAGCAAACTGCTCAGCTTTACTCCGATGTAAAAGCTTTCTTCTCTCTGCCCGATGAGGTGAAACAAAGCTACGAGAATCCAGAGCTTGCTGGGCAGCGCGGCTACACTGGCAAAGGAAAAGAGCACGCCAAGGGCCGCAACACCGGCGACCTGAAGGAGTTTTACCACGTGGGCCAAGAGGTAGATGATCCGAATGATCCGATCAAAAGCGAATACCCGGACAATATTTGGCCGAAGGAAGTCCCAAGCTTTCATGAGAGTACGCTTACCACGTACAAAACGCTGGAAGCGGCCGGCAAGGATGTGTTGCGGGCTATTGCCATCTACCTGAACCTGCCCGAGAATTATTTTGATGATAAGGTGCGCAATGGCAACAGCATTCTGCGGCCCATTCACTACTTCCCCATCGAGAACCCCGATGCAGTACCCGCTGATGCAGTACGCGCGGCCGAGCACGGTGATATCAACCTGATTACCCTGCTCATGGGTGCTTCCGCCGACGGCCTGCAAGTGCTACGCCGCGACGGCAAATGGATTCCCATCACGGCCCTGCCCGACCAGATTGTGGTGAACGTGGGTGACATGCTACAGCGCCTGACCAACGGCGTGCTCAAGAGCACTATTCACCGTGTAGTGAACCCGCCCCGCGAGAAGATGAATTCTTCACGCTTCTCGGTGCCCTTCTTCATGCACCCCCGTTCGGAAATGAGCCTAGCTGCTCTTGAAAGCTGCGTTACGGCCGATAACCCCAAGCAGGAGAAAGATATTACAGCCGGCGAATTCCTTAATGAACGCCTCATTGAGCTGGGCTTGAAGAAAAAGTAAGCCATGTGGTTGAGTCATTAGCTCAACACTTTTAAGAAAGATAAAAAGCCCCCCGGCATATTTCTGGGGGGCTTTTTTCTGGTAATGCCGTATCTTTTCTTTACCTATGAACGCCTAAGCAGCAGGCAGTAAGCACCAACCAGTGGAAACGGAAGAGGTAAGCTTGGTTCCCCCACCCCGTCGGAGTGGCCGCCGCACCAAGCGCGTGCGCGGCATTATATTCCTGAAGGATGTGGCCGTGCTGGGCCTCACAAGTTTTGGCGGCCCGCAGGCTCACTTGGCCATGATGTTTCGCCTGCTGGTAGACAAGCGGCGCTATCTGACCTCGGCTGAGTTGGTAGAGCTAAACGCCCTGTGCCAGATTGTGCCCGGTCCTACTTCCACTCAAACCATCACAGCCATCGGGTTTCGCCTCGGCGGCCCCAATTTGGCCTACCTCACGCTGCTGGTTTGGATGCTGCCCACCGTGGCCTTCATGACTATTTTTGCCCTTAGCATCAGCTATTTAGACAAAGGCTTGGTAGCTCGCTTAGTGCAATTTATTCAGCCTATTGCCATCGGGTTTGTGGCGTACTCGGCGTATAAGATTGCCGAGAAGGTCATTCATACCAAAACCTCGGTAGCCCTGATGGTATCGGGGGCGATGCTGGCTTATTCCTTCCAGCTTCCGGCTGTGCTGCCGCTGCTGTTGTTGGCTGGGGGGCTAATTACCACCTTCCGCTACAGCAAAATTCCTGAAGTACGAGAAAAACAGCCCCTGCGCATTGAGTGGGCTAACTTTGCCCTCTGGTTAGGTGTGCTGGTGACTGCGGCCGTGTTGGGCCACTATACGCGCTGGCTACCCGTGCGGCTATTCGAGAACTTCTACCGCAACGGTAGCCTGGTATTTGGCGGCGGGCAGGTATTAGCGCCCCTGCTATTCGCTGAGTTCGTGGAGTTTAAACGTTACCTCACGGCGCCGGAGTTTCTGTCGGGTCTGGGGCTGGTGCAGGCCATGCCGGGGCCTAATTTTTCGTTTGCGTCTTATATCGGTGCGTTGGCCATGCGCCGGGAAGAGGCGGGCGTAAGCGGACAGCTATTAGGGTCTTTGGTGGCCACGGCCGGTATTTTTCTGCCCGGCACCTTTCTTATATTCTTTCTTATTCGGTTCTGGGACCAGCTCAAGCAGTACCGAGTGGTAAAAGCCTCATTGGAAGGCATAAACGCGGTGAGTGCGGGCTTGGTGTGGGCGGCTACCTTTCTGCTCTATCACCCGCTGCCCGATACGCCCATCAACCTAGTATTGATAGCGGTTACCTTTCTGCTGCTGCTCTGGAATAAGATTCCCTCCTACGTAATAATAGCCGTGGGCTTAACAGCCGGCGCGTTGTTGTAAAGACGCAAAAAAGCCCCCCAGAAAATATCTGGGGGGCTTTTTTGCGCTTTATGATGGGTTATAGTGCAGCTTACTCTTCCAGCATCTGGGCTTCTGGTAAGCGCATAAGGTAATCGCCGTAACCGCTTTTGCGCAAGGGCTCCGCAATTTTGCGTAGCTGCTCGCCCGTAATAAAACCCTGACGGTAAGCAGCTTCCTCAATAGAACCCACTTTCAAGCCTTGGCGGTGCTCAATCACGCGCACGAACTCTGAGGCCTGCATCAGACTTTCGAAGGTGCCTGTGTCCAGCCAAGCCGTACCACGGCCCAGAATGCCGACCTTCAGCTTACCGCGCCGTAGATATTCCTGATTTACATCCGTGATTTCGTACTCGCCGCGCGGGCTGGGCTTCAACTCGCGCGCAATCTTAATTACCTCGTTATCATAGAAGTATAAACCTGGCACCGCGTAGTTGCTCTTGGGTTCCTTAGGCTTTTCTTCGATGCTGAGCGCCTTTTTGTTATCATCAAACTCTACCACGCCGTAGCGCTCCGGGTCGTTTACGTGGTAGGCATACACCACGCCCCCATCGGGGTTGCTATTGTTTTGTAGCAGCTGTTCGAGACCTTCACCGTAGAAGATATTATCGCCTAGCACCAGTGCTACCTTGTCATCGCCAATAAAATCAGCGCCGATCACGAAAGCTTGCGCCAGCCCGTTGGGCACTTCCTGAATAGCGTATTGGAAATTACAGCCTAGTTTGCTGCCATCGCCCAGCAGGCGTTTAAATTGCTCCTGATCGTGAGGCGTGGTAATAAGCAGAATGTCGCGGATACCAGCCATCATCAGAATCGACAAGGGATAGTAAATCATCGGCTTGTCGTACACGGGCATAAGCTGCTTGCTAACGGCCAGCGTGAGCGGGTGCAACCGAGTGCCGGAGCCGCCGGCGAGGATAATACCTTTCATAGGTGTTGAGCTGAGGATGGCTATGTTTTGTATAAAAGCAGAAACTAATCTTTTACGCTAGTTGCTTTCCCGAATAAACGTCTGATTTGCTTTGAACCACGCCAGCGTTTGCTGCAAGCCTTCCCGAATGCGAATCTGCGGGTCGTAGCCGAGCAGGGTTCTGGCTTTCGTGATGTCGGCTAGCGAATCGCGGATATCGCCGGGCCGGTCGGGGCCGTAGATGGGCGTGATGTCGGAGCCGGCTTCTTCCTTTAGAATGTTGAAGAGGTCGTTGAGGGAAGTACGATCGGCCACGGCGATGTTGTACACCTGATTCAGGGCTTCCGGATTGGTGGTGAGCGCCGCTTTGATGTTGGCCTGCACGCAGTTCTCAACAAAAGTAAAGTCACGGGTCTGGCCGCCGTCGCCGTTCATGCGGGGGGCTTTTCCTTGCAGTACCGCGTCAATAAATAGCGGAATTACGGCCGCGTAGGCGCCGTTTGGGTCCTGGCGGGGGCCAAAAATATTGAAGTAGCGCAGCCCAATAATGGGCATACCATAGGTTTTGCCAAATACATCGGCGTAAAGCTCGTTGGTATACTTAGTAACCGCGTACGGCGACAGGGGCTTACCAATGCGGTCCTCTACCTTAGGTAGGTGAGGTGAGTCGCCATAGGTGGAGGATGAAGCAGCGTACACAAAGCGCTGCACATTGGCTTCCTTAGCCGCCACCAGCATATTAACAAAGCCGCCTACGTTCACATCGTTACTCGTAATCGGGTCGTTGATGGAACGGGGCACCGAGCCCAGCGCAGCTTGATGTAGCACCACATTTGCCCCCCGGCAGGCATCATGACACACTTGCGGGTCGCGGATGTCGCCTTCAATTACTTCCAGTGCCGGAGCACCTTTGAATAGGCGCATGTTTTTGCGAAACCCGTTGGAATAATTATCCAGTACGCGCACGCGGCCAGCACCATGTTTGAGCAGGTATTCAACCAGATTAGAGCCAATAAATCCGGCTCCACCCGTCACCAGAAAGGTTAGGTTATCGAGCGGCTGGTCGTGAAAAGGGGTTCCGTACACGTTATTGAATTAAGAATGAGAAATGAAGTTCGAGGAATTCGAGGGCACTGAGTAGTTCTTCACTCCTCATTCTTCATTAAGCAGCTTTAGCTGTATTGCTGCAGATAATAATCTTGGTAAGCGCCTGTTGTCACGCGTTCCAGCCACTCGTTATTTGCTAAGTACCAGTCCACTGTTTGAGCTAGCCCTTGCTCAAATGTCACCGAAGGCTCCCAGCCCAACTCGTTCATGATTTTGCTTGAGTCGATGGCGTAGCGCAAGTCGTGGCCGGCACGGTCTTTCACGAAAGTGATGAGCTGGCGCGAGGTGCCTGGCTCCTGACCGGTTTTCTCGTCCACTACATCGCAGAGCAAGTGAATCAACTCCAGGTTCTGCCATTCGTTCACGCCGCCAATGTTGTAAGTATCACCTACTTTGCCTTTGTGAAACACCGCATCAATGGCAGTGGCGTGGTCTTTCACGAAAAGCCAGTCGCGCACGTTTTCGCCTTTACCATACACGGGCACCGGCTGCTTGGTCCGGATGCGGTGAATAGCCAAGGGAATCAGCTTTTCAGGGAAGTGATTTGGGCCGTAATTATTCGAGCAGTTGCTCAGCTTTACGGGTAAACCATAGGTGTGGTACCAAGCCCGCACAAAGTGGTCGGAACTGGCTTTGGAAGCCGAATAAGGCGAACGGGGATCGTAGGCCGTATCTTCCGTAAACATCTCGGGACCCATTTCCAAGGACCCGTACACTTCGTCGGTGCTCACGTGGTAGAAGGTTTTGCCTTCATAGCCCAGGGGCTTCCACAGGTTTTTGGCCGCATTCAGCAGATGCACGGTGCCCAACACGTTCGTTTTCACGAACGCCAGCGGGTCGGTTATGGAGCGGTCTACGTGCGACTCGGCGGCAAGGTGAATGACAGCGTCGGGTTCCTCGCGAGCGAAGAACTCATCTATGAACTGCTGATCGGCAATGTCTCCTTTTACAAAACGGTAGTTAGGTGCATTCTCAATATCGCGTAGGTTTTCCAGATTACCAGCGTACGTCAGGGCATCGAGGTTGATGATCTGATATGCTGGGTACTTGGTCACAAACAGGCGCACCACATGCGACCCAATAAATCCGGCTCCCCCGGTAATGACAATTTTCATGTGCGTAAATGGTTGATTGTTAAACAGCTAAATGCTTGGAAGCTATACTATTAAATGCCTGGTCGTTCAATTGAACATGAGAATGACTAGCCACTCAATCTTCACTCATTTAGCTATTTGCCATTAATCTTTGTTGCCATTTCCAAGAGCTGGCTAAGCTGTCTTCTAAACTAGTAGTAGTTTCGAACCCTAATACCTCCTTAGCCTTAGTTGCATCGGCGTAAATGGCGGGCACATCACCAGGACGAATAGGGCCGATAACGTAGTTAAGCTTCTGTCCGCTAGCCTTTTCAAATGCCTGCACTACCTCCAGCACGCTGTTGCCGTGGCCGGTGCCTACATTAAATGTTTCGACATTGTCGCTTTCCCCTTGCAGCAACCGCTCTACCGACGTGATATGGGCCTTGGCCAAGTCTACTACGTGGATATAATCGCGAACATTGGTGCCGTCGGGCGTGTCGTAGGTGTTGCCGAAAATGGTCAGCTTCTCCCGGATACCAGCGGCCGTTTGCGTTACAAAAGGTACTAGGTTATTGGGTACACCCAGCGGCAGCTCGCCAATGAGAGCTGAAGGATGGGCCCCAATCGGATTGAAGTAGCGCAGCAGAATAGTGCGTAAGGTAGCGTTAGGCGCAGCGGCCACATCGCGCAGAATATCTTCGCAGACTTTCTTGGTGTTACCGTAGGGCGAAGTAGCTGGTTTGGTGGGCGTTTCCTCCGTCACGGGCAACTTATCGGGAATACCATACACGGTGCAAGAAGAAGAAAACACCAGATTAGGTATTTCAAATTCCTGCATCACTTTCAGCAGCGCCAACAGCGAACCCACGTTGTTGTGATAATACGCTAGCGGCTTCTGCACCGACTCGCCCACAGCCTTGAAGGCAGCAAAGTGAATAGCTGCCCGCAGGTCTTTCTCGTGCGAGAATACCTCCCGCAGAGCCACCTCATCGGCACAATCAATAGCGTAGCAGGGAACCGAAACACCCAGGATTTCCTCGATGCCGCGCATCACGGACTCGGTGGAATTACTAAAGTTATCTACTATAATAGGCTGATATCCAGCTTGATATAGCTCTACCACTGTATGCGAACCAATATAGCCCGCGCCCCCCGTCACAAGTATTTTCGTTCTTTCCATCTTCGTTAAATAAGGTAATGGCTTGAGGTTAAATGGTTGATTGTTGGCAAGCTAGCATTTAACCTCAAGCCATTAAAACATTCGTTTTATAAACTCCAATAATGCATGTCCCGCATTTTGCCGCGGTATAAACCTTTAATATCCACCAGCACGGCGTTGTCGGAGGTTATGGCCTGAAAAAAAGCTTCGTCTTTGTCTATGTAGGGCTTGTGGCTCACGGCTACAATCACAGCGTCATAATCGGTGCGGGTCTCCTCGGCAGAAGTAAGGCGAAAACCGTACTCGTGGTGAAGCTCGTCGGAGTCGGCGTGGGGGTCTACGATGTCCACGTTCACGGAGAAGTTTTTCAACTCCTGAATCACGTCGGCCACCTTAGAATTGCGGATGTCTTCCACGTTTTCCTTAAATGTAGCGCCCATTACCAGCACCCGGCTCTTGGCTACGTCCTTACCCTGCTTGATGATCATTTGCACGGTTTTGCGGGCAATGTAGGCGCCCATATTATCATTGGTGCTTCGCCCTGAAAGGATAACCTTAGCGTCGAAACCCAGTTCTTTGGCCTTGTAGGTCAAGTAATAAGGATCCACGCCAATGCAGTGACCACCCACCAGGCCCGGCGAGAACTTGAGGAAATTCCACTTGGTACCAGCCGCTTCCAACACCTCGTAGGTGTTGATATTCATGCGGTCAAAAATCAACGACAGCTCATTCATGAGCGCAATGTTGACGTCGCGCTGGGTGTTCTCGATGATTTTGGCGGCCTCCGCTACTTTGATGCTGCTGGCCCGATGCACACCAGCTTTTACAACCAACTCATAGAGTTTGGCAATAATATCCAGCGACTCGTCATCGCAGCCGGCTACTACTTTGATAATGCTGGTTAGTGTGTGCTCCTTGTCACCGGGATTGATGCGTTCGGGTGAATACCCGACCTTAAAATCCTGCGGAAATGACAAGCCCGAAAGCTTTTCCATCACTGGAATGCAGTCTTCCTCGGTGCAACCAGGATACACAGTGCTTTCAAACACCACGTAATCACCCTTTTTCAAGACTTTACCCACGCTGGTAGAAGCGCCCAGTAGGGGCTTCAGATCGGGCATGGCGTGCTCGTCAATGGGCGTAGGTACCGCCACAATGTAAAAGGTAGCCTCGCGCAGTACTTCCAAAGAATCGGTGAAAGTAATGTCGCACCCCTCGAAGTCTTTGGCTTCTAGCTCGCCGCTGGGGTCAATGCCGTTGCGCATCAAATCGACGCGGGCGGCGTTTATGTCAAAACCAATAACGCTAAGTTTGCGGGCAAACTCGAGGGCGATAGGCAAGCCCACATACCCGAGACCGATAACGGCTAGCTTGGCTTTTTTCTGAAGTAATTGCTCGTACACAGGAAGAGAAAAATCTGAATGTAGACTTATGAATTCTAAGTTGAAATAACAGGTAGCACCTGATTATCAGGAGTTAATTCGTACAGCTCGCCGCTTTCGGGGCAAGTGGCGCGCCGAGCGGCATCAAAGGTAAGCCGATGGCCCGCCCGACTCATCCAACCCCGGGACCGGGCAGGGTTGCCGTATACCAAGGCATAGGGCGCTACGTCGCGGGTTACGACGGAGCCGGCGCCTACGAAGGCATACTCACCCAAGCGGACTCCGCAGATTATGGTAGAATTGGCCCCCACACTCACCCCGCGCTCCAGCACTGTAGGCTGGTACTCGTGGCGGCGCGGTACGGCGCTGCGCGGGTTGCGCACATTGGTGAATACCACCGAGGGACCCAGAAATACGTCGTCGGCGCACTCTACGCCGGTGTATAGGCTCACGTTGTTTTGCACTTTCACGTTGCGGCCCAGGCGTACGCCATCGGCTATCATTACGTTTTGCCCAATGCTACAATTCTCGCCCAACTCGCAGCCCGCCATCAGGTGAGCGAAGTGCCAGATGCGACAGCCGGCGCCGATGCGGCAGCCGTCGTCGAGCACGGCGCTGGAATGGGCAAAATAGGCAAGCGTATCGGTCACGAAAGCAAGTAACTAGCTCGGCAGGCCGCCGATTTTGAGCCCGCAAAGGTAGAACTTTTTAAGTTTGAGAAATCTGCTCAGACGGTTCTTAATCTGTTCGTAACACCCAAAGCAACTACGACATTGCAGCTGAGAACTCAGTCCTTAGGTCTGCAATTCTTTTATTTCGCAATAAATCTTACGCGTTTCCTCCACGGGAACATCGAGCGCTTTGCCATACGCAAGCAGTGCGCCGGCAAACAATTCCAGCTCAGTCTTTGGCTTGCCCGATTGCACATCCAACTGCAAGGAAGTAGGCGTGTGATAGGGGAAAGACCTGGCCTTTTGGAAGGTTTGTTCGATGATGTCGGCAGGCAGGGCCATGCCTTTTTTACGGGCAATGGCTTGTATTTCCTGCATAATAAGGTGCGCCCGCTCATGCAACAGCGGCTCTTCCTCTACCTGCCCAATCGATTTATTATACCGGGCACTGACCAAGCCAAAGCTGGCAATGAAGATAAATTTGGTCCAGATAGCCGGAAACGCGTCCTCCTGATATTCAATTGCTATGGTGGCATTAGCCAGGAGGTCAACCAAAGACTCCGGAGAATATTCGGGACGCTGAGGATCCTTGCCAACAATAATTTTACCGGGGTTGCCCTTGTGTTCTACTATACCCTTCTCTTTGATGTGGGAGGCCACATACACACAGGCCGGCAGAACAATGACTGTAGGAATGATGCTTTTGATCCGCTCATAAATATCAACCCCATTCATCAAAGGCAGGATAACGACGTTGTCCTGAACTTTCGACTTTAGCTGCTTGCAAACCGATTCTAGGTCATACTCCTTAACGCAGAGGAGTAGCACATCGATGTTTTCCAATTCTGCCACCGTTTCTACCAGCTTCGTGGGGTGAGCGACGTTAGCAGGGTGCTCGGGCGAGAGCAGCATCAACCCGTTTTCTTTTACTCGCTCATAAGTCTCGCCGCGAGCGACAAAGGTGATAGTGGCCGTGGTAGTAGCGGCGTATTTTTGAGCTATTTTAAACCCAAAATAGCCTCCTACCCCGCCCAACCCTACGATAGCAAGTTCCATTGTTTACATGTATATGAGTGAGAAATAGAACGAGAGATCATCACTGCGTGATAAGGTGACAACCAGTAATATAAGGCGAGTTAATACCGGCAAAGCTAGCAGCCTCTGCTGCGCAGAAAGTATATACTCTAGTCTGCCCAAGTTGCGCTTACCATGCGGTCTTTGCTAAACATATCCTGGCGAATTTGCCCCCCAGCGTAGCCTAACTCACAGAGCAAGTGCAGTACCGCTGCTGCGTACTGCTCATTTATTTCGAAGTACAAATTGCCCCCTGGCCGCAACAGTTCTCGCCCCAGCTCCGCGATGCGCCGGTAGAACAGCAGCGGGTCATTATCAGGCACAAACAAGGCTGTGGCCGGCTCGTATTCCAGCACATTAGCGCGCATCTGGGCCCGCTCACTTTCCAGTACGTAAGGCGGGTTGCTCACTAGAATTGCTAGGCTGTGGGGGGCAATTTCTACTGGGGCGGCGTGCAGAATGTCCACCTGCTGAAACTCTACCGAGGGCGCGTAGCGGGCAGCGTTTCGCTTAGCTATGGATAATGCTTCCGCCGAACTATCTACTCCAATAACCCGCGCGGAGGGCATTGCATGGCTGAGAGCAATAGGAATGCAGCCCGAGCCAGTACCTATATCCAGAATGCTGAGCTGCGGGGCGTTTTTATGTTCCTTAATAATAAGCGCCACCAGCTCCTCCGTTTCGGGGCGGGGAATGAGCGTGGCGGGCGTTACTTCCAGCTCTAAGCCAGCAAAATGGGCGGTGCCGAGTACGTATTGCAGCGGCTCATGGCGCAGGAGACGGGCCTGGGCAGCTTCAATCAACGCCTCTTTCTCGAGCGGGACCTGGTCGGCGGCTTGCGTGCGGCGCTTTAAAGGACTTAGCTCCAGATAATGCTCTAGTACCTGCCCGGCCATGGCAGCGGCTTCGGGCTCAGGATAAATGCCCCCCAAATTGGTGGTGAGGCGGCGGGTTAGCTCCAGGATGGTCATACGGGACGCGGTTTGTACCTTCGGCTATAAAGCTACGTTCCTCCCACCCCGTATGCGTGATTTTGACGAACTGATAATGCGCCGCGCCCTCGATCTGGCCCGGCTGGGCTTAGGCTATGCGCGACCCAATCCGGTGGTTGGCTGTGTGGTGACGCACAACGGCCGCATCATCGGCGAAGGCTGGCACGAGCGCTACGGCGGCCCCCACGCCGAGGTAAACGCCTTAGCGGCCGTCACCGACAAACGCCTGCTGCCCGAAAGCCGCGTGTACGTAACGCTGGAGCCGTGCGCCCACTTTGGCAAAACCCCGCCCTGCGCCGACCTGCTGATTAAGAGTGGCGTGCGCGACGTGGTCATCTGCAACCTCGACCCAAATCCGCTGGTATCCGGGCGCGGCATCGACAAGCTACAGGCCGCTGGCGTGCGCGTGGAAACGGGCGTACTGGAAGCGGAAGGCCGGTGGCTGAATCGGCGCTTTTTTACTTTTCAGGAAAAGCGTCGCCCTTACGTAGTCTTGAAATGGGCCGAAACTGCCGACGGTTTGCTGGCTGGTCGGTATTACCAGCCTGTCCAGATTAGTGGGGAACTGGCCCGGGTCGTAGTGCATCAGTGGCGGGCTGAAGAGCAGGCTATCTTGGTAGGCACCCGCACGGCCCTGCACGATAACCCCAATCTGAACGTGCGCGAATGGCCCGGCCAAAATCCAGTGCGCGTAGTCATCGACAAAAACCTGAGTTTGCCCCCCAGCCACCATTTGCTTAATGGTCAGCAGTCTACCTTGGTGTATACCTACCGCGAGCGAGCCGCCCGGCCCAACATTGAATATATCAAGCTGCCCGAGGCGGAAGATTTGTTTCCTTGTATTCTGGCTAACTTATATGAGCGCCAGATTCAGTCGGTACTAGTAGAGGGTGGCCCCACGGTGCTGACTTCTTTGTTGAAAGATGGCCTGTGGGATGAAGCGCGCCTGTTGCGCAGCCCCAAAAAGCTGGGGGTTGGCATTGCCGCGCCGCAGCTGGGCATTCGGCATTTGCACGAGCAGGTAACTCTGGGCGACGATACGCTGTTCGTGTATCATCATAACCGCACGTAATTTTACTTGGACAACACGCGAAAGGCGCAACAACGACTTTGCGCTAGAAGCTACTTACTGACTTTATATCTTTCTCATGGCTGAAGAACTCATTCTCGACCTTACCCTTACCAAAGCCGAAAAGTACCAGCAACTGCTTCCTCAAATAGAGGCGCTGACTGCTGGCGAGCCCGACCTGATTGCTAATTTGGCCAACACCATGGGCGCTTTGAAGCAGACCTTCGGCTTTTTTTGGGTGGGCGCTTATCTGGTAAAAAGTGATGAATTGGTGCTCGGGCCTTTTCAGGGACCTATTGCCTGCACGCGTATTCGGCACGGCAAAGGCGTGTGCGGCGCTAGCTGGGCCCAAGCTCAAACCTTGCTGGTGCCTGACGTGGAGCAGTTTCCCGGTCATATTGCTTGCAGCAGCGAGTCCAAATCGGAAATTGTGGTGCCGGTGCTGAAAGATGGCCAGGTAGTAATGGTGCTGGATGTGGACAGCGACCAGCTCAACGACTTCGACCAGGACGACCAGCAGGCGCTAGAGCAACTGGCGCAGCTCATGGGCAAGTGGTTTTTATAAGCGCGTTGGCTATTCGCTATTTAGCTTCCCTAGAGCGTACCTAAACTTGTGGAACCATTGCCTTGAAGGCTCACCCTTTCACTCCAATAGTATGCGCAAAGTTGTTATCTATATTGCCACCAGCCTCGACGGGTACATTGCTGACACTACAGGCTCCGTAGATTGGCTACCGCCGGTGTCAGGAGATGAAGATTACGGGTATGCCGAATTTCTGGCCACGGTAGACACTACGTTGCTCGGCCGCACCACTTACGACCAGGTGCTCACCTTCGGCGAATGGTCGTATCCAGAACTTACTAACTACGTTTTCACTCATCAGCCTCCAGCCGAGGCAGCACATCCATCTGTTCGCTTCGTGACCGAAGATTCGGCACACTTTGTCAGACAGTTGAAGCAGGAAGAAGGCGGCACCATCTGGCTGATTGGCGGTAGTTTACTGGCCGCTCCATTGTTTGCCGCCGGGCTGGTCGATGAGCTCATGCTATTTGTGGTGCCGCTGCTAATCGGCGCCGGTATTCCCCTCTGGCGCCAGGGCCACGCCCAACCGCTACAACTGCTGCGTAGCCAAGCTTGGCCCGATGGCATGGCATTACTGCATTATCAAGTAGCTGGCGTTGAGTAGATGTTTATCGCATAAAAAGCCCCCCAGAAATAATCTGGGGGGCTTTTCTATAGCTATTTTACAAAATCTTGATTTAGAAAAGGCTTGGCGTTTCGGTTTTGAGCTGAGCAATTACGGTTTCGCCACCTTTCACTTTATCACCAAGCTTTACTTTCAGCTCCGTATCCAAGGGCACGTACACATCGACGCGGGAGCCGAACTTGATAAAGCCGAACTCTTCGCCCTGGCTTACTTCGTCGCCTTCGCTCACGTACCACACAATGCGGCGGGCCATAGCGCCGGCAATCTGGCGGAAGAGCACCATCGGGCCAGCTTCAGACTGAACTACCACGGTGGTACGCTCGTTTTTGGTGCTGCTCTTAGGGTGCCAGGCCACCAAATAGTTGCCGGGGTGATATTTAAAATAGCGCACAACGCCCGAAATAGGATTTCGAGTGATATGCACATTGATAGGCGACATGAAGATGCTGATCTGCTTGCGCGTGTCGTCGAAGAATTCCGGCTCGTGCACGTCCTCAATCACAACTACTTTGCCGTCGGCCGGGGCAATAAGCAAGTCTTCGTGGGTGAGCAGATTACGATAGGGACTGCGGAAGAACTGTAGCAGCAGCAGAAACGCTACGGCTGATGCCACCACGAAAATGATGTTGAACGTCTCGTTACGACTATTAAACCGGAACAACAGTAGGTTAACGGCCAGCAGCGCCAGCAGCGTGAAGAATAGTATACGTCGTCCTTCTTTGTGAATCTTCATAAATCGCAGATTAGCTGCGCTAAACTAAGCGTAACGCCAACACAGAATAAATTGCGCAGCTACAGGCGTCAACCTACGTTAAACAATCAAGCTGGGTAGTAAAGTTGCCGAGCTTGGCCACGAATGTACAAAAGCCTGACAAAGATAGCCCGGGCCAAATGGTCCGGGCTATCTGCTGCGAAGGTTTTTATAACTACCCAGTTTGCATACGCATGAATTAGATTATTGATCGACTGATCAATAAAACTTAAGCTGCGTGTACTCACTCGCGCTTAGTAGCCGCCGCGGAACTTGTAGGTCTGGGCTACTTTGTCAATGGCTACAATGTAAGCCGCGATGCGCATTGGCACCTTATACTTCTGGCTGGTAGCATACACCTTCTCAAAGGCATCATTCATGATACGGGCAGCGCGCTCGATTACCATGCCTTCGCTCCACTTGTAGCCCAGGCGGTTTTGTACCCACTCGAAGTACGAAACCGTAACGCCGCCAGAGTTGGCCAGAATATCAGGCACTACCATAATACCCTTGCGGTTGATGATGTCGTCGGCACTGGCCGAAGTAGGGCCGTTGGCGCCTTCTACGATAAGCTTGGCTTGAATCTGTTCAGCATTGTGCTCCGTGATTACATCCTCTACGGCAGCAGGCACCAGCACGTCTACCGCGCTGGTTAGCAGGTCGTCGGGGTCCATGGAAGTGGCGCCCGAGTAACCTTCCAGACGACCATTATGGGCGTTCTTGTAGGCGATGGCCTCATCGATGTTGATACCGTCCTCGTTCCAATAAGCGCCGCTGATATCAGATACGCCTTTGATCTTCACACCTTTCTCGCAGAGCAGCTTGGCCGCCCAGGAGCCCACATTGCCAAAGCCCTGCACAGCTGCCGATGACTTAGTTGGGTCCATGCCCAATTTCTTCATGGCCGCAATAGCCGAAACCATTACGCCGCGACCTGTGGCTTCTACGCGGCCCAAGGAGCCACCCATTACTAAGGGCTTACCCGTCACGACGGCAGGCGAGGTTGCGCCCGTAGTCTTCGAGAATTCGTCCATAAGCCAAGCCATTTCGCGCGGGCCAGTACCCATGTCAGGAGCCGGAATGTCGCGGTCGGGGCCGAATACGTCTTTCAATGCCAGCGTATAGCCGCGGGTCATACGCTCAATTTCGCCAGCGCTCATCTTGGTTGGGTCGCAGATGATACCACCTTTAGCGCCGCCGTAGGGAATATCGACCACAGCGCACTTCCAGGTCATCCAGGCCGCAAGCGCTTTCACCTCGTCGAGGTGCACGTGCATATCGTAGCGAATACCGCCTTTCGACGGACCCAGGATAGTGTTGTGCACCACGCGGTAGCCTTCAAACACCCGAATCTGACCGTTATCCATGGTCACGGGGATGTTGACGATTACCTGCTTATCAGGCGCTTTCAGCACATTATAGGTTGATTCATCCAACCCCAGAATCTCCGCCGCGATATTGAAACGCGACATCATGGATTCAAGCGGGTTCTCGCGGTCCACAATCGGGGCCGGCTCTTTGTACACTGTGGTAACAGCCATACGGGTAAGAAAAGTGAAGGGTGGGAGTGGGATTTTATGGATTAAAAAAGCGCGACCAGACTGGGTGGAGCCACGAACGCGCCCTGCTTTTTGGGGTGGTCAAAGGTAGCAGGTTTGCGCATACGCCAAATGGAGTGAATAGGGTGTGGGGGCATTTTCATTGCGCCATCCAACGCCTGTATGTTCCATTTATTGGGCACCGATACATGCAGAAGTTGGAACGAACGAGGTAACTGTACAGCTTACTCTACTAGTAGCTGTAGCAGTACCAGCACGGGCAGCACGAGCAGCAGCGCATCGAAGCGGTCCAGTAAGCCACCATGCCCAGGCAAAATTCGGCCCGAATCTTTCACGCCCACACTACGCTTGAGCATGGACTCGGCCAAATCGCCTAATACGCCGAACACGGCAACCACAGCAGCTGCGCCCAAGCGGTGTGCGAGCGGCAGTTCAGGCAACATAAAGCCCAATGCCCAGCCCATGCCAAGGGTGAGCAGGGTGCCGCCCACCCAACCTTCCCA
Organism: Hymenobacter sp. HD11105; assembly: GCF_054051685.1. Lineage (NCBI taxonomy): Bacteria > Pseudomonadati > Bacteroidota > Cytophagia > Cytophagales > Hymenobacteraceae > Hymenobacter > Hymenobacter sp. HD11105. The sequence continues at coordinate 316,295 of NZ_JBSWBR010000001.1, read as the reverse complement.
CGTTTTGCCGGGTGAGATGTTGGGGGCCAATTTGTGCTTGCCCATAGTTTTGCCGGCGGCATAACCTCCTATATCAGCGGCCCAAACTAGAAAAAGCAAAGCCATAATGCGGCGGTAGTCGTAGCCGTTCTCCGTGAAAGCCAGCATATTGAGCAAACTCATGGGAATACTCACGTAGAACAGGCCAAGCATATTCACGCCAATATTGCCAAAGGGATTCTTGGAGCGTGGCCAGATCAGCATCTCCCGCAAAATCAGCAGCACCGGAACGAGCACTAGGCTGCTGAGCAAGGCGCGCTGAATAAGAAAGCCGAAGGAGTAAAAGGACGCCGGACTGCCCGCCACGGTATCGGCGTTATAAATCTGTATAGCCGAGTTACCGTTAGTATCGTAGTGGCCGGAGCCGGCCAGCAAGTGCACACCGAGAAACAGCAACACACTCACGCCCACGCCCATCCCGGCCACCGGCGCGTAGCCCGACTGGCGCATCATCCGGTAAAACTCCAGCAGCATCTTGGCCTGAACCAGGGCAAAAAACACGGCGAAACTCCACGCGCTGTACCAGATACAGCCAAACAAGAGCACTGCTCCCAGTGCCCCGAAGATGACGCGCTGGGTTAGGTTAGACATCGGTTTTTTGCCCGGTGGCTGGTCGGTCAAAGTAGATTCGGCTGGGGCGGGCGTGGGGGGCAAAATAGGCGCGTTTTATAATAAAGTGAAAGGCAGGCTTAAGTCGTTGGCCGGTTGCGGTCCACTTCTATTCCCTTCCCGCTAAGGGTATGGCTCTCAGCCGGAATGGGGGCATCAGCGGTACGCACGGCAATGCCGGTGCTACCGATGGTGTGCGCCTCGGTAGGCTCAGCGGTGGGGGCCATTTTTTGATATAAATGATACAGCAGACCGGCCGTCAGCAGCACCGACAGCAGTACCAAAAACCAGGGCATGCTCTCAGTGGAGTCGGGATCAAAGGTGGTGTTGAGGGTTCGCCGCTGCACTAGGTATAGCAGAATGAGTTGGAAAGCATTTTGGGTGAAGTGCGCCGCCATAGGCACTATAATATTGCCGCTCCAGGCATACAGATACCCAAAAACTACCCCCAGCGCCAAGCGTGGAATAAAGCCAAAAAACTGGAAGTGAATGGCGCTGAAAATCGCCGCTGCCAGCCAAATACCTACGTGGTGATTGCCCGTCCACTGCACCAGGTTGCGCTGCACCACGCCCCGGAACACTAGTTCTTCACTGATAGCCGGCACAACCGCTACCACCAGCAAAGCGACCAGCAAACGCGTAAGGGAAGTGAACTGCGTCAGCGACTTGGTAATGGCTTGCGCTTGCTCCTCTAGCTGTCGGGCCCAAGTCTCGAAACCCTGCATAAAAGCCGGAAATTTTATTCCTGCATTCCATTGCACCAGGCTCGACATAGCGGGCAGGCTCACAACAACGAGCAAGCTGGCGAGCAAGATCCACTCAAAGCGTGAGGGGCGGCGGGGGGCAAAATAATCGGCCCAGCGGTAGCCCTGCAGCTTGGCCAGAGCCAAAGCCGAGCCGGCAAAGCCAACAAACAACGTGACGCCCTGGCTGAGCATGAGCAACGCCCAGCCGTCGGGGTGCGAATCGGGGCGGCGCGTAATGCTGCCCATTTCCATCAGCCCAATACCATATAGGCTACTTGCCAGAATGGCGATGAAAAAAGTGGCTACGCACAGCGCGCCTACCATCAGCCCAACGAGCAAGAGCAGGGTCAGCAACGGGTGCAAGCGGCTGGACACGAAACCTTTCATAGCAGGCGAGTGGTTACGAGAAACTTGGAAGTGTCGTAAATTTGCGCAAATTCCTCTAACCGCCCGCCTGTGGTACACATCCGCGACTTAGCTCTACCCGATTTTCCGTTGCTTTTGGCTCCTATGGAGGACGTATCCGACCCGCCATTTCGGGCCGTATGCAAGGCCAATGGGGCTGATTTGATGTACACTGAGTTTATTTCTTCGGAAGGTCTAATTCGTGACGCGGCCAAAAGCCGGAAAAAACTCGACGTATTTGACTACGAACGGCCTATTGGCATTCAGCTTTTTGGTTCTGATGTGGCCACTATGGGTGAGTGTGCCGCCATCAGCACCGCCGCTGGCCCCGACCTTATCGACATCAACTACGGCTGCCCGGTAAAGCAGGTGGCTTGCCGGGGTGCTGGCGCGGCCCTGCTGCGCGACATTCCGAAAATGGTGGAAATGACCTCGGCCGTGGTCCGCAACACCCATTTGCCCGTGACGGTAAAAACCCGCCTAGGCTGGGACGACGACACTAAAAACGTAGAAGAAGTAGCCGAGCGCCTACAGGATATTGGCATCGAGGCGCTTACCGTGCATGGCCGTACCCGCGCCCAGCTCTATAAGGGCGAGGCAGACTGGACTTTGATCCATCGCATTAAAAACAACCCACGCATTCGCATTCCTATCTTCGGCAACGGCGACATTGACTCGCCCGAAAAAGCGGCGCTATACAAGGACCGCTACGGCGTGGATGGCATTATGATAGGCCGGGCCAGCATTGGCTATCCCTGGATTTTCCGCGAAGTGAAGCACTACCTAGCTACTGGCGAAAAGCTGGCTCCGCCCACCGTAGAGGAGCGTGTGGCCATGTGCCGCATGCACTTTGAAAAAAGCATTGAGTGGAAAGGCCCGCGCGTGGGCGTCTTTGAGATGCGCCGCCACTACGCTCAATACTTCCGCGGTCTAGAAGGCGCCAAGCTGTGGCGCAGCCGTCTCGTCGATGCCGAGCAGCCGGAACTTATTCTAGAGATTCTAGAAGAAATTGCTGCCGCTGAGCCTGTGATGGTAGGCTAGCCTAACGGCAGGCCCATCTGCCGAAACTGAGCCGCCGAATCGCGGGCGCCCCAGCGGCGTTGAATTTTGCCGTCGTGTACCACGAAGTGTTCCATCGCGACAATCTCGTACGCCTTGCCCGTCACTGGGCTTCCACGAAACGAACCTACTGACTGGCCCCGTTCAGTATAGCGCACTGCTACTTCGTCGCCTTCCGCTAATATGGATTCTACTTCTAGCTGAATGTTAAAGGCTGCATGAAGCTCTTGCCACACGGGTATTACCTGCTCCATCTTACCCCAGCCAAGCACTCCATATACTAGCGCATCGGCGGAAAAGATAGTGCGTAGGTCAAGCATATCGCCTTTATTGAAGGCTTCCACATATGCTAGTACAACTTGTTTATTGACTTCTAATGGTTCCATATTGCTACGGGAGAATATGAGTCTCAGAGCATCCCGACAAAGAGATAACATCAGCTGCAATTCTACAGAATGGCTCGCTAACTAGCCAATCAGCTACTGATTTTACTTGTCACATTATGTAAGGCTGTAGTGCTGCTGACAGCGCTTGCGGCCCCTTCTCTTCTAGTGCTTAATTCGATTTCTGTACCCATCATGCCTACCGCTCCTCCCGCTGCACCAGTTGCTACTACCATCGCGCCCGTCCAACGTATTCCGGCTTCGGCCTGGGTGTTGCTGATGATTCTGGCTTGCATTTGGGGTACTTCATTTATTCTGATGAAGAAGGGATTGGAGGTTTTTTCGGCCCTGGAGCTAGGCGCGGCGCGGGTGAGTATAGCGGCGCTAGTGTTGCTGCCGTTTGGGCTGCGGCACGTGCGGCGCGTGGAGCGTAGCCGGTTTCGGTACCTGCTGCTGAGTGGTGTAGTGGGCACGTTTATTCCGGCCTTCTTATTTGCCTACGCTGAAACCAAGCTAGCCTCGGGACTGGCGGGCGTGCTTAATGCCCTAACAGTGGTGTTTACGCTACTGGTGGGCGCCTTATTCTTTCGGCAGCGCATCACGCCGTTACGAGCATTGGGAATAGGACTGGGCTTTGTGGGCACAGTAGTGCTTATTGGTTTAGGCGGTAGCGGTGGCTCATCTACGCCTACCGGCCTGGGCAATGCCTGGTACGGACTATACATCGTGCTGGCCACGATGGGTTACGGCGTCAGTGTGAATGTGATTAAGCACCACTTGCACGGCATGTCTTCCCTGGCCGTCACTAGTCTGCTCCTGTTGCTGATCGGGGGGCCCGCTATTATTTTTCTCTTCGGCTTCACCGATTTTTTCCTCAAGCTCACTACCCAGCCCGGCGCCTGGACGGCCCTGGGCTACATTGCGCTGCTGGCTTTTATGAGCACGGCCGTGGCCATGGTGCTGTTTAACAAGCTTATCCGGGAATCAACAGCGCTTTTTGCCAGTTCCAATACCTATCTGGTGCCCATCGTGGCCTTGGGGTGGGGCGTGTTGGATGGCGAAACGATCAATCTGCTGCACTGCCTGGGTATGGTCATCATTCTGGGGGGCGTTTTTATAGTTAACCGAGCTCGCTAAAGCGGAAGTGTTGGCAGCGTGTTTCATAGACTAAGCTCCAGTGGCCTAGAAACGAGAGTGATGCACGATGGAGCTACCAACCGTGGTGCCACACCAGAAAGCCTAAAACGCTGAAGGCCGCCAGCGCCAACAACCAAGGCCAGTTCGTGCGAACGCTTCGCCATCGTAGTGGTTTATGTCGCTTTTTTCGCATTGCTTTTGGCATACTAGAGCATACGGAGGAGCTACACGCGCCGGATTTACCGGCCGCCTACATCAGAATGCCACTCGCAAATTGAGCTGAAACCAACGGTGTACTCGCCCACCACGAAACTCCGGCGATACCCACGTAGCCGAAGGCTCAAACTGCACGCCACCGTAGGCCAGCACCAAGCCCCCACTCCCCTGCGCGACCGTCCGGCTTATCTCGCTCGCTCGAAGTATATAGGGGCTTTGCTGGTTGAATATTCCTCCTTGCAGCGTAGCATTGTACCCTACCAACCGCCCTTCTAGCCGGCTTTGGGCGTATACCTGGAGCTTCTGTAACCCCCTACGACTCGCGGCAGAAGTCACGCCTAGATTAGTAAAATATGGGTTCATCTTGCCTACGCGCAGCATGAGAGCCGTAGCGGCTAGCGTATGCAAGGTGCCAGCTGAAGCTCGTGCCGTACCAATCAGCTCCGCAAATTTGCCCCCCAGTACTTGTTTTTCGACTGCTACTTGGTACCCAAGCACTAAGTCATTGCGGATTTGATAGTCCCAACCCCGCGGCCTAGGTGCGTCTAGCAGTTCGTGCACTTTTGTTTGAAACCCTTTTGCGCCGGCTATCGGCCCAATAAAGCCTATATCCAGGCCCGCAGTAAAACGTTGGTGTTGACCGGCTTCGTTGACAATGCGGTACAGGGAGGCGTAGATATATGAGGCGTACGGCCGGTCGCCGACGCGGATGAAATCATCCTGAATACGCAGGGGCGTGAACCCATCGTAGACCAGCTTGACGCCGTGGTAGTGCACAGCGGCCATTTTGCCCCCCAGCAGCACTTTATTCACCGGAGACTTCGCTAACTGCGGCAATACTACATCCAGGGTCATGCCCTGGGTGAAGTAATAATCGGTGCGGAAAAAGGCATCGTTGGCGAAGCTGTAGGCGATAATTCGGTCGGGGCTGACGCTACCGCTATTAGGGGGTGTTTGTTGGGCGCGGCTAGTCCCAACGAGCGTGAGAATCAGTAATAAGCTTAGCCAGTAGCGCATAGGCTGCTACCTACGCAATGCATGGCACAAGCAGTTTGGGAATGCGCAGTAAGTGAAGCTAGTAGCAGCTTATTTTTGGGTCCGGTGGCGTGAAAACTTGTACGGTATTTCAAGCTTTGGTCAAGCCCGAAAGGATTATGTTAGCTTCTCAGACTCAACTTACTGTGCTTGTAGCTATAGCCGAAATACACACCCAGGCCCATTACCAGCCAGGCAAAGAATAGCAGCCAGTTATTCACGCCGAGCTGCGTCATTAAATACAAATTGGTAAGCAAGCCCAGCACTGGCAGCAACGACAGCCGATTCCGGAAAGACGTAATGCTCAAGTACACGCAGAAGCCCAAAAATACCAGCATCGGGATGGTATGCCGGAAGCCTTCGTAGCCACCGTCGCCGCGCACGGCCCGACCAAACTCAGTTACCTGCTCGGCATTGTAAGTGAACAATAAAATGCCCCCCACAAGCACAACCAGCGGCACCAAGAACCGGCCATTGAGGTAAGGCACCTTGAAGCGGGCCTCGGACGTGCCATGCGGATCAATTACCAAAATGCCGCCGCACACTAACGCGAAAGCGAACAAGGTGCCGATGCTGGTTAGGTCGATAACCAGATCCATATTGAGCAACAACGCCGGAACGCCCACAAACAGGCCTGTTACGATAGTGCTGAACGAAGGCGTGCGGAAGCGTGGATGCACGCGGGCAAACACGGGCGGCAACAGACCGTCGCGCGACATCGACATCCAAATGCGCGGCTGCCCGATTTGGAACACGAGCAGCACTGAAGCCATGGCAAAAATGGCACTTACCGCCACCAGTCCCGCCAACTGCGGCAAACCAACTTTGGTGAATACGAAAGCTAGCGGGTCGCCCACACCTAGCTCCGTGTAGGATACCATGCCCGTAAGTACCAGCGTAACAATGACGTAGAGAATAGTGCAGATAATGAGGGCGTAAATCATGGCGCGAGGCAAGTCGCGCTGAGGATTCTTGCACTCTTCGGCCGTGGTACTAATAGCGTCGAAACCGATGTAGGCGAAGAAGACCGCCGACACGCCCTTGAGCACGCCGCTCACGCCATTGGGCGCAAAGGGCGTCCAGTTGCCGGTGTTGACGTAAAAAATGCCCACCAGAATCACCACTGCCACCACAATAAGCTTCAGCAGCACCAGCAGATTGGAGGCATTCTTGGATTCTTTAATCCCCACGTACACTAGGCAGGTAATAAGGAAGGTGATGCCGAAAGCAGGCAAATCGACCACTAAGCGCAGCGAATCCGTGATTTCGGGGGCGGCGAGCCAGGTTTGATAGCTAGCCAGGTCAGCGGGTGAGGCTTCGGTCAGCGGCCGGCCGGCCAGCATTAGTTCTAACACCCGGTGGTAGCCTTCATAAGCGCTCTGAAAACCCATGGTCAGGTAGGCCGGAATTTCCAGCCCCACGCCTTGCAGCAGCCCCGTAAAGTAATCGGACCAGGAAATAGCGACGACAATGTTGCCTACGGTGTATTCCATAATTAGAGCCCAGCCGATAATCCAGGCCGTCAGCTCCCCAAAAGAGGCGTAGGCGTAGGTGTAGGCCGAGCCACTAATGGGAATGGTAGCCGCAAACTGCGCGTAGCATAAGGCCGAAAACGCACAGGCAATAGCCGTAAAGATGAACAGAAGCGACACGGCTGGGCCACCGTCGTGGCTGGCATTACCAATAGTGCTGAAAATACCAGCCCCAATGACGGCCGCAATACCCAGGGCCGTCAGGTCGCGCACCGTCAGGTTACGTTCCAGAGCACCTTCTTCCGTGCTGCCCGGGTGAGCAGCCGTATCGACGGGCGGGTTTTGCAGGATGGCGGAAATGTCTTTACGACGGAAGAGGGAGGAGAAAGAACTCATTCGGAGGGTGAAGGGCAGAGTGTTTGGGGGGCAAAAGATAAAGAATAATGCGGCGGGGCTGCATAACTCGGCATAGGCTATTTGCATTAGGCGCCGCTGAGCTTCCAAAGCTGACGACCGAACGCTTCGACTTTCCTGCTTTTTGCTCAAGAATATCCACGGCTCCGTGTGGAATTCTATTCGGCTTAGCATCAGCATAGAAACGTCAACTGCTAGCTGCTATGCCACACCGCCCCAGCATCACCATTCCGGAGCCTTGCCACGAAAACTGGGCTCAGATGTCACCCGCCGCCCAAGGCCGCCACTGCGCCGCCTGCGACAAGGTAGTGGTGGATTTTACGCGCATGACCGATACGGAGGTGGTCAATTGGCTACAGCGTCAGCAGGCAGGGCAGACTTGCGGCCGGTTCGCGACCCAACAGCTGAATAGGCCGCTATTGGTGCCGCCTGCGCCCGCGCCGCGGTGGCAGAAGTGGGTGGCGGCTACTGCGGCCGCAGTGGGACTCCATGTTGCGATGCCTACCTCCGCTCAAGCCCAACGCACCACTCCCACGGAGCAACGCCTGATTACGCTGGGAATAGTAGCGGTGCCGCGCCGCGTAGAACCGCTAGCTTTGAATTTGCCCCTCAGAGGAGTGCGGGGCATTGTGGAGGACTCCGCGCCACGAGAGCCGCTGCCAGGTGTTACAGTAATAATAGCTGGTACTACCACTGGCGTCAGCACAAATGCAGAGGGCGAATTTAAACTTGAGCTTCCGAGTGGATTTGATAAGGCTGATTCCGTCGAGTTAGAGTTCAGTGCCATAGGCTATATTAGCCAGCGGCGGACTTTCGATTCATCGGAGTTAGATACACTTCGAGTGGCGTTAGCACCCGAGAGTAGGATGCTGTCGGGTGAAGTCGTGATAGTTGGCGGCTATAATGTGGCGCCCTGGTATAGCCCACGCGGCCTGTGGCAACGTGCTACCCGCATATTTCGGCAGCCTTAACTTAGTTTGAGCAAACCTTTTGCCCCTCAAAGTCATTCTCTGGGGGTATGAGAAATTTATTGCTGCTCGCCCTTTTGCTATTCTTTGCTACCGCTTGCTCATTTAAGCCGACCAATAAGCATGATGTCTTTAATGAGCGCGCTCAGCTGCCTCAGGAAGAAGCGCCTCACCTGCGCAACTCATTGGAGTGGTGGTACTTTACGGGCCATCTAAAAGATAAAGCCACCGGCCAAAGCTATGGGGTGGAATACGTGTTCTTCCATTTCAACCCCACGGGCAAGCAGGACTACCAGATGGTCAACTTTGCCCTCACCGATCCGCAGACCAAGCAGTTCCGCTACGACTATAAGGTAGAGCGGCTGCCCAAGCTGCTGCCGGCTACGTTGCCCTTGAGCCTAAAAATGCAGAAAAAGGACCAGCGCTGGACGCTCACCGGTCAGGAAGGCAATTATCATTTAGAAGCCCGCATGGCCAGCCACTCCGGTACCGCCGTGAATCTGACCACGACGCCCGCCAAGCCTATTTTGCTGCACGGTGGCACCGGCTACGAGAAATATGGTCCCGTAGCCCAAGCAGGGTATTATAGCTACCCTCGCCTTGCTGCTACCGGCACCATTGAGGTCGATGGCAAGCTACGGGAAGTAGAAGGCGAACTGTGGTATGACCGCCAGTGGAACTGCAACTCTGTGACTACTAAAGACCTAGGTTGGGATTGGTTTTCCGTGCAGCTCGACGAGCCGCGAGAAGAAATTATGGCGTACCAGCTGTTCAACAAAGCCACCGGGCAGAGCGTGAGCGGAGGTTCACATTTTGGTCCCCAGGCCCAAAACAGCCACCTCGCGGCCGAAGACTTCCAGCTCGAAACGCTCGACTACTGGACTAGCCCCAGCTCTAAGCTGCGCTACCCCAGCAAATGGCGCCTGCGCGTGCCAAGCCAAGGCTATGATCTTACTATTGAGCCCGTTATTCCTGACCAAGAGTTGACCCTAAAGCTGCTGCCGGGCATCAAAATGAGCTATTGGGAAGGTATGTGTCACGTGACAGGTACCCACTATGGCAAGCCGGTGACCGGCAACAGCTATGTAGAAATCACCAACCGCAAAGAGGTAAAGCTACAGCGGGGAGCTCCGGCCAGCAGCACGGCCACGAACGCAGTTACGCGTTAAGCAGAAGCCTTCTCACTGCTAGCTATTCTCCATTCAGGATAATTCGGAACGTAGTGCCTTTGCCCACTTCCGACCACTTCACGAAGAGCCGCCCCTCGTGGTAGTTTTCAATAATACGCTTAGCCAGCGCTAGGCCTAGACCCCAGCCTCTCTTTTTGGTGGTATAGCCGGGCAGGAAAACCCGATCTAGCTTGCTTTTGGGAATGCCTTTGCCCGTATCGGTGATGTCGATGGCAATCTGGGACTTGTTGCGCACGGGGCGGCGCAGGTGAATGGTGATGCTGCCGCGGCCGTCCATGGCATCGATGGCGTTTTTGCAGATATTCTCAATTACCCAGTCGAAGAGCGGAATGTTGAGCTTGGCGGGAGTGTGCGTAGGCAGGCTGGTTTCTATATTAATTACCACCTTCTTCGAAACCCGGCTTTGCAGGTAGGCAATTGCGTTCTGGGTTACTTGCAGGATGTTCTCATCCTTGAGCACGGGCACCGAGCCGATGTTAGAAAAACGCTCCGTGATGATTTCGAGGCGACGTACGTCTTTGCCCAGCTCGTCCACAATAGGCTCATCCCGAAACCGCTCCGATTCTTTTAGGTACGTGTGCCAAGCCATCAGGCTGCTCAGCGGCGTACCTAGTTGGTGGGCCGTTTCTTTGGCTAGGCCCACCCACACGCGGTTTTGCTCGGCCCGGCGCGAGTAGCTGAATGCGAAGTAGGCAATCACACCCAAGCAGGCAATAATAGCCAACTGCACCAGCGGATAGTAGCGCAACTGTGTGAGCAGCACCGAGTCTTGGTAATAAATGTAATTGCGCAACCCCGCCGCGTACTCCACCACAATGGGCGGGTGCTGGGACTTCATCTTCTCAATCCGGTCACGCAAAAACCGAATAACCGCCTCCTCCGACATTCCCTTGGGTATGTCGATGTTCTTGGTGCCCTGAATGTTGCCCTTATCATCGGTGAAGATGATAGGAATAGTTGTGTTGGCGTCGATGATCTGCTCCTGCACAAACACGAGGTTGGTTTCTTCCTCCGTGCTGATAATGTAGCGCTGGGCCTTGGCGTACAAGTCGATCTGCTGCTGCTCCCGCTCGGATAAGCGGCCTACCAGGATGTTGGTATAGATAACTGTAGCTGCGGCAATTAGCAGGGCACCCGCCAGCACCACGAGCTTAATACGGGACTTCTGGTCGTAAATCGGTAGCAAAGGCGGAAAAGCTGTAAGGCAAAATGCCCCCCACGGGATGCTCGGAGGGCGATGAGCGCATGGTGACGAAGATACGTGCCTGCGCCCGTTGCAGACGCCAATTTGTGCTGTGGGGTTCCACGGTTGGGCTTCAGGACAAGCTACCAAACGTTTTTTGCAAGTTTATATTTCCAAGAAAAAGCCCCCCAGGGGTAGTATAAGCCTTTTGGCAGGATACTTTTCGTATTCTCGAACCACCCTTGGCTAGCTGCTGTTTTCAGACTAGCGATTTGCACCGTATTTTTGCCCCCCAGATTCTCGCACTAGCACCAGCTATGCTCCACCCATTCAAGGCCGTTAGTCTCTCTTTCAAAAAAGCCCCCCTCGAAATTCGGGAGCTTATTGCTTTAGACGAGGCTGCTTGCCGCCGCTTCCTGCACTCACTTCACCACGACCTGGGTCTTAGCGACCTGCTCGTGCTCAGCACCTGCAACCGGACGGAGGTTTATTACGCCGCCGACCAAGACCAAAGCGCTGCCATTATCACGGCTCTGGGCCAACTCAAGGGCTTGCCCGAGAGCCACGCCTACGCCTCGTACTTCGATGTGCTCGACACCTACGACGCCGCTGTGCTGCACCTCTTTGAGGTAGCTATGGGCCTCGATGCACAGGTAGTAGGTGACTTACAGATCAGCAACCAGGTAAAGAACGCCTACCAGTGGACCGCCGATGCGGACGCCGCCGGGCCGTTTTTGCACCGCCTGATGCACACTATTTTCTTCACCAACAAGCGCGTACAGCAAGAAACCAGCTTCCGCGACGGAGCCGCTTCTACGTCGTATGCCACGCTTGAGCTGGTCGAAGAACTCACCGCCGACGTTGCCAACCCGCATATTCTGGTGGTAGGCTTAGGCGAGATCGGAGCTGATGTGTGCCGCCACCTCGGCGACAGCAACCTATTCACCAACGTTACCATCTGCAACCGTACGCGCAGCAAGGCCGAAGCTTTGGCCGCGGAGTGTGGTTTGCAGGTGCTCGACTTTGAAGATCTCGTAGCGGGCTTGAAAGACGCCGATGTGGTTATTTCATCTGTCAACCGCGAGTCGCCCTTTTTCACCACCGATATGGTAGCCCGCCTCGATGTGTTGAGCTACAAGTTCTTTATCGACCTGTCGGTACCCCGTAGCGTGGAGGCCGAAGTAGAGAACGTGCCGGGCGTGTTGGTTTACAACATCGATGCTATTCATAGCAAAGCCGGCGCGGCTCTAGAGAAGCGTTTGGCGGCGGTGCCTCAAGTGCGCGCCATCATTGCCGAAAGCATTACCAGCCTCTCTGACTGGACCAAGGAAATGCTGGTGTCGCCCACTATTCAGAAGCTGAAGAATGCCTTAGAGCAGATTCGGCAGGAAGAAATGGACCGCTACCAGAAGAAAATGGCTCCCGACGAAGCTAAGCGCATGGACGAAATCACCCGCTCCTTGATGCAGAAGTTTCTGAAACAGCCGGTACTGCAGCTGAAGGCAGCCTGCAAGCGCGGCGAAGCCGAGCAAGTTATTGACATCTTGACGGAGTTGTTTGACTTAGAAAACCAGCCTACTACGGTTTAAGCTTAGGCATTCAATTGAAGTTATAATACACGAAAAAAGACCGCCAGTAGCGGTCTTTTTTCGTTTGGTTTCGTCAGAGAAACAGATCAATTACATCGATTCGCAGCAGTCTTCGAGTGAATCAATCACGTCGAGAAGCTTAGGAATGGACAGAGAGTAGTAAATCTTGGTGCCTACTTTGAAAGAGGACAGGATGCCACGGTCTTTCAAGGTAATAAGGTGCTGAGAGGCAATGGCTTGTGGCAAGTCGAGCGAACGGTAGATCTCCGTTACAGTCATCTTGTCTTCTTTGCCTAGCAAATCCACGATAGCTAAGCGTTTTGGGTGGGCCAACACCTTCAGCATTGCGGCAGCCTTGTCTACTTTCTTGGATTCTACGCGCGCCAGCAGAGGTTTCATATAGGAGTACAAAGGTGGAAAACTGAGGGAAAGACTCGAGGAATAGAATAAGGCCTATACGATATTCTAGCCCTGCAAAGTTCCTTTGAAACGCACATGAGTCTGAAAAGATTTAGTACTAGCAGAGTTTAATTAGGTTTTGCTTATAAAAAATTATGATCTAAAAGCTTATTCCAAAGCGCTAGCAAGGGTCTACTTACCTTTGCCCCTTCTTTTTCCCACCCTATCAAATTTTTTGTATTTCTAATGAAAGACCTACTGGCCCAATTTGAAAATAAGCGTCCGGAGATAGTTTTTGAGTGGAAGGATGCCGAAACCGAGGCAGAAGGTTGGGTTGTCATTAACTCGTTGCGGGGCGGAGCGGCCGGCGGCGGCACCCGTATGCGCCAGGGCCTAGACAAGCGGGAGGTAGAAAGCCTAGCCAAAACCATGGAGGTAAAGTTCACCGTGTCGGGCCCGGCCATCGGGGGGGCAAAATCGGGTATCAACTTCGACCCCCAAGACCCGCGCAAGCGTGGAGTGCTAGAGCGCTGGTATAAGGCTGTTATTCCGCTGCTCAAGAATTATTACGGCACGGGCGGCGACCTGAACGTGGATGAAATTCACGATGTAATTCCTATTACAGAAGATTATGGCCTGTGGCACCCGCAGGAAGGTATCGTAAACGGCCACTACCGCGCCACCGAGCCTCAGAAGATTCAGAAGCTCGGCCAGCTGCGTCAGGGCGTAGTAAAAGTGATTGAGGATGCCACCTTCACGCCAAGCCTAGCCCGTAAGTACACCGTGGCCGACCTGATTACGGGCTACGGCGTAGCTGAAGCCGTGCGCCACTATTACGAGTTGTGGGGCGGCGAGCTGGCCGGCAAGCGCGCCCTGATTCAAGGTTGGGGCAACGTGGGCGCCGCGGCTGCTTATTACTTAGCTAGCCAAGGCGTGCGCATTACCGGCATTATTGATCGGGCCGGCGGTCTGCTCAGCGCCGACGGATTTTCGCTGGAAGAAATTCGCCAGCTATTTCTGGATCGGCATAATAACACGCTTACGGCCAGCGGCTTGCTTTCTTTTGAGGAAATAAGCCAGCGCATTTGGTCGTCGGGCGCGGAGATATTTATTCCAGCGGCCTCGTCGCGGCTCGTGTCGCGGACGCAAGTGGAGCAAATGGTGGCGGAGGGCCTGGAAGTTATTTCCTGCGGAGCCAATGTACCCTTCCAAGATCCTGAGATATTCTTCGGCCCCACTGGCGAGTACGCCGACCAGCACGTTTCCATCATCCCCGATTTTATTGCGAACTGCGGCATGGCCCGCGTATTTGCGTATCTGATGGAAACCAACGCTGAAATCACCGACCAAGCCATCTTCGGTGATACCTCACGCGTTATTCGTCGGGCCCTGGAGCGCACCCGCCAACAGGGCGATAGCCGCACCGGTCTGGCGCAGAAATCATTTGAGATGGCACTACGAGAGCTAGTTTAAATTCCAGTGTGAGCTTCTGGCCATCAGATGCTTACCTATATACATTATGACTGTTAACGAATTTCTTCAGTACCGCATATTTGGCAATAATATCGGCACGTACCTCGTGTGCGGGGCTATTTTGCTGGCGGGCTACGCGTTCAAAACGCTGTTATCGAGGCTGTTGTCGCGGCTGCTGTTTCGCTTTCTGCGCAAGCAAACGGAGGGCGTAAGCGAGAGGCAGTTTCAAGCGCTGCTTATTAAGCCCATTGCGCTAGTGGTGTTTCTGACTACTCTTTTTCTTGCGTTCAAGGTGCTCGATTACCCCGTACGTACCGCCGACCTAGATAAGAGCGACCATTGGCTGGAGCTCATCGTTTTTCGGCTCTACCAGATTGGTTTTATCATGGCAGTCTGTTGGATCATTCTGCGCCTGATTGATTTTTCTGTATTGGTATTCAGCCGCCGGGCCGAAGTGTTGCCGTCGCGGCTGAATAATCAGCTCATTCCATTCGCCAAAGATTTGCTGAAGGTGTTTGTGATGATCATCGCCTTTCTGATCATTCTGGGCAAAGGATTTGGGGTCAACGTAACTGCGCTGGTCGGTGGCTTGGGTATTGGTGGTCTGGCCGTGGCGTTTGCAGCCAAAGAGAGCTTGGAAAACCTGATTGCCTCCTTCACGATCTTCCTCGACCGCCCTTTCGCGGTGGGTGACTTGGTAACGGTAGGCGGCGTGACAGGCACCGTCGAGAAAGTTGGTTTTCGGAGCACCCGCCTGCGCACGGTGGAGAAAAGCTACGTGACGGTTCCCAATAAGTCGATGATCGATAAGCCTCTGGACAACTTATCCCTTCGGACGGCCCGGCGCGTGAATTTTACCCTTACCATCAGCCACGAAACAACCAGTGAGCAGCTGCGCCACATCATTGCCGACGCTACTGATACTATTCGCGCTCACCCGCTTACCACGCCTGAGGTGCAGCTGCAGTTCTCGGCCCTAACCCCTACCGCCAAAGAAGCCGCTGTGCAGTATTTCGTCGAAACCAATGACTACAGCGAGTATTTGGCGGTGAAGGAGGAGCTGAACTATGGTATTGTAGAGGCAGTGGAGCGCCATGGAGGGAAATTCGCTAATATTCTCGCCAGCTACCAGACGCCTAGCGACCGCCTAGAGGGCTTGCAGTCAACGGCACAACCAGTGCTGGGGAAGTAAGGATTGAGTCTTGAGTATTTAGAAATTAAAAAAGCCCCCCAGATAGTCTCTGGGGGGCTTTTTTCTAAGCAACTTATAGCATACAGCGCGGCCGCCTATCGTCCGCCGAGGAGGCCTCCGAGCAAGCCGCCCATGCTGCCACCACCACCGAGGAGGCTGCCAAGGCCGCCGCCACCAGCCGAACGCGGCGCTGAGTTAGGACGTCCGCCTAGGCCACCCAAGATGGACGTGAGCGAGCCTAAGCCACCACTGCCCACGTGGGAGCCTTGCTGCGGGTACTGTTGGCCGCCACCGCCCATCACGTTACCGAGCAAGCCGCCACCAAGCAGGCCGCCAAGTAGGCCACCCATGCCGCTACCACCCATGGCACCGCCCATAGCGCCGCTCATCAAACCACCCATGGTACCGCCGCCCATGAGGCCGCCACCCATACCACCGCGGCTGCCACCACCCATCATGCGCGAGAGCACCATGGGAGCAACTACGCCCAACAGGCCACCCATCAGAGCGCCTTTGGGAATACCGGCACTTTCAATTTTATCGCCAATGCTGCTCAAAAAGCCTTGTTTAGCAGGATCATTGGGATCATGAGGCACTTTGGAAGCCTGGTCTACTACCTGCTCCAGCGTGTGCTGTTGCTGCTGGTTGATGCCTAAGTAAGCGGCTATTTTATTGACCATGGCCTCTTCGTCGTTGGAATAGGCGCCATCGGCCCGTGCGAAGCTGATTAGGTCAGTGATCAAGGAAAAGCGCAGATCGGAGTTGCGCAGAACATCCAGGTTTTGTTTTACGGTGTTATTGTTGGCATCCTGGGCAGCGCTTAATACCTGCTGGGTCGCGCCACTGGATAGGCCAGAAGCCTGAGAAAGCTGCTGTAAAAACTCAATTTCAGCTTCTGAAGCCTGGCGGTCGGCCGAAGCCAAGCTGGCAATTACACTGAGGTAGGCCGTTTTTTCCTGTTCAGAATAGTTCTGCAATACTTGATTGTTGTCCATAGCGGTTGAGGTTGGAAGGAAAGAAAATACCGTTGTCCTTAACGCGCTGTAAGAAGAAATGTTAATGCTCGGGTGTAGCCAACCCACAACTAGTTCTGGCTGAACCCTTCTATCATTAATCTCAAGTGCTCTATCAGAAATCGAAATATTCGTCGGGCTGGGGTTGAGCTGGCTTCTTGGGGGGCTTTTTGGCCTCGAAAGGCTTGCGCGTTTCGGTTGGTGGAACTGTCGGCTCGGCCGTCGTAGCAGCCGGGTTTTTCAATAAATCGCCCAGGTTGGGCCGCGGGCCGCTGGGAGGAGTAGCGGCAGCGCGATTAGTTTGCGCACGGGTCCGGTCGTAGCTCACCCGAAAGTCATTCTCATCGCCCTGGATAGCCAGCAGTAAATTAGGCCCTGTAGTACCGCTACCGCCCACCGACGTGCGGTGCAGCAGCCCCGGCAACACCGGAATGGAAAGGTGATAATCCATCTGCTGATCAAAGGTATGCGTGCCCGTGACGCGGATAATGGAAGCTGTACGCACGTTGGAGCGAATTTCCATCTCAGGCATATACACCGTCCGGCTCTGGATGTAGAAGTTATTGGTGAGCTCCGCGAAGCGCAGATGACGCAGCTGGTCCCGGCGGGCGATCATGGACAGCTTTTGCAGAGGCTCAAAATTATTTAACTCACCATTGCGCACTGTGGCCTTTATTTCGGCTTCCATGCGGTCGGTAAGCGGCGTGAGGCGGCGGTCGAAGTATAGATCCGACTCGCCGGAGGCCGTGAGGCGACCCCGCAGGTGGCGGGCCGTGATAAACTTCTGGCCAAAGTCTTCAAACACATAAAACAAGCTGTCCAGCGGCAGCTGGGAGCAGGCCATCGTGGTATGCACCTTCAGCAAATCGGGTTGCCGGGCATCGATGCTACCCCGAATGCTGGCTTGCCCGCCAGCCGCCGCTACGCTCAGCGTAGGCGAGGAAATGACCTGGTCGCGTAGGCGCAGTGTACCGTTCAGGTCGCGCCCCCGAAAGCGTCGAAAGCGCACCCGCCCTACGCTAGCCCGCACATCGAGCGCTAAGTTGGGCGCCACATGAAACTCATACTCTGAGCTGTTAGCGGCGGCTTTGCGGCCTGGGGGGCTTTTTAGGGTAGTGCTGGCTTCCGCTAGCTGAGCGCTCAGCAATTGATCGAAATCCAACAAACGGGATTTTACGTCGGCTTCCACCAGCAGCTGCTGGCGGGGCAAGAGCAGCCACCCCAACGCATTTTTGAACAACCCGTTCAGTTGAAAATCAGAGCGCCCAATGCGGCCTTTAAAGTCGTTAACGGCCACGTCGTTGCGACGCAGAATAAAATTGCCACTCAACCCCGTAAACGGTTGTCCAAAGTCGCGGAGGCGCAAGCTTACGCCACGCAGCGTAAGGTCGCCGCTTGATTGCACCGCCGCCGCGGCCGGCTGGGCCCGGAACGCGCGCAGATTGCCATTGAAGCGCAGAGCCAACTGGGCGTTGCCGCTGGCCTCGCGCACGGATGCCACTGGGTAAAAGCGCAGAGCCCGGGCCACGTCGATGTCGGCCTTCAGATCGAGCTGTACGGTGGGGTCGTCGAAATTGTGGTAACGCAAATTGCCCCCCAGCGCCCGGCCGTGTAAGGTGCCCCGCATCTGGCTCAGGGCCAGCGTAGAGGTTCGAAGCTGGCGCTGGAGACCATTGTCGAAAGTGCCTGTCAGGTAAACGTGCTCCACCGTCTCTTTGTACTCGGGATGATAGAAAGATGCATCGCGGCAGCCGAATTTCAACATTACCCGTGGGTTACTGTAGGCCGACATAGCGCCCCGCACCGTGCCCCGAAAGTAGACTTCCCCGCGGCTACGGTAGGCGCTTAGGTTACCGGCCAAGCGCGGCGGCAGCAAGGCCACAATCGACTGAACATCCGTTTGCCGGCCATCGAGGCGCAGGTCGAGCAGCGTTTCGCCCCCATAGCCCACCGTACCTGCCACGCCATAGGTTGCCGGCCCGATACGTAGATCAGAGGGCTGAATCGTAATCCGCCGACCGGGCCGGTCAATGGCAAGCACTGTTTTCAGGGTCAGCTCTTTGGCGCGAAAGTACTTGTCTTCTCCGAGCTCAATTGCTTCAATTCGCGCTCTGCCCTCGGCTTGAATGTCTATCAGGGTTTCGGTTACGGTAAGGCCAGCGCGCAGATCGTGGGCCCGCACGGTGTGGCGCTGGCGGCGGGAAATATCATTGAAGATTACCAACACCCGCCGCAGATTGATACGCTCTAGGGCAAACGCCAGCGCCTGCTCATCGGTCGTACCCGTTGAGTCGGTGCGGAAGACATCCCAGTTAGGCTGACTTTGGGCATCATAGCGCACCTGCACCGTTGCCGAGTCCAGGGTGACGGCCCGAATGCGGTAGCGCCCGGCCACGAGGTCCCAGATATCGAAGGCGCAGTACAGCCGCCGGGCGCGGGCCAACGCTACCGTATCGTGGGGCAAAGAGCCGCCTACCACAACGTTCTTCAGTGTCACGGACACCCGCGGAAACTGATCGATCAGGGACAAGTCGATCTTGCCCACTTGCACGGGGGTGCGCAGATGGCGGTTAGCCTCCTGCACAAACAGCGCAATAATGCGCTCCTCACCCAACCAGATTCCCAAAATGCTCCCCAACAGCAGCAAAATGCCCCCCAGCAGCGAGTACAGAAAAAACTTTTTTAAACGAATCAACAACCGAAATTTTCTGGTAGTGAAACAGTTGAGAGATTTTTGATGGTCTCTCAGTAAAAATTATAGCCCGAAGGTCGCGGTTTTTTTTGCGTATTCGAAAATGACCTGCCATATTTGCCATCCCAAACGGGACACAAAAGGGAGATTAGCTCAGCTGGTTCAGAGCATCTGCCTTACAAGCAGAGGGTCACTGGTTCGAACCCAGTATCTCCCACCATAAAGGACAGTCGGAAACGGCTGTCCTTTTTTTGTTTTCTGCGCTTCTCAACTAAAGCTTTGGTATTAAGCTTGAATAAGTAATAAAAATTCAAGATAACTTAGTAATTTCAGCATAGTACAAGTAACATATTACTGAGTGAGGCGTATCAGCGTGCTGACGACTCAACATTCTTTTTTCACCGAACTTTCACCGTTTATTTTTACCCATATGAAGCACACCCTCCTTTTGTTCCTCTCTCTGCTTGTAAGCACCCCTTTTGTTTCATGTGGTAGTAAGAAAGGCAGTGATCCAGAGCCAGTCGATCCGAAAACTGCTCTTTTAATCAATAAAGAATGGCGGTGCACCGCTGATGTGATAGTAGGTACTAATAGCTCTGGCGCTAGTGTTAATATTGACAGATATAAAGACTATCCTGCTTGCCAGAAGGATGACTTTATCCGTTTCAACGACGATTTTACGCTACTCATCAGCGAGGGGCCAGGTAAGTGCGCTCCCAATGACCCCCAAACCGCCACTGGCAAGTGGAGCTGGAACGCAGACAAAACGATCATAACGTTTACTGAACCAAGTCTTGATTTTGGCAATTTAGGACCAGAGCTTAGTGGTCCTGCTGACCTAACGTCCACTTCCTTCTCAGTGAGACAGCCCTTTGTAAGAAATGGCATAACGGGTGTGCGTACCGTCACCTACGGTTCCATTTAAGCCAAGCTAACTTCAGTTTACTTTATTGAAAAAGCCTGCTTCCTTTCGGAAGCAGGCTTTTTTATTCTCTCCAAGGGTGTTATTAGCTAAGTAGAAGCTAACGCCGAGGATGCACTAGCTGTTATCTTGCAGGGCCTTGTCCGATTTATGCCCCCTTCCAATTTTCTCACTTCCGTCGAATCGCGCCGCCGAGGCATAGTGGGGGGCTTTTTTGCGGTATTAATTGGGTTAGGCATTTGGCTTCATCAGGACTACGGCGTCTCCTGGGATGAGCCCAATAATCATCTGAACGGGCTGGTGAGCGCGAAATACTTGGCTCAGCTGGTAGCTCCTGAGCGGGTAGCCCAGCAGCCCGGTAGCCAGCTCATCCCTAATATTAGAACCTTTGCCGATGCCGACCACGGTGTGGCCTTCGAGTTGCCTTTAGCCGTACTCAGCTATTTGCTTACGAATCACGACTCGCAGGCTTTCTACCGTTTGCGCCATCTGTGTGTCTTTCTGGTATTCGTGGGTGGGGTTTGGGCGCTCTACAGGATTGCCGCCTTACGCTTCGGGAACTGGTGCTGGGGTTTGATGGCCGCAGGGCTACTAGTGCTATCGCCCCGCTTCTTTGCGGAGGCCTTCTACAATGGTAAAGACATCGTGTACATGGCCTGCTTCACTGGGGCCATCTATACTTTGCTGAGGCTACTAAGGCAGCCTACAATGGGTCGCGCCATCGTGCACGGGCTGCTTACGGCCGTAGCGGTAGATGTACGTGTACAGGGCTTGCTATTGCTTGTAGTGAGCTTGCTTATGCTGGGTTTGGAAGCCGCCTACCGGTCCCGGCCTGAGTTAACCTGGAGCAGAGTTGGGCGCGTGGGTGCGGTGTATCTAGGCGCGGCCTTATGCTTTATAGTGCTGGGCTGGCCTTACTTGTGGGCGTTATCCTGGTCGGAGCTGGTGGCTGCTACGGGGCGCATTAGTCAGTATCCGTGGCCGGGGCAGGTGGTTTACTTTGGACAGCGGCTTCCGGCTGGCAACCTTCCTTGGCACTACATTCCGGTTTGGATTATCATTTCTACGCCTCCGCTTTACACGCTAGCGGCAACGATTGGACTGATTGCTTGGGCACGGGAAATAGTAAAGAACCAGAGCCGCGCGAGCCTAAGCACTTTCGCTGGGCGCCTCGATTGGTTGTTTGTGGCTTGGCTGCTCGTACCCGTGCTGTTGGTGATTGGGTTGCGCTCGGTCGTGTATGATGGCTGGCGCCACCTTTATTTCATCTACCCAGCTTTGTTGCTACTTGCAGTTCGGGGCATACAGGTACTAAGTGAAGCAGCGCAGCGCGGCCGTCAGTGGCGACGATTGGCCATCGCTGGGACCTTAGCCGGCAGCTTAGGATTAGCGCACGTAGCGTGGCGTATGGCCCGCGACCATCCTCACCAGCAGGTGTACTTCAGCATTTTGCCACCCAGCTTCGCCCAAACTAACTTTGACCTCGATTATTGGGGTCTCTCCTACCGTCAAGGCTTGGAGTGGGTGTTAGCGCACGATCCGGCACCAGTCATCCGTGTTAGTGTTGTTGTGCCCCAGCCACCTGTGGATGTGCCTTACGGCGAGCATTTGCTTTACGTGAACTCCCTAATTTTGCCCCCCAGCGACCGGGCCCGCCTGCACTTCACCAATGACAATGCCGACGCTGACTATACTCTCACTACCTATCGTTATCAGACTCAGCCTTTCACAGATAACGTGGGACGAGAAGTACACGCCATCCAAGTTAATGGCCTGCGTATTCTGTCTGTTTTTCGTCGGCCGGGCAAATAGTTGGCTGGGTAGCCTCACCTTTCTGCCACTATTGCGTTTGCTTAGCTAGTATCTTTCTTTTACTTCGAATGCCTCTTCTTGAAGTTTCTGACGCCACCCATCGGCGGCAATTTCTCGACTTGCCTGCTCGCATTTACCAAAACCACCCCAACTGGATTTCGCCCCTCGACAACGATATTGAGGCGGTATTTGATGCTCGACTCAATCCCAACTTCCAGCACGGCACGGCCACCCGCTGGATTCTAACTGATGAGCAGGGGGTAGCCATAGGGCGCATCGCAGCTTTTATCAACGAAGCCACCGCCCACACTGACGCCACGCTGCCGACGGGCGGCATCGGTTTTTTTGAGTGTATAAACGATCAAGACGCGGCGAATCAACTGTTTGCGGCGGCCGAGCAGTGGCTGGCGGCGCGCGGCATGAATGCCATGGATGGCCCTATCAACTTCGGCGAGCGTGACCGGTTCTGGGGGCTACTGGTGTCGGGTTTTACTGAGCCCAACTACGGCATGTTTTATCATCCGCCTTATTACCAGCAGCTTTTTGAAACCTATGGTTTTCAAACTTATTTCAAGCAATACACTTGTCATAGGGAGGTAGCCGAGCCCTTGCACCGGAGCTTCGAGCGCACCGCCGAACGCTATGCTCAACAGGAGCCGCTGTATCGGTTTGCCAACTCGGTAGGGCGCTCGGCCGACGAGATGGCGCGCGATTTTCACCACGTGTATAACTTGGCCTGGGCAAATCACTCCGGCATCAACCCTATGTCGATGGAAAAAGCCCACCAACTAGTGCGGCAAATGAAGCCAGTAATGGATACGCGCCTGCTGTGGTTTACTTACTACGCCGACGAGCCAGTGGCTTTCTTCGTGAGTTTGCCCGAGCTAAATCAAATTTTCAAGCATGTGGGCCCGCGCCTAAATCTGGGGGGCAAAATTCGGTTTGTGTGGGAGAAATGGCGCTACGAGCGACGCCAGCCGCGCAAGATGTTCGGCGTCATCTTTGGCGTCGTGCCAGCGCACCAAGGCAAAGGCGTAGAAGCCGCCATGCTCGTGCACGCTCAGCAGGCGCTAATTGCCGCCGGCTACACCGAAATTGAAATGAATTGGATAGGGGACTTCAACCCACGCATGCTGGCGCTTACCCGCTCAATCGGGGCTCGCATTTCCAAGACGCACGTTACGTATCGCAAGCTCTTTGATCCAACCCGAGAATTTGAGCGCAGCCCAATTATTCGATAGTAGTTTAGGCTTGCTGCTTGAATTGCTCGTCCAAGGCTAACACTTGGGGCAAAAGCAGCTGCTGGTCGTCGTTGTAGATAATGTAATCGGCGCGCTGCATCTTTTCCTCTTCGCTCAGCTGCTTATCTACAATGGCCAGAATATCAGCGGCAGTACGATGCGGGTCGCGGCGCAATACGCGGACCTGACGCACAGCCTGGGGGGCAAATACGGTGATAATACGGTCGAGCTGCCGGTAAGCGCCCGACTCGTAGAGCAAGGCAGCCTCTTTCAGCAGATAAGGTCGGCCAGCTTGATGCTGGGCGCTGGCCCAGGTTTCGAAATCGCGGCCTACGTGTGGGTGCACTAGCGCATTGAGGCGTGAAAGCTGAGCCGGGGCTGTGAAGGCTATCCGGGCGAGGTAGGCGCGGTCGAGTTGGCCGGTGGCAGTGAAGGTTTGGGCACCAAAGGCAGCCAGGAGCTCGGCGCGCAGGCTTTCGTCGTGGGCCATAATCCACTTCGCCCGATAATCAGAATCATAAACCGGCGCGCCTAGTAGCTGAAACAGGCGGCAGACCACGCTTTTACCAGATCCAATCCCGCCCGTTATTCCAATGCGTAGCATATCAGCGAACCTGAGAAACCCGCACAGCAGGAGTTTTTATGGTAACCCCGCGAGCCAAAGTGGGAGCTTGCACCAATACAGGCTCCAAGCTGGAATCAGGAGCGCTGAGCTTGCGGTAATTCAGCATCACCCGCAGCTCTTGCGCGTTCAAGCGGGCCGTGTCCTCGGGAAAGCACTGCACTTCTACCGTGACTGTAGGTGGGAAAAGCTGAAACTGTTCGTCTTCCGGGAAGTTATTGCGCTCAGGCACTACCTGAATAGGCAGTGTTAGCAAAGGGCGAGGGCGCAGCCGCACCTGGATTTCCTGCACGTTCGTTTCTACCAGGGCTGGTCCGCCGATAGGCACGATAACAGCGCCATCGCTGCTCCCGGCTGGTGCCTTGGGTAGATGCACAGGGTATGGACTTGCTAAGCTATTCACGGTGCGAGCCGGTCCCCGGAAAGCGACGCTTTCAGGCACAAAGCGCGCGTCATAAGGTAAAGCCTTACCGTCGGCGGCTGGGCTAAGTGCTAGTGGCAACCGGCGCGTAATCAGCTGGTCGAACTCCACCCATAGGGTATCGGTCAGAATATAGTTGAACTGCATGCCTTCCATTGCCGATTGCAGAGCCGGCCGCAACGACTGACCCGTTACAAAGCGCGTGGCGGTAGGCAAACGGTTTAAGCGCACTTCGGCAGGCTTCACATCCAGCATTAAGCTTTTGCGCAGCAGCTTCCAGCCGCGGCCGGTCACGTTCACGGCTACTTCCGTTGGCAATGGTTGCACGGGAATGTACTGCGTGGCATCGTAGCGCCAGTTCAGCGGATACGTGATACGCGTAGAGTACGTCTTGTTCAGCGCATTCAGCAACCAAAATGTGGATGCAGCCAGAAAACAAACCGTTACTGCACGCCAGTAGCTGCTCTCCTGTCCGTAAAACGGACTGGTAAACCAGCGAACCAGACGGGCGGCGCGAGTAAGGGGCAAAACGGTTGTCTTAAAGCTATTACGGTGTAGTTACGGGAGCTTTGGCTCCTGGGGTTACTTCGCGGGCAATGGCACTACGGTCGAACTTAAGGCGCGTGCCCCGGTCTACCTCCACGATTACCGACTCCTCGTGCACATCCACGATTTTACCATGCAAGCCGCCGATAGTCACGATGGTAGCGCCCTTCGTCAATGATTCGCGAAACTTACGAGCAGTAGCAGCACGCTTCTGCTGGGGCCGAATCATAAAGAAATAAACCACGGCCGCAATAGCTACCGGAAACAGGAACTGGGTAATGCCCCCCGCCGGGGCTTGTAATAAAAGCGTAAGAAACATGGGCGCGGTGTTGAGTTAGATAGAGAAGGAGCCAATGAGCCGGTGAGAAGTAAAAATGCCCCCCAGCCATACGAACGGGTAAAAATAGCAAGGGCGGCTGGTAGGCCGCCCTTGCTGATGCTAGTTATTGGCGCAACGGGCCGGCTTGGCCGTCGGGTAAGATGTTGGTGCGAATGGCTATCTGGGTGATAGTGGGCTGGGTATTGGCCCGAATCGAAACCTGCTTGTTTTGCAAGCCCATTTTGCCTTGACTATCAAACTGTACTTCGATGGTGCCTTTTCCTCCTGGCGCGATGGGCTCCTTGGTCCAGTTAGGCGTAGTGCAGCCGCAAGATGCCGTTGCATTTTCAATCAGCAGGGGGCTTTTTCCGGTGTTGGTGAAGGCGAATGTATGCTTCACCACAGCACCCGGCTGAATATCGCCAAAGTTGTGTTCGGTTTCCTCAAACGTCATTACAGGGGCGTTGGGGTTCGGCGCCTCAGTTTCACTGGTCACATTAGGATTGTCCACCACGGGGTTAGCCGTAGCATCGGCGGCCGTAGCGGCTGCGTTCATGCCGGCTGCACCTACTTCGGTCGGCTTGTCGTTGTTGCAGGCACCAAGTAGCAGCGCCGCGGCGAATAAAGAGGGAATCAGGGTACGTTTCATGGATTGTAGTAGCAAACTATCTGAATTTGGCGGACTAAGTTCTTTGTTTTCAACTTAAAAAACTAAAACAGGCAGCAGCTATGCAGGGTTCCTGGGACCAACGCATCGCTTGCCCGGTTAGGACAAGGGCGAGGTGCTGGGGGGCAAATTTTATTTTAAGTTGTCAATAACGGCCTGGGCAAACTCGCTGGTAGAAGCTTTGCCCCCCAGGTCGCCGGTGCACTTCTCTTTCTGCTGGAGCGTGGCGTCCAAGGCAGCTTCGAGGCGGTCAGCGTGGGTGTGCTCGCCAATGTGGTGCAGCATCATCAGGGCTGAGCGAAGCAGGGCAGTAGGGTTGGCTTTGCCTTGGCCGGCGATGTCCGGCGCGGAGCCGTGAACGGCTTCAAACACGGCCATTTCATCGCCGATGTTGGCGCCGGCTACAACGCCAAGGCCACCAACTAGGCCCGCGCAAAGGTCAGAGAGAATATCGCCAAACAGGTTGGTGGTCACGATAACATCAAACTGCTCGGGCTTATTCACGAGCTGCATGCACATATTATCAATAATTTTATCCTCAAACTGCACCTGCGGAAACTCCGCTGCCGCTTCTTTGCAGGCATTGAGCATCAGGGTACCAGCCATCTTGATAATGTTGGCCTTATGCGCCAGCGTCACTTTCTTACGGTTGTGCTTGGCAGCATACGCAAAGGCAGCCCGGCAAATCTTGCGCGAACCCGCTACCGTGATACGATTCGTCGAATCGGCAATGCCCAACCGTTCATCCCACGTTTCTAGGCCCGAGTACAAGCCTTCGGTATTTTCCCGAAATAACACGATATCAATGCCTTCATAGCGCGTCACGATACCGGGATTAGTCTTGGCCGGGCGCACGTTCTGGTATAAGTCGTATTTCTGGCGCAACGACACGTTGATGCTCCGGAAGCCCTTGCCCACCGGCGTCGTGATGGGGCCTTTTAGTGCTACCCGGTTTTTCTCTAAAGAGTCCAGCAGGGCCTGCGGAATCAGTTCACCCGATTGGTCGAAAGTAGTTTGGCCGGCGTTCTGCTCTTCCCATTGCACGGGCACTTGCGCGGCGCTGAAGATATCTGTAACGGCCTTAGTGATTTCGGGTCCAATGCCGTCGCCGGGAATAAGGGTGATAGTATGCATCAAGGGTAACTGCTAGGTGGGTGAGTAAATGCTTAAATAGCCGGATGGGTAAATAGCTGTCTGTCAGAGCGACAAAAGCCATTTACCCATCCGCGCCATTCAGCCATTTCAAAATTAAACCGTTTTACGGGAGTTGATCTGGTTGATGAGTTGGTCTACATCGCCAAGCAGCTGCTCGGCTTTGTCTTTGGCTTCGCGAATCACTTTCTGCCCTTCCGACTTAGCCGTCGATGGACCGGTATCGACGCGGCTCGTCACGAGGCTCTCGGTAAGGTCGGCCAGCACCTCACGGTACTTTTCCAGTTGATAACTAAGCCAGCTGCGGGTTTCACGGCCTTTTTCAGGTGCGTACAGTAGGCCTAAAACGGCTCCGGTGAGGGCGCCGCCCGCGAAGCATACAAGGCCGGTAGTGGTTTTGCTACCCATATTTTTAGAGAAATGAGCGTTGAAAGTGAGTACGGAGGGTGAGAAGTACAACAGTAGTTGCTAGTGAGTACGCAAAGACGCCACAGTGAGATATAGATGCTGAAATATTAGACCCCAACCTCGTGGCCGGAAGTTATCATATTCTCTATTGCGCCGCACTCACTGCTTTACTGGTTGTCAAGCAAGCCGCGACCCGACTTGCGGATAGCTCCGCTAGCGGTCAAATCCTGGGCCAGCTTGTCTAGAATGCCATTGATAAACTGCTTGCTCTTGGGCGTGCTGTACATCTTGCTGATTTCGATATACTCGTTGATGGTCACCTTCACGGGAATACTACGGAAGAGGTGCATTTCGCACAAAGCCATCTTCAGCACAATCTTATCGAGCTGGGCTACGCGCTCCACGTCCCAGTTCTGCACCGATTCGGCAATCAGCTTTTCGTAGCGCTCGTCATCCGTGAGGGTTTGCTGATAAAGGCTTTGAGCAAATTCTTTATCCTCGGCCCAGTTGGCCGACAAGGCCATGAGTTCGAGGTTCTCATCGGCGGCTTCGTCGAGCATCTTTATGGTCTTCACCACCAGGTTTTTCACCACCGGGCGGTTTTCTTCCCAGTTCAGGTCGGCCTCGTCCAGCTGCGTAGCTAGTGCGCCTTCC
Source organism: Hymenobacter sp. HD11105 (assembly GCF_054051685.1). Lineage (NCBI taxonomy): Bacteria > Pseudomonadati > Bacteroidota > Cytophagia > Cytophagales > Hymenobacteraceae > Hymenobacter > Hymenobacter sp. HD11105. The sequence goes on along the minus strand of NZ_JBSWBR010000001.1, from coordinate 288,317 downwards.
TTGAACACGAAGGTTTTATACAGATGCTTCAGCGCCTCTTGGTCTTCGGCATAATTGCCCCCCGGCGCAGCTAAGTAAGCCTGAAACTCAGCGTCCTGCTTTATCTCCTGGCGCCAAGCGGTACGCAGAGCTTCCATTTCTTGCTCGCCATTCCACTGCAGCTTGCGCCGAATGGTCAGGTCTTGCAATTGCTTGTTGTCCACTAACTTCTGGAGCACTTGGTTTTGCTCAAAGCGAGTGGTATCGAGCAGGGCTTCTTTAGAAGGCGTAAAACGGCGCGCTTCCCGGTCGCGCTCATCTTCTAACACCCGCAGCAGGGCCGTGGGCATGTTGAGCAGATGAATATACTGGTCATGAATGCTCTCGGCCCCGTGCAGCATCTGGCCCTCAAAGAAGGTTCCTTCTTTCTTGACCTGCTTCTCGTAAAAGCTGATAGCATCGGCTACGGCTTCATTCACAGCCGCATCCTCGGTTTGTTCGGGTGCTGCGCCCGTCTTGTGCCATTCCTTAAAGATAACCTCGGCTAGCTTACGCTGGCCTTGGAGCACTTTGCGGTCTTGGGGCTCGGGAGAAGTAAGATCGGGCGCGAACTCCTCCGCGATACGGTCATTGGCCAGCAGAAAATCTGATCCTACCGCTTGATGGTAAGCGTATAGGGCCTGCATAACCTTGATGCGAAGCGAGCGACGATTGAGCATTCTATTGTGGTGTGTGTGGCGAATTGTGAGTTGCCTGATTTCAGTCAGGCAAGAGATTTCCTTCTATTTGTCAAAAGGCAACCCACAACGCGCAACGCAATTAATAAGTTGACTTTACCTTGCCTAATGCAGCAATACGCTGCTCAGCTTGGCGAATAGCGGCTTTCTGAGGATGAATACCCTCTTGCTCCGCCTTGTTAAGCACTTCTGTTGTGAAATCGTAAATTTTCTCAGTTTGGCTGAGGGCCGACTTGCGGCTACCGCCAATTACCTCCGAGTATACGTTGATCAGACCGCCGGCATTGATAAGAAAGTCGGGCGCGTAGATGATGCCGCGCTCTACCAGCGCTGGACCATGCACGTTCTCGTCTTGCAGCTGGTTGTTGGCGCAGCCCGCAATTACGCGGCACTTCAGGCGGTCAATCGTGTCGTTATTGATAGTAGCACCCAATGCGCAAGGCGAGTAAATGTCTACCTCTTGGTCATAGATTTCATCGAGACCCACGGCTACGGCGTTGTACTTGGCCGCCATTTCCAGCTTGCGGTCCTCGTAGTAGTCGGTCAGCACGATTTTGGCGCCTTCCTTAATGAGGTGCTCCAACAAATAGCCCCCCACGTGGCCCACGCCCTGCACCGCAATGCGCTTGCCAGCCAAACTCTCCGAGCCGAATGCTTTTTTAGCAGCAGCTTTCATACCCATATAGGTACCAAAAGCCGTAACGGGCGACGGGTCGCCGGAGCCGCCCATGCTCTCGGGCAAGCCGGCTACGTGCTTGGTTTCCATGCGGATATACTGCATGTCCTTGGTCGTCATCCCTACATCTTCGGCCGTGATGTACTTGCCGTTGAGGTTTTTCACGAAGCGGCCAAACTTGCGCAGCAAAGCTTCGGTCTTTTGCGTCTTGGCATCGCCAATGATGACGGCCTTGCCACCGCCCAGGTTCAAACCCGAAATAGCGGCTTTATAGGTCATGCCGCGAGAGAGGCGCAGCACGTCGTTCAGAGCCTCAGCATCGGAAGCGTACTCCCACATGCGCGTACCGCCCAGAGCAGGGCCGAGCACCGTGTTGTGGATACCGATAATGGCCCGCAGGCCCGTCTCGTGGTCGTGGCAGAATACCACTTGTTCGTGCTGATGCTCGGCAATCTGACCGAAGACCGATGTATTGGTCAACTCTTGGATTTCAACCATGCGGGACAAAAATTAAAAAGGGTGGGTGGGAAAGGAAAATGGGTGGAAAGCGGTTGTTGTACCTTTGGGTGTAATGCCGAGCGTCAGCCAATGAGCCGTAAGCGTCGTACTAATGCCCGACGTTTAACAACTCAATAAGCCGAAGCCTAGTGTTACACCCCTCAATTTGGGTGCAAAAGTAACCCGATTTTCTGATTTTGCCCCCCAGCCGTCGGGCTTACCCAGCTTGTCGGCTTCCTTCTTTCACCCGCTTCAACCTCTCGTGCTGTGCGCGCTCTTGCCTCTACCAACAAGTATATATACCGCTATAAATGGCACTTCCTGGGCGGCGTGCTGTTCGTGGCGCTCTCCACGCTGCTGGCTATTTTCCCGGCTCAAATCGTACGCTATGCCTTCGATCTAGTGAATGAGGGCATCGATTTATATCACCTCTTTGCCGGTACCCAAGCTCAGAGCGGCGTGTATGAGTTGTTTGGGCGCAATGTGCTGCTCTACGGTCTGCTAATCGTGATTATGGCCTTGCTGCGGGGCATTTTCCTGTTCTTCATGCGCCAGACGCTTATCGTGATGTCGCGGCGCATTGAGAACGACCAGAAAAACGAGATTTTTCAGCATTACCAGTCCCTGCCCCTCAGCTTCTACCGGCGCCACAACACCGGCGACCTGATGTCGCGCATCTCCGAGGACGTGGGCCGGGTGCGCATGTACATGGGCCCGGCCATCATGTACTTCTTGCAGCTCGTGATTCTGTTCGTGCTCATCATCCCGCTGATGCTGATGGTGAATGTGAAACTGACGATTTACACGCTGCTGCCGTTGCCTATCCTATCCATCAGCATTTTCTACGTCAATAACCTGATCGAGCGTAAGTCTGACGAAATTCAACGCTCCTTGTCTAGCATGACGACCTTCGTGCAGGAGGCATTTTCGGGTATTCGGGTGCTTAAGTCCTTTGTACGTGAGGAAGACTCGCACCAACAGTTCACCGCCGCCAGCGACAACTACCGCGAAAAGTCGTTGAGCCTGAATTTCGTGAACTCTCTGTTTTTTCCGCTGATCCTATTTCTGGTTGGTCTGAGCACGATTATCACCGTTTGGATTGGTGGTCAGGAGGTTATCCGCGGCACCATCAGCGTAGGCAGCATTGCCGAGTTCCTGATTTACGTGAACCTACTTACATGGCCCGTTACGGCCTTGGGCTGGACCAGTAGCCTTGTGCAGCGAGCCGAAGCGTCGCAGGCGCGTATCAATGAGTTCATGAACCAAAAAACGGATATCGTCTCCCGCGAGAATGTAGAGCGCGAGATTGAGGGAGATATCGTTTTTGATAATGTATCCTTTACCTACCCCGATACTGGTATTCATGCCCTGCGCGATGTCAGTTTCCGCATCCGGCCCGGCCAGACGCTGGCGGTTATCGGCAACACCGGCTCGGGCAAAAGCACCATAGCCGCCCTGCTTTGCCGCCTATACGACGTGACCGAAGGCCGCATTATGGTGGATGGCGTCAACGTGCGCGACTATGCCCTGACTTCTCTCCGGGAGCAAATCGGCTACGTGCCCCAGGATGTATTCCTGTTCTCCGATTCCATTCGCAACAACATCAATTTTGGCCTGGAAAACCCCACCGAGGAAAGAATGCTGCAAGCGGCCAAAGACGCTAACGTGTACGACAACATCGTGCAGTTTCCCCAAGGCTTTGATACCAAGCTCGGCGAACGAGGAATAACCTTGTCTGGGGGGCAAAAACAGCGAGTCAGCATTGCCCGCGCCTTGGTCAAGGAGCCGAAGATTCTGATTCTCGACGACTCGCTTTCCGCCGTTGACACCAACACCGAGAATGCGATTCTGGGCAGCCTCCAGCGCATCATGGCCAACCGCACCAGCCTGATCATCTCCCACCGGGTGTCATCGGTGAAGCTCGCTGATGAAATTCTTGTGCTCGACGACGGCCTTATCGTGCAGCACGGCACCCACGCCGCCCTCATGGCCGACGCCAACGGCTTATACCGCGCCCTGTATGAACGTCAACTCCAAACGGAAGAAGCTTAAACTGAGCGAGGCAATTACAGTTCACAAAAATGCCCCCCAACAGGAAGCTGGGGGGCATTTTTGTGCATCAGATGTATCTATTGGCCCAGCTTTACCCGGCGCATGCCATGGCGCTCACCAGCCGTGCATTGCACGATATAATAGCCAGCAGGCAAACGGCTTACATCCAGCGCTGTGGGCTTGTTGCCAACTATCATATTGCGCGTTAGCACGGGTCGTCCTTCTACATCGTTGATTTCCACGCGGGTGGGGCCGGCGGCATCTGTCCGCACGATCAGGCTTTTGGTCAGCGGATTATTGTCTAGGCTTACTTTGAGGGGGCCAGTAGTAGAAGCGGGAGCTTCCATCTTGTCGGTTATCAGGGAGGGAGCGCCGGTTGGCTCGTCGGCTTCGGCGGGCTTCTCAACGGTAGCCGTGGCCTGGGAAGCAGAAGCTTGGGCCGTGGGCGCTGGCTTGGCAGCGGGCTTGGTTTGGGCTAGCGTCGGCTCCGTCAGCAGAAAGGCAATGCCTAAGCCTAGCAATACAGTAAACTTTTCCATGCGTGTCGGTAGCAAAAGTGAGAAGGCCAATGGCTTGTAAAAATACAAGGAAGGTGGTATATTTATATTATAATTTTCCTGTTTATAACTGCATTCTATTCAGCCTCAAGTTTTAAGTGCTGGGCACCGCTAAACTTGATCGGTAAGTCTTACTTCTGCTTGAGCGATTTGAGTGAATGTTGAAGTGCTTTCTAAAGTCAGGATTCAAATTTTATCCTTCCGAAGATTGTGCCAAACCCAAAACGTGTCTTATCTTTGCAGCTCAATACCATCGGGGTGTAGCGTAGCCTGGTATCGCGCCAGCATGGGGTGCTGGAGGTCGTAGGTTCGAATCCTGCCACTCCGACGGAGCAGTTCGCTGTTCAAAAAAGCCTTCGAACCTTGGTTCGAAGGCTTTTTTTGGGTATTATAAACAAGGCTTGGTGCCCTGGCACCACCACTCTCGGGGTGTAGCGCAGCCCGGTAGCGCGCGTCGTTCGGGACGACGAGGCCGTAGGTTCGAATCCTGCCACCCCGACTTATCTTAGCTCCTCAAAAAGCCCCCCAGAATGTTGTCTGGGGGGCTTTTTCATGTTTGTATAATTTATATCCTATCCTCTATACATTTTGCAGTTGAGGTGGCGTTCTTTGCCTACTTCGTATCCACCTAATTTATCTTTTTACCTCCCTTTCCCTATCTACATGAAGAAGGCTCTTTTGCTAACTCCTCTCCTATCGCTTGGTTTTTTAACGGCTCATGCCCAAATAAGCAAGGGCACCGTCTTGATTGGAGGTAATATTGGTTATAGTCAATCAACTACTGAGAGTAAATATACTGGCTCTGTTACCCCTACAGGCCAGAATTTAGTGGATAATACTTCTCGCAGTTTCTCTATAAACCCTAATGTCGGATACTTTTTAGCAGACAATTTGCTGGTAGGAGCGTCCGTTGGCTTTAGTACTGGCAGAGAAACAGGCCCGCATTACAGTACTACTAGTGCGGGAGAACGAGTATCTAAACACAATTCTTTTAGTGTAGCTCCATTCTTACGCTACTACTATCTTCCAATCGAAAACTTTGGATTCTACGGTCAAGTCGCAGCAGGATATTATCAGCAAAAACAGTCCACTACATTCGATTCGCCTGGTAGTTACGTTCCTAATAACAACAACTATGGAGGTTTCGCAAGTATTACTCCAGCCTTAGTGTTCTTTCCTATCAGCCAGCTTGGATTAGAGCTTACGGCTGGTAACATTGGTTACACACGTACTCGTAATAAGCCGACAGAATTAATGCCTGGTCAATACGCTACTGAGACAACAACTTCAAACTTTGGAGCCAACTTTGGCTTGAGCAATCTGACATTAGGCGCCTCCTACTACATCGGCCGTCAATAATTATTCAAATCATAAAGCAAAAAAGCCCCCCAGGCTTCATCTGGGGGCTTTTTTGCTTTTCCTTTCTTAGTTACTTCACTACCGCCAGCACCTCGGCCGGGCCCGTATCCGGAAACTGCTCTACGTACACCTGGCTCAAGGCCAGCTTCTGCTGCTTGACAAAGTCTTTTATGCCGCTGTAGAGCTTGCCAGGTGCTATCATATAGCTCGCTTCTAAGCGGGCCTGCACTACACGCTGCCCACCGCTGAAGATGCTGTAGCGGTAGCCGGGGGGCAATTTTTGCGAAACCGTATCCGCCACGATAAGGCCCACGAAAGCCTTCACCGTGTCGCCGGCGGCTTCGGGGTCGTTGTAGTAGATGTTGGCCAGGTTGCCTTGCAGTTGCTGGCTGGCTTTGAGCTGCTGAGCCTGCCGAAACAAGGGGCCAAATTCCTCACTTTTTACTGGCCCGTTGAAATAGCGGCCAGCCAGATAAATAGGCTTTTCGGTGGTTATCACCGCAACTTCCGGTTGACGAAAACCACCTAAGTATGCGTATACGCCACCAAAAACCAGAATCAGAAGAAAGCCAATAAGCCAGAACCAACGCATCTTTTTAGTTTGAAAAGTTAGAGTGTAGACAAAGCGTGCTTAAAAGAAGCGAAGGTTTTACGTGCTGCTCTTCAGCTCTCGCTTTTCAATTCTAGGCTCACGTCCTTGTACTGCATCTGATACAGCTGCTGATAGAAGCCGCCATGACGAAGCAGTTCCTCGTGCGTACCCGATTCCTTGATTTCGCCGCGGTCCAGGACGATGATGCGGTCGGCTTTCTGAATAGTGCTGAGGCGGTGGGCAATAACGAGCGACGTGCGCCCTTCCATGAGTTTGTCGATGGCCTCCTGAATCAGCTCCTCCGTTTCGCTATCCACCGACGAAGTGGCCTCATCCAGAATAATGATGCGCGGCTGATACACCATGGCCCGCACGAAGCTGATAAGTTGACGCTGACCAACGGAGAGCGTGGCGCCGCGCTCCATTACCGGGTATTGTAGACCGCCCGGCAAGCGCTCAATGAAGCGCCGGGCGCCCACTAGGTCGGCCGCTTCCCAAATCTGGGCTTCGGTTATGTCCTTGTTGCCTAGGGTAATATTGTCAGCAATGGTACCGGCGAAGAGAAATACGTCCTGCAACACCACACCAATGTGCTTACGCAGTTCTTTCAAATCGAACTCGCGCAAATCGTGACCATCGACGCGGATGGTGCCTTTGTTGATCTCGTAGAAGCGGCTGAGCAGGTTAATAATGGAGGTTTTGCCTGCGCCGGTAGCGCCTACGAAAGCAATGGTTTGGCCGGCTTTCACCTCAAAGCTGATGTCGCGCAGCACGTACTCCTCGTCATTGTAAGCAAACCAAACTTTCTCGAACGCCACATCGCCACGCACGGCCGCCGGGGATAAAGTACCCGTATCGGCAATGAGCTCTTTGCTGTCGAGCAACTTAAGTAGGCGCTCCGTGCTTACTAGGCCGAGCTGCAAGGTATTAAAGCGGTCGGCAATCTGGCGAATAGGCCGAAAGAACAAGGCGTTATAAAGGATAAAGGCAATCAGCGCACCTTTGGAGATGGTGCCTTCAATCTGGCCTTGGGCTGCGTACCACACCAGCAAACCTACGCCAATAGCGGCCAGCACTTCAGCCACCGGAAAGTATACAGAGTAGTACAGCACCGATTTGATATTGGCCCGCGTGTGCTCCTGGTTGATGGCCTTGAACTTGCGAAACTCGCGCTCTTCGTTGTTGAAGATCTGCACCACGTTCATGCCCGTGAGGTGCTCCTGCACAAAGGAGTTGAGGTTGGCTACGGCCGTGCGCACCTCCTGAAACGACTGCTTTACCTTCTCCTTGAACACATAAGTGCTGATAATCAGGGGCGGAATAACCGACAAGCTCACCAGCGTCAGCCGCCAGTCGATCCAGAACATGAAGCCCATGATGAATAACAGCTGCAAGATGTCGCCAATCATGGCCGCCAAGCCTTCACTGAACACGTCCGACAAAGTTTCAACGTCGGAGATATTGCGCGTAACCAGCACCCCGATAGGCGTGCGGTCGAAGAACTTAAGACGCAGATTCAGAATGTGCTGATATAAATCCACGCGAATGTCGCGCACAATGTATTGGCCCAGCCAGCCCCCAAAGTAGGTTTGGAGGTAGCTGACTAGCGTGTGAGCCACCAGCAAGACCAGTAAGAGGACAAACATGTTGTGTACCCCCGTCAGGTCGCCTTGCTCGATGCTGCGGTCCACCATTTTCTGAATCAGAAAAGGGCGCAGCGTACCCAGCGCGGCCGTGGCCACAGTCAGGAAAATCAGAAAGTAAAATATCCGCCGGTACGGCCGCACATACTTCATCAGGCGGCTCAGCACCTGCAAGTCGAAGATGTTGCCGGATTTGGTAGCGGTAGTTGCTTGCTCCACAGAGGGTTTTTTAATCAATACAGGATACTAAGGACAAGTAACCACACACGGGCGCCGGAGGTTGCAAAACTTCTACCTCTTACTCTCTTTTGCCCCCCAGTGCTGTGGAGGATAATAATGAGATAAGTAAGTCTTAAGAACCCAGCACAAAGTACGGCATTCCGGTAGGCTCTTCAGCAGCTACCAGTTCCTCCGGATATTCCACGCGGCTCAAGAAAAGCCCTTTAGCTACGGCGGCGCCACTCGCCGCAATGCGGCTTTGGGCGGTTAGTATGTGTTTAAACTCTTCTGGCGTCATTTTACCGCGGCCCACACTGAGCAGCGTACCCACCACCAGCCGCACCATGCCCCGCACAAACCGATTAGCCCGAATACGAAACACCAGCCCACCCGGAATAGGGTGCCAACCAGCTTCATAGCACACGCAGATATAGTGGTTTTCGCCGCCCTTTACTTTGGAAAAGCTGGTAAAGTCGCGGGAGCCGAGCAAGTGGGCAGCGGCGGCATTCATTGCCGCCACGTCGGGAGCTCGGTCTAGATATAAGCTTTGATTGACCCCAAAAGGATCCGGAATCAGCCGCACGAAGTACTCGTAGGTGCGCGCTTCGGCATCGAAGCGCGCGTGCGCTTTATCGGGCACGGTGTGCAGACGACGCACAGCAATGTCGGGGGGCAAAGCGCGGTTTAGACGGTATAATATCGTAGCCTCATCGAGACTGGGGGGCAAATCGGCGTCGAAGTGCGCTACTTGGTGGCTGGCGTGCACGCCTGAATCAGTGCGGCCGCTGCCCAGGGTGTACACGGGCTGGCGCAGTACCTGCGAGAGGCAGCGGTCCAGTTCCTGCTGCACCGTGAGCGTGTCGGGCTGCACCTGCCAGCCGTGAAAGCGGGTGCCATCGTAAGCCAGATGAAGAAAATAGCGCATGCTCTCTAAACAAACTTCTCAGCTAGAAGGCCCGGCAAAGGGAAGCCGCCATTCCAGCTATGTACTTATTACCGCCACGCTCACCTGATCATCGCGTAGAGCAAAGCGTCCATGGTCTGTCCGTCTTTGGTGATGCTTTTCCGCAGCCGCGCCTCCAGTTCGTAGCTAGCCTTTTCCAAAACGCGCGCCGAGGCAGCATTAGAAGCAAATACCACCGCGTACAACCGACACAGATCAAAATGAGCAAAGGCGTACTCCGACAATGCTACCACAGCGGCCGTTGTGATGCCGCGGCCCCAAAATCTTTGCCCCACGAAATAGCCTATCTCCGCCGACCGCCGATTGACATCCTGCTTAAACAGCACGCTGATACTACCGGCCACTTCCCCATCCACCTCAATGCATAAATGCACGTCGGTCATACCCTCCGGGCTGAGCACGAAGCGCAGATGGTGTTCGGCATCAGTGAGCCTGTAAGGGTTCGGAAACCGGTCGCGCAAGTTCAGCCAGATGCTTCGGTTGTTGCCTTCGAGGCTTAGAGCCAGCGCATCACTGAGCTGCCAGGGCCGCAGCCGCGCCCCACGCAGGGATAGTTCTAACGTGGGGCGCAGGTGGGCAGCAGACATCAGGCTGGGGGGCAAATTACACCTTCTCGTAAATCACGGCAGCGCCCTGACCTACGCCTACGCACATGGTAGCCAAGCCGTAGCGCACATCCTCGCGGCGCTGCATTTCGTGTAAAAGCGTAGCCGTAATGCGTGAGCCACTAGCCCCGAGCGGATGCCCAATGGCAATAGAGCCGCCGTTTACGTTTACTTTTTCCGGGTCGAGGTCGAGGTCGCGCATGCAGGCAATAGCCTGCGCGGCAAACGCTTCGTTTAACTCAATCAAGTCAATATCATTAATTGTCAGGCCAGCGCGCTGCAGCACTTTCTGGGTAGCGGGCACTGGGCCAAGCCCCATAAAGGCTGGATCGACGCCGGCAACTGCTGCGGCTACTACGCGAGCCAACGGCTTCAGATTGTAGCGCTTCAGTGCTTCTTCACTCACCACGATTACACCCGCCGCACCATCGTTGATACCGGCTGAATTACCGGCCGTTACGGTGCCATCATGGGGCTGGAAGGCAGGCTTAAGCGTACCGAGCTTTTCCAGCGTCGATAAGCGCGGAGGCTCGTCGGTGCCAAACAAGGCCGCGTCGCCCTTCGGATTAGGCACGAATACCGGCACGATTTCGCGGCGGAAGCGGCCTTTCTCGTTGGCACGGTGATACTTGCGCTGCGAATTGAAGGCGAACTCATCCTGCTCTAGGCGGGTGATACTGTACTTGCGAGCCACGTTCTCAGCTGTTTCGCCCATGGCGTACGGGTGGTGCAGCTTCGATAATTTCTGATTCACAAAGCGCCACCCCAAGGTCGTATCGTGGGCGGTCAGCTCCCGGCCAAAAGCCGTTTCCGACTTGGCCATCACAAACGGCGCACGTGTCATGCTTTCAGACCCACCGGCTAAGTACACGTCGCCTTCTCCGCAGCGCACGGCCCGAGAAGCATCAATAATACTCTGCAACCCTGAGGCGCACAGGCGATTCACTGTATTGCCGGGCACTGTGGTAGGCAGGCCCGCCAGCAGGCCCGCCATGCGGGCTACGTTGCGGTTGTCTTCGCCGGCTTGATTAGCGGCGCCGAGAATGATGTCTTCTACGGCTTCCTTATCCAGACTTGGATTGCGACGCATCAGCTCGCGCAGGATGTGCGCGGCCAGATCATCGGGACGGACGCTGCTGAGCGCGCCCCCAAACCGTCCGATAGGTGTGCGGACGGCGTCTACTATATAAGCAGTTAGCATTGGCTTGAAATGCGGTTATTCCGGTCGTTGTTGGCTACTTTTGCCGGCCCGTAGGCTTCGGCAACGCGGCGCAACCCGTCAAACCACAAAGATGATACAAAGAATCCAAAGCGTGTTCCTTCTTTTGCTGGCCCTGGCCATGCTGAGCGTATTAGTACTCCCTATCTGGAGCAAAACCGATCCTTTGAGCGGCCAAGAGTTGGTGCTATCTGCCTATAAGCTAGCCTTTACCAATCCACAGCCCGGCTCCCCGGCCCCCTCTCCCACTTACCCAATTGCTATTCTGGCACTGATCTCAGCGGCAGTAGCCGTATTTGAAATTTTTCAATTTAAGAACCGTTTTCGTCAGCTCAAGTTGGGCTTGCTCAATTTTCTGCTGATCGTGGCTACTATCGGCGCGGGCTTCTACTACTCCGGCGTCGGCGAGCAGCTACTCAATATCAAAGTGCCCGGCGAGTTCGAAGCGGGCTTCTACCTCCCTACCCTAGCCCTGCTCCTCAACGTACTAGCCAACCGCTTTATCCGCCGCGATGAGCAACTAGTCCGCAGCATGGACCGGCTTCGCTAAACCTTGATTCAGCAACTCATAAAAAAGCCCCCAGAACTGGTCTGGGGGCTTTTTTATGGCTTGTTCGTCTATCGGCCGCGGTTGCGCTCTACAAACTCCTGCAATTCACGGGTGCTAGAGCTAAAGCGAAACGTATCGTAAACCCGGTAGAAATTCTGTCGGTCGGCTACGGCCGGGTACGCGTACTTAGCGAGTTCCAGCTTGTCTCTGTCGGCGGTAAACTGGTTGAGTAGCAACCGCAGATCGTCGGCGCGGATGCCGGTTTCGCTTAGCGCTTCCCGAGCTATCAGCAACTTATCGCTGTCGAAGGGGCGTGCCGCCAGAGCTTGGGCCAAGGCATCGACATCGCGGGGCGACATCAGCTGGTAGGGGCTTGGGTAGCCAGTGCCCGGACCGGGAGGATACGTCGCGTACGGATCAGTGGGGGGAGCGCTGGGCTCGCGGTAGGTGTCGTCATAAATCACGTCATCGGGATAACCACGACGGCCCGGACCACGCCCAAGGCCCAAAGGCACAGCAGCAACTTTGCGCAGCGCCGGCGCGAAGCCACTACGGGCAATGAGCACATAACTGGTTTCCAGGCCCGGATCCAGAAAAACCCGGGTGCGGTAGTGGACGGCCCGGCCGTAAGGCGTCGGAATCCGAAACTCGGCCCAGTGAAAGCCGGGCGCGAGCCGGTCGATAGAAACTTGGCGAACTCCTCCACGCGTGAGCGGCTGCCCATCAAAGACGAGGTGAAATGGCACACCCCGTTCAGAAACAAAGTTGACAATGACCGGCCCAGCGAGCAACTTGGTCGATAGCAGCAGCAATAAGCTGAGGCTAAGTAATAAGGCCTTTTTCATGGTGTGCAGAGTAGGCGAGCAGTAGGGGTACTTTCGTGTGACTAGTTAAAGCCAAGTATTATGCCATTTTGAATATAGTAAATCCTATTCAGCTTCTGCTTGAGCTAGCAATTTAATTAACAGCACGTTAGCTACAAAAACATTCGCCTTGCATGATTTCGCCTTTTCTATTCAAATTTCTTGGTAGAAAAGATATACAACACAAAAAAGCCCCCTGTATAATCACAGGGGGCTTTTTTCTTGCAAAATGCGTCTCAGCTCCGCTTACTCGTCAATGCGGGTCACTTTGAACTCGGTGCGACGATTGCGCTGGTGCTCCTCTTCCGTTTTCGCGTTGCGCACTACTGGTTGCGTCTCACCGTAGCCTTTGGCAGTAATACGCTCTTTAGCAATGCCTTTCGAGATGATATAATCGACGGCCGACTGAGCGCGTCGTTGCGAGAGGCTGGCGTTGTAGGCGTCTTTACCGCGCGAGTCGGTGTGGGAGCTCAACTCAATGGTGATCTTGGGGTTATCGTTCAGCGTCTCTACCAGCTTGTCTAGCTCAATAGCGGCGTCGGGCCGAATATCGGCTTTGTTGTAATCGTAGAAGATGTTCTCAACCACAATAGCCACATTCTTCACGATTCTATTGAGCGTGAGCGTAACAGGCAGACGAATATCGGTTACCGCCTCCGTCAGTTGAGCCTGAGGAGGCATCTTACCTATGGTAGTGAGCGAGTTGCGAACCGTGAAGTAGCCCGGTCGATCTGCGACCAGAGCGTAGGTAGAAGCCGAATCCAGCTTGAAGCTGAATTTGCCTTCGGGGTCAGTGGTGACTTCGAGGAGTTTGCGGTTTCCGTTGGCGAAGAGCTCCACATTCTCGCTGGCAACAGGCTTAGTAGTGCCTGTTTTAGCGTCGCGCTCTACCAAGGTGCCATCCACGAAGAAGTTGACCAGCTTAGTGGTGTTGCGGCGGAAACGGTACAGGTCGTCGCTGCCTTTGCCCCCGGCCCGATTAGATGAAAACACGCCCACGTTCTGGCCCGTGAAGTAGGGGGCAAAATCATCGCCGCCGCTGTTGAAGGGCGCGCCTAGGTTACGCACTTTGCCTTTGTCTACCATAAAGACGTCGAGCTTACCTAAGCCCGGATGCCCATCGGAAGAGAAATATAAAGTACCGTCGGGCGCAATGGCTGGAAAGCTTTCGTTGCCCGGCGTGTTGATTTCGGGGCCCAGGTTTTCGGCGGGCTCAAAGCGGCCGTTGGCGCCCATGGTGGCCTTATATAAGTCGGTGCCACCTTCGCCGCCCTTGCGGCCGGAGGCGAAGTAGAGCGTCGTCCCGTCGGGAGAAAACACGGGCGAGAAGTCGTCGGTGGTGCGGTCGTTGACGTTGATCAACGCGGGCTCGGTCCAGGCGCCGTTGCGGTAGTACGAAGCCCAGAGGTCCACGCTTAGGTAGCCTTTTTTCTTACCGCTGTTGGAGCGGGCAAACACCACCATTTTGCCGTCGGGCGTATAGGTAGCGCTGGCTTCGTGCATGTCGGCAGTATTGAAAATAGGCTCCAGCTTGCGAACGGTGCCGCCCGTCATTTTATCCGCGTCCTCAAAGCGAATAGCATACAAGTCATTGAACCCCTCACCATTGCCGGGGTACTTCTTGCCCTCCCGACCCGAAGCAAACACGATTTCCTTTGTGTCCGGAATCATGGTGGTGCTAAAGTCCGCCGACTCAGAGTTGACTTGGTCAAGCGGCTGTATTTCATCGAGCGTTTTCTGGGCAACCAGCTCTTTGCTCAACCGAATATTTTTGGCTTCTATCTCGGCCCGGGCCGCGAGGGCGCGGTTAGTGCCCAGCTTTACGTAGTCGTCAAATTGCGCGGCGGCCTCGTCGTACTTGCCATTAGCTTTCAGGGCTAACCCATAATAGAAACCGGCATCGGCATTCTTGAGCCCCGCTCCTACGGCCATTTTATAAAATGGCTCAGCCTGTTCGATACGGTTCGAAAGGCGGTACGACTCTCCAACCCGAAAATTGCTCTGGGGGGCATTTTTGCCGCGCTCGGCCTGGGCTTTATACAGCGGAATGGCGGCCTCGTATTCACCACGGGCAAAACGCTTATCGGCTTTCGTTCCCGATTCGGAGGTAGCGCAGCCACTAAGGCCCAACGCGGCCACTGATCCGGCGGCAGCCCATGCTATTATAGAATTCTTCATAGAAGGAAGGCAGTAGTAAGGTAGAGGCGCGTTGGCGTAGAGGGTAATGCTGTTATGCCTAGCAATAATACTAAGTTTCGGCAGGATAGGAGGCGTAAGTTTAACGCTGAACTTGGGTTTGAAAGTATTTGGCTAGCCAGGTCTGGGCGGCGGGAGCAGGCCAAGCTACCGAAAGCTTGCCATGCTGCGCGATGGTATTATCGAAATAGGGCGTTTCGGGCTGGAGCTGGCCGGTGGCTACAGCTTGGCGCAAGTCGCGGCGGTCGAGTAGTTGCACTTTGCCATCTACCAAGAAAGCCAGCTGAGACTTTTCCAGCAGGCGCAGGCCCAACTGCTGCTCTAGGCTCTGCACAAAGCGTACGGAGGCGTCAATGGAGCAGCCACTGGCGCCGGCAACGGCCTCATCCAGCCCCAACACAAGAAACTGCCCGTGTTGGAACGCCGCCGACGCACACAGCGTGCGACCGTGGCTGGTCCACTCCGCGGCAAACTGAGCCAATGCGGGTTCCACAGCCGCTAGCTCTGCTTCCGTTAGGGGTCGGTCGGCCTGATATATCCACACGCGGGCGCTGGGGGGCAATTCATTGAAATGAACAAACATAGTAGCAGCGGATTGGGGCTCAGAAACTCACTCGGTATACTTACAAAGAAACAGCCTCACCGGGAAGTTCCGACAAGGCTGTTTTCACGTTGCTAAAAAGACGGTGGCTGATGCTACGCGTTTAGGCCTTCAGCGGTAGCAATAAGCTCAGCCAAATCAAACACTTGCACGTTGGACTCGCGCTCTTTATTTTTCACGCCGTCGTTCATCATGGTCATACAGAAGGGGCACGATACGGCAATAATTGCCCCCTGCGCATTGGCGCGCGGACTAGGCGTGGCGCCGGCGTTGCCGTCTTCCACGCCGCGCGTCTGGGCTAAGGCGGGTGCGTTGCCATCGAGCGTGAAAAGGGCTTCCTCGGTGCGCTCGATGTTTACTTCCTTGTTGCCCGGCTCAGCCTCTTTCCACATCTGGGCACCGCCCGCACCGCAGCAAAGGCCATTAGCACGGCTTCGCTTCATTTCTACCAAGTCGGCATCAAGGGTGGCCAGCACGTCGCGGGGCGCTTCGTAGATGTTGTTGGAGCGGCCCAGGTAGCAGGAATCGTGGAAGGTGATGCGGCGGCCCTTGAACTCGCCGCCGCCCGCTACGCCTACCTTGCCCTCGTTGATGAGCTGCTGGAGGAAGGTGCTGTGGTGAATAACCTCATAATTGCCCCCCAGTGCTGGATATTCGTTCTTAATCGTGTTAAAGCAGTGCGGACAGGCCGTCACAATTTTCTTGATCTGGTAGCCATCCAGAGTGGTGATGTTCTGCATGGCCTGCATTTGAAATAAGAACTCGTTGCCAGCCCGCTTGGCTGGGTCACCAGTGCAGGTTTCTTCCATGCCCAGCACTGCGTACTTGATGCCTACGTGCTCTAGGATGCGCACAAAGGCGCGGGTCACCCGCTTATAACGGTCGTCGAAAGCGCCCGCGCAACCCACCCAAAATAGGATTTCGGGCTGCTCGCCCCGAGCGGCCAGATCGGCCATAACAGGAACGGTAACTTGACGCTTGGCGGTTGGGGTGGTTTGCTCAGTCATTTACTTGGTTTTTGATATCGTATGTCGAGCAACAGTGGAGCCGAAGCATCTTGCCTGCTGACGTTTGGTTTGTAGTTCACAAAGCATGTACAATGCTTTGTCATTTTGCTCGCTGTGACTTATGCCGTTACGGGCTCTTTTTCGGCCACGTACAGATCGTCAGCCCAGTTGAAGCGGTCGGAGGGCGAGAAAGCCCACGGCGCGCCGTTGTTTTCGATGTTAGAGAACATCGTATTTAATGATGCCGGAGCCGCCGACTCTTCCAGTACCAGGAAGCGGCGCATCTCGATGATAGATTCCAGCGGATTGATGTTCACCGGGCACGACTCAACGCAGGCGTTGCAGGTAGTGCAAGCCCATAGCTCCTCGGGGGTTACCCGGCCGCGAAGCAGCGTGTTTTGCTCTACATCAATTTTTACTCGCTCAGTACCCTTGCTTTCGTCGCCGTAGATGTTGGGCTGAAAAATTAGCGGGGAGTTATACTTCTCCTCCATCCGGTCGCGGGTGTCCATGATGATCTTACGCGGCGAGAGCAGCTTGCCCGTAATATTGGCGGGGCAGGAAGCAGTGCAGCGGCCGCACTCGGTGCAGGAATAAGCGTTGAGCAAGTTGGTCCAAGCGAGGTCTTCCACGTCTTTCGCGCCAAATGAAGTGGGCGCTAACGCGGAGCCGTCGGGGCCTACTGGGGGCGCAGGCACCTCGTAACTGGGGTCCATCATGGCTTTTACCTCGTGGGTAATGCTGTCTACGTTCGAGAACTGCCCCTGCGGTACTAATCGTGAGTACCATACATTCGGGAACGCCATGATAATGTGGAAGTGCTTGCTGCTGGGCAGGTAATTGAGGAAAATCAGAATCCCTACGATGTGTGCCCACCAGCCGGCTCGCTCCAGAAAATGCAGGAAGTTCAAATCGCTCGGGAACAGCCCCAGCAGCATCGAGCTAATGGGAAAGGTGCCCGGCATCTCCAAGTTTTGCAGACGATGCCATTTCAAATCGGCCGTGTTCATGACAAACAGTGCCACCATCAGCACCAATTCGATGTACAGAATCATATCAGCGTCGATGCGGGGCCAGGCGCGCATTTCGGGGCCAGAGAAGCGGCGAACCTTCTTCACGTTGCGCCGCCACCAGAAAGCAATAACAGCCAAAATCACCAATGCGCCCAAAATCTCGTTGGTCGCCATCAGTACATCGTACCCCGGACCCAGAAATTGCAAAACGCGGTGCGTACCAAATACCCCGTCGATTACAATCTCTATCACTTCAATATTGATGACCAAAAACCCCACATACACCACCAAGTGTAGCAATGCTGGGGTAATGCGCTTAAACATCTTCTGCTGTCCAAAGGCCACCAGCAATGTTTTTTGCGCCCGCTCGCCGATATTGCCCGACATATCCCGGTCGCGGCCTACGAGAATGTTAGCACGAATCTTACTTGCTTGCCAGGCAAACAAGCCAAAGCCAGCAATGGCTATCAGCAGGAAAATGATGTTTTCGATAGTCACGGGAAAGGGGTAGGATGGGTGGTTGGACCGAAAATTACTCGTTATGCCTAACAAATTTAAGCGTTTGAGCGAAAACTTTTTTTGAGGTAAGTGTTGCGGCTTACTTTTGGTTTGCTACTTTTGCCACTCCTAAGCCGAAAAGGCCGCGGGAAGTTGGTAACGTAGCTCAGTCGGTAGAGCACAGCACTGAAAATGCTGGTGTCGTTGGTTCGATTCCAACCGTTACCACCAGAAACCCTCTTCACAATCTGTGGAGAGGGTTTTTTCATTTTTAAGGTATGGTGCTGGGTACGCGCAAGATTCATGGTAGCTTGTCATACCTCAATAGCCAAGCAAAGTTGCTTTCAGCCGCTGGTTAGTGACTATTTTTCAATTGCAGCCTCAATTCTAAAATAAAGTGGCTCACACTTTCATCAAGCAGAGGGACCTCAGCAACAATGGTAAGAGGGCTAACGGTGGGTTTTGATGGATGCTTATTTTCCTTATAACAATCACCCTCGAGGGACAGTTTAGTTGCCTTCGGCAATAAGCTCGTGGTTGATCATAGCACCAGCCATAGATCCCATGGCAATTGCTGAGGCCACCGAGCGCAGCATAGTGCTGTTGTCGCCGGCGGCGTACACACCGGGCACACTCGTGTGACGGAACTCATCGGTTTGAATCAATCCTGTTTCTGTGAGTTTACAATCCAGAGCTGGGGACAGTGGAAAATGCTGCTCAAACGGCACCCGAGCGTAGAGCGCTGGCAGTGGCTGGCGACTCCCATCGGTAAAGAGCACATGTTCTAGCACTCCGTCGGTGTGAACAAGCTGCTGAATTGGCCGACTTTCTACCTTGATATCCAGCATCTCAATCTGCTGCCCATGCTCGGGTTCGTAAGTGGGCGTACCATTCGTGAAAATGGTTAGCTCCTTGGTCCAGTTGCGGATGAGTTTGCCAAAATCCAGAGCTGTGGGCCCATTGACTAGGATACCCGTGGGTTGGGCGCGGTACTCATAACCGTGGCAGTAGGGGCAATGAATAACAGAAATGCCCCAACAGGCCGCAAATCCCTCGATGGGCGGCAGCAGGTCACGCACGCCGGCAGCGAGTAGTATCTTTTTGGCTCGTATGACCTGACCTGAGGCTGTTTCAACAACAAAGTCGTTGCTTTTGCCGGTGATGGTCGTCACCGTATCTGACTCAAAGCGGACGGTAGGATAAGCCAAAACTTGCTCCTTAGCCAAGGAGCGAATATGACCAGGCGCCGACCCATCGTGAGTGATGAGGTTGTGGGCGTGCGGAGTCTGCCAATTGCAGGGCTGTCCACTGTCGATAACGACCACTTGGCGAATGGCTCGTCCCAGCGACATGGCCGCCGACAGCCCCGCGTAGCTTCCGCCTACGATGACTACATCTACTGTTGCTTGCATATCAAGTAAATAAAAAAGCACAAAGTGGTTCCTATCCGCTGAGGGAGTATGAGGGCCGGCGCTTTGTCGATTATTCTCGACAATAGAATGCCTTATACAGGCTGCTCGGCCGGCACCCGAGTATCAAGGCCAATAGCTTGGCTAAAAGAGCGCCATGCCAACTTCTTGATTTCCTGCCGCGCTACCGCTCCTGTTGCCTCAGCCTCAATAGTAGTTTGCACCACCCCCGAGAACAGGAGCAGCATCCATGGCACTGTCAGTTCCGAGGTAAAAGCCCCCTGTTGGTGTAAGATTCGTAGCACGTGGTGTAGAGGCTGAAAAGGCTCAGCCTCAGCTGAGGGCGCAGTGGGCTGCGGCGGGGGCGTCAGATGAAGCTTGTGCAGGAAGGCGTACTTGGTACCGCAGTCGATACCGGCGTAGAGAAGGCGCTCAAGCTGCTGACGCGGTTCGGATGAGCTAGCGTAGGCAGTGCTAGTAGCATGCTGGCAGCTACGCCGCATATCCTGCAAGCAGGAGTCGAAAAGATCCTGCCGGTCGCGAAAGTAGCGGTGCAATGTGCGCCGAGTGACCCCAGCCTGCACCGCTATCTTATCGATTGAAGCAGACAGGTCATCATTTAGCACCAGAATAGCCGCTTCGAGTATCTTTTGCCGCGTGTCTAGCATGCAATCATATTATGGGAAGAGAAGTGGAGTTTAGAATTGTGTATTGAAGACCTAGTGCTAGATCCATTACTATCACAAATCTACGTAAAATGTCACGCATTTGAGACATAATATTAAATTTATGAAGAGGTAATCTCTCGTTGCTCGCTATTAGCAGTGTGAGCTACTATATTTCATTCTTATTCTAGATGAGGGTTACATTGGTCAAGGGAAACTGCTTTCTACTCCTGTTCCGGCCAAAAATCTTACGCCCCAACTGAGCTTCTGAGTACTTAACTGCACCACCTCTCCCACCTGTACTACTCCCTATGGACGCACTCGACGCCACCACCGAACGTATTCCGACCACTATTTACCCCGACTCGGAACAAGCATCCGTGGCCGTGGCCCGCGACATTGCTGATTTAATCCGAGAACGGGCCGCCAACGGTCGCACGTGCGTGCTAGGATTAGCGACGGGCTCCACACCTACCCGCCTGTATGAGGAGCTTGTGCGTCTACATCAGCAGGAAGGCCTGAGCTTTCAAAACGTCGTTACTTTCAACCTCGACGAGTACTTTCCCATGTCGCCGGACTCTTTGCAGAGCTACGTGCGCTTTATGCATGAGTACTTATTTGACCACGTAGATATTCCAGCGGCCAATGTGCACATTCCAGATGGCACCGTGCCAGCGGGAGAAGTAGGCGAGTTTTGCCGGCGCTATGAAGAGCAGATTCGAGAGGCCGGCGGCATCGATTTGCAGATTCTAGGTATTGGGCGCACAGGTCATATCGGCTTCAACGAGCCAGGTTCGGGGCCAGCCTCGCGCACCCGTCTTATTACTCTTGACCATATTACCCGCACCGATGCGGCCAGTGATTTCTACGGAGAGGAAAACGTGCCGCGTCGCGCTATTACAATGGGTGTGGGCACTATTCTGGAGGCCCACGAAGTAGTACTGCTGGCTTGGGGCGAAGGCAAAGCGGCCGTAGTAAAGCGCATGGTGGAGGGCACCATGACCGATACGGTACCGGCTACCTACCTGCAAAAGCACCCTAACGTCCGCGTTATTTTAGATGAGGCGGCGGGCGCCGAACTCACCGCCCGTAAAACGCCCTGGCTCGCTGGCTTGCCCTGCGACTGGCAGAACGCTGCCTTTGTGCGGAAAGCGGTTACCTGGCTGGCCCGACAACTTCAGAAGCCTATTCTTAAGCTCACGGATGGTGACTATAACGAGAACGGCCTTTCGGGGCTATTGGCCGAATCAGGGCAAGCCTATAGCGTTAATATTAAGGTGTTTAATGAGCTACAACATACCATTACGGGTTGGCCGGGGGGCAAACCCAACGCCGACGACTCGCACCGGCCCGAGCGGGCCGAGCCGTTTCCGAAGCGGGTCCTCATTTTTAGCCCCCACCCCGACGATGACGTAATTTCAATGGGCGGCACCTTGTTACGCCTCGTAGATCAGGGCCACGAAGTGCACGTGGCGTATCAGACCTCGGGCAACATTGCCGTGTTTGATGAGGAAGCTATTCGCTTTGCTGAGTTTGTGGCCGATTATGACGAAGCCTTCCGCTTAGATGAGCAGCCAGCCGAGTCCTTGTACCGGCGCGTGGTGGAGTCCCTGCAAAACAAAGCTCCTGGCCAAGTCGACTCGCCTGAGGTGCAGCAGATCAAGGGCTTAATTCGGCGGGGCGAGGCCAAGTCGGCGTGCCGCTACGCTGGGGTGCCCGACGAGAATGCCCACTTCATGGATTTGCCTTTCTACGAAACAGGTCGGGTGCGCAAAAAACCGTTGGGAGAAGAAGACATTCAGCTCACCATCGAACTGCTCAACAGAATTAAGCCCCAGCAGATTTACGCCGCCGGCGACTTGTCGGACCCGCACGGCACGCACCGGGTTTGCTTGTCGGCTATTTTTCAGGCTGTGCAACGCCTCAAAGCGGAAGGCGCCGAGTGGCTGCAAGACTGCTGGGTGTGGCTTTACCGCGGTGCGTGGCAGGAGTGGGATGTCGACCAGATCGAGATGGCTGTGCCCATCAGCCCTGAGGAGCTAACGCGCAAGCGGCGGGCTATTTTCAAGCACCAATCGCAGAAGGATAGGCCGCTCTTTCCCGGCGCCGACCAGCGCGAGTTCTGGCAGCGGGCCGAGGAGCGGAACCGCACGACCGCCCAGATCTACGACCGCCTCGGCCTACCCGAGTACGAGGCTATTGAGGCTTTCGTGCGCTGGCATTATTAAACTATAGGGCTTATCGAGCGATTAAACTTGCTGCTCCAATGCTCTCTGTAGTTAGTTGAGGGTATTGGAGTCAGTGATTAAATTTGAAAAAAGCCTCCCAGGCCTACGTAAATCTAGGCCTGGGAGGCTTTTTTATCTTATTCTAGTTCTAGAGCTATAAATCAAGGGCAACTTTGCTTCTGAGCGGCACTGGCAAAACCATAGCCAAGGCGTACCGCTTGCTTGAAGGCCGCACAAGCTTCGGCCTGCTGACCCTGGCGCTGCGCCACCCGCCCGAGCAGGTAGTACACTTGTCCGTTTGTGGAGTCAGCTGCGGCTACGAGTTGGTAATCGGCTTGGGCGCGGCTGAACTCACCGAGACGGTAAAAGGCCAAGCCTCGCAACGTAAGCGCATACAGCGTAGGCGCTCGGCCAGCTACGGTACGCTGCCGCAAGCCCGTGCTTAAGTCGCGGGCGGCGGCTCCAAACTCCCGCTTACTAAACAACCTGATTTCGCCCCGAAGCAGCCACGCTCCCGCCCGCGTCGAGTCCAGCTGAACAGCCTGCGACAGTAGGCTTTCGGCGGAGGCTGGCTGCTGACGGCGCGCTTCGTAGCGGCCCAAGCGGTGCAGAATAAAAGACCGATCGGCCCGTCGGGTCGTTTTAAGTAGCGCCGCGCGGTAGTCGTCTACGGCGGCTCCGGGCTGATGGTAAATCAACTCTGTGATTTCGGCCCGGCGGCGAAGCGCTTCCGCGTAATCAGGCTTAAAGTGCAGCGCTTCGGAAAAAAAGCTGTGCGCCGTGCTCCATTCGCCGTCGGCGTAAGCCCGTAGCCCATCGTCGTAGTTACTTACGGCCGTTACGTGGTCCATCGTCACCTTTACGGAGATGATGAAGAGCACGAATAGCCCCAGAAACCCGGCCGTTAGCAGATAGTCACGGCGCGTGAACTTGCGCCGCTTCGGGATAGTGCGATAGTGGCGCTCAGCAGCGCCGGCAGGGGGGCGCGTACGTATGGGGGCAGGCGGGGGCGGCATGGGCGACTTGTACACATGCTGGGCCTGCTGCCGGTAAGCTTGCTGCTGGCGCTGCAGCTCATTGATATGAGCCGCACGGCGCAATTGGTGGTCGTAGGCGGCGCGGCGGCCCACGTCGGACAGTACCCGGTACGCGGCGTTTACGGCTTTAAACTGCTCCTCAAATTTGGCACTACCGCCGTGCTTGTCGGGGTGAAATTGAACGGCCAGACGCTTGTAGGCCGCTTTTATGTCGCGGGCCGAGGCCGTGGTTCCAACACCTAAAACTTGATAATGATTCTGACTCAAAACACGGCAGTATAGGGTAAAAGTAATTCATTTTTCAGACACAAACCCGCCTTTTTCGTATGTGCAAGGGGCCTGGAAAAAGCAAGGATATTACGTGCTTTTCTGGTCTTCTATCTACTAACAACTTTTCTTTCCATTCCTATCCTCTGCCGTATGGCTTTCGACGACGACACCAAAACGCCCCCCAATGACAGCCTGATAGGCAACCTAAAAGGCTACCTCGACACGCGCATTGATCTGGTGCGACTAGAAGCGCAGGAAAAAGCAAAAGCCGCCTTTGTAGCCACTGCCCATGGTGTTACGATGGGCATTATCGGGCTGTTCTTCTTTATTTTCCTCAATGTCTTTCTAGGTTTGCTTCTCAATGATGTACTCGATAGCCCATATTGGGGCTTCGGGATAATAGCAGGATTTTACTTAGTGCTGCTGGTCATCTTTGTGGTAGGCGTCGATAAAAAGCTATTTCAGGGCCTGGCTGATAAAACATTGGACAACACGATTTACAAATCAGATAAGCGCATTTAACTCATGGCAGAGCTACACAACCCGTTATTCGAGGATGAAAAGGAATTTCTGGAGCGCCAGAAGCTCGAATACGAGCGTGCCCTGCTGGGCGACGTAGACCAGATCAAGGAAAAAACCCAGGAAATTGGCAAATACGCCGCCATTGGAGCGGGCGTATTGGGGGGCATTTGGTTAATTGCAAAAGCGCTGGGCGGCAGAAAAGACTCGGATGATGACGATGATGAGGAAGGCTACGAGGAGTTTGAGGATGACCGCTTAGCGCGTCGCGCGCAAAAGAAGCGCGAGAAGCAGGAGCGTAAGAAAAATAAGAACAGCCACCGCGCGGCCTATGTGCACAATCCCGCGGTGCACAATGCAAGCGAGCAGCACGCTGGCGTCGGCGACGATTATGGGTTTGGCGGTGGCCAGCAGTTTGAACGGGGACAGCAGTATCAGGCAACGGGCCGCGCTGACATAGGGCCCGACGTGTACCACGCGTCGGCCGAAACAGACCCTTTTCCTCCCCTGCCCTACGACGATGCCCGCCGTTTGCCGGTATCGGCCTTCAATAATGCTTACCAAGCGCCAAACGGTCAGCCTAGTATGGTAGCGTCGGTGCTTCAGAACTTCCTGCAGTCAGACACGGGCAAAATGCTGCTGGCACAAGTAACGGCAGTGTTGATGGCCTATGTCGCCAAAAAGGTGGGTGAATACTTGCCATCAGACAAAAATTCCGACCTTGCAGACATTCCGACGATCACGCACATGGAGCCGGAAACCAAAGACATCGACTTTACCTACCACCACGACGACGCGGATGCGCCACAGCAGTCTTTATGAAACGCTTAGTAACCGCCGCCAGCGCGGCCAGAAATCTCTGGCTGTGCTTCTCGACCCCGACCAACTGGACGAGGCCGGGTGTCGGCATTTGCTAGCGCTGAGCGAGACTCATCCTATCGATTACTTTTTTGTGGGCGGCAGCCTGGTGATGAATGCTCACCAGGCGTCGCTCATTTTTTTTATCAAAAGCCAGAGCACGGTGCCTGTGCTACTTTTCCCCAGCCACAGTCTGCACCTGGATACCCAAGCCGACGGCATCTTGCTTCTGTCGTTGATTTCGGGCCGCAACCCCGATTTTCTCATTGGGCAGCACGTAGTAGCCGCGCCTTTGCTGCGGGCTAGCAAGCTTGAGATTCTGCCTACTGGCTACATGCTAGTAGATACCGGCCGCCAAACAACGGCTAGCTACATGAGTGGTACCACGCCTCTCCCCCACGATAAACCTAGTATTGCAGCTTGTACAGCTATGGCCGGCGAGCAGCTAGGCTTGCGCCTCATGTACCTCGATGGCGGTAGTGGAGCCATGTATCCCATCACGCCAGCCATGATTCGGGCCGTACGTGAGGCCGTGGACGTGCCTTTGATTGTGGGCGGTGGCATCAACACCGTAGACAAAGCCCAGGCTGCTCTACAAGCCGGAGCCGATGTTATAGTCATTGGCAATCAGATAGAGAAAGCGCCGGATTTCTTGACCGAAATGTCAAGGACAGTACACGCGTTCAATTCTGTGCTAGACACTGTATGATAAGGTTCAATCGTGTTAAAATACAACAGCTTTGAAGTTCTCAATAAGAAAAAGCCCCCCAGAACTAATCTGGGGGGCTTTTTCTTATTGAGAACAGCTAACTCGAAATCTACGCTTAGATGTTCATGGCAGACTCGCGGCGGCGCATTTTACCGGCCGGGATTCCAAACATCATCTTGAAGCGGCGGCAGAAGTAAGCGGTGTCTTTGTAACCCACCTCTTTGCCGATGTCACGGATGCTCTTCTTAGTAGTACGCAGCAAGAACACGGCGCGCTCCATACGCTGATATTCGATGTAGTCCTGAGGGTTGATACCCGTCAGCATTTTGAAGTACTGACCTACATAGTCCTCCGATACGTTGGCCACGCTCGACAGAACCTTGTTGGACAGGTCGCCACCAATGTTCTCTTTGATGTAGTTGAATAGATCGATGAGGCGTGGATCCTTGAAGTACGTGCTGTTGGTTGCCAACTGCTCCACGAACATCTTGTTCTTGAGAATGTAGCGCACAATCTCCACCACAATGTTCTCGGTGTAGATCGTAATCAGGCGCTCACGGCCGGGCAGCTCCTGAAGACTTTCCTCTACTACCTTGATAACAAGGTTGGCTAGCTTAGAATTGTTGGTAATCAGGAAGGCGGGGACGTCCAGCGAAGCAAAGAAATTCACTGAGTCGAACACCTTTGCCTCGAAGCTCACATGGCTGTGGCTTTCCTCGGCATCACCGATTAAATCGAGGTCAGAGTTGGAATGAAAAAACTTGTCTTTATTACTGATCAGGTCGTCATTAGTAATCAGCTTACCGCCTGCACCGCCGTAGCTCACTTTCGTGGCCCGACCACCGGGGATAAACAGCATTTCACCTTCTTCCACTGTTTGCTCTTCGTCGCCGAAGGAAATGCGGCCTTTGTGCAACAGAATCAGGTTATTGCCGACATCGTAGTAATTGCGCACCGTAAAAGGCTGCTGCAACACCAGATTTTTCGCCTTGATGTACCGAACACCAAGGGATTCGATGACTTTATTGTAATCTTCCATATTCGGAGATGCTTTGGGTAGGAATATCTAGGGGGCCGTAATGTTGTCTTAAACTAGACAATGCAAAACAACATATAAAAATTCACAATAACGAAAAACCCAGTCATTTTCTGACTGGGTTTAGTGCAAATAATCTGAATTTTAGGCTATGATCTTATTATTTTAGTAATTCCCGAGAGATTACAATTTTCTGAATCTCCGAAGTTCCCTCGTAAATCTGCGTGATTTTGGCGTCGCGCATGAAGCGTTCAACGTGGAATTCTTTTACAAAACCGTAGCCTCCATGCACTTGCACAGCTTCCACAGTAGTATCCATGGCTACCTTGGAAGCAAACAGCTTCGCCATCGCTCCCGACTTGGCGTAGTCGACGTGGTTGTCCTTGTCTTGGGCAGCTTGCAGGCATAGCAAACGAGCTGCGTCGATGTTCGTAGCCATATCAGCCAGCTTGAACTGGATAGCCTGATGCTTGGAGATTTCTACGCCGAAAGCCTTGCGCTCTTTGGAGTATTTTAAGGCTAGCTCGAAAGCACCGGAGGCAATACCCAAAGCTTGGGCAGCAATACCGATTCGACCGCCGGCTAGCACTTGCATAGCGAACTTGAAGCCAAAGCCATCCTCGCCGATGCGGTTCTCTTTAGGCACCTTCACGTCCGTAAACATGAGCGAATGCGTGTCGGAGCCGCGAATGCCAAGCTTATTCTCCTTCAAGCCAATAACAAAGCCCGGCGCGTCTTTCTCCACGATGAGAGCATTGATGCCGCGGTGCTTCAACTCTGGATTGGTTTGAGCGATAACCAGATAGACTGAGGCAGTAGAGCCATTCGTAATCCAGTTTTTAGTGCCGTTAAGCAGATAATGGTCGCCCATATCTTCGGCAGTGGTACGCTGCATGGTAGCGTCGGAGCCAGCTTCGGGCTCAGATAGGCAGAAAGCACCAATGATTTCGCCGCTGGTCAGGCGAGGCAGGTATTTTTGCTTCTGCTCTTCGGTGCCGTACTTCTCTATTCCCCAGCACACCAGCGAGTTATTCACCGACATGATAACGGAGCAGGAAGCATCGACCTTGGAGATTTCCTCCATGGCCAGTACGTACGATACGGTATCCATACCGCCGCCACCGTACTCGGGGCTAACCATCATACCCATAAAGCCCAGCTCGCCCATCTTCTTGATTTGCTCGGCGGGAAATTTCTGGTGTTCGTCGCGCTCAATAACGCCAGCCCATAGTTCAGACTGAGCAAAATCGCGGGCAGCCGCTTGTACGGCTAGTTGTTCTTCGGTGAACTGAAAATCCATTCGTAAAAAGCTTGGGTGGGAAACAAGGGTGGAAAATGCCCCCCAGAAGGCGGGCCGTAAGCGAGATCAAATTTAACCGCAGATTCTAGGATTATACAGGCGGCAGATATTTCTTTTAAAGCTTGTAAGCAGGCCGATTTGTTTGACAGGTCAGCAAATATGTCCCACGATCCGCTTTAGTAAAGGCTAGGGGGCATTTCTGCCTTCTTATTTACGAGGCTCTTGTGAACTCAATTCATGAAAAAAAGCTCCGGTATTTACGCCGGAGCTTTTTCAAAAACGGTACAATCAACAGGCAAAGCGTTGTGGCTTCGCTTATTAGCCACGATTACGACCACCCATAAAGATGCTCACGTAGTACAGCAGGGTAGCCAAGGAGCTAAGCGCAGCCACTACGTAAGTCATGGCAGCCCACCATAAGGCGTCTTTGGCCATAGCGTGCTCCGTAGTAGTTACAATGCCCCGACGATCGATCCAGGCTAGTGCCCGCTTCGAAGCGTCGAACTCAACGGGTAAGGTAACAAAGGAGAACAGGGTAGTGAGGGAGAACAGAGCAATACCTACGCCCAGTGGAATTATGGACGTATTAATCATAAGCACGCCAGCAATCAGAATAAAAGGCATAAATTTCGATACGGCGCTGAGAGCAGGAACCATAGCCGAACGGAACTGCAGCATGCTGTAAGCTGTAGCATGTTGCACAGCGTGGCCACACTCATGGGCAGCGACTGCAGCAGCGGCAGCTGAGCGCTCGGCATACACAGCCTCGCTCAGGTTGACGGTTTTATCAGCAGGATTGTAGTGGTCAGTAAGGCGGCCTTCAGTAGAGATGACGCGCACATCCGTAATGCCGTGGTCGGCAAGCATAAGTTCGGCTATCTGCTTGCCCGACAAGCCGGACTGCAGGCCGATCTTAGCGTACTCGGAAAACTTGCTGCGCAAGCGCCACTGAATCAGCCCGCTTACGATCATTGCCAGAATGAGGAAGAAAAACATGGGCTCGAAAGTAAAGTGAAGTTTAAGAAGGAAGCTGCCGGATGCGCTCCACAATACGCGTGGTACTGTAGCCGGCTACAAGTGGTACGGTAAGCACCTGCCCACCGTTTTCTAACACCAACTCGTGGCCTACAATTCCACTGATTGCATAGTCGTCGCCCTTCACCAAAATGTCGGGCTTAATCAGCTCAATCAGGGCCAGCGGTGTGGGCTCATCAAACAGAACTACAGCATCTACAAACAAAAGGGACGCCAGGATGCGCGCACGTGACATTTCGTCCTGTAAAGGCCGTCCAGGCTTCAGGCAACTGACAGAAGCATCTGTATTGAGGCCTACTACCATTGCTCCACCCAGGTGGCGGGCTTTCTCCAGGTAATCGACGTGCCCAAGATGAAGCAAATCGAAGCAGCCATTGGTGAAAACTATAGGACGCTTTTCAGTGCGCCATTGGTCCATCAGCGGCTCTAGGGCCCCTCGGTCTACTATCTTATTCTTGCTCCACATCTGCAGGTGTTGCTACGGCTAACGACGCTGCCGAACTGCGGCGCGCCATCCGGCCCGTTTTTACCATACTCAAGACAAAGCTGATTCCACCCATCAGCACGACCAGTAAGGTCTGAGAGCCATGCACTACCAGGGCGTAAGCAATACCGGCTTCTTTTGAAACGCCATACACGAGCAAGGTGGCTTGCACCAACACGTGGAATACCCCAATGCCCCCCGATACGGGCGCAGCCATACCAAATGCGCCAAACGTGAGTACTGCCAGCGCAGCCGTCATACTTAGGTCATACGTTTCGGGAAAAGCGAAGAAGGCGAGGTAATCCATCAAATAGTAAACCAGCCAGGTAAAGCCAGTGTGCAGCAAAAACACCCCCTTATTCTTTAGCTTCAATACGCTAAATACACCCGATAATAAGCCGCGCGCTAAGGTTACGATACGGTTGAAAAATGCATTCTGACGCAGCTTCTCTATATTTTTGAATAAAGCGTACCCCGCTATCAATATTAGCAGTAATGCGATAGCGACAATAGCCAGCAGCGTGGTCCGGTGTTCGGCGAAAGAATGATAATTGTCCGTGAGCAAGCCCATAACAAACGACCAGAACTTATCGAACTCTAGGAGTAAAGTAGCGCCCAGCAAGCCCAGCAGGACCAATACGTCGATTACCCGCTCCGCAATGACGGTGCCCAGCGCCACTTGCACCGGCACGCCACTGTTGCGCCGCAGCACCGAGCAGCGAATAACCTCGCCCATGCGCGGCAGCACTAAGTTGGCCAAGTAGCCGACCATCATGGCGTGGTAGACGTCCCAATAGGAAGCTTTGTAGCCGGTCGGATCTAACTGCATCTTCCACCGGTATGCTCTGCTCAAGTAGCCCAGCACCGACAGAACCATCGTAACCAGCAGCCAGAAGTAATTGGCGCTCCGCACGTATTCGCCAATGCGGCTCAGATCTTGGCCCCGCACGGCGTACCACATTAGCAACCCGGATAAGGACAGCAGCAGCGCGTACTTGAGAATGGTAAGCAGTTGTTTCATGCTGATTGCATTGTTAAATGGCTAAAGTGTTAAATGACTGGCCGATCAATCGAACATGATATCAACCAATCATTTAACGCTTTAGCCATTTAGCTATTTAACTTATACCAACCGATTATGCTGGTCAGGGAAAACGAGCGTGGGCTTGTGAGCGCGAGCCTCGGCAAAGTCGATAAGCGCATACGAGAACACAATAACAATGTCGCCAACGGCCACGCGGCGGGCGGCGGGCCCATTCAGGCACACCATACCTGAGCCCCGCTCCCCACGAATGGTATAGGTTTCGAACCGCTCCCCATTGTTCACATTTACTACGGTCACTTTCTCGTTTTCTACCATATTGGCCGCGTCGAGCAGGTCCTCGTCGATGGTGATGCTGCCTACGTAATGCAGTTCGGCCTGCGTGACTTTAGCGCGGTGAATTTTAGATTTTAGAACCTCGATGTGCATGAGCGAAAAAGCGGGTGAAATAAGGGCGGCAAAGATACGGATTCGAGCCTGAATGTGCGGTCTTGCTTTGGGGTCGATACCTCGTTGCTGATTATGGCGCACAAAAAGCCCCCCAGCGGGTCGGTAGCACTACCGACTCGTTGGGGGGCTTTTTAATTGCCCTATACTAAACCCGACCTACTTGGCTTGGGCCAAACTGGCACCGCTTACGGCGCGCAATGCGTTCACACGGCCATGACCGTAGTAAGCATCACGGCCGGGGGTACCTAAGTCATCGGCTGAGGACCGCAGGATGGCTTCTACCCTGTTGGGAGCCATCTGCCCGCCATTCTTGCCGATAATCAGAGCGGCCACACCGGCCGCGTGAGGGGCAGCCATACTTGTGCCGGCTGACCAGCTGTAGCTGGTAGCAGTTGCGGTGCTCAACACCATATCCAGAGCCCATACAAACTGTCGTACGCCCCGGAAAGTGACAATCTCGTTGGTGGGATAAGAAAAATCACCGCCGGGAGCCGCCAGATCAACGTCCGGGGTACCGAAGTTGGTATAAGAAGCGACCCGGTCAAGGTTGGTGCTGGTGTTCAAAGCCCAGCCGATAGGCCCGGTAGCCGAAATAGAAATTACGTCCTTCGCATCGGAAGGCATATGTATCATATTTGCGGCCTTCATGTCAGTTGCATCATTACCGGCTGAGGCAATGACGGTTACGCCATTCTTAGCTGCATAAGTAGTAGCCTTGTTGATGGCCTCCACCAGTTCAGCAACCTCCTTTTGCACCTCTTTGTCTTTCACCTGAAAATCATCTGATGGGTCGTTGGGCGTGCCGTTGTCGTCCATGTATTTGCCATTGCGCGGCAAGGCACCACCCAAGCTCATGTTAATTACATTGGCCTGTTTCGTCACAGCATACTCGATGCCCTCAATCATCCAAGAGAAAGCGCCACTGCCGGAATCACGCAGCACCTTTACCAGGACAAGTTTAGCATCTGGGGCTACGCCGATTACGCCAATAGCATTATCCACTGCCGCGATAGTGCCGGCCGTGTGCGTACCGTGGCTGAAGGTTCCACCTCTGTTGAGCGCGGGATCAAATTGAGCCGCTTCTCCTGGTACGAAAGACTTACTATCCACGATATTGCCTAACAAATCGGGGTGCCTCAGGTAGAATCCACCGTCTAATACTGCCACGCGCACGTTCTGGCCTCGGGCTCCAGTGTTCCAAGCCTCTGGCGCCTGAATAGCAGTATGGCCCCACTGTAGAGGGAAAAGAGGATCGTTGTCGGCGCTGCTAGGGGGATTGGTATTATCGGCAGTTGCCTCCACGGTCTTCTCCTGTGGGTCGTAGCCCTGATAAGTAAAATCGTGAATAACCGAGCGGACTCCGCTGATTTTGCTGGCCTTAGCAATAAAGTTTGGGTCGTCGGAGGTAGCAGTGGCAATACCCACGCCACTAAGCTGCTTGGTTACCTTGCCATTAGCCGATTTTGTTTTGCTGTCAATATCGGATGGCAGCTTGTCAGTAGCCGAAATAATAATGTAGTGGTTGCCCCGACGTACGGTTGAAGTCGGAACTGACTCAATCGAAGCGTCGCTGTTTGTGCGCTGGCTGAGATTCTCCGAAGGATTCAGATCCTCTTTGCTGCACCCAAAGGTAAAAAGTAGGGCTAAGCCCAATGTAGCAGTGAATTTTGGGGTAAACTGTCTGGCTTTCATGTAGAATAGTATGGTGGAAGATTTCCCTAATTGAGACAATCCCATTTGAATTACCAAACTATTACCAGAATAAATATAAACTTTATTGAACAAGTAAACTATATAGGGATTTACGATAGCTATTATTTAAGCTCAACGTTTTCTAAATTTAATTCAAAATATTATCGCCGATTGACAATGATGTTATCAATTAGACGAACACCAGCTAGCCACACAGCTAAGCAGAGTGCTATTTCTTGATTATCCAGCCAAGCGTCTATTGGCTGTAAGCTGATAGCATCAGCTACCTCAAAATATTCTAGCTCAATAGCATTCTCTTTAGCTAAATATGCTTGCACTTGCTGCTTTACAGTCGCAACGGGTTGCTTCTGAGCAACTAATCGAGAGCCCAGTTCTAGCGCTCGATACAACTGGGGAGCAATTTGCCGAGCCTCAGCAGGCAAGCGCCGATTCCGCGACGACATAGCTAAGCCATCAGCTTCGCGCACCGTCGGAAAGATGATCAGTTCCAGATCGAATGACAAATCAGCTACTAGCTGGCGGATAATAGTGACTTGCTGTAAGTCCTTTTGCCCGAAATAAGCCCGGTGAGGCCGGCTCATATGAAACAGTTTGCTTACTACCGTTGCCACACCGTTGAAGTGACCAGGTCGGTGGGCCCCTTCCATTACTTGTTCCAAGGCACCAAAATCGAAGTGAAGGCGACTAGGCTGAGGGTACATTTCTTTTACGGGGGGCAAAAATAACGCGGTACAACCAGCCGGTTCTAGCAGCGCAGCATCCGTTTCGGGCAGGCGTGGGTAGAGGCGGAAATCGTCAGCGTTATTGAACTGGGTCGGGTTGACGAAAATACTGACTACCACTACGTCGTTCTCAGCAGCGGCGGCCTGTACCAACCGTAGATGCCCCTCGTGTAATGCACCCATAGTAGGCACTAGACCAATGCGTTGGCCTTGTCGGCGCCATATTTCAGTTTGGGCTTGCAACGCGGCGGCCGATTGCAGTATCTCCATAGGGTAGAAGGCCTGTGGGAAGGACCCACAGGTAGTTTTTATTGAAATTCCGCTTAAAAATGTTTAATTTTGTGCATCCCAAACTATTGCCTCTTTCTTAATCACCTCTACTAACCTTATATGTCCAAGTTGAGAATACTCTATGCTGCCACGGAAATCAACCCGTTTTTGCAGACGACCAAGGTAGCGGAGTTTCTGCGGATGTTGCCGCAAGGCATGCAAGAAATGGGGATGGAGATCCGCATTTTTGTTCCTCGTTTCGGAATTATCAACGAGCGCAAGAACCGATTGCACGAAGTGGTACGCTTATCAGGTATCAATATTGCCGTTGGCGAAGAAGAGAAGCCGTTGATTATCAAAGTGGCATCTATTCCTAATGCCAAGCTACAGGTTTACTTCATCGATAATGAGGACTATTTCCACCGTAAATCGGTGTTGGTAGACAAAAATGATAAGTTTCACGCCGACAACGACGAGCGCGCTATCTTCTTCTGCAAAGGTGTGCTTGAAACCGTCAAGAAACTAGGCTGGGCGCCAGATATCGTTCACTGCAACGACTGGATGACAGGACTGATCCCGATGTATTTGAAGACGACCTACAAAAAGGATCCAATCTTCAAGGATGCTAAGTCGGTGTTTACAATTTACAATAACGAGTTCGACCACAAGTTCAGCGGCGACATCATTGAGAAGGCAAAAATGCTTGACATTGATGACAAGATGCTGGCGGCTCTGAAATCGGCCGACTATGAAGGCTTCATCAAAGTTGGAATGGATTATGCCGACTCAGTTGTAAAATCGGATGAGGACTTCAGTGAGAACATGAACGCCATGTTCACCGAGTATGCCCAGAACACCCAGAAGAAGTGCATCGGCCAGGTGGGCGCCGACGAGAACCTATTGACTTCTTACTACGCGCTTTATAATGAATTGGCCAGCTAGCGCCTTCCGCCTAACCGCAACCATCTGCTTTTCTGCCGCACTGCTACTCACTACCAGCTGCGACGATCCGAACGATATCCGAGTATTGTTGCCGAATGAGGGTTCCAACCCCACCGATTACGAGGAGTTCAAAGCTCCGGTAGCTACCATTCTGCAAGACTCGCTGGAGACCCTGAAAGCCGACAACTTTCTGGTTGGCCGGGTGCGTGATGCTGCGTTGGGAACTACTACGGCCCGCTCTTATTTGAATCTGCAGGTTAACATGCCCGCCGATTCCTTGCCTGCGAAGTTCACCGGCACGGTGCTGGATTCGACGGTCGTGATAATGAGCTTCAACCAAGTATACGGTAGCGCTACGCAGCCCGTGCGATTCAACGTGTTTGCCCTTCCGCAACGCCTTGATGACCGGAGCAGCTATAACGCCAGCACCGTTCTCCCACTCGGTCAGCCTATTGCCACCAATCTAGTTAGTTCCCTCAATCGGACTCGTGTTACACGGCAACGCATTTCGTCGACGGTAACGACGGATACTGCCACTGCTAGAACTACTGTGCAAGATCGCACGGTTCGGTTAGCTATGTCGCGGCCTAATCAGACTCCAAATCTTTTGGGGGGCGTTTTTTCAGCCCTGCAAAACGAGAACTTCACCCAGGCGCAGTTAGATGCTGTCTGGAAAGGTATGGCCGTTACCCCCACTGATGACTTCTCGGGTACAATAGTTGGGTTTAACCGCTCTAATGATCTGCGTGTAGTTTTTTACTATCACGACTCCACCACCCCTACCAAGCGCCGCGCCTACTCAATTTATTTTGGTAGCCCGGCTCGTAGCAGCAGTGAAGCTGTTAACAGCATCAACCTAAATGCTCCGCGCTACTTCACCCAGATCAGTACTGACTTGTCAGTTACAGGCCCTTTTGCTCGTCTCACCGACGGACGTGCGGCTGTAACTTCAGCTGAAGCAGGGGGTATTTCTTATGTACAGGAAGGTGTAGGCTTTGGCACTCGGCTAGAAATTCCGGCTGGTTTGAAAGCTCTGAAGGACCGCAAGGATATTGCTATCAACAGAGCTGAGCTGATTGTGCCCGTTAAGCCTTTCACTACTGCTTTATTTGCATTGCCTCGTCGGCTTTTCCTGTATGAGGCCAACGCTAATAATCAAGTGCTGCAAGCCTTAGTTAATAACTTCCGCACTGACCGTGTTGTCTTAGGCGACAGCACTAGTGCAACTGGCCAGCGGGTAGAAGCAGCCGCTCGTTTCTACGACCTAGGCGAGAATAATAAGTATTATAGTGTTCTGATTACGAACTACGTGCAGAACTATATCTATAATCAGACCGACGCCACCCGGCCTTCTACGCTTATTTTGTCCCCCACTCTACGGACCCTACCCACGCTCACGCTGAACCGGGCCGTACTCGACGCTGATAACATTACGCTTCGCGTCTATTATTCTAAATTGCGCTAGCAAAGTACACCTTAAGCGGCCTAAGCACGTCGGCATGACCTTTGCCGTAGGCGGGCCGCTTATTTTTCTTTTAAAACTATCTTTCCCTGACGCGCTATGTGCGGAATTGTTGCTTACATCGGCTATCGTGAAGCCTGCCCAATTATCATTAAAGGCCTGCGTCGCTTAGAATACCGCGGCTACGACTCGGCTGGTGTAGCCCTGCTCAATGATACCTTGAACGTCTATAAGAAGAAGGGAAAGGTTCAGGAGCTGGTTGATTTTATCGAGGAAAAAGATACGCACGCGCAGATTGGCATGGGCCATACCCGCTGGGCAACCCATGGCGAGCCTAATGATACCAACGCCCATCCTCATTATTCTACTTCTGAGCGCATTGCCATCATTCACAATGGTATAATTGAGAACTACGCAGCCCTGAAAACGCACTTGCAGCAGCAGGGGCACGTGTTTCAATCGGATACGGATACAGAAGTATTTGTCAATCTCATTGAGGAGATCCAGAAGCAAAACGTTTGCACCCTGGAAGAAGCGGTACGCCTGGCTTTGCACGAGGTCGTTGGCGCTTATGCCATCGTTGTGCTAAGCAAAGACAACCCCAACCAGCTTATCGCGGCTCGCAAAGGCTCGCCGCTTGTTATTGGTGTGGGCAAAGACGAGTTCTTCCTTGCCTCAGACGCTACTCCTATCATCGAGTACACTAATGAAGTGGTATATGTAAACGATTATGAGTTGGTAGTAATTCGGGACGGCAAACTGCAAATTCGCTCCAAGGAAGATGTCAGCCAGACACCTTATATTCAAAAATTGGAGCTAGAGCTGGAAAGCATTGAAAAAGGTGGCTATGAGCACTTTATGCTCAAAGAAATCTTCGAACAGCCTCGTTCCATCCTAGATTCAATGCGTGGGCGCCTAGAGTTGGAAGCGGGTCACCTGAACATGGGCGGTGTGCGGGCCTATGAGCAAAAGTTCGCGAATGCCCAGCGCATTATTATCGTGGCTTGTGGCACTTCATGGCATGCGGGCCTCGTAGCAGAATACCTGCTCGAAGACTTGGCTCGCATTCCGGTGGAAGTAGAATACGCATCGGAGTTCCGTTACCGCAACCCCGTTATTTCGGAGCGCGATATTGTTATTGCTATCTCTCAGTCGGGAGAAACGGCTGATACTTTGGCTGCTATTGAACTGGCGAAGAGCAAAGGCGCTACTATTTTTGGTGTTTGCAACGTGGTGGGCAGCAGCATTGCCCGTGCTACGGATGCGGGTGCTTATACCCATGCAGGTCCTGAAATTGGTGTGGCTTCTACCAAAGCATTCACGGCTCAGGTGACGGTGCTTACCTTGCTGGCGATGATAGTAGGCAACAAGCGCGGCACCTTATCCGACATAAAGCTGCGAGAGCTAATGGTGGAGCTGAGTAACATCCCAGCAAAAGTGGAGCAGGCGCTACTGCTAGACACTGAGATTCGGCAGATTGCGGAGATCTTCAAAGATGTACCCAACTTCCTGTACTTAGGTCGGGGCTATAACTTTCCGGTAGCGCTGGAAGGGGCACTTAAGTTAAAAGAGATCAGTTACATCCATGCTGAAGGCTATCCTGCCGCCGAGATGAAGCACGGCCCTATCGCGCTGATTGACGAGAACATGCCGGTCGTAGTTATTGCGACCAAAGACAGTTCCTATGAGAAGGTTGTTTCTAACATTCAAGAAGTAAAAGCTCGCAAGGGTCGCATTATTGCCGTTGTGACTGAAGGCGACCAGGTGATTCCGGCAATGGCCGAATTTGTTATTGAGGTGCCAGCCACTAGTGAGGTGCTGATGCCGCTCGTGTCGGTGGTCCCGCTGCAGTTGCTTTCTTATCACATTGCTGTTCTTCGCGGCTGCAACGTCGATCAACCTCGCAACTTGGCTAAGTCGGTGACGGTAGAATAACCTATAACCATATCACAAAAAAGCCCCCAGAGATATCTCTGGGGGCTTTTTTGTGATATATGAGTTTTAACTAGAGCACAAAGGATTCACTGCGCAAATACATAGTCTGTAACAGCGGGCATACTTTGTAGCGCTCCTCATGAGTGTCCCGCCACAACGCTTCTAGCACCTCATACACCCGACTGACCCCGATCAGATTGGCCCATTCGAACGGCCCGCGCGGGTAGCTGGTGCCGAGTTTCATACTCTTGTCGATATCCTGAATGCTGGCCGTACCTTCCTGCAACGTGTAGCAGGCTTCATTGATTATCATGCAAATAACCCGTGGCGTGACTAGGCCCACGCGGTCCTGCACCACGCGGTAGTCGGTACTCAGCGCGGCGCAGATTTCGGCAAGCCGGGGGGCTTTTTCGGGATTGTATAGGCTGACTTCCAGCAGGGGGCGGTTCACCAGAGTTGGCAGGCCGCAGAAGCCTACCAATACTGCTGTGGGTTCTTCGTACTCCTCCTTAGCAACGGCCTCGCTCAAGGAGACCGTTGAGGTCTCAACAAACACCACTTTACCAGCTTGATTAAACAGCCACCAAGTCCAGACCGACCCAAAGTTTAATATTACGTCACTGATGGTAGCCGCGGCTTTCACCTCCTGTTCAAGTGCCTGCCACTGCTCTGTCGTTTCATTAACAAGTTCAAAAAACGTGTACTCATGCTCTGAACCGAACTTGTCCTTCAACTCGGTGGCCATATGGCTACCATCAATAATCAGCAGGTGCATATTTTCTCGTAAGTTTCGGCTTAAAGATACCTTCCTTCCCTACAACGTTACCAAAATGCCCCCCACCATCATCTATTCCGCCGATGCGCCGGCGCCAATCGGACCTTACAGCCAGGCTATTCAGGCCGGCAATACAGTTTACGTTTCGGGTCAGATTGCCCTCGATGCGCACACGGGTCAGCTCGTGGGCAATGGCGACGTAACGGCCGAAACTCACCAGGTAATGCACAATCTGCAAGCCGTGCTGCAAGCGGCCGGCCTCACGCTGCGCGACGTAGTGAAGTGCAGCATCTTCGTGAAAGACCTCGGCAACTTCGGCATCATCAACGACATCTATGGCAGCTATTTCGACGCCGATTACGCCCCCGCCCGGGAAACGGTAGAGGTAAGCCGCTTGCCCAAAGATGTGCAGGTAGAAATTTCCTGCGTAGCTGTGCAGTCCTGATAGGATAGCGAAAGCATAGTATATATCTTGTTGAAACTATCTATGCTTTACCCTACTATCAGATGAAAGAACTAGGCCTCGGATTATTCATTATCGGCTTATTATCACTGTTTTTGCCCTTTCTAGGGTTGAAGTTTATTTTGCTGGCTTGGATAGACCAATGGGGCCCCACTGTAGCGTGGTTGATCCGTGGCGGCATTACATTGCTTGGCCTAGTGCTATATCTCACTTACCGCAACCGCGACTAACTCCGCGGAGGCAAGCGTTGTTGATAAGCTACAAAACCGCCTGAGCCAGCCGGCGGCGGGCGGTTTTGTCGTACCTTCGCGCCGCGTTTTTTTAGTCTGAGCGCGAATTTTTGTTTGTATGGAAAGAGAAGTTCGGGTGCGATTTGCGCCCAGCCCCACGGGGCCGCTGCACATTGGTGGCGTGCGCACTGCGCTGTATAACTATTTGCTGGCCCGCAAGCTGGGGGGCAAAATGCTGCTGCGCATCGAAGATACCGATC
The DNA here is from genome assembly GCF_054051685.1 of Hymenobacter sp. HD11105. Lineage (NCBI taxonomy): Bacteria > Pseudomonadati > Bacteroidota > Cytophagia > Cytophagales > Hymenobacteraceae > Hymenobacter > Hymenobacter sp. HD11105. The sequence continues at coordinate 248,675 of NZ_JBSWBR010000001.1, read as the reverse complement.
AGAACCGCTTTGTACCCGGTGCCGAAAAGTACATTATGGAAGCCTTGCGTTGGGCTGGTATCGAGATTGACGAAGGCCCGGAGCAAGGTGGCCCGCACGCTCCCTACCGCCAGAGTGAGCGCAAACCCATGTACCGGCAGTACGCGCAGCAGCTCATCGACAGTGGCCACGCTTACTACGCCTTCGATACCCCTGAGGACCTCGACGCCATGCGCGCCCGCCTCACGGCCGCCAAGGTGCCTAATCCGCAGTATAATGCCATTACGCGCAGCCAGATGCGCAACTCCCTCACCTTGCCCGAGGACGAGGTAAAAGAGCTATTGGCCAGCGACACGCCCTACGTTGTTCGCCTTAAAGTGCCTCGCAAAGAAGAGGTGCGCTTTCAGGATTTAATTCGGGGCTGGGTTGTAGTACACTCCTCGGCTATTGATGATAAGGTGCTTATGAAGTCGGATGGTATGCCGACGTATCATTTGGCCAACATCGTGGACGACCATTTGATGGAAATTACCCACGTAATACGGGGTGAGGAATGGTTGCCCTCGGCACCGTTGCACGTGCTGCTATACCGCTATTTAAACTGGGAAAGCACCATGCCGCAGTTTGCTCACTTGCCCTTGCTGCTTAAGCCCGACGGCACCGGCAAGCTTAGCAAGCGCGACGGCGACAAGCTCGGATTTCCCGTTTTCCCGCTCGAATGGCACGGCCAAGATGCCGAAACCGGCGAGCCGACCGTTAGCAGCGGCTACCGCGAAAGTGGCTATCTGCCCGAGGCTTTTATCAACTTTCTGGCATTTTTGGGCTGGAACCCCGGTTCGCAGCAGGAGCTATTTACCATGGACGAGCTGATTGAGTCTTTCTCGATTGAGCGCGTGAGCAAGTCGCCGGCCCGCTTCGACCAAAATAAGGTGCGCTGGTACAACGAGCAGTACTTGCGAGCTAAACCCGATCCGGAGCTGGCGCAATACCTACTGGCTGCGTTGCGCGAGCACTGCATTGAGTGCACCGAAGAGAAAGCCGTGCAGATTGCCGGCGTAATGAAGGAGCGGGTAACTTTTCCCCAGGATTTCTGGCGGGAAGCGCAATACTTCTTTCAAGCGCCCACTACGTACGATGAGCAGGTGATAGCCAAAAAGTGGAACGCCGCTACGGCCACCGCGCTGTCAGAATTTGCCCGCGAACTACCCGCTCACTCCGACGCCACCCCTGATGGTATCCGAACGCTGCTCACGCAGGTACTAGAGCGCCAGGGTATCAAAATTGGGCAAGTGTTGCAGGCCCTACGCGTAGTAGTCACGGGCGTAAGCGCCGGCCCCGACCTAATGGCTACGATGAGCATTATTGGCCCAGCGGAAACCGCACAGCGCATCGAAACGGCCGTGCAGCAGTTGCCAAAATAAGCAGTTGCAGAGGCTTACGGGTAGCTGCCTAATGTTACCAGCCATAAGCTTCTGCTACTTTCCGTATCCGCATCTAGGGTCGCGCCGTATTGCTACGGGGCGACCTTTGCGTTTGGGGCGGGGCGCTATGATCAACCACACCGTAAACGGACGATGTTATGGCTAAGAAACCCGTCAAAAAGAAGAAAAGCGACCCGGATAAGAAAGCTCGGGTGCACAAGGAGCTCGAGGGCTTTGAAATAAAAGTGAACCCGCTGGGCGAAATTACATCTACCTACACGATTGAGGAAGTCAACCAATTTCTGAATCGCCATGTGCGCGATAAGAAGCTGGTGAACCGAGATGGACAGTTTGGTGAGAAGATAGAGGATGAAGATGAGGAGTTTCCGCTAGAGGAAGGAGCTCAGGAGCCCGAAGAGTCGGAGGAAGATTTTATGCGCCGGACGAGTCAGGAAGCTAAAAAGCGGAAGAAATCAGCTAGCAGCGCTGCTGATGAGCCCGACGAGGAAGAAAGTATACCAACGACCGAGTCGCCGGAATAAGCTGATCAGAGAATAGAAAAAAGCCCTCCAGAAGATTTCTGGGGGGCTTTTTTACGACAAGAGTATATAGCAGTTCGGGCATTTTGCTATACTTGAGCGCTATTTGACTTCTCTTCCTTTCGCCATGCAATCTCACGACGTAGACTACCGCATTCTCGGCCACGATATTCAGGTGCTCGAAATAGAGCTGGACCCCAACGAGACGGTTATTGCCGAAGCTGGCGCCATGGTTTACATGGAGGAAGCTATTGCCTTTGAAACCAAGATGGGCGACGGCTCAGAGCCGGACCAAGGATTGATGGGGAAGATCTTTTCGGCGGGCTCGCGGCTGCTGACGGGCGAATCGCTGTTTATGACCCACTTCACCCACCGCGGCGGCTATGGCAAAAGCCGGGTGGCCTTTTCGGCGCCTTACCCCGGCACCATTTTGCCTCTCGATTTGCGCATATTACCCCAAGGGCTAATCGTGCAGAAAGATGGTTTCTTGGCGGCGGCCCGAGGCACCAAAATCGCAATTCACTTCAACCGCCGCTTGGGTGCGGGATTTTTTGGGGGCGAGGGTTTTATCCTGCAAAAGCTAACGGGCGACGGCAAGGCATTTATTCACGCTGGGGGCACCATCATTGAGAAGCAGCTCAACAACGAGCTGCTCCGCGTAGACACCGGCTGCGTGGTGGCCTTCGAACCAAGTATTGATTTTGACATCATCCGTGCTGGGGGGCTAAAATCGATGATTTTTGGCGGCGAAGGTTTGCTGCTGGCTACGTTGCGCGGTACTGGCAGAGTATGGCTACAGTCGATGCCCGTCAAGAAGCTGATTCAGGCACTTATGCCTAATGGCGGCAACGCGAAAAAGGAAAGCGGCGGTTTGCTGGGTAATTTCCTAGAAGAATAAGAGGGAGGCTAGCTCACAAGCCAACCTCCCCGCTTCCGGTTTAACGCTTTCTTATCTAGGCGTTAGGTGCCTTCAACTGCCACCCAAGTGCGTAGCAATAAAGCCGAGGCTGATTACTAAAGTGCAAACCAAGAAGCCTATGACCCCTATAGTGACGATGGCACTCAGCGAAGAGAGCTCGGGCTTTTCAGAACTAGAGCTGCGGCGGGATACATAGGAGCGGGAGCGGGTAGTAGAAGCGGGCACAGTGTGAAGTCTAATCGTTAGAGATTTGCACAAAGTCAATACCCACGTAATATATCAATAACAATGCCTTATGATTTAATTATATTTTCATCTTGCCTTTGTGCTTTTTCTTAACCCTTAAAGCTTTCGTACCGACTCGAGTTTGCCGATATTATAGGTTTCCACTTTTTCGGGGTGCCCACTGGGTGAGTAGGTTATCCAATCGCCTAGCCAGTAGAAGTGGGCGTCGGTGGCATCGGTTACAAATTGAGCCTGCCCCCGCTTGGCCACCTTACCATTCGGATGGTAGTAAGTAATGATCTGGCGGCCTACAGGGCGCTTCAGATATACTTCCTGCCGCTCTAGCTGGCCCGTGATGCTGTAGTAACGCCAGCGGCCCACGGGTCGGCCGTGTCGAAAGCGGCCTTTCGTACCTATCTTTTGATACTCTTCGTCAAAATAGGCGAACCAGCGGCCGTGCCGTTCGCCGGTGCGGTCATATTCATTAAGTGACCAAAAACCGATGGGAACTTGCTTGCGCGCTGTAGACGCCGAACTAGCGCAAGATGTAAGAAATAACCCCAGAAACAGTAAGCAGAGTAGCTGACGCATGCGGGTTCATATTTAGATGACAACCAAGCAACAACCACTTTTCGCCGCTGGTAGTTTCGCTTAAATCCGCTGTCTTATTCTAAACCTGCCCTTGACCGCAAAGCCCTGCTAAACTGCTGAAGATAACGACCGTAAAATCTCGTCGAGCAGTTCGCGGGAGTTGCTCAGGCGCGGTACTTTGTGCTGACCACCGAGCTTGCCTTTGCTGGCCAGCCACCGCTCAAACGTGCCGCTGGGGGCTACCATAAGCAGGGGCGGGGCCAAGGCCATATCGCGGTGGCGCTTGGCGTCGTAGTCCGAGTTGAGCTGGCGCAGAGTTTGGTCGAGCACGGCGGCAAACTGCTCGGGGCCGGGGGGCGTTTTGGTGAACTCGATGAGCCACTGATGGCCGCCACGGGAGGTGGCAGAAGCATCGAAGTAAATGGGCGCGGCGGTATAGTCGCGCACGGTGGTACCGGTGGCCTGGCAGGCAGCGGCGATAGCTGCGTCGGCATTTTCGATCACCACTTCTTCCCCAAAGGCGTTCAGAAAATGCTTGGTGCGCCCCGTGATACGGATGCGGTAGGGCGCTAGGCTGGTGAAACGTACCGTATCCCCGATTTTGTAGCGCCACAGGCCAGCATTGGTGCTCATCACTAGAGCGTAGCTGCGGCCTAGCTCTACCTCATCGAGCTGAAGTGTGTGGGGATTCTCTGCCTCAAATTGATCAGCGGGAATGAATTCGTAGTAGATGCCATGATCGAGCAGGAGCAGCATATCCTCTGAATCGGGCTGGTCTTGCACCGCAATGTACCCCTCGCTGGCATTATAGATTTCCAGGTAGTGCATGCGTTCGTGCGGAATCAGCTCCTTAAACAAGGACCTATATGGCCCGAAGGCCACCGCTCCGTGCAGAAACAGGCGCAAATTGGGCCACACTTGCGTGATGTTGTCGGCCCCAGCCAGGGCCGTGACGCGGCGCAACAGTAGCATCATCCAGGTGGGCACGCCGGCCAAAGTGGTTACGTCTACGTGCTGGACGTGGCGGGCTATGCGCTCTATTTTCTCTTCCCACTCGTCGAGTAAGGCCAGCTCCAACGGCGGGGTACGCAGAAATTCAGCCCAGCGGGGTAGGTTTTGCATAATCACGGCTGACACGTCGCCTACGCGGGAGTTGGAGTCGTCGGGACGGAAAGGATTGGGGCCGTGGGTGCCGCCCAAGGACAAGGTTTTGCCCCCCAGCACCCGCTCGGCCGGGTATAGCGCCGTGGCTAAAGCCGCCATATCGCGGCCAGCCCGGTAGTGCCCAACTTCCAACGACTCGCTGGTAACGGGTATGTACTTGCTGCGGGCATTGGTGGTGCCGCTCGATTTGGCAAACCACGTTACGCGGCCGGGCCATAGCACATCGGGCTCGCCCTGTAGCACACGCTCTATAGCAGGGTACAAATCTTCGTAGCTGCTTACCGGAAGGCGCTGGGCTAACTCGCGACTTTCGAAGGCGTCTGCGAAGCCGTAGCGCTTGCCCCATTCCGTATCGCGGGCCGTGTGCAGTAGGCCACGCAATACTTCACGCTGTACTTCGTGCGGGTGTTGACGAAAATGCTCAATAGCCGATAGTCGCCGCTGCACGGCCCAGGTGATAATAGAGTCAATCATTGAGATTAGCCTAGGCGGTTGGGTTGTGCTCTCGTGAACGCCATGCAGAGGCGGAGCCGAAGCATGACCGCCATGTATAGCGCTATATTTTGCGCTTATACTCGAAATGTTTGCCTAGGTATACACGACGCACTGTTTCGTCGGCGGCTAGCTCTTCGGCGGTGCCAGCTTTGAGCAGCTTTCCCTCAAACAAAAGATAAGCGCGGTCCACGATGCTGAGCGTCTCGTTCACGTTATGGTCGGTGATGAGGATGCCGATATTCTTGTGTTTAAGCTTGGCCACGATGCCCTGAATTTCCTCCACGGCAATGGGGTCAACGCCGGCGAAGGGTTCATCGAGCAGCACAAATTTTGGGTCGACAGCCAGCGCGCGAGCAATTTCGGTGCGCCGCCGCTCCCCGCCCGACAGCACCCGGCCCAGGTTTTTGCGCACGTGGGTAAGGCTAAACTCGTTGAGCAGTTCTTCTACTTTGTCGCGCTGGGCCTGTTTAGGTAAATCAGTCATTTCCAGCACGGAGAGAATGTTTTCTTCTACCGTTAGGTCGCGAAACACGGAAGCTTCCTGAGCGAGGTACCCCACGCCCCGCTGGGCCCGTCGAAACATGGGCATCTTGGTGATATTCTCGTCGTCGAGGTAGATGTTGCCGGAGTTGGGCTTGACCATGCCCACAATCATGTAGAAACAGGTTGTTTTGCCTGCTCCGTTCGGCCCCAGCAAACCCACAATTTCGCCCTGCTCCACGGTCACGCTCATGTCGTTGACCACAGTGCGGGCCTTGTAGGTTTTAATCAGGTGGTCGGCGCGTAGAATCATGGGGGTAAAGGTAGGGTGTGGCGGGGTTTTAAACTCAGCCGGTCATGCCGAGCGGCAGCGACACATCTTGCGTGTAGTTATCTGGTTACTACTCCAGCTAAACACGCGAGATGCTTCGCTGCCGCTCGGCATGACCGGCTTTATTCACTTATTAACTTGGTTACGCTTTGGGCGCGAATAGTTGCGTGCGCAGCGCCTGCTGAGCGGGCGTTGGCTTGGGATTGGCTTCTACTACGTTGGTCAGCTCCACCTCAAACTCCTGGGGTGTGGCCTGGCGCTCCTGGGGGGCATTTTGCCCCTGCGTTTGAAAGCGCACTTTAACGGGCGCGGCCGTAGTAGGCTCTACAAGCGGCCGCAGCAGCTTCTCAGCGTTCGACATATCCAGCTTGGTGCCGTTCACGGCCAAAATTACGTCGTCGTCCTTCAGGCCGAACGCATTTTGGTCGGGGGTGGTGGAAGCTACTTTGAACTGCTGCTTTTCTGTATCGTAGCCGAAGCCTAAGCGACCGAAGGCCAACACCTTACTCTGCTCGGTAGGCGCATAGCGCCAACCGATTTTGGCGAAATACTCGGCATATGGCAGAGGCTGATTGCCGATAACGTATTGATCAAAGAACTGCTGAATCTGCGGGTTGGTAAGAGCCACGATTTCGGGAATCAGCTGGTCGTCTTCGAAGGAGCGCGTGGGACCGTATTTCTGGCGCAAGGTCAGCAGTACGTCGCGCAGGCTTTGGCGGCCTTGGCTTAGCTCTTGAATGCGAATATCAAGCAGCAAGCCAATCAGCGCGCCTTTATCGTACACGTTCTGGTACATATCCTTGTAAGGCGGCACCAGAATATTGCGGCTCATTTCCGTGAACGACACATCCTTAAACTTGGAAGCGTTGTCGATCTTCTCCTTCATTTTTTCCCGAAACCCGTCGGGCGTCACCAGGCCACCGCGCACTTGCACGAGCTGAGCAAAATATTCGGTTACGCCTTCGTACAGCCACAAATGCTGCGACATTTTAGGGTTACGGAAGTCGAACTCACCGATTTCGCGGCTGTGAATATTGAGCGGGGCCAGCATGTGCAGAAACTCATGCGAAGCCACCTCCTGAACCATGCTGCGCAGGCGAGCTGAATCGGGAAATTCGGGCAAGAAATACACTGACGAGTACGAATGCTCCATAGCTCCAAAGCCACCGTCTTTGCTGATGAGCGGGGAGCCCAGAGCCGGGAAATACATCAGAAAATGATACTTCGGCACCGGCATCTGACCAAAAAACTGCGTCAGAGCCTCAGCCATAGGGCGCATGATTTCGCGCACGTCGGCGGCCTTCACCTGCCCCGTTTCTGACACTACTGATACTCCGATGCGCGCCCCGCCTGTAGCGAAGCTGGCCGTATCGGGGCGGCTGTAGAGAATGGGGGCATCAGCCAGATCGACGTAGTTGGGAGCCGTGTATATATCCTGGGTTGCGGTGGGGGCCTTTTTTTCTAGAGAAGTCGCGCCGTAGAGGTCGGCGGGCTTAGCTACCATTACCTGGTAAGGAGCCATTTTGTAGCCTTCCAGGTAACCATACAAGCCGTAGTGGTTAAGCACATAGTTCTGACCAGCCTCGAAATTGGTGCCGCCGGGCTGAAAGATGAAGTCTTCGCCCTGCTTCGCATCCCACGTATCATCGACAAGGTATTCGAGCCGAGCTAGGTTCTTGGCTTTGCTGATGACGAACAGGTTGGGGTTAGGTTGCGTGACTTTCAGCGTTTTACCTTTTTTATCGAAGGCTTTGAAACTGGTCACAAAGCGGCCGTAGTCCTTCTTGGAGTAGGAGCCGGGCACCACGGAGGGCATTACGTAGGACACCTGCGACTCCTTCACCGGGGGCGTATTCACCACCACGCGCACCTGGTCGTTGATTACATTTTGCAAATCGAGGGCAATCTGGTAGCCGGCGGGGGTGGGCTGCTGGGCCTGAGCCGCTACGGCGGCTCCTAATCCGAGCCCGAGGACAAGACCAAGAATTTTCATGCGATACGAATGGGTGAGAAAAGAAAAGGAACTTCTAAAACGAGCAGACAAGGTAGACATTGCGTCTCTTGAATTCTTCTCAACGCGGAATAGCCGGCCGGGATTCCCTATACTGCAGCCCAGCATCCGCCGCAGACCCAATTTGCCCCCCAGCATGAGTCGTTTTATTACTGTCAGTCGCTACGTGTTGGCGTTGTTGCTCGTGGCCGCCGGAACACTGCATTTCATTGCCCCAGGGCCTTATCTGCGCATTATGCCGCCGTATCTGCCGGCCCCGTTAATGCTGGTGTACCTGAGCGGACTAGCCGAGATTGGGCTTGGCCTGGGGCTCCTGTTTCGGCGTACACGGCGCTGGGCTGCCTGGGGCACAGTGGCGTTATTGATAGCTGTATTTCCGGCCAATGTGTACATGGCGCAGGCCAACGACTCGCTGTTTCACTTGCCAACGTGGGTGGTATGGGCCCGGCTCCCTTTACAGCTAGTGCTTATTGCTTGGGCGTGGCGCCATACAAAAGCAGACTAACCGAGAGCCTTCGCTTACGGGTTAGCTCGTATTTTTGCCCCCCAGCTTTATGTCTTCTATGCCAACAACTACGCTTCCCACATCTTCCCGCTGGCAACGCTGGTTGCATCATTCAGCCACCTTGCCCGCGGTCTATACGCTGCTGACGGTGGCCGCTACCGTGGTACAATTCCTGAAGAGCAGCAACCTGCCTTATACCAACTACAACAACTATATCATCTTTCGTAATGCGTTCTATCATCTGCTGCAGGGTCAGGATATGTACATCCTGCATCTGGTAGAGCAGTACGATTTGTATAAATACAGCCCCACGTTTGCTCTACTGATGGGGCCATTTGCAGTGCTGCCGAACTTCTTGGGGCTGCTATGCTGGAATGCGCTGAACGCTGCCGCGCTCTACTGGGCCGTGCAGCAGCTACCTACTATCGATACCCGGGCGCGCCGTGTGGTGCTGTGGTTAGCGGCAGTAGAGCTGCTTACGTCCATGCAGAATGCCCAAAGTAACGGTCTCGTGGCGGGCCTGATTATCGGGGCGGCCGTGGCGCTGGAGCGCGCCCGGCCGGGGCGAGCGGCGCTGTGGCTGCTCTTGAGCGTGTTCGTAAAGCTGTTTGGACTGGTTGCCTTCGTGCTGTTTTGGCTGTATCCGCGGCAGCGCGGGCGGTTTGTGCTATGGTCGGTGGCGCTAGGGCTGGTGCTGGCGTTGTTGCCGCTGCTGGTAAACTCCCCTGCCGAGCTGCTAGCCCAGTATGAAAGCTGGGGCCGCATGCTGGCCGCCGACCATTCTGCCTCTCTGGGCTTGTCGGTGATGGGGTGGCTGGAAAGCTGGTTCGGGTTTTTGCCCCCCAAGTTGGCTGTAGTGCTGGTAGGGGCGGGGCTATTTTGCTTGCCGCTGCTGCGCTTTAAGCAATACCAACACGCGGCGTTTCGGGTGGGCATGTTGGCGGCGGTGCTGCTGTGGGTGGTTGTGTTTAACCACAAAGCCGAGTCGCCAACGTTTGTGATTGCTGTGGCGGGCGCAGGGCTTTGGTGGAGCCTAAAGCCCGACCGGCATTGGCCCGATTTGGTGCTGTTGTTTAGTGTCGTTTTGTTCACTGTCCTCTCCCCTACCGATCTGTTTCCGCGCTTCCTGCGTAAGGCCTACGTGGTGCCCTACGTGCTCAAAGCGGTGCCTTGCATCTTTGTCTGGGGACGGCTTACGTACGAGCTTCTCACGCGTGATTTTGCGCCCCAGCCTGCCCCTACCGAAGTGCCCGCCACTGCCGTACCGGCTGCCTCCTTTTCTGCCTAGTCTCGCCCTCGCTTTATGCTCCCCGAGTACACCCAACTGTTGCTGAAACTGGTGAAGTACGGGCTAGTAGGCGGGTTTGGGGTCGTCGTTGACTTTAGCCTGACTTATCTAGGCAAAGAGAAGCTCAAACTAAACCCATATGTGGCCAATGCCATTGGATTCAGCGTGGCTACCTGCGTTAATTTTCTATTGAATCGGCTGTGGACTTTTGAGAGTCACGACCCCGCTATTTGGGGCCAGTTTGGGTATTTCGCGCTAGCGGCCATTATTGGGCTGGGCCTGAACACGCTGTTGCTACGCTGGTTGTACCAACGCTGGAAAATACCGTTTTACGTGGCTAAGCTAATCTCTACCGGGGTGGTCGTGGTCTGGAACTTCGCTATTAATGCCTTCTTTACGTTTGCTTAAGGCTAATAAACCTAAAGTATACGGTGCAGGAAGGCAAGCCACCTACAGTTCAGTTTAAGTTATAACTATTTGGGTTGAGGCTTCTATACTGTGGCGTTTCGGCACTAGCTTGCCGACGCATATTATCGTGTCTTCTCACTCTTTTATACACTCCTTCCTAAGTATGTCCTTCGCTTTTCGCCTGGTAATCTGTGCCGGGGTATCACTATTATCTTTATCCGCTAGCGCTCAAGTAATTACCGATCCAATTGCCGCTACCGCCGCCCGCGACTCTCTGCTGCAAAAAGCCGATGACACACGCCAGCAAATTGCCAAGAATGCCGAACGCTTTGCTACATCGGCTCCTCGCACGGCTACAGCTCGGCACGTAGTACGCGGATATTACTCTACCCCTAGCAGTCCAGCTTCGAAAGCAGGCAGGCTAGCCTAAGAATGGCCTGGAAGCATATTACGCAAACGTCTCTGAGTGGCGCTACCAATGAGCGATATATTGGCTACGCAGATAACGGGCTGAAGATTCTGCACGAACGCCGGCACAATGGTTCTGTTACTTGGCTGAAGCTACTTCCTTACCCTGCGTTCAAGGGCCTAGACGGTGCCGGACCGAGAAGCAGCATTAGCGGTGACTACACGCGCGAAGGGTATCTGCGCTGGGGGGCAAAACAATATCTGGCTCCCCGCTTGACCACTGAGAAGTGATGTCTTTGCTGGGAAGAAGCAACAATGGTTACTCTTCCCAGCGAATGTCTTTTAGGCGTAGCTGCAAGCTCTTCACGCCCCGAAACTCGTTCATTTCTACGGTGTAGCACACGCTGAACGGGTCGCCCTGCATGATGGGCTCATGAAATTCACCCAGCCCAAAACCGATGGCGTCGATGGTGTGATGCCCATCCTGGGTGAGGACCAGCTTGAGGTGGGAATTGCCGACAATGCGCGCCGAATGAGGCACCACGTACACGTTCTGAGACTCAAATACGGGATTGGAGTTGCCCGGCCCAAAAGGCTCCATTTGGCGCAGTAGGTTGAAAAAGCCGGGCGTCACGTCCTTTAGCTTTAGTACGCCGTCAATTTCTACGGGCGGAATAAGCTGCTCGGGCAAAATGCGACCGGCAACAATGCGCTCAAACTTTTCGCGGAATGCCGGCACGTTTTCGATGGGCATGGTGAGGCCAGCGGCATACATATGCCCCCCAAACTGATCTAGCAGGTCAGCACACTCGCCGATAGCCTCGTGCACATCAAAGCCTACCACCGAGCGGGCCGAGCCAGTGGCTTTGCCGTCGTTGCTGGCCGTGAGGATGATGGTGGGGCGGTAATACTTATCCAAGCAGCGCGAGGCCACGATGCCAACCACGCCTTTGTGCCAATCCTGCTTGAAGAGTACCGTGGCGCTGGCCGTGCGCAGCCCCGCGTCGTCCTCAATCATTTGGAGGGCTTCTTTGGTGGTGCTGGTATCGAAGCCGCGGCGCTCCTGATTGGTTTTATCGACTACGCCAGCTTTTTCCTTGGCTTCTTCTTTGGTTTGGGCCAGCAGCATAGCCACTGAGCGCTTAGCATCGCCCATGCGGCCGGCGGCATTGATTCGGGGGGCAAATCCGAAGACCAGACTGGTAATATTTAGCTCATTCACACCCAAACCAGCCAACTCACGCAGAGCATCGAGGCCGGGGCGCTGCGGACGCTGGGGGTCGTTGAGCAGGCGCAGACCGTGGTAGGCCAGAATGCGGTTTTCGCCGGTGATAGGCACGATATCCGCTGCGATGCTTACGGCCAGCAAGTCCAGCAGGTCGTGGAGCGGCTCTTCATCCAGGCCTAAATGCTCGCCTATGGCCTGCATGAGTTTGAAGCCCACGCCGCAGCCCGACAGCTCTTTGTATGGGTAGTCGCAGTCGGTGCGCTTGGGGTCGAGCACGGCCACCGCGGGGGGCAAATCCTGGCCGGGCAAGTGATGGTCGCAGATGATAAAGTCGACGCCGCGCGTGGTGGCGTAGGTTACTTTATCTACCGACTTCACGCCGCAGTCCAGGGCAATAATCAGCGCGTAGCCATGCTGGGCCGCGTAGTCGATACCGGTTTCCGATACGCCGTAGCCTTCCTGGTAGCGGTCAGGGATGTAGTAGTCGATTCTCTCGGGGCCGAAAAGCGGAAGCAGGTACGAGTACACCACGGCCACAGACGTAGTGCCGTCCACGTCGTAGTCGCCGAATACGAGCACCCGCTCGCCCTCGTGCAGGGCGCGCACCAGGCGCTCCACGGCGCGATCCATATCGCGCATACGCAGCGGGTTAGGCAGCTCGTGCAGTACGGGGCGAAAGTAGGCGCGGGCTTCTTCAAAACAACTCACCTGCCGCTGGCAGAGTAAGCTAATGATGGCCTCGTTTACGCGCAGCGCATCAGCCAGCTGCCGCACGGTGGCAGGCTCAGGCACAGGCTTACGAATCCATCTCTTTTCCATACTGTCGGCGGGCGTCGCCTATAGCAAACGACGACTTCAAAAGTAAGCAGAAAAACAGCGCCCCGCCTACCAATACGTATTTTTGCCCCCAGCCTTTCGTCTTCGTGTTTTATGAAAAAGCTTCGTGCCTTCTACCAGCAATACCGGCAATACATCCTCACCGATGGGCTGATGTACTTGGTTTTCATTGTGTTTATTGCTCTGCTATTTATTTTCTTCTCGTAGGGCCGTGGAGTCCTTTGTCAGCCTTTATGTACTAAACGAAAGAAGGATTTTAAAGAAGCTGTATCAAGTGTTGACTGACCGCTCCCCTGGTGAAAGTCAAATAAACGAAAAAGCCCCACCTGACCTCAGGTGGGGCTTTTTCGTTTATGAATTATCCCCTCTCAATTTACGGAAGCGCTGGCGGGCCTCGGCTACGTAGATGCTGCCAGGGTATTTTGTTAGCACCTGATTGTAGAGTTCCTGCGCTTTGGCATTATCCTTCAAATCCTCTTCCATAATGGTGGCCGACAGGAAAAGAGCATCGTCGCTAAGTACGTCGTACTTGGGGTTGCCAGTAATGCGACTCAGGGTAGAAATTGCCCCCTGGTAGTCACCAGTGCGGCGCTGAAGCTGGCCTTTCAGGTACCAAGTGTCGTCGGTGAGGGCGTGGCCGGGGTACTTCTGCAAGAGGTTGTCGAGGCCCTTTAAGGCTTCAGGCAGCTTGTTCTGGAACACAAGCTGCTCCACGGCCGCGTACTCGCGCAGGGCCACGCCTGAAGTGTCCTGGGCGGTGTTATCGGTGATAAGCAGACTGAGCTGCATGGCATCATTAGCGATTTCGCGGCTAGTGGCTTGCTTGAGAATGTCGAGGTGGCTCTTGGCTAGCTTGAAGTTGCCGGCATAATAATTCAGGCGGGCGTTGCGTAGCTTGGCATCATAGCCCATAGGTGAATCCTTGTGCGACTTTTCCACCTGCGAGTACAGCAGCGTCGCTTCCCAGGGCTCATTGCGCAACAGATAGATATCGGCTAGGTTCAGCTTCGCGTCATCTACCACGGTCAGGCTGGCGCGGGGCATGTCAATTACCTGTTGGAGCAAGGTCATTGCCTTAGGCTTATCATCAAGCTGAAAAGCGTAGAGCGTAGCCATATTGCGTAGCACAGGGGCCGTTTCGGGCGTGCGACCCAGCTCAGTTAGCACTTGCTCGTATTCGGTAATCAGGCTGCGAATCTTGGCCGCATCTACCGGGAAAGTATTGCGTACCTGCTCCTCGCGCGTCTGCACCAGGCGCTGCCGGGCCACGGGATAAAAGGGTCCTTGCTTATGTTCCCGAATCACATATTCATAGCCGGCAATTGCGCTTTCGTAGTCCTTATTGCGCTGGGCAATAGCGGCCAGATCCAGCACCCGTCCACCCTCAGCGCGGGCGCGGCGGTCGAGGGCTTTAGCTTGTACAAGAGCACCGGTGAAGTCGCGGCGCTGCACCTGAAGCCACAACAGCAGTTCACTGTACACCGTCTGGTCGGGCTGCTGCTGCACGTTGGTGATCAAAATCTTCTCTAAGGCATCAAAGTCTTTTTCCTCGCGCAGACTATTCTGGAGCATATTGCGCACGAAAGGCAGCTGCCGGTCGTCGTCGCGGATCAGGCGCAGAGTTTCGGCCATCAGGGGGGCATTTTGGCCGCTCAGGGTATAGAGCTGAATGAGTTGGGGGGCAAATTCGGTTTCGTTGCCGGCTAGCTGGCGCCCGCGCAGGTAGGTTTTCTCGGCCCACTCCGGCAGCTTACGGTTCATAAACTCCGTGGCCACTGGTACCACCTGCTCGGCCGTGAGCTGACTCACTACCTTCTCATACTGCTTGTTGGCCGATGATTGGTCGCCGCTGGCGGTAAAAACGCCCCCCAGCAATACCCCGTAGCCGATTTCTTTGGGCTGCTGCCGAATAGCCTTCTTCACCAGCTTTTCAGCGTCTTTGTGGCGCTTCAGGTTTTGTAGGGCATTCACGTAGTCGGGTAGCACGTTGGGCGCCAGTTGCTCATCGCCACGCAGGCGGTTGAAGAGGAAGGCCGCTTTCTCAAACTCGCCCTTCCGGACGTATTCGCGGGCCAGCGCAATATCACCGCCCTCCTGAGCGCGCAAGGGCGCAGCCAGCAAAAGCCCCAGCACGACCAAAGCAAAGAAGCGAAACTGACGAAGGATCAAATACAGCATAGCAGCGGAGTAAAGACGTGTGCAAATAACTGGTTACGGGCCGGTTTCATTTCACTACGTGCAAAAAAGTAGTTCAACGACATTAGCTGAATAACAACCCCAACAAAAAAGGGTCGCCTAGGCGACCCTTTTTTGTTGATGAAAGCTGCTTGCTTAAAAGAACTTCGTACGCTCGTCCTTGATGTTAGCATTGGCTTTTACAGCCTCATAAATAGCACCATCGGCGCGAGCAGTGCGCTGGGAAGCGAGCTGCTGGCGAACCGTCTTCAGATCGGTAGCGGCGGGCGCGGGAGTGATTTTTACTGGCTCCACAATCACAACACCTTGCTCACCCTGAATAGGAGCCGATTTCTGACCAGGCTTCAAGCCAAATACTTTACCAACAGCTACTGGCTCGGCACCCAGACCCTGGATGATACCGGAGCTCATTACTACTTCGTTAGCCGTTTTCACTTGCGCTTGCGGACCATAGGCGGCGGCAAGCTGCTCTAGCGTGCCGGTTTTGCCTTGCAGCTTCGCGATGATTTGCTGCGCTTTCAGCTCGTTGCGTACAGCTGCAGTCAGCTCGGGACGGATGCTGGCTACGTCAGCAGTGCCTTTGGTGCGCTCGCCGGTAAGAGCAGCAATTACGTATTGGTCACCGATCTCAAATACTTCCGATACGTCACCTACTTTGGTTTTAGCACCACCCTGGCCAGCGCCATAGGCCCAGCGTACCAGTGCACGGGCACCTTGCAGGTTGTTCACGTTCTGGTCGCCACGGCCTAGGCCTTTAACTTCCAGCTTCTGCAATGACTTATCGGCGGCAACAGCTTTGCGGAACGACTCCACATCAGTGGCAGCGCCTTTCAGCTCCTGCGCCTTTTGGTAAGCAGCCTCCCGAGTAGCGTCGCTCGACACAAGGTTTTTCTGAACGGCAGCTACTTGGTACGTCTGGTTGGTTTTCGGAGCCGTGATTTTGATGATATGGTAACCGAATGAGGTTTCAACTGGGTTAGGCAGCAAACCGGTAGCAGTAGCTCCAAAGATGGCTTTCTCAAACTCAGGTACCATACGTCCCTCCGTGAACCAGCCTAAGTCGCCACCAGTGGCGGTAGTGCCGTCGGTGCCGTGCTGGCGAGCCATAGCGGCGAAGTCAGCGCCACCTTTGATCTGAGTTAGAATGCTGTTAGCCTTAGCTAAGGCAGCCGCTTTCGCTTCGGGTGTGGTGCCTTCAGGCTTGATAAGGATGTGGCTAGCGCGGGCAGCAGACTGAGTTCCAGCCTTCTGGCCCGTCACTTTGTAGATAGAGTACGTGCCACCTTCTGCATAAGGACCATACACTTGGCCTACCTGCAGGGGAAGCTGCTCGCGAAGCTTTTCGGGCAAATCGGCGGGCGTGAGGTAAGCACCATTGTAAGGCTGGTCGGAGTTGAGCTTAGCAAACAGCGAATCGTTGGGCGCTGAGCGGAACTGAGCGGCCAAATCGTTGACGCTGGTGCGTACGGCCAGGCTATCTTCCTTGGAAGCCGTCACTGGAATAGTCACGTACTCAATGTTACGGCCGTCTTCTACTTTATAGCGGGCTTTGTTCTTGTCGAGGTAAGCTTGCAGCTGCGCGTCAGTCACCTTCACGGCCGAGTCCGAAATGGAGAAGTACGGCACGATGAGGTAGCGGATATCAGCACGCGTGTTTTGGGCTTCGTTGAAGCGCTTAGCCTCGGCCGTCGTCACGTACACGCTCTGCTTGAGCAGGTTATTGTACTTGGTTGCTAAGCGGTCAGGCGTCAGGCCAGCTTCGAAATTGCGCCACTGATCCTGAGCCTGGGGGGGCAATTTGTCGAGGTTGCGCAGGTACTCAATCACCTTGGCCTTATCAAACTGACCGGTTTGCGGGTCAGAGAAAGCTTGGCGAATGCTAGGATGCACGTTGCGGCCCTGCACCATATCGGTGAGTTCATCGTCGCTTACTTCCAAGCCTAAAGCATCGAATTGCTCCTGAAAAGCAATGCGGTAGATGGTCTGATTCCAGGCTTGGTCGCGCAGGAAGCCTAGAGTAGTCTCGTCGGGCTGGCGGCCTTGCTGAGCGATGAAAGCTTGCTTGGCTTGCTCTAAGGTGTTGTTGAAATCATTCAGCTCCACTTTTTCGCCGGCTATCTCTCCTACCGTCGTATCGTTGCGATTGAAGATGCGGTTCTGGCCCGAAATCAGGTCGCCGCCGATAATGAAGAGCAGCAGGCCAATGACGATGGCGCCGACGGCCCAGCCCGATTTTTCTCGAATCGTGTTAATTAATGCCATGTACTTGAAAAAAAGCGCAGTAAGAAAAGTGGAAAGAGGCGCAAAATAACCAGAATCCGCCGGACATTCAAAGCCTCGTGCCAGAATGCCCCCCAGCGGATGCCCGCCTACCGACGGCCTTTTTTGCGGGGCGACAAGTTGCGCGACTGCGACTTTGCCGGTCCGGGCTTCGTAGTTACCGTTGGTTTGGGCGTATCGGCATTGGTTTGGCCCAGATAACGATACCACATCATGCAGGCAAACGAGACCATAAACAGCCAATAATTGTCCGAAATTGCATTCACGTTATCGGCCATAACAGTTTTGTGCACGCCAATAACCAAGGCCACTACAGCAAACGAAAATAGCACCGTGCGACCCAGCGCCCTGTCAAATTGAAAATTCATGTGGTTGCGTAGGTAATGCTTCGGATGAGCCGGCTGGCGTCACCGGTTCAACAAGCTACTCGGTAGGGGGTGCTTCTACGGTGAAGATACCCGCTGGCTTGAGAATCTTGTAGCGTGAGAAATCCTGGTTAGCCGTTAGGCCGGTGCCCGTCAGAATCTCGGTAGGCGTTTCGACGCGCACAAACTTATCAGTGTAGATAATGGCTTTCTGCTTGTCGTAGTACAGCTCCTCGGAGTTCATCTTCTGCTGTTTCTCCTCGTTGCTTACCCGCACATCGTTGCGCACGAGGTAGAGATCTTTGGCTTTGTCGTACCGCCCGTATTTACCGCTCAGCGTGTTTATGACAGAGCCATCTTTGGAAAAAAACATCACTGTCATTCCCTTCGGATACACCTGGTCGCCGTTTTCGAAATTCTGCTGCAGCGGGGCTGTGAGCTTGATTTGCAGTTTGGCCGAGTCGCTGATCAGCATGGTCACGTTGCTGGCTTCTATCAGAGGCCCCGTGTATACGATCTTCTTCTTAACCTCCGTCTCGTTTTTCTGACAGGCCGTACTGAGGCCGGCCATCAGTAAAATGCCCCCCAGAAACCTCATCCAACTGCGGTTGCGCGTTAGCATGAGCTTAGCCAAGTTATTCAATACGCCGCTTGATAAACCAGCGGTTGTTGAGCGACAAGCCCACCTGCACTCGTACGTAATCCTCGCGTACGTTGCCGTTAGGATTCACGCTGCTAATATCGGTGTTGCCGCGCTGCCCATACGTGAAGGCCAGGTTCATGCTAGCTGCTTCTAGTGCCGAAGCGGATGGTACGGGCAGCGTAAAGCCCCAGCTTATGGCGCGGTCGTATAAGGTTTGGCCGTCGGGGCGGTAAGGCAACTGCCCAGCGCTAAGGCCTACGCGGTACGTGACGCGCCTGAAGTAGCTACCAACCGAGACGGGGTCAGGGGTATATTCGCCCCCCAGCCCTACACGTACCGTATTTTCTAGCGGAATAGCAATGCCAGCCCCGCCGGTTATACCAAATGAGCGAAACTTCGACCACTGCTGATGAGCAACGTCGAGGTTGGCGCTGAAGTTTTTATTGTTATCGATGCTAACGCCGAACTGAGCCATTGCTGGTACTCGAGCTTCGCCCTTCTGGCTATCTTCGAGTTGCGTACGCTCCAGCAGGTTGCCCGCTATATCTTCCCGGTCCAGAGAAGTGTTACGTACCCCATTCAGGCTCGACCGGAAGCTATAAACGCCCCCCAGGTTATAGTTCAGCTTGCTGTTAATAGTACCCCGATAATGCGCCGCTCCCCGAAACGTGAAGTCGGAATAACGCACGTGCTCGAGCAGCACTACACTGTTGAGCTGGGTAGGATCGGTCACATTGGCCGTTGCTACTTGGGTAGCTACGCGCTGATCGATGCTGCCAAATACATAAGAAGCCGTGCCACCCACGGTCAGTCCCTTTGCCAAGCGGTAAGCCTGGCCCAAGTAAGCTTCCGACAGGCCGCCTTCGCCTTTGTAGCGCTTCAGAACGCGCGTATCAATAGGTCCACTTGCCACCTGTTCAATTACGTTACTCTCGTAGTTTACGGAGCTGTAAGGCTTGAGGCCCACGGCGCCAGCCCAGCTTTTAGACAGCGGAACAGACAGTGCCAGATAACCTAGATTACCGCTGCCGTCACGCTGAGAGTTTTTCTGATTACGAATGGTCTTGATTTGTCCATTAACGGCCATCTCGTAGGTTGTACGAGCCGTGTAGTACAGCAAAGCCGGATTTAGCTCGTTTATATGCACGCTATTTGGTGCGGCCAATCCAACACCTCCCATGCCTTGCTGACGAACGCCTCCCGTGTTAAGGTTAGCCTCGCCCAAGCCTAGGCGCGAGTACGGAGAGTTACCGAGCCCTTGCCCTTGGCTTTGCGGCACTGTTACCAAGCCTACCAGCCCAAAACCGACCAGGCCGGCTAATTTATTCTTCCACATAGTCAATGGTATGCACCAAAATTCGGTGAAGCCCGAGCAGCACGAGTTCGGGAATTACAAAGATAGGGCCTTTGAGCCGCGATTGAAAAAAGCCAGCGTCGCCGCCCGCCAGCAGTACTCCTAAAGCCGGTCGTTGGGCGCGATATGAGTCAAGCATTCCATTTATTTCCGCTACTGCTCCATTGAGCACCCCGCTTCGAATTGCCGAAGCTGTATCAGTGCCCGTTAGCGCAATGTCGGCCGTAAGATCGGGGGGCATTTCCAGTAACGGCAAGCGGCCCGTAAACGTGTGCAAGGTCTGAAATCGTAGCCGCAGCCCCGGCGCGATACTGCCGCCCCGAAACGTATGTCCGCCTTCCACCCAGTCGCATTTGATAGCCGTGCCCGCATCGATAATCAGCGTGTCGCGGCCTGGCCGCAGCCACGCAGCGCCCACGGCAGCCGCCAAGCGGTCGGCACCCAGCGTCTGGGGGGTGGCGTAGGCATTCTGAATAGGCAAAGGCGTACTAGCAGGCTTGAACTCTACCACCTTTCCCTTTACCTGGGTGCTAAGCTCAGCGGCCAACTCTGCTGTAGGCTCGGCTACTGAAGCCAAGATGATGTGTTCGGGATGCCAACGTCGCGCTATTTCTAGTACTTGCTCCTTATCAGCCGCAGTAGCAGTCTTGCGCAGCACATCATCCTCGAAGCAGCCGTATTTCACGCTGGTATTGCCAATGTCGAGGGTGAGGGTACGCATGAAAGCTAAATGCTGGGATGACGCTATTGTCGTGGGAGCCAGAACAACAGGCTATGGTAAGCAACTACGCCTCCTACCCTATTCCCACGACTACATAAATAAGTGCGGGCGCTCTACCGACTTGTTGATGAGTCAGCAAAGCGCCCGCAGGTTGCTTGTTACAAGAAATACTTCAAGCGAATTACTTCCTTCTCATTCAGGTAGCGCCACTTCCCGCGAGGCAGATCCTTCTTAGTGAGCCCAGCATACTGCACCCGGTCCAGAGAAACAACTTCGTAGCCTAAGTGCTCGAAAATGCGGCGCACAATACGGTTACGGCCAATGTGCAGTTCAACGCCCACAAAGTGCGCGTTGCCAGCCACTACGGCCACATCGTCTACTTCGGCTTTGCCATCTTCCAGCTCTAGGCCTTCAGCAATCTGGCGTAGGTGATCTTCCGTGAGCGGCTGATTGAGTTCTACCTGATAAATCTTTTTGTTCTTGTGCGAAGGATGAGTCAGCTTCTGAGCCACCTCGCCATCATTAGTGAACAGCAGCAGGCCCGTCGTATTACGGTCGAGGCGGCCAACAGGGAAGATGCGCTCTTTAGAAGCTGTAGCTACCAAGTCCATCACCGTCTTGCGGCCCTCAGGGTCGTCGGTCGTCGTGATAAAGTCCTTGGGCTTGTTAAGCAATACATAGACTTCCTTCTCCCGCTTGAGATTCGTTTTGCCATACTGCACGGTATCGGTCGGCTGTACTTGGTAGCCCATTTCCGTTACTACTTCGCCATTCACCCGAATTTCACCGGCAGCAATCAGCGCATCGGCCTCGCGGCGCGAGCATACGCCTGCGTTAGCGATGTAGCGATTCAAGCGCAGCGTGTCGCCGGCCGAATCATCCTCTTCACGCCGACGCTTGTTGCCACGGGTTTTATCTTCTTCGTAAAACTTCAGGTTTTTGTAAGCAGGCGCTTCACCCGGCACCTCGTCGCGCTTGGGCTTGTCGGCCCGGTTGCTGCCAGCATCGCGCGTCGGCCGATTCTCCGGCCGCGCAGGGCGCTCGCCAAATGGGCGCGCATCGCGGGGCGCCGAAGCCCCGAAACCGCGGCCGGTGTTATTGCGCTCGCCATAGCTGCCGCGCTCACCGGTACTGCGGGGGGCAAAGTTGCCCCGCTTGTCGTCCGCTGGTCTGTTACCAAAGCCCGCGTTACGACGCTGGTCATCGCCGCGGGGGGCAAATTTTCCGCGGTCACTGTCTCGGCGGGGAGCACTAGTACGGTCCTCGTTTCGGTCGCGGCGGTCGTAACCACCCTCACGGCGCTGCTCGTCCCGATCATCGTCCCGATCCTGGGGGGCATTCTTGAAATCGAAGGGACGGGCGGCCCGAATCGGACGATCAGGACCCGTTTCATCCGCGCGCGAATCGCGACGACCATCAGGCTCATACGTCGGCCGTACGGGCGCTGGCTTATCGGCTTCGAAAGGGTTTACTTTATTGAACTTGCGGTTGCGCTCGCCTGATCCACCGCGGGGCACGGCGGGTTTGCCCTCCTGCCGATACGGCTGGCCGGGCCAGTTAGCTTTCGGCTGGTAGGGCTGAGCTGGGCGCTCATCGGCGCGGTCACGTTCGCGACTAAAGCCACTATCGTAGCGATCGTCGAAGCGGCGGGGAGCATCGCGGTCAAAGGAACGCGCGGGTCGGTCGCTGTTATTGTTACGGTTGAAAGGTGGACGAGCATCGCCATCGCGCCGGGGGGCAAAATTGCCGCGCGGTCCGCGGTCGTCGCTTCGGTTGAAGTCGCCACCGGAACGGCCAGCGCTCTTTCCACCTCCACCAAATTTGCCTCCACCGGCCTCGCCGCCAGAACGGCCAGTGCCAGCGTTGCTACCAGTAGGTCGACCAAAGGTTGGGCGTGATGGGAAATCGCTCCCGCGACGCGAATCATTGCCATCCCGATTATTACCGGGGCGGTCGGTATTCTTGCGGAAACCCTCGGAGTTGCCGGAGCCGCGAGAGTCGCTACGGCCACGACGGCCAGCGCTTGAATCGGAGTTGTGCTTTTTGCCCATAGTGGGGAAGATAAGTGCCGTATCGCTACGGTACGGTGAAGAAGTAAAGGTCGGTAAAAAAGGGTAAAGCACGCTAACGAGCTATTCAGCAAAACAGTGCCCGAACCTGCGCCGCAACCCGCTTTGGGGTGGCCGGTCGCAAGTCCGGGCAACATTGATTTGGATGAAAAGGTGCTTTAGTCGCGGCGAGCCATTTTCGCCTCTATCGAGTGCTGGGTGTGGGGTACAGCGCGTAGGCGCTCCTTGGGAATAAGTTTACCAGTGCCAATGCACACGCCATAAGTGCCGTTTTTGATGCGAACAAGCGCATTCTCTAACTGCTGAATGAACTTCATTTGGCGTGAGGCCAATTGGTTCATGCTTTCTTTTTCGGCTGTGTCAGCACCATCTTCCAACACCTTCGACGACGAAGCCGTGTTGTCAGTACCCGAGTCGTTGCGGCGGCTTAGGGTTTCTTTGATAAATGCTACCTCCTTACGGGCCGCAGTAAGTTTATCCTGGATAATTACCTCAAACTCGGCCAGGTCTTCTCTGGAGTAGCGTATGTTTTCTTCACTCATGTCAGCTCAGGAAAAGTAAAGTATTGAATGTAAATAAGTTAGCCGGTTAGCTTTCTAATAAAAGTTTAACTCAGCACTGCTCCTAACACTTTACGAATATGTTTAGTTGTTAGAAGTGTAATTAGACCTAGCAAGGTACGAGCACCCTGTACTAATGGATTCGGTTGACCTAATTGGCCGCAAAGCTACGCTTTTGTCTGGTAATTAAACACGGTACTATTTCCTTAACAGCCGGCTTACCAACTTACCTCTAGTTCTTTAGAAGCCAAGCATATGAATAGCAGCCACTGCGGCTTCTACTCCTTTATTGCCATGCTTACCACCCGCTCGATCCCAGGCCTGCTCCAGCGTATTGGTGGTTACTAAACCAAAAATAACCGGCTTGTTAAATTTTAGCCCTACGTTCGTTATGCCCTGGGCTACCGCGTGGCAGATATAGTCATCGTGCTTGGTCTCACCTTGAATGACAACGCCCAAGCAGATAACCGCATCAATTTCTTCGTGCTGGGCCAGCAGTTGCGCTCCTAGCGTCAATTCGAAGCTGCCGGGCACAGTATTACGGAAGATGTTCTCGGCTAGAGCACCATGTTTTAGCAAGGTCTCATAAGCCCCGGCGCTAAGTACGTCGGTGATTTCGCGGTTCCACTCGGCCACCACCAGCCCAAATCGTTTCTCAGAAATGTCGATAAAATGGTCGGACGTATAATCGCTAAGGTTTTTGAGTGAAGTTGCCATAAAGCACGGATGTTGCAGATTGATCAGATTTGACGGAAGCGGACGACTTATTGTCGCTCTCTAGGTGGTGATGTGGGTGAACACGGCAGTAGTACCAAAAAAGAAAAGGACGGTGTATAGCCGCCCTTTTCTTGTATGATCTCTATAGCTTTCTGAGAGCTAAAAATAGAGGATACTATTTGCCTACTAAAGCTTGAGCACGGGCGAGGTATTGCTTAGCCTCGGTTACTTCGGCAGCATTCTGATACTCATCCACAATCTTGGTATAAGCCCGAATTGCACCGTCATAGTCTTTAGCTAGCTCGCGGGCCGTAGCTTCCTTCATCAGGTAGCCAGGCGAGAAGTACTCATTAGCTTTGTAGTTAGCAGCCTTCTCGTACTGGTCAGCAGCTTCCTTAAACTTGTTTAACTCCAGGTAAGCATCACCAGTTAGAGCATAAGCACGGGCCTGCACCAATAAGTCATCGGAGGTAAAGTCCTCCAAGTAGTCGATTGCGTTTTGATACTTGCCATCTTTCAAAGCAGCTACGCCAGCATAGAAGTTAGCAAGGTTGGCTGCTTTGGTACCATTGTATTCTGAGGCGACAGTAGCCAAGCCATCATACTGTCCATCGCCTTTCAAAGCTTTGTTCAGTGAGTCAGCCTCCCAATAATTCACGGCCTGGTACATGGCAGCCTGCCCCTTCTGATTTTGATTAGTGCGCCAGGTATAGAAGGCAAAAGCACCGACTACAGCCAGCACCACTATGCCCAGCAAGGTTAGCAGCAAGGTCTTGTTGCGCCGTACAAAGTCTTCCGATTCCACCAGCCGCGTGGCCAAGGCATCGGGGTCTTCCATGAGCGGGTGCGCGGTGGCCTCAGCCTCAATGGGTTGGTTTGGATCAGCGGGCACCTCTGTCCGCTGGCGGGCATTGGGGCTATTGCGCGTGTAGGGAATCTTTGACATTACGGGGGGCAAAAATCAGCTTGGCGGCTGGGAAAAGTCGACGGTTAGTCGCGGATGTAAGGATAATCCTGCTGCACGTACACGTCCTTGTATAGCTCGTCGGCAGATGGGTAAGGTGAACTTTCGGCAAACTCTACGGACTCATTTACCGCCGCTTTGATTTGCTCGTCAATGGCATTCAGTTCGTCTTCACTGGCCATGTTGTGCGTCAGGATAGTATGACGTACTGCCTCAATAGAATCGCGGGAGCGGTAGTCTTCCAGTTCTTCCTTGGTGCGGTACTTTGCCGGGTCACTCATGGAGTGTCCTTTGTAGCGGTAGGTTTTGAACTCTAGCAGCGTTGGGCCTTCACCAGCGCGGGCGCGCTCAGCAGCTTGGGCTACTGCCTCATGAACATCCTCCACATTCATCGCGTTCACCGGCGCCGATGGCATCTCATAGCTTAACCCAAGCTTATACAGCTCCGTTACGTTAGAGCTACGCTGCACCGACGTACCCATTGCGTAGCCGTTATTCTCGATAACAAAAATAACTGGCAGCTTCCAGAGCATTGCCATGTTGAAGGCTTCGTGCAAAGCGCCTTGACGCACGGCACCATCGCCCATGTAGCAGATGCAAAGGTTGCCAGTCTTGTTATACTTTTCAGCAAAGGCAATGCCAGCACCTAGCGGAACTTGTCCGCCCACGATGCCGTGGCCACCCATGAAGTTCGCTTCTTTGTCGAAGATGTGCATGGAGCCGCCTTTGCCTTTAGAGCAGCCGGTAGCTTTAGCAAACAACTCCGCCATGATAGCATTGGGCGAGGTGCCCAGAGCTAAAGGATGCGCGTGGTCGCGGTAAGCGGTGATCCACTTATCATCTTTAGTCAACGCTGATACGGCACCAGCTACACAAGCTTCCTGGCCAATGTATAGATGGCAGAAGCCCTTGATCTTTTGCTGACCATACAGCTGCCCGGCCTTCTCCTCAAACTTTCGCATGAGCTGCATTTGCTCATACCACTGTAGGTAAGTCTCCTTCGGAAACTGGGGGTCGGTGGGTGTGGTAGCCTTAGGAGCACCAGTCGCTTCTTTGGCTTCCTCGTTCGACGGAGGCATGCCCGAGTCGGGTTGGTTTACCGTTTCGGTAACCGACGCCGCGTCGTTACCGTTGGAAGGGGCTTTCGGGGCTGCCGCTTTTTTAGTTGACTTAGTCGCTTTTGAGTCAGCTTTTACTTTCGTCTCCGCCATCGTGCTTTCGGTTGTTCGCGTTTGGGATGCGAAAGTACGCAAAAGGATTGCAATTTCGAACCGGATGATTCTGGAAAGCCTACACCTGTTGTTCTTTAAAAACTACGACGAAGCCACTTTGGCTTTTTCTCCCCACATTAATTGCTTCGTCGGTGACAACGGAAGTGGCAAGACCAATTTGCTTGATGCCATCCATTACCTGTCGCTTACCCGTAGTGCATTCACCAGCGCCGACGCCCAAAGTATCAAGCAGGGCGCCGAGTTCTTTGTGGTGAAGGGGCGCTTCCAAATGCCCCCCACCGACGCTGACACTATTCAGTGCAGTCTGCGGCAGGGCCAGAAGAAAGTAGTGACCCGCAACAAGCAAGTGTACGAGCGCATGGCCGATCATATCGGTCGCTATCCTGTAGTGTTGATCTCACCCTACGATACCGACCTTATCCGGGAAGGTAGTGAGGAGCGCCGTAAATACTTCGATAGTCTAATCTCCCAACTTGACCACGAATATCTGGAGCTACTGATAACGTACTCTAATCTACTACGACAGCGTAATGCTGTGCTGAAGCTCGCTGCTGACGGACGCGGCTACGACCGGGATTATCTGTTGGTACTTGATGAGCAGCTAGTGCCCGCTGGTGAGCAACTCATGCATCGTCGCCAACAATTCCTCGTTGACTTTACTCCCCTTTTTCAACGCCACTACCAGCAGCTAACCGATAGCCGCGAGCAAGTAACCCTGCAGTATAGAAGCCAGCTTCCCGGCGCCGACTTCGCGCACCTGCTTCGCACCAATGAACGCCGCGACATCACCCTGCAGCGTACCACAATTGGGCCTCATAAAGACGACTTCACTTTTCTAATGGACGAGTTACCGGTTAAAAGCTACGGCTCCCAAGGACAGCAGAAGTCTTATGCCATCGCTCTTAAGCTTGCCCAGTTTGAGATCTTCTCAACCAGCAAGCAGCATAAGCCCTTACTTCTGCTCGACGACATTTTTGACCGATTGGATGAGAAGCGCATTACTCGCCTTATGCAATTAGTAGCTGAACACACCTTCGGCCAGGTGTTCCTCACTGACACTCACCTCGAGCGCACTGACCGAATCCTGGCTAATATCTCTGAGCAGGTAGCCCGATTTGAAGTACACAACGGAACCGTTAAAGCTCTTTAGCTGGGCTGGAATGCCGTACCTTTGCAAGCAGAGTTTCTGCCTCCATTTCGGTCATTTAGGCCGGTTGACTCGCGCATTATTGTACAGCATTCCCTTGAAAAAACCTAGCACCTCCGACAACTCACGTCAAGCCGATATCGTCCCGTTAAAGGACGGTATCAAGGCTTTGCTTAAAGCCTACCGCTTACAAGGCAAGTTGAACGAGGTGTTTGTGGTTTCGAGCTGGGAGCGAATCATGGGCAAGGCTGTCGCGCTCAAAACCCAAGAGATATATATCAGCAATGGGAAGCTTTTTGTACGCCTTAGTTCAGCTCCATTAAAGCATGAGTTGGTCATGGCCAAGACCCGCGTCATGGAGCTGATCAATGATGAAGTTGGCGAGACCGTTATCAAAGAGGTCATCTTTCTATAGTAAACTCGACTTACTGGTGAAGCATTGCTAAGCAGCTCTCCTCTTTGCTTACCTCTGCTTTAGGTTGGCAGCAGCCTCCACCTTTCGTATAGCTACTACGCTACTCTGGTACACTACTCTGGCTTCCTATCTCATAGTTTAGTGATAGGGCTCTGCTCAAACCGGCTTATTAATGAATTGGCCTTACGGTCTACTTCACAATTACCTGCTATCAGTCAGATGATGGGTTCTCTGTTTAGGACTATTTCTGACCTAGAGGAGTCAGTGCCTTGCGAACCTTTCAATCTTCCATATCGGCTTTAGAGTAACTCTGACCATTGGGAGCGTCTCGTAGTGCTGTTCTTTTGATAAGGTTGCGTTTTGCTCCCTTTTGCAGCACTCATCATGTAGCTACTGCGGAGCTCCACGTGTTATGCTCCTTACTCTACTTCGCGCACGCTAGCTTGGGGCCGTGAGCTTCCCATATCATACTTCGGTCTTCTACGTCCTCACTCCCTATCTCTTCCATATGCCTACTTCCCTACTTTCTGACTTTCGCTTAGTGTCGTACTCTCGGGTTACGCTTACCGAATTAATGATTCCATCTTATGCCAATCTGGGGGGCAAAATTCATGGTGGAATTCTGCTTTCTCTCATGGACAAAGTAGCCTATGCATCTGCAGCCAAGCACGCCGGTTCTTACTGCGTCACGGTAACGGTGGATGGGGTTAACTTCCTCCAGCCAGTAGAAGTGGGTGAGTTGGTTTCGCTGTTAGCCTCCGTCAACTATGTAGGTCGGACCTCTTTGGTAATCGGCATAAAAGTCATCGCCGAGGACGTGCGCACCGGCACTGTGAAACACACCAACACTTCATATTTCACCATGGTAGCCAAGGATGATAACGGCCGCCCCACCCCCGTTCCTGGCTTACTGCTCGAGACCCCGGACGACACGCGTCGCTTTCTGGAAGCCATCAAACGCAAGGAGCTAAAGACTCAATATAGCATTGCTTTCGATAAGGCTCGTTCGACTTTAGCTACCGCTCAACAACTGGAATTACTCCGCAACGAAAACTGTCGCTTGACTTATTGATTGTCCCATTTAGAGTGATCATTTGATATCTACTTCTACACTGAATATAAAGGCATATACAGCTTCGTAACGGCAGCATGTTTCACGTGGAACATATTTGTCACTTAGGACCGTACACCTTCAACAAAAGCTCATTATAGGCCTCTAATAAGGCAATATACTTAGCCTGAAGGGTCATGAGCTGCTTATTGGGGTCAGTTTCTGCTTGTTGTAACGGTGCCGAACGAGGTGTTACAGCTGATGTAACAGCAACACTTGGTGTAACGGACACAAATGGTAACACTGATTGTTGTAAAGCCGTAAAATCCTGTGAAAAGTCATGTGTAATGATCGCACCAACCTGTTTTACAAAACCGTAATCAAGCGTCTCTTCTTTAAACTTGCGATATATAGTTGGACGTGTAATACCCAGTTCCTCCACGATGCGAGTAATAGAAATACCACTGTTTTTAATGGCTTCTTGAAGGATTTTGCCCTGGTGCGGCATAGAAAGGCGCTGTATTATGATTAGTATGTAAAGGTGTCAAATATGTTTCACATGTACAAACACGAACGCAAAAACGGACAGTTACATAATGTGTAAATACAATACAGTGATACACATTGTAACGTGTAACAAAACAAACGTTACACGTAATTTGTAACATGCACTAGCGTTACATCAACTGTAACGCAATATTAGATTGAGCCCATAAACCCCCAAAACATGCTCTAAACACGGTTTTGGTAGCTTGTACAACCGTTACGATACAGTAAGCACTTATAAATGGACTCTAGTATAAACCTGATGTATTACCCCATGAGCTGCATGGGTAATCATAGACCGTCCACTGTCGTAGGTACACGGAAAAGGCTCATGTTTAGTGAGGCAGTAAGAGCCGTAAACGGTTGGGGTAATCAGTGGTGATGCCATCGACGCCAAGGGCAATAAATCGCTCCATATCGGTTTGCTCATTTACTGTCCAAGGGACAAGCTTTAAGCCGAGGGCTCGGACTTCACTAAGCAGCTTCTCATTTACGAGATCGTACCCGGGGCCGTACACGGTAGGTACAAATCCGAGTTCGTGCAAGTGCTCCAGGAGCGGGCGCTGGTCTTCCACGAGTAAGCATACAGGGAGGTCGACGGCTTGAGTGCGCACGGCTTGCAGCACCCGTTTATCAAAGCTGAGTATAGTCGTGCGCGGGGCGATGCCGGTGGCCTTCACAACCGTTAACACCAGCTCCACGAAGCGCGCCGGCGACGGGTGAAAATGCCCGTCGCTGGAGGGGCTGCTTTTTATTTCGATGCTGAACTTTGGCAAGGGCCGACCGAGCTGGTGGGCATATGCACTGGTAGCACCGATGACGTCGTGGAGCAGCGGTTTGTAGGCCGGCTCCGATCGTTGTTCGGGGAAGCGTGGGTGGCGCGTCAGGCCGCAGTCGTACTGCCGGATGAGGGCGTAAGGCAGTTGAAAAAGATTGTGCCGACGCTCGGCTTCAACCTCAATTGGAGCCCCTTCCCTATCGCGACAAATGGCTGCCGACATCCACGGCTCGTGCGACACAACCACCTGCTCATCGGCCGAAATAACAACGTCTAGCTCCAGTGCATCTACCCCTAGCTCCAGCGCGTGCAGAAAGGCGGACAGCGTGTTTTCAGGTCGTAAGCCACGACAGCCACGATGGCCGTGAATCTCTGGGCGCAAGGTGGAGCGGCTAGGGGGCATTTTTGTAGCGATGGGACTTATAACTACGAATTTGTCGTTAGCTAGAACAGGGCAAAGACGTAATATTTTACGTCTGCTCATTGCAGGATCTATTCGAACGACGCAGATGACTTGACGCATATTATTGCGTCCCGACTCTGTTATAACGGCTCAAGGCTTGGACCAAGTACCATTGCTGGCCACGAAATGGGGTAGTTTTGCGCCGTATTATTGCCTTGTCACTCTCTACTTATCTTATGAAGAAAGCGCTGTTGTTTGGGTTATTGATTGTTCTGGTTGGGGGTGGTTATTGGTACTATCGTGCGGTAGTAACGGGTAGCCCGCAGTACTCGCTGGCTCAGGCGGCGAATGCGGTACGCACCCACGATGTAAATACCTTTGAACGCTACGTTGACGTTGATGGAGTAGCCCGCAACTTAGTAGATCAGATAGCCGCCGAGAGTTCGGAGCTGCAAGGGCTGAACATAAACCAGGAGATGCTGCAAAGCGCACTGAAGCTGCTGAAGCCTCAGTTGGCAAAGTCGGCGCAGCGGGAAGTGCGGCGCTTCGTGGAGACGGGCTCACCGGAACAGGCGGTTGCTACGGCGCAGCCAATGGGTGGCATGAACCTATCGGTCTTGGGCTTGGCGGGCCGAGTGATCGGGCCTAACCCGCAGTTCAAAGGCATCAAATATGTAAATGAAGATGACGCCCAAACCTTAGTAGGACTAGAGTTCACGCAGCCTCAGTACGACACGACGCTCGTGGTAGAATTGAAAATGCTCGACCAAGGAGGCTACTGGCGCGTGACGGAAATCTCTAACACTGGTGCTCTGATCAAGCACACCGCGCGCTTGGAAAAGCAAAGGCTTCAGGAAGGCAAGAACTGATTTAGTGCTTGTCTCCACTTAACTGAAACTCTAAGCTTGAACACAAGCCCCCCGCACAAAAAGGCCCCAACACTAAGTTGTGTTGGGGCCTTTTTGTGCGTGGAACTCAGAGCTTATTTACGGCCCGAGAACAGGAAGTAGATGATAGAACCTAGGAAAGGAAAGAACCAAATAACCAGGCCCCAGACGATTTTCTTACCAATTGTCCAATCCTGCTTGATGAGGCTGATAACAGCAAAAACGGCCAGCGCCAGATAAATAATACCAGCAATGGTAGTGGAGCCGTCGCTGCGGCGCCCGGAGCAGCTGCTAAGCAGGAAGGATAGCGAAAGAGAAAGGGAAAGGGCCGCTATCGGCAGACGTTTAGTCAAGGTGAGAAGCTTGTTCATAGCAAGTGAGGTTGGGAGATGTGTTTGAAAGACCTCCTTTACGCACCTGCTGACGCAATAGATATGATTTTGCTTATTTATGAATACTAAACAATTGATAATCACTTAGTTAAATAGATAAGCTTGTATTTCATTCCAGAAAATCGAAGCCGATGCAGGCACTAGCGCCAGCGTGAGCAGAATACCGTAGATCGCCCCGTAAAAGTGCGCATCGTGGTTGATGTTGTCGCCTTGTTTACGGCCCTGATAGTAAGAGTAGGCTAAGTACAGTACTCCGAAGATGACACCCGGAATGGCAAACGGAATGGGGAAAATGTAGATCCCACCCTTCACCGGATTAAACAGAATAGCCGAAAAGATCACGGATGCTACGCCGCCCGATGCGCCCAAGCTGTGGTAGTCGGGGTCGTTGCGGTGGCGCAAATAGGTGGGAATATCCGAGACAATAATGCCCCCCAGATACAGCAGCAGGAAACGCCAAATGCCTCCCATCGGCCCAAACACCTGCACGAATACATCCTGAATTAATTGCCCAAAAGAGTAGAAGGCAATCATGTTAAAGAGCAAGTGCATAAAGTCGGCATGTAGGAAGCCGGAGGTAAGGAAGCGGTACCACTCATTTCGCCGACGCACTAGAAAGGGCGTCATGATCCAGCTTTCACGCAAGCTTGGGTTCGACCAAGCGTATAAAGAAATGCCCCCCGTCAGGATTAGGAGGGAGAGTACGACGTTTAAATTCAGCATTAGAAACCAGAGAAGTAAATGGGGGAATATGGAAGCCGCATGTACGGCTTCCAGGCGCTTTCGGCGGTTTTGATAAGTAGGAACCACACCGGGGGATAAAGTGCCCGGAGCGAGCCTGAATTGGGCTAAAAATAGGCTTAGCTTTCGCGAGCCATCAGCTCCAATGCCCACTGCCGCAAGATGGCTTTGCGCTCGGCGGGTGCTACTACGCGCTCCAGGTGCTGAAGGGCATCCTGGAAGTAGTCGTTTATTAGCGCCTCCGTTTGGGAACGGATACTGAGTTGGTCGTACACTCCCGTAATGGCCTGCACCTTGGCCGAGGCATTGGTGGTGGGCTGGCCGAGGTATTGAGCCAGCACAGCTTGCTGGGGGGCATTTGCTTGGGCCTGGGCTGTGAGTAGTAAGAAGGTTTTCTTATCCGACACGATGTCGCCACCCACGCGCTTGCCGAAGGTGGCCGCGTCGCCGTACACGTCAAGCAGGTCGTCGCGGAGCTGAAAGGCTATGCCCACATCGGTCCCGAACTGACGCAGGTGGTCGGCATCTTGTGCCGAAGCGCCGCCGAGCAAAGCGCCCAATTCTAGGCAGAAGCCAAGCAGCACGGCCGTTTTCAGCCGGATCATATCTAGGTATTGCTCGATAGTGACCTGTTCATTGGTCTCGAAGTTCATGTCCCATTGCTGGCCCTCACAGACCTCGGCCGCGGTCTGGCTAAACTTGCGCAGCACCGTTGACAGCAAGGTCGGCGGCACGTCGAGGAACAACTCATAGGCACGTACCAGCATCACGTCGCCGCTCAGGATAGCGACGTTGGCGTTCCACTTCTCGTGCACCGTAGGCTGCCCCCGGCGGAGGGGCGCTTGGTCCATAATGTCGTCGTGGAGTAGGGTGAAGTTGTGGAAGACCTCCGTGGCCAATGCCGGCCGAATTACAGGATCAAGCTCATCCGTAAAGAGGTGGGCACCCATGAGCGTAAGCAAGGGACGGATGCGTTTGCCCCCCAAAGCCATGATGTAGCGAATGGGCTCGTAAAGATCAACTGGTTGCTGGCCGTACTCAAGACCAGCCAGGGCGGCGGATATTCTTTGTGTGAAATCAGTGGGGCTCACAGGGGCAAAATGTGTTAGGGGCAGCAAGGTACGTAGGAACAGATTGGAGTGGATTAGAAGCACCGCTGGGGGGCAAATTAGCACAACAGAAAAAGCCTGACGTCCGCACCCCGTGCAGCCATCAGGCTTTGTCAATTTAATAAATCATTAGCCTAGCGGCGGCGCTTACCGCCACCACCTGGGCCACCGCTGCTTTTGCCACCTCGGTCCCGCTCAGGTCCCCGCTCCGACCGACGACCCCGACCGCCTTCTTCGCGGCGTGGTGGGTCGTTGCGGCGCTGGGACATAGGGCGCTCATCAACCAGTTCAAAGTCGATGGTGCGGTCGAGCAGGTTAGCGGCTTTCACGATGACTTGCAGTTCGTCGCCAAACTGAATGATACGCTTGGTGCGCTGACCTACCAGGCGGTAGTTGTCCTTGTCTAGCTCGAAGAAGTCGCCGGGAATGTCGCTCACGCGGATCATGCCTTCGCACTTGTTCTCCTCCACTTCCACGTACATGCCCCACTCGGTGAGGCCCGATACGACGCCCTTAAACTGCTCGCCTACGCGGGCGGCCATGTACTCCACTTGCTTGTATTTGATGCTGGCACGCTCGGCATTTGCGGCTAGCTTCTCACGCTCGGAGGAGTGCTTGCACTCTTCTTCCACGGGCTCGGCCTCTACGTTTTTGCCCCCCTGCAGGTAGTGTTCCAGCAGGCGGTGCGCCATCATGTCGGGGTAGCGCCGGATAGGTGAGGTGAAGTGCGAATAATGGTCGAAGGCCAGACCGAAGTGACCCAGCGGCTCGGTGGTGTACTTGGCCTTGGCCATGGTCCGAATAGCCAGGGTTTGAATTACGTTCTGCTCCGGCTTACCCACCACGTTTTCTGACAAGCTGTTCAGCTCGTTGCTGAGCTTCTTGGGGTTCTCCAGATTCAGATCATGCCCAAACTTTTTGGCGAACAAAGCGAAGTTTGCCAGACGGTCAGCATCGGGGGCATCGTGGGTACGATACACCATGGTGAAGCGTGGCTTGGTCTTTTTCTTCATGTACACGAAGTCGGCCACCTTGCGGTTGGCTAGCAGCATGAACTCCTCAATGAGCTTGTGCGCATCCTGGCGCTCCTTCACGTACACGCCCACCGGCTTGCCATTCTCGTCTAGCTGGAATTTCACCTCCTGAGTTTCGAAGCCGATAGCACCTTTCTTGAAGCGCTGAGCCTGGAGTTTCTTGGCAATGTTGTTCAGCGTATTCACTTCTTCGGCCAAGTCTCCTTCGCCGGTTTCGATGCGCTCCTGGGCGTCGCCGTAGGCAAAGCGCCGGTCGGAGTGAATGATTGTTTTGCCAAACCAAGAGTCGTAAAGTTTGCCATTGTCGTCGAGCTCAAACACAGCCGAGAAAGTCAGCTTGTCCTCATTGGGACGCAACGAGCACAAGCCATTCGACAGGCGTTCGGGCAGCATCGGTATCACACGATCGACTAGGTAAACTGACGTCGCACGGTGGCGGGCTTCCCGCTCTAGCATCGACTCGGGCTGCACATAATGGGTTACGTCGGCAATGTGGACACCTATTTCCCAGTGGCCGTTTTCCAGCTTTTGAATGGATAGCGCGTCGTCAAAGTCCTTGGCGTCGGCGGGGTCAATGGTGAAGGTGGTGATGGCGCGGAAGTCGCGGCGGCGAGCAATTTCGTCTTCCTGAATGCGGTCTGAAATGCCTTCCGACTCTTCTTCCACATCCTGGGGAAACTCAAACGGCAACCCGAACTCTGCCATGATAGCGTTGATCTCGGCTTCATTCTCGCCAGCCTGCCCAAAGGAACGCACGATTTCGCCCACTGGCTGACGTCCGGAGTCCTCGGGCCACTCTGTAATGCGCACAAGTACCTTCTCGCCGCTACGGGCGTCTTTGAGGCCTTCGTGAGGCACAAAT
This sequence comes from Hymenobacter sp. HD11105, assembly GCF_054051685.1. Lineage (NCBI taxonomy): Bacteria > Pseudomonadati > Bacteroidota > Cytophagia > Cytophagales > Hymenobacteraceae > Hymenobacter > Hymenobacter sp. HD11105. The sequence goes on along the minus strand of NZ_JBSWBR010000001.1, from coordinate 213,380 downwards.
ACATCGAAGTACAACTTGCGGTGGTCAGGGGACACGAAGCCAAAGCCGGCGTTCTGTACCGTAAGTTGGCCCACGATTTCTTCGCGCTCTCGCTTGAGCACTTCCAGCACATCACCTACGGGGCGACCGTCGCGCTCACCGCGAAGGCGTACTCGTACTGTGTCGCCGTTCATGGCAAACTTAAGCCGGTCGGTGAACACACGGATGTCGTTCTCACTTTCCTCGCTTACCACGAAGGCGTAGCTGTTAGTAGCAAGCGCCACCGTACCCGTGATGATGTCGCCGCCCGAGCTGGGCCGCTCGCGGAAGCGCTGACGGTCGTCGCCGGGGAAGTCGAAGCCAGCCTCACGGCGGCGGTGCACCACGGGGTCCTGACCAAACTGGGCCTCGATAGCAGCACCATCCGGACGGGATTTGCCCCCCCGATTGCGACCACGCTCGGGGCGCTGACCAGCATCGGGCTGCACGCGTAGGGCGGCAGGATCCGTCAGGCGGTAGTCATCGTTTTGGACGAGTGTAAGCTGATTGGATTTGCGCAGCGCTTTAAGGTGATCAAACACCTCCTCACGCTGCTCTTTGGTGGTCACGCCGAGGCGGCGCGAGAGTTGACGATAGGAAAATACTTTGCCGGGGTTGTCGGCAAAAACCCGGAACACTTGCGTTTTGGTAACCGGGGCAACGGCGGCTTTTTCGCCGCGGGCAGCTTTCGCGCGAGGGGCGCGGGGAGCTGAAGATTCATCTTGTTTCTTCATTCGAAAAGAAGGTGCCGCCCAGTGGTTGTCGTTTTCGCAGGCGGCCGGGTATAGGTAGGTTGGAGTATACGCAAGCGCGTTTCTCCGGGGTTAAGCAAAAATTAGAAGTCGCCAAAAAGGCAGTTAAGCGTGGGCGGAGATAAAGGATTGGCGCTCCACGATAGATACTACGGAATATTAGGGAAAATAACTATTTACGAAGGATAATGAGGCGTTATAGAATTGTTGCTGTTGTTAATAATCAGTACCCCCAGCAGGATACTTGTTTGATATGTGGAACGGCAAAACAAAGTGGTCATGCTTCTACAGGCTCAACATGACAATTACTTTCGCAACGTCAGCACGCGAGATGCTTCGCTCCGCTCTGCATGACCGCTTAGTCTCCTAGCCCTATTCCACTATTCGCTAAATAAGGGCTTAGGCGCTATGCTACTTCCGCTGCCCGCCGAGCCTGGGCCGCCCGAATATCAGATGGCTTATCTTTCGGGATGGCACTGAGCAGCGTACGGGTGTACTCGTGCTGTGGATTAGCATAGACCGCGGCTGCGGGTCCGCTCTCTACTATCTGCCCCTTGTTCATCACCAGCAACCGATCCGACATGAACCGGGCTACGGATAAATCGTGGGTAATGAAGAGGTAGGTAATACCAAAGTCGCGCTTGAGCTGGTTCAGCAAGTTCAGCACCTGGGCCTGCACCGACACGTCTAGCGCCGACACCGACTCATCGCAGATGATGCACTTAGGTTGCAAGGCCAAGGCCCGCGCAATACAAATGCGCTGACGCTGCCCCCCAGAAAACTCGTGCGGATAACGCAGGTAATGTTCCTCGCGCAGCCCTACGGTGCGCAGCAGCTCCATCACCTTCGCCTTCTGCTGTTGTTTGGTGCCTCCTACGCCGTGTACCTGCATGGGCTCGATGATGGCCTCGCCTACCGTCATCATGGGGTTGAGCGCCGCGTAGGGGTCTTGAAACACCATCTGGAACTCGCGCCGCCGCCGCCGCAACTCGCCCGCTGGCAGCTTAGCTAGGTCAGTGCCTTCGAACAGAATGCGACCTGCCGTTGGTTCCACCAACCGCAACAAGGCTCGACCTAAGGTCGTCTTGCCGCAGCCCGACTCGCCTACCAGTCCCACCGTCTCGCCCGGATAGATGTCAAAGCTCACGCCATCGACGGCCCGCACGTACTCCTTGGTCCGGTTAAAGAGCCCTTTGCGGATGGGAAAGTGCACGTTCAGGTTTTCTACCCGCAATAGAACTTTCCCGTCGGTTTTGGGATGCTCCGAACCATTTTCAGCAACCAAAATGCCCCCCGCAGCCGGCTCCGAAATAGCAGATTCTGAAGCCGGTTTGAAGCCAAAAACTGGCGTAAAATGTTCCCCGTGGAACATTTTGGGGATTTCGACCGGCAAGTTCTCGGTCAACACCGGGGCTCTATCTGGCTCAACACTAGGAGCTTCAGGCTGTGGAGTGGTAATTTCGGTGAGCTGGCCGGAAGCGTCTTCAGCCATAAAATCGGCTACAACGGGCAAACGCTGCTTGCCCACGGAGAGCTTGGGTCGGCAGGCTAACAGGCCCTTGGTATAGGGATGCTGAGGGTTAGTAAAAATATCAAGCACGCGGCCCTGCTCCACCACCTTCCCGCGATACATAACCATGATGCGGTCGGCGATTTCTGCTACTACGCCTAGGTCATGTGTGATGAAGAGAACAGCCGTGTTATTCTGGCGCCGCAAGTCATCGATAAGCTGAAGCATGCGGGCCTGCACCGTCACGTCGAGGGCGGTGGTGGGCTCGTCGGCAATGAGGATGGCGGGGTTGCAAGCCATGGCCATGGCAATCATCACCCGCTGTTTTTGCCCCCCGGAGATTTCGTGTGGGTAGGCTTTAAAGATCTTCTCGGGCCGCGGCAACTGGGCAGTAGCAAATAACTCGACGGTACGAGCCTCAGCTTCCTTTGAGGACAACGATGTATGCAACCGCAAGGCCTCCACCACCTGGGCTCCGCAGGTATGTACGGGGTTGAGCGAGGTCATCGGCTCCTGAAAAATCATCGAAATCTCGTTGCCCCGCACCCGCCGCAATTGCTCATTAGAAAGCTTCAGTAAGTCAACTTCGCCTAGCTCCTCTGATTGAAATCGGGTCTGGCCGGTGGTGACGCGGCCAGGGGGCATTTGGATCAGCCCCATCAGCGCCAGTGAAGTCACCGACTTCCCCGACCCTGATTCACCCACAATAGCCAGCGTCTCGCCCCGGCGTAGCTCAAACGACACGTCGTTCACTGCCCTCACGTCGCCGCGATGAGAAGTGAAGTCGATGGTAAGATTGGAAACGGAGAGGAGAGGCTGCACAGAGTTATTAAGCTAGAAGAAGAAGTAACTAGGATGTCGTTAGTATCAAAGCTACTTAAAAACGTCTGTCATCCTGACGAAGGAAGGACCCTATCACGCAGAACGAGTAGCCTAACAAAGACTTGTTCCAACGCAATAAGGTCCTTCCTTCGTCGAGATGAAAGACGAGTTTTGACTAGGACGCTCTACAGCTGTACATGCTCAGTAGAGGTTGGCTCGGTGTCGCGGTGGGAAACTACGGTTTTCGTAGGCGAATCTTCGTGCTGGAAAAACTTGCTTTGATTAAGTAGAATGAGGGCGACGCCAATGAAGATAGCTGAGTCGGCGATGTTGAAAATGGGCCACAACGAGAGATGAGATCCGCCAATTAGCGGCCAGCTCATTGGCAAAAAGCCTTCATACAAGTCCAGATAAATCATGTCGATTACCTGCCCGTGCAGCCAGGGCGTAGGCGCCTCAAACGGAGCGTTGTTGTAGATCACACCATAGAACATGGAGTCGATTAGGTTACCAATGGCACCGCCCAAAATAAGCCCCCCACAGGCCAGTAGACCGGGGTGCGTATCCCGAAAACTGTGCTTGCGAATGAGGTAGGCAATAAACGTAACGGCCACTAGGCGAAAGGTTGTCAGGATAATCTTGCCGTAGGGCGCCGGCAGCTCCACCCCGAAAGCCATGCCTGGATTTAGGGTGTAATGGAGCTTAAACCAGTCGCCGATGAGCGGAATTTCGCCTGGCATTCCTGGCTCCATGTAGGCGTGCACGGCCCATTTCGAGACCTGATCGATGAGGATAACCAGTAAGGCCAGCAAGTAATATTTCCAGTACTTCATTCTTGTGCTTCTAACGCTTGAGTACAAGCTCCGGGGGGCTTTTTGTGCCGTTTTGGGCCTGATTTATGGGTTTTTGAACGACTTTAAACGCACCCTCCAATGCTTTGTGCGAGGTTATACCAACCGAGCTTTTCACGGCTCAGTTGGCTATTCATTGTCAAGCAGTTACCACCTCAAGCTGAGCCGGCACGCTGTAGTCATCAAATTCCAGCGTCACGCCGCCCGTCAGCTCCGGATTGAAGGTGAGCGAAAGCGCCTGAGTTTCGGTGCGGATATAGTCGCCGAAGAACTGCACAGCGGCTGCCAGATCGGGCTGCTCGCCGCCGAGCGTGATGCGGATTTTGTCCTGCACTTCCAGGCCGCTGTCCTTGCGCAGGTTTTGCAGGCGGTTGACCAGCTCGCGGGCTACCCCTTCGCGGCGCAGTTCGTCGGTCAGCGTCACGTCGAGGGCCACAGTGAGCGGACCGTCGGTGGCTACGAGCCAGCCGGGCAGGTCGTCGGTACGGATTTCTACGTCGTCGGGGGCCAGATTTAGCTGCTCCCCTCCTACTTCCACGGCCAGCGTTCCGGTCGATTCCAGCACACTGATTTCCTCGGGTGTCATCTGCTGAATGCGGGCTGCCACGGCTTTAAGCTTCGGGCCGTATTGCTGACCTAAACGCTTAAAGTTGGGCTTCACCGACTTCACCAACACGCCGCTCGTGTCGTCCAAAAACTCCACGTGCTTCACGTTTACCTCGGCGCAAATCAGGTCTTCCACTTTGCCTACCTGGTCGCGGGTGGTGTCGTTCAGCACCGGCACCAAAATGCGCTGCAAGGGCTGGCGCACTTTCAGCACCGACTTTTTGCGTAGCGAATGGGTTAAAGAACTGATGCGCTGGGCCAGCTCCATGCGCTCCTCCAACGCCGTGTCAATCCGACGCGTGTCGGCTTCTACGAGCAGCGTGAGGTGCACCGATTCGGGAGCCAGCGGCGTGTTATTGGCTAGAGCTTCCTGACGCATGCCGTCGGTCATATTCTTGTATAGCCACTCGCCGAAGAAGGGCGCGATGGGCGCCATTAGCTGCGCCACGACTACCAAGCACTCCTGCAAGGTCTCGAAAGCGGCCTTCTTATCCGTGGTCAGTTCGCCCTTCCAGAAACGGCGGCGCGAGAGCCGCACGTACCAGTTGGAGAGCTGATCAGTGACGAAATCCTGGATGGCGCGGGCCGCTTTGGTGGGGTCGTAGTTGTCATAATGCCCCCTAACTTCCAGAATCAGGGACTGCAACTTCGACAGCACCCAGCGGTCCAGCTCACTCAGATCGGTGAGCGGAATCCGGTCAAACTCGCGGGTGCGGAACTCGTCGAGGTTGGCGTAGAGCGCGAAGAAAGAGTACGTGTTGAACAGCGTCCCGAAGAAGCGGCGCTGCACCTCCGTCACGCCGGCCGGGTCAAACTTGAGGTTGTCCCACGGTGGCGCGTTGGCAATCATATACCAACGGGTGGCATCAGGGCCAAACTGCTGAATGGTGGCAAACGGATCGACGGCGTTGCCGAGGCGCTTGCTCATCTTGTTGCCGTTCTTATCCAGTACCAAACCATTGGCAATCACGTTCTTAAACGCTACGGAGTCTTCCAGCATCACGCCCAAAGCATGTAGCGTGAAGAACCAGCCGCGGGTTTGGTCTACACCTTCGGCAATGAAGTCGGCAGGGAAATTCTTCTGGAATTTCGCTTCGTTTTCGAGCGGGTAGTGCCACTGCGCGTAGGGCATGGCGCCGCTGTCGAACCACACGTCGATGAGGTCCGTTTCGCGGTACATGGCCTGGCCGGTGGGCGACACGAGGAAAATATCGTCCACGTAAGGCCGGTGCAGGTCAATTTGCCCCCCAGCCGTCAGCGGATTGTGGGTCATAATTTCGGCTGCCACAGCCTTGTCGATTTCAGCACTAAGCTGGGCAATAGAGCCAATGCAAATCTCCTCCGAGCCATCCTGACTTCGCCAGATGGGCAGCGGCGTGCCCCAATAGCGGGAGCGGCTCAGGTTCCAGTCTACTAGGTTTTCGAGCCAGTTGCCGAAGCGGCCGGAGCCGGTGCTTTCGGGCTTCCAGTTGATGGTTTTGTTGAGTTCGATGAGGCGGTCTTTTACGGCCGTGGTCTTGATAAACCAGGAGTCGAGCGGGTAGTACAGCACGGGCTTATCGGTGCGCCAGCAGTGCGGATAGGTGTGCTCGTACTTTTCCACTTTGAAGGCAGTGCCATCCCCTTTCATCCGGATGGCGATGCTCTCATCCAGAGTTTTATAGTCGGTGCCGGTTTCGTCGTGGCCATCATAGTTTTTCACCAAACGTCCTCCAAACTCGCCCATCTGCTGCACATAGCGGCCCGTCCGATCTACGATGGGCGACAACTTGCCCTCCGCATCCGTCACTAGCAGCGCCGGAATGTCATTCAGTTGCGCTACCCGAAAGTCATCGGCCCCGAAAGTAGGCGAGATGTGCACGATGCCCGTGCCGTCCTCAGTCGTCACAAAGTCGCCGGCAACGACACGAAAGCCTTTCTCCTCACCTTCAAATGCAGGGAAACCTTTGCTCTGGCCAAACAGACGCTCGTAACTGATGCCCACCAGGTCAGCGCCAGTGAACTCGCCTTCTAAGCGCCAAGGCAGTACTTTATCGCCAGCTTTATAGTCTTCCAAAGAGGCTTCAGCGCCTTTTTCGGTGAAATAACGATTCACCAAATCCTTGGCTAGCACCACCCGAATAGGCTGATGGGTATAAGGATTGAAGGTGCGCACCAGCGCATAGCGGATGGTTTTACCTACGGCTAGGCCTGTATTGCCGGGCAAAGTCCAAGGCGTAGTAGTCCAGGCAAGAATGAAGGTATCGATTTGCTCCCCAGTCTCAGAATTGCCCACTAGCTTCTCTGAAGTCTCGTTGCGAATCACCTTAAACTGCGCTACGATGGTCGTATCCTTCACGTCGCGGTAGGTACCGGGCTGGTTTAGCTCGTGCGACGACAGGCCAGTGCCGGCAGCGGGCGAGTAAGGCTGAATGGTGTAGCCTTTATATAACAAACCCTTATCATACAGCTTCTTGAGCAGCGCCCAGCAGCTTTCGATGTACTCCGGCTCGAAGGTGATATAAGGATCATCGAGGTCAACCCAATAGCCCATTTTTTGGGTAAGGTCGTCCCACTGCACCTTGAAGCGCATCACAGTTTCGCGGCAGCGCTGGTTGTAGTCGGCAATCGAAATCTTCTTGCCGATGTCCTCCTTCGTGATGCCTAGCTCCTTTTCTACCTGTAGCTCAATGGGCAAACCGTGAGTATCCCAGCCCCCCTTGCGTGACACCTGCTTGCCCAGCAAGGTCTGGTAGCGGCAGAAGATATCCTTTACCGTCCGGGCCATCACGTGATGAATGCCGGGCGCACCATTTGCCGACGGCGGACCTTCGTAAAACACGAACGTGGGCTGGCCCTCGCGGGTGCTCACGCTCTTCTCAAAAATGCCGTTTTCCTGCCACCATTTGAGGATGTCGGTACCGACCTGGGCGTAGTTAAGCGGCTGCTTATATTCGGAATATTTCATGTGCGGGTGTTATCGTTCTGGCGGGGACCTCATTCCTAACCTGGTTCTCTTGAGGCGCGATGTCCTCGGGAAGAAGGGCTAAGGATGAGGTGAAACTACGCTTCCGTACCTAACCGCTTCACCGTCATACGGCTAAGGTTGAGTTCGGAGTCGTCGTCTTCTTCGTGATAATCGTCGTCGTAGTGCTGGAGTAAGGATTTGTCGATGGTTTCGTCCTTGCCGTGCTCAAAGCTAACCAGCAAGCAAGGCAGAAGAATGAGGTTGGAGAAGTTCGTAATCAACAGGCTTGCCGACATCAGCAGACCTAGGGCCTTGGTGCCACCAAACTCACTGAAAGCAAACACGCTAAAGCCCAGAAACAGGGTAATGCTAGTATAAATCATACTAGTTCCCGCCTCACGCAAGGTAGTGCTGATGGCAGCCTTGACCCGGCGCCCATTCACGGCTAATTCTTGCCTGAATTTGGCTATTAGGTGAATTGAATTGTCGCCATCGATACCCAGGGCAATACTGAAAATCAGAGCCGTACTGGGTTTGAGCGGAATACCAAAGTAGCCCATCAGGCCCCCCGTCAGAATGAGGGTAACCAGGTTAGGCAGCAATGTAAAGAACACGGCCCGCAACGAACGGAACAGAATTAACACAACCAATCCAACCAGCGCGAAAGCAATCAGAATACTCTCTTTCAGAGTATTAATAAGGTATTCGTTGCCTTTGGTGAAGAGAATAGTCGTGCCCGTGAGCTTCACGGTCATGCCCGAGCCGTTGAAGATTTCTTGAATCTGGGGCTGAATCCGACGGGTGATCAGGGTATCGAGGTTGCGGGAACCGATATCAGCAATCTTAAGGGAGATGCGCGCCCGTTGGCCCGTAGAGTCGGTGAAGGAGCGCAATAGCTTGTCGCTCATCGGGCCGTTGGCCGATTTTTGCCCCCTAGAGCTGGCTAAGTACCGCAGAATGAAGTTTTTCTCCGAGTTATCGGGTAGGCGATAATACTCGGGGTTGTCGTTGTAGAAAGCTTGAGTAGAAGCTTTGAGGAAAGTAACAATGCTAACCGGCGACGAGAGCACGGGCTGGGTGCGCAGGAATTTCTCCAAACGGTCTATCTTCTCTAAGTTCTTAATCTTGAGAATGCCCTGCTTCTTACCCGTGTCAACCACGATTTCCAAGGGCATAATTCCGTTGAAATGCTGCTCAAAGAACTTTAGATCACTATTTACGGAGCTTTCACTAGGCAAATCGTCTACCATATAAGAGACGGATTTGATTCTTGTAATACCCAATAACGAAATGGCCACCAGACCCGCTCCAATTAGGTAGACTGTGCCGCGGCGCTCCAATACCAGGTGCTCGAAGAACTCCAGCAGCTTGGTTAGCGGCTTAGCATCTAGGTGCTCCAGTTGCTTGGGCGTGGGCGGTGGCAGGTACGTGAATACCGCCGGAATCAGGATGAAAGAAACCAGAAAAGCCACGAAAATATTGATCGTAGCAATCAGTCCGAACTGATACAGGATAGCAATATCGGTGAAGCAAAACACGAAAAAGCCGATGGCCGTGGTCGTGTTATTCATTAAGGTTACCAACCCAATTTTGCGCACCACGCGCGTCATGGCCAGTATTTGATTACCTGATTTGCGGTAATCATAATGGTAGCGCGAGAGTAGGTAGGTACAGTTGGGAACCCCGATAACGATGAGAATGCTGGGAATCAGGCCAGTAAGCAGGTTGATTTTATACCCCAACAGCACCATGGTACCCACGCACCATATCACCACCACCAGCACTACCAGAATGGGGAAGATAACGGCAGCCCATGTTCGGAAAAACATGAACAGAGTAGCGGCCATCATGAGCACCGTGAGCAGCACGAAGAACTTCATTTCGGCCGCCACTTTCGTGGTCATGGTGGAGCGCACGTAGGGCAGGCCAGCGTAGTGCAGCCGAATGCCGGTTTTCTTGCTGAATGCCTCCGCGTGGCCCAGTATATCATTCATCACGGCCTGCCGGCGCGAGGAATTCAAATACTTGGGATCCATGGTGAGGGCCAGCAGCGTGGCGCCCGTAGTGGGCGAAATGAGTTGGCCTTTGTAAAATTCTACCCGATGCACTTCCCGCATCAAGCTATCCAGCTCGCGTTGGGTTTCAGGGGCTTTTGCAAAAATGGGAATGGCCTTAAACTGCTGGGTAGCGGTGTCTTTGCGCAGAGCTAGCACCTTCGTCACCGACAACACACCGTTGACGCCTTCTACCGCGGCCAGCGTGTCAGTAAGGTTGCGCAGCTCGGTGAAGTTGCCCAGCTTATACACACTGCTGTCCTGCAAGCCCAGCACGAGCACGTTGCCGTCCTCGCCGAAGGTCTGCTTGAATTGCTGAAAGTAGACCACGTCTGGGTCATTCGGACTCACAACCTGGGCAAAGTCGTAGGTCATTTCTACGTCTTTGGCTTTCCAGGCCATAAATACAGTCATCACGGCTATGAGCAGGATAAGAATCCGCCGCTGCTTGATGACGAAAAGCGCAAGAGAGCTCCACATAGGCCGTTAAAATGCAGCAAAGGTACGCAATGCCTGGTAGGTAGTTAGCCTACAACCATTGAAACTGCGACGGCCTCGGGCAACTGATCAGCATGCATTTGAATCTTTCAACTTGAATTTTTGTAAACGAAGGCAGGCCAATCTGCGTATTAGTCCGTCTAACGCAATTTTTGCCCCCCAATGCCGTTTTGAATGCTGGCTTGCCAGTGTTCCGCTTCCATGATTTTGTACCAAACTCCTACCGTCTCTCTTGCTTATCATGCTGCTACTGCTACCATGCAGCTGCAGTATGCGGCGGCTTCATTGGCGGAAACTTTTGAAAAAGTATATCAGCTAGCGCTTGAAGCTATGCACAATTTGGGTGTGGATAAGTTGCTCCTAGATCTCAAACGCAACGCGCCGCCGACCGACGAAGACGAGGAATTTCTACTGGCGCCCATCATGCGTTATTTGCCGGCTAACTCATCGCGCCCACTTTTCATCGCAGCTTTACTCTCCGAAGGTCAGTATCAGCACCAGATGGGTTGCTACTCCCCTTCCTTCGACCGCGCTTTTGCCCCCCAGCAAGTGGAGTTCAACTACTTTACCTCTCGCCGCGAAGCCACCGACTGGCTGAGTGACAATTAAGATATTAGTAGTGCACAAAAAAGCCCCCCGAAGCAGTTCTGGGGGCTTTTTTATGCACTACTAATATCTTAATTACAGCTTCTCAAAAATGCGCTTTAAGCTGACGGCCTCGCCAATGTAATTGCGCAGCTCACTGATCGGCATACGGGTTTGCTCGCGGGAGTCGCGGTGACGCACGGTTACGGTGTTGTCTTCCAAAGTCTGGTGGTCTACGGCAATGCAGAAAGGCGTACCAATCAAGTCCTGGCGGGTGTAGCGTTTGCCGATGGCGTCGCGCTCCTCGTATACGAGGCGGAAATCGTGGCGCAGCTCGTCAAAGATTTCGGTGGCTTTTTCGGGCAAGCCGTCCTTACGTACCAGCGGGAAAATGGCGGCTTTCACCGGCGCCAAAGCTGGGTGCAGACGCAGCACGGTGCGGGTTTTGGTTTGCTGCTGCTCGCCCTCCCCTTCTGTGATAGTTTCCTCGGTATAAGCCTGGCAGAGCGTGGCCAGGAACAAACGGTCGGCGCCCACGGAGGTTTCCACTACGAAAGGCACATAGTTACCATAGGCCTTGCCGTTCTCGTCGAGGTCGTTGTCGAAGAACTGCTGCTTTTTGCGGCTTAAGGTTTGGTGCTGGGTTAGGTCGAAGTCAGTGCGGGAGTGAATGCCCTCAATTTCCTTGAAGCCGAAAGGGAATTCAAACTCAATGTCCACGGCGGCGTTGGCGTAGTGAGCTAGCTTGTCGTGGTCATGAAAGCGCAGCTTTTCAGCGGGCAGACCTAGAGCCTCGTGCCAGCGCTTGCGAGTTTCTTTCCACTGCTGATACCACTCCATCTCGGTGCCAGGGCGTACGAAGAATTGCATTTCCATCTGCTCAAACTCCCGCATGCGGAAGATGAACTGCCGAGCCACAATCTCGTTGCGGAAAGCTTTACCGATCTGAGCAATACCGAACGGAATCTTCATCCGCGCCGACTTCTGTACATTCAGGAAGTTCACGAATATGCCCTGAGCCGTTTCGGGCCGCAGGTAAATCATGGTCGAGTCGCCCTCCACCGAGCCTACTTGCGTCGAGAACATCAGGTTGAACTGGCGCACTTCGGTCCATTTAGTGGAGCCAGTTTCTGGTTCACCTATCTCTAAATCCTTAATAGTCTTTTGCAGTACTTCCGGTGTACCAAGAGAAAGGCTATGAGTAGCATCCTGAATTTTGCCTTCAATAGCCGCTATCTCTCCTGTTGTATCCCAGGGCATGCCTTCAACAGGTACTTTCCCTTCTTGCTCTTTTTCTAAAGCTCTCTTTCTCTTGCTAAGCTCATCTATTTTATTTTCAATAAGCTGATCGGCGCGGTAGCGCTTCTTCGAGTCCAGGTTATCAATCATGGGGTCAGAAAAGCCGTCGACGTGGCCGCTGGCTTTCCAGGTGAGCGGGTGCATAAAGATGGCCGCGTCGATACCCACCACATTCTGGTTGAGCTGGGTCATGGCCCGCCACCAGAGTTGCTTGAGGTTGTTTTTCAGCTCTACGCCATTAGGGCCGTAGTCGTACACGGCCTGCAGGCCATCATAGATTTCGGACGACGGGAATACGAAGCCGTACTCCTTGGCGTGGGCCACAATGTCCTTTAGCTGGGTATTTTCGAGAGAGGGTTTCTGCGTCGGATTGCTCATGCGGGCAAAGATAGTTCGCCAATTCAACTGATAAGCGGGAAAATGCAGATTCATAACGCACTGCTCCTTGTACTAGGCGTATGCTTGAGTCGAATTTGCCCCCCGGCAGCGGGTCCAATTTTTCTCCGGGTGAGTTGACTGCTCACCCGGCCGCTTGCGTATCGGGTCCTTTACGCATGCTGATGTTGCCCACAAATTCGCTTCCTTCGGCAACCTGATGACTGCCGGCGCACGATGTCCGGTAACAATTTGATAATCTTGCTCCGTTTTTGGTGGCATTACCTTTGGGCGCCCATTTTTTTGTACCTATTTCCCCTCCTATGTTTGGCTTAGAGCCTCAAGTGCTATTCCTGCTATTGCTTTGTTTGGTAGCAGCCTGCGCTTTCGAGTTTGTCAATGGCTTCCACGACACGGCTAATGCCGTCGCGACGGTCATTTATACTAATACCCTGCGTCCCTGGGTGGCCGTTATCTGGTCGGCCTTCTGGAATTTCATCGGCGTATTTGCCGGTGGTATTGCCGTGGCTATGGGTATCGTTTATCTGCTGCCTGTCGAGAGCTTAGTAGATCAGAATGTGTACCACGGCATTGCCATGGTGGGCGCCCTTATTTTGTCGGCTATCCTTTGGAACGTGGGCACCTGGTACTACGGTATCCCCGCTTCTAGCTCGCACGCGCTTATCGGTTCTATTCTGGGTGTGGGTATTGCTTTTTCGCTGTTGCCCGAGTCGAGCGGGGCGGCCGTAAACTGGAGTAAGGCCGGCGAAACCGGCGTGGCGCTGCTGGTTGGGCCGCTGTTCGGCTTCACGCTAACTATTCTGCTCATGTTTATTCTGCGCCGCTTTGTGCGCAACAAAGCCATCTTCCGGGAGCCTCACAAGCGTAAGCCCCCACCCCTCTGGATTCGCCTTATTCTGATTGTGACGTGTACGCTGGTGAGCTTTTTTCACGGCTCCAACGACGGGCAGAAAGGCGTGGGCCTTATTATGCTGATCCTTATTGGCATTGTACCGACCTTCTTTGCGCTTAATGATGACCTGAACCCTTTGGATATGCGTGCCTCTTTGGCCAACGTAGAGCAAGTGGTTCAGAGAATAGATCCTGCAGTTTTGAGCTCCGAAGACCGCAAAACGCTGGCTGATATTCAGACGCAAACTAATGCCCTGGATAGTGTCTTCGTAGGCAAAACCAGTGTGCGCCAGCTTCCTCAAAATGCTCGCTTCGAGATTCGTAAAGCTATTCTGCTCCTCGACAACCGCACTAAAAAGCTACTAGGCAGCGAGCAGCTTACCCTAAGCACCGCCGACCAAGCCACTTACCGCGCCGGCATCACCGACCTACGCACCTACACCGATTATGCCCCGTGGTGGGTGCTGCTTATGGTGTCTACTTCCTTAGGAGTCGGCACAATGGTAGGCTGGCAGCGTATCGTTAAAACTATTGGGGAGCGCATCGGTAAAGAGCACCTGACCTATGCTCAGGGTGCATCCTCGGAGTTGGTAGCGGCCAGTATGATTGGCGTTTCTACAGCTATTGGTTTGCCTAGCTCTACTACTCACGTACTGTCATCGGCCATTGCTGGCTCCATGGTAGCCAACCGTGGTGTTAAGAACCTGAATCCACAGATGGTGCGCAACATTGCGTTGGCTTGGGTGCTCACACTGCCCGTCACGATGGTATTATCTGGTGCGCTGTTCTTGTTCTTCCGAGCCATCTTGTAGCGCTGAGTCCATCTTGCTTATAGCCAAAAAAGCCGCCCTTTATTGGGGCGGCTTTTTTGGCTATGTGCTTTTCAACATCTATTGTGGAAAACCCCCTAGGGAGCATTTTTCACTTAAAACATTGTGTAAAGTAGCGACAAGACAGTTAGTTATCCACTTTTCCACAGGGTTAATCAAAGCTTTTGTGGATAACTATCAGCTAGCTTGGCCACTGTACCTCTAGGTCATCGGATATAAACACTCCGAAGTTGACAAACTGTAACTCATCTTCATCAAAGTATAAGTCAATCATCTCCTTCTCGTAAGAGAGGCGCACTTCGCCGGTTTCCATACGCTCCGTCTCTGGATTGTCGTAGCCGTGGCGGCGCATCAGGTCCTCAATTTCCGCTTGCTTCTTGCCGTGGATTGGCTCACCAAATAGACGCAAGCCCGGGTGGTCCGTCTCGATGCAGCTCAGGCGGTAGTCGTCTTCGCGGTCGAAGTAAAGCGAGTAGCCTTCCTCTAGGTAGTTCCAAGCTTGGTGCTCAAACTCGTCGTCATCCTCCGACTCTTCAATTTCTTCAGGCTCGCCCATGAGGGCACGCACCTCGTCCATAGTAGCCCCAAACTTGAGGGGCCCCATGCCGGTGCCTAGGGTTATTTCGTTTTCTTCCATGCTGGTTGGTTGATCGGGCCGTTTCATAGCCGTGGCGGTGTAGTTCAACTTTAGATAAAGGTAGGAATCTGTTGCTCACTTGCCGTAGCGAGTTTGAAATTCGGTACGCTGGCGTTCGTACTCGGGGTGGTGTTTAGCTTCATCCCACTTCTGCTTGAAGATGGCAGCGGCAGCGGCCTTTTCAGGGTCCTCAGGAGCACGGGGTAACTCGGCCCTACCGTGGGCTCCACTTTGGCCTCTCTTATCGGCTGGCACGGGCCCATCGTACTTTTTGCCCCCTCGATGATTCGCGTAGCGCCGGGCCCGCGTGAAGCCCATTTGCAAAAACTTGCGGGCCATATCAGCCCCGATAAAGTCCTCATCCTTCAGATAGGCTAAAAACAGCTTATAAATGAGCTCCGACGACTCCTTAGCCACCTCCGGGGTACGAAAGCGCCAGTGCGGCAGAATCTCCGATTTATAGGGCTCTACCAGTAACACGCCCTGCTCGCCCTTACCCACACGGTACAGCTCCGGCTGACGCCGAAAATCAACTGTTTTAAAATCGAGGGTATAGTCGAAGGGCATGACGGGCGCAGGCGGGCATGACTGCTGTATACGCCAGAAACCGGGAATTGAGTTGTGGAGCTTTTTTGGCCGCCGGCGGATTTATCCACAGGGTTAATAACTTTTTAAAAGAAATTTTAAGAAATCTTTTTTTAATCCCCCACCATTAGGGCTGTGCATAAGTTGATAAGATTTGAGAGTTATTAACAGGGCTGAAAACTTGTGTACAACCCTGGGCTTATGCACCAGCTATCAACAGGGTGTGTGGATTATAACTCTCTGTTTGATAGAAAGATAACTGCATTATTCACAATCCACAGCGTTATCCACGAATCCACAATTCACACCTAATGTGCATTGTGGATTAGGTTCTTTTTGGGGAGAAGTTGTCCACCCTTATCCACAGCCGAACTGTGCTGTGTTGGCTTCCAGACCTGCAACAAAACTTGTCCGCAACTTCTCCACGAGTTATCCCCACATTACGCCACTATTATCCACAGATTACCTTCAGGTTTAGCGCTCCGTGGATAACCTCGTGCATAAGCGTGTGGAAAACCACAAAAATGCCCCCAGCTAAGTAGAACGCAGATGTTGAGTTGTGGATAGCCTAGTCCGCCCGCTCATACCAGCCGAAGTCAAACGCAACAGCGGCGTGAAGTCGCCACGGAGCGGAAGCCTTCTGTGGGCAGATGTTGGAAATTATTCCTTCATCGGCTTGCGCAGGGGCTTTAGCTCCGTGGCGACTTCACGCCGCTCTCATTAAATGCGGTTGAACTAGAAGGTTATGTTTTCCTCCTGCTCCCAGTTGGCGCGTATGTCCAGCTTTTTGGGGAAGATGTACACAGGTTCAGCGGGAAGCCGAAACTGTGGGTCGCCGCCGCGCCAGGTACCGTCGGCATCAGCATCGATGAGCACCCGTATCCTATAAGTGCCGGGCGCGATATTAGAGAATACGTACCGATTCTTAGGACTATCGAGCACCGCTACGGGCTGATAATTGGCATCAACAAGCTGAATCTGATAGCTCTTATACTTAGTTTGGATAGCTCCCGACAAGGTGCCGGTTTGGGCCTGCTCACTCACGCGCAGCCGTAGTGGCCGTAAGCCCAGCGACTGCCCCGTAATGCTGACAATGGCGGTGCTATCGAGGATTACGCCCACCGTTTTTCGGGCTTTCGAATTCAACTTAATCGTGAGGCGAGTGCGATCAGGGCTAAGGGTAGCATCCTGAGGAATGCGCAAAGGCCGCCGCGCAGTAGAATCCTCTACGAGCGTACCGAAAGGCTGATTGGGGGGCAAAATGACGGGCTCCGTGAATAGAAACCGCAGCTGCCCTTGGTAATACACTTCCTGCGGATTGCCCTCTACTGTGTAGGCCGGGCCGCGCCGGGCCGGAGCATTGCCCTGAAAGCGCACATTGATTGTATCACGACCCACGTTGCCAACGCTGTCGGTAGCCGCTAGCACATACCGGCCTTCGGTAAGCGCGGCCGTTTTGAAAAGTACCACTGATTTCCCTTGCTCAGCCACTTGCACAGCGTTATTCAACTGCGCCAACGCGGGCGCTGCAAGCGCCGGAGCAGCGCCTTCTGGCAACGGCGTCAGTACGGCTTGGCGTACCCCCTCATTGTATGTTACCTGAAACTGCGTAGGACCTGGTTTGCGACCGGTGGCCAAGGGGCGACGGGCATCGGGCCGCACCAGCACCAAGCGTACCGAATCGAGGCCGGGCGCTACAGTCAGGAGCTCGGGCAGGTAGGCTATCTTCTCCCCTTCCTCGTAGCGGCGCGTGTTGTTTTTGTCTTGCAGAGCAAAGAGCCGGTAGCGGCCATCGCGCAGGTTCTGAAAAGAGTAAAGTCCCTTATCATCAGTCCGAGCTAGGTAATAAGGGCGTCCCCGCCGGATGTTGGCGGTATCGGCCTCAGGGTACAGCATAACGGCTGTTTCCTTGGCAATGCCACCTGTCAGCAAGTCTCTCACGCTGCCAAATACCCGCCCCGAATCAAGACTGGCGCCGGTACTAAAGCTAAGCATCACATTAGGCGCAACATTGCTTTCTGTGATATCGGTAATGGCAGTACCGAAGTTGAACGAGTAAGTGGTGTTTTTCTCGAATGGTTTTTCGAAAGTGAGCGTAATACCGCCTTTATCTTCCCGCACCTGGTACTTATTCTCATCCGGAATAACGGGCGCGATGATCAGGTTCTTCTGCAAGTCCTTTAGCTGCACCGTCTCCGAGAACTCTAAGCGAATACTGCGCTGAGTAACGTTGCGGGCTCCTTGCTCGGGCGAGGTACGCACCAGCTTTGGCGCTTCTACATCCTTAGGTCCGCCTTGGGGTGAGCCAACTGACGCGCACCCACTCACTCCACCTACAAGTCCCAGTAAAAACAGCAAATGAGCGCGTACAGACATCAAAGGTGATTATGTGAAATGGTGATTTAGTGAGCGGGTGATTCAGTGAGTAAACAGTTACTGTTATGCAAGCCTAACGACTAACTCATTAAATCACTCACTCACTATTTTACCGCTTAGCAGCTACGTAAATTAAGCTCGAATATTGCCCTTCGTGCTCAGCGGCGTACTGATTGGACTTGTAGCCAGCTTTCAGCACGCTCAATAATCCACCCTGGCGCTCGGCCCGATGCTTTTCGCTGAGCATGCTCACGTAGTAAGCATCTAGGGGCAGCGGCAATGTTTCCCGCACCACCAGCTTGTGCTTTTTGAGCAGCTGGGTCATGGTTTTGGGGCTGAAATGGTAGAGGTGGCGGGGCACATCGTAGGCGGCCCAATCCTGGCGGTAGTGCTGGGCGTCGAAGCTTTCCACATTAGGCACAGCAATTATCAGCACGCCGTCGGGCTTGAGTAAACCGATAAGCTGCTTGAGCGTGCCGGTCAGCTCGTGCACGTGTTCAAGCACATGCCAGAGCGTAATGGCATCGAACGATTCGGCAGAAAAGCCCCCCAGATCGTCTGCGCCGATGGACTGACCTACGCGGCGCGTGGCTTCTTCGCGAGCCCGCGCATTGGGCTCCAGGCCGGCTACCTGCCAGCCATTGGAGCGACAGGCTGCGAGAAAATGGCCCGTGCCACAGCCATAATCCAAGATTTTTCCTTTGCGGGGGGCTTTTTTATTCAGCAACGCCACCTTGCGCCGCATGGTAAAAAAACGCGCGACTTTATAGGCTTGGTTGATGACGCCCTGGGCTCCGCTGTTGTGCGACACGTACTCGTCCGATTCGTAGTAGCGCCCGATATCGGCCGCACCGGGCCGCGGGTTCGTGAACTGAAAGCCGCAGCTCTCGCACTGCACAATGGCGAAGCTCTCCTTGCTGACCGACTTATCTTCTACGACCAGCTTGTTGCGAAACTCGCTTTTGCCGCACACCGGGCAGGCTGACAGACGTTCGTAGGACACGTTATGTTAATTAAGAATGAAGAGTGAAGAATAAAAAGTGAGGAATGAAAATCAGGCTTCGCACCATAATTTTCATTCCTCACTTTTTATTCTTCATTCCTTTTTACCGGCCAAGATAAACCATCAATACCGAAATATCAGCCGGCGATACGCCGCTGATGCGGGCGGCTTGACCGATGGTTTCGGGCTGTACACGCAGAAGTTTCTCGCGGGCCTCGTGCGACAGGGCGGGCATTTGCTTGTAGTCCAGGCGGCCCTGAATCACAAAGTTTTCCAACTCGCCTACGCGGGCGGCCTGCAAGTGCTCCTTCTGAATATAGGATTCGTACTTGATGGTAATAATGGCCTGCTCCAAGCTGTCGGGCCGGTATTGACCGAGCTCCAGGGCCAGCGTGGGCAGGTGACGCGTGAGTTGCTCCAACTCTACATTGGGCCGGCGCAGCAGGTTTATGGCCCGCGTTTTCTCACTGATGGTGGCCGAACCCAGTTCCGTCAGCAAGCCATTTATTTCTGCCGGCTCGATGGATTTCTTCTGTAGAAACTCAACTACCTCTACCGTTTCGCGCTGCTTTTGGGCTACGCGCTGCATGCGCTCTTCCGAGGCCAAACCTAGCTCATAGCCCAGCGGAGTAAGGCGCAAGTCGGCGTTGTCTTGGCGGAGCACGATGCGGTGCTCGGCGCGGGAAGTGAACATGCGGTAGGGCTCGTCGGTGCCTTTGTTTACGAGGTCGTCGATGAGCACGCCGATGTAGGCCTCACTCCTTTTCAGGACGAAAGGCTGCTTGCCGTGTACGCGGTTGTGGGCGTTGATGCCCGCCATCAAACCTTGACAGGCGGCTTCCTCGTAGCCCGTGGTGCCGTTGATCTGGCCCGCGAAATAGAGGTTGCGCACGCGCTTGGTTTCCAAGGTCAGGTTGAGCTGAGTGGGCGGGAAAAAGTCGTATTCAATGGCGTAGCCGGGCCGGAACATCTTGGCATTCTCGAAGCCCGCAATCTTGCGCAAGGCTTGGTACTGCACATCCTCGGGCAGGGAGCTGCTAAAGCCGTTGATGTACATTTCCACCGTGCTGCTGCCCTCGGGCTCCACAAAAATCTGGTGACGATCCTTGTCGGCGAAGCGGTTGATTTTGTCCTCCACCGACGGGCAATAGCGCGGCCCCAAACCCTTGATGCGGCCCTGGAACATCGGCGACTTCTCGAAGCCCGTGCGCAGGATTTCGTGCACCTCGGGGTTGGTGTAGGTGATGTAGCACGGGCGCTGCTTCACCAGCGTGGGCGTATCGAGGAAAGAGAAGCGGCCGGGTATTTCGTCGCCGGGCTGCTCTTCCATTTTGGAGTAGTCGAGGGAGCGGCCATCCACGCGGGGCGGAGTACCGGTTTTCATGCGGCCGGTTTCAAAACCCAACTCAATCAGCTGCTCGGTAATACCGGAGCTGGCTTTCTCGGCTGCCCGGCCCCCGCCAAACTGCTTTTCACCAATGTGAATCAAGCCATTGAGGAAAGTACCATTGGTAAGCACCACGGCTTTGCCACGAAACTCTACACCCAAGGCCGTGCGCACGCCCACTACCGTATCATTCTCAACTAACAAACCAGTTACGGCTTCCTGCCAGAAGTCCACGTTCAGTGTTTGCTCAAGCGTCAGGCGCCACTCCTCGGCGAAGCGCATCCGGTCGCTTTGGGCGCGCGGGCTCCACATGGCCGGGCCTTTCGACCGGTTCAGCATCCGAAACTGAATCATGGTCCTGTCGGTCACAATGCCACTTTGCCCCCCAAGGGCGTCTACTTCGCGCAGAATCTGACCTTTAGCTACCCCGCCCATCGCCGGATTGCACGACATCTGAGCAATGGTGTTCATGTTCATGGTCACGAGCAGCACCTTGGAACCCAAGTTGGCGGCCGCGGCGGCGGCTTCGCAACCCGCGTGGCCGGCTCCTACTACAATGACATCGTAATCTTCTTGCTGAAACATGGCTGGGGGGCTTTTTTAGCTGTTAAAAGCAACAGCTAAGAGCTGACATGGGAAAAGCGCCGTAGGGCGCATGTGCTGAGTTATAGCCGACAACGACAAACGCGCCGTAGCGCGTTCCTCCAAACGAAAAAACCGCCGCCGTTCAAAACGGCCTGCGGTTTCCTGGTAGTTATTCGGAAAAAGGATGAGGCAACTTGCTCAGAACGTGCGCAAAGATAGGCAGTAATCCTCTTTTTTGCGCATGGCCGTCTGGCTGAGCAGGTCTTTGTCTTGGTAGCCCAACAAGTGCAGCATGCCATGAATCATGACGCGGTGCAGCTCGTCGCAGAAAGGTACGCCTAGCTGCTCGGCGTTTTCCCGCACCCGATCTACGCTGATAAAAATGTCACCCTCAATGATGTCCGACGTGTCGGCGTTGTCAAAAGTGATGACATCGGTGTAAGTATCGTGGTCGAGATACTCGACGTTGACCCGATGTAGATACTCATCAGAGCAGAAAATGTAGGTAAGCTGCACGATTTCATGTTCGTGCACTTCGGCAATGCGCGCAATCCAAGCCGTCAGGGCTTCGGCTTCGGCTAGCTCGAAGGTTACATCTTCTACAATAAATTCAATGCCGTGTACCTCGTGCGACTGCTCGGGCAGGCCGTTGTTCATTTCGTCCTCGGTACCAGGCGGGTGTTGGTTCATGCCGCGTTATGATCGGTAGATAACGTATCGGAGTCCGACACTTCCATATCGGAAGTGGGCGCCAGCAAGAAAGTAAGCTGCACATTGCGGCCTTCTTTCTGAAACTCCACCTCGTCGGCGAGATGGCGAATCAGAAAAATACCGCGCCCACCCGGATTTTCGAGGTTTTCGGGAGCCGTTGGGTCAATCAAATTATTAAAATCGAAGCCGTCGCCCTGATCTTCCACTTCGAATTTGATGCGGTCGGGGGCTACTTGCAGCGACAGATACACGTTCTTGTCCTTATCGAATTTGTTGCCGTGGCGAATGGCATTATTGACGGCTTCCGTAACGGCTACCATAATATTACCATAGATATCATCTTCAATATCAAAGGTATCCTTTGAATTGTCGATGAAGCTTTCTACCACGCGAATATTCTCAACAAGCGACGGAATCTGAATTTTAACCTGCTTCATAGTAAAAGTAAGAGGGGGGCAGCAGCGGTAAAAGTAGCGAGGAGCTACTTCATTTTCTGAAAATATTCACTTACCTCACGCTGATAGTACGGCGTAAGGGCAGGCGGTACCGTACGAAGTAGCTCGGTTTGCCGCTCTTTTTGCCGCTTATATTGTTCAAAAGCGGGTGGAAAAACGGGTGGCTTTGCTTGGGCAGTCTGTGCTTCCCGCTTGTCATCTAGGTCCCGCTCCCGGGCCGATTTCTCGGCTTCCAGCAAACGAGTCAGGATTTGGCGTTGGCGCATAACTGTTTCCTCCGTCAGCCGCTTGTTTACGAGGTCGGTTTCGGTTTGTTCCATTAATTTTTTCAGGTCGCCGGTGCCGCCCTGGCCTTCTTGGCCTTTGCCTTTTTCCCCCCCAGACTGCTGCTGCATTTTATCCAGTTCCTTAAGCGCCTCGCGGAGCATTTGCTGCTGGCCAGCCAGCTTCGCCAGTTCCTCTGACAACTCCCGCCCCTGCTTACCGCTCTGCTGCAATTGCTGAATCTGCTGATTGAGTTGTTGCTGCATACGGCCCATCTGACCTTCACCGGCAGACTGGCCTTTCTTTTTCTTCTTACCCGGCTTGCCGTCGCCCTGTTGGTTCTGTTGGCTTTGACGCTGCTGCTCCTGCATTTGCTGCAAGGCATCGTTGAGCATGAGGGCCAAGTTGTTCATGCTGGTCATGGCCAACTGTTGACTATTGGTTGCGCGAGGCACATTGCGCTGCCGAATCTGGTTCAGCGACTCGTCCATCTGATTGTTCATCTCCCCTACTTCGCGGGTCACGAAGCTCTGAATCTGAAATACCTTTTTGGCTAGCGTATATAGGGAATCCTGCACAATGGCCGCGTCGTCCTTAAGCTTGCGCTGGGTTTGGCCTAGTTGCACAAAGCGCGGATCGGTCTGGTCTACCTGGCGGAAGTCTTTCATTAAGCCTTCCTGATCAAAGCTGATTTTGAGCAGGTTTTCGAGAATGTCGCGCAGGCTGTCAATGTTTTCTTGCTGCTTGTCGCCCTCTTCTTGCTCTTGCTGCTCACGCATCTGCTGCGCCATTTTCTCCATTTTCTGGGCGGCGCTTTGCTGACTCTGGCTGGCTTTCTGGTTCTGGTTTTTGCCGAGCTGCTCCTGGCTGTCCTGCATGTCCTCTTCCACCTGCTGCTGCTGTTCTTTCATCTCGTCGGCGCCATTTTCGCCATCGAGCTGGTCATCCAGCTTTTTTAGGTCTTGGAGGTCTTTTTTAACGTCGTTGAACTCCTGCTTTTGCTCAGCTTGCTGCTTTTGAAGCTCCTGCTGCTTTTGTTGCTGCTGGGGGCCTTTTTGCTGCGACTTATCGTTCTGCTGGGTTTGCTCAGCCAGCTTCTGTTGTTCTTTGGCTAGCTCATCAAGCTTGTTGATAACGTTCTCCTGCTTTTGCTCAAACTGAAGCTGCTTGAACATTTCGAGCGCTCGCTCCAGCTCTTTCTGCAAGGTGTTTTCCTTGTTTTCGAGTTGTTGCAGCAGCTTCTGCATCTCGGGCTGAGTTTGGTCCTGTTGCTTTTCCAGTAGCTTTTGCAGCTCTTCATACAGCTTCTTCGTCTCAGGGTCGAGCAGGGTTTCCATCAGCTTTTCCAGCTCCTTGGCTTTCTCCGCTAGCTCCTGGCTTTTGGGGTCGAGTTGGTCCTGGCGCTGATTCATCTCCTCAAACATCTTTTTCATGTCGGCCAGCTGCTGATCCATCTGCTGCTTTTGCTCCAACATGTCTTGTAGCTGCTTGCGGTCCTGAAAGTTCAGCTCACGCTTGGTCTTGAGCTTATCCTCGGTTTTGGCTAGCTCCCGCTCCAGCTTCTTTGACTGCTCCGACGACTTGCTCAACTGGTTCTGCACCGACTGGGACTGGGCATTCAGCTGCTCGCGCAGCTCCTTGCGGGCTGGCAGCTTAAACTCGGCGCTGCGCGTACGGGCACTCTTAGGCCCACGCACGCCATCATTATCCCATACCTGTACAAAGTACTCCAGCCGATCGCCGGGCTTCATATTGAGGCTCGACAAGTCCCACTGGTAAGCGTACGCCTGCGAAGGCCCACTTTCCAGGGGCAATGCCCGCGTCTTGTAGCCAGCAGCCGGATTGGCCTTGCCCGCCGACACGCGGTAGTGCAGCTGCAGGCGCGTAAAGCCATAATCATCGCGCAAATTGCCCCCCAGCGCTAGGTAGCGGAGCGAAGTTGTATCGGAGAAGGCTTCCAGCGTTATTTCGGGCACCTGATCCGGAATGGCCGTGATTTGATACTGAATAGGGTCACGGTTAAGACTGGCCGCGTTGCGCAAACGCACGGCGTATTCCTGACTGCGCATGATGCGGCGCGAAGCCTGAAATTGGTCGTCGTTTGCCGTAGCAGTTACGGTCTCATCGGGGTTTTTGAACAGTAATTGTAGTTCGTCGGTGGCCGTGGTGGCAAATTCCCAACGCACGGTGCTGCCTTCGGGCACCGTGAGGTTGCCACTATTGCGAATGGTTTCGGTGGGCTTGCCAAGGTAAGTTGGATAGGCCACACGCACCACAAAATCCCGCAGGTCGGGGCGGGCGCGCACGGTTAAGTCGTAGTCCTCGGAGGTGAAGCCGGCCCCGACGAGCTGAAACTCCGTGTTGCGCTGCAGCTGCCGAAACTCGTAGCTGTAGCGGTTACCGGCGCCGGGCACCTTGGTCAGGCGCTGCTCGCGGCCGTTGTAGCGGATGTTGATTTCGTTAGGCAGGGCCGCGCCTTCTACCCGCACCTGCAGCTTAAAGTCTTCGTTGCGAAAGGCTTGCAGGTTTTTATTCTCAATAATAAACTCAAACGGCGCAGGTGGCGAATACGCCCGGCGGTAGTTTAAAATCCGCCCCGTACCCTGCACAAACAAGCTTGGATACACAAGCAGCACACCCAATACAATAGCCGCCGGAATGGCCACGTATTTCCACAGCGGCCGGCTTTGCTCCTTTATTTTGATGCCTTCGCTAAACTCCAAGCCCGTAAACTGGGCTGCCCGCTGCTCCAAACTGGCTGCAATCAACGCATTCTCGCGGGCCTGCCCTTGCAGTTGCAAAGCGTTCAGAAGCTTGTCCTGCACCTGCGGGAACAACTCGCCCACGCGTTGGGCGGCCTGCTCGTCGGAGAGCAAACGGCGCAGGTTGGTGAGGGCCGCCAGGGGCTGCCAGATCCAGTGCATGAAGGTGTAAACCACCAACCCTAAAAAGCCGAATAGCAATCCGCCCCGCACCCAGGTAGGCAGGTAGAGAAAGTATTCCAACAGGCTCAGCACTAGAAACAGCGTCAGCAAAAGCCCCCCAGCCACCAGCGCACCGCGCACCAGCAGACTTAGGTAAAATTTGCGCTTAAACGCATCGAGCTGACCGAGCACCTGTTGTAGGGCTGGCAGCGGAGTAGTTGGAGTCGCGTTGATATCTGACACGGATTCTTCCTTCACAAGGTGTAAAACGCCTTTCCGGGCTGAGGAAAGATACGCATTAAAGCCGCGTATGGCTCGCACCAACGCCTAGTTCTGGAACGACAACCGCCGGGGGGCAATTTGTTCCAAACTCAAGCATAGGCCTAGGTTAGTTCAACTACGGCCGGACAATGGTCGGAATGGACCACATCGGGCAAAAGACCAGCGCCCGCCAAGCGTGGTTGCAAAGCGTCATCAATGAGCAGATGATCGAGGCGCCAGCCCACGTTGCGGGCCCGCGCTCCCGCGCGGTAGGTCCACCACGAATAGTGTCCTACCGCGTCGCCGTGCTGGTGGCGGAAAGAATCGGTAAAGCCATCGGCCAGGAAGTCGGCAAACCAGCGTCGTTCCTCGGGCGTGAAGCCCGTGCTGTTCTGGTTGGCTTTGGGATTGTGCAGATCTATTTCGCGCTGGCAGCAGTTGAAGTCACCCACGATAACGAGAGGCGGCAGCGTGGCACGCAACTCTCGCACGTAGCTGCGGAAAAAGTGCAGCCACTCAACCTTAAATGTCTGGCGCTCTGCACCGCTGGTGCCGGAGGGCATGTAGGTATTCAGCACCGAAAAATCGTCGAAATCGAGGCGTAAAACCCGGCCTTCGCAATCATAACACTCCGTGCCGCACCCAACATCTACATGGTTAGGCTTAAGCTTAGAAAACGTAGCCACGCCGCTGTAGCCAGGCTTGATGGCCGGATGCAGGTACGCGTGGTAGCCCAGCGCCTCGAAGCCCGACACATCAAGTGGCTCGCGGCCGGCTTTTATTTCTTGTAGGCAAAGTATGTCGGGCGCTGCCTCGCGCACCCAGTCAAGCAGGCCTTTACTCAATGCTGAGCGCAAGCCGTTGACGTTATAACTGATGATCTTCAAAGGTGAAATAGTGAGGTGATGATTTAGTGAAATGGTGATTTAATGAGGTGATGAGGTTCCTGTTATTACTGCGCATGTCGAAAGACAAACTCACCATTTCACCACCTCACTATTTCACCTTTTACTCCTTCATCCATTTATCAAAATACTCTAAGATGTGCCACTTCAGCATGCGCTCCTGCTCTTTGAGGTTGGCAAACGGTACTGGCCGCAAGAGCTTGTAGTGGGGCCAGCCATCCTCATCGACGCTCTCCAGCTCGTAGTGGCCCGAGAGGCTGAAGAGCCGGCAAGTAGCAATGTGCATCAGGTCTTGCTTCTGCTCTTTAGTGAACGGCCCGGCCCCCTGACCAAGTTCCTGCACGCCAATAAGTAGCAGCAAGGCGTTCAGATCAGGTTTTTTGCCGAAACGCTCACGCATCTCATTCATCAGCTGCCACCAGCGAGCCTCAAATTCGGCTTCGGTTTCCTGCGCGTCCATGCTTAGGCGCCGTGGGTGTGGGGCGGAGCGGCGGTTACGGCCTCTTCTTTCAATGCTTCCCAATATTCCACCGCCCGGCGGAAGTGGGGAATCACGATGCTGCCGCCGATGAGGTTGGCAATGGCAAACACCTCGTAGATTTCCTCATCATTGATGCCTTCCTCGTAGCACTTGCCCAGGTGATACTTGATGCAGTCGTCGCAGCGCAGCACCATGGAGCAGGCCAGGCCCAGCATTTCCTTGGTTTTTACATCAATGGCGCCAGCTTGATAGGTGTTGGTATCGAGGTTAAAAAAGCGCTTAATAACCTTGTTGTCAGCCGCCATGATCTTTTCGTTCATGCGGGCCCGGTAGTCGTTGAATTCGGTGACGATACTCATATTGGTTTGGGGAAAGAAGTCGAGGTGAGAATTGATAACACGAAAGTAGGCAGAAAAGCCCCGGCTAGCAGCTCCATCGTGCATCGGGTCCGTTACCTTACTCGTCCCTTGGTTTAGATGTTTCTACTGTTCTGACTATGCGTATTATGCGTTTGTGGCGGGTTTTCCTGATGGTGTTTCTGGGCGCCACTTTCTTCACCTCCGGCATGGCCAAGCTCTACGCCGGCCACCACTTTCCCGGCTGGATTGGTCCGGTGTGGCTGATTGAAAAGCTGCAAGCCTACCAGCTAAGCATGTATGCGGCTTTCATCGCACTTAGTCAGGTAATAACAGGCTTTTTGCTGCTTACGCGCCGATTTTGGTTGCTAGGAGCAATTGGCTTGGTGCCCATGCTAGCCAATATTCTCCTAATCACCATCTCCCAACAATGGGGGGCTACCTCGTACATAGTGGGGGCGCTTTTACTGATGAATCTGGCTTTATTGGCCTCGGAGTATCCACGTCTGCGGGTGCTTTGGGCTGATGTACCCTACGCTCCTCAAACTACCCGCCCCGCCCCTACCCTGCCGGGCCACTTGCTTTGGTCGCTGGGCTTCGTCTTAACTTTGGCGGCCGTTCTAGTTTCGTACCATGCGTTGAGCGTAAGCTACTGGCTGGTAGCAACTGGTTTACTTTTGGCCTGGCTTAGCCCCGTAGTCGACCGCCGGCAAACCGTGGCCACGTTTTTGCCCCCCAGCGCCTCATGATTCGTACTACGCTGGCCGACTTTGTATCCCTGATTTTCCCGCAAGTCTGCTTGGCTTGCACCGAGTCCTTAGCCCGCGGCGAAGACCATATCTGCACGGGCTGTCGGGCTCAGCTTCCTTATACCGACTACCACAAATTGTCCCCCAATGACAATCCGCTAGCTCGTAAGTTCTGGGGTAAGCTACCGGTGCGCCATTCTCTAAGCTACCTACGGTTTTTGCGGCGCGGTCGAGTGCAGCATCTTTTGCATCAGCTCAAATACCAGGGGCAACAAGACGTTGGGCGGGTGCTTGGCCGCTGGTACGGCGCCGAACTCTCCGACTTCGGCTTAGCCTCGGAGTTCGACCTGATTGTGCCCGTGCCCCTGCACCCACGCAAACTGGCCAAGCGAGGCTACAATCAGTCGGACAGCTTTGCGGAAGGTTTGTCCTTGAGCCTAAACGTGCCGTGGAATGCTACCGCGTTGCGCCGCAACGAACACACGGCTTCTCAGACGCGAAAGAACCGCACAGAGCGCTGGCAAAATGTGGCCGAGGTATTTGAAGTGGCTGCCCCAGAAAGTGTTCTGGGCAAGCGCATTCTCGTCGTTGATGACGTGCTGACCACTGGCGCTACGCTGGAAGCCTGTGCAGCCGCGTTGCTGGCTGCCGGGTGTAGCCAAGTGAGTATTGCTACTATTGCCTGCGCCGAGCACTCGTAAGTGCTTTCAAGTGATGCCTCTTGTATATTAATTTGAACTAAGATAACCATCTGATAAACAGAGATTAATCTTAGTAGGCAAGCAAAGCGCGACTATAACACATTTACTATTTAAGCAGTAGGTAAAGCGCATGAATCTATTTACGCGCTTTTGGCTGAGCATAAACGCAGGTTTATGGTTTTTGCCTGCACTAATGATTTTCCTTTGGCTGGCCATGGCCTACGGGCTAGTATTTATAGACAGTACCATCGACCACGGCTGGGAAAGAAATTATCCACTGCTATTTGGTGCCGGTGCCGAAACTGCCCGTAGTATGTTGTCCGCCCTGGCTACCTCTATGATTACGGTAGCAGCGCTGACCTTCACGCTCACGCTTACTACCCTGGCGCAGGTGTCAAGTCAGTACTCACCACGCGTGGTCTGGATTTTTATGCGCGACCGGGGCAATCAGCTGGTCCTGGGCTCGTTTTTGGGCAATTTTGCCTACTGTCTGGTGGTGTTGCGCAGTATTCACGCTAATAGCGAGCAGGACTTTGTTCCCTCATTAGCGAATGCCTTCGCGGTCGTGCTGGCTCTGCTTAGCATTGGAGTACTTATCTTCTTTATTCATCATATTGCCTTTTCTATCGAAGCCTCCAACATAGTGCATCATATAATGCATGACACTAAGAAGGCTATGAAGCATCTTTTTCCGACAGAAGCTGGTCAGGCAGCCGATAATGCTGAAGATCAGGATTTGGATGAGGGATCAGGGGAACGGGAGTGGCGCATCATACCGGCCTTGGTTACCGGTTACCTGCAAAGCGTGGATGAGAAAACGCTGCTGCGCGTGGCTCGCGAGCAGGAGTGCATAGTACGTATGGAGGTAGCCCTAGGCAGCTTTGTAGCCGAAGGCTTAGAGCTAGTGTCAGTAGCACCTTATAAGGCTAAAGATATTCCCGCCAGTGTGGATCAGCAGCTACATCAAGCATTCGTGATCGGTAATCAGCGCACTATTGAACAGGATGCTGGCTTTGGGCTGCGGCAGATTGTGGATATAGCTCTAAAAGCTCTCTCGCCCGGCGTCAACGACACGAGCACAGCCATTATTTGCGTTGACCACTTAGGAGCACTGCTGGCTTATGCTGGTCCCCGCAGCTTCGGCGCGCGTCTAAGGTCTGAACCGTTACAGGATCGGGTGTTATTAATTACGCAACGGCCTGTTTTTGCCGATTACGTTACCACTTCGTTTGATCAAATTCGTCTCAGCGGCGCAGCTAATGTTGCTGTGCTGCTGCGCCTGCTCAATGCCTTAGGAATGATAGCTAAGCATACTCCAGCGCCCGCCCGTCGCCGGGTGCTACAGCAGCAGTGCGAGCTGATTGCCGAGGCGGCTAAGCATAAGCTCGACACTGAATACGAACGGGAGCAGGTGTGTCATTCTTTAGCCAAAGTGCGCCCACTGTTAGCCTAACGGGCTATCGACTTCGCCAACAGCTTTGTCTATAGCAGATTCATTCTGGTCTTTAGTACAATGAGGCCCTGGACTAGAACTGTATTACAAATCATTTGAGCAAAAAAAGCCCCCCAGATTACTTCTGGGGGGCTTTTTTTGTTTCGACTAACTGGTTGATACATTCCAGCCAACTTAAGGCCGGAAGAATCAGACTATTTGTTTGAGCCGGCGTTGATCATGGCGCAACGGAAGCCGATAGCAGCAGTAGCTGAATCTTCGGCCATGAAGCGGCGCGTACCAGGCGATAACCAGTAAGCTACATCTTTCCACGAGCCGCCTTTGTAAACACGCACGTGGTCGTCGATAAGAGACTGGTAGCCTTTCTTGTCGTAGCCAGTGCTACTGCCGTTGCCCGATTCGGCTGGGTCAAGGAAGCCGTTGCGACGGAAGGGGTTCAAGTCTTCCACATCTTCGAAGGACAGCGGACGGTAAATGTCCTGTACCCACTCGTTTACGTTGCCAGCCATATTATACAGGCCGTAGTCGTTCGGAGGGTAGTTGTAGATGTACTCCGTAATCATGGCGCCATCGTTCAGGCTACCGGCAATACCGGCGTAGTCACCGCGGCCACGCTTGAAGTTAGCCAGGAACTGGCCCATCTTCTTACCATAAGGGTTACGTACCTGGCGACCATCCCAAGGATAGATACGCTTGTTCTCCTGGTTCTCGTTGCCTACTTCTTGAGTACCTACGAGAGCCTGAGCGGCATATTCCCATTCAGCTTCTGTGGGCAGACGGTAGTTAGGAAGGGTGTTACCATCCTCAATGGAAGGCTTGGTAGATTCTACACCTTCAGCAGAATCACCTGCATCTGCGTTTTTATTCTTTTTGCGACCGAACAGGCCACCACCTGATTTCTTGGTAGAACCGCCGCTAGCCAGCGTCTCGTTTACTTTGGCCGTACGCCACGTGCAATAGTCGTTGGCTTGCAACCAGCTAACACCCACTACGGGGAAGTAGCGGAAGCCGGGGTAACGCAGATAATAGTCTACGTATGGGTCGTTGAAAGACAATTCACGCGCCCAAACGGCGGTGTCAGGCAAAGCCGACTGATAGAATTCTTCAGCGGAGTCTTTGCGCACAAAGTGCAGATACTCCAGCCAGTGAATGTTGGCTACCTCAGCCTCGTCCATGTAGAACGATGCGATGGTAACCGTACGCTCCACGTTATCGCGGGTCATGGCTACGTCCTCTTCGGCTGAGCCAAGAACAGTACGGCCGCCCTCAATGAACACCAAGCCTGGACCCTCTGGAATACCGGCGTAGTCGGATACCTTCATGCCCTCCTCGGTGTTGTACTCAATGCCCGTAGTGGAGCTGTACTTACCAGGTTTAGTGGCGGTTGGCGCACCTTTGCTGCAGGCAGCCAACGCGCAGGCTCCCACGATGGCAAAGCGTAAGTATTTGGAAAGATTCATGATGAAATAGAAACTACCTGAGAGAAAATGATTTGAAGAAGGTAATTCGACGCAAGGTACTGATTTATACTGTTTTTTAGAAAGCCGGAGTGGGTATGGTCATGAAGTCGCGGTGCCGTAAACGGCGCCAAGCAGCTTCAATCCGATCAAAATTGCGGACGCTCACGGAAAGTTCATGGCCTCCGCCTAAATCGGCACTAAATGCACTTAAGCTGACATCATAGCTATACCCAAAGCGAAAAACCCCTGTGCTTATACCAGCAATAGCCGCTATAATTTGCTGGGGTTGAGGCGCCCCTGGTAAAGGGATGCCCCGGTAAATCGCTCCCAGGGTGATAGGTGAGTACGTGCCATATAGCCCAGCTTCTGCCCGCTGCGAACCACCCTGACGGGTGTAGCCTGCCGTAGCGGTCAGGCTTACTTCACGAGTTTTGATGGGAGTAGAAGTGCGCACGAAATAATGTTTGTAACCCGTATTTAAGTTCAACCGCATGGGCAGCGTTGTTTGGGTCGCAAAACCCAGATTTGGCTGATTTACGTGGTGTGCAGCTGCTCCTATCCAAAACCGTTCCGTATATAGTAAACCTCCTACTCCGATGGTCAGATAATTTGTCGGATTTAAGTCCATCGACTCTGCTGTGGGGTTTCCGGTAAGCCCTTCATCGGAAAGTTGGTCACCAAAAACGAGGTTTCCGTAGCTCAATCGCTGATTTCCATAGCTAGCCTGCAGGCCAGCACTCAAACTCAAAAATTCCGTCAGCCGGGAGTGATAAGCGTACAAACCACCCACCTCAAACCGGGTATATCCGACGGAGCCAGTGCGGTCATAGTTCAATAAAAGGCCCACGGCGCTGCGCTGGTTGCGCATGCGGTAGTCGGCGGCGAGCTGGCTGGTTTGGAAGGTGCCAGCCAAGGTGGGAAACTGGTTACGATAGTTAAGCGAAACGCTGTAATCATCGAGCAGGCCGGTGAAAGCCGGATTGGTGTGCAGGCGCGTGGCGTAGGGTTGAGAGAAATATAAATCTTGCGCCTGCACTGACGGGTGCAACCCCACACTACAAGCTATTGCTCCTACGACTGATGCTATAAAGCGGCTTCCGCTAACAGGAAACCACCGCTGGGGGGCAAAAAAAGAAAGTAGAGGTAGATGCATAAAAGAGAAACACTAACGTCGCACTAGCCCCGTTTGGTACGTGAGCAGCCGCGACACATGAACTAAAAGGCAATCTTGCCCAATTAAGTAAGTAAAAAGGCTGAGGAAAGGCTATCAGCCTCTATATCTTCCTTAGCCTAACGTTGCACTATTTTTGCCCAGTCAGGAGTTATTACTGAGGTGGCAGCCATTTTAGCAGCGTTGCCGCCCCCCGATTTTGTACGCTTCTCCTGTTTTCAAGCCTCTTACTCATGCGTAAAATTTTTGTTGGCCTACTGCTGTTTTTAGTAGTACTGGTAGCGGCCATAGCGCTGGCGCCGCTGTTGTTCAAAGATAAAATAAAGCAGGCGCTGGATCGGCAGCTGGCGGAACGCGTAGCCGCTAAGGTAGAGTATGATCCGGCCAATGTAAGCCTGAGCCTGTTTCGTTCTTTCCCCGATTTAGCTCTGAGCATTAATGAGCTGCGTATAATCGGGCAAGATTCGTTTGCCCGTGATACGCTCGCTTACTTACCCGCTTTCCGGGTAGGATTGGATTTGATGAGCGTGGTGCGCGGCGAGCAGATCAAGATTAAAACCATCCAACTCGATCAGCCCGATATTAATCTGCGGGTACTTAAGAGTGGCCGCGCTAACTGGGATATTTTCTTGTCCGACTCTGCGCTGGCCACTCAGGGCAAAGATACGAGCCAGTTAAGTGTGGCTATTAAGGGCTGGAAAATTGTGGGGGGCAAAATGCGCTACGAAGACCTGACGATTCCTTTCGCTCTGCGCGCCCGCAACGTGAATCATACCGGCTCGGGTGACTTCACCCAGAACGTGTTCGATATGGAGTCGCAGACCACGGCCGACAACTTCACGATGAACTACGCCGGCATGAACTACCTGGCCAACACCAAACTCGCGGCCGACGTGACCATGGCTATGGACTTGGGTAAGATGCTCTTTACTTTCAAAGACAACCAGGTGCGCCTCAATGACTTCCCGGCTAGCTTCGCCGGCACCATTGCCATGCCCCAGAACGATATCGACTTCAACCTGACCTTCAAGGCCCTTGAAACCGACTTCAAAAACATCCTGAGCATTGTGCCTGGCGTGTTCACAGAACGCTTCAAGAACATCGAGACAGCGGGCAAAATGGCCTTCGACGGCTATTACAAAGGCACCATGAGCGACACCAAGTCGCCGGGCTACGGCGTGAATTTGCAAGTGAAAGACGGCATGTTTCATTACCCCGATCTGCCCCAAGCCGCTCGCAATATCAACGTAGATATGGTGGTTGACAACCCATCGGGTTTCACCAATAATGTGAAAGTCAATGTGAAGCGTTTTCACCTCGATCTGGGCAAAAACCCTGTGGATGGCACTGTAGCTATTGATGGCTTGGAGCCGATGCGGGTAGATGGCCGCGTGAAGGCCAACATAGATCTGGCCGAAGTAATGAAGGTATACCCCGTACAGGATTTGCTGCTCAGGGGGCAATTATTCGTGGATGGCACCGCCAAAGGCACGTATTCAGCTACCCAAATGCCCGTGGTGCAGGCTGCCATGCGTCTTACCAACGGCTACGTGAAGTCCAAGCAGTTCCCGGCGCCCATTGAGAACCTGACCCTGAACGGCACCGTCACAAATACTACCGGCAAGCCCAACGATACACGTCTGAATATTCCACAGTTCAAGATGCTGCTCGATGGTGAGCCTTTGGAAGGCCGCCTCGCGGCGCAGAATATCGATAAGCCCATTTTCGATACCGACGTGCGCGGCACCGTGGATTTAACCAAGCTTACCAAGATATTCCCGTTGGAAGGTATGACCGTAACCGGTCGTCTGAATGGCAACGTGGCCGCCAAGGGCAGCATGGCCGACATCGAAGCGGAGCGCTACCAGAACGTAGTAGCCTCGGGCACCGTGAACGCCCAGAATATAACTTACAAAAGCACCGATCTGCCCCAGGGCATGAAAGTGACCCGCGCCACGGCCACGTTCAACAACGACAAGATCGTACTGCAAGACATGAGCGGCTTTGTGGGCAGCTCCGACATTGCCGCCTCCGGTACCATTAGCAACTACATGGGCTACCTGTTCACGCCCGGCCAGCCCTTACGTGGCAACCTGACCGTGAACAGCCGCCGCTTCAATGTAAATGAGTGGATGGTAGATGAGGTAACGACCAAGCCCACTGCAACGGCCAAAACTACCGCGCCCGCCCAAGCCCAAGGCGTGCTGCAAATTCCCAAACACTTCGACCTGACCCTGAATAGCAGCGTTGGGCAAGTGGTATACGATAACCTCAAGCTCGACGATGTGAAGGGTACCGTAGTGGTACGCGACGAAACAGTACGGCTTGATGGGCTGACCTTCAACACCCTGGGGGGCAATTTTGCTACTACCGGCAGCTACAGCAGCAAGGATTTGCAGCACCCGAAGTTTAACCTGGGGCTGAACATCAAAAACCTGAACTTCCAGAACGCTTTCCAGGCATTCAACTCGGTAAAAACCCTTGTGCCGCTGGCCGCTAATTTGGAAGGCATTTTCTCCACCAACTTTAATGTAAGTGGCGAAATGGGCCCGGATATGATGCCCGTGTACAGCTCCCTGACGGGTAAAGGCTTAATTGAAGTAGTGCGAGCAGCCGTTAGCGGCTCCGAGGTAATGAACAAAATCAGTGCGCTCACGCAGTTTCAGGAGCTAAAAAGCTTTGTTGTGGAGAATAAGGGCGTAGCTACCGAGATGCTTAACGGCAACTTCATTGTGAAGCCTTTTGATGTGAATGTGGGCCAGATCAAGATGACCATCGGCGGCTCCAGCAACGTAGACGGCAACCTCGAATACGCCACCGCTCTGAATGTACCTACTGGCAAGCTCGGCAACCAACTCAATGCTCGCCTTACCTCCCTCACCGGCGTCGAGAACCTGCAGGGTACCGACCGGGTGACGCTGGGCTTGAGCATTGGCGGCACCATGAAAGACCCGCAAGTGAAGCTGACCAGCGGCGACGTGAAAGCACAGGCTAAAAACCTGGTGCAGAACATTGTAGAAGCGAAAGTAACGGACGCTAAGTCGCAGCTGCAGGCCCGCGCCCAAGTGGCTCAGGATAGTCTACAGCGCGACATTGCCCGCAAGCAGCAGGATTTGCAGGAGAAGGCCCGCCTCGAAATTGAAAAGAAGCGCCTCGAAGCAGAAACCAAAGTACGCGACCAGGCGAAGGAGAAGATCAACGGATTGCTATTTGGCAAGCCCAAAAACCGGCCCGCCGAACCGGCCCCAGCTCCAACTGCTCCCGCCGATACGGCTCGTTCGGGAGGCAAATAGGTTCCTTTCAGCTTGACAAAAGGCCCTTACCATACTATGGTGAGGGCCTTTTTATGCATAAAGCTACATGAAGAGTAAAAACAAATTCCCGTTTATCTATTAAAATGAATATTTAACAAATATTTATATAATAAAACTAAGAATGTTGGCTTGAATTTGGCTAAGGAATGATTCAGTTGCAGTTCCTTCCTTTCTGTCCCTCACCCATCCCTCTCCTTTATGAAAATTACGCATTACCTGCCAGTTGCTTTACTGGCTGCATTGTCCTTATCGAGTTGCGCCGACAATAGCGAAAAAAGCAGTGACACCAAGCTGCAAATCCGCATGACGGATGCTCCCGGTGACTTTCAGAAAGTAACTCTGGATGTCCGCCAGATTGAGGTTCATTTGAAAGACGAGCAAAGCGCCGACGGCTGGGAGCTGTTGCCTTTCACGCCGCAAATGCTGAATATCCTGGATTACGTGAATGGCCGCTCAGCTTTACTAGTAGATACTGATTTCGCGCCCGGCGACCTGAAGGAGATTCGCTTGGTGCTCGGCCCAAACAGCACCGTCACGGCTCGCGACGGCGTAACCTACGACTTAAAAACGCCCAGCGGCCAAACTTCCGGCGTTAAGCTGAAGCTCAACAAGGCGACGCTGAAGGAGCGCGAAACCTTCCAGCTCCTCCTCGATTTCGACGTGGCAAAGTCGATTGTGCAGCGCGGTACTTGGAAGGCTGGCAACGACCCCAAAGAGCGTTTCTTGCTGAAGCCTGTCATTCGTGTTATTGCTCAAGATATTGCCGGCGGCCTGCGTGGCACCGTAGCTCCGGCCGCGGCCCTACCCCAGATCTTGGCTATTCGCGCCTCCATCACGCCCGCCGATACGTTTAGCACTTCTGCCGATGCGGCGGGCGGCTATCAGCTAAGCGGCTTGCCTTCTGGTGTTTACCGGGTCGAGTTCTTCCCTACCACTACCGCGTCAGCTAACCAGGCGGCTTACAAAGCAAAAGTTACCCGCGCGGATATCACGGTTACCAATAACCAGATAACTGATATGGGCCAAACGAAGCTTGACTAACCTTAGCATTATCCTTTGAAAAAAGCCCCCCAGCTACTCGGCTGGGGGGCTTTTTTATTATATAAACTTCAGTAAGCAATGCTTCTCAAAACCCGGCTATCTAGCTTTTTGAGAAACTTCCCACAGGCTCCAAGGCCTTTACGAGTTCTAGCAACTCGCGCTGAGTCGATTGCGTTTTATCATAAGCGTACCAGCTGTGGAGCTGGGTCGCAAACTCCTCAAAGGGTAGGTTCTGGCTTTTCAATTCCAGAAATAGCGCCTGAGCCGGGGCCGGTCGGGGGCCCCAAGTGGCAGCTTCCGTGAGCGTATCGGCGCGCAATACAATGAGTTTGGGAATAGAACGCCCACCACCCGTCAGGTAGCGGTCCATAAGATCAAGGTTTTCGTCGCGTAGCAGGTAGCGCGATTCCAGCTTGCCGTCACTGACCTTCACAATGGCTTCGAGCACAGGTACAATCTGGGCTGCATCGCCGCACCACCCTTCGGTGAGGGTTAGCCACACGTAGCGATGCTGCAGGCTAGCCAGCGCCTCGCGCAATTCGGGGAGCAGCACGATGGTTTTATCCACGCGGCGCATGCGCTGAATGTTCAGGCGGGCATATTGCAGAATCTGCTCGGTTTGGTTGGTGCCAGTAGTGAGGTTTTGCTCCATCAGCTCATCGATAAGCTGGCGGTAACTAGTGTAAGTATGAGCGGTGGCTAGGCGTTCGGGGGGCAAAACAGGAGCGAGGGGAGCAAACATGGTATCTATAAATAGCAGTGATGGCCAAGTAACAAACAAAAACCCCTCTGGTAAGTGAGCCAGAAGGGTTTTTGCGATTACGAAGCAGCCATAAAAAAGTAGGTGCTTACAGGCTTACAGTTTCCTTAGCCGACATTTCACGGCAGTAGGTAATAAAATCAGTATTAATAGGCTCTAAGCCATTGTCGCGCAGGCGGGTAGCCACTTGGCCGCGGTGATAGTTGGCGTGCACGTGCACGTGGGTCAATACGTCTGATACTTGGCTCACGTAAGCGTCACCCACGGAGTTAGTGTAAGTAATCATGCGGTGCAGCTCCGTATCGTCGGCGGCCTGAGCCATCTGCAGCAGGCGGCCTGAAGTTTGGCCGTGCAACTCATGCAAAGTCTGTAGGCTGTGTTCCTGCCATACTTTCACGGGACTTTGCGTGTCAGTGAGGCGGGCAATCCAGATGGCCTGGGCATTAAGCACGTGGCTGAACAGGCGCAGGGCTACGGCCGGGATTTCGGCGCCACCCGCTACGGCTTTGTCCATATGCGCGAGCAGGGTGTCATTGGCCCAGATATTATAAGCGGCCAGTTTTTCGATGGTGTTGATCATGGGAGTGGAATGATGAAAATGAATGAATGGGAGGTCGTCAGCCTCCTGAGTCACCCAGTTCAGACAAAGAAAAGCTTGTGCAAAGCAACGACGATGGAAAGGAGCAAATTTATCTAAAGGAAAATACTCCTTTACCGCGGATCTTGCCAAATAAGTCTTTCGCGCGCTCTCTTTTGAAGAAAATCGGAGCATTTGCCGTCTCCTTTCCCCGTGATACCACCATCTGGCTGGCAGATAACTTTACCGTCGGCGGCGTAGAGTACAGTGAAAAAATCGCAGCAAGGAGCCGTTTCGTAGTACACCACCTGGTCGTTGTACAGGTAGCGGAATATCTGTATGGGTGGGTTTGCGACCATATCATCGGTCATTATTTTTTTGATGCGCTCGTTGAGCCATGCCGGCCGTTTGACGGTGTCGTCTACGGACGAGCGGGCTGGCGTGGGCATCACGGTATTAGCGCTAGTCGGGGCCGGGGTACTGGGGCCGTACACGCTGCCTGATACGGGCGCATCGGTGGGGGTAGTCACGTTCACCCCGGTCTGGCAACCCATTGTAAGACAGGTAGCTATGGAGGTGATTATCAAAAGTAACTCAGTGCGCATGGCAAAAGAACAAGAGAGGATGAGGAATGAGGAATAGGCCAAAAGCGTAATTGAAGCCTCAAAGTAGCAGGGTTGCAGCCTAACAGTGGTGCTTACGCCGCCCCCTGCTAATTGTTCATTCCGCCTTCTGCCTTGCTAATGGGTCAGCGCCCATACGCGGGGGGCAAATATGAGCGCGCCCACTACCAGCGCGGCCAGCGCCGCCAGCAGCACGGCTCCCGCCGCAACGTCCTTGGCTTTGCCCGCCAGCGGATGATATTCCGGCGACACCAAGTCGGTAAGCGCCTCGATGGCAGTATTGGCCAACTCCGCCGTCCAGACGGTGCCTACGGCCAAAGCTACCAGCGCCCACTCGGTAAGGCTGATGTCAAAGTAAAACCCCAGCCCAATAACCACCACCGTCGCGAGGGCGTGAAAGCGCAGGTGCACTTCCGAGCGCAGCGCTGACGCTACACCCCGAAAGGCATGGCCGAAGCTCGCTACCCGGCGCTGAAGCAAGCCGCGGGGGCTGGGGGGCAAATCAGACACGGCTTTCGAAATCTTGAAAAACCGTACTGCGCAGCTGCTGCCATTCGGGCTTTAGAATGCTGAAAATGACGGTATCGCGCCGTCGTCCGCCCTGGGTGAGGCGGTGACTGCGCAACGTACCTTCCTCGGTGGCGCCCATTCGCCGCATCGCCTCCTGCGACTTCGTATTGCGGGCATCGGTCTCCAACTCCACCCGCTCGCAACCCAACACATCAAAGGCGTGGCGCAACAGCAAGTGCTTGGCCGCCCGGTTTAGGCCGCTACGCTGAAATTCTGTGCCCACCCAGGTGTAGCCAATCGACAGGCGCGCATCATCCAGAAAGATATTGTAGTAGCTCGTGCTGCCAGCCACTTGGTTTGTACGCTTGTCGATAAGTACGAAGGGGTAGCGCTGCTCCTTCTCCCGACCTTGCATAGCCGCCGCTATGTAGTCGGCCAAGCTGATTCGGTCGTCGCCGCGGGTGAGTGTGAACTGCCACAACTCTGGGTCGAAGGCTATAGGCTGCAAGGCCTCAAAGTCGGTGATAGCCAAAGGCCGCAGCTGGGCGCGATTATTTTCCAGAATGATGTCTTGGGAGAAATCCATAGAGAAGATAGATGCGTGGAAGTCAAGCCTAAATATGCCCGGAAAAATGAGATGGGGCTAGACGAAAGCTCCATTGAGCAAGGAAAATATAGATCAGCTTGCAGAAATCGTGAACCCACTGGGTGGCGCCTTACCAAGATGTGCCTCTGGCGACGCTGTTGAATAATTATTCGTACCCGAGACCTTTCAGCAGCAAACCATATTCTTCGGGCGGTAAATGCCCCCCACTGGCCTGCGGATGACCATGCGCGAAGTTGGCCGGCGGCGTGGCTCCAATGCGGGCAAACGCTGCCCGCAATACATTCGGAATGTGCAGATCGCGGCTAGCCGCCCGGCCCGATATAGCCACTGCTCCATCGGCCAGGTAGCCCATGTTGGCGCAGAGCACAATCCGGTCGGGGAGGCGCTGAATCCACTGCTGCGCCACCAGCGGATGAATCTGACAGGGGGAATCGATGGTGATAATAGCTACGGGCGAAGCGTCGGGACCTTTGGGCGGGAACTTGGGGGGCATTTTGCGGGCCACGGCCAGCTCGGCGGCTACTTCCGCGCGGTAAGCGGCCAGCGTAGCATCCTGAGCCAGGCCGCGCGGATTATCATCGTGCAGCAAATATTGTAAGGGCAAATCTAAATCGAAGGCGCCAGCGCGGCGAGCGGCGTTGCACATGGCTACGGCTTCCTTGAGCCACTTGGCGGTGTGCTGCTTTTTGGTGGTTGATAGAGGAGACCAGGGCGCCTGGTCGCCCAAGTCGGAAAGAATGCCAATGGCGGCTACCCACTGCAAGTCCGTCACGTCCGTTTCCGCGGCCAGCAGCTCGTACGCTAGCCAAGCCGAGCAAGGCACTGGCTCCAGACCGTAGCCCGTCAGCACGGTGGCACCCGTTGGCGGCTCACCTTCGGGAATATGGTGATCTACGTACAGCACCGGCACGCCATCGGCTTCCAGAGTGCCATTTTCATGAACGCCGAGGTCTGTAACGATAAGCGCATCAGGCTTAAAAGCTAACAGCTTTTCGCGCACAGCAGGCGTTAGAAAGGCGTTTTCTCCCTTGCCTGACGGCAAAACCTCTACTTCCCAGCTCGGGTTGATACGACTCAGCCCGCGCCCGAATAAGGCCCCCGCAGCCAAACCGTCGGCATCAAAATGACAAAACACAACTACGCGGCCAGCAGCCGGAATCTGATCAAGAAAGGCACGAAAGGGCGCGGCAAATTGAGGATAGGCAGGCATGAAAACGGGCGGCCAGCATGGTAGCTGGTCGCCCGTTGTTCGTATAGTTACTCGACAAGGTTGTAGCGGCGGCTACTTCTTTATCTCGCCCACCATGTCCTCAGGCTTCAGCCACTCGTTGAACTGCTCCTCGGTGAGGTAGCCGAGCTTCAACGCGGTTTCCTTCAATGTAGAGCCTTCGCGGTGCGCGGTTTGGGCAATTTCGGCGGCTTTGTAGTAGCCGATGTGCGGGTTCAGGGCCGTTACCAGCATCAGAGAGCTGTTTACGTGCTTTTGAATGTTCTCTTCAATGGGTTTAATTCCTTCCGCGCACTTGTCATTAAACGACACGCACACATCACCGATGAGGCGGGCTGAGTGCAGGAAGTTATAGATCATCAGTGGCTTGAACACGTTCAGCTCGAAGTGGCCGTTCATGCCGCCGATGTTGATGGCCACATCGTTGCCCATTACCTGCGCGGCTACCATGGTCATGGCTTCGCTTTGGGTAGGGTTCACTTTGCCGGGCATGATGCTCGAGCCGGGCTCGTTATCAGGGATGTACAGCTCACCGATGCCGGCG
Organism: Hymenobacter sp. HD11105; assembly: GCF_054051685.1. Classification (NCBI taxonomy): domain Bacteria; kingdom Pseudomonadati; phylum Bacteroidota; class Cytophagia; order Cytophagales; family Hymenobacteraceae; genus Hymenobacter; species Hymenobacter sp. HD11105. Next base: position 171,653 of record NZ_JBSWBR010000001.1, on the reverse strand, counting down.
CGCGGGCCGGAAGCCAGCAAGCGAATGTCGTTGGCAATCTTCATCAGCGAAGCCGCCACCGTTTTCAAGGCGCCGTGTGCTTCTACGATGGCATCGTGAGCAGCCAAAGCTTCAAACTTGTTCTCGGCCGTGACAAAAGGCAAGCCCGTGAGGTCGGCGATGTGCTTGGCTACGTTTTCGGAGTAGTTGGGGGGCGTATTAATGCCCGTACCGACGGCCGTGCCTCCCAGCGCCAGCTCCGATAAGTGCGCAAGCGTGTTTTTAATAGCCCGCAGGCCGTGGTCGAGCTGGGATACGTAGCCCGAAAACTCCTGGCCCACGGTGAGCGGCGTGGCGTCCATGAGGTGGGTGCGGCCAATTTTCACCACGTGCATGTACTCCTCCGACTTGCGCTTGAGCGTGTCGCGGAGCTTCTCGATGCCGGGCATGGTCACTTCCACCAGAATCTTGTAGGCCGCGATGTGCATGGCCGTGGGGAAGGTGTCATTCGAGCTTTGCGACTTGTTTACGTCGTCGTTAGGCGCCAACGCTTTCTTCTCGTCGCTGAGCTGGCCGCCTTGCAATACGTGGCCGCGGTAGGCTACCACCTCGTTCACGTTCATGTTGCTTTGCGTGCCCGAACCGGTTTGCCACACCACCAGCGGAAACTCCGCATCTAGTTTGCCCTCCAGAATCTCGTCGCACACGCGGCCAATTAACTCGGCTTTATCGGCGGATAGTATACCGGCGTCGCGGTTGGTGAGCGCAGCAGCCTTCTTTAAATAAGCAAAGGCGCGGATGATTTCCTTGGGCATCCGGTTGATATCCTGCGCGATGCGGAAGTTGTCGATGGAGCGCTGGGTTTGGGCGCCGTAGTATGCGTCGGCGGGTACCTGTACGGGACCCATGGTGTCTTTCTCGGTACGGAAATTCATGAAGCGGAAAGCTGAGGTGGCAGATTAGTTCGAGGGGGTAAAAGTACATAACGCCTAGCCGGGGGGCAACGTTGGAACTCAGCCGCTCGTGGCCGGCTTGCGTACAACCATGCCAGCCCCTTCTGGAGCCGTTGTTTAGCCCCGTTCCACCACCAAACGCCCCAAGCTATGAGTAACATCAAGAAAGTAATTGAAGTACTAGCCAGCTCTGACAAAAGCTTCGAAGACGCCCTGCAGCGTGCCCTCACCGAAGCCAGCACCACGCTCAAAGGCATCAAGTCGATTTACATTAAAGATCAGAGCTGCAAAGTGCAGGACAACCGCATTGTGGAGTACCGTATCACGGCCAAAATTACTTTTGAAGTAATGCACAAGTGGAATGCCGGCGCCATCGGCGGCATCGAAACCGAGCAGGCCGAAGTCCCCGGTACTGGCGGCGGTACCCCCGACTACAGCCAGGTAGAAATAAAAACTCAGCCCGATTTGCCCCGCGAAGTAGAGCCCGGCGGCAGCGCCACCGCCCCAGAAAGCGGCGGCGGCTACAGCAACTAGAGTAGTTTGAGCAACAAAAAGCCCCCCAGATCCCTTCTGGGGGCTTTTTGTTGCGAAAAATAGAGCAGCTGACGGTAATACCACAAGCTAAAGGCGAAACGGCACCACGATGCGCACTTGCTGAGCCGTGCGGCGGCCACCGATGATGCCCGGAAACCAAGCTGGTCCTTCACGCACCAAGCGCATGGCCTCTTCGTCGCACTCTTTGCTGAGGCTGTCCACGACCTTCAGGTTCTCAATAGAGCCAGTAGCTGTTACTGTGAATTTTAATTTCACGGTGCCTTGGGTGCGCTCCTTAAGGGCTTTTTCTGGGTAAACTAGCTCTTCTTTTAGATACTTGTGGAAGGCTGGTAAACCTCCGGCCGGTGCGGGCCCGACGGCTGGAGGCACTGGCATTTTACTTTTCCGCACCACTACCGTTTCGCTGAGCGCTTGGGTATCCGAGGCCAAGGCAAGCGTGAGCGGGGCCGTCGGGTTGGTGAGCTTATACTCCTGAGTTTGGTAGCCAATAGACGAAATAGTGAGCGTCGATTGTGTCTCGGTGATGGGCAGTGTGAAGGAGCCATCGGCCTCAGTACTCACTCCTTGGTTGGTGCCTTTTACGAGTACCGTTACCCCAGCCAACCCGTCGCCGGTGGCTTGGTCCGTAATACGACCCCGCACTGTTTTCAAGCTCGCAGCCGAAGCGGCAGAGCTTGCCAACGAGCGCATATTTGCGCTGGGGGGCATTTTTTTCGCTTTTTCTTCCGGGTTCGATGCAGAGCCGGCTACCGGCGTAGAACTCCTGGCCACGGAAGCGCGAGTAGGATCGGATGGGAGCGGAGTCGATGGTTCGGCTGGCACAGTGACTTCGGTAGCTACCACCACGGTGCTAGGGGAGATGCTGTCCGCGGTTGTCTTGCTATCCTGCGTTTGGGTCTTTATCGCCGCCACATCGCCTGCCTGCCGAGTTGAGATTTTGGAAGAGCGAACATTGGCGCTGGGCGTTGCATTGGTGCGAGCAGACGTAACTGCCAAGGCTGCTTCGGGGCGATTTGCTTGCGAAACTGATGCGTCGTCAGCCAGTATTGGTATGGTCTGTCCTGCTGCTGATTCGGCTTCTAACACAGGTGCAGAGGATGCTGACGGCAACGACTCTTGCTGACTTCTCGCGACCGGCTGCTCTGCCTGCATCACCGCCGACACGGGCACCGACTGCGTTTCGGTGTTCGCCTGACGTAGGCGCCATCCAACGACGCTGGCTATCAGTAGCAACACGACTCCGGCCATTTGCAGCCATGGCCAGTTAGCGGATACTGGCTTGGGGTCGACTTCTTGAGCTACGCGGGCGCGTAGGCGGCTTTGCAGGTCGGCCAAGCTCTGGTCGGTAGTGGCTGCGTCGGTCATTTCCAGCCCTTCGAGTACTTCGGCACACCGCTGACAATCAAGTGTATGTGCCTCCACGCGGTGCTGGGCGGCTGGTGCGAGCGTACCAGCCACGTACTGCCGCAGCAAGGCCACGGGCAGGTGCCCACCGGGTTCGGCAGACGAAGGTGGAGTAGGTAGCTGGTCAGTGGGCCGCATCAGGAGCAGAAGACTCTAAGTAACGTTTGAGGTTGCGCTTGCCGTTTTGAAGGTGGCTTTTCACTAAGCCTAGCTCGAAGCCGGTGATAGTGGCGATAGTACGGTAACACTGCTTTTCGAGGTAAAACAGTTCCAAGCATCGTCGCTGACCGGGCGGTAGCTCAGCCAAGGCAAGCTCTAGGGCTTGTAGGCGTTCTTCGGTCAAAGCGGCTTCGTCGGGGTCATCAGTAGGTAGATGCGCAGACACCGCCGATTCCATACCGGCCGCGTCGGGAAAGTGCAGCACGAGGGCGCCGCCACTATCCGGATCGGCGCGCTGCCGGGCGCGTAGAAGCATTAGGCAATGGTTGCGGGCCGTAGTATGCAGCCAGGCCGGAAAGTTGTCTACCTCATGCCGCCGCAGACTTTCCACCAGCTTTTCGAACAGCTGCATTACCGCGTCTTTGGCATCGTCCTCGTCGCGCAGGTAGCGCCGGCAAATGGCCAGCACCGACACCATATGTCGCTCATACAGCGTGCCCACATCGGCTACGTCGCCGTGCTGCCGGTAGCGCACCAGCAGCTCGGCATCCGGTAGCGCAGCGGGCAACTCAGAACGACGTCTTTTGAAAAACATAAGGTACGGAGCAGCCCGTGGATGAACCCGTAAGCTACAGCTTGGGGGGCAAAACACCGCCTTATCAACAAGCTGTATTCCTACAAGAGAAGCGACCGTTACGCTAGATAGGAGGAAGCTGGAAAGCTAACTCTCTCCTTGGGCTACCGATGCGCTTGAATTGTACACTTAGATTAAGTCAGCACAGAAGCTAAACGGGCAGGGTGATAGTAAACTCAGTACCGTGACCCTCCTTACTCTCCATATTAAGCGTGCCCCCATGGCCTTGAACGATAATGTCGTAGCTGAGTGACAACCCTAAGCCTGTGCCTTCCCCAGGCGGCTTCGTGGTGAAGAAGGGGTGAAAGATCTTGCTCTGTACCGCTTTGCTCATACCAGTGCCATTGTCGCGCACTTGAATTTCTACGTGCCCGTCCAGGTGCTTCGTCTGGACGCTGATAGCGGGTTGGTAGCCTGCTTCGCCTAGTTGCTGGCGCTGCTGCACGGCATAGAAGGCATTACTGTAGAGGTTCAGTAGCACTCGTCCAACATCGGCCGCCACAATGTTTACGGGGGCTAAATCACAGGTAAAGTCGGTATTTACTTCCGCCTCAAACTGTGAGTCCTTGGTACGCTGCCCTTGGTAAGCCAAGCGTAAATATTCCTCGCACAGGGCATTCAGATTCGTTGGGGTCCGTTCCCCGGTGCTTGCGCGGGCGTGTTCCAGCATTCCGCGGACAATACTAGAAGCGCGCTGCCCGTGCTGCCGGATTTTGGTCAAATTTTCAGTTACATCTCCGGCCAACGCGGCCACCTCCTCGCCATCCCCCGCGAGTTGGGCTTCCTGCAGCTCGAGCATCAATTCGGCGCTCACGTCCGAGAAGTTGGTGACGAAGTTTAAGGGGTTCTGAATCTCGTGGGCAATACCGGCCGTCAGCTCGCCCAGCGAGGCCATCTTCTCTTTTTGAATTAACTGGGCCTGAGTCGTGCGCAACTCCGTCAGAGAGGCGTCGAGCTGATCCCGCTGGACTTGCAGCTCCTGCTTTTGTGTAGTAACAGCAGCATTCAACCGATTAAGCTGCTCGTTGGCGCGCTGCTTGAGCCGATTGCTGCGCCAGAGCACAAACACTAGGCCCCCAATCAGCGCCAGTACAGCCAGCGTTGCTCCTAGCAGCAGGCGCTGACGCCGGGCCTGGGCCGCGTCTAGGGCCTGGGCTTGGCGCAAGTCGGCGATGCGCAGGGTCTGGGCCTGCTGAGCTTGCTGAATTTCAAATTTCGTCACGTGCAGCCGCCCTTGGGAGGCGCTGAGCGTGTCGCTCAACCCAAGAGCAGCTATGGCATACGTTGCCGCAATGGCCGGTTGGCGTTGCTGCTGATAGAAGCGAGCCAAATTGCGTAGGTAAGCCAGCCGCAACGGCGTATTGCGCGCCTGCTGGGCCTGCCGATACGCCGCCAGCCAGTGGGTTTCGGCGCGAGCCCCGTCGCCGATTGCCTCGTAGTACTGCGCCCAGGTGGCCGCCAACTCAAAGCTACCATTGGACGAAACAAGGGGCAAGTGCAGCGAATCGTCCAACTGCTGGGCCGTATGCAGAAGCGGGAGGGCTTCGCTGGGGCGGCGCTGAGCCAGCAACACCGCACTTTTCAGCACCAACCAGCAGCCCCGAAAGGCCTTATCCCCGGGGGGGGCGCTGGCGATGCTCTGATCCAAGGAGCGCAGGGCGGCCAGGTAATCGTGCGCTTGCAGCTGCACCTGGGCCAGCAACGCGTAGCGGACATAGGGATTCGTGCGGGCTTGGCCACCAGCCTCAGCCAAGGATTGCCGCAGATAAAATAGCGCCTTTTCTATGTTGCCCCACTCGGCATAAGCTTGGCCGGCCACGGCCAGGCAATCGTAGTAGAGGGGGGCGTGAAAACGGCGGTAATACTGCGCCGCTTGCAAGTAGTGGCCAATAGCTTGGTTCTGGTCGCCCACGGCCTTGCAGTAGCCTGCCAGAGCGTGGTAGCAGGCGGCTATGCTCAGCGTATCCCCCCGCTGCCGATAGGCGACCAACTGAGCTCGGTAAAAGGTCCGCTTCGCCTCTTGGCTCGTCGGGGGGAAGAAGTGGCGCATGCTGATCAGAAGCATCGGCACGGGACGCTGGAGGCGGTCAAATGCGGCCACGGCGGCCTGTGCTGTGTCGAGCGCAGCCACTAAGTCGTTGGCTGCGGCCAGCTGGTAGGCTGTTATCAGATAGCGGTACGCCCGCTGTTCGGGTCGCCCCAATCGGGCACTTAGCGCCAGTAGTTCCATGGCCTCGTCGGCATTAATACTCTCCGCTCCCGCTTTGGTGCCGATATCGGCCAAGTGCATAAGCGTGCGCATACGGGCCGTGTCAGCGCGTTGGCTGCTGAGCACCTGGCGCAGGAAATTGGGCGGCGTCTCCCAGTAGCGGTAGCTGACCGCAGATGGCGCGGCTGCTTGCACCGCCCCCGACCGAGATGTGGTCTGCGACGCGGCTGGGTCTACAGGCAGCTGAGCAGCCTTAGAGGTAGATAGGAGAAGCAGCCAACCGGCCACCAGCAAGAGGAAGTAGCGCATAGCAGCAGAGACAGGACCACACCATGAGTTACTTCTCGTGGCTGGAATTACTCCAAGTTATAAGTGAATTTTACTAGACAATCTAACTATTTACTTGCTGCATACCAGCAGAATGTATGACCCATTTTAAGGAGCAAGGTAGTATCGAAGGAGACCTTATAAGTAGTGCTCTGTCGTAAGAGGAACATCATTGCCTAAACGAGCCGATACCAAACGTTTTTCACTCTATTCGCTTGATGCAACGCTCGTTATAAGTGAACGCCTTGTTAGCATTCAAGGAGGGTCTGCATATTGGTGCGCCTCTACTTAGTTAGTCTAAAATTTTAGGTTGGTCTTCCCTAATCTCATAGAGCATAAACGAGGAATTACTAGAGTATAAGTTGCTTAAGCCCAGATAATAAAATCAGAAAATTTGGTGCAAACTTGTTTTCCTGCTTGCCTTTCTTCAGATTTGGGCAGCTAAACGGCTACTTTCATCATGCGCACGGCTTCCAATCAGTATTATTTTACCTCGTATTTTTTCTACGCCACCGCGTAGAACCGAGGCCGCTTGCCCCACACCAACCTAGACCAACCAAGCGCCCCGGACCCCCGAGAGGCGCTTTTTTTATCTCCCGAGTATTCCCTAATCATGCAGTTCTCCGCTTCTTTTTTTTATGGCTTCTATTACTTCTTCTACCGGAAGAACCAGGGAGTCTTTTATTCTGCTTAACCTCAAAAGAAGCAACGAAAAAGGCCCCCTGAACCTCAGGGGGCCTTTTTTATACACTAAACTTCACTCTTCTCATGACGCCAACCATTGCCATTCAGGGTTTCGCCGGCAGCTTTCACCAGGTAGCCGCCCACCAGTACTTCGGTCCCGAAACCGCCGTTACGCCCTGCGCCACCTTCGCGGAGGTAGTACGGCAAGTGGCGCGTGGCACGGCAGCGGGCGGCGTAATGGCCATTGAGAACTCTATTGCCGGCAGCATTCTGCCCAATTATAACCTGCTCCAACAATCGGAGCTGCGGGTGACGGGCGAGGTGTACTTGCCCATCAGGCAGCATCTGCTGCTGCTGCCCGGCCAAACCCTGGCTGACCTACGCGAGGTGCACTCGCACCCGATGGCTCTGCTCCAGTGTGCTGATTTTCTTAACCAACACCCTGAATGGAAGCTGGTTGAGACCGAAGACACAGCCCTCAGCGCCCAGCGTATTCGTGAAGGTCACCTGCTGGGCATAGCTGCCGTAGCTGGCCAGGCTGCTGCCGAGCTTTTTGACTTGGAGATAGGAGCAAATGATATTCAATCGGTGCCGGAGAACTACACGCGGTTTCTTATCATCAACACCGCCGAAAATGCCCCCCAGCCGGCCACGGCCAATAAAGCGTCGGTGTATTTCCACACTTCCCACACAAAAGGCTCGCTGGCCCGGGTGCTCAACAAAATCGCCGACCACGACCTGAACCTCTCCAAGCTTCAGTCCTTCCCCCAGCCCGGCCGCGCCTGGCAATACTTCTTTCATGCCGACCTGGAGTTCGACCACGCCGACCAATTCCACGAAGTCCTCCGCGACTTGGAGCCGCTCACCGAAGATTTGCGCGTGTTGGGGCTTTATCAACGAGGAGATCAGCAATTAACCGACTCAACACCCGCTAGTTAAAAGCTACCACCATGAACATTTCTACCGCCGACCGCCTTCAGCACACAGGAGAATATTACTTCTCCCAAAAGCTGCGAGAAATCGAGGCCATGAACGAAGCGGGTGCTGCCGTGATCAATCTGGGCATCGGCAGCCCCGATTTGCCGCCGCACCCCAGTGTAATTGAGGCACTAAATACAGCAGCCGAACAGCCCAATACCCACGCCTACCAAGGCTACCAGGGCAGCCCGGCGCTGCGGCAGGCTATGGCCGAGTGGTATCAGCGTGCTTACCAGGTAGAGCTAAACCCAGTCAATGAAATTCTACCGTTGTTGGGCTCTAAGGAAGGCATCATACACATCAGCATGACATTTTTGCAAGCTGGCGACGAGGTGCTGATTCCCAATCCGGGCTACCCAGCTTACCGCGCCGCTGCCCAGCTCAGCGGCGCCACGCCCGTCGATTATGACCTGACCGCCGCTACCAACTGGCAGCCCGACCTCGATGCCCTGTCTCAGCGCGACCTGAGCCGGGTAAAGCTCATGTGGCTCAACTACCCTCACATGCCCACCGGCGCCCCCGCCGATAGAGAGTTTCTGGCGCGCCTGGTAGCCTTTGCCCAAGAGCACAACGTTCTGCTGGTGCATGACAACCCATACAGCTTCATTCTCAACGACAACCCGCAGAGTTTGCTGGCTGTGCCGGGCGCGCGCGAAGTAGCTCTGGAGTTGAATTCGCTTAGCAAATCGCACAACATGGCGGGCTGGCGCGTGGGCATGCTGGTGGGCCGGGCCGAATGGTTGCAACAAGTGTTGCGCTTCAAAAGCAACCTTGATTCGGGCATGTTTCTGCCGGTGCAGCGCGGCGCTATCGTCGCGCTAGGGCTAGGCGCTGATTGGTTTGAGCAACTTAACGCCACCTACCGGGCTCGCCGCGAGCAGGTTTTCAGCCTGCTCACCACCATCGGCTGCACCTTCGACCGGCAGCAGACGGGCTTGTTCGTCTGGGGGGCAATTCCGGCTGGCTACGCCGATGGGTACGCCCTTAGCGACGAGCTGCTGCACCAGGCAAAAGTGTTTATCACGCCGGGGGGCATTTTTGGCAGCAATGGCAACGCTTTTATTCGGGTGAGCCTGTGCCAGCCCGAAAGTGTGCTGACTGCCGCCCTCGAACGCATTATCACAGCGCGAGCTTCCGCACCTGTTTCTAGCTAATAAAATGATAGTCACTGTAATAGGTATTGGCTTAATTGGCGGCTCTCTGGCCCTGAGCCTGCGGGAATCTGGCTTGGCTACCCACATCATCGGCGTAGACCAAAGCTTCGAAAACCAAACAAAAGCCCTGAGCTTGAATCTGGTCGATGAGGTAGCCGACCTCGCATCCGGCATTAGCCGTGCGGACCTCATCGTGCTGGCCGTGCCCATGGATGCCATGCTCACGCTGCTACCTCGGATTCTGGATTCAGTAATTGATCATCAGGTAGTTATCGACGTGGGATCAACTAAGCAAAAGCTGCTGGCCAGCATTCAAGGCCATCCAAATCGCGCGCGCTTTGTGGCCGTGCACCCGATGGCAGGCACTGAGTATTCGGGGCCGGAAGCGGCGGTGCGGGGCTTGTTTCAAGATAAAGCCCTGGTTATCTGCGACGCTGAGCACAGCGACCCGGCTGCCGTAAGCCGCGTGGGGGGCATTTTTGAGCAGATCGGGATGCGCCTGGTGTACATGGGCGGCGCTGCCCACGATTTGCATACCGCCTACATCTCCCATATTTCGCATATCACCTCTTTCGCCCTAGCTCTCACTGTCTTAAACAAAGAGAAAGAGGAGCAGCAAATCTTCGACCTGGCCAGCGGCGGCTTCGAATCGACGGTGCGCCTGGCCAAAAGCTCGCCGGATATGTGGGTGCCTATTTTTCGTCAAAACCGCCTCAACGTGCTCGATGTGCTCAGTGAGCATTTGCGTCAGCTTCAGCACATGAAAGACGTGCTGGAACAGGAAGATTACCCCGCTTTTCATCAGCTCATCGAGCAAGCCAACCTCATTCGTAAAATATTGAAATAATGGACCATACCCAAGCAACCACCGCCTCGGCAGCTGAGCTTACCAGCAAAAAGCCCCTGCTCATCTCCGGCCCTTGCAGCGCCGAAACCGAGGAGCAACTCCTTGATACCTGCAACCAGCTGGCCCAAACCGGCCGCGTCGATATGCTGCGCGCCGGCATCTGGAAGCCTCGCACCAAGCCTGGCGGCTTCGAGGGCATCGGCACTAAAGGCTTGCCCTGGCTGCAAAAAGCCCGCGAGCAAACCGGCCTGCCCGTAATGGTGGAAGTGGCCACGCCCAAGCACGTGGAAGACAGCATGGCCTTCGAAATGGACGTGCTCTGGATTGGCGCCCGCACCACCGTAAACCCCTTCTCGGTGCAAGCTGTGGCCGACGCTCTGCGCGGCACCGACGTGCCGGTGTTCATCAAAAACCCCATTAACCCCGACGTAGAGCTGTGGGCCGGGGCCGTGGAGCGCTTAGCCAAAGCCGGCGTCAAGCAAATTGGCCTGATTCACCGGGGCTTTTCCAGCTATGGCAACACCGACTACCGCAACGCCCCGCTCTGGCAATTGCCTATCGAGATGAAGCGCCGCATGCCCGAACTGCCCCTCATCTGCGACCCCAGCCACATCTGCGGCCGCCGCGACTTGCTCGCCGACGTCGCCCAAAAAGCCATTGACCTCGACTTCGACGGCCTGATGCTGGAATCGCACCGCGACCCGGACCAGGCCTGGAGCGACGCCGCTCAACAGGTAACACCCACCAACCTAGTAGCCCTGCTCGACCACCTTATCTGGCGTCACGAAACCACCGATAAACAGGAATTCCTGACTGTATTGGCCAAGCTCCGCGACCAGATCAACCACATCGACGACGAGATTATGCAGCTCATTAGCAGCCGCATGGCCGTTGCTGAGAAAATCGGTACCTACAAAAAGGAAAACGACATTACCATTCTTCAGCCTAATCGGTGGAATGAAATCCTGGAGCGCGGCGTACAGAAAGGCGCAAAGCTGGGCTTAACGAAAGACTTTATCCTCAAGTATTTCGACGCCATTCACTTAGAATCCATCAACCGCCAAAACCGCGTGATGAATCCGCACGACTAAGCAGCAATAATAAAGTTGTGGGGGCTTTTTCTCCAACGTAGGCATTATAACAAACCTATTTCCGATGCTTGTTTTAGAGAGAAAGAAGCAAAAAAGATAAGTTGCCGTAATAGAACCAAGCTCCGTCAGGCGGTCATGCAGAGCGGAGCGAAGCATCTCGCTAGCTGATGTTGTAGTGCTAACTCAACGACTGCTAGCGAGATGCTTCGCTCCGCTCTGCATGACCGCCTATAGTTATAGCAATTAGTGACTTTCTGACGGTAGGCGTGTTCAACTGATACTTACTCTATAAAAGCCTTCTTAGTGGATAAGCGAGATTTTGATGCTGTTGTGGTTGGCTCCGGACCGAATGGCTTAGCGGCGGCCATTACGCTGCAACAGGCTGGCCTGTCGGTGCTGATTCTGGAAGCCAAAGAAGTTATCGGCGGTGGGCTGCGCTCAGCGGAGCTTACGCTGCCGGGCTTCGTGCACGATATCGGCTCGGCCATTCACCCGCTGGCGGCGGAGTCGCCGTTTTTCAAAACCTTACCCCTCACTGAGCACGGCCTGCGCTTTCTGACGCCGCCGGTAGCCGCCGCTCATCCTTTCGATACCGGTCGGGCCGCCACCCTGGGCAACTCCCTGGTCGATACGGCTCGCCGACTAGGGCCCGATGAACAGGTTTACCGCCAGCTGATCCAGCCCATTGTGCGCGACTGGCCGGTGCTGGCGCCCGCTATTCTGGGTCCGTTGCGTATTCCCAAGCATCCACTGGCGATGGCCCGCTTCGGCCTCGACGCTGTTACCTCGGCTACCTTACTGGCAAAACGGTTTCAGACTTTGGAAGCGCGCGGCTTGTGGGCTGGCATGGCCGCCCATGCCATTCAGCCTCTTACGAATGTCACAACTTCGGCTATCGGGCTGGTACTGATGGCCATGGGGCACGTGCGCGGATGGCCGCTCCCGGAAGGTGGAGCCCAATCAATAGCGCGGGCGCTGGCATCCTATTTTGTGTCGCTGGGGGGCAAAATTGAAACAAACGCTCCCGTTACTTCTCTCGATCAGCTGCCTTCTACTCACGCCGTGCTCCTAGACGTGACGCCGCGGCAGCTGCTTCAGATAGCAGGACACACCTTTTCATCGCTCTACCGCTGGCAGCTGGAGCGCTACCGCTACGGTATGGGCGTGTTTAAAATTGATTGGGCCCTGGATGAACCGATACCGTTCACCGCGCCGGAGTGCCGACAGGCGGGCACCGTGCACTTAGGCAATTCTTTAGAGGAAATCACGGCTTCTGAGCAGCAAACCAGTGAAGGCAAGCACCCCGAGCGGCCCTTTGTGCTATTAGCCCAGCAGAGCCTTTTTGATCCGACCAGAGCGCCCGCTGGCAAGCACACGGCTTGGGCCTACTGTCACGTGCCCAACGGCTCCCGCGTAGATATGACCAGCGCCATCGAAAATCAGGTAGAGCGCTTCGCCCCCGGCTTCCGCGACCGGATACTGGCCCGCCACACATTCAATACGAGCGATTTAGAGGCTTTCAACAGCAATTTGGTAGGCGGCGACATCAATGGCGGCCTGCTAAACGTGACGCAGCTTTTTACTCGTCCGGCTCTGCGCGCCTCGCCCTACCGCACCTCCACCAATGGCATCTACATATGCTCTTCCTCCACGCCTCCGGGTGGCGGCGTACACGGCATGTGCGGCCACCACGCCGCCCGACAGGCGTTGCAGGATGTATTCAAGCGCCAACCGGCTTCGTTGCTTACTACTTAAAGTCTGCGCCGCCTTATCTGACTGCTGGCTGCAAGCGCTAGGGGAGAATTAACCATAAAAAAGCCCCCCAGAATATCTGGAGGGCTTTTTTGGGTTGTAGAAAGAATAGGTAGAAAGGTTAGAAAGAAAAGTTGATCGAGGCTTTAATCACACGGTTTTGCGCGTCGAAACGGTTGCCCCTATCCAGAGACGAGAGGCCGTAGTCGTAGCCGGCGCTCAGGCCCAAGCCGCTGTCGAACTGGTAACCTAGGCCACCCACGACCGCAAAGTCAAATTCGCGGAACTGATTGCGCACGTTGTAGTCCTGTCGAAAGGCAGAAAACCCTAAAGCGCCGGCTTCTACCCGCACTTTGTTGCTAACCAAATAAGAAGCCTGAGGACCGGCGTAAACATATAAACCCCTAGTTAGGTAGGCTTTAACCAGCACCGGCATATCTATATAAGCCATGCGTGACGTGGCGGTGACGCGGGCATTCAGGAAGTCGAATTGCTCAAAAGGAACTCGACCGGCCAGTCGGGTACCCTTTTCAGAGTAAGCTAAACCTGGCTCAATGGCAAAGTGAGAGCTTAGCGGTATAGTAGCATAAAGGCCAGCGTGGAAGCCAGGGCGCATTTCCCGCGTAATGGCGCCATTCGTTAGGTCAGCCACATCCAGCACGCTTTGCACCACCTGGCCCGACCAGTCGGCGGCATTAACACCTGCTCGCACCCCAAAACGCACACCTTGCGTAGGGGGCGCAAGCGTAGTGGTAGTAGAATACTGCTTAGGCCGGGGCGCTAAAGGAGCATTATAAGGTTGGCGAACTTGAGCTTGGGCACCGAAGGCAGCAGTAAGGAGAAGAGCAAGCGCGGCCAGGCGGCCGCTAAGACGCAGATTTTTCATATCCAGAAAGATGTATAGTTGGAGGCAACAAACGTCGCTACTTCCTATGCGCACTACGGAATAGCTGAACGTTACGAGGTGTTATGGCAAAACCATGCCAACCATGCCATTAAATTTAGATTGGATATGTATTAAACTGATTTATAGATAAATAAAAGTCAAAATTTTAACATAAAACCCTAATTGTATTTCTTAGACTGATCCCAAAATTTATTTCTAAAATGATGAGAGCCTCGGCTACCGATTGTAACCGAGGCTCTCATGGAGGGATGCAATTGTAGGAAGCTTATTCTTGGGGAGTAGAGGCCAGCAACTGATCTATCACGGCGAAAACTTTGTCCTTGGCCGGCAGCGCCTGCACCAACAACTGGCGTGCTAGCACGAACTGGTTGCGGGCCTGGAGGGCATTTTTTTGCTCCAAATACAGGTGCCCCAGGTAGAGGCGCAAGTAGCCCTGCACCAGCGGGGGCTGGCTAGGTACCGCCGCCTGCTCGGTGAACAAGGTAGTAAGCGTTGCGGCCTGATTATGCTTCAGGTGAAGCTCAAGCAACTCACTGTAAGTGCTTTCCTCCTTTGGCGCAGCTTGTAAAAACTGTTTTGATAGGCGGTCAATCTCTGGCTTGTTCTGGCCTTTAAGAGCCGCCAGCAGCTTGGGGCGCACGGTGGCCAGATCGATTGGGGCGGCGGGGGGCGTTTCGGAAGAGGCTGGCTCAGCGGGTTGTGCCGCAGGGGTTGCTTCCGTGCGGCTAGCAGGTTTGCTGCCGGCTGCCCCTTTGGAAGGCTTAGGCGCACGCTTTATCTGCTCCTCGATATCGGCCAGCATGTACGCCGCGTCGGACTTAAACTGCTCATCTTGGTAGTAATTCATGGCCAGACGTACCTCATCGCGGGCATTTTCCAGCTGTTTGAGCTCCAGCAGCGAATACGCCATATGATAGTGTGCGTCGGGAAAGTCTTTCTTAAGCTGAATGGAGCGCTTGAAAGGCCCAATAGCCTGTGCGAAGTTGCCGAGGCGCTCATGCGCATAGCCCAAGGCGTAGTACGAAAGATAATCGCCATAGCCGCGCAGGTGGGCCACTTCATAATGCCGTACCATGAGGGCAAAAAGCCGGTCCTCGCCCTTATCCTTCTCGGCACAATCGCACTGCTGAGCGCTATAGTAGTAGTCGCCGAGGGCTTTATCGAGCCGGTAGTTGGTTGGGTTGCGACGCTTTAGGTTAAGCAGTACCTCCTCAATGGGGAACCGATAAGCCGAATCGTAAGAGCGCTGAGCACGCATTTGCTCCAACGATTCTACCAAGGCCAGATCTTTCAGGGTGAAGGTTTGGTAGCCGTTTGTAGTGATATGGTAGGACAGCGCCATTTCCTGCTTGCGCATAGCCACGGCTGGCCGGGCGTTTTGGCGGTCAAACTGTTGAAGCAGGGCAAAGGCCGAGTTGTATTTACGTTGCAATACCAAATCACTTGCCTGCTTAAGTGCGGTAGCTTCGGCTTTATCAGCCGGAGCCGTTTGCGCCCTGGCTGCTGGCAGAGAAAATAAAAATGCGAGAAAGAAGGAGAAAAGAAAACGCATGAAAAGGAGGTAAAAAATGAATGTGGCGGCGAAGCCCCGTCGAAGATACCGGGTTGGAAAATATTCCTGACTTTCGCTAACGTTTTACTAGTTCCACTTATGCTGTCGTATGCTTTGCTAAAGCCCCTTGTACAAGTGGGACTACGCGTTTTTTTTCGGCGAATGGAAGTGCGCCACCGCGACCGACTGCAAACGCCGGGCCCGCTTATCATTGCCGCCAACCACCCCAATACGCTTATGGACCCGCTGGTAGTGGCTGCTCACCGCACCGATTCAGTGGCATTTCTGGCCAAGAGCACCTTTTTTAAAGGGCCCTTCATGAAGTGGCTCATGGGTCAAACCAACTCCATCCCCATCTACCGCCGCCAGGATGCCGAGGGCGAAGACCCCGCCGCCCAGGTGAGCCCCGAGGAGCTGGCACGCCGCAACGAGGCTACCTTCGGCCGTAGCTACGACTACCTCGACGCGGGCGGCACCATCATGATTTTTCCCGAGGGTACTAGTATCAGCGAGCGGCGGCTGCGTCCGCTCAAAACCGGGGCCGCGCGAATTGCGCTAGGCGCCGCCGCCCGCCACGATTTCCGCCGCGAGGTACAGATTCTACCCGTCGGCATCAATTACTTCGACCCCAGCCAATTTCGCTCCGATGTGCTGCTCAACGTGGCGCTGCCCATCCAGGTAACGGCCTACGCCGAGCTGTACGCCCGCGACCCCATTGCCGCCGCCGATGAGCTGACCGAGGAAATTCGGCGGCGCCTAGAAGAAAACCTGGTTATCACCCGCGATGCGGCCGAGGATGAGCTAGTACAGCAAGTAGAGCGCACCTTTGGCGAGCACCTCGCCCCCGACGATGAAGAAACGCTGTACGACAACTTTCAACTCAGCCGCACGCTGTCGGAGGCTATTGCTTACTTCGAGAAACACGACCCCGCCCGCTTGCAGGAGGTGCGGGAAAAATTAGCGGTGTACCTGCACGAGTTGCGCGCCCTGGACCTAACCGACGACTCATTGGAGTCGGGGAAAAAAGGGTCCCGCTGGCTCCGGGGGGTAAAAACGGCGCTGAAGCTGGCACTGGGCTTCCCGGTGTATGTATATGGGGCGCTGAATAACTATCTGCCGTACATTATTCCATCAATGGTCGCTCGGCGGGCTACAAAAGAGGTAGAGTTTGTGGCACCTATTCTGATGGTTACGGGTATGGTAACGTTTGGCGTGGCCTACACCGCCCAAATTGCGCTAGTTCAGTACTTTACCAATGACTGGCGCCTGAGTACACTCTATGCCATCAGCTTGCCGCTAACCGGTTTTTACGCCCTGCGCTACTGGAATAGGCTCCAAAGCCGGCGCCAGCGCCTGCGGGTACTGCGCCTGTTTCGGCAGCAGCGGTCCGTGGTGGAGAAGCTATTACGGCAGCGGGCTACCATCGTGCGGTTGCTGGGTGAAGCGCGGGCTGCGTACCTGGCCGGCATAGAGCTGCGAGAACGGGATTCCGCTTAAAGCAGCGGCTAGGGCTTATTAGAACATGAATTTGCCCCCCACACCTAGAGTTAGAACATCCGTCACCTTCAGCCCCGACAAGTTGGTAGCCAAACTCACTACGTACAAGTCATTGGTACCTAACTCGTAATAGAGCGACACCGCCCTGGCGTGGCCATTCGAAGGTTGCAGCTCCCGCGTGACTCGTCCGCCTAAAAAAGCGCCAAAGCGCACCGTCGATGACCACCAGTAGTAACCCTTATAGTACTTCTCGTCGCGAGATCGATTGAGGGTGCGCGAGGGAGTATAGTTGACCAATCCGCCGAAGGATAAGGGGTGCAGGCGCCACTGCGGGTTTCTCAGGGCGATAGTATAAGGGGTATACGTGGTTTTGAAAGTGAAAATACCGAGGGCTTTACGACCCGCGTGGCGCTGGGGCACGTAGCCAGCCAGCATGTCGGCTTCCAAGCGCTGTTTGAATACCCTGTAGCCCACGCCCCCGCTGATCATACCAATGCCGCCTGCCGTCTGGAGCACGACATGCTGAGGCACGTACCACCGGCGCTGCGTAGAGGAAGAGACTGAGTCGGTAGGCGTTTGAGCAACAGTGAGTTGCACAGGCAGAATCAAGCCTAAAATGCCCCCCAGAAGTAGAAATCTACGCATAGCTAAAAGGCGACTTTTTCAAGCTTAAATTGATCAGTACCCCACACGGTCAGAATCACGTATTGGCGCTTCTCGAAAGCAAAAGAGTTGATGTACGTGACGCCATCAGCGAATGGCTCGCCGATGCTGAAGCTGTGGGCGTGGCCATTGAGGTGGAAAAGCAGGCGGGGGGCTTTTGCCAGCGCTTCGGTGAAGGGCTTTACCAGCGCGGGGTCAAAATCCTCATTGCTGGGCGGCACGTGGCAAAGCACAATCTGGCGGCGCACGCCCACCGTATCCGCGAGTTGCTGCTGGAGCCAGCCCACGTCAGGCACCTTGCCATTGAAGCCATACTCGCGGCTGTTGGTGTCGATAAGAATAAAGCGGGTGCGGTCGTAAGTGAAGGTGTAGTTCAGGGGACCAAATATTTCCTGGTAAGCTTGCCGGCCATTGGCTACCTGGTCGTGGTTGCCGATAACGGTGAGATAGGGCACATTCAGGTGACGCAGGCGGTCATTTACCCACTGCATCTCGCGGCGCAGGCCAAAGTCGGAGATGTCGCCCGCTACCACCAGGGCCGAGATGCCGCGCTGCTGGTTCACGCTTTTCACCAGTGGGCCTATCTCATCGTGAAAGCGCTGCGAATCACCGGTAAAAACGAAGCGCAAGGTGTCGCCGCCCGTTGGCTTGGGTTGAGCTAGTAGGCGCTCCAGATTTTTGGCAGTCAGGTCGCGGTCGGCGGCGGGTGCCCGGACGTCGTTGGGGCTGAATTCAAATAGCTCGCAGCCCGCAAGCCCCAGTGTAGCTACCGCCACGACTACCGCCTGACTGATACGAGATAGGAATGTAAATATCATTTATTCAATAGGTTATACAAAATATCTATCGTTAGACAAACGAAAAACAGCCATGCTCAAGCCACAGTGCACGAGTATCTGGACGAGTAAAAAAGCTTCCTACTCGTCCAGATACTCGTGCACAAACTTAATTGCCATAGAGCCTTCGCCCACGGCCGAGGCCACGCGGGCCATGGCGCCCACTCGATTATCCCCGGCGGCAAAAATGCCCGGCACGCAGGTTTCTAGTAGGTAAGGCTCCCGGTCGCGCTTCCAGGAGGCGGCAAAACGGGGGTCAGTTACTAAGTCGCGGCCCGTCAGCATAAAGCCGCGCTTATCGCAGAGAATAAGATCCTGCACCCATTCGGTGCTGGGCTTGGCACCGATAAATACGAACAGCGCCCGCGCAGGCCGCCGCTGTATTTCACCTTTATTGCTGATAATAACTTCTTCCAGATGATCCTGCCCGCAGACTTCTTTCACTTCCGCAAAGGGCAGAATCTCAATGTTTTCGGTCTGCCCAATCTGCTCTATCAGATACGCCGACATAGAAGCCGCCAACGACTCACCCCGAATCAGGATGAACACGCGGCGCGCGTAGGTAGCTAGATACATGGCTGCCTGCCCGGCGGAGTTGCCGCCGCCCACGATGTATACATCCTGCTGGTCGCAGGAGCGGGCTTCGGTGCGGGCGGCGCCGTAGTACACGCCGGCCCCGCTGAGGTGGTGCTCACCGGGCACGTTGAGCGTGCGGTAGCTGACGCCCGTGGCCAGCACCACAGCGCGGGTGCGAACCTCGCTGCCGTCGGCTAAAGTCAATACTTTGTACTCATCCTGCACGCAAAGGCTGGTGACTTCTTGGGGGGCTAAAAGCTCGGCCCCGAGGCGGACGGCCTGCGCCCACGCCCGGTGGGCCAACTCAGCCCCACTTAGGCCAGTGGGAAAGCCCAGGTAATTTTCAATGCGTGAGCTGCTGCCGGCCTGCCCGCCCGGTGAACCGCGCTCGATGACCAGCGTTTTCAGCCCTTCGGAAGCTCCATACACGGCGGATGCTAGCCCCGATGGCCCGGCCCCAATCACGACAACGTCGTAAAGCTCGGATGATGCTTTTTGGGGCAAGCCAATTTTGAGGGCCACCGCCGCCCGCTCGGGCCGGGCCAGGGACGAGCCGTCTTCGAACACGACCACCGGCAAATCGGCAGGAGTGAGGCCGGTGCTTTGTAGTAGCGTTTGGGCCTCCGGATTGGCTTCAAAATCAAGCCACTGATACGCTACCATGTAGCCAGCCAGAAAGTCTTTCAACTCATGAGAAAGCGGCGACCATTGAAACCCGATTAGCCGCAGGCCCTGAAAGCGTGGCTTGTACTTGGCTTGCCAGGCGGCTAGCAAGTCGTGTAGAGTGGGGTAAAGCAACTCCTGAGGCGGGTCCCAAGGCTTGAGCAGATAATAGTCGAGGTGGGCATTATTGATGGCACGAATGGCCGCTTCGGTATCGGCGTAGGCCGTGAGCAGCACGCGCTTAGCATCAGGAAAAATTCCTCGGGCTTTCTCCAGCAGCTCCACGCCTTCCATTTGGGGCATGCGCTGGTCAGCCAGCAATAAAGCTAGCGGCTCGGCGCGGGTTTGTAGCTCATTTAGAATTTCGAGGGCTTCGAGCCCGGAGCTGGCCCGTAGTACGCGGTAGTCGCGGCGAAACTCACTGCGCAAATCCCGGTCGATGGCGCTAAGCACCTGTGGATCATCGTCTACTACAAGTAGAACTGGTTTTTTCATAGCTAGGGCTAGTACTTATGCAGGAGAAAGGTA
Source organism: Hymenobacter sp. HD11105 (assembly GCF_054051685.1). Lineage (NCBI taxonomy): Bacteria > Pseudomonadati > Bacteroidota > Cytophagia > Cytophagales > Hymenobacteraceae > Hymenobacter > Hymenobacter sp. HD11105. Next base: position 151,705 of record NZ_JBSWBR010000001.1, on the reverse strand, counting down.
CTCGACAGGCGCTTATATATGGCAGACGTATGAGCGAGCTCTTTTACTTAAAGAAAGAAAAAGCTGCCATCCCAAAATGCCCCCCAGCGCCTACGTCAGCGCGGGTAGCCACACGCTGAACTCGGTGTGGCCGGGCACCGATGTCACTTCCAGACGACCATCGTGGCTGCGCACGATGCGCTGGGCGATATCGAGGCCCAGGCCGGAGCCCGATCCGGCTTGCTTGGTGGTAAAGAAGGGCTCAAAAATGTGATTCAGCACGTCTGGGGCAATGCCGTGGCCGTTGTCGATGATGGCCACCCGTACAAAGCCGCTTTGCAGGTGAGTGCGCACGGTAATCTCGCCCCCAGTTTCCACCGCGTCGATAGCGTTATCAATTAGGTTGGTCCACACTTGGTTGAGGCTACTGACTTGGCCGCGTACTTGGGGCAGCTGGGGGGCAAAATCGCGCGTCAGCTTGATTTTTTTGTCGCGGAGCTGGTGGCCTAGCATCGTAAGGGTGCTTTCCAGGCCGCTGTGCACATCCAAGGGAGCACGATCCGTGGCGCGGTCCATGTGGGAGTAGGTCTTCACGCTAGCCACTAAGGTGCTGATGCGGCCGCCGGCCTCCTGCACATCACGAATAAGGCGCTGAGTAGTCAGCTGGCCTTCCAGCCAAGCGAAAGAAGCTGGCCAGGCAGCCTCAGGCAAGTCGGCCGCTACGGGAGCCAGAATATCTTTGGTAACACCCGCTTCCAGCAGGCCGGCCGCGAGGCGGTAGCCATCGGCTACGCCGTGATCTTCCAGCCAATCGGCTAGGTCGTCCTCATAATCGGCGCACTCCAGCGCCGACATTGGCTTTTCAAACTGAGCTGGATCGGTGGCTAGTTTGGTTAAAGCTGACAGCGCTTCGGGGGTGGGGCAATGACGGAGCAGATCGAGCAGCTGTGAGGGTTTAGCGGCCGTAAGGTCGTGCAAAGCCTGCGCGGCGCGAGCAATAGCGGCGGCGGGGTTGTTCAGTTCATGGGCCAATCCGGCTGAAAGCTTGCCGAGCGCTCGGAGCTTGTCGTCGCGCTCCTGCCCGCGGGCCTCGTCGCGGGCCCGGTCGCTCATCAGGCCCACTAAGCGCTGGGTGAGCTCCGGACTAACACGCTCCAACTCCGGGAACAAGTCGCGGTGGAGCACGAACGCGACAATAGGAGCGCTGGCTATTGCATAGCCACTTACTACGCGCAGCCTGGAATAAGGCAACACTCCTGTTACCTGGCCTGCACCAACTCGAAATAGCGGCTCGCGATTACCGTTGCGAACGGCGAAAAATTGCACTTCGCCTTCCTGCAGCGCTACCATGTATTCAGCCGGGTCGCCGGGCTTGAAAATCACCTCGTTTGCCGCATATTCTCGCCGCTCGCCATGATCCATCAGCCAATCAATCGTCTCGGGGGGCAAATCGGCAAACACCGGAATGGTGGCCAAATCAATGGGAGCAAGACTAGGCATGACAGGGAGAAGTACGGAGGAGAAAATCGATTAGTAACAAGCGGGCATCCGGTTGGGTTTAAGCAGGCACTATGTGGTTCGCTAGGGGGCTTTTCTGAATTAGCTAAGATACCTAAAAGACTGACGGCCTGGTCTTCAGTCAATACCAGGAAAGCAAGTTAGCATGGCTGCTCTCTCCTTCGCTCGTGATGTTGCCGCAGCCTCGCTCAGCTGGGCCCGCGCAATTACCGATCTTGCCAAACTTTTCCTTGCTGCTGAGCATTCTATAGGTTCATCTGACCTGACTTCATGGCCAAAATTAAAACCCTCTACTTCTGTCAAAAATGCGGTGCTCAATCAGCCAAGTGGATTGGCCGCTGCCCTTCCTGCGGGGAGTGGAACACCTACGTAGAGGAAGTAGTCGAAAAAGAAAATAATCAGTCGACGGGCTCCTGGAAGCCACCTACCGCTTCACCCGGCGCCAAAACCAGCGCCAAGCCCCGCCCCATCGGCGATATTCACTACGAAGAAGAAGCCCGAATCGACACCCACGACGGGGAGTTAAACCGTGTACTGGGCGGTGGCCTCGTACCGGGCTCTCTGGTGCTCATCGGCGGCGAGCCTGGCATCGGCAAAAGCACGCTCATGCTTCAGATTGCTATGAGCTTACGCCAACTCAAGGTGCTTTATATCTCCGGGGAGGAAAGCGAGCAACAAATCAAGATGCGCGCCGAGCGCCTCGGCGACCAGCATCCTGGCTGCTACATTCTCACTGAGACGAATACCCAAAATATCTTCCGCCAAATAGATCAGCTCCAGCCCAATGTGGTGGTAGTCGACTCTATTCAAACTTTGCAATCAGGCTTGGTAGAATCAGGTGCGGGCTCGGTGTCGCAGGTACGCGAGTGCACGGCCGAACTGCTTAAGTACGCCAAGGAAACCGGCGTGCCCGTGCTGCTCATTGGCCATATCACTAAGGATGGCTCTATTGCCGGCCCCAAAATTCTGGAGCACATGGTAGATACAGTGCTACAATTTGAGGGCGACCGGCACCTGAGCTACCGTATTCTGCGCACCATCAAAAACCGGTTTGGCTCTACTTCTGAGTTGGGTATCTATGAGATGCAGGGCGCGGGGCTGCGGCAGGTATCTAATCCATCCGAAATCCTGCTCAGCCAGCGCACCGAAACGCTCAGCGGCATTGCTATTGGCGCCACGTTGGAAGGCAACCGCCCTCTACTAGTTGAGGTACAAGCTCTGGTAAGCCCTGCTACTTACGGCACGCCCCAGCGCAGTAGCACGGGCTTCGACTCCAAACGTCTGCAAATGTTGCTGGCCGTGCTCGAAAAACGTAGCGGTCTGCGCCTCGGCCAGCATGATGTTTTCTTAAATATTGCCGGCGGTCTGCGCCTCGAAGACCCTGCTTTGGACCTTGCTGTGTGCGCAGCGGTGGTCTCCTCGCTCAATGATATTCCCTTAAGCGGAGAAACTTGTTTGGCTGCCGAAGTGGGCCTCAGCGGCGAGATTAGAGCTGTGAGCCGCCTTGATCAGCGCTTGTCAGAGTCGGAAAAGCTTGGTTTTCAGGAAATGTACATTTCGCAGTTTAACGCTCGTGGTTTAGACCTAGGAAGGTTTGGTATTCGGGTCCACCCGGTTGGACGACTTGATGAAGTACTAACTGGACTGTTTGGATAAAATTATGGCGTGTTAGTTGCCGGGTGATTTAGAAGCATATTTGTCTATGTGCCTTAAACTAGCCTGTTAGGGCCCAATGGCAGCTAAACTGTTAGTATAAAAGTCAAGCTTTGAATTTTTGATACAAAAAAGTGTAGGACCTTATAGGATTTTATAGGTTTTAATGCCTTATCTTCGGGGTAATAATTGTCTTTTCCCATGAATAGACTGACTTGTTCATCTAAATTGGTCATTAGTATTTAGCTAAGTATTCATCACGGATTACCCGTGTTGCTGATTGCATCCTGCATGAATTCTTCCTTGATTAAATCGTCTTATCGTTTTTTTGCCGTCTTGCTGGCAACTACGCTGTTAGCGCCTGCCATCAGCTGGGCTCAGGGCACCGTAGTGCTGACTGGCAAGGTAAGCGGCCACAAAACCGATACCATTGCCGTTTCTTTTCGTGAGCACCCTTTCGATCAGAAAGAACACGTTACCTATGCCCGCCTCAACGATAAGGGAGAGTTTCGATTGGCCGTTAATGTGCCTGGTCCAACTCGCGCCGACTTGGTGTATGGTGATGACGTAGCCGATCTGTTCTTAGAGCCCGGCAACACGATGGAGGTGCGCTTCAAAAGCAACGATTTATCTTCCAGTATAAAGTTTAAAGGCCCCGGATCGGCTGCTAGCAGCTATTTGGTACAACTTGACGAGCAGTTTATCGAGAACGATGGCTTTCAGGTGCTACCTGATAATATCATGCTCTATGAGCCTGGCTTCCTTTCTTTCCTGGATTATCGCCGCAAAGCGGAGCAAAAGTTTTTAAACAGCTACGCGGAAAGCTATCCGATATCGGCGGCCTTTCGCGCGTATGCCCAAGCGGAGATAGACTACAGCTATGCTAACGACCGCCTGACCTTTCAAGACCTACGCGAGCAGGTAGTAGCAACGGAAGGGCGCCTGAAAATGTCACCGGAATACTACAGCTTCCTCAACGATACCAAACTCATCAACAACCCTAGTGCCGCCCAAAGTGAGCAGCATCAAGAATTCTTGCTGAATTATATTCACTACGCAGCCGTTGCGGCCAATCATCAGCGCAACGACCCCGACTTTTACTGGGTATGCTATGATTTGGCTAAAAAACAGCTTTCCGGCCCTGCAAAGCCCCTAATTATGGGACGCATTCTGCAGGAGTCGTTCCGATTTGGGCACGTGAAGCAGTCGGCTGCTATGCTGGCTGACTACCGCAGCGTTGACCCCAAAAATGAGTTTTATCCGCTGTTGCAGCGCGATTTCGAAACGCACAAGGCTTTTGCCATCGGCGCGCCGGCTCCCGACTTTAAGCTCGTAACCGTGAAGGGCGACACTGTGTCGCTACGCGATTTTGCTGGCAAGCTGGTATATCTCAACTTTTGGCGCACCACCAGCGGCCTCAGCCTGCGCGACTTACCTTATGCGCAGGAGCTAGCCCGCAAGTTTGAAGGCAAAAACATCGTGTTCCTCAACATTGCTCTCGATGAGAATGATCCGGCTTGGAAGCAGCTCGTTGTAAGCAAGAAGCTGCCGGGCGTACATGTGCGGGCTGCAGGTGGCCTGCGCTCTGCGCTGGCTCGGGCCTATGCCTTACAAGAAGTGCCCACCTATTTCCTACTGGCCGAAGACGGCTCGTTTCTCAATACCAAGCCTAAGCGCTTAAGCAGCCACGCGGCCATCGATGAAATCAAAGAATCGTTCGGCAAGGCCTCTACTTATACTAGTGCCCTGCCTGTAACGGCAGAGAAATAGAGAAATTAATAAGCGCAAAAAGCCCCCCAGACCTAGTCTGGGGGGCTTTTTTGTCTTTAAAAACAATGCTAAGCGGCCCGAAAGCCGGTGGCTTGCTTTATAGTGCGCTCAGCACCCGATGCTGGTTCGGTGTAGCTGTGGTCGCTTACCTCGATAGAAAGCTTCTTACCTAGTAACTGCTTGGTATCAAGATCCTTGCCCCCTTCGGCATGGATGCCCACGGCCGAATACAGGGAAAGTAAAATGGGCATGGCGGCCTGTGAAGTATAAAAGCGCTGCGTTACAAAGCCGTCTTCGTTTTCCATGCGGGCCGCGAAGAAAGGCACATTCTGGTGCTCGCTGGTACCCTCCTGAATATCGGTTATCTCGACCACGTGGCGCCCATCGGGCAGAAAGCCTTTATCCTGGCCTTTTTCGACTGGAATTTTCATAAAGTAGCGTGCTATAAGGGTTGTTGTCTGCTAAACGGTCGAGCAGAGATTGAGTTTTGCAGCAATAGTATAAAACCGGAAAAGCATGGTTTTGTTTCGTTGTAAGAAACAGAAAGTCAATTTATTACAAACCGATCGCAAGGCTTTAACGTAGGTGCTAACCGGCTAGTTAGCCGCTTGCGTTTCCTAGTAGTTAGTCCACCCTTGTTCCGTTCTCTATTTTCCACTCTTTACACCCCAACCCATGCTAAAAAAACTCACTTCTGGTTTCCTCCTGGCCTTAGGCCTGGTAGCTTTTTCCGCCTGCGACCAAGTAAACTTGGATGAGCTGCGCAAAATCGTTCAGCCCACGCCCAATCCTAACGTGGCCCTTACGGCCGTTATTAATGGAAGACAGGAAGTGCCTCCTACGCCATCGGCTGGTACGGGCACCTTTACCGGCGTTTATAACAAAGACACCAACGTACTGAACTACACTGTTACCTACACTGGTATAACCCCACAAGCTGGTCATATTCACCGTGGCGCGCCTGGCGTAAATGGGCCCATTGTAGTGCCGTTCAACTCCCTCGCCTCACCTATCACGGGTACATTTACCTTCACCGAAGCCGACGAAGCTTTGCTGCTGAACAACGGCTTTTATGTTAATCTACATACTCCGGCTTTCCCTGGCGGCGAGATTCGAGGCAACATTTCGAGGCCTTAGCTTAATCATAAGCCTCCAAAAAGCCCCCCACGCAACCTGCTTGGGGGGCTTTTTTGTGCCTCCTTAGCCGCTTCAAAACTTTAAGGGACATTATTGCCTATGCATTCCCGACCTTTGCCCGCACTATGGCCTCCACGCTCACTGATGCGCTTAATCTGCTTTCCAAAACTACCCCGCGCCGGGTGCTGAACAGCGCGCAGGTAGTCGGCAGCTATGCGCTGAGCAAGCTCACGGGCCGGGCCCGGCACTGGGGCATGCCGCTGGCGCTCTCGTTTGAGCCTACTACTAGCTGCAATCTGCGCTGTCCGGAGTGCCCCAGCGGCCTGCGCTCCTTCACGCGGCCTACGGGGATGCTGCCCGACGAGCTATTTAAACGCACTATCGACGAGGTGGCGGCGCGCCTCTGGTACCTTATTTTTTATTTTCAGGGCGAGCCGTATTTGCACCCGCATTTTCTGGAGCTGGTAAAGTATGCCGCCGATAAGGGCATATACACGGCTACGAGCACCAACGCCCACTACCTCAACGACCAGAACGCCCGCCGCACCGTAGAGTCGGGGCTGGATCGGCTGATTATCTCGCTCGATGGCACTACCCAGGAAACTTACCAGCAGTACCGCGTGGGGGGCAAAATCGATAAGGTATTGGAAGGCACACGCAACGTATTGCGGTGGCGTAAGGAGCTGAAGTCGAACACACCACGGGTGGTATTTCAGTTTTTGGTGGTGAAGCCGAATGAGCATCAGATTGAGGACGCCAAGCAGCTAGCCAAGGAAATGGGCGTAGATGATGTGTGGTTCAAAACCGCTCAGATTTACGATTATCAAAACGGCTCGCCCCTCATCCCGACTATCGACTACTACTCGCGCTACGAAAATAACCAGAACGGTACCTGGAGCATCAAAAACCGCCTGCTCAACCATTGCTGGAAGATGTGGCACTCCTGCGTCATCACCTGGGACGGGCTGGTGGTGCCCTGCTGCTTCGACAAAGACGCTGAGTATCGGCTCGGCGACTTATCGCAGCAAACCTTCCGCGGCCTGTGGCAAGGCCCAAAGTATCGGCAGTTTCGGGCTTCTTTGCTCAAAGGCCGCGACCAGATAGAAATGTGCCGCAACTGCACCGAGGGCACCCGTGTGTGGGGCTAAAGCCAATTCTCTGCTTGCTAAAAAGCTAGTTCTGCTGAGCTGAAAGGGCAGGTTTGAATGGAAGCGCATTCGATATCAACAAAACCCCTATCCCATTGAGCGCGTTGTTACTAGTGCAGTAGCTTGCCTTGGAAGGCTTTCCGGGCTTTGTGCTTCTTCATTTCAATCCATGGTATAACTAGCAGTCCTTGCCTTGACTTCTGATTTTTCAAATACGTTTAACCTCATCACTGACAAGCTCGTTGCCTGGGCCGAGCAGTTTGTGATGATGCTGCCCAACTTGGTAGTCGCTGTCTTGCTACTGACAGTGACCATCTTTGCCGCCCGGCTGCTAAGTCGATTTGCGACCCGCTTTCTGCCGCGCGTATCACACAGCGTCACGATTAACGGCTTGATTTCGACGCTGGTATATTTTGTGGTACTGCTGTTCGGGCTATTTTTCGTGCTGTCAGTACTGAACCTAGACAAGACGGTGACTTCCCTGTTGGCCGGTGTGGGTATCATTGGTTTGGCGCTGGGTTTTGCCTTTCAGGACATTGCGGCCAACTTTATCAGCGGCATCATCATCGCTATTCAGCGCCCTTTCAACGTGGGCGACATGATCAAGACCAACGAGTACTTCGGCGTTATTGAGCGCATCCGGCTGCGCACGGTGGATTTGCGTCAGCCCACCGGCGAAATGGTGCTGGTGCCTAACCGCAAAGTGTTTGAGAATGCGCTAATTAACTACTCCGTTAATACCATGCGCCGCGTCGATCTAGACTGCGGTGTAGCCTACGACTCCGACCTAGAGCAGGTGCGCAACGTGGTGTTGGAGGCCGTGGAGCAAGTGCCCCATCTGATACGGGAGCGGGCCCCGGAAGTCATGTTCACTGAGTTCAGTGACAGCGCCATCACCTTCCAGCTCCGCTTCTGGATTCCTTACAAGCGCCAGGTAGATTATGTGGGAGCTAAAAGCGCGGCTATCATGAGTATCAAAAAAGCCTTCGACGAAGTCGGTATCACCATTCCTTTTCCCATACGGACCCTGCACGTACCGGGGGGCGTTTCACTGCCTATTGCTTTGCAAAACGAGGAAGCTGATGCGCCCAAGAATGGGTAAACGACTACTCGCTAATCTATCTCCGCATCCATCAAGAAAAAAGCCCCCCAGCCGAGCGCTGGGGGGCTTTTTTCTTGATGGATGTTTATTTGTGATCTTTTCTCAGGTTTTTGCCGAGGTCTTCAACTTGCTTGAAAAACTCTAGGCTGTCGGAGTCACCGTTTGGACCGTAGGCCGAGGAGATAGTACCGCGGGTACCGTCGGCGCACTCAAGGGCGTAGAGAATGGACATATCGTCGGGGTCGCTCTCGCCCTCAAAGCGGTAAAAGTCCACGATAGTTACTTCCTCGGGGCCGTAGCTAGTGTTGGTGGCGGAGTTAAACGTGTGCAGGCGGCCATCGGCAACCCGAAAATCTTCGACAAAACCGTCTTTGGCAAGCTTTTGCTCCACCATAATCAGGGAGCGTTCTTCTTCTTTATCTTGCATAATTAGGGGGCGTTTGGAAGTGGAAGGCTACGGCTAAACTAGGGGGGCAAAAAGAACCCCGTGCCAACTATACGCAGTCGGCACGGGGCGAGGTTGTCTGAATCGACAATAGGTAGATCTTATTTATTTGGCCTGCGCTCGCTCGGCCGCCGCTTCTATCGTGCGTTGCAACCGATCGACATCAATGGTGCCGCAAGCGCCGCCGCAGCCCTTAGCGCAGCCGGTAGTGGTAGGGGAGAAAAATGCCCCCCAGAATATTCGGCCCACGTAAAACGTGGCCGCCAGAAACAAAACGCCGATGAGGAAATATTGAAACAGCATAACGCCCACAAAACTACGTGAATCGAAGAAAAGTTTGGTCGAGGGCTGGCTTACTTCCAATAATCGCCAATGGTTTGCTGCATCTGCCGATGAATCTGACCGTTAGTAGCCAACACCTCCCGCCCAAAAATAGGGTCGCCGGGAGTCAGGAACTGCGTAACGTGGCCGCCCGCTTCACGCACCAGCAGTATGCCCGCCGCCACATCGTAGGAGTTAATATTAAACTCAAAGTAGGCCTCGAAGCGCCCGGCGGCTACGTAGGCTAGGTCGAGGGCCGCGGAGCCCACCCGCCGAATTCCGTGCGTGGATTGCATAAACGCCCCCATAATCTTGAGGTAGGCATCGAGCTTGTCGAAGCTGTAATAGGGGAAGCCGGTGGCAACGAGCGACTGGTGCAAGTCGGCCGCGGCGGATACACGAATGGGCTTTTCGTTGCAAAAAGCCCCCCCACCCAGCGCCGCCCGAAAGCACTCGTCCAAGTTGACTTCGTAGACTACACCTACCACTAATTCTGTGCGGTGCATCAGGGCCACACTCACGCAGTACGCAGGCAGACCGTGAATGAAGTTGGTGGTGCCGTCGAGCGGGTCGATAATCCAGTTGTATTCCTCGGTGCGAGCCTTCGCCTCCGTGCCTTCTTCCGTGATGAAGCCTGCTTCGGGCAGTAAAGCATGCAGCTCGTCTACCAACTGCTTTTCGCTCTGCTGATCGACGTACGAAACCATATCGTGCAAGCCTTTGTGCTCGACGCTCGCCAAGTCAAAGTTGGCGGCTTCCTGACGAATAAATTGACCAGCACGGCGGGCAATATCTGCTACTTGCAGGCTGAGGGCGTTGTAATCCATAGAGTAGGGGAAGGTGATTCAAGAGCAACGCTCTTGGATCACGAACAAATAGTTAGAGTGTTTTGGGACCCGTAAATCGGCGCACTAGTGTGAAACCCAGCAGTAACCCTGCCAGCACCTGCATAGCCGGCCCGATTAGCTCACCGTGCCGGGCATAAAAGGTTAGCTCCGAGTTGAGCCGGACGGTGGCGCGACTGGCCGCGGGAACCCACCAGCCGGTTCGGGTGGTGATTTCGCCTTTCTGGTTAATGAAGGCCGAAATACCAGTATTAGCCGAACGAGCAATATCCCGGCGCGTTTCGATGGCGCGCAAGGTAGCGTACTGCAAATGCTGCTCATGGCCGGGCGAGTCGCTCCACCAGCCATCATTGGTAATGATGCCGAGCAGCGTAGCCCCGTTTTGCACGTATTCGGCCACAAAGTCGCCGTACACCGATTCGTAGCAGATAAGCGGGGCTACACGCAGCATAGAGTCGGTGGGGGAACGGAACACGGTACGCTCGGTTTGACTGCCGTAGCTGCCCACGGTGCCACCCAGGTCGATATTGGCAATAAGCTTCGTGAGCAGCGGCGGCACTTTCTCTACGCCCGGCACCAAGCGCGACTTATGGTAGAAAGTAGCAGGCGTGCTGGTATTGGGCAGGTAAGCCGCTGTGTTAAACACATCGAAGTAGCCAGCATCGTCGCGGTAGCGAGCCGTGACGCTGGCCGCTTCCTTGCTCGGATAAGCCACTAAGCTGGTAATGCCCGTGATGAGCTCCAAGTTGGGGCGTTGGGCCAGCAGGACGCGCACGCGCTGGGTATTAGGATTGGCATCAAACTGATTTTCCCACTGCACCTGGTCCAGCGATGTTTCGGGCCAGAGCACGAGCTTAGTTTGCGGCGTCGAGTGTTGAGCCGTAAGCGTAAGTAAGCGCGTCACCTGCTCCTCAATTGGAATAAAGTTTTCAGCGCCCTGAAACTTCTCCTGATATGGGTCGATATTCGGCTGAATAACTACTACTTCCGCCTGGGGGCCTTTTTCCTGATAATTGGCTTTTATAAAGTAGGAAAGCGCAATAGGCAACACGGCTGCCAGCAGTGGCGCGAGCCAGCGAGACGCGAAAGAACGTTTGGGAAATGCTTCGCCGGGTCGGAAAATAACTTCTTCGAAAGAATTCGCCGCCTTTAGGACAGCGTTGGCCTTGAAACCGAACCAGGCCCTGAAGACCAAAATGTTGACCACCCACATCCACAAAGAGCCCCCCAGAAACCCCGTATACTCGTACCACTGCACCCAACTGTTAGCCTGGGCAAAACCATTGCCTAGCGTAAGCCAGGGCCAGGTCAGGTCCCAGTGCAAGTGAAGCTGCTCGAAGGCAATCCAATAAATGGGCAATGATAAGTAGCCCAGGGTAGGCCCCGCCAGCCGCTTGGTGTGGTAAAAAGCCATGGTGGGCAAGCACATCAGCAGGGCATTGAGCACAACCGCCGCAATACCACCACCCAAGGTGCTGTGGCTGACCCACCAGGTGGTAAATGCATTCCAAAGCACCAAGGTCAGGTAGGTGTAGCGAAACACCTTCCAGCCACTGGCACCACGCTGAGTAAGTACTTGCTCTAGCCGCAGATATGGTACCCAGGCCACTAGCAGTAGGGCAGCTAGCGGCGCCGGATTTACGGGCCAGCCCAGCCATAGCAGACTGGCGCTGAGTACAGCCAGTACCAGCGGTAGCCAGCGCCCTCGGGCGTCCAGTTGGGCTGTATCGGGGGTAAGAGTAGGGCTGGTCGCGGGCTGGACGGTAGGCATAGGTGGCTTACTCTTTATCTTTCTTTCCTTGAACAACAACGACTATTTCTCCTTTGATAGTAGTGCGCGCCGCAAACAGGGCCGCCAGCTCTGCCAGGGTCCCGTTTACGGTTTCCTCAAATAATTTGGTTAGCTCCCGACTTACCGAAGCCAAGCGCTCAGGCCCCAAGGCCTCCGCCAACTGCTCCAGCGACTTCACCAGCCGGTGCGGCGATTCGTAAAATATCAACGTTCGAGTTTCCGTAGCCAGTTCCCGCAGGCGGGTTTGTCGCCCTTTTTTTACGGGCAGAAACCCTTCAAATATAAATCGTTCGGCCCCAAAACCTGACTTAAGCAAAGCTGGTACAAAAGCCGTGGCACCAGGCAGACACTCCACTTTTAGCCCCCGGTTCAGGCACTCGCGCACCAGCAGAAAACCGGGGTCGGAGATGCCGGGCGTGCCCGCATCGGATACCAAGGCCATGCGCTCTCCTTTTTCCAGGCGGTCAATCAGGCGGGCTACGGTTTGGTGCTCATTGTGTAAATGGTAGCTGAGCAGCGGTTTTTTCAGCCCTAAATGCTGCATGAGCCGGCCGCTGGTGCGCGTATCTTCGGCCAGCACCGTGTCCACTTCACCCAAAATGCGGATGGCCCGGAGCGTGATGTCCTCTAAGTTGCCGATGGGCGTGGGCACGAGGTACAGAACAGTAGGGATGGCGGCTTCGTCGGGCATAGTAACACAAAGGTAAGTTGACGCTACGCTAAGTGAAGTAGTGAAGGATGAAGTTGCGCATCTGTACTTCTATGCTTGTTCACCACTTCAGCCTCCACTATGCGCAGCGTAAATCCGGTCAATGGCTTCGGCCAGGCGGTGGTCGCGTTTGGTGACGGTGTTGCCGGCATCGTGGGTGTACAGCCGAAACTCGACGGTATCGTACACATTCGACCACCACGGATGATGGTCTTGGCGCTCGGCTTCGGCTGCTACGTCGGTCATAAAGGCGAAGGCCGTCTTGAAATCGGGGAAGCGGAAGGTGCGGGTGAGGGCATTATCGTGTTCGATCCACATGGGGGGCATTTTTAGTGATGTTCAACTAACGAGAACAGGGTTTGTGCGGAGTGCAAGATGCAGTTTTAGAGGCAACTATCGCATGAGCAGGCTCTTCAGCTTAAACCAAAATCCGCAAACCAGAGTACACCTTACTGTACTTCAACCTATCACCCTGAACGACGCTTTCTATGGCCATTGACCCAAATAATCGCCCCATCCGCGTCATCAATGACGACACCACGGATGAGGAGTTGTCTGCCGGGCACATCATCCCCGGTGCTGACCCACCCAAGAACGAGGCTGCCCGCGGCGGCTTTGGCAACCGCGACGGCAAAGAAGGCTTCGGCACCGACAGCGGCAGCGGCAATACCTCCATCTCAGTGAACGAGGATGCTGATAAAGTAGGCCACCCCGCCGATAATATTCTGACGGTGGAGGAAGGTGCCAATGAGCGCGCCGATCAGGATATGCCCTACGCAACACTGGCCGAGGAGGACGACGATGACGACCAGCCGCGTAAGAAGCCTACCCCTTCCGAAGCAAATGCCACCAAAGCGCAGCGCACCTTGCACGGCGCGGGAGAAAGTGACATTGATGGCATTCGGGATACGCTCAACAAGGGCGACCACGATGTATCTACGGTGCGCGATAGTGCGCCCGGCGAGGCTACTCCCGAAACGAATGCCGATCTGAACGACCCCAACGCTCAGGAATCGGGCATTTTGCGGGGTGAATAACCCCTCGATTGACTTACTGTTTCACCACTTAACTTGTTGAAATCATGCCATATAAAAGCAAGCAGCAATCCGGCGAAAGCAAAGGAAACCCGGCCGGCGGCGGCCAGACCAAAGGCGACCCAAATAGCACTCCCGTAAACCAGGATGAACTGTCGGAGCGTTTAGCCGAAGAGTATACGAACGACGGCTTGGATGAAGTTCCAGCTCATCTGACCAACAATCCGAACCGCAACCTTGACAAGCCCGATTTGGATAAGCCTCCGTATAGCTAAATGCAGCAAGGGCTGAGTTGCCTTACTTATACAAAGCACTTCTTCCGCTGGAGGAAGTGCTTTTTGTTTTAGTTTCAGCTCCATTGCATTCCAAAAAAGCCCCCAGTGCTATAACCTGCGGCTTTACAGCCCTTTCGTTAGTGCTAATGCTGGCTGCCAAGTGGAAATCAAAACGCTACTTAACCTTTATTGCTATGGCTCGCTACGTCACCACCGATTTGCACGGTTGCTTGCACACCTTCCGTCACGCTGTGGAGGACAAATTGCACTTGCGCCCCACCGACGAGCTGTACGTGCTGGGCGATTATGTAAATAAAGGCCCCGATAGCCGCGGCGTGCTCGACTATATTATGCAGTTGCAAATCTCTGGCTATCAAGTGTATTGCCTGCGTGGCAACCACGACCAAGACTTGCTCGATGCCGCTCAGGGCCGCACGGCAGCTACCTGGGCCTCCGCCACCGACCGGGAGCTGACGCTACAGAGCTTCGGCGTAACGGAGGCAACTCATATCCCGGAGCATTATATACGCTGGCTCGATGCGTTGCCCTATCAGCTCGATATTCCGGGTTTTACCTTGGTGCACGCGGGCTTCAATTTCCGGCTGCCTCCCTACGAAATGCGGCAGGATTGGGACACCATGCTCAATACCAAGCAATTCGTGTTTGATGCCTCGCGTTTACAGGGCCGACGCTTGTTGCACGGCCACGTACCGGCGCCTACTGCCGAAGTGCAACGCCATGTGAAGTCGCGCCGGGGCGCAATCGGGCTGGATACGGGCTGCGTGTACCGGCACAATCCGGAATTGGCTCACTTGGCCGTGCTTGATCTAGACTCTTTTGACTTAAAGCTTTATCCTAATCAAGAAGCGCCTTATTCTATAGCGCGCCGCTGATGATAATGGGATAGCTTAATTTGTCATAAAAAGCCCCCCAGCGACTAGGCTGGGGGGCTTTTTATGATCTACTCTTTCTGTAATACGTTGTCGTGGAGTATTAGCTGGGCATCTGCCCGATAAGGGTTGGCTGGGTCGTCGGCTACCAGGCGCAAGATGGCGCGGGCCTCGGTGGGGTGCTTATTGCGCCAGTGCACCATGCCCAAGTGATAGAGAGCCTTGCCCGCCAGAGGCGAGTTGGATTGCTGACTCACGCGCCGCAAATAGGAGCGAGCGGCAGTAGGACGGTCTTGCTGGAGCAGAAAAATACCGTTGTAGTACAGCAAAGTGTCTTGTCCTACCTGATCGGGGGAGAGACGCTGTAAGATGCGGAGTGCATCGGGGTAGCGGCCTGCCTGATACTGGTGCATGGCCTCCGCTAGCAGCGGTCGCCGACTAATGCTCGGGTCATCCTCCGACAGTCCTAAATCGGGCTGGTAGTAGCGACTCCAGGCGGCCGGTGCATCCGATTCATTTGGACGCAGCATCAGCCAGGCACCTATGCCAACTACCAGCACACCCACCAAAGCCAGCAGCCACCATAGGCGGTTGCGGCGGTGGGAGTTCTTGGGGTAGCGCTGCACGCGGGTCAGCGCCAATTGGCGCTGGTCCAAGCTCTGATCAAGGGCTTGGAGCTGCTCCTGTAGTATTTCGTGGCCCGCCGCCCAACGCAGATCAGCCGTTAGCTGCTCGTAGGCCTGATGTGCACGCAGCAGTTCGGGGTCCTCCAACATTCGCTCCTCAAAAGCTTCCTGCTCAGCGGGTGAAAGCTGGCCGTCGGCAAAGCGCTCCATGTCTTCCAAATACGGGCGCAGGTCGAACGACGACGTCATAGAAGAAGAACTGGAGCTGCGAACCAAAACAGAAGGGGAGACTAGGTAAGCTTGAAGGATACTATGTGAAGGCTGCTAGATGCTAAACAAGAAAGGGGCCAGCATCGGGGTTATATCTCGGACTCGGTGGAAGGTGGCGTGTCAGACTCGGAGTCGGGGGTTTGCAGAGCCACCTCGTAGAGCTTGCGTAGGTAGGTGGATTTCTGGATGCGGGCCACTACTGCATTAGGATAACCCATTTTGCCGGCTACTTTCTCAAAATTATAGCCCCGAAAATAAAAATAAGTGAGCACCTGCCGGCAATCGGCCCCGAGCGCATGAAAAGCGCGCAGTAAGTGCTGGCGCCGATTAGCTTCGGCGGCAGGCAGCTTCTGTGCTGTTTCGTTATCAAGGTGTTCGCGGGCCATATCGTAGATGTAGGCGCGCAGGTCGGGGGGCATTTTGGTAAGGCGGCCGTCGGTAGCCCGGTCATAAAACTCGAGCAGCACGGCCCGCAGCGTAGCATGAGCGGTGGCAGCTTCGTGTTTGTAGTGCCACTTGGCCCACCGTGCAAAATGGTCGCGGTTCTGCTCATAGAAGGTAATCAGGGCTTTCTGATTACCCACACGAAGCTGGGCCAAGAGTTCGGCGAGGGGCGATACCATAGAGTTGCTCACGTAGCGATTGGCAAGTAACAAGGAACAATCGACATGCGGAAGAAACATCTCCGGTTTGCCGACGCCTTATTAGTAAATTGCTGAAGGATGCTGCTGCACATTGCCGCTGATCGTGTATTTATTGCTAAATGATTCACCCCTACCTTTGAGGCTATGGAAACGACCACAACTACTCTCGCCCCCGATACCGTGCTGTTTGATCTTATTCGTCAGGAAAAAGAACGTCAAACGCATGGCATCGAGCTTATCGCCTCCGAAAACTACGTATCGGAACAAGTGATGCGGGCGCAAGGGTCCATCCTCACCAATAAATATGCCGAAGGCTTGCCCGGCAAGCGCTACTATGGTGGTTGCGAAATTGTAGACCAGATAGAACAATTAGCAATTGACCGGGCTAAAGAGCTGTTTGGTGTAGAATGGGTGAATGTGCAGCCTCACTCCGGTGCTCAAGCCAATGCCGCCGTTATGCTGGCTATTCTTAACCCCGGCGACAAGATTCTGGGCTTTGACCTAAGCCACGGGGGGCATTTAACGCACGGTTCGCCCGTCAACTTTTCAGGAAAGCTCTACAAGCCATCTTTCTATGGCGTGGAGCCCGAAACTGGCCTTATCGATTGGCAGAAGGTAAAGGAAACAGCCCGCCGTGAGCAGCCCAAGCTCATTATCTGCGGCGCCTCGGCCTACTCCCGCGACTGGGACTACAAGGCCCTGCGTGAAGCCGCCGATGAAGTAGGCGCTCTGCTACTAGCCGATATTTCGCATCCGAGCGGTCTGATTGCTAAAGGCTTACTTAATAGCCCCTTTGAGCACTGCCATATCGTAACTACCACCACGCACAAAACGCTACGCGGCCCACGCGGGGGGCTTATTTTGCTGGGCAAAGATTTCGAAAATCCCTTCGGCCTGAAAACACCTAAAGGCGAAATACGCATGATGTCGGCCCTGCTCGACTCGGGCGTGTTTCCGGGTACTCAAGGTGGTCCGCTGGAGCATGTGATTGGCGCTAAGGCGGTTGCCTTCGGTGAAGCCCTCACCGATACCTACGCCGACTACACCCGCCAGGTAATTCGCAATGCCCAAGCTTTGGCCACCGCCTTCACCGACCGCGGCTACCAGATTATCTCGGGCGGCACCGACAATCATTTGATGCTGATTGATTTGCGCAGCAAAGGCCTGACGGGCAAACTGGCTGAAAACACGTTGATTAAAGCCGATATCACCATCAACAAAAACATGGTGCCCTTCGACGATAAGTCGCCCTTCGTGACGTCAGGAATGCGTATTGGTTCGGCGGCCGTCACTACGCGCGGCCTGGTAGAAACCGACATGGTGCGCATTGTGGAGCTGATTGATAATGTGCTCATGCACCACGCCGACGAAGCGCATCTGAGCCGCGTGCGTGGGCAGGTAAACGAATGGATGAAGGCGTTTCCGCTGTTTGCCTAGGCGCTAGCCGTACCGCCAATCGAACTGACTGGGGGGCAAAACGGTTGGAAAAATGCCCCCCAGCGCCAGACTTTTTACCTAGGAGCTACCTAGCAGCCTCAAAACTTCGTAAGTCTGGCGCAAGCGCTACCTCGCCGGGGTGCTACCTTTTTCATTTTTTTAGCTAAGTATCAGTGGATCAACCCAGCATCCAAGCCGGAAGCCGGCCGGGCGAGCCCCAGGAGATGTCCTTTATCGACCACCTGGAGGCCCTGCGCTGGCACATTATTCGCGCTGCTATTGCCGTTCTGGTCTTCACGACGGGCGCTTTTTTGGCGAAAGATTTTCTTTTTCACGACCTGATCTTAGGGCCCTCGCGACCCGACTTCTGGACGTACCGTATGTTCTGCGAGTTTGGTAAGCTAGTGAACGCGCCCGACCTCTGTGTCGACCCTATAAAGTTCGATATTCAGAATAGGCAAATGAGCGGACAGCTCACTATGCACATCAGCAGTTCCTTTATTGTAGGGTTGGCGCTGGCGTTTCCCTACACATTTTGGGAACTGTGGCGCTTCGTGAAGCCTGGCTTGTACCCACACGAGCAGGCTAACTCCCGCGGGGCGGTGTTCTTTGTGTCTGTCCTGTTTATCCTGGGCTTGCTGTTTGGTTATTACATCGCGGCCCCTCTGAGTATTAACTTCTTAGCCTCGTACCAGCTCGACCCCAGTATTGAGAACCAGATCGACTTGCAAAGCTATCTGAGCACGCTTACGACCATGTCGCTGTCTTGCGCTTTCGTGTTTGAGCTGCCAATGATTGTATTTTTCTTGGCCAAAGCTGGCCTGATTACGCCCGAAATCATGCGTCTTTACCGCAAACATGCTATTGTGGTAATTCTCATCGTATCGGCCATTATCACGCCTCCCGATGTCTCATCGCAGCTTATCGTCACCATACCGATTCTGTTGCTATACGAGGCTAGTATCAATATTGCGCGCATCGTACGGCGCAACCGGATTCAGCAGCTGAATGCTGATCTGGTTGCTAACAATGGACAAAGCTAGTTTGCAGTAATAGTAACGTCCACTCTGTCAACTTCATAGCCTACTTCGAGATGAAAATTGCCATTGGCTCCGACCACGCCGGATTTGAGTACAAGCAAATGCTAGCGCAATGGCTGCGCGAGGCCGGCCATGAGGTGCAGGACTTTGGCACCCATTTCCCCGACTCCGTTGATTACCCGGATTTTGTGCATCCGCTGGCTTCCGCAATTACCGCTGACGAGTACAAACAAGGAATTCTGGTGTGCGGCAGCGCCAATGGGGTGTGTATTACCGCCAACAAGCACCGAGGCATTCGGGCCGCAATTGCCTGGGCCCCGGAGCTCGCCACTTTGGCCCGCCAGCACAACAACGCCAATATTCTCTGTGTGCCTGCCCGCTTTGTTAGCGAAGAGGCAGCGCGAGAAATAACGGAGCAATTTCTCAACACCGCTTTCGAGGGCGGCCGCCATCAGACGCGCGTCAATAAAATTGATTGCTAGAATAGAAAGGGGAGCGGCGTCGGGGAACATAGGTTGATCAATAATGACCACCTGCGTTCCCCGACGCCGCTCCCCTTTTTTACTTGAGCTTATACACCCGGGGCGTAGTCGTGGGTTGATAGCGGCCAAATATGGCTGGCAGCTTGTAGCGCAGTTCCGTGAGCAAGCCTACTTCATCAATAAGGTAAGCGGGCGGCTGGGGGGCAAAATTTTGGGCTAGGCGGAAGATAGCGGCGTACTCATTAAGGTGGGCGAAATCAGTTTGGGCCAGCTGCCAATCGAGGTAGGGAGAGGCGAGGCGATTTTGCACGTACGGGCGCCGGTCGGGGCCGAGCACCAGCAGGTTTTGCCCTTGCACGGCAGCATATGCTGGGTTCGGACGCATGGCGTACTGGCTTTCAGCGGGGATCTGAACTAGCTGCTCCAGGCCAAGCGCCGTGCGGTAGCGGATTACTAAAATGCCCCCCAGCATGATGAGCAGCAGCACATCCGGTATCCAGGGGCGCGGCGCTTTTTGCCATAAAAACAACCCAAAGTAGGAGAGTGGCGGCAGGGCTAGCACGAGGTTGCCGGGCGCTGTGCCACGTCCTACAACCATCATCAGCCCAGCCGCCAGAAGCCATACAAACATCAGCTGCCGGAATTTGACTTGGAATACAAGCCCTAATGACGTGGTGAACGACCTGGCTAGGGCCAACACTAAGACTATACCCGGCAGAATCAGAAGTCGCAGTTGCACCCAGAGCGGCAAGCCATCGACCCCAGATACGAGCCCCTGCAACCACGGCCGCAAGTGAAACTGACCGAATCCGGCTACGCTTTCGGTGTATAGGAAAAAGGTAGCTACTGCTGCGTACGGAAAGAAAAAGCCGCACAGCAATAGCAAAAAGCTCCGAAAGGAATTGGCGGCGAAGATGATGACTGCGAATAACCCCACCAGCAAAAACAACGACAACGGCAAGTAACACAGTGCCGCTAAGCCTGTCAGGAAGCCGGCCCGAAACAGGCGCCGGTTGTCATAGCCTTCGCGGGTGGTAGGTAGCAAAGCGCTCAACGCCAACACAATAAACGTGTGCCCCAGGAGCAGCGGCGAGAGCGTATCAAGCTCCGTGGTCACGCTGCCTATGAGCAGATACGTAAGAGCCGCTACGTGGCCCCGCTCAGGGTGCACGTCGGCCCGGTTGAGAACCAGATTGAGGCGCAAAGCCTGAAACAGAAGCAAGGCCAGCGCCAGCGCCCGATACAGCCACAGAGGGCGGTTCGCTACCAAATCGAGGGCGCCAAAAACGACGGCCGCGAGTGGGGCTGTACTGTCATATAAGTCATGGTAAAGTAGAGCTCCCTCGCGCAGCCGCTCCCCGATAAGCAAAGCCCGCAGCTCGGCCGCCGTGAGGGGTATTCCCAGCCACAGCAGCGGCAGCCGCACGGCCAACACTAGGATTAGCAACACGACCAGGCGGGTGGAAAGCGTACTTTTAAAAAAACGAAGCAAGGAGCAAGTAAGGGAGTAAGAAAAGCGCTAGACCAATGTGTCCCGCATATCGCTGCCAAAGTAAAGCGCTCAGCTTACTGGCGGAAAAACAGAAATCCAACAATGCTTTTAAGGGTTTTGACTGCGTAAAGCTAAAACGAAAGCACGGGCATGGCATCACAGAGGATTCAACACAGGCGTTTTGCGTAAGTCTGATTGCCAAGTGCTAACTACTGATTACCTAAATCTTACCTTTGTCGACTCTTATGGAAAGTAAACGTCAGCAAAAATTCGCCAGCTTGTTGCAACAAGACCTGGCCGCCGTCTTTCAGCGTGATTTACCTCACCTGTTTCCGGGTTTGCCCCCCGGCATTAGCACCGTGCGCGTATCGCCCGATTTGGGCGTGGCCCGGGTGTATCTGAGCCTACTGCTCGCCAAGGATAGCGACGCGATACTGAGAGACATCCGCGATAATGCCAAGGCTATTCGTCAGGCGCTGGCCAAGCGCATTCGAAAGCAAGTGCGCGTTATCCCCGAGCTGGTGTTCTTCCTTGATGACAGTGCTGCTTACGCCGCCCGCATGGATGAGGTAATCAATACCCTACATATTCCGCCCGCTCCCGCCGAGGACGACCAGCCCGATACAACCACGGAGAGCAAGCGCCCTAAGCTTTTTGCCGACGAGGACGAGTAAAGGCGAAGGGGTGAGAAGTGAACTCGGGAAGAGCGGTGATTTCTATAATCACTACTTCGCTACTTCACCTCTGACCCTGCGCAACTTCACAACTTCATAAGTTACCCATTGTATTACGACCCGATTAAAAAGTCGCTGGGAGAAGTGTTTAATCGCACACCCTGGCTGCGTCGCCTCTTTTATTATCTGCTCGATTTGCTGCTGCTGCGTACTTGGCACGTGCACCGCGAGCTACGGCAATGGTCTAAGGGCCGCACCGATGAAGCCCTGAATATTCTCGACGCTGGCTCGGGCTACGGGCAATACACGTATTGGCTGTCGGGCTTCAGCAAGAAGTGGCAAATCCTGGCCGTGGACGTAAAAGACGAGCAGATTGCCGATTCCAACCGCTTCTTTCGGCAAATCGGGCGTGCTAACGTGCAGTTTGCCGTGCAAGACCTAGTGCTCTACCAAGAGCCGAATACGTTTGATCTGGCGTTGTCGGTCGATGTAATGGAGCACATTCTGGAAGATGTAGAGGTGTTCACTAATATCCATGCCTCGCTTAAAGATGGCGGCATGCTGCTGATCTCCACGCCCTCTGATCAAGGCGGCTCCGATGTGCACGGTGACGACGAGACCAGCTTTATTGAGGAGCACGTGCGCGACGGCTACAACATTCATGAGATACAGCAAAAGCTGCGCACCGCCGGCTTCGACCGCATAGAAGCCCAATACAGCTACGGCGAGCCCGGTCAGATTTCGTGGCGGCTGAGCATGAAGTATCCCATTTTGATGCTGGGAGCGTCTAAATGGTTTTTTGTGCTGCTGCCTTTTTACTACTTAGTCACCTTCCCATTTTGCCTCGCGCTGAACTGGTTCGACGCCAACTCCAAGCATGATTCGGGCACGGGCCTCATCGTAAAAGCCTGGAAATAGCCTTCCAGCGCATCACCTTTCGGCTGGCTGGCGTATCTTGCCTACCTGCCTGGTACTAGCCAACTGCCTTGTTTTTGCTGTTTTGTATGCCTCTTACTCTTAGCTTCTATCCGTTCTTAGCCAGCCAGCCTTCGTACCTGAGCTGGCGGCTGGATGAAGTTCGGCTGGCTCAAAGCAAGCTATCCACCGTTTTTCTTCTCCGCTAGCGCCCCGCATGAACGTTCCGCTGCTCATAGCCCGGCGTTACTTTTCGTCCAAGAAAAAGCGCAACATCATCAGCATCATCTCCAACATCTCCATGATTGGAGTGGCGGTGGGCACCATGTCGCTGATTATTGTGCTGTCCGTGTTTAATGGATTGGAAGATTTGGTGCGCACGCTCTACGGAAAGTCAGACCCAGACTTAATGATCACGGCGGTGGAGGGCAAGTCATTTGAGGTGAATGCCACTTTGCTCAATCATTTGCGCACGGCCCCCGGTGTCAGCTTAGTGACGGAGGTAATCGAAGATAACGCCCTGCTTCAGTACCACGATCGGCAGATGGTGGTGAAAATGAAGGGCGTAACCGGCAACTACTTTGCTCAAACCAATATCGACTCAGCCATTGTAGAGGGCGACCATCGTCTGCGCCGCGGCGGCGAGGCTTATGCACTTATTGGGGCCGGCGTGCAGCACGAGCTGAGCATTGCCCTTGAGAACCGCTTCTCGCCCTTGCGCCTGCTATATCCGCGCAACACGGGTAAAAGAACTTTGTCGCTTAATCCTGAAAACGCGTTTTCCGAGCAGTCTATCTTGGCGGGGGGCGTTTTTCTGATTGAGCAGCAAATCGATAACAGCTACGTATTTGTGCCACTCGATTTTGCTCAGGAGTTACTCAACTACGGCAAAAGGCGCACTTCCCTGGAGGTTCGGGTAGCTGATGGGTTCCCTATAGAAAGAACCCAGGCCGATATTCAGCGCCTGATTGGGCCAAAGTTTCGAGTGCTCAACTCCGATGAGCAGCACATTAGTTTGCTGAAGGCCATCAAAGTAGAGAAGATGTTTGTGTTTATCACCTTCGCCTTTATTCTGCTCATTGCCTCGCTCAATATCTTCTTCTCGCTCTCCATGCTGGTGATTGACAAGCGCAAAGACATTGCTATTCTGATGGCGATGGGCGCTACCAGCCGCATCGTACGCAACGTGTTTCTTCTCGAAGGCGCCATCGTGGCCTTTGTGGGCGCCATTGTGGGCCTAGCCTTGGGCATGGGAATCTGCTGGCTGCAGCAAACGTTTGGCTTGGTCTCGATGGGAATGGCTACCAGTGTGGTCGACTCTTACCCAGTCAAAATGCAATCGTCTGACATCGTACTGACGAGCATGGCCATCATTATTATCACCATTGCCGTGTCTATTCGGCCAGCATTGAACGCGTCACGGATAGATGTACGCGAAAATCTGTAACGCCAGGGCGTAGAACAGAGTATGCAAACAATAACCCCGCTGTAGTGCTATTACAGCTGGCTTATAATCTGCATCGTCAATAATTAGTGGCAGATTATACCTGACTTTTCGCCAGAAAAGTTAATATTTGGTATTTGTCATTGATTGCTACGCCACGTTGGCGCCGATTATGAAGGTCTCTACTTCACAACCTTTTCAAATAGTTTATTCGCTGCTAGAACACGAATATTTAGGCTATCTATTTGAGTCGTACGTAGTCCAGCGCAACCCGCGCGGGCAGCTTACGCTGCAGCACCAGACCGTTTCGACTAAAAACGCCCCCGAATTTGCGGCCGGCCTCGACGAAGTTGATTTTGAACTCGTCGCCCTCACCGACCAAATTCAGCAGGACTGTGTGCTCAAAGAATTTTGGCCCAAAAAAACCACTCCCGCCGATTTCTTCCTAAAAATATACGACCCGGAGAAAGGCGATAAAGGCTTACAAGAACAAATTGCCCGCTACGTGCAAGAGCGCATGGGACAGATTCTGGCTCGTCTGGGGGGCAAATGTGTGTTTATCATGGGTAAAGATGGTGAGCCCACGTGGCGCGAAATCTCGTTGGCCGATGAGCCCGCCTCGGTACTCTTTCACTTCCGGCGCAACGAGGATAACACGCACTACTTCCCGACTATTCAGTACAAAGGGCAAAAGCTTGATTTTCAGTTTAAAAACGCAGTTGTTATTAGTGCGCAGCCCGCTTGGCTCTTAGTTAGCGACGTGCTCTACAGCTTCCGCAACGATGTGGATGGCAAGAAGCTGCAACCGTTTCTGAACAAGAAGTTTATTGTTATTCCTCGCCAAGTAGAAGACAGCTACTTCCAGCGCTTTGTGGCGCCGCTCGTCGAGTCCTTTGATGTGCACGCCCGCGGCTTTGATATCCGCTCGGAGCGCTACGTGGCCCGTCCCCAGCTCACCTTCTCCGACGTGCCCGGCGCGGTCGTCGTAACCGAGGAAGCGCCCGCTCGCAGCAATGGCCGGGGGGCGAATTTGCCCCCCAGTGCGCCCGTAACAACGTCGTCTAGTGGTGGCGGCCATATTCACTTCGATCTATCATTCCGCTATGGCGACCATACCGTGCCCAATAGCTTTGACAAGCGAGTGAGTGTGAAACTGGAAAAAACCGCCGACAGCTACATTTTTCATCGCCTCATCCGCAACATCGACCACGAGGAGGCCATGATTCAGGAATTGGCTGATCGGGCGCTGGAAGTACGCAACGGCCGGGCCGTGCTCGAAAAAGCCACGGCCTTCCGCTGGCTCCACAGCCACGCGGAGGATTTGTCGCGCCTGGGCTTCACGGTGCAGCAAAGCACTACTTCCGATAAGGATTACTTTATTGGCGCCATTACAGTGCACGTCGGCATCACCGAAGCCAACGATTGGTTTGATGTACACGGCACCGTGCGCTTTGGCGAGTTTGAAATTCCCTTCGTAAAGCTGCGTTCCTACATTTTGGGGCGCCGCCACGAGTACCGCTTGCCTAACGGGCAGATTGCTATTATTCCGGAGGAGTGGTTTTCGCAATACTTGGAGCTTTTCGCGTTCTCAGAAGAAAAGGATAACACGCTGACGCTTCGTAAGCACCACCTAGCCTTAGTATCCGACCTGCAGAATGGCAACCTGGCTACCGTCACGATGTCGCGGAAACTGGAGCGCCTGCGGGGCTTCGAGACGGTGGAGGAGCAAGCTATGCCCGTTGGCTTCCGAGGCAAACTGCGGCCTTACCAGAAGGCCGGCTATGATTGGCTACATTTTGTAAAAGACTATGGCTTTGGCGGTTGCTTGGCCGACGATATGGGTTTGGGCAAAACCATCCAAACCCTGGCCCTGCTGCTTCAACGCAAAGAAAGCGGCGACGCTACCGGTGCGGCCTCTTTGCTGGTAATGCCTACCTCGCTGGTATTCAACTGGATGAGCGAAGCCTTTAAATTTGCGCCCAGCCTGCGTCTGCTTATTTATACCGGCACCTACCGCGACAAGAACGTAGAACAGTTCTCGGACTACGATGTAGTATTGACGAGCTACGGCATTGTACGCCTCGACGCGGAACTGCTCAAAACCTATAAGTTCGACTACGTTATTCTGGACGAGTCGCAGGCTATCAAAAACCCATCGTCCACCACCTCACAGGCGGTGCGCGGCCTGCATTCCCGCCACCGGCTTATTCTGACCGGTACGCCGGTGGAAAATAGCACTATGGATTTATGGTCGCAGATGTCGTTTATCAATCCGGGCTTGCTTGGCTCGCAGGCGTTTTTTCGTAAAGAGTTTCTCAAGCCCATCGAGAAAGGCAAGGATGAAACCAAGACGCGCAAGCTTCACGCTCTTATTAAGCCCTTTATTCTGCGGCGGCACAAGGCGCAGGTAGCTAAGGAATTGCCCGCTAAGATCGAGCACCTCAGCTACTGCCCCATGACCGACGAGCAGGCTCAGTGCTACGAGGAAACTAAGAGCTACTATCGCAATAAGATTCTGCGCAATATTGAGGAGCATGGCACGGCTAGCACCCAGTTTATGCTGCTTCAGGGCCTAACCAAGCTGCGCCAGATTGCCAACCATCCGCGCATGGCCGACGAAACCTACGAGGCCGAATCAGGCAAGCTGCGCGAGGTAGTACGCATGATTCGTAGCGTTGTAGCTGAGGGGCATAAGGTATTAGTCTTCAGTCAGTTTGTAAAGCACCTAGACATCGTGCGCTCAGCCCTTGATGAGCGGCAAGTTGACTACGCCTATCTCGACGGCAACACCCGCGACCGGCACCAGGAAGTTGCTCGCTTCCAGGAAACAGAAGAGCTGCGCGTGTTCCTGATTTCACTCAAGGCTGGGGGTGTGGGCCTGAACCTGACGGCGGCCGACTATGTATTCATCCTAGATCCGTGGTGGAACCCGGCAGTGGAAGCTCAAGCCGTAGACCGAGCCCACCGCATCGGGCAGCGCCGTACCGTGTTCACCTATAAATTTATCACCAAGAACACGGTAGAGGAGAAGATCTTAGCCCTGCAAAACAAGAAGATTCAGCTCGTTACCGACCTGATTTCTACGGATGAGGCCATCATTAAGCGCCTGACCAAAGAGGATATTGAGGAGCTATTGGGGTAAACAGTCTAGGCCGGGCACGCTGAAATTGACGCGCAGTGGTTAGCAGTTTAGCGCACCACAAGATTTTCTACATGCGCTGGCTATTCACTACGAAAGTGTCTAGCCTAGTCCGGAGTGAGCGCGGCGCCGGATGATTTTCTTCGGGCAGGCACTTTAGGAGCTCAGCAAACTGTGATGCTGCTAGCAAGTGACCAGCCATGCCCCAATGCGGATATTCCCGCCTGGAGCGCGTGGTACGCGTAACTATGGTTACCTGGCGGTGCCGTGAATCTTGCTGAATGCGGCCATATAAGCTCTCAACTTCTTCCCGCGCACCCTCCAATACCTGGGCAAAATGCTGGCCGTCGTAGAACAGAATACCCGTGATGTGATGGATGCTGTTAAAGTTGCGGGCGTGTACCACTAAGGACTTTAGGTCGGCGCTACTTAGTGGTTCCACGACCCGGCTCACGTATATCAATTGATAGAACATAGCGGCCCGCGCACAACGGGGTTTCGCCGTCGACAACGACTGGAGTTGCGTTTGGGTAGTAGAAGATACAAAACCAGCAGCATTTCCGCATTATAAACGTCTCGCTGATTAAGCGCCCAACGTTTTTTGTAAGCCCGAAAACGCTTTTAGTTGCCGGTATTAATCGAGGGCCTGCACAATTTGCTGAATATGCTGAATACTTAAAGCTGTACTTCTTCTTGACGACTCAAGCCCTATTTGCCTTAGCTGAAGCTTGTGTTTAAATAAAAGCTAGCGGAATCTTGACTAGTTTGGATGTTGTGGCGTAAGTAAAGTGATTCGCAAATAGGCCTCAGGTGGTCTGAAATGACGAAAATGTAATTCCAACAAAATTAAAACGCTTTTGTTGAGCCTTTTTGTCCTACATTGTCGTTATCTGCCTATGTCTACTTCTCTGAAGCGCCCTCGTGCGCGCAAGCCCCTCGAATCTGCTAACCTCCCCATCCTCTCGCACGCCGACCATCTGGTGGCGCTGCATACCCGTGAACAGGGTAAGACGGTGATGTACAAGCAGGATGCCTGGGGCCATATTGAAACACGCTTTGTTCGCACTCAAAACGTACCTGTTTGGGAAGCTAAAGGCTTCACGGTACGCTAACGCGGTTTCAGTTTTTACGCATATAAAGTAGGTTAGCCCCGGCGAACCCGCAAAAGCCGCTTGTGTCATCACAAGCGGCTTTTGCGGGTTCGCCGGGGCTAACCTATGTTCAGCTAGTTGTATTGAGCTAACAGTTGAGCAATCAATTCGTCATTACCTCAATTTTAGCAGCTCAAACCGCCCGGGATTACGAGTCTTCCTCAATGATGGAAGCGCGGCCACTCAATCAGCAGAGTACAGGAGAGTGGGAGGGGCAGATAACTAGTTCTTGCACTGCCGCCTGCCTAATGCTTTCTGCTGTGCCCCCGACTTAGGGAAAAGCCGAACAGCAAGGCCTCAAGATGAATGGGCGGTAGCTTAACCCAGAACTAATGCGCCGCGCCGTTTTATTGCTCGTATGTCTGCTGAACTATGTAGGGGCGCTGGGCGCCGCACAAGGGGGCAATTTCAACATCCGCGACTACGGCGCCAAGGGCGACAGCGCCACCCTCGATACTGATGCCATCAACCGGACCATCGCCGCAGCGGCTAAGGCGGGTGGGGGCACGGTGTACTTCCCGGCCGGCACGTATCGCAGCTACTCCATTCGGCTGCAAAGCCGCATTTCCCTGTACCTGGACCAAGGCGCGACGCTATTGGCGGCTACACCGGTGGGTGACGTCGGCTACGACGTCCCGGAGCCGGGCGCGGGCAACGCTTTCCAGGATTTTGGGCACAGCCATTGGCATAACAGCCTGATTTGGGGCGAAAACCTGACTGATATTTCCATTCTCGGCCCCGGCACCATCTACGGCCACGGCCTGACGCGGGAGGGCCCGCACCGCGCGCCGGTGGGCAATAAGGCCATTGCCCTGAAGCTCTGCCGCAACGTGATGCTCAAAGACTTCACGGTGCTCTTTGGGGGGCATTTTGCCCTGCTCGCCACCGGCGTGGATAACCTCACCATCGACAATCTGAAGATTGACACGAACCGCGATGCGCTGGATATTGACTGCTGTCGCAACGTGCGGATATCTAACTGCACCATCAACTCACCCTGGGACGACGCCATCTGTTTGAAAAGCTCGTTTGCGCTGGGCTATGCTCGCGCTACCGAGAACGTCACTATTACCAATTGTCAAGTCAGTGGCTACGACCGGGGTACGATGCTCAACGGTACTTATCAGCGCAAGGAAGCCCACTTAGTGCCGGACAAGGAAGGGCCCACCGGCCGCATTAAATTCGGCACTGAGTCGAACGGCGGGTTCAAGAATATTGCCATCACCAACTGCGTGTTTGAGTACTGTCGGGGTCTGGCGCTGGAAACCGTAGACGGCGGCTTGCTGGAGGACGTGACCATCAGCAACATCACCATGCGCGACATCATCAACGCGCCGATTTTTCTGCGCCTGGGTGGGCGGCTGCGGGCCCCAACCGGCACAGAAGTCGGCAAGCTGCGCCGCATCAACATCAGCAACGTGAACGTGTACAACGCCGATTCGCGCTTCGCTACGCTCATCAGCGGCTTGCCCAGCCATGCCATCGAGGACGTGCGTTTGAGCAATATCAGTATCTGGTACAAGCCCCTGGAAGCCCCCGATGCCAGCGCCATTCAACAAGTAGTGCCCGAGCACGAGAAGGACTACCCGGAGCCGCAAAAGTTCGGCATACTACCCGCCTACGGCTTTTTCATCCGGCACGTGAAGAACATTGAGCTGCACAATGTAAGCGTCAACTTCTTGGGTACCGAAACGCGGCCCGCCCTCGTGCTAATGGATGTGCAGGGCGCCACGCTCCAACACCTGACAGCGAAAAAGCCCCCCACGGCCCCGCTTATGCAACTACAGGATGTTAGTAACGTGGTGGTGCGCGACAGTGAGGGGCTCAAAAACCAGACGTTGCGCCAAGTAAAATCCAAGGATTTGTAAACTGCCATTTGCCCCCCAGCCATGAAAAGTTATGTTACCCTTGCCTTGCTGAGCGCCGCCGTTCTCTTTTCGGATAATGCCCAGGCCCAGATTGGCCGGCGCTTTCCTTCGGAGCGAAAAGTTGTGAAAGACCCGGTCACGGGCACTATGCTCACTTTCCTGACCAGCACCCCAGTTGGCGACTCCAAGATTTACCCCACTCACAACCAGTGGACTTCGGACGGCCAGTGGCTGATTTTTCGCTCGGGCAGGGTGAAAGGGGAGGCTATGGCAGTGAATGAGAAAACCGGCGACATGGTGCAGGTCACGGAAGGCGGCTATACGGGCATGCTAAACGTGGCTCGCAATGCAATGAAGCTCTACTTTATGCGTCGCCCGCCCGACAAATCGGCCACTGCGAAAGAGGCCGATGCAGGCCCGCTCGCGCCCACATCCTTGCAAATCGTTGAGGTGGATTTGGCTAAGCTATTTGCTGATAGCCAAGCCGGAAAAGTAAAATCAGCCAAAACCTACCAGCGGGTGTGCGGCACCACGCCGGCAGCCATTCAAGCCGGCGGCGACATGGCCCTCGACGGCGACGAAGCCTGGGCTTACTTTCGTGTAGGCAAGGAAGAAGCTGCCCGGCATTTGGCCCCCGAAACGAAGCTGGAGCCCAATTTTGGCCCCCGCAACATGGGCGCCGGTCCCTCGGGCATTGCTGGCATGAATATCAAGACCGGCGCCATCAAGCACGTTGTGTCGGTGCCGTTCCAGATTGGCCATATTCAAACCAATCCGTGGGTGCCGGGCGAGCTGGTTTTTTGCTGGGAAACCGGCGGCAAGTCGCCCCAGCGCACCTGGACGGTGCTCGCAGACGGTACAGGACTGCGGCCTCTCTACCCAGAGTCAGAATATGAATGGGTGACGCACGAGGCCATCATCTCTAAAGATGAGACGGCTATGGCCATTATGGGCCACCGCAAAATACCAGCCGCCACCACGGAAGCAGCAGCCGGCACGCCCGTGAGCGGGGCAAACCCCGGTCAGGAAGCCGCCTGGGGCCCGTCGGGGACGCGCGAAAAACCCACGGGGCTGGCCATCGTCAATTTTCGCACCCGCGAGGTGATGATAGCCGGCCAAACCCCCAGCGGCAGCGGCCTCTGGCACGTGAGTGGCTCCCCCGACGGCCGCTGGGCCGTGGGCGACGACTTCGCCCGCAACGTTTACTTGATTGACCGCCATACCCGCGAAATGCTCCTGCTCTCCGCCGGCCACAAGCAAACCGCCGCCGACCATCCCCACCCCACCATGAGCCCCGACGGCACCAAAATTCAGATCCAATCCGCCATGCTTTCAGATGACAACCGGAGCATGAATATCTGCATCATTCCCGTTCCGGAAGAATGGCTGAAACGGCAGTACAAATAGGCCCGGGGGCTTTTTTTAGGCAGTCTGTAATAAACCGAACGTCATGCAGAGTGGGGCGAAGCATCTCGCGGGCGGTTGTAGGATTACTAATCCAGAGTCAGCACGCGAGATGCTTCGCTGTGCTCTGCATGACGGTCAATTAATGTGTGTTCTATGAAGGCTTTTGGCTTCCGAAAAAATGTCTTAAAAATCATTTGCAGCGCTTTCGCGCTTGCGATGGCAGGGGCTGCCCCTGGATTGGCGCAGAGCAACACACAGGCGAATAAGCAGTTCTTTCCGAAGGACGAGCTAATGACCATTGGCTCCTACTATTACCCCGAGCAGTGGCCGCGTGAGAACTGGGCGCGGGACATCAAGAAGATGGCCGAAGTTGGGTTTGAGTTTACGCATTTCGGTGAGTTTGCCTGGGCGTTTATTGAGCCGGAGGAAGGCAAGTTTGACTTCACCTGGCTTGATGAAGCCGTGGCGCTGTCGCACAAGAACGGGTTGAAAATCATCATGTGCACTTCCACGCCCACGCCGCCGGCCTGGCTGGTGCAGAAGCACCCGGAAGTGCTGATGGTAAACGCCGAGGGCCGCACCATGCAGCACGGCTCGCGCCAGCAGATTTCGTGGTCGAGCCCCGTGTACCGGCAATACGTGCAGCGCATGGTGGAGGCCATTGGCAAGCACTACGGTCAGGATAAGCGCATCTGGGGTTGGCAGCTGGACAACGAGCCCTCACACTACGGGCAGTACGATTATAGCCCGGCTGCTCAGGCCAGCTTTCGGCGCTGGCTGCAAACCAAGTACCGCACCCTCGACGCGCTCAACCAAGCCTGGGGCACCGCGTTTTGGAGTATCCGCTACAGCGATTTTGAGCAGGTGCGCATCCCCAACCCTCGGGAGCTAATCGCTCAGCCCAGCCCGCACGCCGTGCTGGACTTTAAGCGATTTTCGGCCGATGAGGCCAATGACTTCCTAAGCTTTCAGTACAAACTGCTCCGCAAGTACATTGCCCCTACGCAATGGATAACGACCAACCTCATGCCCGAGCACGTCGAGGTGGACCCCACCCATATTACCAGTCTCGATTTTGTGACCTACACTAAATACCTAGTGGCTGGCAACGACCCTGGCCTAGGTGTCCAAGGCTTCCGGCTGGGTTCGCCCACGAGTATTGCTTTTGCCAACGACCTTTTCCGTTCCTTCAATGGCACCACGGGCGTCATGGAATTGCAGCCGGGCCAAGTGAACTGGGGTAGGTTCAACCCCCAGCCACTGCCTGGCGCTGTGCGGATGTGGATTTGGCATGCATTCGTAGGCGGCAACAGGTTGGTGTGCAACTACCGTTTCCGCCAGCCTTTGGTGGGGGGCGAGCAGTACCACTACGGCATCATCGGCACGGATGGCGTGACGCCCAGCACCAGCGGCCTGGAGTACATCAACGTCATTAAGGAAATGAAGCAGGTGCAGCGCCAGTACAACGCCAAGGCCGCGATGCCGGCTGCCTACCGCCGACGCCAAGCAGCGGTGCTTTACAATGCCGACAACCGCTGGGAAATGGATAATCAGCCCCAAACAGACCAGTGGAGTTCCATGGGCCACCTGAAGCGCTACTATGGTGCGCTCAAGCAGGCCGGCGCGCCCGTGGATATAATCACCGAAGACAAGGATTTTACGCGCTACCCGGTGCTGGTGGCGCCTGCCTACGAGCTGCTGGACAAGCAGTTGGTAGAGCGCTGGAAGCAGTACGTGCAGCAGGGCGGCCACTTGGTGCTGAGCACGCGCACGGGCCAGAAAGACCGCACCGGGAAGCTCTGGGAAGCTCAATGGGCCGGGCCGATAGTGGAGCTGATTGGGTCTAAAATCCCGCTCTACGACCTGCTGCCTGAGTCGGTGCAAGGCAGCATCGAGTTGGGTGGCAAATCTTACGCCTGGAACAACTGGGCCGACGTGCTGGAGCCCATGCCCGGCACCAAAGTCTGGGCTACGTACACCAATCAGTTTTACGCCGGTAAAGCGGCAGTGGTCTCGCGCAAGCTGGGCAAAGGCACTGTCACCTACGTAGGCCCCGATACCGACGACGGCGCCCTCGAAAAGGCCGTGCTGCGCCAAGTGTATGAGCGGGCCGGTATTGCCATCGAAGACCTGCCCGAAGGCGTGCTGATTGATTGGCGCGACGGATTCTGGGTGGGGGTAAACTACGGCGAGAGGCCCTACACCGTGGCCGTGCCGGCGCAGGCTAAAATTCTGATTGGCAACAAGGTGCTCAACACTGCCGACGTATTGGTGTGGAAAGATTAACAACGGAGACTTTATGATGAGGCGCTATTTTAAGGCTATTGCCGCCGCCGCTAAAGAAGCTAGCTTGGTCCTGCTCCTGTGCGGCCTGAGCACTGAAGTTTTCGCGCAGGAAGACCGAGGTTACAAAGTCTACCAGTTTCCGGCCAACATGATTCCCCGCATCGACGGCAAGACCGACGACTGGGACAGCTTCCCCAGCGAGTACATCGTGGGCACCGACCAGCTGTGGGACGACTCCAAGCGCTACCCCAAACCCGACGCCACCAACCTCGACGTGAAAGTGCGCGTGGCTTGGGTGAAGGGCCTAAACCGCCTCTATTTCTTGTACGAAGCCTACGATGACTACTGGGATTTCTCCCAACCCGGTCTGCACAACGACACCTTCGAAATTATAGTTGATGGGGACTTGTCGGGTGGGCCGCTCATTGCCGAGCAGCACCCCAACCAGGATTTGCCGCTGATGGAGCGCTACTTTGCCTTCCACGGCGTGCACGCCCAGAACTACCACATTTTCACCCCGGCCATGGGTAAAGACTGGGCGCTGGCCTGGGGCAGTCAGCCCTGGATTAAAGAGCTGCCCTACGCCAACATCGCCTACTCCTATGATTTCAAGCCCGGCCAACCCGGCAAGTTGATTGCTGAGTTCTGGATTACGCCCTTTGATTACGCTGGAGCCGAAGGACCCGCGCGAGCCGTCGAGTCAGTGCTGACCGATAACAAGAAAATCGGCCTCACCTGGGCCGTTATTGACTACGACGACGTAGACGACGAGCGCAAAAAAGGCTTCTGGAACCTGTCAAAAAATCACAAGATGTACGGCAACTCCAGCCTGGGGACCATTTTTACCCTCATGCCCCTGGCCGAGAAGTATTTGCCGAAGCTAGAAGCCCAATGGTCGTTCAGCGTAACTGATATGGCCCGGCGCCAGGTAACCTTCACGGACCAAAGCCGCGGCAACATCAAGCGCTGGCACTGGGATTTTGGCGACGGCACCACCTCCAAGGAGCAAAGCCCTGTGCACCGCTACAAAGAAGCGGGCAAGTACATCGTCGTGCTGAACGTGGAAGGGCCAGACGGAAAATCCCGCATGTCGAAGGTGTGGGACGTGGCGGTGAAGTGAAGGCAATGGCAAGTATTTCTATATTAATCTGTTGTGTCTTTAAGTATTTCGCTCCCTCATTTTAAGGGGGGCTTTATGATTCTCAATATTGGTAAGTATGATAAAGCTCTAAATAAATAAAGAGCCCAACGGCCAATCCAACATTAACTGCCCATACCCACCAAGTGGTGTACAAAATCCGCTTTCTAAATTGAATACAAAGTATGCCTATATGTAAAGCGACGCATACGGCCCCTATACTAAAGGTGGCGTCATCACTATTGGCTCCACAGCAATAAGTAAAAAACCATACGAAAGCTCCCAAAAATTGCAAGATAAAGTATCCTGCAAACGTGATTATTAAGCCCAAAAGGAATCGCAGGCCTTGTGTCACTTTATGGGGAAACACGAAAGAATTCGGTTCAAACATTCAAGTAACAAGGTACACTATTGAAAATTACTTCAACGTCTGCACCGAGCTGTCATTGATGCCGTACGGGTGCTGCTTAAGTAGCTGAATAGTTTCGGCGCCGGCTAGCAGTACGGGGCCGTAGCCGTGGGCTGCGTACAGATTCACAGGACGGTAGTAGTAGAAAGCCGGATCGAAGCCCATGCCGGTGCCTACGCAGGTGCCTTCTACCTGACCTTGGGCGTTTACTTTGGTGCTGACTGCGTTCCAGGCCAGCAGGGCCATGGGACCGTAGGCTTTAGCATCGATCCAGCCCTGGTTGATGGCGTGGGCAATGGCGTAGGCGTAGATGGCGGTGGCGGAGGTTTCGAGGTAGGAATCGGGGCGGTCGAGGAGCTGGTGCCAGAAGCCGCTGCCGGCTTGCTGAGCAGCGAGGCCGCGAGCGTGGGCGCGAAGCAGCTCGAGCACCGCTGGGCGGCCGGGGTGGTCGGCGGGGAGCACGTCGAGCAATTCCACTTTGGTGAGTAGCGCCCAGCCGTTGGCGCGGGCCCAGTGAAACTCGGGGTGCACGGTCATTTCCTGCACCCAGCCGTGCATGTACAGCCCCTTCGACTGATTGAACATGCGGGGGGCAAATTGGGTGACCTGCTTCACGGCCTCGTCGTAGTAGCGCCGCTCGCCGGTGAGCTTACCCATCTGGGCCAGGGCGGGCACGCTCATGTACAAGTCGTCGAGCCAGAGCGTGTTAGGTTGGGGGCGGTTGCGGGCTAGGGTGCCGTCGGGGAGGCGGAACTCCTTGGTCATGATGAAGTCCATGAAGTTGTTGATCATGGGGCGCAGGTCGGCGGAAGTGTTGGCGCGCTGGGTTTTGATCATGGCCGCGCACAGGGAGCCAGCATCGTCCAAAGCCTTGGGGTACAGCACCGAGCGCATGGGCGTGGGCGCCTCCGGGTTGGCTTTTTGGAAGGCGCTGAAGTAAGGCGTTAACTCACTCAAAAACTTCAGGCGGCTAACCGTATAGGCGGCGTATTTGGGGTCGCCGGTGGTTTCGCTGGCCCGCAGCATGCCCGCGTACGTGACGCCCCACTCGTAGCTGGTGAGGCGAAAGTCGCCGGGGCGGATGATGGCGTCGGGCGAGAATTTGCGCCGGTCGGGGAGGGGAGCGTTGGTTTTTTTATCGACTAGCTCGGCGGGCGTGGCGGTGTTCAGGTAATTGTACACGCGGTCCAGCACTTGCTTTACTTCCTCAGCTTTTACCTGCCCGTAGGGAATGGGGTAATCGGGCTTGAGTAAGTGCAGGGGCGTGGTAGTGTCGTTGGTTTTGGCCGGAGTAGTTTGCGCCAGCAGCGGAGACGTGCTCAGCAATAAAGCCAACAGGGAAAAGCGGGAAAGAGTAGACAGAAGGCGCATACAGAAAGGCAGATAGCGAAAGAAAAGACCCTAATTGTTGTGCATCGCTCCAGCAAGACCACGATGCAGCCTAAGCGGACCAAGCTAAAGATTCGTGGTCCGTGGCAGCTGCCTAGGGGGCATTTTTAGCTAAGAGAATGCGCTACTGATGCAGGATAGACAAGAAAATAGTCGCAACCTACCTGCACTCTACTGAAGTAGGGGCCGCGAGAAGGTTGTCGCACCTTATTCCTTCGGAAGCGCTAATAAACCTAAGGGTGCTGGCTTAATGCCTCACCCGCCGGCGCAGGCCAGAGGCAAAGCCTTACCTGACCGCGAAGGGAAATCAAAAAAGCCCCCCAGAGCCGCTTTTTCGCGGTGTCGTAACTTAACCTTGCGCGAAGCGGTTGGATACTGGTATGCACCTCACCCTCCGCACCCGCGTAGCCCAGCCACCGGCTCAGGTTATGGCCGGCTTCACCCGCGAGCTTTTCCTGCAATTGGCGCCCCCGTTCCCCCAAATGCGCCTGCATCGCTTCGACGGCAGCCGGCGCGGCGACCAAGTGGAAATTGAGCTGGTAGTGGGTCCCATCAGCCAGCGCTGGACCAGCCTGATTACCGACGACGGCGTGCTGCCCAACGGCACCCATTTCTTCGTGGATGAAGGTCAAAAGCTGCCCGGCCCGCTGCGCTATTGGCGCCACCGCCACCTCATGCAGCCCACTCCCGACGGCGGCACTGAGATTATTGACGCCGTAGAATATCGGACCATCTCGCCAGTGCTGGATGCGCTGATTTACCCCGTTATGTGGGCGCAATTTGCCTGGCGCAAACCGATTTATCGGCGACTATTTCGGTGAGCCCAACGCGTATGGCTTAAGCGGGAGTAGCTTGAAGTCTTTTGCTTTTACTCTTTTTCTCCACCACTTTATCCGGCAGCCAAGCGTCGAGCAGACGCTGGGCTAGTGGTACCAGGGGGGCAAAAAGAAGCACGCCTAGCACATTAAACAATACGTGGGCGTGGGCAATCTGGCGCTCCACATGGGCCTGGCCCGCCACGAGCGTTACAAGCCCGACCAGGGCGTCAATGAACAACACCCCCAGCGTGATAGTCAGTACGTTGAAGCCCAGATGAAAAACAGCCGTTTTTAGGGCGGCCCGGCCGCGCCCGACAGTGGCCAGTAGGGTGTCGGAACAGGTACCTAGCTCGGCTCCTAACATTACGGCTACGCCGGCGGGTAAGGTCATTAGGCCCTTGGAGGCAAACTCCACCACCATGCCCACGGTCGCGGAAGACGACTGAATCAGAAAAGTGACACCCGCGCCTACCAGTACCCCTTTCAGGGGATGTTCGAGGCCGTGGAGCCAGTCGCGGAAGGCTACGCTGTTCTTGAGAGGGGCCACCGCTTCGCCAATAAAGTATAGGCTAAAGAACAGCAAGCCAAAGCTAAAAAGGGCCCGCCCGGCCGTACGCACCCGTTTGCGCTTGCCTAGCATCAGGAGCAAAAAGCCGGGCACCATCACCACCGCGGCGTATTCGCCCAAGTCGAACGCGTATAGCTGACTGGAAATGGTGGTGCCAATATTGGCCCCCAGCACCACGCCCAGCGCGTGCCGAAACGTGAGGACCCCAGCGCTAACCAAGGCAATAACGATAATAATAACGGCCGAAGATGAGTCGAGCAGCACCGTGACCAGCGTGCCGGTCAGAATACCGGCGAACAAGTTGTGGGTGAACTTCTGCAGCAAGGTTTTCGCCCGCTCGCCCACCACCGAGCGCAAGGCCAGCGACAGGCGGTTGACGGCGTACAGAAACATCACCAGTCCGGCCAAGGCCAACAACAGAATATGTCCTACGTTCAGGTCGGCCGTCATTTTGGTAGCTCTAAAGTAGAGCAATACGCAAAGGATGAGCGCCTTGGAAACGAAACGAGGTTATCAAAATGTGTCCATTTACTAGAAAAAGAAAACCAGGGCGCGGGTGAAAGCCCTCGAATTGCCGACCTTTGCAGACTCATTTGTTTTCCCCGCCGCTATGCCCGCCATCGTCACCCTCAAACCTGGTAAAGATCAATCCCTGCGCCGCCTGCACCCGTGGGTATTTTCGGGAGCCATTGCCCGTATGCAGGGCCAGCCCCAGGAAGGCGAGGTAGTAATAGTGCAGGCTTCAAATGGCGAACAGCTAGGAGTGGGTCACTACGCGCCGGGCTCTATTGCGGTGCGTATGCTAGGTTTTGGTCCTGAAGCCACCGAGCCGGATGCGGCCTTCTGGGAAGGAAAGCTGCGCAACGCCTACGAGTTGCGGCAGCGTCTGGGCCTCACAAGTCAGGGAGAAAATGCGAAGCAGCCGGTTGCGGAAAACGCTGAAAATGCCCCCCAGCCTTCCGGCAGCAGTGCTACCGACGTGTACCGCTTGATTCACGCCGAGGGCGACGGCCTGCCCGGCCTTATCGTAGATGTATACGGCGATGTGGCCGTGCTGCAAGCTCACAGCGCCGGCATGTACCTGGCCCGCCCCCAGATTGCGGAAGCTCTGAAAGCAGTGCTGGGCGATAAACTGCGCGCCATCTACGATAAAAGTGCCGAAACCGTACCCGCCAAAGCCGCGCCCGACGCTCAGAACGGTTACCTGCTGGGCGGCTCTACCGGCACTGAGCACTTAGTACACGAAAACGCTCACCCGTTCGCCGTAGACTGGGAAACCGGTCAGAAAACAGGTTTCTTTATCGACCAGCGCGACAACCGCGACTTGCTGGCTCGCTACTCCGCCGGCCGGCGCGTGCTGAATACATTTTGCTACACGGGGGGCTTTTCGGTGTACGCCCTGCAAGCCGGCGCTACCCTGGTGCATTCCGTGGATAGCTCCAAGCGCGCCATCGAGCTAACTGAGCGCAACGCCGCCCTCACCGGCCTGGAAGACAAGCACGCCGCTTACGCTCAGGACGTATTCACCTTCATGAAAGCCAGCGAAGAGCAGTATGACCTTATCGTGCTCGATCCGCCGGCCTTTGCCAAGCACCTCTCGGCCCGGCACAATGCCCTGATGGGCTACAAGCGCCTGAACGCGGCCGGCCTGCGCCGCATCGCGCCGGGGGGCATTTTGTTTACCTTCAGCTGCTCGCAGGTAGTTAGCCGCGAGCTGTTTCAGGGCGCGGTGCTGGCGGCGGCCATCGAGGCGGGGCGGCAGGTGCGGGTGCTTCACCACCTCACCCAACCCGCCGACCATCCGGTGAGCTTGTTTCACCCGGAAGGCGAGTATCTGAAGGGACTGGTGCTGGCGGTGGAATAAAAGTGCAAGCATGAACTGCCTTTCCTGCTTGCGCTTTGACGTCTGGGGGGCAATTTCCACTCTGAAACACTGCTCCCAGACACTCCAAACTTATGCCGTAGCCAACCCATTCAGCAGTTGGCCCGGATGGCTGGGCGGCGAACTAAACTGCCTATGTGGGTGTAGTGGCCTACCTTTGTCAGCACGCATGAAAAACCAAACTACTCCTCGCTTCAAGCTTAGTCCACCCTGAATACGGGGATAAGTGCTTTTGCCGCCGCATCCTACCGGGTGCGTGCGGCTTTTCTTTTGCCCTATTTTCCGTTTTCCATGCAGCAGGTTCTTCAGTATTTTACTCAATATAAAGTCAGTTATAAAAACGAAATTCTTTCCGGTCTGACCGTTGCGCTGGCGCTAGTACCCGAGGCGGTGGCTTTTTCTTTGATTGCGGGCGTGCCGCCGCTGGTGGGCTTGTACGCGGCCTTTGTAATGGGCCTCATTACCGCTGTGCTGGGTGGGCGCCCCGGCATGATTTCGGGCGCGACCGGCGCTGTGGCGGTGGTGCTGGTGGCCCTGGCTAAAACGCACGGGGTAGAGTACATCTTCGCTACCGTTATTCTGGCGGGCAGTATGCAGGTGCTGGCGGGCGTCTTTCGACTGGGGAAGTTTATCCGTCTCGTGCCGCACTCCGTCATGTTTGGATTCGTCAATGGGCTGGCAATCGTCATTTTTCTTTCCCAAGTGGTGCAGTTTCAGACCGTTGATGCGGCGGGCGCGGTCAGCTGGCTCACGGGCACGGCCCTGTACACCATGCTAGGGTTGGTGGGCCTCACTATCGCCATAATCATCGGGTTGCCACGCCTAACGAAGGTGGTGCCCGCTTCGCTAACGGCTATTCTGGTAGTGTCGGCGCTGGTCATTGGCCTCGGCATCGATACCAAAACCGTCGGTGACATTGCTTCTATCAAGGGGGGCTTTCCGCCGTTTCACATTCCGGCCGTGCCCTTCACGCTGCAAACGCTGGCGCTGATTTTCCCCTACGCTGCCATTGTGGCGGGCGTGGGCTTGATTGAGAGCCTGCTCACCCTGAACCTGATCGACGAAATCACCGAAACGCGGGGACGTAGCAATAAGGAGTGTGTGGCTCAGGGCGTAGCCAAC
The DNA here is from genome assembly GCF_054051685.1 of Hymenobacter sp. HD11105. Taxonomy (NCBI): domain Bacteria; kingdom Pseudomonadati; phylum Bacteroidota; class Cytophagia; order Cytophagales; family Hymenobacteraceae; genus Hymenobacter; species Hymenobacter sp. HD11105. The sequence continues at coordinate 110,886 of NZ_JBSWBR010000001.1, read as the reverse complement.
ATCACCTCGGGCTTCTTCTTTGGTATGGGCGGCTGCGCCATGATTGGCCAAAGCCTGATCAACATATCCTCCGGGGCTCGCGCCCGTCTGTCGGGCGTGGTAGCGGCGGTTATGCTGCTGATATTCATTATGTTCGGAGCGCCGCTGATTGAGCGCATGCCGATGGCGGCCCTCACAGGCCTCATGATTATGGTGGCCGTGGGCACGTTTGAGTGGGCTTCGCTGAGAACATTTGGCAAGATGCCCGCCTCCGATGTGCTCGTGATGGTGCTGGTGACAGGCATCACCGTGGCCTTGCACAACCTGGCCTTGGCCGTGCTCATTGGCGTTATCATCGCGGCGCTGGTGTTCGCCTGGCAAAACGCGACCCGCATCCGGGCCCGTAAGTACACCGACGAGGCCGGCGTGAAGCACTACGAAATGTTTGGTCCCCTGTTTTTTGGCTCAATTCAGACCTTCAACGAGAAGTTCAACGTGCAGAACGACCCGGCTGAAGTGGTCATCGACTTTAAAGAAAGCCGTGTAGCCGATATGTCGGCCATCGAAGCCCTGAACAAGCTGACGGAGCGCTACCACCGAGCCGGCAAAACCCTCCACCTGCGCCACCTCAGCCCCGACTGTCGCGTGCTGCTAAGCCGCGCCGGCTCCATCATCGACGTCAACATTCAGGAAGACCCCATCTACCCTATAGCAGGCGCCAACGTGACTTATTAATGTATCTCATACTAACCAAAAAGAACGCCTCGGACACAAGTCGAGGCGTTCTTTTTGGTTAGTACTGTAACCGATTAGTATGCTGGGGGGCTTTCTAGCAGTGCAACAAGCAGCGTTTTACAATATAGCGTTAGGTCTTTTCATCCATTGAAACAACATGTTACCTCAGATGGGCCAATCCTCGCAGGGTAAAAAGCTGGAGTAGTGAGATGAGAAATTCGACTATGACGTAAACATACGTTATAATATGTCGTATATTTGCGTCATACTTCATAGTTCGCATATGACTTACGCCAAAACCACCGCCTTTACCGAGGAGCAACAGCAGTTGGCCCGCGTAGCCAAAGCCTTGGCGCACCCAGCGCGGGTAGCCATTATTCAGCTGCTGGCTTCTAAACAAACCTGCATCTCCGGCGACATCGCGGCGGAACTGCCACTTTCACGCACCACGGTTTCGCAGCATTTGCAGGAGCTCAAAGCCCTGGATTTAATTCGGGGCGAGATTGACGGCCTGACTGTGTGCTACTGCCTCAACACTGAGTTGCTGCGCCAGGTGCACCAGCAGTTCACGGCCTTTTTTGTCGAGTCCACGGCTACCAGCGCCTGCGCGCCGGGTAGCTCCTGCTGCTAATTGTCATCCGCTAAACTTCAACCTTTAACGCCATGGAAACCGCTGTTTTTCCCCGCATGCACATCTCCCTGTACGTGTCGGAGCTAACCGCTACAGTTAACTTTTACACCGCTTTCTTTGGGCAGCCGGCGACCAAAATCCGGCGCGGCTACGCCAAATATGTGCTCGACAAGCCTTCATTGATTATCTCCTTCGTCGAAAATCCCGACCGCGTGGCCAGCAACTTCGGCCACTTGGGCTTTCAGGTTGAAACCATAGAAGAGATGGAGCAGCGCCTGGCCGTAGCGCGCAAAACCGGCCTAGTGGCCCGCGAGGAAATGGGCACCAGCTGCTGCTACGCTAAGCAGGATAAGTTTTGGGTAAACGACCCCGACGGCGTGGAGTGGGAGATATACTACTTCCACGAAGACGCCGAATTCAACGACCCACGCTATCAGCAGGAGTACGACCAAGCCAGCAGCAGCCAGTGCTGCATCGCGCCGGCCGCCAAAGCTGCGCCGGTAGCCGAAGAAATCCTGACGACCGCGCCCATGGCTTTCACACTAATGGACGCTACGCCGGCCACCTCGACCGCAGCAGCCTGCACACCCGGCGGCAGCTGCTGCTAGTCTAACCGACAAAGCATTTACGCTAACATGACCACCGCTGTGCTTTCCCCTCAAGACTACATTCGGCAGCATAATCTAGTTGGCATCCGGGCGGGTCAAAACCGCTCAGCCTTCCTCGATATCTGGATGGTGGTCGTCGACGACCGGATTTTTGCGCGCTCGTGGGGGCTGGCTGAAAGAAGCTGGTTCAACGCTTTCACTGCCAACCCGCTCGGCGCCATCCGTTGTGGCGACCAAATAGTGCCCGTCCGCGCCTTGATACCCGCCGATCTGCCCCAACTCAGCGCCCGCATCAGCCAAGCTTATCTCGATAAGTACGACTCGGGGGCCAACTCGCCTTATGCGCAGGGCATTGTTCGGCCCGAGCACGTGGCCCGAACCATGGAGCTAGTTCCGCTTCCCGCTGGTTCGCTTGCCGGCAGTTGAGCCTGGGGGGCTTTTTTCTGAGCTTTTAAGAACTGCCACCGCATGAAGTCAACTCCGCCGACCCTGCCCGGTCCTCCGCCCGAAGAACTAGCCCAAAAAAAGCTTTCGGGCCTCGATAAAGGGTTGACGCTCTGGATATTCTTGGCAATGGGGCTGGGCGTAGCAATGGGCTACCTCGTGCCGGGCGTAGAGCAAGCCATAGATTATTTCACGGTCGGCACCGTGAACGTGCCCATTGCCGTCGGCCTGATTCTGATGATGTATCCGCCCCTGGCCAAGGTGAAGTACGAGCAATTGCCAAGGGTTTTCAAAAACACGCGCATCATCGGCCTGTCGCTGGTGCTGAACTGGCTGGTGGGGCCGCTGCTCATGTTTTTTCTGGCTATCTGGCTGCTGCCCGACAAGCCCGAATACATGATGGGCCTGATTCTGATTGGTATTGCCCGCTGCATTGCTATGGTGCTGGTGTGGAACGACTTAGCCGACGGTAGCCGCGAATACGCTGCCGGCTTAGTCGCTCTGAATTCCATTTTTCAGGTGCTGTTTTACTCGGTGCTGGCCTGGCTGTTTATCACCGTGCTGCCGCCTTACTTTGGGTTGAAAGGCTACGCCGTGAACATCGGCATCTGGGATATTGCCCAGAGCGTACTCGTGTATTTGGGAATTCCGTTCGTGGGGGGCTTTTTGTCACGCTACGTGCTGCGCCGCCTCAAGGGCGACGCCTGGTACGAGCAGGTTTTTATTCCCGCCATCAGCCCGATCACCTTGATTGCCTTGCTGTTGACTATCGTGGTCATGTTCAGCCTGAAGGGTGAGCTGATTGTGCGGATTCCTTTAGATGTGCTGCGCGTGGCCCTGCCACTAGCCTTGTACTTCGGCATTATGTTCGTCATCAGCTTTGCCGCGGGCAAGTGGCTGGGGGCCGATTATGCCGAAAATGCTTCCATTGCCTTTACCGCTACCGGCAACAATTTCGAGTTGGCTATTGCCGTGGCCATCGGCGTGTTTGGCTTGAATTCGGGCCAAGCTTTTGCCGGCGTCATCGGCCCACTAATCGAGGTGCCGGCCCTGATTGCACTGGTCAATGTAGCCTTCTGGTTTCGCCGCCGCTGGTACGCGGGCCGGACGGTGGCGCCCCAAGCATAAGCACTTATTAACTCCCTCTTCCTATGTCTGATAAGAAAAATGTGCTGGTGCTATGCACCGGGAATTCCTGCCGCAGCCAGCTTATGCACGGCTACTTAACCGAAATGCTGGGCGAGCAAGCCAATGTTTACAGCGCCGGCATTGAAACCCACGGCGTCAACCCCAAGGCTATACAAGTGATGCAGGAAGACGGCGTGGAAATAACGCACCACACCAGCAACCATGTGGATGAATACGCCGCCGTGCCCTTCGACTTCGTTATCACCGTCTGCGACAACGCCAACGAGGCCTGCCCAATATTCCCCTCATCGGCCACCAAACTGCACCACAACTTCCCCGACCCCGCCAAAGCTACTGGCACCGCTGAGGAAATACTAAACCAATTCCGGGCTGTGCGCGATCAAGTAAAAACGTACGCTCAGGACTTCACGCGGCAGTATTTCCAGTAAACAGAGTTTTTACTGCGCTAGGGGGCTTTTTTTGATTTTAACAGTTGAACAAGGTAGGGGCGCAATACTTTGCGTCTCGGCGTTCGCTTCGTTGACCTCCGGTTGCTGATGTTGTTTAGTTAAGCGCAGTTTCAATCGTTCAACGACGAGACGCAAAGTATTGCATCTCTACCGCGTTCAATTAACCTAGTCTGTAGGTCCAATATACATTTCAACTAAGTAGCCAAAAATGTACTCGCATGCTCGGGATGTGCTGGTGATAGGAGCAGGGCAGAGCGGCCTGGCCGTGGGCTATTACCTGCGTCGAGCGGGCGTTTCCTTTGCTTTGCTCGACGCCGAAACAACTCCCGGTGGCGCCTGGCCGCATGCCTGGGACTCTTTGCGGCTGTTCTCGCCGGCCGATGCCAGCTCCCTGCCTGGCTGGCTCATGCCCCGGCCCGACGACGGCGGCTACCCCACGCGCCAACACACCATTGACTATCTCACCGCGTATGAGCGCCGCTACGAACTGCCGGTGCAGCGCCCGGTGCAAGTGAAGCAAGTAACCCACGACATACGCGGCTTCGTGGTCGATACGTCCGCTGGCATCTGGACGTGCCGGGCGCTGATTTGCGCGACGGGTACCTGGTCACGCCCTTTTGTGCCGGCGTATCCAGGGCAGGACATTTTTCAGGGTTTGCAACTACATTCCGCTCACTACTCCAATCCAGAGGCCGTTGCGGGCAAGCGAGTACTGATAGTAGGTGGCGGTAACTCCGGGGCTCAGGTGCTGGCGGAAGTTTCCAAAGTGGCCGAAACGATTTGGGTAACCGAAAAAGCCCCCCGCTTTCTGCCCGACGACGTGGACGGCCGCGTGCTGTTCACCCAAGCCACCCAGCGCTACAAAGCCCAGGAAGGTGGAGTTGCCGTGGCCCCGCCGCCCACGCTAGGCGACGTTGTCATGGTCGACTCCGTGAAGGAGGCGCGTGCCCGCAATGTGCTGCACAGTGTCCGACCCTTCGCCCATTTCACCGCCACCGGCGTAACGTGGCCCGATGGCCACCACGAAGAAATTGACGCCGTTATCTGGTGTACCGGCTTCCGGCCGGCGCTTTCGTTTCTGAGCGGGTTGGGAGTATTAGAGCAAGATGGCCGCGTGGCTACTGACGGCTCGCGGGCAACGGCGTTGCCAGGGTTGTGGCTGGTGGGCTACGGCAGCTGGACGGGCTTCGCATCGGCTACGCTCATTGGCGTGGGCCGCTCGGCGCGGAGCACGGTAGCGGAGGTACAGGCGTATCTGCAAGCATTGGTGGCGCGTGCTTAGCTGCTGGTGTAGCGTATAAACTGGTTCTGTAAATGCTATTTAATAAAGCCCCCAGCGGCTACTGCAAAGCCGAAAATCGTTGCTGAGCAGTAAAGAGCTTACCTCTACGGCGCTACTGCCCCGATAGCGACGCGCTCTACGCGCAAGGTGCGGCGGGCAGGATCTTGATAATATAGGAGCATAAAGCCTGGGCTTACCTGCCAGACATCAAGCTGACCGGCTCGGGGAGCTTGCCTGAGTTAGGAAAGCTGGTGAGTGCGCAAGTCCAGGGTTTGCACCTGTTGCGGGCTCCGTAGTACCGCCGTTAGCTGCTGCTCATCCACCGACAGGCCCCGGTAGCGAAAAGTTTGGGCCTGATCGGCCAACTCGGCCAGAATTCGGGCTTGCATGTAGCCCTGCCACTTGTACACCCCCCGGTCGCGGGGCAAGGCAACTACTTGTACATTTTGCGTGTGGCCGGCTGTGTCGAGCGTGAGGCTGAGCATGTCGCGGGGATGTAAGGCGGTGTAGCGTACGAAGCCTAGCGTCAGCACGGACCGCAGCAGCATAACACCGAACGAGTTGCTTTGAAAAGTCTCGCCTAGCAGCTGCACGTTGCCATCCTGATCTGGAAATACGCAGCTCCAGTGTACCCGCCCGCCACGAGCGGCGCGCAAGGCATCGGTGCGAGCCAGAGGAATCTGCTGCTCAGCCAGCTTCTCGCCATTGGGCGCTAACCGCAGATAAAATAAGTCGCCAGTGCCCGTACGATTAGCGGCGCCCTCGAAGGTATAACCCACCACTAAAAGGGAGTGGTCAGTATTGATTTGCCTGGCATCGGGCAGCCAATGACCTGTGTCGGGGCCTAGCCGCGTGCGACTAAGCTCATTGCCCGTTTGCAGGTTCAAACAAACCAAATGACTCACGGGGGTGCGACTAAATGCCTTTGTCGTTAGGGTTAACCACAAGTGGCTGCTATCGGCGTTGCAACCCAGCACTTGCTCGCCCGGAACTAGCGTCTTTTCCCAGCGCGTCTGCATATCAGCGCCACGGGCAACGAGATGAACGGTGCGGTCTGAAGCCGGTTCGACCGTTACAAAACCATCGTACCACGGCAGGTTAAGCGAATTGGGAAAAGACCGGCCTTTCCCCCGATAGGTTGTCACAACGCGGCCGGTGGTATCTACTACCACACTCAGCAGGGAATCGGACCAGTTCTTTTTAAACTGATACAGCACATGATGTTGGCTATTGATGAGTGTTTGGAGGGTGTATTTGCCCCCCAACCGCAATGGCCGGGCGTGTCGCAGCTGCACCTGTTCATCAAGCCAGTATTGCCGGATGGTGGTGGAGTCGTTATGCGGTTTGTCGATGTAGTATAGCAGGGCACGTTCTGAGCCCGGCAACGCCAAGCCACCGATTCGCTCGGCCTTGACGTCTGTTAGCTTAAACACTTGCGCTTGCGCGCGCCAACTGCTCACTAAAACTAAACTTCCCAGCATCAGAATCCGGCCAAGCTGGCGTAAATAGTGCGTCATAGTTGGTCGGGAAACAGGAAGTTTTTGTCGTTTTGCATACTGCTGAGCAAGCTACAGGAAAGCTGGCAAAGCAAGGAGTAGTGCTTAAGGCCGAACAGAAAAAACTGAAACCATCCGCTCGCTTTTTGCTTTTGCTAAGAAGCTACCCGTTTCGGCTCCGTATTCTGAGGTTTGCACGCTTGCGAGAAGCCACGAAGCCGCTTGCGCGTCGTAGCTTCGGCCAGCTGACTATATTATAGGTTTGATTTGGTGACTCGTAAAAAATCCGCTTCCTCCCTCAAGCAACCCGCCGCTATCATTGGGGCCGGCATTGCCGGTATTGCTACGGCCGTACGACTGGCACTGAAGGGCCACGCCGTCACGGTATTCGAGGCCCAGGAGTCGTTTGGAGGCAAAATGTACCAGTTTGAGCTGCCCGGCGGGTATCGTTTCGATGCGGGACCTTCGTTGTTCACCTTGCCCCAGCTGGTCGACGACTTGTTTCGGCTGGCCGGCCGCGACCCGCAGGACCATTTTCGCTACGAGCGCCTCGACCCCATAACGCACTACTTTTTCGCCGACGGTACCCGCCTCAAAGCCTGGGCCGACGAGGAGAAGTTTGCCGCCGAAGTTGAGCAAAAGCTAGGTGTGCCGGCCCCGGATGTACTGAGCTTCCTGCATCGCAGCGCCTCCGCCTACGAGGCTACTGAAAGCACGTTTCTGCACAAGTCCTTGCACAAGGCTGCTACCTACCTCAGCCCGGAAGTGCTGCGGGCCCTAGCCGCTCTGCCCAGCCTCGGTCTCACGGGCACTATGCACCAGCGCCACGCCAAGGCTTTCAATGATCCGCGCCTGGTGCAGCTTTTCGACCGCTTCGCTACCTACAACGGCTCTGATCCTTACCAGGCGCCCGCTACGCTCAGCCTGATTCCGCATCTGGAGCATGGAATCGGCGCTTTTTATCCCGTGGGGGGCATTTATAGCATTGCCCAAAGCCTGGTTGGGCTAGCCGAAGAGTTAGGTGTAGAGTTTCGCTACAACGAGCCCGTCGAGGAAATTTTGACCGCTGCGGGCCGCGTAACTGGCGTGCGCACACCCCAGGATGTGTACGATTTCGGCCTGGTAGTCAGCAACATGGATGTGGTGCCAACCTACCGCCGCCTGCTGCCCAAGCAGTCCGCACCCGAGCGCACCTTGAGCCAGCCGCGCTCTTCCTCAGCCCTGATTTTCTATTGGGGCATCGCCCACGAATTTGCCGAGCTGGACCTACACAACATCTTCTTCTCCCAGGATTATCAGCAGGAGTTCAAGGCCATTTTCGAGCAAAAAACCGTCAGCGCCGACCCAACGGTGTACGTGAACGTGACGTCCAAAAAAACGCCCCCCGACGCGCCCGCGGGCCACGAAAACTGGTTTGTGATGGTGAACGTGCCCCACCACCAAGGCCAGGATTGGGACGCCCTCACTGCTCAAACCCGCCAAGCCGTGCTCGACAAAATAACCCGCACCTTGGGCGTAGCCGTAGAACCCCTGATTCGGGCCGAGCGTGTTTGGGACCCGCGTGGTATTGAAGAGCGCACGTCGTCGTTTGGCGGCGCTTTGTATGGCAGCAGCTCCAATAACGCCTTGGCTGCTTTTCTGCGTCATCCTAATTTCTCGCGCCAACTCGAAGGCTTGTACTTTTGCGGCGGCAGCGTGCATCCGGGCGGCGGCATTCCGCTTTGCCTGCTGTCCGCTAAAATCGCAGCTGAACTAATCAAGAGCTAAGGATTTCTTTCAACCTAAAATCATCAATCAGCCTTCACTAGCCCGTCATGCCGAGCGGTAGCGAAGCATCTCGCGTGCTGACGTGGGATTACTAATCTAGCTAAACACGTGAGCAGCTTTGCTACCGCTCGGCATGAGACGGCCTAGTGAAGTATTTATCTTAATTCTGAGAATTGCGTTCTTCTATTTGTTACCAACTTTTAATTAGAGCGCTTACCCAATAACTTCCTCCTCGTGTCTTTTTCCGAATCTACGCAACGCCTGCCTGCGGCCCCGCCTACGGGCGCGGCTTCTGAAGTGCGTCGCTTGCGCATAGCCCAGGGCATTCTGCTCCTTTTTCACGTGACGGGTTTCCTGGGTCTGGCTTTTTCCCAGGATCCTAGTTTTTTCCTGCAATTCACGCCCCTCAACTTACTGCTGACAGCCGTGCTGCTGTTCGCTTTTCACCCCGACCGCAGCCCGACCTTCATCTGGTTTAGCGTGGTGGTAGTGCTGGTGGGCTTTTTTGTGGAAGTGGTGGGCATCAACACTGGCTACCTATTTGGGCAGTACACCTACGGCGAGACATTGGGCTTTAAGTGGCTGGATGTGCCCCTAATGATTGGCGTAAACTGGTGGATACTAACCTATTCTACTGGTATACTGGCGCGCTATCTGCCGTTGCCGGCTATAGGTCGAGCCGTGGTAGCAGCGGTGCTCATGGTGGGCCTCGATGCCTGTATAGAACCCGTGGCCGTGCGCTTCGATTTTTGGCAGTGGCAGTACGATCTTATTCCGCTGTTGAATTTTAAGGGATGGTTTATTGTATCGTTTATCTTGCAGGTATATTTCAACCGGACACAATTTGAGAAGCGCAATGCGTTAGTGCCTTTTGTCTATTTATTGCAATTGCTATTCTTCTTCGGGTTAGGATTAGTCAAATAGATAGACGAAAAGGTAAAAAGTATCTTATTAACTCAGGGGAGAGCGCAACTTGTGCGCTTTTCCTGTAGCTATACTATGTTACAGACTTTTAAGAGCAACCTGCTGAAAGAGGCGCAGCTGGTGTTCGCTCGCTTCGGCGTCAGTCGCTTATCGGAAAACGAACTGATCGAGGCCCTGCATGTGGCGCCAGCTACCTTCTATGGGTTGTTTCGCGACAAGAACGACTTAGTTGTGCAGGCCATGGCGCACGACATAGAACGACAAAAACAGGAACACCAAGAGTTGTTTGCTAATTTCTCGACGCCCCTTGAGCGATTAATAGCTGTGTATGCACACGGCTATAATGAGATGAGTAAGGTGATGGGCAACACTTTGCTCGAGATTCAGCATCTTCATCCGAAGGCTTGGAATATGATGCAGGATCATTTAGAAAACTACGGCTTTTTGATGATCCGGGGCCTTATACAGGAGGGGGTACTTCATCAGCAGCTGCGCCATGATATTGATATTGGCCTGGTAACCAAAGTCTTTATGGAGCTGCTGAATATGACTTTCAATCATAACATCTTCCCTCACGATCAATACAGCCGCGCGGAAATAATGCGCAGCACACACTTCTACTACATTCGGGGACTGTGCACCGATTCAGGTCTGCGCTTGGTGACGGCGCACTTTGCTAAGCTCTAATATATTCGATACAAGTAAAAAAGCCCCCCAGAGAATCTCTGGGGGGCTTTTTATATACTAGGGTAAGGCAGGATAAAAGGCTAGCCCTACATGGTACAGTCAGTTAGCTGATAGACACGCGCACTTTCTTGGTGAACTCGCGCAGGGCATCTTTGAAATCGGCGCCGTGGTCTTGCATCTGATTGAGGATGAAAATGGCGGCAAACACGTGCGTGAGCTGTTCGCCCTCATCTTCGCCTTCCACCTCAAACTCGGGCTGACGCTCGTCGAGCAGGGCCTCTTCGGCAGCCACCAGGCTTTCCAGGCTCTGGTTCTCGACGAGGCGTTTGATAACGGGTATTTTCATTGGTAACTGGCCTTAGTTGAGGCGATTGAGCAGGCTGGTTACGGCCTCTTCCTTGCTGGCTGCCACGGTATCAACCAGTTCCCCGTTGCGGAAAACGGCAAAGAAGGGCAGACCGGTTACGCTGGCGCGCTTGCGAGCTTCGGGGCTTAGCTCGGCGTTTACATCTAGAAAGGTGATGCCTTGGTACTCCTCGCTGGCGGCAAGGCGCTTGAACTTAGGCGAAAACAGGCGGCAGTTGCCGCACCAGTCGGCGTAATACTTAACAACTACTTTTTCGTTGGCTTCGAGCAGCTGAGCGAATTCAGCGTCGGTGGCTTTGGTAACAGACATGAGAAATTCGTGAAAATTAAAAACGTAATAAGTTGGTAATGAATACTATCAACTGAAGAAAGGGAAAAGACAAGAAGCTATTTTGGGTGCTTTTTTGCATAGCCTCCCAGGTTTTGCGCGTCTGTTCGCTCTGGGTCAGATAAGAACCGTTCTTATCTGGCCGCAAAGGTAAAGCGCTTTGGAGTGGTAAATGTTCGTCGATTTAATAAAAAGCGAACTTCCGAGCGGTCCGCGCGTTTGTACCAGGCATTATCCAGTAAGGAAACCGCCTATGTCTGTGCGCTCCTGTACCTATGCTCTGGTCACGGCTCTGGCAGCTTTGTTGGCCGCCTGTCAATCGCCGGAAGCTACGGGCGCGGCCGAGACTCCCGCCCGCTTCATAGCGCAACCTATTCATATGCAAAACATTATCTTCTTCGGCAACAGCCTCACCGCCGGCTACCAACTGCGGGCCAACGAGGCGTTCCCCGCCCTAATTCAGCAGCGCCTCGATTCGCTCAAACTTCCCTATAAAGCCCTCAACTACGGCGTAAGCGGCGATACCACCGCCGGCGGCCGCCAGCGCGTGGCCAGCGTACTGGCCCGCCAACCCGTCGATGTATTTGTGCTGGAACTGGGCGCCAACGACGGCCTGCGCGGCATTCCCGTGCGCGAAACCACCCAAAACCTGCAATTCATCATCGACCAGGTGAAGCTCAAGTATCCCGAGGCCAAAATTGTACTCGTGGGCTTGGAGTTTCCCTTCGACCTGAGCGCCTTCGGCAGCCACCAATACGGCCGCTACGCCGCAGAGTTCAAAGCCTCTTTCCGCACACTAGCCGATAAAAACAACGTCGCTTTTGTGCCTTTCCTGTTACAAAACGTGCTCGGCGTGCGCTCGTTAAATCTGCCTGATGGCGTGCACCCGAATGCAGAGGGTCAGAAAATTCTGGCCAACAACGTGTGGGCCATTCTGCAAACGGTTATTCAAACCACAGATCAGGTAGGCTAGCCAAAGCAAGTTGCAAAATTCAACTTATCAGTCGGTCATGCAGAGGCGGAGCCGAAGCATCCCGCTCGCTTCGTTGGGTTACCATTACAACATCAGCACGCGAGATGCTTCGCGCCGCTCTGCATGACGTTCACTAATAAAAAAGCCCCCAGAAGAAATCTGGGGGCTTTTTTGGTCAAGCGTCGATAAATTATGCCTTGTACATCTGCTCGTAGTATTCCGTGGCCATGCGGTGCGACTCGAACTCGGGCTCTACTTCGCGCATGCCGGTTTTTACCAGCTCCAGGAATTTCTCGGGCTGGTCGTAGTACAGCGGTACCACTTCGTTTTCGAGCACCGTGAGCAAGCTGTCAGCTTCGGAATCGTCCTTCACGTGCTCATGGAGGTTTAGCTCAGCGTGGGGGATGAGGAAGCCGTTTTCGCCGTGGCGTACGAATTCTGGTATCCAGCCGTCGGCGATGCTGAGGCTGGCGCAGCCGTTCATGGCGGCTGTCATGCCGCTGGTGCCGGAAGCCTCGCGGGGGAAGCGGGGCGTATTTAACCAAATGTCCGAGCCCTTCTTCATAGCCGCTGATAAGCCTAGCTCATAGCCTGTGAGCACGGCGCAGGTTTTGAGCGGACGAGTTTGCCGAATAATGTCGTTGAAGAGATTGATGGCGCCGTAGTCTTTCGGATACGGCTTGCCGGCCCAAATCACCTGTACGGGCCGGTCAGGATTGGAAACCAGCTCTTTGAAGCGCTCAAAGTGACGCAGGATAAGGTCGGCGCGCTTGTAGCCGGCGAAGCGCCGGGCCCACACCACGGTCAGCGCATCGGGGTCGAGCAGAGTGCCAGTCTGGTCGGCTACTATGTCGAACAGATGCTTTTTCAACTCCCGCTTACGGGCTTTTAGCGCTTTGTCGTCGTTGGCTTCCAGGGCTTCGTGGAGCTGCTTATCGCGCCAGTAGGTGCCGTTCTGGGAGTTGGTAATCGGGATAATTGGGCAGATGCCGGCATTTGCCCCCCACATCTGGTTGGCCACGATGCCGTGTACTTTGGATACAGCGTTGGCTTTGCGCGAGAAGCGCAGGGCCGTGAGCGTGTAGTTCAGGCGGTCATGCTCTACACCGGCTACGCGGGTTATTTCGGCGGCGGGCACATTGCCAAAGAAGCTCATCTTGGCGAGTAGCTTCATGTCGTGCTCCTCATTGCCGGCCAGCTCGGGCGTATGGGTGGTGAATACCAGACGCTTCTGTACTTCTTCCAGCTTACGGCCGTGCTTGTCATAGAGGTAAAACGCCAGCGGCAGGCCGTGGCCTTCATTGAGGTGGTAGGTATCCATCTTCACGCCCAGCAAATCCAGCAATTTGCCCCCGCCTACACCCAGCAGAATAGACTGAGCCACGCGGGCCGCCGTGTCGGCGTCGTAGAGGTGGTGGGAAATGGTGCGCGAGATGAAATCGTTCTCCGGAATATCGGTGGTGAGGAAGAACATGGGCGCCGTGCCGAAAGTATTGGGGGCCAAATACATGGCCTTCACCATCACCTCCACATCGTGAATAATGATGGGGAATACCAGGCCAGTGTCTTCCAGGAAGGAATAATGCTTCTGCCGGAAGTCGGCGCGCATGGTCTGGTCCTCGTTGCGGCCCTGATCGTAGTAGCCAAACGACCACAGAATTCCGATACCGATCAGGTTTTGCTTCAGCTCATAAGCCGAGCGCATATGGGAGCCAGCCAGGAAGCCCAGGCCGCCGGAGTACGTTTTGAGGGCCTGGTCCAGGGCGAATTCCATGGAGAAATACGCGGCCTGCGTGGCAAATTCAGGGGCAGGAGTGTAGGGTTTAAATTCGAATGCCATGAGGGGTAAAGTCGGGATGAATAGTTGGGGCGGGCCAAGCTCGGCCTTTGCGGCGGCCAAGGTCAGCATTTCGTTTCAAAAAAAGCGGGAGCCGAATCAAATATTCGGCTCCCGCTACTAAAGCAGGATTGGGGAAAGCAAATACGTTAGGAATGGCTGTGCTCTAGCTTTTTAAGCTTTTTGTACGTCTTTTCTGAAATATGCAGCTGACGCTCCACTGCCGTACGGATGGCGGCGGGCAGAGTTTTGTCGTCGAGCGCATCCTGATACGCTTTCAGCGCCCATTCCTCCCCATGTACGTTGGAGCCCAGAATAGCTTTCTCGTCGGAGCCCGTTAGCAGAGCTTTGGCGTCCATCCAGCCGCGGTAAAACTTGCCTTTGAGCGTAGTGCCGGTTTCGGGCTCGGCACCCAGCTTACGCAGGTGGCTGTTCAGCTCCTTCGAAAACTGCTGACTTTGGCTCACCAGCTGCTTGTAGTAGCCTTGCAGATCGTGGTCTTTGGTTTCTTCAACAGCCTTCTTATAGCCCTCAATCCGGTCGTTTACGAAGAGCAAAAGCTCCTGTAGCGTGTCGATGCTGTCGGTGTTTGCAGTAGCCATAGCGTTGAGTAGTAAGGGTAAAGGATAAGATATTGCCTGACAAACTAGGCAGAAATAGCAAACGACGAAGCGCCGAAAGGGTTGGCGTTTTGGCGAGGGTTATTATAGCTCCATATTCTGCTTACTGGCTCATCAATAGAAACTTACAGCTTAAACTAAAGCAGTCTGTCATAACTTCTCATCTTAGGCTGACTGAACATTGGTAGCCTATCTTTTTAAATCACCAAAAAAGCCCCCCAACCTAAGCTGGGGGGCTTTTTCTTACCTTAAAAATCCATCTGAGGATACCTGTTGGTAGTGGAGTGTTTTTTCGGAATGTGCTTACCTTGCTCACCCGCTCACTCCATAGTCCTGAATTTCCATGAAATCCTTTTGTGTTTTGCTCCTGCTCGCCCTCGGCCTGCTTGGTGCCAACCTCCCCTCCGTAGCCGCTCCCGAAGCAGCATTTGATATTGCCTCGAAGAAAAAAGCTGGTCCTATTACGCGCATTGATCCCACGTTTTGGTGGGTGGGCATGAAGAATCCGAAGCTGCAGCTGCTCGTGTACGGCCCTAATATCAGCGTCAGCAAAGTCAGTTTGAATTATGCTGGTGTGACCTTGGATGGCATACAAAAGCTGGAAAGCCCGAACTATCTGCTTGTTAACCTGACTATTAGTCCCAACACCAAGCCCGGCAAGCTGCCGCTGGAGTTTGACGGCGAAAGAAAGATAAAATATGAGTACGAACTGCGTGCCCGCAGCACCGAGGTAGGCCGCGTGCAGGGCGTTACCAGCGCCGACTTCGTGTATCTGCTCATGCCCGACCGCTTCTCGAACGGCGACCCCAAGAACGATGTGATAAAAGGCACGATGGTAAACCGCGTATCGCGCGACTCCATGTACGCCCGCCACGGCGGCGACCTGCTGGGCATCGAAAACCACTTCGACTACCTCAAAGAGCTAGGCGTCACGGCTATCTGGCCCACGCCCATCGTCGAGAACGATATGCCCAAGGCCAGCTACCACGGCTACGCCCTCACCGATTACTACGCCGTAGACCCGCGCTATGGCACCAATGAAGATTATGTGCGCTTCGTGCGTAACGCCCACCGCAACGGCCTGAAGGTGATTCACGATGTGGTGCTCAACCACATGGGCAGCAAAAACTACCTCTACCTGGATCAGCCGGCCAGAGACTGGTTTCATCAGTGGCCTACCTTCACTAAAGGCAACTACCGCGATGGAACCGTGAACGACCCCTACGCCTCGGCCGAGGACCGCAAGCTGTTCAATACCACCTGGTTTGATACCACCATGCCCGACCCGGCCCAGGAAAACCCGCTGGTAGCTACTTATCTGATTCAGAACTTTCTGTGGTGGGTAGAATACACCGGCCTCGATGGCTACCGCATCGACACGTATCCGTATTCGGAGCCTGGATTCCTGATGAAATGGGGCAAAGCTATTCAGGATGAGTACCCGCAGCTAGGTATGTTTGGCGAGACGTGGGTACAATATGCCGAAGGGGTTTCTCAGCAGGCCTTCTGGTCGCGCAACGCATTTCCGCCCGTCAATGGCTTTAAGAGCAACCTGAATGGCGTTACGGATTTTATGCTGTATTACTCCATTCAGGACGCCCTCAACAAGGAGCCCGGCTGGTCGGAGGGCATTTCGAAGATCTACTACACGCTCCAGAGCGACTGGCTGTATGAGAATCCGAACCGCAACGTTATTTTTCTTGACAACCACGACCTGAGCCGAATTTTCTCGGTGCTGGGCGAGGACGTGAACAAGCAAAAAATGGCTTTGACCTGGCTGCTGACCTGCCGCGGCATCCCGCAGCTGTACTACGGTACCGAGATTTTAATGAAAAACTTCTCTAACCCCGACGGCCTCGTGCGCTCCGACTTTCCGGGGGGCTTTCCTGGAGATAAGGAGAATAAATTCACGGCTGCGGGTCGTACACCAGTTGAGCAAGAGGTGTTTACGCTGGTAAGCAAGCTGGCCAACTACCGTAAAGATCACCCGGCGCTGCACAGTGGCAAGCTCATGCACTACATCCCCGAGGACGGCGTGTACACCTACTTCCGCTACAACGACAAAGGCGAAACGGTGATGGTAATGATGAATGCCAACAAGCAGGATAAAACCGTAGATGGGGGGCGTTTTACCGAGCGCATGACTGGTTTCACCTCAGCTACCAACGTGGTTTCGGGGGCTACTATACCTGACTTGAAAACGCTGCGTATTCCCGGACAAACGGCTTGGGTGCTGGAGTTGAAGCGGTAGCTAGTGCAGGTTGTCATTCTCAAAAGGCATTGAGATTTACCTTAAGAATCGCTTCGAATAAACCTTAATGTTCTGTATCTTGAAACTCCCATATTTCGAGGAGTCAGGGAGTTACAGAAACAGTCTGCTTCTTCAGTGCCTTCGGCGAGTTCAACCTAACAGAACCATATGACCGACCTCACCGATAAAGTCGCCATCGTTACCGGGGCCAGCCGGGGCATTGGCCGAGCCATTGCGTTGCTGCTGGCTATGCAGGGGGCAAAAGTGGTGTGTGTAGCTCGCTCCGCCGACGATTTGTTGGATGTAGCCCACAAAATCAACGGTCTGGCCGTCCCCGCCGACATATCCGACGAGGACGACGCCCTGAACATTGTGCACGTGACGCTGCGCCACTACGGCCGCCTCGATATTATCATCTGTAACGCGGGCGTCGGCAGCTTCGACCTACTCGAAAACGTAGATTCCGCTGAATGGGACCGCATTTTCAAAGTGAATGTGAAGGGCACTTTTCTGGTGTGCAAAGCCGCCGCGCCCCACTTCAAGCTGCAAGGCTATGGCCATATTGTGGGTATTGCCTCCGATGTGTCGAAGCGAACCTTTGCTACAGGCGCGGCCTATGGGTCCAGCAAATATGCCCAGGATGCCGTACTTGGTGCTTTGCGCAAAGAAATGCGCCCCTACGGCGTTAAAGTCAGCACTATCTATCCGGGCTTAGTCGATACGTACTTCAACGATTCTCACCCCGGCGGCCCCGAAGCCGAAAAGACTCACCTACGGCCTCTTGATGTGGCTCAGGCCGTGCGCTACATTCTGGAGTCGCCGCCCCATGTTGTGGTTGATGAGCTCATGCTGCATCCGCTCACGCAGGAGTGGTGAGTTTATGAATTGGTGAAGAGGTGAGTTTTAAATCCTGCTTGCACCATTTCATAAACTTACCACTTCACCGCCTCACCATCCCACCAATTCCTATCTTGCCCGTGTATGCACAAACTTCTACCTATTGCGGCCTGCGCGCTGGCTTTGGCTGCGTTCCGGTTTTCTCCCTCGCCATTTCCTGCTTCCGTGACCGATTATACTACCCTGCCTGACCCGAACACCACCGACGAGATTCCAAAGGACAATAAGCTCGTTATCTATCAGTTACTGCCGCGCCTTTTTGGGAATAAAAAGGAAGTAAACAAGACCCACGGCACCAGTGCCGAGAACGGGACCGGCAAGTTCAACGACATCACCACCGCTGCCCTCCAAGCCCTGCGCGACATGGGCGTTTCGCACGTGTGGTACACTGGCATTATTGAGCACGCCACCATGTCTGACTTTACCAAGTTCGGCATCCCGCTCGACGATGCCGACGTGGTGAAAGGCCGCGCCGGCTCGCCCTACGCCATCAAGGACTACTATGATGTAGACCCCGACCTGGCCGTGGATGTGAACAAGCGCATGCAGGAGTTTGAAGCCCTCGTGAAGCGCACCCACGACAACAAGCTCAAGCTTATTATCGACTTCATTCCTAACCACGTAGCCCGTACCTATAAGTCGGATGCTAAGCCGGCCGGCGTCGTGGATCTAGGCGAGAAAGACGACAAGACCAAGGCATTTGCCCCCCAGAACAACTTTTACTACATGCCCGGCAAAACCTTGGTAGTACCCAAGGCCAACAACCCGCTGGGGGCAGCGCTGGGACCCAAGGAAGACAAGAAGTTCGACGAGACGCCCGCCAAAGCCACTGGCAACGACGTGTTTACGGCCGAGCCCAGCATCGACGACTGGTTTGAAACCACCAAGCTCAACTATGGTGTCGATTATCAGAATGGTCGCAAATCGTATTTCGAGCCCGTGCCCGATACCTGGATCAAGATGCGTGACATCCTGATTTTTTGGGCTAAAAAAGACGTGGATGGCTTCCGCTGCGACGTGGCCGAAATGGTGCCGGTTGAGTTCTGGGCCTGGGTGATTCCGGAAGTAAAAAAGGTGAAGCCTAGCCTCGTATTCATCGCCGAAGCCTATGACCCTAAAGTGTATAAGCGCTACATCGAGCAGGGCAAATTCGACTTCCTCTACGACAAAGTAGGCCTCTACGATGGCCTGCGCCGCCTCATGCGCGGGGAAGGCCACACCGATGACATTACCAAAGTGTGGAAAGAAGAAAGCCGCGGCTTTAGCTCTCACATGCTGCGTTTCCTAGAAAATCACGACGAGCAGCGCATTGCCTCCAATGAATTTGCCACCGACCCGCGCACTGCTATTCCGGCCATGACGGTGTCGGCCACACTGGCTTCGGGGCCCGTGATGGTTTACTCGGGCCAGGAAGTAGGGGAGCCGGCCAAGGGTGTAGCGGGCTTTAACACCGGCGACGGTCGCACCACCATTTTCGACTACTGGGGCGTGCCTGAGCACCAGAAGTGGATGAACGGCGGCAAGTTTGACGGTGGCCGCTTGAGCCCCGAACAGCGCCAGTTGCGCGGTTTCTACTCTCGACTGCTCAACCTTTCGGCCAGCTCCGATGCTATTCGCCGAGGCAAGTTTTACGAGCTGCAGGACGCTAACAACCTCAGCAAGAGCTACGACCAGAAGCAGGTATACAGCTACCTCCGCTATACCGACAAGCAGCAAGTGTTAGTTGTAGTCAACTTCAGCCGCGACCAGACCCTGCAGCCCACCCTTACTATTCCGCCGGCTGCCATGGCTGCTATGGGCCTAAATCCGCAGCGTCGCTACACCTACACCGACTTGCTCAACGAAACGCCCCCCACCGACAACCTCACCCTGACGCTAGCGCCGCTCAGCGCTTATGTGTTTGAAATAAAGGCCAAACAGTAGTAGTACTTACTCCACGGCCCGGTCCTCTGCTCTGCCCACCAGAGCAGGCGACTCAGCCAAGCCGAGAATCCCTCCCTCTCCTCACCAAACCTCCCACCCATCATGGCAAGCAGCCCCGTTGTAGCCACTTCCAATACCCGCGAAAAACCCCGCCTGAGCTTCTGGCAAATCTGGAATATGAGCTTCGGCTTTCTGGGTATTCAATTTGGGTTTGCTCTGCAGAATGCCAACGTGAGTCGCATTTTTGAGACCATGGGTGCCGACCCCGACAACATCGCCTTCCTGTGGCTGGCCGCGCCCGTTACGGGGCTGCTGGTTCAACCCATTATCGGCTACCTCTCCGACCGCACCTGGAGCCCCCGCTGGGGTCGGCGGCGCCCCTTCTTTCTTGTGGGGGCCGTTTTAGCTTCACTGGCTTTGCTAGTAATGCCCAACGTGACGGCCTTGTGGATGGCTGCCGGTATGCTCTGGATAATGGACTCTAGCATTAATATCAGCATGGAGCCTTTTCGGGCGTTGGTCGGCGACTTGCTGCCCTCGGAGCAGCGCACTGCTGGCTTTGCGGCCCAAACCTTCTTTATCGGCGTAGGTGCCGTGGTTGCATCGTCTCTGCCTTGGATGTTTACCAACTGGTTCGACGTGCCCAATACTGCTCCGGCCGGTCAGATTCCGCTGTCGGTGAAGTACGCCTTCTACATGGGTGGAGCGGCATTTTTCTTTGCTGTACTCTGGACGGTGCTGCGCACGCGTGAATACCCACCCGAGAACATGGAGGAGTTTGAGGAAGAAAAACGGCGTAGCGCGGGTTTTTTCAATGGTGTGCGGGAGTCGTTTGCTGGCATCTTTGCCATGCCCAAAACCATGCGTCAACTGGCGCTGGTGCAGTTCTTTTCCTGGCTGGCTCTTTTCTCCATGTGGATTTATACCACCCCTGCCGTCACCAGCCACATCTACGGTACCACCGATGCTACTTCTAAACTCTACAACGAAGGTGCCGACTGGGTAGGCGTCTGCTTTGCCGTGTACAACGGCATATCGGCCATTGCGGCCTTGCTGCTGCCTATTCTGGCTCGCGCGACCAGCCGCCGCTTTACGCATATGCTGTGCTTGGTAGCTGGAGGCTTCGGCCTGATTTCAATTTACTTTATCGACAACCCTACTATGCTGCTGTTCTCTATGGTGGGCGTAGGAATTGCTTGGGCCAGCATTTTGTCGGTGCCTTATGCTATGCTAGCCGGTGCGCTGCCTGCCAACAAAATGGGTTACTACATGGGCGTATTCAACTTCTTTATCGTGATTCCACAGGTAGTAGCCGGCCTCATTTTGGGCTTCTTTACGAAGAATGTATTCGGGGGCGAATCGGTGTATACTCTCGTGCTGGGGGGCATTTCCATGATTATCTCTGGCCTGCTCACCTTGCGCGTCGATGATGCCGACGATGTGCGCTTGCCCACCACCGAACCAGTCGCTCTCGATACGCCAGCTTACGACGCTCCAGTGCAAACCGATCCAAGACTGTAAGTCACTAGAAACTAGTGCAAAAAGCCCCCCCAGTAGCCACTGTAGGCCCTTGGGGGGCTTTTTATTTCCTTTTGCCTCGAATAGGCCAGCTAAGTTCTCCAAGAAGTCTCCGTATTTGTACGTGAGTGCAAGACATAAAATTCAGCATTTACACAGCAACGCTAGCCCCAAACTCAGTCGTATTCCCTTGGAGTAACCGGCCGCGTTCCTGCTAAAGCAGTAGAGTGCGGCCTATTTTATCAAAAGGGCTTTTTATGGTAATTGCTGCTGTTTTCTTTGGGTTGTTTTTCGCGCTATGCGGATTGATTTTGCTGCGCGTACTGCGTCGCCGGCCCATTCCGTCCTTTGGCGCGGCCCGACCCAAAGTCAGTATTCTGATTGCCGCCCGCAATGAGGAAGCTACCATCGAGCGCTGTCTTCGCTCGCTTACTGCCCTCAATTACCCCGCTGAGCAGCTGGAAATTCTCATTGGCGACGATGCTTCCACCGACAGCACCGTAGCCGTGGTGCGGAAGTTTATTGCCGATAAGCCCCAGTTTCGCCTTATCTCTGTGCGCCAACGCCTAGGCACGGCCCGCGGCAAAAGCAACGTGCTAGCCCACCTGAGCCGCGCCGCTACCGCCGATTATTTCCTCATCACCGATGCCGATATGGCGTTGGCACCCGATTGGGTCGTGACCATGCTAGCCGCGGCTCCCGCAGGTGTAGGCGTCGTGACAGGCGCCACTACGGCCTCAGGCGGCATTTTCGGACGCCTGCAAGGCTTAGATTGGCTATTTGGCTTGAATCTGATTCGGCTATTTACCGAAATGGGTCAACCCGTGACGGCCGTCGGCAATAACATGCTTGTAACTCGCAAGGCATACGAGTCGATTGGCGGCTATGAATCGCTGGCTTTCAGTATTACCGAAGACCTGCAGCTGTTTGATAAGATCGTAGCCCAGGGTTGGGGCTACCGCAACCTAATAGACCCGCGGGTACTGGGCGTATCGGTACCCCAGCCCACGGTGCTTCACCTGTTGCGCCAGCGTAAGCGCTGGATGAAGGGCGCCACCCGCCTGCCCTGGCAACTGACTATGTTGTTTAGTCTGTACGGCATGTTTTATATGGTGCTGTACTGGCCCGGCTTTCTGGCGCCATGGCTTATTCTGACCTTGTTTACAGCAAAGCTGGTGATGCAAACGCTGTTTTTGCATATCACGCTACGTCAGGTAGGACGGCGTGAGACTTTGGCCGTGCTGCTGCTGTATGAGCTGTACCTATCGGTTATGTCTTTGGCGGTGCTGGGGTACACGCTGTGGCCCAGCTATATTCAGTGGAAAGAGCGTCGCTACCGCTGGGCCGAGGGATAAGCCACTTCTGCTAACGGTCTAGGTGATTGTTGGGGGGCAAAATTTGCCCGCCTTGTTTAGGCGACGCCCATATGCAGCCATTGTTGGGCCGCCTGCTCTTCGGTAAAAACGCCAATGGCGGCGCTTTGCCGTACGGCCATCGGATACGTGGGTTCCAACAACGCAATGCGCTCCCGAATTAGGTCGAGGTGATAGGGCGTTACCAGGTACGCTAGGCGCCGGGAAGTGGTGGGCAAGCTTGCTGCCATTTGCGGCCGAAAATTGGCCAGAATCCAAGCGAAGTCCTCGCTGGACGCTAGCCCCCTGCTACGCAAATCGACTAGCCACCAGCCCGAGCCGGAGGTACGCGCTAGCTCCAGCGCCGCCCCGTAGCCCGCCCGGTGCTCTTGCGAGGATACGGGCCGCCCCCAACGCATGAATAGCACCTGTAAATCAGGCCGGTAGGAAAGACGCAGGAAGTCGAAATCAGAAGAGAGCATGAGCACAAAGAGCCCAAACATACCAGCACATCTGGGTGGGCGACCGATAAACAGTAACTGTAGCTTAAATGATTTAGGGTAGGCAATTAAAGGCAAATAGCACCTCCTGAGCTAGGTTGCGGTCAAATTGCCCTCAAGGTAATTTGCTCATGCACTTATATGGTGAAAAACAGGTAATCTTGGACACTAAAGCGTGCATCCCATTGCAGCGCTGCAGTGTCTTTGCCCATCCTTCCCTTTTCTCACTCCCAGTAAGAAGTTTCATGACTCTCAAATCGTTCTGGCTGCTAGGCCTGGGCCTGACGCTGGCGCTAAGCCCAGCGATGGCGCAACAGACTCCGGCTCCTAAAAAAGTAACCAAGCCAGCGCCCGCCCCTGGGGGCACCAAGCTGGTAGAAAAAGTGACCCGTAAGGGTTCGGAACTGGTCATTCCCTACGAGAAATACGTGCTGCCTAACGGCCTGACGCTGCTCGTGCACGAAGACCACAGCGACCCGTTGGTTCACGTTGACGTGACCTACCACGTGGGGTCGGCCCGCGAATCGATCGGCAAGTCGGGTTTTGCCCACTTCTTCGAGCACATGATGTTTCAGGGCTCAGACAACGTAGCCGACGAGCAGCACTTCAAAACCGTGACTGCGTCGGGTGGCACGCTCAACGGCACCACGAACCGGGACCGGACCAACTATTTTGAGACCGTTCCCAACAATCAGCTCGAGACGGCCCTCTGGCTGGAGGCCGACCGCATGGGCTTCCTGCTCGACGCCGTTACCCAGCAAAAATTTGAGGTACAGCGCTCCACGGTGAAAAACGAGCGTGGCCAGAACTACGACAACCGCCCCTACGGCCTAGCCGCCGAAAACGTCTCCAAAAACTTGTACCCTTATGGTCACCCTTATTCTTGGATGACCATCGGCTACCTGGAAGACTTGGACCGCTCAGATGTCAATGACCTGAAAAACTTCTTCCTGCGCTGGTACGGCCCCAACAATGCTACCGTAACCGTCGGCGGCGACGTGAAGCCCGCCGACGTGGTGAAATTGGTGGAGAAGTACTTTGGCCCTATTGGTCGCGGTCCGGCCGTGGAAAACATGAAGCTGCCCGCCCCCAAGCTTACGGCCGACCGCTACGTGAGCTATCAGGACAACGTGCGCTTCCCAATGCTGCAAATGGTCTTCCCGACCGTCCCGCAGTATCACCCCGACGAAGTAGCCTTGGATGCGTTGGCTGAAATCATTGGCCAGGGCAAGAATTCCTTGCTGTACAAAAACCTGGTCAAGAACCAGAAAGCCGTGCAGGCGTCGGCTGGTAACCGCACCTCCGAGCTATCGGGCGAGTTTAATATCACGGCCTTAAGCTTCCCCGGCAAAGGACTGGACAGCATGGATATTATTGTGCGCCAGACGTTGGCAGAGTTTGAGAAAACCGGCGTGACCGACGAGCAGGTGAAGCGCTTCAAGTCGAGTGCCGAGGCTGATATCGTGAATAACTTGGTGAGCGTGAGCGGCAAAGTATCGCAGCTAGCAGCCTACCAGACTTACACCGGCAACCCCAACCGCTTACCTGAAGAGTTGAAGCGTCTGCGGGCCCTCACCAAAGCCGATGTGGTCCGCGTGTACAATCAGTATTTGAAGGGTAAAAATGCCGTGGTACTTAGCGTGGTGCCCAAAACAGCCCCCAATCTGCTAGCCAAAGCCGACAATTACACGGTTTCTAAGGAAGGCTATCAGGCCCCCGCGGATATCTACAAAGGCCTGACTTACGCCAAAGCAACCGACACTTTCGACCGCAGCAAGCAGCCGAAGAGCCGCGCGAACCCTGTAGTGCAGGTGCCCGCTTTGTGGCAAGATCAGTTTAAGAATGGCCTACGCATGATGGGTACGCGCAACTCGGAGATTCCCTCGGTCACCATGCTGCTCACTATTCGGGGTGGCCACCGCCTCGAGCAAACAACCCCGGAGAAAGCCGGTATTGCTTCCCTCACGGCAGCTATGCTCAACGAAGGCTCGCAGAAATACTCGGGCGAAGAATTTAGCGCGGCTCTAAACACTCTGGGTAGCACAGTGCAGGTAATTCCCGGCGATGACAACACGACCGTGTACGTGCAATCGTTGACCAAAAACCTGGATCAGACCATGGCCCTGCTAGAAGAGCGCCTGATGCGTCCGCGCTTTGACCCCACCGACTTTGCTCGTATCAAAAAGCAAACCTTGGAAGGTATTGCCAACCAGAGCACCCAACCGGTGACGATTGCTAACAAAACGTACAACCGCTTGCTTTACGGCCCTGGCGATATCATGAGCATCCCTGCCAGCGGTACGCAAAACTCGGTACAAAACATCACGCTGGATGACGTAAAGCAGTTTTATGCGAAAAACTATGCACCCAACGTATCCTATATGGTGGCTGTGGGTGACGTAGAGCAGAAGGCATTGGTATCGAAGCTGGGCTTCTTGGAAAATTGGAGCCGCAAGGAAGTCGCGCTACCAGCTGCTAACCCCGCTGCTAAGACCGACAAAACCAAGGTTTACTTCGTGAACAAAGACGACGCGGCCCAATCGGAAATCCGCATTGGCTACCTGGCGTTGCCCTACGATGCTACCGGCGACTACTATCGTTCGTATCTAGCTAACTACATTCTGGGGGGCAATTTCAACTCGCGCATCAATCTGAACCTGCGGGAAGATAAAGGCTACACCTATGGCGCCCGCTCGGGCTACTCTGGTACTCGCTACGTGGGTCCATTTACGGCCAGCGCTGGCGTGCGGGCCGATGCCACTGCGGCCTCAGTAAAGGAATTTGTGAAGGAAATCGAGGACTACCGTAAAAACGGTATCACCGACGAAGAGCTGGAGTTCCTGAAGTCTTCCGTGGGCCAGAGCGACGCCTTACGCTACGAGACCGGCCAGCAGAAAGCCGCTTTCCTCAGCCGCTTGCTCGAGTACGACCTGACCCCCGACTATCTCAAGAAGCAGACGGACATCTTGCAGAACCTAAAAAAGGAGGACGTAAAGGCTATAACCCAGAAGTACTTGCCCCTCGAGAGCATGGTGATGGTAGTAACCGGCGACCGGAAGCAGTTGCCTGAATTGCAGAAGCTAGGCTACGAAGTAATCGAGCTTGACCTCGACGGCAACCCCGTGAAGGGCGATATGTCGGCTTCCTACAACGTAGTAGCACCCGCCGAGGCTGAGGCTGCTCCCGCCACCGACAAGAAATCGAAGCGGAAGATGAAGTCGGAGGACGGCAAAAAGATGAAGATTAAAGAAAAGACAGAAAAGACTAAGTAGCCTTTCGAGCTTCACTTATGAAGTGAAAGCCCGGTTCCAGATGGAGCCGGGCTTTTTTTGTGCCCTGGGAGGCAAAAGGCCTCATAGACGGGAGTCTGCTACATAGCTAAGAGCATTTCGGCTACCTCGCGCCCCGTGGCCAAGGCGGCATTCTGGGAAGGATAGGCCGCGTAGTCGCCGCAACGGTAGAGGCCTTCGGCCACGCGCAACGCCTGCCGGGGTGCCTGCCCCGCTGGGTACACCGGCAAGGCATACGGAATAGGATAGCTGCGCAAATGCTGCCACTGCGCCGCCTCGGGTCCAAACCAAGCTGTAAGCTCCTGACGCAGACGAGTGGTAAGTGTGGCTTCATCCAAGCCATGCTCACCGTGCGTGCTTACCGAGACCAGCGTGCGGCCCTGGGGGGCATATTCGGGAGCAATGTCACTGGGGAAGCTTACGTTGTGCGCTAAGCAGTTGGGCGCCGCGTTGAGCCGCAGCAGTCCGTCGCCGCGGCCGGGAGAGCGGTCGGCGGCGAAGTACGTGCACGTAGTACGACGCCAGGCCAAAGGAGGCGTAGTGATGGCGCCGGGGGGCAAAAGTTGGATGGCGGCCTCGCCATCAGTGGCTACTACCACAGCGCTGGTCGCTAATGTTTCCCCATTGCCAAGGCGCACAAAATTGCCCCCCAAAGCCTCCACCAACGTGTTCAGCCGTATACTACCGCTAGGCAGGCGAGCTGCCAGCTGCTCGGGAATCTGCTGTATGCCGCGAGCCGGTACCACCGCTTCTCCAATGACGAACTGTTGAAACACAAACTCGAAAAAGTTGCTGGCCGTGCTCAGAGAACGGTCAAGGAAAACGCCACCGAAAAAAGGTCGGAAGAAAGTGTCGATGATTTGCTCACTCCAGCCATAGCGACGCAGAAAGGTAAGCGTATCGGTAGCGGGGCGCTCCAGCAGTTGCTGACTGGTTTGGGACCTAACCTGGAATACGAGCTGCAAAATGCGCAGCTTGTCAGTGAGCGAGCCAATGGGCGAAGTAAGGGCCGAAAAGGCAGCCAGTGGCTCCTGTAGCGGGTTTTGTAGCGTAGTTTGCCGCCCATCGGCCAGGCGAATTACGGCTCCGGAGCGAAAGGCTTTCAAATCGGCGGCGCCGTAATCGAGCAGGCGCTCTACTTCGGGGTAGCGGGTGAGCAGCACCTGAAAGCCCCGGTCGAGGCGGAAGCCGTCGGGCGTCACGTCGGTGCGTACTCGGCCGCCCACGGCGTCGGCGGCGTCCAGCACCAGCACCGGCCGGCCGGCGCGGTGCAGGTAATTGGCGCAAGCTAGGCCGGCCAGCCCAGCCCCGACGATAATGGTAGGCGCGGTTGAAGTCATGGGTTGCAGAAAGTAATGCTGGGGGGCAAATTTGCCTAAAATAGCTTGGGACGCGGCTTCATGATTTTCCGCGTTTTCATGGTGTAAAACTCCGCTACGCCCGAGCGCTGCATCTGCACTCGCCACACGCCCATAGGTTCGCCCAGCCGAAAACCAATTGATTTGTCATTGGAGTATTGTTTCTGAATCAGGGCATAATCGGCTTCGCTGAGGTCCTGGCCCACCTGCCCGTGACAGCGCAAACATTGCTGATCGTTGAGGATGATGGGCCGCTGGTAGCTAAACTGCTCTGTACTCAGCCGGCTGACAAGACGAGCGGTATCGGGCCGAAGCTGGCTGGGGGGCAAATCGGCCTGGTTTTGCGGGTTGCGCGAGCGGTGACTCAAGCGGCGCGGCGTGGCTTCCAGTACTTTAGCCAAGGAGTCGACGGAAGCGTAAGTTTCGGGGCGGCAGTAGGGGAGGGCAGCGGCCAAGCCACCGCTGTCCAGCTTTGCGGCCAGCACGCGGCGTAGCTCTCGGTCGGCATGGGTGGTGAGTGAGTCGCCGGCCCAACGGGTAGCGCGCAGCAAATCGGCGGGCATAATGCGCTTCACCGTCATATTTTCCAGCGTCACAGCGATTTTCTTGCCGTCCTTAATGTGCTCAATCTGGTCGGCAGAGCAGGCTAGCAACAGGCTGGACAGGAGAAGCGCAAGTCCGGCAAGCGGACGATAAGAGTAAGGCATCAGCGTAAAAAAGTCAACACGGAAAAACAACCAGCACAATAGCTTCAAGTTTCGGGCAGCACCGCTTTCAAGTTCTGACCTTCACCTTGAAAAGGACCGGCGTAAGCTCTTGCCTCGCGACTGCCTCGCGGCCTTGGCAAAGGTAGGGCAGGTAGCTACTAGCTGCATCCAACAGAGCGCAAGTAATAAACGCAGCCCAAATAACACGAGCAAGACCCCGTTCAGCACATTTAAGCTTGCCTTGCTTTAATTAGACAATATAACTTCTTAAACTTATTATTTTCAGTTCTCAATCAGAGGCTTACGAGTCAGTGTCCGGTAACCGCACTGGCTTAAAGTGTCAGATATTGTCAATCATTTTTTATGTCGCAACCTGCTGTTGTGTCGCCAGCCGCCCCTTTCCATCCTTTTATCTCAGGCTCCTCAGAACATCTATTTTGCTGTGGTACTGATAAGCACCTGAAGATCTCATAAACACCTTCCTAACCAACTACTGGCTATAATATAGCCAGCTACGCCCGGCGCCTACATCGGTAGCTGTTTTCCCAAATCAATTACTAAGCGCATGAAATACCTGCTCGTGTTCTGGCTTTTACTGACACTTAGTTCGGCTAAGGCTCAATCCTCGACGAAAGCGCCTACCTCTGCTGGAGCGGTAGAAACGCCAGTTCAAGTGGTTCAACGCCAGTTGGCGGCTTATAACGCCCGCGACGCGGCCGCTTTCGCCGCTACCTACGCCGAGGATGTAGAGCTACTGGAATTTCCGGCCAAACCACAGCTAGCTGGGCGCGCTAAGCTGCAAGCCTCCTATGCCCAATTTTTCGGGGCAGCGCCCCAGCTACACTGCGAAATCCTGCACCGCAGCGTGTTCGGCAACCGTGTAGTAGACCATGAGCGGGTGACCGGCCTGCCCGACGGCAAAACACTGGAAGCCATAGCCGTGTACGAGGTGGAAAATGGCCTGATCCGGCGTGTCACATTCATCAAATAAGCTGTGCCACGCATGCCTGCTATTCTTCCTACTTTTTTATATATTCCCTTACTGGTTGACATGCCAGCCAAATAGCCGAATGATCGCCGCGCTTCTGGTTGAGCTAGGAAGCGGCCTTGCGGCATTTGACGAGGCTGGAAAAACCAGCAAAGGCACTTTTCGGGCGCATTTATCAATGATGCCGGCAACAAAGTCACGGTGTACGAAGGCTGCTTCGGTGGCCAACGATTTAAGGCGGTGAAGTATAAATTCTAAGCCTTTTCCGCACGCGCGGTGCTTGATGCCCCGGCCAAACGGCGTTATCCACCACCTTAGCCTACTCCTATGCAAACCAACTTTCCTCCCTCGACCGACAACGCCGGCCCCTACGCCATTCTGGAAAAGGAACTGGCGCCACTATTTCTCGACAAGCTGCCCCCCGCGCCGCTTGGGCTGAAGGAAGGCTTCGTCAAATACTTTCCCTGGATTACGGTGGTGCTGATGGTTTTGCTGCTGCCAGTATTGCTTTTGGCGCTGGGCTTGGGTACGATGCTGGCACCGTTCGGCTTTCTGAGCGGCTTGGGTAGTGGCTTTCTGGGTATCGCGGCTCTGGCGCTTTCGGGTGCCATCTTGGTGCTGGATATGTTGGCTTTGCCGGGTCTGTTCAACCGCAAGCGCCGCGGCTGGGTGTGGGCCTACTACGCTCAGCTGCTGAGCGTATTGTCGAGCCTGCTGTCGTTTTCGTTGTTAAGTGTTTTGTTGAGCGGGGCTTTTTTGTGGCTGCTCTATCAAGTGCGTAGCTACTACAAATAACCCGCGCGAAAGCCAACACAGGCCTGGGCACGAGTTTGCCGTTGCCGCACCTGTACAGAGGAATTTGGAGACACTTAGCTCAGCTTTGGAGGCAGCTCAGTTTGCCAACGGCCACGCATTATGGCTTAGTAGAAATTTGCCCCCCAGAACGAATTTACCGAAGCAAGAACTCCTGCAAAGCTGCATACTCCGGCTCCAGCAATATGCTGCGCTTCTGCCGGCTGAGTAGCCCCTGCACCGCCGTCGGTACTGGTACTTGTGCTTTGATAACGGGCTCTACCACCTCTGGGAACTTCACCGGGTGTGCCGTTTCTAGAAAAATTCCTTGCTCATCGGGATGTTCAACAAGATAATCTTCCAGCGCCCACAAGGCAACAGCGCCATGCGGATCCAGCAGATAGTCATTTTCCTGGTACACCCGCCGGATAGTAGCCGTCGTCTGCTCATCTGAAACCATAGCGCCACTAACCAACTGGCTAACAGCCTCGTGGCGCTGCTCGAAAAGCTCCAGAATCCGGCCGAAGTTGCTGGGGTTGCCCACATCCATGGCATTAGAAAGCGTAACTACGGCCTCGCGTGCCGTAAAAGTACCGGTGCGCAGATAGTCAGCTACGGCTGAATTGGCATTGCAGGCAGCCACAAAATGCCCAATAGGTAAGCCCGACGCGTGGGCTAGTAGCCCGGCGCAGATGTTGCCGAAGTTGCCGCTGGGTACCGCCACCACTGGGGGGCTTTTCTGCGTCCACTGTTGCAGGGCGTAGCAATAATAAAACTGTTGGGGCAGCCAGCGGGCCACATTAATAGAGTTAGCAGAAGTCAGTTGCCGATGCTCCGTTACCACCGGGTCCAGAAACGCCTGCTTCACCAGCTTCTGGCAATCATCGAAGTTGCCGCGCACTTCCAACGCTGTAATGTTCTGGCCCAGCGTGGTCAACTGCAATTCCTGAAGCTGGCTTACTTTGCCCGACGGATACAGAATAACGACCTCCACGCCTTCCACGCCCAAAAAACCGTCGGCCACGGCTCCGCCCGTATCCCCAGACGTGGCCACCAACACCGTAACCGGGGCCGTTTGCTGACGCGAGAAGTAGCCCAGGCAGCGGCTCATAAACCGCGCGCCCACATCCTTAAAAGCCAGCGTCGGCCCGTGAAACAGTTCCAGGGCCGCTATTCGCTCCGTCATGGGAACCAGCGGAAACTCAAAATCCACTGTTTCGGCGCAGATACCGCGCAATACGTCTGCTGGAATGGTGTCGCCCACGTAGGGCCGAATAACCTCAAAGGCTACTTCAGCCCGCGGCATCCTCTTCAGGTCATGAAGAAAATTGGGTGAAAAGCGTGGAATGTGCTCCGGAAAGTAGAGCCCGCCATCCGGCGCTTGGCCGGCAATAGTAGCGGCCTGAAAGTCCACGGCTGGGGCTTGTTTATTGAGACTGTAATAGCGCATAGAAATAAAGGTTTAACACCGTTTCGCGTTACTTCGCGAACCGTACCCCGGTGGGATTGATGGTGCTGACGTGGATGTGAAAGTCAACGTCCAGCTGCTCGTAAACTGCTCGCATGGCCGCGGCCACAGCTTGCGCAGTAGCCTCAGTTTCACTCAGCATAAAGATGGACGGCCCGGACCCGGAAATGCCCCCGCCCAAAGCTCCGGCCTCTAGGCTACACGCCTTCACTGCGGCAAAACCAGGAATCAGGATGCTACGCACCGGCTCTACAATGACATCTTCTAGGGAGCGGCCAATTAATTTATAATCAGACTTTAACAAGCCAGCTACCAACCCAGCCACGTTGCCCCACTGCTGGATGGCAGCTTTCAGCGGCACTTGCTGCTTGAGGATTTGGCGGGCGTCGGCGGTGCGTATTTCTATTTGGGGGTGCACCACCGTCACGTGCAGGGGCGGTGCCGACAGCGGCACAATATCCAGCGGCTCCGCAGACCGAATCAGCGTGACGCCGCCGTAAATAGCCGGGGCAATGTTGTCGGCGTGCTGGGCGCCGGAGGCTACTTCTTCCCCAAACATGGCGAAACGCACCAGCTCTTCCGGCGAAAAAATGCCCCCCAGCAACCGGTTGGCGCCCACTACCGCGCCTGCCGCGCTGGCCGCGCTACTGCCGATTCCGCTGCCCGGCAAAATGGCTTTGTTGATGCGCATCTCGAAGCCCGTGCCCGCGGGCGCCGCCCGGAGCAGCGCCAGCAATGCCGCCCCAGCCACGTTGCGTTCGGGTTCAGTCGGCAGGTTGAATTCATCCTCGTGCACGATAACTACGCTGGGCTGCTCACTCAGGCGCAGGTGCATGGTGTCGTAGGGCGAATTCAGCGCGAAGCCCAGCACATCAAACCCACATACCACGTTGGCCACAGTAGCGGGAGAATACAAAGTCAGAAAGTTAGAAATAGGCATAGTGTTAGGCTCTTGCGGCCCGAATAATATCGGCGAATACCCCGGATGCCGTTACTTCGGCCCCAGCCCCGGCGCCTTTTACCACCAACGGCTGCTCCGAATACCGATTTGTGAAGAAAAGCACCGCATTGTCTTTGCCCTGCAACACGTAAAAATCGTGGCCCGGCGTCACGCCTTGCAGCCCAACGCTGGCCTGCCCGTCGGCGTAGCGGGCCACAAACTTGAGCCGCTGGCCTTGAGTTGCCGCGGCATCATAGAGGTTGCGGAAGTGTGCCTCGTGTACGGCTAGCTGCTCATAAAAGGACTCTACGTCGCCCTCTAGGCAGGAGGCGGGCAGGAAGGACTCATTGTGAATGTCAGCCAACTCCATTTCTTGACCAGCCTCACGAGCCAGTATCAGGATTTTGCGGGCCACGTCAGTGCCGCTGAGGTCGAGGCGCGGGTCGGGCTCGGTGTAGCCTTCGGCCTGGGCCTGACGCACCACTTCAGCAAAAGGCACGGTGCCGTCATAATGATTGAACACGAAGTTGAGCGTGCCCGACAGCACCGCCTCGATGCGCCGCACCTGGTCGCCGCTACGCAGCAAGTCGTTGAGCGAGCCGATAACCGGCAGGCCCGCACCCACGTTGGTTTCAAACAAAAACTCGGCGTTGAACTCCCGCGCTAAGCTTTTTAGGTGTGCGTAGTTCGTGTATTCCGACGAGCAGGCCACCTTATTGCAAGCCACCACTGCCACGCTTTTTGCCAGCAAGGCTGCGTAGATTTCCGCCACGTCGGCGCTGGCCGTTACGTCTACAAACACCGTGTTGCGTAGGTTGCGAGCGTGCAGCTGCCGCACCACTTCCTGTAGCTGAAGTGGCTGACCTTGCTCCAGCGCTGCTTGCCAATTGTGCAAGTCGATGCTGCCGTCGTCGGTGAGTATAAATTGCCGGCTGTTGGCCAGGCCTACCAAGCGCAGATCCAGGCGCAGCTTTTCGCGCAGCCAGGGCTGCTGTCGGGCCAGCTGTTCCAATAATTTGCCCCCCACGTTGCCCACGCCCGCCACAAACAGGTTTACTTGCTTGGTGGTCTCTTCAAAAAACTCCTCGTGCAGCACGTTAATAGCCTTACGCACGTCAGCCGCCAGAATCACCACGGATATGTTTCGCTCCGAGGAGCCCTGCGCAATAGCCCGAATGTTTACCCCGTTCTGCCCCAGCGCGCTGAACATGCGGCCGCTAATACCAGGGTGGTTGCGCATGTTGTCACCTACCAGCGCTACGATGGCTAGGTCGTTTTCGCAACGCAGCGGCTCCACTTTGCCGGCTGCTATTTCGGTACTGAACTCTTCATTTACCACCGTTTGCGCCACGTCGGCATCGGCGGCTTGCACGGCCACGCAGATGGAGTGCTCCGAAGAGCTTTGAGTAATGAGAATCACGTTGATGCGCTGCTGGGCCAGGGCCCCAAACAGCCGCCGCGAAAAGCCCGGAATGCCCACCATGCCGCTGCCTTCCAGGTTCAGCAAGGCCAGCTGCGCAATACTCGACAAGCCCCGCACTACATCTTTATTGGCGGGCGGACTGACTTCTACCAGCGTCCCTGCGTCCCGGGGGGCAAATGTGTTCTTTATCCAGAGCGGAATGCCTTGGCTCCTGACTGGCTGAACAGTAGGCGGATACAGCACTTTGGCCCCAAAGTGCGACAACTCCATTGCCTCCTGATAAGAGATGCGCGGAATAGGCCGAGCGAGCTTCACCAAACGCGGGTCGGCGGTCATCATACCACTTACATCCGTCCAGATTTCCAGTCGCTCAGCCTCCAGCGCCGCCGCAAAAATGGCCGCCGTGTAGTCGGAGCCGCCGCGGCCTAGCGTGGTTGTGACGCCCCGCACATCACTGCCGATAAAGCCCGGCACTATATAAATGGAACTCGGCTGTGTGGCTACAAAATCATGAATCTGCTTGTCGGTAATGTCTTTGTCTAGGGAGGCAAAGCCGTGCCGCGAGTCGGTGCGGACTAGCTGCCGGCTGTCGTGCCAGATGTGGGGTATGCTTTGGGCCTTGAGGCAAGCGGCCAGCAGGCGCGAGGCCATCAACTCGCCAAAGCTCATCAGCCGGTCCAGCGTTCGGTCAGAGAGTTCACCTAAAGCAAATATGCCGTCGCAGATGCCGTCCAGCTCGTTGCAGTAGGTTTTCACCATGCTCAGCACCGCGCTTTGGTCGGAAATGGGCAGTAAACCGCGCACGGCTTCCAGGTGGCGGTCTTCCAGCAACTGGAGGCGCTGCCTATAGTCGGTGGAGCCAGCGGCGGCCAGGCGGCCAGCTTCGATTAGAGCATCGGTGGTGCCGCCCAGCGCCGATACGACTACCACCACGGGCGACTGTTGGGCGGCGGCTTCTACGAGTTGCGCTACGCGCTGAAGATTGGGCGCCGTACCTACTGACGTGCCGCCAAATTTGAGAACCTGCATAAGAAGAGCTAATTAGGCACGAAAAAGCCCGTCGGGACCGGCATAGCTTCGGGTCAGGAAGCGGCCGGCGACGGGCTGCGAAACATCAAGACAAAGCGAGGTAGCGCAGCCCGTCTAGCGGGTTGTGGTACCTGTTGTGTAGCTAGTGGGGTCCGAAAAAATGCC
This sequence comes from Hymenobacter sp. HD11105, assembly GCF_054051685.1. Taxonomy (NCBI): domain Bacteria; kingdom Pseudomonadati; phylum Bacteroidota; class Cytophagia; order Cytophagales; family Hymenobacteraceae; genus Hymenobacter; species Hymenobacter sp. HD11105. The sequence continues at coordinate 76,010 of NZ_JBSWBR010000001.1, read as the reverse complement.
CCCCAGAGCAGAAAAGAAAGAATTCGAAGTAGAAAGCGAGGCCATTGTTGCAGACTTACGACCGTAAAGTAGGGATTTTCTACAAAGGTGTATATCGAATGAGCTTTATATTCTTAGAAAAAAGAAGCCGACACTGACTTACCAGGGCGCTACCATTCGCAATGCAATGCAACTTGTCGTGCACAGGACCTGTTTGTTTTCAGTACCTTTGCACTCCCAATATAACTCTCTGAAGGCAAGATGCTAGATAAACTGGAGGCCATTCGCCAACGCTACGAGGACGTGAATGAGCAGCTAATGCAGCCCGAGGTAATGAGCGACATGAAGCGCTATAAGTCCCTCAATAAAGAATTCAAAGACCTCGGCCGCATCGTAGCTGAGTATCGCAAGTATCAGGATGTGCTCTCTAATATTGAGGGCGCCCGCGCCGTCATTTCCACGGAAAAAGACGAAGACTTCCGCGCGATGGCCAAGGCTGAGCTCGACGAGTTGCTGCCCGAGCAGGAACGCCTGGAAAGCGTAATTAAAGACCTGTTGCTGCCTAAAGACCCTAACGATTCCAAGGATGTTATCATGGAAATCCGGGCTGGGGCCGGCGGCGACGAGGCGGCCATTTTTGCCGGCGACTTGCAGCGTATGTATATGCGCTACGCCGAAAAGCAGGGCTTGAAGATGGACTTGATTGACGCCACCGAAGGCACCAGCGGAGGCTACAAGGAAATTATTCTGGCTGTGAAGGGCGAGGATGTGTACGGCAAGCTCAAGTTTGAGAGCGGCGTACACCGCGTACAGCGCGTGCCAGCCACTGAAACCCAGGGCCGCATTCACACCTCGGTAGCTTCTATCGTGGTGATGCCCGAAGCCGAGGAACTGGACGTGGAAATCGACATGAACGACGTACGCAAGGACTTGTTTATGTCGTCGGGTCCTGGGGGGCAATCGGTAAACACGACCTACTCGGCCGTGCGCCTCACCCACTTGCCCACCGGCTTGGTAGCCCAGTGCCAGGACCAGAAGTCCCAGCTCAAGAACTTTGACAAAGCTCTGCAAGTATTGCGCTCGCGCATCTACGAGATTGAGCTAGCCAAGAAAAACGAAGCCGAAGGCGCCCAGCGCAAAAGCATGATCGGCGGCGGCGACCGTTCCGATAAGATTCGCACCTACAACTACCCTCAAGGTCGCGTGACCGACCACCGCATTGGCTATACGGTGTACAACCTAGCCAGCGTGATGGAAGGCAACATCGATGATTTCGTGGAGCAGCTGCGCCTTGCTGAAAGCGCCGAGCGCATGAAAGAAGGTGTGTCTTAAGTAAACTAGCAGACAATAAGGCCTGCGCTTTGCTTTTTGTAGCCGAAGCGGGGCCTTGTTATTTAGATAGCCTCAGCACAGAGCGTTCATCTTATTTATCTATCGATTCGTGCGTTTATTTCTACCTTTTTTGCTTGTTCTAGTTAGCCTGGTGGCCTTGCTGCCCGGCTGCGAGCCGAAAGAGGAAATCGTGACGCGCGACACCAGCGCCCGGCTGGAATTCTCTGCTGACACGCTGCTGTTCGATACGGTATTCGTGCAAACCGGCACCGTCACGAAGCGCCTGTGGGTGTACAACCGCAATCGGCGCGCCGTGCGCGTGGAGCGGATAGCGCTGAAAGCTGCCAGCTCACCGTACACGCTCACCGTGAATGGCGACTCTGGTCCGCTAGCGCGGGAAGTCGAGATCCGGGGCCGCGATAGTCTATTGCTATTGGTAAAAGCTTCGCTCGGGCCGGGCGCCGAAAACACGCCGTTTCTGGTCGAGGATCAGGTGCAGTTTCGCACCAATGGCAATGAGCAGCAAGTAGCCTTAGTGGCGTATGGCCAAAACGCTTACTTCCACCGAGCCGAAGTGCTGGCTTGCAATACCGTGTGGCGCAACGATAAGCCCCACGTTATCTACGATTTTGTGCGGGTAGATGCCGGCTGCTCGCTTACTATTGAAGAAGGCGCCCGAATTTATGCCCACGCCGGCGCCGGTATCGTCATTCGGGGACAGCTGCTGGTAAACCCCAATTTGGCCCCCAGTGATGAGCTAGCGCCCAATGATCCTCGCTTCGTCCGCTTTGCCGGCGACCGACTGGAAGCCGCTTACAGCGAGATTCCTGGGCAATGGCGAGGCATTCAGTTTGATGCCACGAGCCAGGGTAACGTGGTGCGCTACGCCGAAATCAAGAATGCGGGTTTTGGGCTGCTGGTCTTCAACCCCGAAAATCGCCAGCCCCGGCCTAACGTGCTAGTGGAGAATACTATTATCAAAAATATTTCGGGTGCTAGCCTCAACTTTGCCAGCGGTGGCGCTAGTTTCGATGGAGCAGGCATCCTGAGCTTTTCTGGCGATTTTATTTTGCGCAACTGCCTACTTACGAATTGTGGCGAATACGCCGTGCGGGGCTTGCAGGGGGGCAATTTTGACTTGAATTTCTGCACCATCGCTAACTACACGCCCAGCTTTCAGCGTCGTACACCTTCTCTAAATTTCTCTAATGTGCTCACGCTGGCTAGTGGGCGACCGGGCCCATCGGTGCTGCCTACGGTGAGTATCCTGAATTCTATTGTGTGGGGCAGTAACCCAGATAATGAAATCGGCTTTGAAAACGCGAGCCTGTATGCCCGTCAGATTACCGTGCGCAACAGCTTGCTGCGTACTGATACTTATAAAGATGTGGGCAGTGCTACGCAACTAGGCTTTGGCGGCACCGGCACCAACAATATCCTCAATAAAGATCCGGAGTTTATCAGTTGGCCCGGCCAGCCGCGTGGTCGGCGCTTCGATTATCGGCTTGATACACTCTCGCCCGCCAGCAACCGACCTTTACTCGCCCCGCTAGTGCCCAGGGACCTGCTCAACAAGCCCCGCTCTGCCACTCCCGACTTAGGGGCCTATGAGCGCCTGAATCCTTAGTTTGTATTATGATTTGGTTTCAAAAACGTCTGCGCCTGCCTGCCGTGAGTCGAGGATTTCACCTCGTCACGGATCTGCTTACAGCCGAACTGCCGGAGCTGGAAGGAATCGAAATGGGCACCGCGCACTTCTTCATTCAGCATACTTCTGCCAGCCTGAGCATCAACGAAAACGCTGACCCAACGGTGCGTCACGATTTTGAGGCGTATTTCAATCGAGCTGTGCCCGAAAATGCCCCCTACTTTCGCCACACCCAAGAGGGTCCCGACGATATGCCGGCCCACCTCAAAGCGGCCATGCTGGGTCATGCCGTGAGCGTACCCATCACGCGCGGGCAGCTGGCAATGGGAACCTGGCAGGGCATTTACTTAGGCGAGCACCGCAACCACGGCGGGCGCCGCTGGGTGGTAGCCACGTTGATGGGTACGGTGGCCAAGTGAAGAGAAGCTACTTATTACATTACTAGAAAATACAGTAACAAAAAAGCCCTCCAAATCAGGTCTGGGGGGCTTTTTTCGTTCAGCAAGCTGCGCTTACGGAGTTATAGTCTCAATGCTGCCGTCTGGCTTGCGCTTCAGCTCCGTGACTTTCACATTGCGCAGCCACGTCTTGCCCGATAGCTCAGTGTCGTGGTAGAAGATGTACCACTTGCCGTCAACCTCCACAATGGAGTGGTGAGTCGTCCAGCCCTCTACTGGGTTCATGATAACGCCTTGGTAGGTGAAGGGGCCGTAGGGTGAATCGCCGGTGGCGTACACCAGCAGGTGAGTATCGCCGGTAGAATAGGAGAAGTAGTACTTGCCGTTATACTTGTGCATCCAGCCACCTTCGAAAAAGCGGTGCTTGGTATCGCCGGCTAGAAAAGGCTTACCATCTTGGCCCAGAATCTTCACTTCCTTCATCGGCTCGGCGAAGCTGAGCATGTCATTGCTCATGCGCGCAACCCGCGGACTAGCTGCTTCCTCGTTCGGAGCCGGCTCCTGTTCTTTGGGCTTGCTGGCGTCGTATTTGCCGGTGCGCCAGCGCTGGAGTTGGCCGCCCCAAATGCCCCCCACGTACATGTACGACTTGCCATCGGTGTCCGTAAACACGGCTGGGTCAATGCTTAAGCTACCTTCGATAGGCTTCGGCTGCGCCTTGAAAGGGCCCGTTGGCGACTTGCTGGTTGCTACGCCGATGCGAAAAACATCCTGCTTGTCCTTTACCGGGAAGTAGAGATAGTATGTACCATTCTTAAAAGCCGCGTCCGGGGCCCAAAGCTGCCGTCCGGCCCAAGGAATATCTTTTATATCCAGCGCCACGCCGTGGTCCGTGACTTTGCCCCCAATGCTGTCCATGGAGAGGATGTGGTAGTCGCGCATGGCAAAATGGTCGCCGTTGTCGTTCTCCGGCATGCCTGTCTCGATATCATGCGACGGATAAATATAAATGCGGCCGTTGAACACGTGAGCCGATGGGTCAGCGGTGTAGATGTCCGAAATCAGCGGCTTATTTAGGTATTTCTTTGTGCCTACTGAGTTACCAGCGGTAGTCTGGGTGCTGTCGGCGGTGGCTGTTTCGGAGTTCGTATTCGACGTATTGCTCTGGCAGGCGCTGCCGACCGCTAGCGGTAGGAGCAAAGCCAGCGTGCGCCATGAGGATGGCAAGAACTGGGGGGCATTTTTCATAGATGGTGAGTTGGTCGGTAGAAGGAAGAGAGGTTGCTAAAAAACGTACTGCACAAATGAGACAGCAGTATACTAGTTCTGTGAGCTACACCAAAAAAAGCCAAGCACTAGCCACAGCGCTCAGCTAGAAAAGCTTGATACCCAACGGTAAAAACTGATTTGGCCCCAGCGTTATTCTACCACCCGTACGGCGGCGGAGTAGCGTAAGGTGTCAAACAGCACCAGCTTCTGCACGCCCGTCACTTGATAATCGAGTAAGCGGCCATTGGCTGCGTGCAAGGCTACACGCTTCTGCGAGAAAAACAGCGGATTATCCTGCGTAAGCGTCGCCGTGATTTCCTGGGCAGCAGCCGGAGCGGAAGGCAAGGAAATTACGGTTAGGCGCTCTACTGCATTCTCCACATCGGGCTTCCGCCGATAAGTGCGGCGTAGGCGTCCATCTTCTTGTATCACCGAGTCGATCTGGTAAGCGCCGCGCAGGGCTGGCTTATTGATATCGGTCTGGTAGAATATCTGTAGCTCATTGTCCCACTCTACTTCGGGCACGCGGGTAGTTTCTATTTGCCCCCCACGCAGCTTTACGCGCTTTTCTACCGCCGGCTTGCGCCGCGTTAGGTCCTGGGTTTGAGCATCCAGAAAGCTCTTTATATCAAAGTATAACGGTCGGCGGCCTGCCTGCTTTGAGGCCGGGGCCGACTCGGGGCCGCAGGCAGTAGCCAGCAGGAGCAAGCTGCCCAGCCACCACGCCTTACGCATTCGCATTCGTAACAAGCACTGGAGACGGCTGCAGCAAGGATTGCCCCGTCATGACAGCGGGCTGAGGCAGGCCCATAAGCGCGAGTACAGTAGGAGCAATATCGCCCAGCTTGCCATCGGCTAAGGTGCCGTGGTACGTGGGGTCAGCCAGAATGCAGGGTACCAAGTTAGTAGTATGCGCCGTATTGGGCGTGCCGTCAGGGTTAATCATCATGTCGGCGTTGCCGTGGTCGGCAATCACGATGCAGGCGTACCCATTAGCCAAAGCCGTTTCTACTACGTCTCGGGCGCACGTATCCACCGTTTCTACGGCTTTCACGGCGGCCTCGAATACTCCCGTGTGGCCTACCATATCGGGATTAGCAAAGTTGAGAACCACGAAGTCGGCGGAGCGGGCTTGCAGCTCCGGTACCAGCGCGTCGCGCAGGTCGTAGGCACTCATTTCGGGTTGCAGATCGTAAGTGGCTACCTTGGGCGAGGGCCGCATAATGCGCGTCTCGCCCGCAAATTCCACTTCCCGGCCCCCCGAAAAGAAAAAGGTGACGTGCGGGTACTTTTCCGTTTCGGCAATGCGAATCTGTGTTTTGCCACCGGCGGCTAGTACTTCGCCCAGCGTGTTATCTAGATTATCCTTCTCAAAAATGGGCGTTACACCCGTAAAGGTGGCGTCGTAGTTTGTGAGAGTCAGATAGTGCAGATTAAGGCGGTGCATGTTAAAGGCGTGGAAATCCTGCTGGGTTAGCGCCTGCGTGATTTCCCGACCCCGGTCGGTGCGGAAGTTAAAGCAGATAACCACGTCGCCCTCCTGAATAGTGGCAATAGGCTGACCATCAGCGCCCACTTTCACAATCGGCTTTAAGAACTCATCCGTTACGCCTTCCTTATAAGAGTCAAGCATGCTCTGGATAAGGTTCTGGGAAGGCGTGCCTTTTCCATTCACCATTAGATCGTAAGCCACCTTGATGCGCTCCCAACGGTTATCGCGGTCCATAGCGTAGTAGCGTCCCACGATAGTGGCAATCTTAGCGCTATTGCGCTCTAAGTGCTTCTCCAGGTCGTTCACGTAGTTCACACCGCCTTTGGGATCGGTGTCGCGGCCATCGGTAAAGGCGTGAATGAACACTTTATACACGTCAGCATCATGGGCCAGGGTGCATAGCGCTTTTAAGTGCTCGATGTGGGAATGAACCCCGCCATCGGAAAGCAAACCCATGAAATGCAGGTTCTTGCCATTAGTGCGAGCATACTCAAATGCTTTTTCAAGAGCAGGAATGTTGCCCAATTTGCGCTCCCGAATAGCTTTGTTGACGCGCACCAAATCCTGATACACTACCCGGCCGGCTCCAATATTCATGTGGCCTACTTCCGAGTTGCCCATTTGGCCGTCGGGCAGGCCTACGGCCTCACCAGAAGCCTGGAGTCGGCTATGAGGAAAACGCTGAAACAATGAGTCAACGAAGGGGGTATTAGCAGCATCAATAGCCGAAACAGCTTTGTTCTGGGCTAAACCCCAACCATCCAGAATAACGAGCAGCACCTGTTTGTTCATACTTGCAAAGATAAGGGGAGGGACCCTATTGCGCTCTTGTGTTCTTCCGGGATACTTTCAATTATCTTATTATTGGTGCAAGTTAGTGAGAGAATAAACCAATTTTATGGCTCTTGGCATAGTTTTGGCGTTATCCAACATGTATTTTTACTCTTCAATGAAACGCATAGTTTTTCAGGCTTGCCTGCTGGTGTGGCTAGGGTTACTTTCCGTAGCCAGCTATGCGCAAACCGAAGCTTTCGGAGCTATCCGGGGGGCTATTCGCAACGGTTCGGCTCAGGAATTAGCTCCTCACTTGAGCGCAAAAGTAGAAGTAGGTTACGATGGCGATAAAAAGAGCTATACCGCCAGCGAAGCCGAATCAGTACTAAAAAACTTCTTTGCCAAAAACCCTCCTGCTGCTTTTGAATTTATTCATCAGGGAAGCAGTAATGAAGGAACAAAGTATGCCATTGGTAAATACACCAGCAAAACGGGTGCCTACCGGGTATTTATAAAAATGAAAGCTGGCAGTGGCTCGCCCAGCGTTGACACCATAGACTTCACTCAGGAATAACGGCTGGGTGACCAGCATAGCATAGTAAGAAAAGAATTTTCTGTATGAAACGAACATTACTTCAGTTCTGCGCCATCGCATGGTTTGCGCTGCTCACCATTGGGGTGCAGGCGCAAGGCGAGTCGCTGGGGGCTGTAAAAGGGGCAATTCGCAGCGGCTCGGCCCGTGATCTGTCTCAGTTCTTCGGTCCTACCGTTGAATTGGCTTTCGATGGTGATAAGCAGAGCTATAGTGCAACGCAGGCAGAATTTGTGATGAAGGATTTCTTCGCTAAGAACGCACCCGCCAGCTTTGAGTACGACCACCAAAAAACTAGCGCCGAAAGCATTCAGTACGCTGCCGGCAAGTACATTGGCAAAACGGGTTCTTATCAGGTGTTTGTGCAAATGAAGCCTGTCAGCGGTAATCTGGTTATCGATTCCATCAACTTCACGAAAGAATAAATATTAATAGTCGTCTGGCTGGTGTGCTAGACATATTGTAACAGAAAAGCCCAGCATCCATTCGGTGCTGGGCTTTTGTTTGGCGGCTAACCTTACAAGATATACGTGGACATTGGAAGGCGAGCGACTGAAAAGAGGCTTTGTCAGGGGCTTTTTCTATTTTTGCACCGTGCAAAACGCTCCCTACCTCACTCCAGAAGCTATATCCACGTTTATTCGCACGGCCCTGGCCGAAGATGTGGGTGACGGCGACCATTCTTCCCTGGCTTCTATCCCGACGGATGCCCGCAATCGGGCGCATTTACTTGTGAAAGATGACGGCGTGCTAGCGGGCGTTGCCCTCGCTCATCACATCTTTCGGGCCGTTGATTCTGAGCTAGAAGTAGAAGAGTTACTCAGTGACGGTGCCCGCGTAAAGGCTGGCGACATCGCCTTTCGGGTAGAAGGTCGGGCGCAAAGTATTCTGACGGCTGAGCGCTTGGTACTCAATTGTATGCAGCGCATGAGCGGTATTGCCACCCATACGGCTCACTTAACCAGTTTGATAGCCGGTACTAGCACTCAACTGCTGGACACGCGCAAGACAACGCCCAACTTCCGGCTCTGCGAAAAGTGGGCTGTGCTGATTGGCGGCGGCGTAAATCACCGCTACGGCTTGTTTGATCAGATTATTCTCAAGGACAATCACGTCGACTACGCTGGGGGCATCCGGGCGGCTATTGAAGCCACGCACGCTTACCTAGCCCGCACCGGTCGCGACTTGCCCATTGAAATTGAAACTCGCACGCTAGCCGAAGTACAAGAAGCACTCGACACTGGTGGCATCGACCGCATTATGCTCGATAATATGCCCCCCAGCTTGCTTCGCGAGGCTATTGCCCTGATTGGGGGACGTTTTCCAACCGAAGCCTCAGGCGGCATCACCGAAGATACCATTGCGGCGGTGGCCGCTACGGGCGTCGATTTTATCTCTGTAGGCGCCTTAACTCACTCCCTGGATAGCTTAGATCTAAGCTTGAAAGCATATTAGAACTTTATATAGTTGACTGGTTAAGTGGTTTGTAATTCCACCATCTGATCATCAGCTATTCAATAACTTACCTCAATGCAACAACCCAATCAACGGGGCTTTCGACAAGCGCAAGGACCTGCGCCACTTGCCATTCGCACCAAGAAATACCAGCTTGACACCAATACCTACACCCGCATGGCCATGACGCAGGTGTGGAAGAAAGAGTGGTGGTATGCCCTTATTCCGCTGGCAATAGGCCTGCTGCCGGCTCTTATTTGGCCATCGTGGTGGTGGATAGCGCTGGGCGTATTGCTGACCGTCTTGTTTGTGCTGCTGCGTTCGGCCCAAATCACGAGCATCACCCAAATGGAGCAGAGCAAGCCCTTGTTTGAGCGCGTGAACTACGAAATCGACCAGCGCCAGATTCTACTTCGCTTGAATGAAAAGCAAGGCATGAACTTAAGCTGGGATATGATTGGTCGAGCCCGGCGCGATGCCGATGGCTTTATTATGTGGTTGCGTCCCGGACAAGCTCCCGATGAGATAGCCGGCTGGCGTCGCTGGGTAGCGCGCACTTTCGATGTGCCCGTGTTTCTGCTTCTGCCCCTGCGCATCTTCAACTCGCCCAACGATGTGAAGCTGTTTGACGCCATGTTGCGGCGCAAAAATCTGTTGCCTGTAACCCCTGCACCCGCCACCGACGCGCCGGCTGCGTAACATTTGTCCCCCAGGGTCGGTACTCCTTACTTGGCTGAATAGTTTGAAGGTTGACTGTTCAGATTACAAAAGCAGCAGTAGCTGCGCCAGCATTCAACCGTCTTGCCTTTAGCCCAAACCATTTTCTCTCATGAATAAGAATTTATTGCTCTCCGGCTTAGCCACCCTCGCTTTATCCATGACCGCGTGCAGCAGCGAGCCCTCCGATTGGCGCCCCGACAAAAAAGTGTCGCTCGATCAGGTAGCACCCGGTGCGCGCTCCTCCGATAACTTTGACCAAGGCACGGCCTACGAATCAAACCAGGCCAAAGGCGGCGCTATTTCCAAGCCAATTAACTCCGCCCTAGAAGGAGTAGATAGAAAAGGCAAGCCTTCGGCTGAAGGTAGTATCTCGGCCAACGCAGAGGAGGCAATGCGCACCAACAAGAAAGAAGCCGCTGCCAAAATCAAAGCCAAGGCAACCCAGGCCGATACCATGGCGAATGGCAGCCAAATACAGCGCTAGAAAGCAACACGCTTGCTGATAGATATTTAAGCATAGCCGCCGTTGGTTTACTACCGACGGCGGCTTCTGCTTTAACCAGCCATCTTAGCAAATCCTGGGGGAAAATGAATGGTTGTTACTGCATAGGCTGGAAGCAAAACGTAAGGCTAGCTGATTTATGTGTAACATTGTTGCAAAAATATAAGAAGGCTGTCTGGCCAAAATGGTTTTTCACTCCTGCTGGGTTTGTTAGTATGGAGTTCTTTTGCGCTGTGAATGCTACATCTTACTGCTGAGTGGTTTGCTACTTGGTTCGACTCACCTTATTATCATCTGCTGTATCGCGACCGGAATCAGGAGGAAGCCCAAGCCTTTATTGATGCCTTGCTCAAGCATTTGCATCCTAAGCCCAGCGCGTGTCTGCTCGACTTAGCCTGTGGAAAGGGACGGCACGCGGTATACCTGAGTCAGCACGGCTACGATGTGACGGGGGTAGACCTTTCGCCCGAAAGCATTGCTTATGCGCAGCAGTACGCTCACGAGCACCTACATTTTCACGTGCACGATATGCGCGACCCGCTACGCAGCGGGCCGTTCGATCTGATTTTCAATCTGTTTACCAGCTTCGGGTATTTTGCTCAGCAAACCGAAAACGTGGTGGCGCTTCGCTCCGCGGCGGCCGCGCTCCGGCCGGGGGGCAAAATGGTAATTGACTTTATGAACACTGAGCGCACTTTACGGGAACTGGTATTGGAAGAAGAAAAAACAGTAAGGGGCACCACCTTTCATATCACCCGCCACCTCGACGATGATTTTATCGTCAAAGAAATTCGCTTCCAGGATGATAATGGAGTGGAGCAACGCTTCGAGGAACGCGTACGAGCGTTAAGTCAGGCACAGTTTGAGGAGTATTTCCAAATGGCGGGCTTGCGCTTGGTCGAGGTGCTTGGTGACTACCAATTAGCGCCTTACGATGAAGTAGTAAGCCCCCGAATGATTTTTGTGTTAAAAAAGTAAAGCTCAAGTGTGCTCCGCGATGCGAAAGAGCGTATTGACTGCTTCGTGCCAGCATCTCATCCGGGAAATCAGCACTCTGATACCTTGCTAATCAAATCAGTACCTTAATTATGTGGATTGCCGTTCTGCTGCTGTTTCTCACCGTGCTAGGCGCGGGCTGGCTTACCAGGCTGGTGCCTACGGCCCGGACAAGCTGGATGAAGCCTTTGCTGGCCTTCAGCGGCGCTTATTTATTTACGCTCACTATCACGCACTTGCTACCCGAAGCGCTGCTACTGGTGCCGAGCAATGAGACTTACCGCATTGGCTATTATGTGCTGGGGGGCTTTTTTGGTCAGCTCATACTAGAGGTTTTCTCCCAGGGCGTAGAACACGGTCACGTGCACCATAACACCGCCCACGACGGGCAAGTACCTTTCTTACTGCTGTTTTCGCTGGTTATACACTCCTTTTTAGAGGGCAGTATTTTAATTCATCAGCCTGAAGCGCAGCCCAGCAACGACAATTTTTATGCGATTATGGCGGGCGTGGCCCTGCACCATATCCCGGCGGCCTTTGCCCTGATGGCGGCTTTGCTGCTGCGCCTGCATAGCTTCAAGCGCGCCTTGCCTTACCTCGTGCTGTTTGCGCTGGCCGCGCCGGTTGGCATTATTGTTAGCAACTACGTGGTGCTGAAAGATCTGATGAGCAGCGGTTTATATGCAGCTTTGCTGGGCTTAGTGGCCGGTAATTTCTTGCATGTATCTACCACTATCCTCTTCGAAACCAGCCCGGAGCACCGCCTCAACTGGCCCAAGCTGGGCGCCACGCTATGCGGTACTCTGCTAGCGTTAGCCATTGATATTTAAGCTAAGGGCAAGCCGGCTCCTATATGTCCATCAAAGGACCCGAGCCGTGCAGGTAGCGCTCTAGCTGTGCTATGCGGGCCCGCTGGAGAGCCAGTTCGGCTTGGAGCTTCAGCATACGGCGGCGCATTGCCAGCACAACATCAATGCCTTCCACGCTCAGGCCCAACTCGTGGTGCAGGCGGGCGAGGCGAGCCAACTGATCGGGTTCATCTTGTAAGGTATCAGGCTCTTCGGCAGGATGCAGTAAGCCCAAATCGACGAACTCGTGGAGGTCATTTTCGCTTAGGCCGTAGCGCGAGGCACAGTCGCGAAACGTGATGGTGATGATAGTTGATTGTCCCATAGCAGATAATCGATAATGGTTGGCATGGGTTGACTTCGTTTAGGTTGCCTCCCCGCGTAACGCCGCCAACTGGCGAAACAACTCTTTTTCTTGGTCGGTGAGGTGCTGGGGCAAGGTTAAGTTCAGGCGCAGATATAAGTCGCCAAACTGGCCCGGCTGCTTATATACTGGGAAGCCCTTGCCGCGCAAGCGCAAGCGGGTCCCGTTTTGGGTTTCCGGCTTCACATTGATCTTCACCGGCCCCGATAGCGTCTCGACTACCTGCTGGCCGCCGAGCAGGGCTGTATAAATGCTCACCGGTACATCCATGGTCAGGTCGGAGCCGGTGCGGGTGTAGCGCGGATCGGGCGCAATGCGTAGCGTGATGTAGAGCGAGCCTGCGGGGCCACCATTGCGGCCCGACGCGCCTTGGTCGCGGAGGCGGATGGTCTGGCCGTCTTCAACTCCCGGCTGAATGTTGATGCGCAGCTTTTTGCCGTTTACAGTAAGTGTGCGTGGCCCGCCCTCATAGGCTTCGGCTAAGGTCAGCTCCAGCTCGGCTTGGTAATCTTGGCCAGCGCCGGCTCGGGTAGAATGCCCCCCAGCGCGGCCTTCGCCCCCCATACCACCAAAAATGGAACTGAAAAAGTCCGAAAAGTCAGTGTTACCGAATGGGTCGTTGCCGCCGGCTTGGCCGTAGCCCCCGGACCCACCCGGCTGCCCATATTGCGCCCAGTCGAAGCCTCCGCCACGGCTCCCGCCCGCGCCGGCTTGCTGGTAGCGTTGCCAGTCGGCGCCGAGCTGGTCGTATTTGCGGCGTTTTTCCTCGTCGCTGAGCACTTCATTGGCCTCGTTTATTTCCTTAAACTTTCGCTCGGCCTCGGCATTGTTGGGGTTTACATCTGGGTGATACTGTCGCGCCAGCTTACGATAAGCCTTTCTTATCTGGTCAGCGGTAGCCGTTTTTTCCAGTCCTAGAGTTTTGTAATAATCCTTGTAGTCCACCTTGTGAAACGTTGAATTATGAGTGCGCTATTTCCAATAGATAGTCTAGTATAGCTTTCTGGCAACCATCTGCAGCGCGTGAGCCTTAATTTATACGTCCACACTTATATAGGGGGCTATTTTTTCAGCGGATCGTGGCCCCAATTCATCAGTGAATAACGCCAGCGCGAGTTCTCCACGTCTTTTTCCGGGCCTTGAGCTGAGTGCCGGCTGATGTAAGAGTGCACCTTGTGCATGTGGGCTTCGTCGGCTTCCGTGAGGTCCGCTTTCTTCTTGTGCAAAATGGTGATTATCTGCTCGCCCGACTTGCGGCCGATGCTGGTGCCATCACCACTATCCTGACCCACCGATTTGGACTCCTCCGTGTCAAGCCACTTTTCCAGCTCGGAGGCCGTCATGTTCACTTGCTTTTTAAAATCGGCGTAAATATTGTCTGATGCTTTGTCGGCAGCCATGGGGTAGGAGGTTGTTGGGTAAGAATAGCGCAAGCGGCATCGGTACAGCTTGCAACTTAACCTAACGCGCCTGAGCTAATGCAGGTTACCCTGGCTGCGCGTGCTCTAATATCCATTCTTTTTGTTCGTCCCCCTCACCCATTTTCTTCACTTTTTTCCGCCTCTCTATTATGAAGCTGAGCTGTATTACCCTCCTCGTTCTTGCCTTGCTTACCAGTGCCGTAGCCGCGTCGGCCCAAACTAAATTGCCCCCCCGCCGCACCGCGGCAGCTCCTCGTCCGAAACCGGTAACGCCCGGCGCGCCTACCCTCAAGGACGGCGTAACGCTTAAAGAAGGCAAAGTGCTGGTAACCCAAATGGGCCGTACTACTCCGCTCAGCCAGGATCTGAGCCTAACCAACGGGACTAAGATCACCCCAACTGGCACCGTGACTACTCCGGCTGGGGTTAGCTCTCAATTGCAGGAAGGTGATATGATGTCGCTGAGTGGCCGCATTACGACCAGTGCTCAAAAAGCGGAGCAGGACAGCCTGCTGCTGGTTAAAAAAGAAAACCTGAAGGCTAAGGCTAAGAAGAAAAAGTAGCCTAACAGCGCTAGCTACTCCTGCGGGGCGGATCGAATCAGATGGATTCGGGTCGCCCCGCTTCTACTTTATACCCAGGTGTAATCCAGCAGAATAAGGGACGCCTCCGCGTCGTCTTGGGCTTCAACTACTTCATCCATTACGTACTGGATTTCAGCATCGGTCCAAGCCTGTGCTTCGGCGGCCTTCACAAAGGCAGCTAGCGCAACGAAGCGACCCGGTACGGCGGGTGGCGTCCAGCGTACTTTTTTGCGAATTCTCATGTGGGAAAGCGGAATAACAACTTAAAAATAGGGTCCCAATATGTCCCCCAGCCTTAGCGTGAGCGACTTTGCTTTACTACTTTAACTTGCACGGGCGCTACGCCTGCGTCGATAATATCGATTTTGCGGGCCGCCTTGCGCGATAAGTCAATAATGCGGCCTTTCACGTGCGGGCCCCGATCGGTCACGGTCACTTTTACCGAGCGGTTATTCTTAGGGTTCGTTACGCGCACCACCGTGCCGAAGGGCAGCGTGTTGTGGGCCGCCGTAAGCTTATTAGGTCGGTACACCGTGCCGCTGGCTGTTTTACGCCCGTTGAACTTGTTGGCGTAGTACGAGCCTTGCCCGCTCTGGGTGAAGGCGCCGGCACCACCAGCGCAGGCGCTCAGCAGCCAAGGCAGGCTGAGCAGCAGGCAAAAACGACGTAAGGAAATAATAGGCATAGGCAAATATAAATAACCCTAGGCTCCAGGGTACACTACGGCTGTTTCTCCGGAATACGCAGAGCTAACAGCTTCTCGAAGCTGCCTTGAAATACATTAAAGTCGACGGGTCCACGGATGCCGGGCACGTGCGACTCGTCGCTGTGCTGCCAGATAATCCACTTCTCGCGGGGCAAAGATGGTTTTTCTACTTCGTAATGAGCCAGCCAAAGCGGGTAGTCATCAAAATGACCGGCCAAGTGGCGCTTGTAGAAGTTGTGATTGGAGTACAGAATAGGGCGCACGCCGTAGTGCCGTTCTATCAAGCGCAGCCAAGTAGCTACATTGCGGCGCATGATGGCCACGTCGTGGAAATTGGGAGCTTCTACGTCGAGCACCGGGGGCAAATCGCCGGCCTGCAGTGGTACATTGCGCACGAAGAGGTCGGCTTGCTGAGCGCCGTCGTAGTTGGGCTGAAAGTAATGGTAGGCGCCGCGGTAAATGCCCACGGCTTTTGCCCCCTGCCAATTGCGCTCAAATCGAGAATCGCGCATGGTAACGCCTTCCGTGGCTTTGATGAAAGCAAAGCTCACTTGGTGCTCAGATACTTCCACCCAGTCGATGCGGCCTTGGTAAGAGGATACGTCGATGCCGTGCACAGAGTAGCCAGTGAGCAACGGCGTTTTTTCACGGCCAGTTAGGCGGTCGGCAGTAAGGGTGGCGTACGTGCGGCGGGCATACCGATTTAGCTGTCGCCAGTAGCGTCCGTAGAAAGCCAACCCCACCAACAGCAACCCCACCAAAATGATCAGCGGGAGCCTGCGCCGCTTAGGAGCAGCGCGGCGGCGATGAGCAGAAGAGGAGCGTCGGGGTTGATTCATGAGCGCAGTCATCGCAAAGGTAACGCACAGATAGGCCCCACGCGTACCTAAGCACTTGGGTACAATGCAGAAAAAGCCCCCCAGTCGAGCTTTACTGCACATGTAGTCCCTGCTTTTCCCGACCTTGCACTATCTAACACTTCGCCTCATGGCTACTTCCAACGCTTCCGACGCCCGCGACGAATCGGGCCACCTCATCCGCGAACTCCACGGTATCACCCTGGCTCAAATTCTGGAATATCTGGTGGCTCGCTATGGCTGGCCGGGCCTGGATGAGCGCATCCATATCAACTGCTTTGCCGTCAATCCCAGCATCAAGTCTAGTTTGGTTTTCCTCCGGCGCACGCCCTGGGCCCGTGCCAAAGTCGAGGAGCTTTACATCGAAACTCGCACTCAGGAAGTCCTAAGTAAGAAAGGGGACTCGCCTAGCTAGATGATTCGTACACCAGAACGTCATGCAGAGCGCAGCGAAGCATCTAGCGTGCTGACGTCTCAGTAGTAATCTAACGGCGTGAGCGAGATGCTTCGCTGCGCTCTGCATGACGTTTTCTTTTGAGTAGGTTAGTACCACAACGTTATCCTATTAAATGGTTCAGCTTAACATGATGACTCATCTTCTCTCTTCATAATGGCCGACGTTTCCCGCAAATCAGGCTCTCAGGCTTTGCTGATTGGCCTTGTTTGCTTTATCGCATTTGAGGTGTTTGCCTACTACGGGCTTAGCTTCCTGACTTCAGGCCTAGGTATGAGCGACCAGTACCAGCCTGAAAATACTATTGTCAGCAACTGGGTTAAAACGGTGGTGTTTCTGCTGCTCCATCTGCTGCTGATTGTGGTGGCCGTGCTGGTGCTCAGTAATCGGTTGCCGCGTCAGTACCGGGGGCAGGTGATGGGCTGGTTTTATTTGGCTCTAGTTACCGGGTTCTTGCTACTGATCCCGCTGTTTGATTAACCACGCAGTACGGCAATAAAAAAGCCACTGCGGCGAGCAGTGGCTGGATGAGAAATGGTGTCGGTCGGTCCCGACGTTATAGGCAGCTAGTTAGATCCTAGCGCAGCTTGATATCAATTTCGCGCTGGCGGCTAGCCGAATCCTTGAACGGGATGCGGACGCGCAGCTCATTTTCTTCGTGCACGGCGTCGATACGATTAAGGTCGAGGCCGGCGGGCAAGTCGAGCGTCTGAGCAAATAAGGGCGCGCTCATCAGATCCTCTTCCTCGTGGCGGTAATCGCAGTACACGGTCAGGCGATTATTATCGAGCAATACGTGGAAGTTCTCGGGGCGCACCGATGGCGCTGCTACCCGTACCACCACGCCTTTTGCCACCTTATCAACGCGCAGCTGGGCCTGGGCCGTGCCGCCGCCCAAAGTATTGAGCAGGTTGAGCTGGGGAGCAATATTGCGAATGAACTCTGGGCTTATCAACTTCATGGCTTCTTCTATCTTATATGGTAACAGGGATAAGTCAAACGATGTACCAACCCCTTTTCTTCGTCAAACGGGCCGACTTTCAGCCACACTGACGTTCATAAAGCCCTCTGAACACCGCAAAAACGGCCATTCTGGCAGGTGATACTGATGACTTAAACGGAGAGTTTGGCTTCCTTGTTGACCTTGATTTGCACGCCTTCCGTATAGCTTATCTCGTGTTACTCAACTCTTAGACCGAATGCAACCCCAAACGTTTACTACGACCCGCACGGCCCGCTACTATTGTTTGGGCGAACCTGGCCCGACGATTCGTCACGTCTGGTTTTGCCTGCACGGCGAAGGCCAGTCTGCCGCCGACTTTGCGGCCCAACTCAGTAATCTTGATACGCCCGAACGCCTTCTCATTTTTCCGGAAGCTCTGTCGCGCTACTCGTTGCCCCCCAGCCCCGATGGTATGGTAAGCACTGGCGCCACCTGGTTTGCCCCACCTGATTTGCTGCTCGATTTAGCTGACCTCACTACTTACCTCGATGCATTGGCCGAATCGATTCTGGAAGCCTGCCCGCCCGATACGCCCGTCACGGTGTTAGGCTACGGACACGGGGCGGCGGCGGCCTGCCGGTGGCTCGCTGGCAACCGCATTGCGTACGACCGGCTGATTCTGTACGCCGCCATTTTTCCGCCCGAAATCGACCGGCGCGCTACGCTCGTAGCACTCCCCGACCGACCCGTGAGCGTGGTGGCTACCACCGTTGACATAATAACGCCCGAAGCTGCCGCCGCCGGCCTGATGCAAGACCTACAGGACGTGGGCCTTACTGCTCAGCTCAGCTATGTGGCCGAAGATGGCCTAACGCTGGCCGCGCTCGGCGCTGGCGCCGAAACAGTGAACTACGACCCCACACCCAACCCAACCGAATAAAAAAAGCCCCCCAGAAAAGTTCTGGGGGGCTTTTTTGTGACGCTACTCCGAGTGCTGGCATTAAGCATTCATTTTTTCGGAGCTGCGGGTCTCAGTTGAATTCTCATAAGAAGTGCCATCGGCCTGGCCTTGGTCCTGTTGCATATTGTATCTGTCGCTGCTGGACTGATTTTGCCCGTCGCCCGACTGCACAGATATGTCACTGGCCTGTTGACCCATCCGATCCGACATCTGACCGCTGCCCATACTTTGCTGGCCCCCACGGATGTTAATTTGGTGGCGCATGGTTTTATTAGTGTCCTTTGGCACCATCACACGCAGTACACCATCCTCAAACGAAGCCTCTATCTGGCTGGGGTCTACTGTGTCTGGCAGCTGGAAGGAACGCTGGAACGAACCAAAGGAGCTTTCCACAAGATGGTAGCGGCGGTCGTTCTGCTCATTCTTGAACTGCCGCTCGCCCGAAATAGTAAGGCGGCCTTGGTGGAAATCAACTTTGATGTCTTCGCGCTTAATACCTGGTAGCGCTGCCTCAATTTGATAGCCGCGCTCCGTCTCATAAGCATCTACCTGAGGTGAAAAGCTAGCTACCCGTCCGCGGGAGGCTAGAGAGTCATTGAAAAACCGGTCGAGCATGGCGCTAAATGGCGATTGGCCCATCCCGGAAAACGAGTCCTGATACTGCTGAATAGCCATGGCGATTACGTCGTTTAAGTGGTGAAAAGAACGTTGTCAAACCGGCCTATTTTACTTTTTTCTGCCTACTCAGGTTACACAAGAAAACCGCTTTTTTAGCTCGTCAGCAGCGTTTTTTTGCAAAATTTTAACTGGCTTGGGTACCTTCACAAGAGTGGTCATAAGCTACGTAAGTTTAGCTGCGCGTCAGGGGCGCCATACTCAGTTCAGCTATAGCTTTTGGAAATGTGACCCCTGCGCTCGCTCGGTTAAGAAAAATCTGCCGGCTGCTCTAGAATCTCCAGCTGCCAGCGTATTTGCTCCAGTCGAATAGGATAAGGCACCTCGTGGCGAATAGTCTGATATACAGCCTCAAATAAGTGTGTATAGTCGCCTTTCGGGGCCGGGTAAGGCTGAGAGCTAAGCTGACCATTATCGGCAGCCAGTGTTAGAATGCCTTCCTGCCCGGGCGTTTCGAGGCCGTAGGCAGCATCCTGGGGGGCAATTTTTTGCAGCAGTTGGGTTTCCTGCACATCCGTCCGTGCCTTGCTAAAGCTGCCTTGAGTACCATGAAGCACAAAGGAAGCCTGGGGCTGCGCTACGAGTAAGCTGCTGGTCAGATGCACCTGCAAGCCCTCGGGATAATGCAGATGCAGGGAGAAATAGTCGGTTACCTGCGAGCCGGTCCGGAAGATGCCTGTGGTTTTGTGGGTGCGTAAGGGCTGGCCAAACAAGCTAATGGCTTGATCAATTAGGTGCGGGCCCAGATCATACAGCAAACCACTACCCGGAATAGGCTCCTCTTTAAACGCCTTAGTGTTGAGCGCCATTTTGTAGCGGTCGAAGCGGAAGTGCACTTCAATTAAGCGGCCGAGCTGCCCACTTTCTATCACTTGGCGCACACTTAAAAAGTCGCTGTCCCAGCGCCGGTTCTGGTAAGCCAGCACGTGCCGATTGTGTCGCTGTCCGAGCTCTTCTAGTACCTGTAGCTCGGCCGAAGAAGTAACCAAGGGCTTCTCGATAAGCACATGCTTTCCTGCTTCCAGCACCTGCCGAGCTAAGTCGAAATGAGTGTTGCTAGGTGTATTCACTACAACCAGCTCGATCTCTGGGTCTGCCAGCAAAGCCTCTACGCTGTCGTAGCTTATGAGGCTCGGGTAGTCCTGCTGCGCCTGCTTCTGGCTGCGCTCCGCCACGGCACGTAACTCAAAACCAGGATGCGCTGCCAGGAAGGGGGCATGAAAAAGCTTGCCCGACATGCCATAAGCTAGTAAGCCGGTTTGAACGGGTGTTATTGTGGTCATCATTGAATAAAGAAAGGTGTAAGCCTCAGTATTATTAAGAAATGTGAGCTATTTCAGGACAAGCGGAATACAAGAGTAGGCAAGGCAGACGAGTCTATAGATAAAATCATCAAAGTAATCTACATTTAATCCTAGTATAAATACGTATTATAGATTGAGTACAGCACAGCGTGTTAATAATTCGGGCTTAAGGAGTTAAGAAGAAACTCTTGGCAAAATGTTTGCGAAAAGGAACAGTAAGGCACTAATTTTAGCTTAGTTTGTTTTACCGATCTACCGCGGAAAAATACGTATCAGCGGTCGATTAGAAGCAAACCGAAAAAGCTGGACTTATAAGAAAAATGCAGTCTTAGGTATTAACTATTGTCTGAGTCTGTACTTTTGCCCCCCAGGAAGTTGATACTGTTTGCTCTTACGCTTTCTCCCAACTCTACGGTGCTTTTAGGCTGATAACTATCGCAGGTTATTGGCTCCCACACTACTTCTCCGCTCCTTTTTGCTGCTTCATACACTCTGAGTGATTGCTCAGGGTACACATACAGCTAGTCAGGCTTGGGCCACCCGCCCGTCAAACCTTGCCCCCAGCTGCTGAGAGAATCCCTTCCTCCCACTCTTTCCTCTCCACTTGTGTCTTTCGATTTAGAAACAGGCGCCTCTTCCGCTCTTTCCACAAGCGAGTGGCCCCAGCCTTACCCCGTTGCCAGCCAGCCGGTAGTAAATACTGCGCCATCGATTGAGGCTGCGCGCGCCGTCATTTACGATAAACTTATTCTTCCCGGCGACTTTCCCGATCCTACCATCACCAAAATCGGTGATACGTACTGGGCTAGTGCTACTTCCGCTGAGTGGGGTCCCGTTTTCCCCCTCTTGAAGTCCACCAATCTTGTCGATTGGGAAGTAGTAAGCTATGTGTTTCCGGATAAGCTGCCCGAGTGGGCTGAATCGAACTTCTGGGCTCCGGAAATCAGCCATGAGAACGGCAAAACGTACATCTGCTACACCGCACGCAAAAAAGCCAAAGGCAAGCGTGGGCAGCTATGCGTTGCCATCGCCAGCGCCGACGACCCGGCCGGTCCCTACACCGACCACGGCCCCCTGGTAGGCCAGCGCATGGGTTCCATCGACGGATTTCCGCTGCGCGACGAAAATGGTGTGCTCTATATGGTCTGGAAAGAAGACGGAAACGCCTACAAGAAGGACACCCCGATCTGGGCTCAGCGCATGAATGAAAGCCGCACAGCCCTTCTCGGCAACAAGGTAGAGCTGTTCCGCAACACAGAGAAGTGGGAAGGCTGCCTGGTAGAGGGCTCCGCTATTGTACAGCAGGGCGAATACTTCTATATGTTTTATGCCGGCAACGGCTGCTGCGGCAAGTGCTGCAACTATGCTACCGGCGTAGCGCGCTCTAAAAAGCTGCTCGGCCCCTGGGAGAAATGCCCTCAGAACCCTATTCTAACCAAAAACAAAACCTGGAAGTGCCCCGGCCACGGCACCGTGACTGAGTACGAAGGCCGCTGGTTCTTGCTTCACCACGCATACTACACTGATAGCCACGAGTTTGTAGGGCGTCAAGGCTTACTGAGCGAGTTCACGTGGAATGAGGAAGGCTGGCCCGAATTTGTGAACAGCAGCCCCCAGGCCGAGCCCCTGCGCGATTTGCGCGTGCTCAACGTAGATGATAACTTCCCCGGCAACCGCCTGTCAGCTGCTTGGCAGTGGCCTATCACCCATCAGCCTACCGTGGGCGTCAGTGATGGTCAGCTTCATCTTGGAGCTAGCCCTGCTGGCTTAGGTGGGCTCGTTGCGCAGCGTACCTTCACGGCGACTTATAAGGCTGCTACCACTCTCGATTTTGGGGCGCTGCCTCCTAACACTTTCGCGGGCCTGGCCGCCATTGGTGACCCTGGCAATGCGCTGGCACTAGTAGCCGGCAACGGTGGCTTGCAACTCTGGCATATGAAGGGCAATAAGCACCAGGTACTGACGAAAGTAGCGCTGGCGCCATGCAAACACCTGAGTCTCCGCCTGGAAGCATGGGGCGGTAGCCGCTTCCGTTTTGCCTTCAGCGCTGACGGGGGCAGCACCTGGCAGCCCGTTATCCTCGACAGCTTTGCTCTGAATGGCACCTATCTGCCACCCTGGGATCGGGGCGTACGGGTTGGGTTGTTGGCGCAAGGCCCCGAAACTTCAACGGTCGCTTTCGACAACTTTGCCCTGCGTAACTGCCGCTAGATCAGCACTTAGAGTTTATTATAGGTTAGCGTTTATTATTAGGTTAAGTAAAAAGCCCCCCAGCAACCTGCTGGGGGGCTTTTTTGTGTTCACTCGTAGCCAAGTCAACGCTTATTATTTGGCACGACATAGATTCGTATGCTGCTTTATCTTGTCAACAGAATTCAACGCCTCACAAACTATGCTGCATTGCCGCCGCGCCACTGCCCACGATTTGCCTAGCATCCTGCGCATTATCCAGAGCGTAGTGCCTTTGATGCATGCAGCTGGCAACTACCAATGGGAAGCAAGTTATCCTGATGAGGCTGTTTTTCGTCAGGATATTGAGCGTCAACATTTGTGGGTGGCGGAGGCTGAGGGCAATGTAGTAGGCGTAGCCGCTCTTACCACCGACCAAGACCCCGAATATGCCCAGGCCAACTGGGATGTCACGTTGCCGGCACTCGTAACGCATCGCTTGGCCGTAGACCCCACTGCTCAAGGCCAAGGAATAGCAGCTGCCCTGCTCCAGCAAGCCGAAAAATTAGCGCTTGAGCAAAACCTGCCTGTATTACGCGTAGACACAAACTCAGAGAATCAAGCTACCCAGCGACTTTTTCCCAAACTAGGCTATCGTTTTGCCGGTGAAATCACGCTCGCGTTTCGGCCCGGCCTACGTTTTTTTTGCTACGAAAAACGTCTTGTTTAAGCTCTTTTAGGGGGCAAATCTTGTGTTTACGTTACGAGGATAGAGGCCGTGCCGCCTGCTCCCGTGTGAGCAGCATATAAACTTAGCATAACTGCATTCCTCGGAGGTCGAAAGAATAATCTGAAGAAGATCTTTTCGGGCTTTAAGCACAGCTATGGTAGCTAATGCTTGACTATCGTCTTCTAAAAACTACAGACACAGACTGGATTATTCTGCCATTTTGGCAATGCGACCTATAACTTGAAAAAATTACAGTAGCTATATGTATTGATATTATACCAGTATAATTTTGGCCTTAATCCAGGTAAATAACACTTTGGTAATACCTAAGTGATGAGTGACTTGTACTTTTGCAGCTGAATTGCACATCGTTGTGTGTTCGGAACTTGTTTGAGTAATTTTCTCTTAGCACGAGTATGCCAAAATTTCTACATTGCTCCTTTCGCCAATTATTGCTGCTTTCCTGCTTGGTTTTCCAGTCCGCTCGCGCGAGTCAGGCAGCCATTATCAGGGCCACAGCAACTGACACTCAGGAGACGTTTGATACGGGTAGCAAGTCCGATTATGCGACTGCAACCGTCAGCCTAGCCACCGGTAGCTGGACCTTCACCGAAGCCGCGCTGGGCAACACCGACCTCGACCGGAAAAACGGAGCCCAGGCCGTTCGCCTACAGGGCCAAGGCCGGCTTACCATGAACTTCTTTCTGCCCAACGGTGCTACCACCGTTACAGTGCAGCACGCTCTCTACGGCTCTGATGCCAGCAGCAGCTGGGAGCTTTGGGCACAGTCGGAGGCCTGCAACTGCGACAAGTGGACCAAGGTAGGCAACACCATAACTACTACCTCCAGCATCCTCCAGGCAGCAGCCTTCCGAGCCAATATTCCCGGCAGCGTCAAGTTTGAGATTCGGAAAGTATCGGGTGGGGCGGCTCGCTTGAACATCGACGACTTTGCTGTGACCGAGTTTGGCGTCACGCAGCCTTCCGTAGACAATGACCATATCGCCTTGGGTAATCCCAGCGGTGCGGTTACCGACATCAACTCGCCACTCAACTACTTGATGCAGAAGCCTCAGTACGCATTGAGCTACAATGAGAAAGAAGGAAAGCCCAATTGGGTAAGCTGGCACCTGGATGCCTCAGATCGGGGCAGTGCTCCACGTGTAGACGTTTTTGGGCCCGATCCGACCCTTCCTGCGGGCTGGTACCAGGTGCAGGCAAATAGCTACACCGGCTCTGGTTTCGACCGGGGACACAATTGCCCCTCTGCTGACCGCACGTCTTCCCCGGAGAATAATGCGGCTACCTTCTTCATGACCAATATGATGCCTCAAGCGCCACAGAACAACCAAGGTGCCTGGGGTGATCTGGAAGAGTATACACGTAGCTTTCTGGGAGCCAATGAGATGTATGTCATCTGCGGTAGCTATGGCATAGGTGGTACAGGCAACAATGGCGGCGTCACGATGACCTTGGACCAAGGGCGCATTACAGTGCCTAATCGCACCTGGAAGGTGATTGTCATTCTGCCCGTTGGGGATAATGATGCGGCCCGGATTACGGCCAATACCCGCGTGATTGCCGTGGACATGCCAAATACCAACACGCTTAACCCAAACTGGGGTACTCACCGCACGAGCATCGATGCTATTGAGGCTGCTACCGGCTACGATATTCTTTCTGCTTTACCCGTGGACATCCAGACGGTTATTGAGGCGAGAATCGATAATGGCCCAACCCAGTAGTTGAGTATTGCTAGCCGAATTCTTTCAAAACGACATACAGGTCTATATGACAAGTTTTTACAAGAGTGCTTGTAAGCTGGGGCAGTTGCCGGCTTTATTAGTTTGCCTATTTTTATTGAGTACGCAGCAGAGTTGGGCCCAAGCCGCGCCGTACCAATTGGCGAATGGCGCCTACACCGAAGGCTTTGATAAAATTGCTAGCTGGGGGGCAAATTTCACTTCTAGCATAACCGAAACAGGCGTTGAGCGCTTCAGCGTAGCTACTCCCGACCCTGTTTTGCCGAACACTAATACTGTGTTCAGCACCGGCTCGGGGGGAGGCGTCCAGAAGGGTACGGGTGCTATCGTGCTGCTGGCCATTGGTACCACTGCTGGTCAAAATGCTACTGCTTTTGATTTAAACCTGGACTTTACTGGCACTTCAGCCGGCACTATCAGTCTGGATTGGGCGCAGGTTAATAACTCATCAGGCGACCGGGGCTCTATTTTTAAGCTCCAAACGAATACTGGCGCGCAGGGGGCATTTGTTGACCTTGATGGCTCTACGATTGCGATTACAAACAACGTAGCCTCCTCCGGCAACCTGAGTGCTATTGCCTTGCCAGCTGCTTTTGCTGGCAAAGCCAATGCTAAAATTCGCTTTTTCATAGTGACCTCAACGGTCGGTTCTACTGGTAGCCGTCCAAAAATCAGCATCGACAATATCCGGGTAAGCACTAATGCAGCTGATACTCCGGCGCCTACTACTTCCATTGCTACCACAGCCTCCGCTTTTGGCAGCCCGTACTGTATCACGGCTGCGGTGGGTAGTTCGCCATTCAATGTAGCCTACACCAGCAACGGCGCTTTTACGGGTACGTTCAAAGTGCAGTTATCGAATGCTTCGGGTGTATTCTCTACTAACCTGAACGAGAGCATTATTGGCAGCGGCAGCAGTTCACCGATTGCGGCGGCTATTCCGGCGGGCACACCTAGCGGCACCAAATATCGGGTGCGTGTGGTGAACGATGCGCCAGCCACCACCGGCACCAACAACGGCACCGACCTAACCATCAACTTAGCTTCCGACAGCAACCCAGTTGCGGTAACCCCATCGGCGGCGCAGACAGTAACGACAACCGGAACGGGCGCTACGCTCACGGCCACGGCTGCTGCCACCTCTACTTTCACTTGGTTGTACAGCACCAGCGCGGCTGGCCCATTTACCTCGGCTATCAGCGGGGCTACCGCTTCCTCTTACACATTGCAGGGGGCGAATTTCCCTGGCGCTGGCACGTATTATCTGGTTGCCCAAGCCTCTGTTACCACTAACTGCGGCATTGCCAAGGGCGAAAGCGCACCGATAATGGTAACCGTATCGGCGCCTCCAACCACGCCCTCTCTGACGGTTTCTTCCTCTGAGCTTCCTGCATTTAGCAACCTGACTGTCGGTGCTAGTGCTCCGCAGAAAAGCTTCACGGTGGGCGGTAACAACCTGACTGGAAACGTCATCATTACGCCGCCCGCGGGCTTTGAAATTCGAACCGGTAACAATCCCTTTGCTTGCTGCTCTATCGAATTGCAGCCCACCGCAGGCAATGTTCCAAGCACAACTATCGATGTTCGGTTTGCACCTGTAGCTGCTCAGTCGTATCAGGCAACTATTCCAGTAAAATGCGCTGGCCTACCTGACAAGGACGTAAAAGTATCGGGTACGGGTGTTGAGGCCGTTTATCCAGCCACGGTGAGCACCGCTGTTATTACTGAGCTAACGACTACCAGCGCCAACAGCGGCGGCACTATTGCCACCGACGGCGGTAGCGCCGTAACAGCTCGCGGTATTGTGTGGGCTACTACTGTAAACCCAACCTTGGCGGTGCCAACTAAAAAGGCCGAAGGTGCTGGCTCTGGCGATTTCACTAGCGCCATCACGAACTTGCTGCCCGGTACCACCTATTACACACGGGCTTATGCTACCAATGGCATGGGTACCACTTACGGCGAAGAACGTACGTTCACGACCGTAGCCGTTCCACTGGCCACCGAGCCAACCACTCCCGCTACGCTTACTGCTAGTCAGGAAACAGGCACCTCGATGCAGCTGAATTTGGCAGGTGGCAACGGGCAAAAGCGCCTCGTGCTTGCCCGTATTGGCAGTGCCGTTGATGCTGTTCCGGTTGATGCTACTACCTACACCGCCGACGCGGCCTTTGGAAAAGGCACTCGTTTAGGCACCAATAGCTATGTGGTGTACAATGGCACGGGCAACAGTGTAACGCTCACTGGTTTGCGTCCCAACACGGAATATCACTTCGCGGTATTCGCCTTCAATGACAACGATATTCCCTACGCCGAGAATTACCTGTTAACTACTCCCGGTACCTTACCTGTGGCTACGCCAGGTGCTCCGGCCGCACTGTTGTTGGAAGAAAACTTTGCCTATGAAGCTGCTAAGCCACTATTAACAGATAATAGCTGGAGTGTGCATAGTGGTGCTACTAC
Source organism: Hymenobacter sp. HD11105 (assembly GCF_054051685.1). Classification (NCBI taxonomy): domain Bacteria; kingdom Pseudomonadati; phylum Bacteroidota; class Cytophagia; order Cytophagales; family Hymenobacteraceae; genus Hymenobacter; species Hymenobacter sp. HD11105. Next base: position 48,611 of record NZ_JBSWBR010000001.1, on the reverse strand, counting down.
GAACGCTATTTCCGGTGCCTCCGCTGGATTAGAGTATGAAAGTTATGGCGCAAGTAAAATTGGCGGGGCGGCTTCCCTAACTACTGAAGGGCAAGATGTGAATCACCAGTTTGCTGCCGTTTATGCTGGCACACCAGTATATGCATCCTTTTTGGTAAAGGTAACCAGCATCAACACGGCTGATTATTTCTTCCATCTGGGGCAAGCAAACATGAGCAGTAGTTTTTATAAAGGGCGAGTATATGTTAGTAAAGGCTCCTCGACTGATAAAATAAAGTTCGGCATCAGTAATGGCTCTGGCATTAACTATTCTACGGAAGAATATTCTGTCGGCAGCACTTACTTGCTGGTGGTAAAGTACACCTTCAACGAAGCTTCCAACACCAGTGAGTTGTTCATCAATCCTGCACTGAATGCGGAGCCAATAAGTGTCGCTTCCACTACCGAAACCACTGGCTCGCCTTCAGATATTGGATCAGTAGTGTTGCGGCAAGGCACTAGAAGTAATGGCGTTAATCTGGTAATTGACGGTATTAGGGTCGGCAACTCATACCGGGTGGTACGCACGGGCCTGATCTGTCTTGAGCCAGTGCCCGCGTTCACGGCGCCAGCCGGTTGCGCAGGCTCGCCCGTAGCCTTCACCGACGCTTCTACGGTGATTGAGTCGAATGCCACCTATGCTTGGGACATCGATAGTGATGGCAAAGTAGACTACACCACCAAGGGCGGCATCAGCCACACATACGCCACTGCGGGTACTTACAAGGCTACGCTCACCGTTACACAGGGCAATTGCTCAGCTACTTACACTAGCCAGGTAACGGTGAACCCGCTGCCAGAGCCAGCCATCACGGCTACTCCTGCCAACACGGTTTACACCGGTGGTGTGCCTACTAATCTGTACTTGGGCTACGGTCCGCAGAGCCTGACACTGACTGCCACGGGTGGCGCTACGTACAGCTGGGAAGGGCCAACGGGCCTGAGCAATACCAAAATTGCTAACCCAGTCTTCAACGCTATTACGCCTGGTACCTTCGTTTACACCGTTACGGCAACCAACCAGCTCGGCTGCTCGGCCACAAAGTCGGTTACTATTAAGGTCGTAGAAGTGCGTGATGGTAACAAGAGGAATCCCAAGATCATGGTTTGCCATAATGGCAATGGTGTTTATGTGAATATGAACGAGGTAGAGAGTCACCTGCTCGGGCACAAGGAGCAACTCGGTGACTGCTCCGGTAACGCGGTAAAAGCGGCGGCCACGGCCAGCGCTGTAACCACCGAACCAGCTGCCGCCAACGTATTCGAGGCTTATCCGAACCCATTCACCGAGCGAGCCAGCATCCGTTTCCGCCTGACGGAAACCAGCAAAGCACAACTCGTAGTGTACAATGCCGTAGGGCAGCAAGTAGCCACACTCTACAGCGGCGTGGCCGAGAAAGGCCGTGACTATGAGTTTGCCTTGCAGGGTGCTTCACTCCCGGAAGGCATCTACACCTGCCGCCTGACTACCGACGGTAAAGTAGAAACCAAGCGTCTCGTACTCAATAAATAGCGTAGGCAGCGCTAACAGGCGTCTACATATAAGGCAGAAAAGCCCCCCAGAGGATATCTGGGGGCTTTTTTGATTACGAGAACTTTAGGTAGAAAATCAACAATACATTACGATTTATTCGTATAATTACTAAACTTTCGTAATTATCTATGGAAAGATTAACTCAATCCGAAGAGGAAGCCATGCAGGTGCTGTGGCAACTCAACGGCGGCTTCACCAAAGATGTGCTAGACCTGCTGCCCAAGCCAAAGCCGCCCTACACCACGCTGGCTTCTACCATCCGCAACTTGGAGCGCAAAGGCTACCTGCGCAGCGAGAAACTCGGCAACTCCTACCGATTTGCCCCCCAGATTGCCGCCGAGGATTACCGGAGGAATTTCATGAGCACGTTTGTGAGCGAGTATTTTAAGAACTCTTATAAAGAAGTCGTATCGTTTTTTGCCCAGGATGAGAAGATAAGCGCGGCCGAGCTGAAAGAGATTCTCAGCATGATTGAAAACGGTAAGCGCGAGGATTCATGAGCGCGCTACTGCTATATCTGCTGCAAGCAAATGCGGCGCTGCTGCTGTTTGCTGGCTTATATTACCTGGGCCTACGTCGGCTTACCTTTTACGGCCTAAACCGTGCTTACTTGCTGTTTGCCCTGCTTTTTTCGGCTTTGTATCCGGTGCTAAATGTAACGACCATATTCGCCCCCCAGGTCCACCTAAGCGGCTCGTTGTTGACTATCATCCCGAACTGGACGGGTTCTTTGGCGAAGCCCGCAGCACCTGAGCTAAGTTGGGAATCTGCCTTAGTAGCCATATACTGTGCGGGTGTAGCGGTAATGGGCGTACGCCTGATAGGACAGTTAGCGTCGCTGTATTGGCAGCATCGTACCTCAGTGTCCACTATCGTGGCCGGACAGATGGTGCGCTGCTTACCAGAAGCAAAGAGTCCGTTCTCTTTTGGATCAATTATTTATCTGAACCCCGAATACTATCCGGCGGCTGAGCTACCCGCTATTCTGCACCACGAGTTGGTGCATGTACGCCAATGGCACACGCTGGATATACTGCTAGCCCAAATAGGGCAGGTGTTCTGCTGGTTTAATCCGGTAGCGTGGTGGCTGGGACGGGCTGTGCAGCAAAACCTGGAATTTCTTACAGATGCGGCGGTGCTACGCACCAAGCTAGTGTCGCTCAAAGCTTATCAATACAGTCTGCTTCGCTTGAGTGGTTTGGCGGCGACAGAACTAGCCAATCATTTCACATTTCTCACTCTCAAATCCCGAATTACGATGATGAACAAACCTGCTTCCGCTCGCGCCTACCTAACGCAATATGCTTTGGTGCTACCGCTCGTTATGGTGTTGCTGCTCGCGTTTGCTCCCTCGCAGGCTGGACAAACTGTAGTTACGGGCGTCTTTGCGTCTACCCCAGATGCTGTTCCACCGGTGCAAAACGCTGCTGGAATAGCTGATGATTTACTGTACTACCTCGATGGAAAGAAGGTGAGCAAAACAGTGACAGAGAACATCGCCCCGGAGAGTATAGCTAGCATAAATGTGCTGAAGGGCGAACGCGTACGGCAGGTACTAGGCAATGTATCGGAAACACGAGCCATTCTGATTACGACTAAAGCCAATGAAAACGCGGCGGCCGTTATAGATCTGAATAAAAAGTTGAACCGCAGCGTAAAGCTGGCCGGTAAGCTGCTGCTCGTAGACGATAAAGAAGTGACCCAAGCAGAGTTTGAGCGCTTTTTGCCAGCCCAAATTCGGCAAGTGACCGTACTAACACCCGAAAAAGCGATGTTGGCCTACGGAGAAAAAGGTAAAAACGGTTCCGTGCAAATATTGACCAACTGAGCAGCTTGGTATATCTCTACCGTATTCGGTCACGTACATGCTAGCACCATTCGCCCGCCTGCCATGCCGCTTCACCGCCAGTTAGCCGACAAACTCAGCAAAACCTACGAGCCTTCCACCACCATCAACGACGTGTTCAAAGGCCACGACATCACCTTTGTAACCAACGAAAATGGCGAGCCTGTCACCTTGTTTATCGGCAAGCGCCGCCCCGATGGCGTGATTATCGGCGAACGATACAAGCGCACCATCAAACGCGCCCCCAGCAGCACCGAGGTAACGAGCAGTCATTGGGATCTAAAAGGCAAATCTCACATATAAAAAGCCCCCAGAAATCTTTGGGGGCTTTGTTGATAAAAGCACGTCATGCAGAGGCGGAGCCGAAGCATCTCGCGTGCTGACGAGAGGTTAGTAACCCTACGACGGCGAGCGAGATGCTTCGGCTCCGCCTCTGCATGACCGCCTTTTTAGCTAAGAAGAACTAGCCTTCCCAGGTGCCAAACTTTCCGGCGCGGTAATCCTGATAGGCTTGCTGAATCTCGGCATCGGTATTCATTACAAACGGGCCGGCAGCCACTACAGGCTCCTGGAAAGGGGCAGCGTGGCCGAGAAGTATCACCGAATCTGATAGGGACTCGATATGTAACTCGTCGCCGTCATAGTTGAACTCCAGCAGGCGGCGCGCTTCGGTTTCATGGCCGTTTACGCGCAGCTTGCCGCGGATGGTGTAGAAGAAAATAGTGTGCTCGGCGGGAATATCTAGCGCCAATTTGCCCCCCACGCGCAGGTCTACGGTGGCTAGGTGAATGTCAGTTAGGGGCTGCAACGCGCCGGCGGTACCTAGCCAGTTGCCCGACACGGCGTGAATAGTTACTCGCCCCTCGTCTTGGACCACTTCCGGAATGTCCTCTTTTTGCAGGCCAGTGTAGTTAGGAGCGGTCATTTTGTGCTGGGCGGGCAGATTGACCCAGAGCTGCAAAATCTCGAGGTCGCCACCGGTGCGCTTGAAGGCGGGCGACGATATTTCGGCGTGAATTAAGCCGCTGCCGGCCGTCATCCACTGAATACCACCAGCCTCAATCACGCTTTCGTGCCCACCTGAGTCTTGGTGCATAATATCGCCGGCCAGAATAAAGGTTACCGTCTCGAAGCCGCGGTGGGGATGGGGGCCAAAAGGCAGGCCCCGGTTGTTGGGCCGATATACCTGCGGACCGTGGTGGTTCAAAAATAGAAACGGGTCGAGGTAGTCGACCGACTGGGTGGGCAGGGCCCGGTAGGTAGTCAGGTCAGCGATGGGGGAGCTGACGGCTTGGTGCTGCTGCTTGATGGTGCGCATAGGGGCAAATTGTGAATAAGATGGCCGCTGCTGAATAATTAGCAGCTTGCGTTGAAGGAGAATACCGGGTGTGCGGCCAGATAGTTTTCAGCGAGCTAGGCAAGAGGTCAGCCGGCTGCTGGCTGTCATTTACGCGAACGGGCTTTCTTTGTAAATCGCTGGCCTGCTGCAGTGGCTATGCAGCCCGCCTAGGTTCGCTTAGTCTTTTACTGACCTTTCTGCCTTCAATGCCTATCACTTTCTTCGCTTTATGAAAAACCACTACGTGTTGCCTCGGGCCCTAGCCGCTGCCTTCTTATTGGCCGGCTGCGCCACCAGCACTCCGCCCGCCGCTATCACAGCCGCCACCGCCTCGACCGAAATAGCGGCTGAGCCCAACATAAAAGGAGTCGGCATCGACGTAGCCGACTTGGACCGTTCCGTAGATCCCTGTGAGGACTTCTATCAATTTTCGGGCGGTAACTGGTTGAAAAACAATCCTATTCCGGACTATACCTCGCGATGGGGCCCCCGCAACTTGCTGGGAGAGCGTACGCAGGCTATGCTGCGGCAGATTCTGGAAGAGGCCGCTGCCAACACCAGCGCGGAGAAAGGCAGCAACGCTCAGAAAGTAGGTGATTACTACGCTTCCGGCATGGATTCGGTGGCTATTGAGAAGGCCGGTACTACGGCCCTAAAGCCGGAGCTAGCGCGCATTGCAGCTACCAAAGATCTCAAAAGCCTGCCCGTCACAATTGCCACTCAGCATCAGCTGGGCACGGGGGCCTTTTTCCGCGCCGGCGTGTCGCCCGACCGCAAGAACAGCACCGTGTACGCGGTGAATTTGTATCAAGGTGGTTTGAGTCTGCCCGACCGCGATTATTACCTGAAGGATGATGCGCGCTCCAAAGCTGTGCGGGATGCCTTTACGACTTACATGACCAACACTTTCCAGCTCATGGGCGACCCGGCAGCTACGGCCACTAAGAAAGCGGCAGCCATTCTGCGCCTGGAAACGCGCCTAGCGAAGGCTTCTAAAACCCGCGTGGAGCTGCGCGACCCCAACGCCAACTACAACAAGATGACGGTGGCGGCTTTCCACCAGCAGTTTCCTAGCATTGGCCTGCCCACTATTCTAGCCCAAAACAAGCTTGGCGCGGCTAAAGAGGTGATTGTGGGTCAGCCTGCCTTTTTTCAGGAGTTGAACGCGGTGCTTAAAACTGAGCCACTGGCCGATTTAAAAACTTATCTGGAGTGGCAGCTGGTGAGTTCCTTACCCTCTGCTTTACCCAAGGCCTACAGCGACGAGGCCTTCCGGTTTGCGCAGGTGCAAAGCGGGGCTAAGCAGCAGCCGGTACGCTGGAAGCGCATGTTGTCGGCCACGGATAATACGCTGGGAGAGGCATTTGGCCAGCTTTACGTTGACAAAGCCTTCTCGCCCGAAGCCAAGCAAAAAGCGCTGGATATGCTGGCTAATATCAAGGAGTCGATGGCCGAGCACATCCAAACCAACACCTGGATGAGCGCCGACACCAAGACCGAAGCCCTGAAAAAGCTTAACGCCCTGCGCGTAAAAATCGGCTATCCTGACAAGTGGAAGGACTACTCGGCCCTGAACATTTCCCGCGACTCTTACCTGCAAAACGTGCTTAACGCCCGGCGCTGGAACTACCAGCAGAACGTGCAGAAGTTCGGGCAGCCCATCGACCGAAACGAGTGGAGCATGACGCCGCCCACCATTAACGCTTATTACAACCCGCCCATGAACGAAATCGTGTTTCCGGCGGGCTACCTCCAACCACCATTCTTCGACCCGAATGCCGATGATGCCGTGAACTACGGCGCCATTGGGGGCGTAATGGGCCACGAAATGACCCACGGCTTCGACGACTCGGGCCGGCAGTACGACTCCCAAGGTAACCTGCGCGACTGGTGGACCAAGACCGATGGTGAAGAATTCACTAAGCGTGCCACCATCGTCGGCCAGCAGTACAGCGCCTTTTCACCCCTCGACTCAGTTTACGTGAACGGCAAGCTGACTATGGGCGAAAACCTGGCTGACTTTGCTGGCCTAACCATTGTATACGCCGCCTTGCAGAAGCAGCTACAGAAGAAGTATGGCAATGGCCCCCGCCCCAAAATTGATGGCTTCACGCCTGAGCAGCGTTTCTTTTTGTCGTGGGCGCAGCTGCGCCGCTCCAATATCCGGCCCGAAGCCCTGCGCCAGCAGATTCTTACCGATCCGCACTCCCCCGACCAGTACCGCACCATCGGGCCGCTCATGAACATGCCCCAGTTCTACGAGGCGTTCGGTTGCAAGCCCGGCCAGAAGATGGTTCGCGCCGAAGCCGACCGGGCCAAGATCTGGTAATAGGCTTTGGAATTGTTTCACCAAAAAAGCCCCCAGAAAGCTTCTGGGGGGCTTTTTTGGTGAACTGCTCGATAAATTAAGTAGGCTTATGGTTGGTTAGTGCAGCACTGTATGGGTTACAAATTCTATAAACTTCGAGCCATTGCTAGTTCACCATGTACTTGGTTCGTGGGCGTTTAAAACGAGTAGGATTCTCCATCTTCGGGTACGAATAGCCGATTTGTCATCCCTGTTTCGCCGGCAAATGTGCGCAGCTGCTGGCGCGTCAGCATGCAATGGTTCAGTGACTCTAGATGGCAGGCAAGCAGCGTGGACTGCGGCGCAGCCTGGTAGACTTGATAAACATCCTCTTGGTTCATGATAATTGAGCCGAGCCCGATGATCTGAGCATCCCCCGCATTTAGCACCACGATGTCGGGCTGATACTGTTGCAGGTTATCGTGCACCTGTTGGTTCCAGACGGTGTCGCCAGCGACATAGAGCGTTTTTTCCTCCGGGTGCCGGAATACCACTCCGCACACATGACCCAGAATTTCGCCCGCCGCCTCAATGGCTGCATCGCTGCCGTGCTGGCCCGGCGTCTGGGTTAGCGAGATGCCCTGAAATTCAGCGCCTTCGAGCAAGCGAACGTCGGTAAAGCCCTGTGACTGAATTAAAGCTTGGTCCTGAGCATGCTGGGTAAAGATGGGTAAATGCTTGGGCAGCAGGGCCTGTGCAGCCTTGTCCCAGTGGTCGTTGTGTGTATGAGTGACAATGACGGCATCCACTTGCATCAACTCTTCTACCGGTGTTGTCAGGCCCACTGTGGGGTTCCGCAAGTGGCTGTTTGGCGTGCCGGGTATGCCGGGATCAGCGCCTTGGTCGGCCAACATAGGATCAATAAGGAATTGAACGCCAGCGTAGTCAAGCCGTAGCGTGGCATTGCGAATGAGTTGGATTTTCATGCGTTTAAGGATTAAGTAAGATGTAATTAGTGTTAAGGACCAAATGGTCCAAAAATGGATAAAAAAAGGTACGCAGATTTGCTATTCGTCCAGATGAGTTAAAAGTAGGTGCAGCGCGTTGTCTAGTTCTTGTCGGGTATAGCCTACTCGCGCCATCACTTGTAGCCCTGGAAAGGCTAATACTAATAGTTTGGCCAAGTCAGGGGCTAGGCGAAGGCTGGTAAGTGAACCATCCTGCTGTCCCCGCTCAATGGCGCGGGTCAATATCTCTTCAATGAATTGCAGGTCCTGCACTACCCGCTCGCGAATCTCCGGATCATGGGGGGCCAATTCCACTGCTTGGTTGATGCTCATACAGCCCAGGGCGGGTTCGGGCGCATTAACGTCGGCAAAGAGCGAGTGGAAAAAAGCGTCAATGCCCGGGCGTGCGGGCTGCTGTTCTAAAACCCGGTGCGCATCGCGGGCCCGGGCCTGCCGATATGCGTCGAAGGCCGCAAGGAACAATTCCCGCTTACCGCCAAAAGTGGCGTACAGACTGCTTTTGCTTAAACCAGTTGCGGCCAGCAAATCAGCGAGGGAAGTAGCTTCGTAGCCCTTACGCCAGAACACCCCCATGGCCTGGTGCAGGGCTTCGGCCGTATTAAATTCCTGAGGGCGTGCCATGGTGTGGAAAAAAAGATAGCAAGAGGATAATGAAGTTTCGAATGTTTAAGTGTCGCAAGTTACAATTAAGAACCGATCGGTCCAAAACTTGTTTCAAAGTTATTATTAATGATGATCTACGATATGGGTGCATGAAAAAGCTACGGTTGGGTTATTTACCTTCATGCTCCTATACGAGGCACTATGGCTCCTGAGTAGCCTACCAAACTACTACACACCGCTTACCGCCCCGATCTAGACCTATTTGTGGGGCGCTGGGCGTATCAGCCAATGCGGGAGTTGCTACCTCGCGCCTACGAGCACCTAACGGAGCAAGCGCTAGCGGCCAACTGCCGCTTCTGGCTACAAGACATCCGGCGGCGTGCCTTCAGCGACCCCAACATCACCCGTTGGCTGCTCACCGCGTACTTTCCCCAAATGGCCGTCAGGCTGGGTGGGCGCTTGCATGTAGCTTACCTAACGGGCCCGGTCTTGCTGGAAGCCATTACCAACGGGACCGAATTTCTACCGCCCAGAGCGTACGACTCAATGCCTTACGTAATGGCATTTTTCAGAAACGAAGGCGAGGCAATGCAGTGGCTGCACCACGAGCAAACGCGCCGATAGTTGGGGTAAGTTTGCCAACTGCAAAGGCAGTATTAGAGGCGCTGGGGGGCTTTTTTAGCAATAATCTGCTTCGCCACCTCGGGTAGCGTTTTGCCCTCGAAGGTAGGTGATGGGGCCAAAGGGTACAGCGTTTGACCCTTGCGAGCAATGAAACCTGCTTGCAGGCCTGCGTGCAAGGCCCCCGTAATATCCCAACCATGCGCCGCAATCAGGATGGCCGAGCTATGGTCGGGGGCGCCGGCCTTGCTGGCGGCTGTGTGGTAAGTGCCCAGGTAGGGCTTGTACAGGCGCTGATCGTCTACGCTCAGGCCCTGCTCGAAGTAATGGATAATGTCGGCGTAGCGCAGCTGTTTGTCCAGCACGCTACGAGTAGAGTTGGTGAAGGCGACCAACGAGTAGCCCGCGTCCATGAGCATCTTCAAGCCTTCCGGAACATCTTTGTGGGCGGGCAGCTCCGTCATTAGGTCCAGAATCTTATGCTTCTCGGCCGACTTTAGGGTGCGCTCCTGTAGCATAGCGGCCGTCATGTCCAGGGCCGCGTCGCCGATGGCGCGGAAGTCGTGGTAATGGTTCGTGACGGTATCGACTAGGGAATACTGGAGCAATAAACCAAACCATTGATGAAAAGCAGCTTTATTGTTAAAGGCTTTGATAAGCGCATTTTTCAGCTTGCTCATGTCCAGCAGTGTTTCGTTTACATCGAAAAGAATGACTTTAGACTTGCCAGTAGCGCGGGGCTGAAGCATAGATAGAGCAGTTTAACAGAAATAAAAGAGGTAGATGGATACCTCTCCATACGCAATGCTTGGCCCTGCTGATCAAAAACAAAGCCGATATGAGCGCTGCAATGCTCGATTAGAGGGCGGCGATGAGCTGTACCAAATCCTAATCGCCTTTTATGGGGCAAGCAATGGAATTGAGTGTAGAGAAAGCGCTGAAAAAGCAAACCCGCCAAGCGCTGCTTGCCTGCTCTATGGCAGCACGGCTTCGGCTTTACTCTTCTGTCAGCGGCACATTGTCAAACGACCCTTTTACGGTGATGTCGCACTTATACCAGGAGTCAGTGTCCCTGACCGGAGAATTGGGGTCTTTAGTCCGCGTAAAAACAGCTTCATACTGGCCACTAAGCAGTTTGCGCCGGACGTCGTAGGTTGTAATAGTGAACGTGCCACTGACTTTCGCCGTGCTGCTCAGGTACAAGTAGGTGCCCGTGCCATTAGTCGGCCGCAAATCATAGAAATAGCTTACAAAGGCCGCGTTGGTTGGCGCACCATTGACGGTGGTAATCGTTTTGAGTGGGTAGGTGCCAACTAAGTCAGGCTTTAGCTGGGTGCGGTCGAATGCGAAGTTGATGCCTTCGCTGCTGGGGAGCGCACTTACTCCTACCTTCAACTCCTTCGTGCTTTGGGCGGCAAAAGCACGCACGGCTTTGGTCTGAAAAGTAGTGTCGAGGCGGGCGCCGGTTTCCAGGTAATAAATCGAGCGATTCAGCAAAGACGTCGCTTCGGGCAAGACTTCAGGAGCTGGATCTTCGGTTTCTTGCTTGTCGCAGCTGGCTGTAAGCAACATCGTCAGAAATAGCAGTAGCGTAATGAATGGCTTCATAAGCATAACTGAAAAAGGTGCAGAAGCTAACCCAAACGAAAAATAGTGCCATTTGTATGCATAGATGTTTGTTGCATATAAATGGCACTATTGAGGGTACTAGAACAGATTTGTATCTTTTTATGCCCTAGTCAGCCACTCCTGAGACCGTCTAATGTGATTAGCTGTGGCTAATCTGTATAGCTGTCAAGTTCATCACTGTTTCCGCAGAAAGGCGCGCACCGTTTGGAAATACTCAGCTGGCACTTCCCAATACGCTTTGTGAGAGGCATTTTCAAAAATCACCAGTTGCGAGTTTGGCGTTTGCTTCTGAAAATAAGCTACTGTAGTGGGCGCGGCCTCATCGTAGCGCCCACACAGGTAAAGTGTCGGCACCGTGAGCTTCTTTAGGTCGTTGGCGCGGGAGTAATTCTTCAGCGTACCCGTAGCCTGCGCTTCATCGGGGCCCCACATGGTTTCGTACACCTGCCCCCCGAAGGTAGGGTTTGGCGGCATGGGGCCATTGCGATATAGGTGCTGCCGATTGTAGAGCGTCACAGCTTCTTTATAGGCCTGCTTGCTGGGCTCATCGGTGGCCGCGTACAGGCGCATAGCTTTCTGCTGAGCCGGGGGCAGCTGGGCAATGTAGCGCTCCGCATCCTGCACCCAGCGCTTGGTATCGAGCAAAGGGCTGGACAGAATCACGCTTACAACCGTGGGGGGCTTTTTGGTGAGCAAATACTCCACCGCCAGCGTGCCGCCCCAAGAGTGGCCGAGTAAATGCACCTTCGGGTAGCCCAAGGCTGCCACTACTTGCTCCAATTCTGTTACGAAGCGCTCCAGAGTCCAAAGCTGCGGGTTATCAGGCTTATCCGATTTGCCGCAGCCGAGCTGGTCGTAGAGAATAACCGGCCGCTCATCGGCCAGGGTCACAAAGCCCTCGAAGCTGCCGCTGCCCGAACCCGGTCCGCCGTGCAGAAGTAGGAGCGGCGTGCCGGGCTTGTCGGCGCCCAGTATTTGATACCAAATTTTGCCCCCCGGCACGGTGATATAGCCTTCTTTCATAGTGGTCTTAGCATGAGATTGGGCCTGCACCGTGCAGAGCAGAAACCAAAGGGCTACCGTGAGCAGGAGGCAATGACGGCTACGGGATAGATACTTCATGTGGCGTAAAGGGGAGTAAGGAATTAAGACCAAGCTAACCTAAACTTCCCTAACCCTCACTCCGCGCTGCTTACTCGTACAACTCCTGCGGATCGGCGGCGGCCAGCTCCATCAGAAACTGCCCGATGTTGGTCGTCACGGCTTCCAAAAAAGCCTCGCCTTTCGCGGCCGTAGCCTCGGCAGGGTCGCCCACGCCCGTATCGGCCGATACTTTACTCCATTCGCGCTGAGCCCAAGCCCAACCCTGCCGGAACGCTTTGACTTTGAACTGCTTGGCGGCTCCGTCGCCGGCTTCGGATAACGGGCGGACAAGCTGGGGGGCAATGTGGAGCATGGCGCTGGTTTCCATCTCGTCGGCGTGGTCGCCGGGGGCGGCGAAGAACTGGTTGCGGTCAGCGGCTTTGAACCAGTTGAGGGTGCAGAGAAATACCTGCGGAAACTCAGCTTGTAGCTCGCGCAGCATCTGCCGGAAGTCGTTGCCGCCGTGGCCGTTCAGTACCACCAGCTTTGGAATGCCCTGCCGAGCCAGCACCTGTACCATGTCGCGCAGAATCAGGAACTGAGTGCTGGGATTCAGGTTCATATCGAGGGTAATGTCCAGCTGACCCGTGTTTACGCCGAAGGGAATGGTGGGCAACACTACCACTTTTGCCCCCTGGTCCCAAGCTTTGCGGGCTGATTCGGCCGCTACGTAGTCGCACTGGTAATTGTCGGTGGCGTAGGGCAGGTGGTAGTTGTGAGCCTCGGTGGCGCCCCAGGGCAGCACCACAACTTCGTATTTGGTTTCCTGTACCTGCTTCCAGGTGGTTTCGGCGAGGATGTAGGGGCGGGGAGTCATGGAGGAGATGTGAATCTTTTACGCGAATAGTCCCTAAAATAGACTACTGCCGTACAGACGCAACAACAGCCAGCCAAGTTTACCCCGGCTGGCTGTTGCTATCATTCTCATTACGGGAGCTGCCCATGAATGTAGGTCCTATCAAGGCAACTGGAGCCCTCTTAGGGTGCCCTAAAAACCAAAAAGCTATTCATACCCACATTCAAGGGTAATAGCAGTGCCAAGGGCACCCGATTGAATGAGTAAGGTATGGGCGCGGGTAAGATCAGGAAAGGCAGAGAGGCCAACTCCTGAGCCACCAGAGGAAAAGACGAGCTGCTTGCCGCTCGTATCATCGCCCAGCACGTTAATCGTCACGCCTTCCCCGACGAGGTCATTATTTAGTACTACTCGACTAGTTACGGGAACCTCAAAGCTGGTCTCTGTATTAGCAACGCCGGTCAAGGGAGTAGATCGATAAATTAAAGAGCCAATTACGGTTGAAGGTGTATTCCTCTCGCGCGTCCCGATTTCAATGGTAAGAGCCGCTCGTTTGCTGTCATTCCAAGTAGGTAATCTACCGAAGGCATTCCAGTTGAGGCGCCTTACTATGATTCGTTTCAAGACTCTGTCAACTACCGTAATTGGTTTAGAAATTACGCTACGTTCGCCCGTTGAACTAGTCGTTGTTAGCTTGATAGTATAAGTTCCTGATTGGGCATAGCCAAAAACAGGCGCTGCTTCTGTAGAGGTAGTACCATCGCCAAACTCCCACTGATACGACTCGCCGTCTTTGGTATTATTAATAATCTTAATGCCATTCCGGGCTGGGTAAATGGGCCTCGGCTGCCGGAAAAACTGATCAGCGGGAGCATAATCGAAATCGGCAACTGGAACAATTTCCTTTTCGCAGCCAGCTAAAAGAATAACTGAGAGCAGCAGTAGGGGTAGTCGCTTCAGAGAGGTGTAAGTCATAAAACAGAGCTATAGTATAATTTTGTTGTAATATATAGTGTAAGGCTTTCTATTTCAAATGGTTCGTGGCGAACCGTCAGTTACTTTGTGTACGGACTACTTGTGCTACCTTCTGCCATTGTGAGATAAGGTCAACCGGTACGAACCAAGCGCCTTTATACCGTACCAACCAACGGTGAGAGACTAGCTAGCCAAGCCCGAAGCTCCTCCACACTGATGCCTTCCAGCGTTAGCAACGACTCGTAGGGGTCGCCTTTCAACTGGAGCAGCTTAGCAAAGGCGGGCTCTGTTTTAAGCCCTTGCTCTTTGAGCCTGCGCACCGCGGCGCGCCAGGCCTCGCCCCCGGCTTGCAGCACCCGGTCTTCCACGACCATGTGCCGAAAAGCCTGCTGGCGCTCCGTCGGGCAATCCTGTCCAAAAACCTCTACTTCGAACTCCTGAAAGCGAAAAGAGCACACCACCGACGGACGTTGGTTTATTAGCTTTTGGGTTACTATAAACTCCGGCAAGTGAGCGTACTGCGCCTGGAGCAGTCCGACGAAGCGCGCCATTTCTGTAGAATCCACGGCGCATAGGATATCTAAATCGCTGCTGGCTATATCGATGTCGAGCGGAATGGTGCCGGCCAGCACGGGGTCAAAAGCGGAGAGGGTGCTCCATATGCCGAGGTTCTGCAAGGCGGCGTAGGCAAATTGCTGGCGCTTATTGCCGGCAAGCAGATAATGTGGGTCCTTCCAGTTTCTCACGCTAAGCTGACTATTGGCCTGATGCACAAGGTAGGGACGCATAGTGGTGTCTAATCTTTGCTAAAGTTGTTTATGTGATAGTCACGCTTTATAACGGTTGTTTAGCGGAGAGACACAAGTATGTGTCTCTACAACGTTCGGGAGGCCACTGCAGCGCCTGGTATTAACCCTAACCTACGCAGTTGCCGACCTCCTCTGTTACTTTGCGTAAATAAGGCACACCCAGCACCACCCTATCCCCACCCATGAACCAGTTTAGAACCGAACACGATTTTCTTGGCGAACGGGCCATTCCTACTGATGCATATTACGGTATTCAAACCCTGCGCGCCCTCGAAAACTTTGATATAACCGGCATACCGCTGAAGTCGGAGCCCTTGTTTGTGCGGGCTCTGGCCCACGTGAAAAAAGGCGCCGCCCTCGCTAATCGCGACCTAGGCGTGCTTGATCCTGCAATTGCCGATTGCATCCTCCAAGCCTGCGACCGAGTAGCGGCCGGCGAGTTCGACAACCAGTTTCTAACTGATATGATTCAGGGCGGGGCCGGCACGTCGGTGAACATGAACGCCAATGAGGTGATTGCCAACGTGGCCCTGGAAATGATGGGCAAGGAGAAAGGTCAGTACGAGTTCTGCCACCCCAACAACCACGTCAATTGCTCCCAATCCACGAACGACGCCTACCCAACTGCTTTCCGTATTGCCCTCAATAATAAGCTAGTGGGTTACACTCAGGCGCTAGGCTTGCTGGCCGATGCCTTTGCCGCGAAAGGTGAGGAGTTTCGCAACGTGCTCAAAATGGGCCGCACCCAGCTCCAGGACGCCGTGCCCATGAGCATGGGCGACGAGTTCAAGGCCTTTGCCACCAACCTACGCGAGGAGCTGCTACGCATTGAGGACAGCCGCCACCTCATCAGCGAGATTAATATGGGTGCCACGGCCATCGGTACGCGCGTCAATGCCCCAGCTGGCTACGCCGAAACTGTAACGGAGCACCTGCGCAACATCACGGGTCTGGACTTGGTACTGGCCGGTGACCTGATTGAGGCCACCTACGATACGGGCGCCTACGTGCAGCTTTCTGGGGTGCTCAAGCGCACGGCCGTAAAGCTCTCCAAGATCTGCAACGATCTGCGCCTGTTGTCCTCAGGCCCCCGCACGGGCTTCAACGAGATAAATTTGCCCCCCCTGCAGCCCGGTTCCAGCATTATGCCTGGCAAGGTAAATCCTGTAGTGCCGGAAGTCGTCAACCAAACCGCCTTCTACGTTATTGGTGCCGACCTCACCGTGACCATGGCCGCCGAAGCCGGTCAGCTCCAGCTCAACGTGATGGAGCCAGTTATTTCTTTTGCCCTGTTTACCAGCATTTCCTACCTCACCCGCGCCTGCCACACCCTGCGCGAAAAGTGCGTGGTCGGCATCACGGCCAACGTGCAGCACGCCGAGCAGCTAGTGCGCAATAGCGTTGGCATTGTGACCCAGCTAAACCCTATTCTGGGTTACGAGACTACCGCCGAGATTGCCAAAGAAGCCCTACGCACTGGCAAATCAGTGCACGACGTAGCCGTGACCGAGCGCCACTTGCTGACTCAAGCCAAATGGGATGAGATATTCACTTTCGAAAACCTGATTCGCCCCAGCTTTATTCAGTAAATGCAGAAGAGCAGGTTGCCGCAGCCCCGCAGAAACGTGAAGTGTCGCGTCTCTGCGGGGCTGCGGCCGTTCAGCGGCTTTTTGAACGAGCCAACCAGATACCGCCTACTACAACCATAAGCACGCTAGCCAGCGCAGCGGCCGTGCCCAAGCGGTGCAATGAGGCAGGCTGTTGGGGCGCATCTGCCGCTTCCTCAATCATTTTGCCATTGGTGGCGCGCAAAATTAGATCAATGGTTTTTGCGGGTTGGTCCCACTGTGGGAGGTGGCCGCAGTCGTCGAACCAGCGCAGGCGGGTATCGGGGAATTTGGCCAAGGCCCGCTTCGACTGATAGGGAAAGCACACCCGGTCTTGCCGGCCCCAGCCTATAATAAGGGGCGCCGAAATACTGCCGCGTGGCGCACCCTGCTGCTTTTCGCCGTAGGCCAGATTGTAGAGCAATTCATCAAAAGAGGGCGCCGTGGCGTAGGTGCGCATCTCATCCAGCGCTACGTGGGGGGCAATTTTCCAGGGGTGGGCAGAGAACTGGGCGAACAACACCGTGCGGCTCACCACATTACCGGTTATCTGCGGCATCACAGGCTGCAGGGCGCGCACCAGCCTAAGGGCAATAGCGACGCTGTGGTAGAAAAAAGGCACCTCCCATCCCTCCCAGAATCCGCCCGGACTGAGTGACACCACCGTGCCCACCACGCCGCCCCGGCGAGCCAACTCCAGCACCAGCCGCGCGCCCATAGAGCTGCCGACCACGTCGATGCCTAGCAGGTCCTGCTCGCGCAAAAACTCCGTCACGGCATCGGCCAGGGTGCCAATCGTGACGGGGCCGGGGAGCGGCGGCGTGTCGCCGAAGCCGGGCAAGTCCACGGCAATAACGTCGCGCTCAGCAGCCAGGCCATCGAGGATAGTTTGCCAGGAGCGCCAGCTGCCCCCGATGCCGTGGAGCAATAAAAGGGGCTTGCCGGTGCCGCGCCGGGTGTGGTGCATGTTCATCGTATCAGGGAGCTTGAGTTAAGGAAAAGTAAAAAGCCCCCCAACCGCTGCAAGTCAGGGCTGGGGGGCTTTTTGCGCTTCAGCTTGTACGGGCTAACCGGCAAAATCGCTTAACTGTATACCTATGAGGTGCAAGGCGCCCTTATGGGTTCGTAGACCACATGCCGGCTTCTTTGATGAACACCCGACGGTTCAGCTTCAGCTGGGCAATGATGAGCTCGGCCAGATCTTCGGGCTGAGCCACTTTATCTGGGTTGCCATCGGTAAGCTTGTTGCTGACGGCCAGCTCTGTAGCAATGGTGCTGGGCGTGAGCGCCGACACGCGAATGTTGTGCTTGCGCACCTCCTGCATCAACGACTCGGTAAGGCCCATAACGGCAAACTTAGAGGCGCTGTAGGCGCTAGTGCCCGCCGCGCCGCGCTGCCCGGCCGTGGAAGAAATATTGAAAATGTCGCCCGTTTGGCGCTCAATCATCTGGGGTAATACAGCGCGGGTAGCGTAGTACACGCCCATCAGATTGACCTGAATAATCCGCTCCCAGTCGATGGGGTCAAAGTCCAGGAACTTGCCGAAGGTGCCGATGCCGGCGTTGTTGATCAGAATATCGATGGGCCCCAGCTCCTGCGCTACTTGCGTGGCGGCGGCTTCTACGGCGGCGCGGTCGGTGATGTCGGAGGCCACTACCGTCGATTTGCCCCCCAGCGCTGTTAGCTCGGCGGCTACAGCCTGGAGCTGCTTTTCGGAGCGGGCCAGCAAGCCTACGTGCACACCTTCCTGCGCCAATGCCAGCGCTATAGCTCGTCCAATACCTTTACCTGCGCCCGTCACGAGGGCCACTTTTCCTACTAATGATTCCATGAAATGTCGGCTAAAAAGAAAATGAATACACGGCATAACTACCAACGCCGGCCGGTGTTTGGCCCACATCGATAAGTGGCTGGTATACGCTGGTTTTCATTTTTAGCCAAAGCAGAAAAGCTTAAAAAGCTTGTGCTCAGGAGCGAGATAAATTGATGAAGCCAAACGAAAAGGCCTGCTCAATCAGGGTGCGTAGTCGTTTAGGCCATAAGCGTGGCGCAGTTCCATCTTTGTCCTACCACCTGGTCGTTGAGGCAGTTGATGAGCTGCTGCACGGTTTTTATCTGTTCAAGCTCTGTATCGGGAATGCGGACGTGGTAGAGGTTTTCGAGGCGAATAACCAACTCAAAAAAGTCGATTTGGTCCATGCCCAGGTCTTCGCGGAAGCGCGAGTCGTCGGAGGGTTTGGTGGTAGAGGTTGGTTTGCTGGACAAATAGCTGTACACCTGCTGCTGAATGGGAAGTTGCATAACTAAAGAAAGAATAGGGGTTGAGGCACAGAGAAGACGTAGTGTGCTCCGGCAAAGCTGCTGCTGACGCAGATAAAGCTGGCTGAAATTACGCACACACCGGGAGCGTGCCACTGAAATGGAAGACGTATTCCTCAGCCTTTTACCTTATTATAATAGCTGATTCTTTCTTCCTCAATTGCTTTAGCCCAACAGTAACTGCACGTCTAAATCCGCCGAACCTATAGGTGGCAGACTAACTCGGCGCCGCAGCGCAAGCGCTAAATCAACGACCCTAGCCGGGCGCAGGCATCAAAGCATTATACAAACACTGGCCAATCTGATATAAAAAAGGCCCCCGCATTATTCCTGGGGGCTTTTCTGAGGCCTAAATGTCTACTGTTCGTTCGCTATGCGCTCCAACATCAGGATGGGCTCATCCTTGTACATGGTACGGTGGTATTTGCGGTAGCCAAACTTCTCGGCCAGGCGCAGGGAGGCGCGGTTGTCGGGGTGAATAATGCAGACGGTGCGGGCCCCACCAAAGTGAGTATCGCCCCAGGCGATGGCCGCTTCTACGGCCTCAGTGGCATAGCCTTGGCCGTGCACGTTGGCGGCCAGCACCCAGCCTATTTCGGGCGTGCCGTGGTTGGAGGGCTTCAGGTCGCGCTTAGGATCAGCAAACCCCACGGCCCCGATGAAGTTACCGGTGGCTTTTTCCTCTACTGCCCAAAACCCATAGCCCAACAAGGCCCAGTGGCCAATGCTGCGCAGCATAGTGGCCCACACTTCTTCCTCCACCATAGGGCGGGGGCTCAGATAACGGTAAAAATTACGGTCGGCCCACATGGCCACGTACTGGGTGAAATCGCTGGGACGGTAGCCGCGCAAGACTAGCCGGGCGGTTTCTAGCACCGGCACTTGGTGAAGGGTCTGATCTAAAACGGACATAGAAATAAGCTCGATAGTATAGCTAGTTAGCAGTGAGGTGGCTAAAGTAATAAGCGCGCGGCTAGGAGCCCATGCTCAAAGCCAGGCCCGCGGCCCGCAGCCGCCGCCAGTTTTGCCCCCCACAACTCTATTTGCGCTTCCGCCTTCCCAGCGCGCCCCTGTCCGGAGCTGGCACGCCTCGGCAATAGTGCACATATCAAAAGCGAACGCACTGTCCGCTATCGGACAGATTTTGAAAGTGCTACAAAATAGGCTTGTGTTTTAATCAATTGATAATGAGGTGTTTGTGTGAATGGCACAGGTGTTGAATTTATGTCTTCGTCGGGTAGCACTGACTGTCCAAAATCGCCCACGATTTTAAAAGCAGCCAAAGCTATACGAAGGTAAAAGGCCGCTGCCGAGCGGTGCACTGAACACGACATCTATCATTTCTAACCCCAAACTTTTTACCATGAAAAGCTTTTTCACCTCCGCCACTCCTTCATCCGCTGCCCGTTTTACTTCTAAGTCGGCGTCTGTTCAGCCACGGGCTGCCGTGCAATCAATGCTAAGCCGGGTGCGCCAGGCCGCCCTTGGCGCCTTGTTGTTGGGTAGTGCATTCTTAGCCAGCCCCGCAGTTGCCCAGCAGCAGCCCATAACAATAGACAAAACAGATGCCGCCACGTTCCGGGTGCGTACCCAGAACCCAATGAATGAGCGCGTGCAGGTGCAGGTGATTAGCGGCGTTACAGGCCACCGGTTATTTACCGAAACCTACGACCAAGCGTATTATTCCCGCCGCCTCAATTTTCAAAACTTGAAACCAGGTTCCTACTTCCTGGTCACTAAGCTCGGCCAGGACACCTACCGCTACACGATTCAAGTGAAGCCTACTGCTACTGGTCAGGTCGTGGCCGTGCGCAATGTGCGGGTGCGCTTAGGCAACCGGAGCCAGCAGGTAGCAACTTTGAATACGCTAACCCCTGTGGCTGTATCTTCTGCCCTGGCAACTAATGAAACTGGATTGTAGGAGCTGGCAACGCTGAGTACACTAGTGTGCTGCTCGTATTCAACCCGTCGAGCTTGGTAAACCTTAATTGTCAAAAGAGCCGTCCCTGGGGACGGCTCTTTTGCTGTATCTGCGAACGACTGGCGGGTTTACCAGGAGCCGCTATTGCTGTTATCATCATCAAAGCCGCCTCCGCCCGTGTCATCAGAAGAGGAGTTGTCGTAGGAAGAGGTTTCATCGGCCGAGAAGAAATCGGGCTCCGATTCACTGGGCAGGTCGGAGAAATAATCGGGGGCTGAATTGTCGGTGCTGTTTACGCCGTCTAGGGCCGGGAAGCCAGTAGAAGAACCAGCTGCTCCACCCAGACCAGCACCGCCAAGCCCAGCGGCGGCAGTCGTATTGGGGTCAAGGGGTTGGGGAGGTGTATTGCCAAGGCCGCCCAGGTTCTGACCGGGTTGGTCATTGTGCCCGCCGCCCGCCATGCGGTTACCCAAATAAGCACCGGCTGCGGCCGCGGCGCCCGTCGCCAAAATGCCCCCCATGTTGCTACCTATTCCTCCACCACCACCTCTGTTCAAGGAATTGTTGCCCAGAAAGTCGGGGGTTTGTTGGGGTGCGGGGCCACGGTTCATATTGCCGGCCGGGCCGGTAGGCCGGTTGGGATTCGCCGTCTGAGTGCCTAGGAAATCAGGCGTTTGATTAGGGTTAGGCTGACTAGGGTTTTGGGGCTGGTTGGAGTATACAGTACGGGGCGCGGCGGCCGGCGTCTTGCGCCGAAACAGGCGCATCAGCAGCCACAGGACGCCTCCGATAACCAGGGCACCGATGGCCATTGTACCGATACCTAAGCCCGAAGAGGCCGGTTCGGGGGCCGACGCTGAGGGTCGAAATGGCTCGGTGCTTGGCTCCGAAGTTTGGGATAAGTCGTTGTTCAGGCCAGCGCCAACGCCTGCGTCAGCACCAGCGGCAACATTACCCGCACCTGCCGCGAGGCCGGAGTTGGCGACTTGTCGCTGGCCGCCTTGGGCGGCATATTGGGGGTTAGCCGCCAGCATCAGCGAGTTCAGGCCTTTGCGTAAACCCGCAAAATAGCGGCCCTGCTTGAAGTCGGGCGTCCAGACCCGCTGCTACGAGCACTAGAAGAAAAAACAAGAAGCGTTGCATAGTGCAAAAGGATGAGATGGAAGATCGGGGTTGCTCTGCCTGTCTTTTACGTCGCTCCCTAGCATGTGACTGTTAGGGAAACACTTGGCTAACTGCTTTCGCCTTATCGCCTTGCCTTTGCTATTGTAAGCTTGCTTACGCTTGATACAAAATCACCTACCTACAGTGTTACTGCTCAGATGTTGAGGCGCTTGGGGGTAATAGTACCTCGGCCATGGCTTTTAGGTCAAGGTCGGGTACGAAGCCATCACAAACGGTGAGTACCGAGAATAAGTAGCGCCTCACCTCTGCGGCCTGGGGCTGTGGGTGGCGCAGGGCAGCCTGTACCATGTGCAGCGACAAATCGGCTAGAATAAACTTCTTCCGCTCCTGCGGGTCCAGGGCCTCGACGGCAGCAGTCTCGGTCAGGGCGTGGGCTTGGTGAACTAACTGAAGAATAGCGTCTTTCATACCATATTAAGGACTATTTATCCGACAAATGCTCTGCCTTCCAGCGCATAGCTGTCAGCACGCGGGTGTGGCCACTGGGGTGGTCGAAGAAAATAACCTCTTCCAGCGGGCCGGGATTAATCTTCCGGTATTCCGACAGCTTCATGGCAATACTAGCAAAGCCGTCGGGCTGACGGGCGGCGTTCAAGCCAAACACGTCGGCTTCCTGCTCCTGGGTGCGAATAATAGTGTTGAAGGCCGGCGTAGCCAGGAACATGAACACCGCAAACAACGCCACCAGCAGCGGCAGCCCAGCCACATCGGCAATGCCCGCAATGCCCCAGCGCGGCCCATAGCGCCCGATAAGCCGGTGGAAAGCCCAATCGACAAACCACAGGCCGATGCCAATAATCAGGATGAGGAAGATCAGCATTTTGGGGATGTGATTCAGCACGTAGTGGCCCAACTCGTGGCCCATGACAGCCTGCACCTCCTCGGGCGTGGACCGATTGAGCAGATTATCATTGAGTGAAACCCGGATGGTGCTGCCCAGCCCGCTCACGTTGGCACTGATGCGCTTGCTCTGCTTGGAAGCATCGACGAGGTAGACATTGTCGGCGGGCACGCCGTTGGCCCGCGCCATACTCAGAATTTGGTCGCGTACGGGGCCCGCGGGCAGGGGCGTGTACTTATTAAACAAGGGCGAAATGAACACCGGCGACACGAATATGGACACCACCAAGAACACGGCAATGATAGCGGTACCCCACACCCACCAGCTCCGCCCCGTGCGCCGAATGGCCGCGTACAAGGCTAGCAACACCAAGCTCCCAAACACCAACGATAGCGCCAAGCCCTTCAAATCGTCGGTGAGCCACTCGCCGAAGCTCTGATTGGATAAGCCGTACTGGTGCTCCCGAAAATAATCCTCGTACAAGCTCAAGGGGAAGTTGAGCAAGTAAGCCAGCAGCAGATACATGGCCACATAAGCCAGCGTGGGCAACACCTTGCCCGGCAGCCGAGCCGTCCAGTCCTTCACGGTTCTGGACAGCCCCAGCAGCAAAAACACGCCCGCCACGGCCAAAGCATACAGCAGCCCCCAGATTTGGAGCCAGTAGCCGCCCTCAAAGTAAGCGTCGGAGCTGGCTTTTTGAGCCGGGGTAAGGGTGTCGAGGTAGTGCTGGGTGGCGGCTTCTATGCTGAAGGCAGCGGTAGTGTCGGCTTGGGTGGGCGCGGCAGCCAGAGCGGGCGCCATGACTAGTAGTAGCGCCAATATGCTTAAGAAGAAGCGTTTGTATAGGAGAGGCATAGACTTGAGCGATAGGAAAAGCAGCATCAGCACTGTGTGAGCTTGCCTCTGTAAGCTAATACTTTAAACTCTATATATACTGCGTCTTGGGTTACTGATTTCTCAGGCGTTATCGATCTTCTTGATGCACCTCGCAGTAAGAAAAGCCCCCCAGCTGTTCGTCTGGGGGCTTTTTTACTTTAGTAAGTACACTGACTTACTAGAGCAGCTACTTAACTCCATTGCCGGAAGTAACTACAGCCGCCTAAACGCAGCATCGCTCCGGCGTTTAGTTGATGTTGGTATTGGCTCCACCAGCTTCCAGTTTTTTAAGGTGGTCCACGGCGTTTAAGTTGGCCGGGTTTAGCTCCAGGGAACGTTTGAAGTTGCTGATGGCGAGAGCCATGTTCCCACTCTCCTCATACGCCTCACCCAGACTATCATAGGTGTTCGCGCTTTTGGGGTAGAGGCTCACATTCATCTTGAACATTTCCACCGCCTGTGGCTTTTTTCCGCTCCGCAACAGGCTATAACCCCAGCTGTTCACGTAGTCTTCCGATAGGTGCAGCTCGGGATGCTTTTTCTTTACCTCCTGCATCACTTCAAATGCCTGAGCGAAGTTGCGTTTCTGTAGCTCCGTACGCAGGGTGCCCAGAGCCGGGGGTAAACCATAGGTGCCTTCCTCAATGGCTGCCGCCAACTCCGCGAGTCGGCTTTCGGTGGAGCCATCGTTGCGGTTGGCGAGCAGCACGAGGCCGCGGTTTAACTCGGGATAGAATACGCAGTAGCTGGCGAAGCCGAAGGTGCCGCCGGAGTGGGCAAAGGCCACTTTGCTGTCTATGGTTTTGGTAATAAACCAGTTTACGGCCATAGCCTCGCTGTTAGGGCTGCCAAAGGTGGGCTGGTGGCTGAGCTTGACGGCGGCGTTGCTGGGGTCGAGTTGGAGCTGCAGGTACTTCAGCAGGTCAGTGGTAGTTGAGTTGAGGCCACCGGCAATTTGCAGGTCGGGTAGGGTGTGGTAGGGCGTTACCATGCTGGTGGGCCCGTAGCCTTTCGCTTGCAGCGGAGCTTTGGCCTTGGGGATGGTCAAGGCTGTGCTGGTGCTGGTCATTTGGCGAGGGCCAGTAATGTATTTTTTCACCAGGTCCTCGTAAGGCATTTTATACACCCGCTCCAGAATGTAGCCCAACATCTCCGCCGCCACATTGGAGTGCTGAGGCACGGTGCCGGGAGCGCGGGTCAGCTTTACTTGGTGGAGGTCGGCGTAAAAGTCCTGGCGGGTGCGGTTGATATGTAATCGGTAAAAATGCGGCGCAATAGAGTCCGGATTCGGATTGCGGAACACCTCGGGCCGATCTGGGAGATTATCCGGCAAGGCGGAGGTAGTATTGGCCAGATGCACCAGTCGAATCGGCTGACCCTGATACGTGAGGTTAGGGTAACTACCGTCGAGGTGCTTCCGAATATCATCGTTCAGGTTTAGCTTCTTCTCTGTCACGGCGTGCGCCAGTAGCAGACCAGTAAAGGTTTTCGTGACAGAGCCAATTTCGTACAGCGTGTTCTGCGTGGGGGGCTTTTTTTGGCCGTTTTCAGTTGTGCCGAAGTTGTAGAAGTACGTCCGGCCATTGTCGTATACACCTACCGATAAGCCCATATTGCCTGGCACGCTCACGAAGCGCGAGCCCAGCCGCGTGGCGGCCGTATCGGGGTTGATAACGGGCGGGTTACTTTGCCCAACGGACGCCGTGGCAGCAACGAGAAAATACAGGCAGGCGGAGGGGAGAATTCGCATCATGTGGGGATAGATACCCGGGATGGCTAAACCGTTGCTTCGGGATCTAAAGTAGGTGTAGTTCTCAACTTCATAGGCTTTGGCCTG
Organism: Hymenobacter sp. HD11105; assembly: GCF_054051685.1. Lineage (NCBI taxonomy): Bacteria > Pseudomonadati > Bacteroidota > Cytophagia > Cytophagales > Hymenobacteraceae > Hymenobacter > Hymenobacter sp. HD11105. The sequence continues at coordinate 23,375 of NZ_JBSWBR010000001.1, read as the reverse complement.
ACACCGGTTAGTAGGATAGAGTCCGCCTTGGCTTGCTGCCGGCTAGTGCTTCATCTGCCCCGCAGCCAGCCGGACCCGAATGTATTGCTGAAGCCACATCGGATACAGATTGTACCCCACATTGGTAAACCCGATGAGCAAGGCCCAGCGCCCGTGACCCAACGCGGCTGCATAGAGGCTCGTCAGCAGAAAAAACAGAAACAAAACTAGGTGAAACCGCTCTTGGTGGTAAGTAGCTCGCACTACGGCCGCCACAGCCAGGCGGGAGCGTACGCGCCGGTACTGCGGATACCGCCGACGAATTAGGCCATGAATCAAGGTGCCGTGCTGAGTGAAGAGGTTGACTACATGCACGCCCAGCCGGCGGTACGTAATCGGCGCGTAGTTAAGCTGCCAGTACCGAAACCACGAAGCCGGCAGCCCACCAAACGCCAGCATACTGCCCGCCAGCATCCCATAAAGCCACGGCCGCTCCATGTGCTGGTAGCAATACACGCTAATGGGCGTCAGGCTCAGCACCGACCAGAATACGTTGGGCACCGCGTTGTACCAGGCCAACAAAGCAGGCGAATGAACAGCTGATTTCGGTGCAAATGGCGGCATAGTGCTAGGGCAAAGAAGGTGCTCGGAACTACTCTACTTGCCTGAAGCTACGCCAGCGCAAGCACGGGACGGCCTGGAGGGCGTTTGCTGATTTAGCTGTTGCTCGACACTAGCAGTCCAGACCGGTAATGCCAAGCTAAGCGGTGGGCAGTGAGCGGCTCACAGAAAGAGGAAAAAAAACTATGAAATCTTTTAAAAATTATGTTAGATTCGGGATAACGACTTGAATAGCAGAGTTTTAAAATTAGTAAAGTCATACTTTCTTTTTCCACTCCAATCACCAACCATCATGAATTACAAACGCTACCTCCTGAATGCAACCTTACTTCTGGCTCTTGTTACCACCGGCTGCAACGACATCGACGGCCTCGACGGTTTGCTGGCTTCCCAGCGACCTATTTTAACCGACGATCTGGTGAGTCCCATTGGGATGAGTGTAGCGCCAAATGGCCGCGTGTGGGTAAGTGAGTCGGGGACAGGGGGTAACGATGGGCGGGTATCCGTGGTGAGTGGCACAGGGCAGGTGTATCCAGTATTTACTGGCTTTCAATCCGATTTGCGGCCCGACGGGGAAATCACCGGCATTGGCCACGTACTGTATCGTGATGGCATCTTGTATATTCTGGGGGGCTATTCTGGCAAGCTTTACCGCGTCGATGTATCCACTTATCGGCTCGGCGACCCAGCGCGCCCCGCGTCTAGCCTGAGTTCAGAGGATATTGGCTCGTTTGTGTTGTCGCAGAATCTGTCTGACCCAATCGACTCTAACCTCTACAACATGACCTTCGGGCCAGATGGCAGCCTATATATCGTCGATGCGGGCGCCAACGCCATCATCCGGCGGGATAGAGACAGCGGGCGGCTGAGCGTATTTGCCCGCTTCCCCAACATTACCCCCCAAACCCAGCCCGTGCCTACGGGTATCGTGCACGATGGCAACCGCTTCCTGGTCAGCACACTCACTGGCTTTCCCTTCGCCACTGGGTCCGCCAAAATAATGCAGGTCAGCAACAGCGGCGTTGTGAGTGACTACCGCACCGGCTTCACTACCCTCACCGACATTGAGCTAACCGCCAACAAAGCCCCCGTGGTTACTCAGCTGGCCGAGTTTGTATTTCAACCCCCAACAAACGTAGGCTTCCAGCCCAATACCGGTGCCGTACGCAGCGAGTCAGGCACCGTTCTGCTCGGTGGCCTCAGCCGCCCCACCGATATCGAGCGCATCAGCGGCAACACCTACTATGTACTAAGCAACGGCAACGGCACTATCCGCCGAGTAACCTTCTAGCTCTACTATTATTCGCTACTCATTATTTGTTATTGATACTCATATTGTTAGAGACGCAGAACGCCCAGCCAATAGGTTGGGCGTTCTTGCTTGTAGCTAGAGCCGTAGGCAGCAAAGCGCGAACATCAGGTCAGGTACAAACAAGAAGAGTCGTCTGGGGTGCAGACGACTCTTCTGTTTCAACGGGTTTGCTCACCAACGCATACTCTTAAGCTGGTCACGAACTACAAGCTGGCAGTTCGCTGCTTTATCGATCCTATGTCAGTTTGTAAATGAATTCCTCTATCCCCGTTTGGCGCGCGTTCGCAAAGCCTTTGTCCGTGCCGATTTTTACAAAACCGCATTTTTCTAAAACTCTCTGCGAGCCTAGATTATCAAATGCAACTTGTCCAAGAATAGGTCTGGTGTTTTCAAGGATAAGGAAGTTCCTAAGTGCGGTTGTCGCGACTCCCTTTCCCCAGAAGCGTCTGTCTATCCAATAGGTGATTTCAGCGTCGCCTTCCCGCTCAAATTTTGAAATGCTACCGGCAATGATTTGATCCACCAAAATAGTCTGCATATGGATGGTCGGGTCATTCAGAAATCTGGTGTATTTCTCCACATATGCTTCTTTATCAGTGTGGTTTTCAGGCATAAATGCAGCTAAGTGACCTGCCTCTTCGTCGAGCTGGAATTGAAAGAAAAAGTCTAAGTCGGCTTTTTCGGTTGGCCTGAGGTTTACTTGTCTCTGCCGCATCGGGATAGTTCTGCTGCTACTATTGTGCGCTGTCTGGTATGATACCGCCTTGGTTGAAGAGCTGGTTCAAAAGGCGGTCATGCAGAGGCGGAGCCGAAGCATCTCGCGTGTTTATCAAGGTTAGCAACCAAACATCAGCACGCGAGATGCTTCGGCTCCGCCTCTGCATGACGTTATGGTATTGAAGAATTATTTAGTAATTCGTTTACCCCGACCAAGTACTCAAATCGATAGGCTCCCAAGTCGGATTCATTGTCGCAATCAGGGCTTCTTTCTTAGCTCTACTCCAGCCTTTGATCTCTTTTTCGCGCGCAATAGCTTGGAGAGCATCGGGACATACCTCAAAATACATAAGCAGATTGCATTGATAACGGCCGGTGAATTTGCCCGCAGTACCTAGGTTTTGATTGTGTTCATACAGCCGTCGGTCCAAGTTATTAGTGATGCCGGTGTAAAGAACTGACCTAGCAGGATTGGTCAGAAGGTAGATGTACACTAGATGATTGTCTTTATAGTAATATGTTCAATTTAAAGATATAGCATTGCAACGTCAGCACGCGAGATGCTTAGCTCTGCTCTGCATGACGTTCTCTCCGAGAAGTTACCATCGCAATACCAGCACGCGAGATGCTTCGGCTCCGCCTCGGCATGACCACCTCAAAAGAAAAAGCCCCCCACGGCGCCAACCGGCTTTCTGGGGGGCTTTTTCTAAGCTGCTCCTGCCTCGTAGCGAAGCCACAGAATCCCGTCGGGGCGCTGCTCGGCGCTTAGGAGCTTGAAGGGTGTGGCGGGGCCCGGCGCATCGCTCTGCTCGAAGATGGTGGGCGAGGTGGGCGCGCCATCTACCACGGGGTAATGCAGGAGGCTCAGCTCATCGATCAGGCCGGCTTTGAGCAGGGAACCGTTCAGGTGCCCTCCGCCTTCCAGCAGGATGGTCTGGATAGGGAATAGCTCGCCTAGCTTGTGCAGGACCAGCGCGAAGTCGATTTCCTGGGCGCCGCCGAATAGGTACGACACGCCTTTCTCACGCAGGTAAGCCAGGTATTCGTCGCTTACCTGCTCGGTGAGGATGCTGATGATGTGGTCGTCGTCGATGGCGGCCGATTCCCAGCCTAGCTTCCCGTGGGCATCGACAGCCACGGCAAACGACTCGGCACCGTGCTCGGCCACGAAGTCGGTGCGGGGCAGGGGAGAGGCTACGGGCTTCAGGTCGGGGGCTAGGCCGTGGGTGAAGTCCTTTTCCATGGTCACGCGCCCGCACAGCCAGGCCTGGGCCTCGAAGGTGGCGGCCGTCGTTTCGTACTCCTTGGTGTTGGGCGAGTCGCCCCAGCGGCTGAGAATGGTGCGCCCGTCCAGGGAACTCATCATGTGGCAGATTACCCGAGGTTTCATAGGTGTTGATTAGTGTAAGAATAAGGTGCTTCTTACGCGCATTTGCAGGTGCATGATATTACCATAAATGCAGAACGCCCAACCAATATGGTCGGGCGTTCTTATCTTAATATTAAGGGAACTACGAAGCCAATTGCCAATTGGTATTGGGTGGTAGTTGCCCGGTTTTACGCAGGTGAGATAGAAACTCTTGCTTCGTCAGTGGGCCACTAACTCTGATGCGTTCATACTCCTCTATCGTCCTACCAATCATTGAAAGATTATTGGCCGGATTCGAGTTGGCGGAGGATGACGTCTCGGATGGTTTCATAACTAGGTAAATTTACGTCTTCGATGACTAAGTGGTCATCCTTCAACATAAAAGTAACTGAAAGAAACTTCCGGTGCTTCGTATATCCAACAACTTCGTAAGAGCCATCTTCTTTGATATACCACGAACTACGATCAGAAGCAGCTAAAAGCTCCTCTATTTCGTCCATCTGGATATTGAAGCTGTGGCACCAATTCCAATTTACTTTGCCAAAATCAACCTTATAGCCTTCAAACATTTAATTACGAACCGCAAGCCTCGCAAGCATCTGGATTATCCAGCGAGCAAGCCATATCCGAAGCATTCTGGGCGGCTACGTTCAGCGGCTCTAGGGTCTCGGCGGCTTGTTTCTGCACCGTGAACTTGATGGCGTCGGCGGCGGCTTTGGTGCGCAGGTAGTACATGCCGGTTTTGAGGCCCTTCTTCCAGCTGTGGAAGTGCATGCTGGTGAGCTTGCCGAAGTTCACGTTCATCACGTGCAGGTTCAGGCTCTGGCTCTGGCAAATAAATGCCCCCCGGTCGGCCGACATATCGATAATGCGGCGCTGGGAGATTTCCCACACCGTCTTATACAGGTCTTTGATGTGCTGCGGGATGCGGGCGATGTTCTGCACCGAGCCGTTGGCAGCAATGATTTCGTTCTTCATCTGCTCGTTCCAGATGCCGAGCTTGATGAGGTCCTTGAGCAAGTGCTTGTTTACCACCATAAACTCTCCGCTCAGCACGCGCCGCACGTAGATGTTGGAGGTGTAAGGCTCAAACGACTCGTTGTTGCCGAGAATCTGGGCGGTGCTGGCCGTGGGCATAGGCGCCACCAGCAGGGAGTTGCGCATGCCGTGCTCCATTACCTGAGCACGCAGCGTTTCCCAATCCCAGCGGCCCGAGTCGGGCGTCACGTTCCAGAGGTCGAACTGAAACTTACCCTGGCTCATGGGCGAGCCGGCGAAGGTCTCGTAGGGGCCATTTTTCTTGGCCAAATCCATGGAAGCCGTGCAGGCCGCGAAGTAGATGGTCTCGAAGATGTCCTTGTTCAGGCCCGTGGCTTCGTCGCTCTCGAAGGGCATGCGCAGCGCAATAAACGTATCGGCCAGCCCTTGCACGCCCAGCCCGATGGGGCGGTGGCGACGGTTGGAGCGCTCGGCCTCGGGCACGGGGTAATAATTGATGTCAATAACCTTGTTCAGGTTCTTGGTAGCGTGGTACGTTACCTCGTAGAGCTTCTGGTGGTCGAACACCATCTGGCCCTTCTGCTCACCTTCCTTCACGAAGCGCGGCAAGGCCAGCGAAGCCAGGTTGCAGACCGCAATTTCGTTCTCGTCGGTGTACTCCATAATCTCGGTGCACAGGTTCGACGACTTGATGGTACCCAGGTTCTGCTGGTTCGACTTGCGGTTGGCCGCGTCCTTGAACAGCATGTAGGGCGTGCCGGTCTCGGTCTGGCTTTCCAGAATGGCAAACCACAGCTCCTGCGCCTTGATGGTCTTGCGGCCGCGGCCTTCCTTCTCGTACTTGCGGTACAAGCGCTCGAAGTCCTCGCCCCAGGTGTCGCCCAGGCCGGGGCACTCGTTGGGGCACATCAGGGTCCAGTCGCCATTCTCTTCCACGCGCTTCATGAACAAGTCGGGCGTCCAGAGGGCGTAGAACAGGTCGCGGGCGCGGTTTTCTTCCTTGCCGTGGTTTTTCTTGAGGTCCAGGAAGTCGAAGATGTCGGCGTGCCAGGGCTCGATGTAAATAGCGAAGGCGCCTTTGCGCTTGCCACCACCCTGGTCCACGTAGCGGGCCGTGTCGTTGAACACCTTCAGCATCGGGATGATACCGTTGGAGGTACCGTTGGTGCCCTTGATGTAAGAGCCCGTAGCCCGCACGTTATGTATGCTGAGGCCAATACCGCCCGCCGACTGCGAAATCTGGGCGCAGTTTTTCAGCGTGTCGTAAATGCCCGTGATGGAGTCGTCCTTCATGGTGAGCAGGAAGCACGACGACAACTGGGGCTTCGGTGAGCCGGCGTTGAACAGGGTAGGGGTAGCGTGGGTAAACCACCGCTCGCTCATTAGCTCATAGGTCTCAATGGCCGAGTCGATATCGTCCTTGTGAATACCGATGGCCACGCGCATGAGCATGTGCTGGGGCCGCTCTACCACTTTGCCATCCATGCGCAGCAGGTAGGAGCGCTCCAGGGTTTTGAACCCGAAGTAGTCGTAGCTGTAGTCGCGGTCATACAGGATAGCCGAGTCGAGGGTAGCCGCGTGCTTGTGGATAACTTCCCACACGTCTTTGGCAATAAGCGAAGCGTTTTCGCCCGTCTTGGGGTCCTCGTAAGTGTACAACCGCTTCATCGTGCTGCTGAACGACTTGGACGTCACCTTATGTAAGTTGCTCACGGCAATGCGGGCCGCCAGAATAGCGTAGTCGGGGTGCTTGGTGGTGAGCGAGGCAGCGGTTTCGGCGGCCAGGTTGTCTAGCTCAATGGTCGTTACGCCGTCATAAATCCCGTCAATGACCTTTTTGGCCACTTCTATTGGCGAGACATACACCATGTTGAGCCCGTAGCAGAGCTTCTCGATGCGCGCCGTGACTTTGTCAAATTTCACGGATTCGCGCCGGCCGTCGCGTTTAATTACCAGCATAAGCGTGTGCGTTTTGGTAGTTGGATATGAGTTTGCCGGCTCTATTGGAGCAGGCAGTATAATCGGGAAATTGGGGTAAGCCGCGAATGGATGTGGCTAATCGTTGCGGAAGATATTTCTTACAGTTGGGTAGGACAAGACTTATCAACAGAAGTTATCCACATAGTCCAAAAATCCAGCGCTGGGGGGCAAAATTGATGGGAGGCGCTGTGAGATTGGTACTAAATTTTGGAGGTGAAATTGGGTTGTAGTGTTGGGGGAAATTTGGTAGGCGGCGCTAACGATTGGCCTCACCCCCTAGCCCCCTCTTCTAGGGGAGAGGGAGAACTAGCTTTTAGATTTTCTAGAATAGTAGCTCTTACTACTTACTAGCTCTTAGAGCTAGTTCCTCCTCTCCCCTAGAAGAGGGGGCTAGGGGGTGAGGCCTCGTTGAACGAGAAACAAGCCAACAAAAAAGCCCCCCAACCAACGCTGGAGGGCCTCTTTATTGAGAATCAACAGATTAAAAATCCTCGTCGAGCGAGAAGGCATTCTCGGTACGCTCGCTCATCACGCCGGCTTTCTGATACTCAGCTACGCGCTTTTCGAAGAAGTTGGTTTTACCCTGCAGAGAAATCATCTCCATGAAATCGAAGGGATTGGAAGCATTGTAAATCTTGCTGTAGCCCAACGACACCAGTAGGCGGTCGGCCACAAACTCGATATACTGCGCCATGTTTTTGGCGTTCATCCCGATCAGGTTCACGGGCAGGGCATCCGTTACAAACTCCTGCTCGATGGTTACCGCGTCGCGGATGATGCTATGCACACGCTCTTCGGAGAGCTTGTTTTGGAGGTAGCCGTACAGCAAACAAGCGAAGTCACAGTGTAGACCTTCGTCGCGGGAGATTAGCTCGTTGGAAAAGGTGAGGCCGGGCATCAAGCCACGCTTCTTCAGCCAGAAGATTGAGCAGAACGAGCCAGAGAAGAAAATGCCCTCCACGGCGGCAAAGGCGATGATGCGCTCGGCGAAATCTTCGGAGTTGATCCACTTCAGGGCCCACTCACCTTTTTTCTTCACGCAAGGCACGGTTTCGAGGGCATTGAAGAGGCGGTCTTTCTCCTTGGGATCTTTGATGTAGGTGTCAATCAGCAGCGAATAAGTCTCGCTGTGAATGTTTTCCATCATGATCTGGAAGCCGTAGAAGCAGCGCGCTTCAGGCATCTGCACTTCCTGCATGAAGTTGACAGCCAGGTTCTCATTCACGATGCCATCAGAGGCCGCGAAGAAGGCGAGCACGTGCGAGATGAAGTGTTTCTCGTTATCGTTGAGGTTTTCCCAATCTTTCTGATCTTGGGAAAGGTCTATTTCCTCGGCGGTCCAAAAGGAAGCTTCCGCCTTCTTGTAGAATTGCCAGACATCGTCGTTCTGGATGGGGAAAAGCACAAAGCGGTTGGGGTTCTCAACGAGCAGTGGTTCCATAACAGATAGCGTATTGAAGGTGAACGTGACCAAAAATATGATCAGGCGGTGGCTTGCCAACCTTGCGACAAACGGAATTGTTTAGTCCAGCTTTAGATAAAATTTGGCTGGTCAATGGATCAAATATAAACCCGACTACCGGCAAAATGCCCCCTGAAAAGCATTTTTATTCTGTTAATTTTTGCCTATGCTGGCTAAGTTGCCTGCTATATAATTTTTGTGGAAAAGGCCTAAATTTCCTTCTAAATGCCCGAATTATGAATAGTTATCCACATTCCATCTGTGGACAATCTAACTTATCCACAAAAAGTGTATTCGCGTGCCCGGCGCGTGCTCCTAGAACCCTCTGAAAACCTCCTTCGCGATGCGCCTTGTTTCGCCGACCAAATGAAGACTAGTGAGTTAGGTTTGGTTTTGAATCTTAAACCTGCTACTTTTGCCTTCCCATTTTTAAAACACGCGAGACGCCGATGTACGCAATCGTCAACATAGCTGGCAAGCAGACCAAGGTCGAAGCCGAGAAATTTGTTTATACCCACAAACTAGCCGGCAACGTCGGCGACGTAGTTGAGCTGGGCAATGTGCTCCTGACCGATAATAACGGTTCGCTCACTATCGGCGCTCCGTTTCTGGACGTGACTGTGAAAGGTACCATCTTGGCTCAAGTAAAGGGTGACAAGGTATTGGTCTTCAAGAAGAAGCGTCGTAAGGGCTACAAGAAGCTCAACGGCCACCGTCAGGACTACACCAAAGTAATGATCAACAGCATCGGGTAGTTGAACTAGCCTGATGAGTTGCTGAGCGAGAGTTTTCCGCCCTGAGCAACCAATAGGCAAGTCAGCACCACTAACGCACAACACATACTACAATGGCACATAAGAAAGGCGTAGGCTCATCTAACAACGGCCGCGAATCGCATTCTAAGCGCTTGGGCGTGAAGATCTTCGGCGGTCAAGACATCATTGCTGGCAACATCATCGTTCGTCAGCGTGGCACTAAGCACCACCCCGGCCAGAACGTGGGTATCGGCAAAGACCACACTCTGTTCGCTATGGTCGATGGCACCGTGCAGTTCCGCAAGGGCCGCAAGGACCGTTCGTTCGTATCGGTAGTACCCGTCATCGACGACACCGAGTTGACCGAAGCAACTGCTGCTTAGTCTAACTTATTAGCTAATCGATCTCCACAGCTTTGGTGGAAATCAGGAAAGTAACAAAAAGCCCCCCAGGTAAATCTGGGGGGCTTTTTGCGTTCGTGTCATAAGTGTGTAGTAGCTTCTGAAACCCGAAGCAATTGAAGGAGTGCTAAGCTCAGTTGAGTTTGTATAAAATTGGCTTGCTCGGGCTGGCGTCAAGCTCGAGACTTGTAACCTGAAGATTAAGCAGATACAGACCGTCCTTCAAATTATCAGGCACAAAGATGAGTTCCGTAATGGTGCTGGCGCGCCGCGTATGCTCGGGGTATTGCCAGAAAGCATGGTGAGCGAGAAGCTGGCCACCGTCTTCTTCTCTGTCTACACTAGGCAAATCTAGAAGCAAGTGTTCAATGTGATGGTCGGCAAGGTACTGAGCCAGCGCAGGCTCAATATAGGTAGGGTTGGTGCCGGAGTACTGGCGGGTACGCTTGGCTTTATGGTTTGGCAGGGTCCGCAGAATAATAGCCTCTGGTAACTGCGAGGAGCCCGGCAAAAAGCCCCCCAGCGCCGACTGCGCGTCGGCAAGCATCACTACCTGGTCGCCATTGGGCTGCGGGCGTGGCTCTACTGAAATGAGTCGGGCCACAAATAAAAAGCGACGCAGGCATTGATTCAAGGTCGCCGCGGGGTTGGTAGAAATATGACCGTAGCACTCCGTATGGGTACCGTTGCCGTGGGGCGTGAGGTGCACGCGCTTGTAGTTGGTGCTGCCACCTTCAGCTACGCTTCCTACAAAGTCACCCACCCAAATGGTTTCGAACTGCACCGGCTCGGCCCAAAAGCAGTTGACTTGATCTGGGCCCGGCGCCAAAGGCAGCGAAATATCCAGGGGCGCACTAGGGTCAAATGAGAATGTGTGGCCGTGGAAGGGATAAGTGGCGAGCATTTATGAGAGCAGCGATGGGTGGGTAGAATTTAACTCCGCACGTCTGTTGGCTCTTCTACAGCTTCCTGAGCGCGGCACTGTTTGCGTAGCAAGTCATTCAGGATTTCGCTGATCTGCTGGGCGTGGGTGAGTACCATAAAGTGCGTGCCACCAGGAATCATGTAGTCGACAGGCGCGGGAGAAGGCGGGAAAACTCGGTCGCGGGAGCCGAGAATCTGGACGCAGCTGCCGACCCCGGTGCTGTCCCAGTGCAAAAGCCGCTCAATTGCCCAGCTAGTGTAAGCCGAATCCATGTCGCGCAGGATGGCTTTGAAAGTCTTGTATTCGATATTGTCGTCAATGCCAAAGTACCAGCGGCCTGCCCAAGGAAATAACTTGAGCAGAGGCGGCGGCACCAATTTGTACACCCGTGTAGCCCGAATAAGACGCAGTAGGAGTGGCAACCGGCTAGCATCTGAAATACTGGAAACCAGCACCGCGCAGGCCAGTGGCCGGATTCGGCAAATTTCCAACGCCACCGTTCCCCCAAATGACACCCCGACCACGAAACAGGTCTGATCCTCAGGAATTGCTGCCGCCATGCGCCGTATGTAGTCCGGCAGCGGCTCGTCGCCGATGGGCTTCAGCCATTCCAAAACCTGCGCTGGGCCTTGAAGCAAGGGCAGCAATTTCTGAAAAACGCGCTTGTCAGCTCCCAGACCAGGAATCAAGTAGAACATAATAGCTCTGCGTGGTGAGGTTTATGATACGCCTACGGTTCCAAGCGCAAATAGACGCCCTCGAGGTAAAAGATGTTGTGGGGGGCAATTTCCTCTTCGTCTTCCTGATCCTCGTCCTCTACTTCCTGATCCTCTTCCTCTTCGTCGTCATCTTCCAGTAAAGAGGCCGGATAAGTGCACGACAGCTTCATGGCAACGTTGGCCAGCGGCACTGGGGGCCTTTCTTCGGTAGTGTACTCCAGCAAGCAAGGCCACTCCGTAACGGTTGCTAGGGCTTCAGCTACTTCCTCTTGCAAGGCCTCGGCGCGCTCACCAGCCAAGCGCAGCAACAGATCCAAAGCCGGAAACTGTAGGCCTAAATGAAAGAAATGCAGACTGTTATCGAAATAGGTGGTAGCCCACACAGTTACGTCGTCGGTATTGTCGAATACGATGGCAGTAATTTGAACGTGCTCAACAAAGAAGTCGGCGTCGTCGGCGAGGGCATCAATCAGGCGTTCCATAGGCACAGATTACGCTGATTTTATTGATTTAGCCAGCCTCCTGAAATAATTCCAGCGTGATGTGGTCAGCCAGGAGCTTGCCTTGGTCAGTAAGAATCAATACTTCATCGTGTAAGGTGGCCCAGTGGTTTCGCTCTAAATTGTGCAAGTAGTCAGCGCGTTGGGAGCGGATATCTACCCCGAATTCTTGGCGCATCCGGGCCAGATCGCAGCCCCGGGCGGTGCGCAGACTAGTCATCAGGTACTCATTGGCGCGGTCGGTGGGCGAGAGGGTTTCGCGGGTGACGGGCACCTCGTTTTGCTCCAGCAGACTGGTTACATAGCGCGTGTTGTTGGCTACAGCAAATTCCCGGCTCGTGCCATCGAAGGAGTGGGCACTTGGGCCCAAGCCCAAATAAGGCACACCGCGCCAGTAGTTTGAGTTGTGACGCGACTCGCGGCCGGGGAGGCAGAAGTTAGAAATCTCGTATTGCTCGTAGCCGTGCGTGGCCATTTCGGCCAGCAGCATTTCAAACTGCCGGGCTACAAACTCATCGGGTGGCGGGGTAAACTGGCCTTTGCGCAGGCGGCGCCCAAATACTGTATCGGGCTCAATAGTAAGTGCGTAGCAGGACAGGTGCGGTACTTGCAGGGCAAATGCTGCCGCCATATCCTGCTCCCAGATCCCGTGGTCGGAAGCCGGCACGCCATAAATCAAGTCTACGGAAATATTCTCGAAGCCCGCCTCCTGGGCCAGCCGCACACTCCGCGCCGACTCAGTGGCCGAGTGGGCCCGATTCATCAGGCGCAGGTGCGGCTCGTGGAAGCTTTGCAGCCCAATGCTCAGGCGATTAATAGGCGAAGCGGCCAGCTCCCGCAGCTTGTCGGCGGTCAGGTCGTCAGGGTTTGCTTCGAGGGTAATTTCGGCCTGGGGGGCAATTTGGAAGTGCCGATGAATGGCCGAGAACAGGGTATCCAGCTCAGCCGCCGTGAGCAAGGATGGCGTGCCGCCGCCGAAGTAAATTGTCTCCAGAACGGCCTGCGGTCCAAGGTAGTCGCGGCGCAGCTCCACTTCGCGTACCAGAGCCTCTACCAGCTTGCCTTTCAGCGCCATAGAAGTACTGAAATGGAAGTCGCAGTAGTGGCAGGCTTGTTTACAGAAAGGTATGTGGAGGTAAAGACCAGGCATTCAGCAAGAAGAGTAGCGTGTTGGGTAACAGCCGGAGCGGGGCAATTAGTTTAGCGCGACAGCGCCAAGTAATTCTAATTGACCCGCAAGCTACCCAAACGGCCGCTTCGCCTGATTTTATGCCACTAATTTTCGCTCCAATACTTCGTCAATCAGCCCATAGTCTCTGGCTTCATCAGCGCGTAGCCAATAGTCGCGGTCTGAGTCGTCGTGAATTTGTTGGTAGGTTTTACCTGTGCGTTCGGCATAAATGGTGTAGAGTTCCTGGCGCAGCTTCACCACCTCGCGGGCCGTAATCTCGATATCAGCTGAAGGACCTTGCACACCACTCGAAGGCTGGTGAATCATGACGCGAGCGTGGGGCAGAGCTGAGCGTTTGCCCAAGGCGCCTCCCGCCAGCAAAAAGGCCCCCATCGAGGCGGCCAACCCGGTGCAGATGGTTGCTACGTCGGGGCCCACATACTGCATGGTGTCATAAATGCCCAAGCCTGCGTACACCGAGCCGCCCGGCGAATTTACATAGAGCAGAATGTCTTTGTTGGCATCAACTGACTCTAGAAAAAGGAGTTGCGCGGTGATGATGTTGGCAATCTGGTCATCTACTGCCGTGCCCAGGAACACGATACGGTCCATTATCAAGCGGGAGAACACGTCAATTTCAGCGAAGCGGGTGGGGCGTTCCTCAATTACCAAGCGGGTCATGCCCGTTATGGAGTGGCGCATCTGGCCCTCCACTTGGTGCAAATATTCGTCGACTCGTAAGCCATTCAAGCCTTGACCCCGGACGGCAAACTTGCGGAATTCTTCTTTGGTCAGCATAAGTATGTTGGATGAAAAGCGGTGAGTTATGCGCACAGGAAATCAGCACGCTGACTGGGTGGCGCGGAGGAAAAGGCAAGCAGATAGAAAGGATCAGTGCTAAGTGCGGCGGTGTAGGCGACGCGTCAGGAAGGAGCGCAGCCCAGCCGTGGCCGTATGCAGCCAACTCGAGCGCTGGGGGCATATAGGCGCTGATGAATAGCGGCCAGTTCGCGCCGCAACTGGCGCTGGCCCGCTAAGTATATACCTTGATATAAAAGGCGTTGCGTTTCGGTATCAGCTTCCAATTCAGGGTCAAGCAAAAGCTGCACATTCCAGGCGGCCTCCGAAGGCGGCACTGCGGATAACAACTGCTGCTCGATGTACTGCAGACGTTCCAGTTCGGAGCGCATGGCGTTAGTGGGCTAGCAGTTGGTCTCGTACAGCCCGCACCGATTTGCGCAAACGCTCCAGACACTTGAATTTCTGCACCGTCGCTGAGCGCACGCTACTGTACCGGTGGGTGGTGGCAATCTGCTCCAGGGGTTGCTGGAAGTAATAAAAGGACAGCAAAATACTCTTACACTTCTCGCCCAGTTGCTCCACGTACCCCAGCACCGAAAAAGCCTCCTCTGAACTATCAGCCGAAGTCACTTCCGGCTCATCGGCGGGTGGGGCGTCGGTTTCCAGCCAATCCACCGCGGCGCTCCGATTGCGGCGGCTTAGCTCCTGCCGCCACAGGTTATGGCAAATGCTCACCAAGTAAGTGCTGGCCGAGGCCGTGAGTACGAGGGTGCTGCTAATGGCCTTTTCGTAAAATATCACCAGGGCATCATGAAACACATCCTGCGCATCCTGATCCGTACCGCCTAGGTGCTTCACCCGGCGCCGTACCATCGGAAAGGTGCGCCGGTAAAGCTCCGTGAGCATAGCTTCACGGTCATGCTGTAGGGCCACCCGCAGGGCGGTTGGTTCGGGCGGCAGGGGATGAGGTGGAAGAAGTGGTTTCATGGGAGCGTGCAGTCTAGTGATTAATCCTTTTTGGCCCCTGGTATCACCCAATTATTAAGAAAATACTTTCCCCTGGAAGCCCCATACCTCTTCCCCTACCCTGTCAATGCTTACTTACATAATTTAGCTACTTGTATGATAATTATATAGAGGATAATCTAGCAACTAACTACTTCTCCAATAAAATGACAGCAGCTACTTTTTCCACTTTTGCGCTATACTGACGGCGGTTTCCAACATACGCGGCTCCCACTGCTCCACTTTCCAGTCGGTATTCGCTAGGGACGAGGAATGCAGTCGGCGCTGGGCTTCCTCGAAGGAAAGCGCGGTTTCCAGAATATGCGAGAGTTGAATCTGTTGTTCGTGTAGTGTCGCGTCTTCTACTGCACTAGTCATTTGGAGAGGCTGCAACGGCAAAAACAGATTATTTAGGCTACTAGTACGACCTTTTCTACTCCCCTTCATCATCTTTTCCATCCGCCCAAAATCGCGGCGAAACTGGGCCCTACTGTCTGCAGTTTTTAGGCCAACGCCCAACTGCTCCAACACCACAAATTTTAGATTAGAACACTTTGGTATAGTTTGCTCCAGAAGCTGAAAAACCTCCTCTGGCACCGACTCATCGTGCGTATCCCGTCGAATTTTCTTATCCGGTACCAGCGCCGATTTTTCCCAGCTGCCGCCCGAAATATGGATTTCCCGCACCCGCTCCAAGGGGTATAGCTGGATAAGCTCGTCGTAGGCGACGGAAAAGTTGTGGAGCTGACAGTACAGGTTGTGCAGGTCCAAAATAAGGAAGCCATTTACGGGCTCCACCAGCTTTTCCAAAAACTCGCCGTGTTGTTTTACCTCGTCTAAAGAGTAGGCAAAAGCCAGATTCTCCAACCCCACCGGCCGCTGGCAAGCATCCTGTATACGGCTCAGTCGATCTTGACCGATGCGCAGCGTAGTAGCCGTGTACGGGATGTGCAAAGGCGCTCCGTAGTGAAAATTCTGACCAGTAAAAAAGCCAAAATGCTCGGTGATATGGTCGAAGTAGAACTCAGTGGATAGCTTTTTCAGTTGCTGTAGCCACTGCTGTTGCTCCTGCGTCCACTTGCCCGAGAGCAGGGAAAAGAATACCCCGTGGCCTATCAGCCTTTTCTGAGCGCCGTAGGTGCCGAGTAATTCCAAAAACCACTCTGGTACTTGCTCAGCCCATAAAAGTGTGTCGAATGACCACTCGATAGCTTCTACTCGACCTTCTTCCAGCAACGGAAAAGCCGCCGACAGAATATCGACATCCAGATTACAGGCTAGCGACGCTAAAATTGTCGGCTCCTTTTCCATGCCATCAACTATTTCGGGTGTTTATCCCATGCCGCAAGCTGGGCAATTAACGGGCGTTTTGGAAGACTCCTTCCCGCTTTTCCCAGCTTCTTCTTTGGGTTTGGGTGCGTCTTCTTTTGAGCAGCTGGTGGCTTGCACCGTCATGCCCACCAAGATAGCGCCGAGTAATGCTTTTGGCAGTTTCATAGTAGTACAAATCGTTTTAGGTAGGACAGATTTATTTTCAACTACAAGAGCCGGGTGCACGAATATTGGTTGCATCGGGTGGGCGGAATGTTGATTGATGTTTTGTTGTCAAATCGTGTCTGGGAGTTGACAAAGGCCGTTTTTTGCCGCTGTTAATGTTGCGGCCAAAAAAAGCCCCCCACAACAAGTGCTTCTTGTCCGCGTTCTTTGCCCCGATGTTTGTGCGCGTCTTCATTTGCTGGGTGGTAAGCTGGCTGCTAATTAGTTGGCCGAGCGCAGCATGGGCACAGGTCACGCCCACTCCGGCCGCGCCTAATCAGCCCACACTCCAAACGCCACCCTTGCCGCCAGCTCGCGCCGATACCAGCGCCACCCGCCTGCGCAAACCGCTTCGGGGGGCAAAATTCATCCGGCTGGACGTGGAAGAGGTAGACCGGCCCGCTCTGCGGCGCTTCCGCTTCCGCCCTAGCGCCCCCGACTCGCTCACCGCCCTGCGCACCATCCGCGACCTAGTGCTGGCCCTACAAGCCGACGCTTACCTCACTGCCTCAGCCGATACCCTACGCTGGCGCCGCGACACGGTGCGGGTGCGCCTGTACGTGGGCGAGCAGTTTCGGTGGGCGCGCCTGCGCAACGGCAACCTCGGCGACGGCCTGCTCACCAAAGCCGGTTACCGCGAAAAGTTCTTCCGCGACCAGCCCTTCCGGCCCCAGGAGTGGACTCAGTTGCAGCAGCGCGTACTTACCGAAGCCGAAAATCAAGGCTACCCCTTCGCCACCATCCGCCTCGACTCCGTCGCCCTCACCGGTTCCGATATTGAGGGCCGCGTGGTGCTCGACCGCGGCCCAGTCATCGTGTTTGACAGTCTACAAGTGGTAGGCAACACCAAGACCCGCACACAGTTTCTAACCAAGTATCTGCAGATTTTCCCCAATCAGCCTTACAGCCAACAGCGGGTGGCCGCCGCTGCCCGCCAGCTCCGCCAGCTCCCCTACATTCAGCTGAAAGCTGAGCCAGAGGTCCGGTTCGCTCAAGGCAAAGCGCGCGTGTACCTTCTTATCGACGACCGGGCCGCCAACCAGTTCGATGCCATTGTGGGCGTGCTACCTAACCCAAGTCCCGGACCGGGCCAGAACCGGGTGCAACTCACCGGCGACGTGACCATTAATTTGCGCAACATTCGCGGGGGCGGCAAGCAACTCGGTCTGCAATGGCGCAAAGTAGACGCCGCCTCCCAACTGCTCGATGCTCAATATGTGCACCCCAATTTCTTCGGCTCGCCGCTGGAGGTGGGGGGCAATTTCAACCTCTACCGTCAGTCCGATGCCTTTCTGACGCTACGGCCGCGTCTCCAAGTCACCTACCCTACGGCGCGGGCCGGGCGCATCAGCTTCTTCACAGAGTTTCGCAGCTCCCGCCTGCTTTCCGATTCCACCTTTAGGGAACTGCGGGCCCTGCCCGAAAACATCGATTCCGAGTACACTTCCTACGGCCTCGACTATTCCAAAAGCACCCTCGACGACCTATATTTCCCGCGCCGGGGGGCTTTTTTCACCGGTTTGGCAGCCGTCGGCAACAAGCGCATCAGCAAAAACACCGACCTCAACGATACGCTCTACAATCGGGTGCCCCTGCGCTCCACTCAAATTACGTTGGGCGGCCGGGCCGAATATTATTATCCGGTGGGGCGCAACGGCGTGTTCCTGGGCCGGGTGCGGGGCGAATCCTTGCTCAATGACCGGCTGTTTCTCAACGACTTATTTCGCCTGGGCGGCTTGGCTACACTGCGCGGCTTTAGCGAGTTTGCCTTCTTTGCCAGCTCCTACGCTGTCGGCACCGTGGAGTACCGGCAGTTTACCGGCCCCGATTCGTTCGTTTTTCTCTTCCTCGATCAAGCTTATTTGCAGCGCAAGCTCAACCAAGGCAACAACGCCGATTCGCCCACCGGCCTAGGCGCGGGCATAAGCTTCCGGACTGGGGCAGGCTTGTTTCAGCTGGTATACTCCGTGGGCCGCTCCCAACAGCTTGGTCAAAAGCTGGCGCTGAATGCTTCCAAAATTCACTTCGGTATTACGAGTCGATTTTAGGGTTATAGGCAAAAAAGCCCACCAGAACAGTTCTGGGGGGCTTTTTAATGCACAGTCGAAGCTGAACTATTTACTCATGGCAGCTTTCAACTCGCCAGCCGCAAAATCCTGCGCCTCACGAGCCTGGGGCACCACGGCGCCCATTCCGAAGAACTCGTGCGTTGCCCCGTCGAAGTTGCGGTATTTTACCGGCACGCCGGCTGCCTGTAGCTTATCCGCGTAGGTTTTGCCTTCGCTCATTAGCGGGTCGATGCTAGCCGTGATAACGGTAGCTGCGGGCAAGCCTTTTACGTTTGGCGCCGTCACAAGCGAAATCAACGGGTTCTTGCCATCGGCAGGAGTGCGCAGGTATTTGTCGAAGAACCACGCCATCAGTGGCTTACTTAGAGGCTTGGCGTTGGCGTTTTTCTGATACGAAGGTGTATTCAGGTCGTAGCCCGCAATGGGATATACTAGCAGCTGGTGCTTAGGCAATGACACGCCTTTGTCGCGGGCCATCATGCACACGGCGGCGGCCAAATTGCCCCCCGCACTTTCACCCGCCACTGCCACGCGCTGCGGATCGCCCTTGATGGAGGCCGCATTTTTCAGCACCCATTGATATGCAGCAAACGAGTCATTATGGGCCGTCGGAAATTTATTCTCTGGCGCTTGCCGGTACGCTACCGACACAAAAATGGCCCCCGTCTTTTCCGCCAGTGCCCGCACTGAGGGGTCGTAGGTATCTAAGGTGGCAATCACCCAGCCGCCACCGTGGTAGTACACCACCACAGGCAACGGTCCATTACCGGCATTACGAGGCGTATAAATGCGAGCTTTCACGCCGGGCGCGACCTCCTTGCTCATCGTATCGACGGGCGAAGGCGGGGTCGGAATGCCATATGCTCTCATTGCCGCCATAGTAGCGTCGGTCGCTGATGGGGCCTTACGTGCTTCCTGGGCCGTCAACTCATGCATCGGCTTCGGACCGCTCAGGCTGTCTAGCTTTTCAATAACAACTTGCATTTCCGGTGCAATATTGGGTGCCCAAGCGGGCTTTGGTCCCGTTGGGTGCAACGGCCGGGTAGCTGCGGCGGCTGTATCACCCATGGCCGTTGTAGCCAAGCTGCCTTCAGGGGCAGAAGTAGCCGTTTGGCCCGTGGTACTGTTGGAGTCGCAAGCGGTCAGCAACGCCATAGTCGCTAATGCTGCCGCGCAGGAAGCAGCTAAAAAAGAGTGTTTCTTAGCAATGAGGGGGAGTAAGCTGAAGTGTATGATGTGTGTAAGGGACCTACATACGGCCTGCCGCCTACTTAAGATTTAAGGAGCGCTACCAACAGGTATAAGACAGAGGGCTAATCAGTAAGGCCCTTGCCTTAAATAACACTCAGAAATTAATAAGACTGACTATCAGCGCAAAAGCCCCTGCAATCAACTTTTTGCAGCTGGACCTCACCTAATTCCGAAAAACCCTCTTACATTTGCAGAACCAAACAGTGCGGGGTGGAGCAGTTGGTAGCTCGTTGGGCTCATAACCCAAAGGTCACAGGTTCGAGTCCTGTCCCCGCTACCTAAAAAGGCCTTTCTATAACGGAAAGGCCTTTTTCTTTTGTATATAGGACAGTTTATAGGACAAATTCAGTTGGCCTCCTACCGTGTAGGACATTATTGCCTAATACACCAACCTACAAGAAATGGTGAAATAGCAGCCAACAAGTATCTTTATAGCGCCTACAGGTTTGTAGTTGCCAGCTCTACCAAACGGCAAAGCCCCGCGTTCCTCAGTCGAGGGCACGGGGCTTTTTCATACTTTGGCAGCAACTTGCCTAGTATGCTGACAATTTAAACTTCCGATTGAATAAACGTCAATCCATCGCCACAATCTATATTTGGCATAATATATATTTCATACGCATATGCCCGGCAAAAACAGTCTAACTCAACCGATAAACGTTTTTGTTTGGGCTACCTGGTGTGGCCTGCTTGCCTTTGCACTGTTTTGTATTTTTCGGTATGCGCCGAATATGCCGCTGGCCGAAGACTGGCACATGGTGCCCGCTCTCACCGGAAATGAGCAAGATATGCCTCGCTGGCTGTGGTCGCAGGTCAATGAACATCGGATTCCACTACCCCGACTCATCTATTTGGGGTTGCTGAAATTAAGTCATGGCGATTTTCGAGTGGGGATGGTTTTCAATGTGCTACTGATAGGCCTACTGGCGGCTATTGCTATTCGGGTTTGCGCTTACTTAAGGGAAGGAAAACTTTCGCTAACGGATGCGTTTATTCCGCTGATTTTGCTTCATATAGGGCACGGAAATAATCTTTTCTGGAGCTGGCAAGTCTCATTTGTCCTCCCTACGGTGTTGACTCTCATCCTGCTTTTACTTATCATTCAGTATAAATCGGCCCTTAAATCATCACTGGCCATCGCTGCCGGTCTATGTTTGATGTTGCTGCCCCTATGCGGTGCCAACGGATTATTATACGTTTTGCCCATTGCCCCCTGGCTATTAGCTGAAGGATTTATTCAGTGGCAGCATCAAGAACAAGGGACTAAAAGGTGGGTAGGCGTGCTGTTGGTTGGTAGTGTGCTGCTGACGGGTATTGAGGGCCTTGTTTATTTTGTTGGGTATGAGCGCCCCCCTTGGAACCCACCCAGTCCCGGCCTGCTCGCTACTCTCAAAACAGGCTGGAAGTTTCAGGCGCTCGGCCTAGGCCCTGCTGTTGAATACAATTGGTTGCCAGCGCTTCTGGCGATAGCCTTCCTGCTATTACCTACCTTTATTTTACTGCTTGCTACAATTCGCAGGGATTACACTACTCAATCCCGCCGCGTATGGGGAATGCTTTCTTTTTTCCTTGGCAGCCTGCTTTTCGCCTTAGTGATGGGATATGGCCGGGCAGGCTTGGTACCCGTTTATGGTTTACCCCACCGATATGCCCTGTTAGCCGTGCCAGCGCTGCTTATCTGCTATTTTACCTGGGGCCTTTATGCGTCAGGTGTCTGGCAGAAACGGATGCAATGGATTTTTTGCTTGACTGCGTTCAGTTTGCTTTACCCGAATACGAAACAAGGTTTTAACTGGCTTACCTGGTATAATGAAGGTGCCAGAGCAGTCGTTCTTGACATCGAAGCAGGCATGACACCGTCATCCATCGCTCAACGCAACAGACAATTTCTCATGCACTGGGATAAGATGCTGCTCCCTGGCTATATCGACATGCTGAAACAGGCTAAAATAGGTGCCTTTGAACATATAAAAACAGAATCGGCAACGAGCCGAATGGACTAAACTGCAGGCGCAGGGGCGGGCCTGAGCCAGGAGCAGGGAAGGCAAGGCGCAGCAGGTCGCGAAGAGTAAGGGTTTGAGCACAGAAAGAATCTCTAGTTATCCGACCCGAGGCTGGGCAAAAAACATACTAGGATAGGAGAAGCAGGGGCCGTGGGGGCATAGGGGACCTATTATTTTTATCTTAGTATAACCAACCACTTATTTGCGGTACCTGTTGCAGAACAAATAGAACTATAGCTATATAAGTTTGTGAGTCTAACGAACGTTATTATGGGTGTGTCCGCTTTTTTGACTCCCGGCTACTTACTGCCTGGTCGAGTTTCGTCTGGTTCTCGCTGCGGGGCGGACGGTTACTGACGGCAGTTCTTAGTTGGCCTACCTTTTGTACTAATTTGCTGGGGAGAGCATTAAAAATGCTGCCCCGGTATCCTTTTATTCTTATATCTCATCGATTTGCCCTGCCCGGGGCTGGAGCCCGCTGGGGGTATCCCGGCTATCCTTTTCGATTCTATGCTGTCTGCTTGCCTGTCCCGCTGTCTGCTCCTCACGCTCACCGTCGCCACCCTGAGCTGCGCCGACCACAAAGGGGCCGATCCCGCCCCGAAGCCGGCGCCAGTGCTGGCCCCCACCCCCACCTCGGAGGCCCGCAAGACCATCGTCGGGCACTGGCTGCTAAAAACACAAACGATCCAAGAGTATAATAGCGCAGGGGGCCTGATGACCGACAACACGTACCAGTATGCGGGCACGGGCGAGGACTATGAGCGCTTCTTTACGGCCGAGCAGGGCGTGCGCTTTCTTTATAAGGGGGGCGAGCAACTGGCCGGTACCTATCGCATCGAGGACATGCGCCTGGAGGTGACGGTGACCACGCCGAATAATCCCATACCCTTCCGGCCTTATACGATCCTCAAGCTGACGGCCACCGAGTTGGAGCTGTTAATCGATCCGCGAACGGCCGAGCGCCTAAGCGGCGTGGTGACCACACAGCGGTATGCCAAGCAGTAGGGCCTGGATGCACCCGCTCCGTTGTCAACTCGGCTGGCACGCCTGGGGGCCACCCCTCCAAACGTTCTTTTACGTGGAGGTCCAGCGGTGTCCGTCCTGTGGGCGGGTTCGAACCACGGATTATTCCGGCCAGCGGCGGCTGCTCGCCCCGGTCCGAAAATAAGGGCCGAGCAGTCAGCTGGCCACCGCACTCGCGCTACAGGCTAGCCGAAGCGGCCCCCGGGTCGTCGGGCAGGTCTCCTAAAGGCAAGTAGGCGGAGCAGTAGCCGGGGACCACCCTACCTCCCTGCACTAACGTTTAGGTCCGATAAATTTCAGGTAGCGGACCTAATATTCAGTGCCACCCTTCGACTTGGAAAAAGGGGTTCCTTTTAAGCGCTAGCCACCCGATGCGCTTGATCCTAGGAGCACGTTCGTATCCATCCCTACTTCACCCTGCCCCTATGCCGACCGACTCCTATACCCAACTAGTGGCGGCGCTTCGCCTCTTAGCCGCGCCCGCTGAGGAGCAGTGTCAGTATTATCCTCCCTACGTCGTCGCGGATGAGATCACCTTGGACTACGACGATGCGCTGTTACTGCTCACTAGCGCCCCGCCTCCGCTTCCCTTAACGACCACCATATACACGGCCCTCATCGAGCTAGATCAAGCACTGTATGCGATGTCCTCCGTTTCCGACCTGTGGACGGTCGAGGCTTTGGCGCACAGCCCGCGGTGGAACCACCTCCGCCGGCAAGCAGCGGCCATTCTAGCTCTACTTGCAGACAGGGAATAAGGATCGATAAGCAGGG